>NZ_BAAAQT010000010.1:0-63656 GCF_039531815.1 Agrococcus versicolor | reverse complement strand
GCTCGTCGCCAGCATCACCGACGACGCCTCGTCACCCACCTGCTGCAGCACCGCATCCTCAGGCACGTCGACGGTGCGACCGGGCAGGAAGAGGCGCTCGCCGCCCAGCGCGACGGCCTGCTCGCCCACGAGCGTCACCGACACGTCGTCGACGTCGGCCAGGCCCTCGCGGGGCTCGCGCGACGTCTCGACGAAGGTGCCGTCGTCATCGAGGGACCAGCGCACGACGGCGCCCTCGCCCGGCGAGGCCACGGCGACGCTGCCGTCGAGCCCGACCGCGAGGGCCGCGCCGTCGCCCAGCTCGGCGAGCGGCTCGAGCGCCTCGGCGTCGAAGCCGCCGACCTCGGCGACCGGCAGCGCCCACAGCTCGCCCTCGGGCGACAGGATCGCGGCGGTGCCGCCGCGCTGCTGCACCTGCGTGTCGGGATGGAGCGGCACGGTCGCACCCAGCGTCATGGATGCGGGGTCGACCTGGATGAGCGCGCCGTCGCCGTCGCGGACGAAGACGGCGTCGCCATCCTGCAGCACGTCGAACGTCGTCGAGCCGGACGGCACGAAGAACCCGCCGTCGAGCTCCTGCGCCTGCACGTTCAGATGCCCGACCTGCGCATCCGACGTGCGCGTGACCCACACGCCGCCGTCATGCAGATCGACGTCCGTCTGCGTGAAGCCCTCGTACGTGAAGGCCAGCACCCCGAGCGCGATCGCGGCGGCGGACACGACGGCGACGGACGCGGTCGTCCTCCGACGACGCTTCATCCAGCGCAGCACGCCCACGGCACCCTCACCTCTCGGCCCGACGCACCGATCATGCCCTACGCGGCCCCCGAAGCGCTGAGCACCCCCTGAGCGATCCTCTGCTCAGGGGGTGCCGGCGATGCGGACGCGAGGTCAGGCGCGCGTGGCCTCGTACTCCTCGAGGCGGCGCGACTGCTCGGTCTCGTACTCCTCGAGCGCCGCGGCGTTCTTCGCCTTCGCGCGACGACCGCGGCGGGCGACGATGCCGCCGAACCAGATCGGCACCTCGCGTGCGAGCACGAACGTGACGATCGCCGCCGGCGCGAGCAGCAGCTGCCCGAGGTCCGACAGGCCGATCGTCGTGACCGCCGTGACGTCCCACGGGTTCGACTGCGTCTCGAGGAACGCGCCGACGACGTGCGCGGCGTACGCGAGCAGGGCGAGGATGAAGCCGCCGAGCACGTGCGCCCACCAGCCGGCGCGGTTCACGATGATCGTCGTCAGCCAGTAGGCGACGAAGAAGACCGCGACCGGCAGCAGCCACGACGGGCGCAGCCACACGGTCTGCAGGAAGTCGTCGAGCACGAAGTCGCGGTCGAAGAGGAACTCGACGGCGAGGAAGGCGGCGGCGAGCAGCGCTCCGAAGATGAGCGTCGACAGCAGCACGACGAGGAAGCCGACGCCGCGGGCGCCCTTCTTCCGCGGCGGCGTCGCGCTCTCGACGAGCACGATCGGCGTGCCGGTCGCGGCGGCGCGCGCCGTCTCGTCGTCGACCGAGATCGACCCGAGGCGCTCCGTGCGCTGCTCGGCGGGCTGCTCGGTCGTCGTCGTCGTCGACGCGGTCGCGGGGGCGACGGCGGGCTCGTCGACCTCGAAGCGCGGCTCGTCGTCGCGCGTCACGGGCATCGCCTGCGTCGGCGCGGGCTCGCGGTCGCGGTCGGAGGTCGTGGTCGTCTCGGCGGCCGCCGACGACTCGGCGGGGGTCGAGGCCGCTGCGGGCGTCGACGCCGCGCCGACGGCACCTGCCCCGGCGAGCGCGCCGACGCCGGCGAGGCCCGCGAACGGGGCCGTGTCGGCGAGGTCGGGCCGCTGGTCGCCGCGCAGGCTCAGGCTCGGGCGACGAGGCTCGACGAGCTCCGGCGGATCGTTCGACTCGCCCGTCTCGACGGTGCGCGACGACGCGAGGGCGTCCTCGGCGGCCGGATCCGGGTGCGTGACCTCGGAGGAGTGCTCGACGGGCTCGTCGGGGGCGCGCTCGATCGACGACCGCTCGGCCTCGGCGTCGTGCTCGGCAGCGACCGGGGCGTCGTGCCCGTGGCCTCCGTCGTGCTCGGCGTCGTGCCCGTGCCCGGCGTCGTGCGCGTGCCCGGCGTCGTGCCCGTGTCCGGCGTCGTGCGCATGGTCCGGGTCGTGCGACGGACCGCGCAGCGTCGACGGCGCGATGACCGTCGGCTCGATGTCGCCGCCGCCCGCGTCATCCCAGGAGCGCTGCCAGTCGTCGGCCTCGTCGACGGGCTGGGCCGCCTGCGCCGGGGCGTCGCCCTGCGACGGCAGCTGCTGCGTCGGCGCATCGGACTGCACGGGCATCTGCTGCGTCGGCGTCTCGCCGTCGTCCACGAGCCCCTGGTGCGCGTCGTGGTCGGACACCGACGTCGAGGCGTCGTCGGCGGGCTGCCGCGGCTGCGAGCCCTCGGCGTCGCCGGGCCAGCCGTCGCGGTTCGTCGTGTCGCTCATCCATCGCTCCTCGCTCGTCAGCGCAGCATGCTGCGCTGGTGGCCGAGTCTAGGCAGCGGGTGACACGGACCCCGGGAGGCACGCGGGGCGGCGGGCGAGGCAGCCCTTCGAGGCTCGCTCCGCTCGCACCTCAGGGACCGGAGGTGGGGAGCCCCTCGAGGCTCGCACGGCTCGCACCTCAGGGACCGGGGTTGGCTCCGCTCGCACCTCGGCGACCGGGGGTGGGCAGCCCTTCGAGGCTCGCTCCGCTCGCACCTCAGGGGCCGGGGGTCGCTCCGCTCGCACCTCGGCGACCGGGGGTGGGCAGCCCTTCGAGGCTCGCTCCGCTCGCACCTCAGGGGCCGAGGGGGGGCTCCGCTCGCACCTCAGGGACCGGGGGGCTCCGCTCGCACCTCAGGGACCGGGAGGGCTCCGCTCGCAGTTCGGGGACCGGGGTGGCTCCGCTCGCACCTCGGGGACCGGGGGTGGGCAGCCTCCCCCACCCGCTCCCTGAGGAGGCCGCGAGCGGAGCGAGCAGCCGTCTCGAAGGGCGAACGCCGAAGGGGCCGTGCCTCGCGGCACGGCCCCCTCGGGATGGATCGATCGGTCGATCAGCGGTAGACGCCCGGCTCGTCGCCGAACGAGTCGCCCGACGTGAACGAGTCGAAGTCGACGAAGTCCAGGTCGCCGTCGCCGAACGACGACGAGTCGCCGAACAGTCGGTTCGGGTAGCGCTCCGCCTTGGCCTCCTCGGTCGCCTCCACCTCGACGTCGCGGTACCGGTGCAGACCGGTACCCGCCGGGATGAGCTTGCCGATGATGACGTTCTCCTTGAGGCCGACGAGGGAGTCGGTGCGGCCGTTGAGCGCCGCCTCCGTGAGCACCTTCGTCGTCTCCTGGAACGAGGCCGCGGACAGCCACGACTCCGTCGCGAGCGACGCCTTCGTGATGCCCATGACCTCCTGGCGAGCGGACGCCGTCTTCTTGCCCGACGTCAGCGCCGCACGGTTGAGGTCGTTGTACCGCATGCGGTCGACGAGCTCGCCCGGCAGCAGGTCGGTCTCGCCGTGGTCGACGACGGTGACCTTGCGGAGCATCTGACGGACGATGACCTCGATGTGCTTGTCGTGGATCGGCACGCCCTGCGAGCGGTACACGTCCTGGACACCCGTCACGAGGTGCTTCTGCACCTCGCGGATGCCGCGCACGCGCAGCACCTCCTTGGGGTCGACGGCACCGATCTGCAGCTGCTCGCCCTGCTCCACGTGGTCGCCGTCGGCGACCAGGAGCGTCGAGCGACGGAGGACCGGGTAGGCGATCTCCTCGCTGCCGTCGTCGGGCACGATCACGATGCGCTTCGACTTGTCGTCCTCGTCGATGCGCACGCGGCCTGCGGCCTCGGCGATCGGCGAGGCGCCCTTGGGCGTCCGAGCCTCGAAGAGCTCCGTCACGCGGGGCAGACCCTGCGTGATGTCGCTCGCGCCCACCGAGCCACCGGTGTGGAAGGTGCGCATCGTGAGCTGCGTGCCGGGCTCGCCGATCGACTGTGCCGCGATGATGCCGACGGCCTCGCCGATGTCGACGAGCTTGCCCGTGGCGAGCGACCGGCCGTAGCAGGCCGCGCACACGCCGGTGGCCGACTCGCAGGTCAGGACCGAGCGGACCTTGACCTCCTCGACGCCTGCCGCGACGACCGCGTTGATCTGCACGTCGCCGAAGTCGGTGCCTGCCGCTGCGAGCACCGTGCCGTCGGGGGCGACGACGTCGGCTGCCAGCGTGCGGGCGTACACCGAGGACTCGACGTTCTCGCCGCGGACGAGCACGCCGTCGACCTTCTCGCCGATGGGCATGTCGAGACCGCGCTCGGTGCCGCAGTCGTCCTCACGGATGATGACGTCCTGCGACACGTCGACGAGTCGACGCGTGAGGTAGCCCGAGTCGGCGGTACGCAGCGCCGTGTCCGCGGAGCCCTTGCGGGCACCGTGGGTGGCGATGAAGTACTCGGCGACCGACAGCCCCTCGCGGTACGAGGAGATGATCGGACGGACGATGACCTCGCCCTTCGGGTTCGTCACCAGGCCGCGCATGCCGGTGATGTTGCGCACCTGGATCCAGTTGCCGTTCGCGCCTGCGGTGACCATGCGGTAGATCGAGTTGTTCTCGTCGAACGCCGCGACCGTCGCCTTCTGGACGTCGTTCGTCGCGTTCGTCCACAGCTCGGTCAGGTCCTGACGACGCTCGGCATCGGAGATGAAGCCGTTCTCGTACTGGTCCTGGATCTTCTGCGCGTCGACCTCGGCCTTGCCGACGATCGCCTTCTTCTCCTTCGGCGTGATGACGTCGGAGAGCGCGACCGAGATGCCCGAGCGCGTCGCCCAGTGGAAGCCGGCGTCCTTGATCTTGTCGAGCGTCTCCGCCACGACGACCTTCGGGTACCGCTCCGCGAGCGCGTTGACGATGAGGGAGATGACCGGCTTGGTCGTCGCCTCCTGCACGAACGGGAAGTCGTCCGGCAGCGTCTCGCTGAAGAGCGCACGGCCCAGCGAGGTCTCGAGCAGGAAGGTCTCGCCGTCGACGAAGCCCTCCGGCCGGTCCTCCTCGCGGAAGTGCAGGCCGTCGATGCGGATCTTCACGAGCGCGCCCAGGTCGAGCGTGCCCTGATCCATCGCCATGATCGCCTCGGCGACGGACGCGAACGCGCGGCCCTCGCCGATCGCGCCCGGCTTCACCGTCGTGAGGTGGTGCAGACCCGACACGATCTCGTGCGTGGGCAGCGTCACCGGACGGCCGTCGGACGGCTTCAGGATGTTGTTCGACGCCAGCATGAGGATGCGGGCCTCGGCCTGCGCCTCCACCGACAGCGGCAGGTGCACGGCCATCTGGTCGCCGTCGAAGTCGGCGTTGAACGCCGAGCAGACGAGCGGGTGCAGCTGGATGGCCTTGCCCTCGACGAGCAGCGGCTCGAACGCCTGGATGCCGAGACGGTGCAGCGTGGGCGCACGGTTCAGCAGCACGGGGCGCTCGGAGATGATCTCCTCGAGCACGTCCCACACCTGCGGCTTCGCCCGCTCCACCATGCGCTTGGCGTGCTTGATGTTCTGCGAGTGCTGCAGGTCGATGAGGCGCTTGATGACGAACGGCTTGAACAGCTCGAGCGCCATCTGCTTCGGCAGGCCGCACTGGTGCAGCTTGAGCTGCGGGCCGACGACGATGACCGAACGGCCCGAGTAGTCGACGCGCTTGCCGAGCAGGTTCTGGCGGAACCGGCCCTGCTTGCCCTTCAGCATGTCCGAGAGCGACTTCAGCGCGCGGTTGCCGGTGCCCGTGACGGGACGGCCACGACGGCCGTTGTCGAAGAGGGCGTCGACCGCCTCCTGCAGCATGCGCTTCTCGTTGTTCACGATGATCTCGGGAGCACCGAGGTCGAGCAGGCGACGCAGGCGGTTGTTGCGGTTGATGACGCGACGGTAGAGGTCGTTCAGGTCGGAGGTCGCGAAGCGGCCACCGTCGAGCTGCACCATCGGGCGCAGCTCCGGCGGGATGACCGGGACGACGTCGAGGACCATCGCAGCCGGGTTGGTGCCCGTCTGCAGGAACGAGTTGACGACCTTGAGGCGCTTGATCGCACGGATCTTGCGCTGGCCCTTGCCCTCGGCGATCTCGCGGTGGAGATCCTCGCCCTCGGTCTTGAGGTCGAACGCGAGCAGGCGACGCTTGATCGCCTCGGCGCCCATGTAGCCCTCGAAGTAGTCGCCGAAGCGGTCGACCAGCTCGTGGAACACGGCGTCCTCGGGCTTCAGGTCGCCGACCTTCAGCGAGCGGAAGTCGTCGAACACGCGCTCGAGGTGCGCGATCTGCTCGTCGGTGCCCTTGCGGATCTGCGCCATCTCGCGCTCGCCCGCGTCGCGGACCTTGCGCTTCTGGTCGGCCTTCGCGCCCTCCTCCTCGAGCTGGGCGACGTCGGTCTCCAGCTGCTGGAGGCGCTCGGCGATCGCGGAGTCGCGACGCTTCTCGAGCTCGGCCATCTCGAGGCGGATCTCCTGCTCGATGCCGGGCAGGTCCTCGTGGCGTCCGTCGACGTCGACCTCGATGATCATGTACGCGGCGAAGTAGATGACCTTCTCGAGGTCCTTCGGCGCCATGTCGAGGAGGTAGCCGAGACGGCTCGGCACACCCTTGAAGTACCAGATGTGCGTCACCGGGGCGGCGAGCTCGATGTGGCCCATGCGCTCACGGCGCACGGACGACTTCGTGACCTCGACGCCGCAGCGCTCGCAGACGATGCCCTTGAAGCGGACGCGCTTGTACTTGCCGCAGGAGCACTCCCAGTCCCTGGAGGGACCGAAGATCTGCTCGCCGAACAGCCCATCCTTCTCGGGCTTGAGCGTGCGGTAGTTGATGGTCTCGGGCTTCTTCACCTCGCCGTGGGACCACTTGCGGATGTCATCCGCCGTGGCCAGGCCGATCCGGAGCTCATCGAACGTGGTTGCGTCGATCAATGCTTGCTTCCTGTCAGTTCTGAATCTTGGGGCGGCCGGATCAGATCTCGTCGATCGACGAGAGCTCCGGGCGAGAGATGTTGATGCCGAGCTCCTCGGCCGTGCGGAGCGCCTCGTCCTCGTCGTCACGCAGGGTGACGACCTCGCCGGCGGCGTTGAGCACCTCGACGTTCAGGCAGAGCGACTGCATCTCCTTCATGAGCACCTTGAAGGACTCGGGGATGCCGGGGTCGTGGATGTTCTCGCCCTTGACGATCGCCTCGTACACCTTCACGCGGCCGACGATGTCGTCGGACTTCACCGTGAGGAGCTCCTGGAGCGTGTAGGCGGCGCCGTATGCCTCGAGCGCCCACACCTCCATCTCGCCGAATCGCTGGCCACCGAACTGCGCCTTGCCGCCCAGCGGCTGCTGGGTGATCATCGAGTACGGGCCCGTCGAGCGCGCGTGGATCTTGTCGTCGACGAGGTGGTGGAGCTTCAGGATGTACATGTAGCCGACCGAGATCGGGTACGGGTACGGCTCGCCCGAGCGACCGTCGAACAGTCGGGCCTTGCCCGAGCCGTCGATGAGGCGGTCGCCGTCGCGCGTCGGGAGCGTCGAGTCGAGGAGACCGATGATCTCCTCCTCCGTCGCACCGTCGAACACCGGGGTCGCGACCTTCGTGCCGGGGCCGGCCTTCAGGATCTCCTTGGGCAGGTTCTTCGCCCAGTCGGCCTTCGTGTCGGCATCCCAGCCCGTCGCCGCGATCCACCCGAGGTGGGTCTCGAGCACCTGGCCGAAGTTCATGCGCTTCGGGATGCCCAGCGGGTTCAGGATGATGTCGACCGGCGTGCCGTCGGGGAGGAACGGCATGTCCTCCTCGGGCAGGATCTTCGCGATGACGCCCTTGTTGCCGTGACGGCCGGCGAGCTTGTCGCCCTCGGTGATCTTGCGCTTCTGCGCGATGTAGACCACGACCTTCTCGTGGACGCCCGAGCCGAGCTCGTCGTCGCCCTCCTCGGCGTTGAAGTGCTTCACCGCGATGACGGTGCCCTGCTCGCCGTGGGGGACCTTGAGCGACGTGTCGCGGACCTCGCGGCTCTTCTCGTTGAAGATCGCGCGCAGCAGGCGCTCCTCGGCCGACAGCTCGGTCTCGCCCTTGGGCGTGACCTTGCCGACGAGGATGTCGCCGGGCGACACCTCGGCGCCGATGCGGATGATGCCGCGCTCGTCGAGGTCGGCCATGAGGTCGAGGCTCACGTTGGGGAGGTCACGGGTGATCTCCTCCTTGCCGAGCTTCGTGTCGCGCGCGTCGACCTCGTACTCCTCGATGTGGATGGACGAGAGGACGTCCTCCTTCACGAGGTTCTGGCTGAGGATCATCGCGTCCTCGTAGTTGTGGCCCTCCCACGGCATGAACGCCACGAGGAGGTTCTTGCCGAGCGCGAGCTCGCCGTTCTCGGTCGCGGGACCGTCGGCGAGGACCTGACCGACCTCGACGCGGTCGCCTGCCGAGACGATGACGCGGGTGTTGTACGACGTGCCCTGGTTCGAGCGGTCGAACTTGCGCAGGTAGTAGTCCTGCGTGCCGCCGTCGTCGAGCTGGATCGTGACGACGTCGGCCGACACCTCGGCGACGACACCGGCCTGCTCGGCGGTGACGACGTCGCCGGCGTCGATCGCCGCGAAGCCCTCCATGCCCGTGCCGACGAGCGGCGAGTGGCTGCGGAGGAGCGGCACGGCCTGACGCTGCATGTTCGCACCCATGAGGGCGCGGTTCGCGTCGTCGTGCTCGAGGAACGGGATGAGGCTCGTCGCGACCGACGCCATCTGGCGGGGCGAGACGTCCATGTAGTCGACGTCCTCGGGGGCGATGAGCTCGACCTCGCCGCCCTTCTTGCGGATGAGGACGCGCTCGGAGGTGAGCTTGCCGTTCGCGTCGAAGGGCGAGTTCGCCTGCGCGACGTAGTGCTCGTCCTCCTCGGAGGCCGTCAGGTAGTCGATCTTCTCGGTGACGACGCCGTCGACGACGCGACGGTACGGCGTCTCGATGAAGCCGAACGAGTTGATGCGGCCGAACGTCGCGAGACGACCGATGAGACCGATGTTCGGGCCTTCCGGGGTCTCGATCGGGCACATGCGGCCGTAGTGCGAGGGGTGCACGTCTCGCACCTCGACGCCTGCGCGCTCGCGGCTGAGGCCACCCGGGCCGAGGGCCGACAGCGTGCGCTTGTGGGTCAGGCCCGCGAGCGGGTTGTTCTGATCCATGAACTGCGACAGCTGCGACGTGCCGAAGAACTCCTTGATCGCGGCCGACACGGGTCGGACGTTGATCAGGGTCTGCGGCGTGATGGCCTCGATGTCCTGCGTGGACATGCGCTCGCGGACGACGCGCTCCATGCGAGCCAGGCCCGTGCGGACCTGGTTCTGGATGAGCTCGCCGACGGCGCGGATGCGACGGTTGCCGAAGTGGTCGATGTCGTCGGTGTCGAGGCGGACGTCGACGGCCTCGCCCTTGCGGACGCCCGGCAGGGTCTCCTGCTCGGCGTGCAGCGCGACGAGGTACTTGATCGTCCCGACGATGTCGGCGACCGACAGCACCGAGTCGCTCATGGGCACGTCGATGCCGAGCTTGCGGTTGACCTTGTAGCGACCGACCTTCGCGAGGTCGTAGCGCTTCGGGTTGAAGTAGAAGTTGTCGAGCAGCGCACGCGCGGCCTCGGCGGCGACCTGCTCGCCCGGACGGAGCTTGCGGTAGATGTCGCGGAGGGCGTCCTCCTTCGACATCACCGGGTCCTTCTCGAGGGTGGCGAGGATCGACTCGTAGCCCGCGAACTCGCGGGCGATGTCCTCGGCCTCGAGGCCCAGGGCCTTGAGGAAGACCGTGACCGACTGCTTGCGCTTGCGGTCGATGCGCACGCCGACGGCGTCGCGCTTGTCGATCTCGAACTCGAGCCAGGCACCGCGGCTCGGGATGATGCGAGCGGAGTAGACGTCCTTGTCGGAGGTCTTCTCGGCCGTGCGCTCGAAGTAGACGCCCGGCGAGCGGACGAGCTGCGACACGACGACACGCTCGGTGCCGTTGATGATGAACGTGCCCTTCTGGGTCATGAGCGGGAAGTCGCCCATGAAGACCGTCTGCGACTTGATCTCGCCGGTCTCGTGGTTCATGAACTCGGCGGCCACGTAGAGCGGCGCCGCATACGTCTTCGAGCGCTCCTTGCACTCGTCGATCGTGTACTTCGGCTCCTCGAGGCTCGGCTCGGAGAAGGAGAGCTGCATCTTCTCGCCCAGGTCCTCGATGGGGGAGATCTCCTCGAAGATCTCCTCGAGGCCCGACTGGCGGGAGATGTCGTCGCGACCCTCCGCGTCAGCGAGGGCGAGCCGGTCCTGCCAGCCCTTCGATCCGATGAGCCACTCGAAGCTCTCGGTCTGGAGAGCGAGAAGGTCGGGGACCGTCAGGGTCTCGGGGATCTTCGCGAAGCTCAGACGGGCGGCGCTGCGCCCGGTGATGGCATCTGCCAAGGTGACTACCTCCGTGCCGCATGCGGGTTGCAGCCGCTGCGGGTCGACGTCGTAAGGTGAGGTGCTCGCTGTCTCCGACTGCGCTGTGGGCGCACGCCGACCGCAATATGAGGGCATGGGGAGTCCAGGAGCAAAGTCCTACGATACGCCCGGGCGATTCGCGTGTCCACTCCCCGGCGTGTCTCAGGACCCGGATCCCGTGCGCTGGGGGCGAACGCCGGCGGTGGCGGGTGCGCGACCGGGGCTCCGTGCGTCGACTGGTCACGATCTGCGCCGACTGGTCGCGATCTGCGCCGATCAGTCACAATCTGCGCCCGACCGGTCGCCATCTGCGCCGACCGGTCACGATGCGTTGCCGACCGGTCACGATCTGCGCCGACCGGTCACGATTTGCGCCGACCGGTCACGATCTGCGCCGACCGGTCACGATCCGTTGCCGAGCGGTCCACATCTGGACCGCTCGCCCGTCGAACGGTCCAGATCTGGACCATTCGACCTCCCGCCGGGCACAGAGGTCCAGAGGTGGACCACTCGCTGCCCCGTTCCGGCTCAGCCCTCGATCGGTCACGATCGGCGGCCGAGCGGTCGACATCTGCGCCTCCGACCCGTCGAACGGTCCAGATCTGGACCGTTCGAGGTCCCGCCGAGCACAGTGGTCCCGATCTGGACCGGTCGAGCCGTCGGATGGGCCAGCAGGGACCGATCGACGCTCGGCGCCGCGCCCTCGGCTCGGCACCGTGCCGACGGGGAGGGCACGGGCAGGCAGGATGGAGGCGTGACCGGCCTTCCCTCGACGACGCTCTCGAACGGCATGCATGCCGAGATGCGCTTCGCCGGCGAGGGCGGATACCAGCTCGTCGTCGACGGCACCCCGCAGTCGCACGTCGACCCCGAGCGGCCCGAGCTGCTCGTCTACGAGTACGTGCAGCGCATCGGGCACGTGCTCGACGCCATGCGACCCGGACCCCTCACCGCCGTGCACCTCGGCGCCGGCGCGCTCACCCTCCCCCGCTACGTCGCGGCGACGCGGACCGGATCGCGCCAGCAGGTCATCGAGCTCGAGCCGGGGATCGTCGAGATCGTCCGGGAGGTTGCCCCGCTCCCGCGCGAGGCGAGCATCCGCATCCGATACGGGGACGCGCGCGCCGTGCTCGAGCGCCTGCCCGCCGGCCTCATGGGGGTGTGCGACCTCGTGGTGGTCGACGTCTTCGCCGGATCGCAGACGCCGGCGCACGTGACGTCGCTCGAGTTCCACGAGCGCGTGCGCGCCCTGCTCGCCCCCGACGGCGTGCTGTGCGTCAACCTCGCCGACGGGAAGGAGCTGCGCTTCGTGCGCTCGCAGCTCGCGACCCTCTCGACCGTGCACCCGCATGTCGCGGCCATCGCCGACACCGGGTTCCTCAAGGGCCGTCGCTACGGCAACCTCGTCGCCGTCGCCTCGGCCCAGCCGCTGCCGCTCGACGGCGTGCCCGCCGCGCTGCAGCGCGACCCGTGGCCCGCGAAGGTCGTCGTCGGCGACGAGCTGCGCCGCTTCGCCTCGAGCGGCGCGATCGTGACCGACGCCACCGCGCTCCCCTCTCCCCCGCCCAGCCGCTCCGTCTTCGGCTGACGACGCACTCGGTCGGCGCCCTCGACCGCCGCCGTGCTCGCCCATCCGTCGGCGTGTCTTCGGCACCCCGGGCGATGCGCCCCGATCCCGTCGGCGGTCGGGTGCAGGATGTGGCCATGCATGCGGTGCTCGGGTTCGACGTGACGACGTTGCGTCCCACCGTCGACGTCGCGGCCGCGACCGCGCGCATCGACGCGATCGGGCTGTCACGGGCGATGGCCGACCTCGCCGAGCGTGCGTGGCTGCTGCTCGCCGTCGGCCGCACCGACGAGGCCGCCGGCAGCGCGGCGCGGGCGCTCATGGTGGCGCGCGCCACGGGCGATCGGCGCGAGAGCGCGCGCATGCGGCTGCTGCGCGCCGCGATCGCCGTGGGCAGCGGACGCGTGCCGGCTGCGCTGCGCGACTGCGACTCCGTCGTCGACGAGGCGCGCGCATCGGGGTGGGATGCCGTGCTCGCCGAGGCGCTCCACGAGCGAGGCGTCGCGCGCTTCGCGGCGCAGCGCTGGCGCGAGGCGGCCGACGACCTCGGCGAGGCGCTCGCGCTGCTGCGCGAGGCCGAGGCGCCGCTGGAGGAGATCGACGCCGCGGAGGTGTCGCTGCTCGTCGCGCTCGACCGCGCCGATCGCGCCGACGGTGCCACGGGGCGTGCGCGGCCGACGCATCCGCTCTTCGGCCGCTGAGGGTCGCGAGCGCCGGGCGGCCGTGACCGCCGGGCTCATGAGTGGTCGCGTCCTGCGACACGCGGCCCGCTCGAGGGGTCACGTCCTGCGCCCGCGTCGTCGAGTGGTCGAATGCTGCGCGGCCGCAAGATCGATCGGTCCAGATCTGGACCGTTCGACGGGTCTCACGCGCAGAACGCGACCGATCGGTCGCAGAACGTGACCAGTCGCCGCCAAACGTGACCGATCGGCCGCAGAACGTGACCAGTCGACGCAGAACGCGACCAGTCGACGCAGAACGCGACCAGTCGACGCAGGAAGCGACCAGTCGACGCAGGACGCGACCGGTCGAGCCGTACCCCGGGCGCTCACGCCAGCATCCGCTCCGCCACGGAATGCGTCGCATGTGTTGCGTCAGGGTCACGGAAGCGTGACGATCCGCATCCGTCACGACCGAATCCATTGTCGAGAGCATTACCTGCGCCCTACGCTCACGGAAACCGGAACGCCCGTCGCGACGGACCGAACCTAGGGAGCACCGATGGCACGACGTCCCATCCGCATCCTCGCGAGCCGAGCCGGCTCGCAGGCGATCACGAGCGAGCTGACGAGGCGAGGCTTCCTCGCCGTCGCAGCCGGATCCGGTGCGACCGCCTTCCTCGCCGCGTGCTCCGGCCCGTCGACGAGCGCGGCACCCGAGGCGAGCGGCGGCGCCCTCGAGGACGCCCTCGCCATCTACACGTGGGGCGAGTACGACGCCCCCGAGGTGCTCACCGAGTTCTCCGACTCCGAGGGCCCGCAGATCACGCTCGACTCCTACTCCTCGAACGAGGAGATGATCGCGCGCCTCGTCGCCGCGAACGGCACCTCCGGCTTCGACATCATCGTGCCCACGGGCGTCTTCATCCCCCAGCTCATCGAGCAGGGGCTCGTGCAGGAGCTGAACCTCGACCTCATCCCGAACCTCGCGAACCTCGACCCCGCGTTCGCGGCGCAGGACTGGGATCCCGAGAACGCCTACTCGATCTGCAAGTGCTGGGGCACGACGGGCTTCGTCTACGACTCGACCGTCATCACCCGCGACCTGCAGACGTGGGAGGACTTCATCGACGCCGCGCAGAACGAGGCCAGCGGCCGCACGAGCCTGCTCGACGCCCCCGAGGACCTCACGGGCATCTACTTCTGGGCGAACGGCATCGAGTGGACGACCACCGACGACGCCGACCTCGACGCCGCCGAGGACTTCCTCGTCAACACGCTCGCACAGCACATCTCGGCCTTCGACTCCTACCCGGGCTCGGGCGCGATGCAGCAGGGCACCCAGGTGCTCATGCAGTGCTGGAACGGCGACGCGCGCCTCGGCATCCTCGAGTCGGAGGACCCGGACCGCTGGCAGTGGCGCCTCGGCGCTCCTGACACCGAGCTGTGGATGGACAACTGGTGCATCCCCGTCGGCGCCCCGCACCCCGAGGCGGCCCACGCCTTCATCGACTACGTGCTGCGCCCCGAGGTCTCGCTGCAGGAGCTCGACTACATCGGCTACAACACGGGCGTCGCCGGCATCGAGGAGGCCGCGGAGGCCGAGGGCCTCGAGCGCACCGACATCGTGTTCTTCACCCCCGAGCAGCTCGAGACGATGCACAACGGCGAGGTCAACGAGGCGCAGCCGCGCGGCGTCGAGATCTGGAACGCCATGAAGGCCGCGGCGGGTCAGTAGGGATGACCGACACCGCAGCCCAGGCAGCCCTCCACGCCGCCTCCGAGGCGCGTGCCGGCGACGTGACGCTCACGGGCGTCACGAAGCGCTACGGCGACCAGACCGCCGTCGACGGCCTCGACCTCCACATCGCGCAGGGCGAGTTCCTGTCGCTGCTCGGGCCGTCGGGCTGCGGCAAGACGACGACGCTGCGGATGATCGCGGGATTCGAGGAGCCGGACGCCGGCGACATCCGCATCTCCGGATCGTCCGTCGTCGGCGTCCCGCCGCATCGGCGCAACGTCAACACGGTCTTCCAGCAGTACGCGCTCTTCCCCCACCTCACGGTGGCGGAGAACGTCGCGTTCGGGCTGCGCCGCACGCGCGTGCCGCGCAGCGAGATCCGCGACCGCGTCGTGGAGGCGCTCGACATGGTGCGCATGCGCAGCTTCGCCGACCGGCGCCCAGCGGCGCTCTCCGGCGGCCAGCAGCAGCGCATCGCGCTCGCTCGCGCGCTCGTGAACCGGCCGTCGGTGCTGCTGCTCGACGAGCCGCTGTCGGCCCTCGACCGGCAGCTGCGCGAGGAGATGCAGGTCGAGCTCAAGCTGCTGCAGGCGCGCCTGGGCACGACCTTCGTCTTCGTGACGCACGACCAGGGCGAGGCGCTGTCGATGAGCGACCGCATCGCCGTGATGCGCGCGGGCCGCATCGAGCAGCTCGCGGACGCCGACACCGTCTACGGTTCGCCGTCGTCGGCGTACGTCGCGGGCTTCATCGGCAGGCAGAACTTCTTCTCCGGCACGGCCGCGGGCGCGACGGTCGAGGCCGACGGCCTCACGCTGCGCGGCACGGCCGACCTCGTCGCCGGCACCGCCGTGCGCGCCGCGATCCGCCCCGAGGCGGTGCGGCTCGCGCCCGGCGAGGACGCGGGCGAGAACCGCATCGTCGGCAGGCTCGTCGGCATCAGCCACCTCGGCGAGTCGATGCAGTACATCGTCGAGTCCGGCCGGCACTCGATCATCGTGCTCACGCCGCGTCCCAGCGCCCCGAGCGTGCGACCCGGCGACGCCGTGACCCTGTCGTGGGCCGCGTCGGACGTCGCGATCTTCCCCGACGACGGCGCGACCCCCGCGCCCGCGACGGCGGCGGCGTGACGACCACGGCGCCCCCGCAGCAGCGTGCGACGCTGCCGCCGGCTCCGCGCCGCAGGCTGCGCCTGCCGGGCTTCCTCATGGCGCTGCCCGCCTGGTCCTGGCTGCTCGTCTTCTTCGTCGCGCCCGTCGGGCTCGTCATCTACTACTCGTTCGGCTACAAGCCGGGCCTGTTCGCGACGCACGCGACCGACGTCCTCTCCTTCGACCGCTACCTCGAGGCGCTCTCGCCCACCTTCGCCTCCGTGTTCCTCAACACGCTCTGGGTCGGGGTGATCGGCACCATCCTGTGCCTCCTCATCGCGATGCCGGCCGCGTACTGGATCGCGACGAAGGTCCCCGCGAACCGCCGCGGCCTCATGCTCGGCCTCGTGCTCGTGCCGTTCTGGACGAACTTCCTCGTGCGCACCATCGGCTGGCGGGTCATGCTCGCCCCCGAGGGCTTCCTGTCGGAGTGGATGGTGGGGCTCGGGCTCGGACCGATCGAGATCCTCAACACGCGCCTCGCCGTGCTCATCGGCGTCGTCTACAACTACCTGCCGCTCATGATCCTGCCGCTGTACGTCGCCTTCGACCGCGTCGAGGGGCCGCTGCGCGAGGCGAGCAAGGACCTCGGCGCCGACCGCGTGCGCACCTTCCTCACGGTGACGCTGCCGCTCGCACGACCCGGCATCATCGCGGGCGTGCTGTTCGTCTACATCCCGCTCATGGGCGACTACATCACCGCGACCGTGCTCGGCGGCGCCCAGGGCACCATGGCGGGCCAGCTCGTCGCGAGCCAGTTCACGACGGCGCAGAACTGGGCGCTCGGGTCGGCGATGGCCGTCGTGCTCATCCTCACGACCGTGCTGTCGGCCGTCGCCGCCGCCGCGATGCTGTGGCTCGTCACATGGCCGCTGCGGCTCGCGAACCGCATGCGCATCGGGGAGGCATCGTGAGCGAGCGCACCCTCGCGCGTCGACGCAGCGGCAAGCCCGTCACCGACGTGCTGCTGTCGATCTGGGGCTGGCTCGTCATGGCCTTCCTCTTCGCGCCCATCCTCGTCATCGTCGTGTACTCCTTCAACGAGGGGCGGCTGCTCGCGTCGTGGGACGGCTTCGGCTTCGCCGCCTACGAGGCCGCGTTCGCCAACCGGCAGATCGTCGCGACCGTGCTCGTCACGATCCGCGTCGCCATCTGGTCGGCCGTCGTCGCGACGCTGCTGGGCACCATGGCCGGCATCGCCCTCGCGCGCAGGCCCGGACGGTGGACGGCGTGGTTCACGGGCCTGCTGCTGCTCGTGACCGTGACGCCCGAGATCGTGGATGCCGTCGCCCTGCTGCCGTGGTTCGTGCAGCTGGGCACCGAGCTGGGCGTCACGATCCTCAACGACGGCATCGTGCGCCTCGCGATCGGCTCGTCGCTGTTCTCGACCGCCGTGGTCGCCTACCTCGTGCGCTCGCGCCTCATCGGCCTCGACGAGCATCTCGAGCACGCGGCGACCGACCTGTACGCGACGCCGTTCCAGGCGCTCACCCGCGTGACGCTGCCGCTCACGGCGCCCGCGGTCGTGTCGGGCTTCCTGCTCTCGTTCACCCTGAGCCTCGACAACACGATCATCGCCGCGTTCGTCTCGGTGCAGGGCGCGACGCCGTGGCCGGTCTACATCCTCGGCTCGGTGCGATCCGGGCTGCGACCCGAGATCGCCGCGATGTCGACGATCATGCTCGCGCTCACCCTCGTCGTGCTCGTGCTCGTCGCGATCGTGCTGCGGCGCTCGGGCGACTCGACGACGCAGATCGCTCGCACCATGACGGGCGGCTGACGCCGCAGCCCGCCGCCGCATCCGTGCGGCGGCGGGCGACCGGCGCCCGATCGCGAGCGCCGCATGCTCGATGCAGACGACGGAAGGCAGGCTCGTGGTCGACGCGATCTTCACGAACGGACCCATCTACACCGCCGACGCGGCGCGATCGTGGGCGACGTCGCTCGCGATCTCGGGCGACCGCATCGTCGCGGTCGGCCACGACGAGGTGCTCGAGCTGCGCACCGCCGCCACCGAGGTCGTCGACCTGCGCGGCCGGCTGCTGACGCCCGGGTTCGTCGACAGCCACGTGCATCCCGCGTGGGGCGGCCTCGACATGCTGCGATGCGACCTCGCAGGCACCGACCCCGATCGCGACGCCTACCTCGCGACGATCGCGGCGTACGTCGCGAGCCACCCGGACGAGCCGTGGCTGCTCGGCGGCGGATGGGCGATGGCCGCCTTCCCCGGCGGCACGCCCCTCGCATCCGACCTCGACCGCGTCGTGCCCGACCGGCCCGCCTTCATCACGAACCGCGACGGTCACGGCGCATGGGCGAACGCGGTCGCCCTGCGGATGGCGGGCATCGACGCCTCGACGCCCGACCCCGCCGACGGCCGCATCGAGCGGCTCGCCGACGGCTCGCCGAGCGGCACGCTGCACGAGGGCGCCATGACGCTCGTCAACCGCCTCATCCCGGTCGAGAGCCCGGAGCGGATGCGCGAGGGCCTGCTCGTGGCGCAGGCGCACCTGCACTCGCTCGGCGTGACGGGCTGGCAGGACGCCATCCTCGGCGACTACGGCGACGCGCCGAACCCCGGGCCCGCGTACCTCGCGCTCGCGGAGGCCGGCGAGCTCACGGCGCGCGTGCGCGGCGCGCTGTGGTGGGAGCGCGGGCGCGGCGTCGAGCAGATCCCGGAGCTCGTCGAGCGCCGCGCCGCCTGGCAGGCGGGCACGTTCGCGGCGACGAGCGTGAAGATCATGCAGGACGGCGTCGCCGAGAACTTCACCGCGGGCATGCTCGAGCCGTACTGCGACGGCCACGGGCATGCGACCGCGAACGACGGGCTGTCGTTCCACGATCCCGCCGTGCTCGCCGAGGCGCTGCCGGAGCTCGAGCGGCTCGGCTTCCAGGCCCACTTCCACGCGATCGGCGACCGCGCCGTCCGCGAGTGCCTCGATGCCGTCGCCGCCGCGCGGGCGGCGAACGGCTGGATCGACGGACGGCACCACATCTCGCACATCCAGGTCGTGCATCCCGACGACCGTCAGCGCTTCCGCGAGCTGGGCGTCGCGGCGAACATGCAGATGCTCTGGGCCGTGTACGAGGACCAGATGCTCGACCTCACGATCCCGTTCCTCGGCGGCGAGGCCGCCGAGCGCGTGTCGTGGCAGTACCCCTTCGCCTCGCTCGCCGCCGCGGGTGCGACGCTCGCGGCGGGGTCGGACTGGTCGGTGTCGACCCCCGACCCGTGGGCGGCGATCCACGTGGGCGTCACGCGCACCGAGCCGGGCACGCGCGGGCACCGGCCCTTCCTCCCCGAGCAGGCGCTCACGCTGCCGACGGCGCTCTCGGCCTACACGGCCGGCTCGGCCTGGGTGAACCGGTGGGAGTGCGGCACGCTCGCTGCCGGCCGTCTCGCCGACCTCGCCATCGCGAGCCGCGACCCGTTCGGCGGCGATGCCGAGGAGATCGGCGACACCGTCAACGACGAGACGTGGGTCGGCGGGCGCCGGGTGCACGTGCGGGAGTGACGGCCGCGCCGGGGTACGGGTGGGCGCGGCTGCCCCCGGCGTCGGCGGTCGGTGTCACCATGGACGCGTGGGGATGCACGGGGCGCGGGTCGGTGCGCATGGCTGACCTCGACCGCGTGCGCGTGTGGGCCGAGTCGCTCATCCGCATCCATCTCGACGACTCGTGGTCGTTCGGGTTCGACCACGCGCGGCGTCGCGCGGGGCTGACGGACCACGGGGCCCACCGCATCTCGGTGTCGCGCCACCTCGCCGCGCGCTACGAGGACGACGAGGTGCACCAGGTGCTGCTGCACGAGGTCGCGCACGCGCTCGCGGGCTTCGACGCCGGGCACGGCGCCCGCTGGAAGCGCGTCGCGAAGGAGCTCGGCTACGAGGGCGGCCGGCTGCACGACGGTGCGATCGCCACCGAGCTCGCGCCGTGGGTCGGGCACTGCCCCGCCGGGCACGAGCACCATCGCTTCCGCCGACCGACGCGCACGGCGAGCTGCGGCCGATGCTCGAAGGGCTTCGACGCGCGGCATCGCATCGCGTGGAAGCGCGTGCGGTGAGCGCGGGCGCGGGGTTGGATGCGGCTGGCGGCTCGGACGACGTCGGCTCCGACGCGTCGGGTCGCGGCCCACGTCCGGGTGGAGACGGCGTGCTGCTGTCGAGCGGGCAGCGCGCGACCGTCGTGCCGCTGAGCGACGGGTGGGCGCTCGAGATCGACGGCTTCCGCCAGTCGCACGTGGGCGCCGATGCCGAGCCGTCGCCGCACGCGACCGTGCGGTGGATGCTCGCGGCGCTCGCCGGCCCCCTCGCCGCATCCGATGCGCCGCGCATGGCGCACGTCGGGGGCGCGGCGATGAGCCTGCCGCGGCAGGTCGCGCACCGCCGGCCCGACGCCCGGCAGGCCGTCGTCGAGCTCGAGCAGTCGATCGTCGACCTCGTCGTCGCGCACGCGCCTCCCCCGGCAGGCATCGACGTCGCCGTCGGCGAGGGCCGTGCGTGGCTCGAGGCGGCCGCGCCCGCATCGCTCGACGCCATCGTGATCGACGTCTACGCGGGCGGGCGCATCCCACCGGCGTTCACGTCGCTCCAGTGCGCCCTCGCCGCCCGAGCAGCCCTCGCGGACGGCGGCATGCTCGTCGTGAACGGCGTCGCGGGGCCCGAGCTCGACTTCACCGCCGCGCATCTCGCCGCGCTCGAGCGGGCCTTCGGCCATGCGGCGCTCGTCGTGCAGGGCTCGGTGCTCGCGGGCGCCCGGTTCGGCAACGCCGTGCTCGTCGCGAGCGCTCGACCCATCGACGCCGAGCCCATCCGCGCCGCCCTCGCCGGCGATGCGTCGCGCGGGGCGCTCGTCGTCGACGTGTCGCGCATCGTCGCCGATGCCGAGCCGCTGCGCGACGCCGACGAGCGCTGGTCGCCCGAGCCCATCCGCTCGGCCTTCATCACGCCGGCCTGACCTGCGGGGCTCACGTCAGGCGGAGACGCCCACGCTCCGCGAGCGCCGGCCTGACCCGCGGGGCGCGCGTCAGGCGGAGACGCCCACGCTCCGCGCGGCCTGCTCGGCGCGCACGAGGTGGCCGGCGGCGCCGCGCAGCGCCGTGGCTGCGGCGCAGGCGACGGCGGCCTGGGGCGAGTGGAAGTCGATGCCGCGCTCGGCGAGCGCGTCGACGACCCGACCGGCCACGAGGGTGTCGGCGACGCTCACGCGCAGCGAGCCGTCGGGCCAGGCATCGCCGGCGGCCGCGATCGTGATGGATGCGCGGCGACCCAGGCGCGCCTGCTCGGCGAGCACGACCTCCGCGATCGCGTCGGCGCCCTCGAGGGTCGCTGCCAGCACGAGCCCCGCGGGGGCCGCCCGGAGCGCGTCGCCCGTGGGGCCGGCGTCGGCGTCCGCGACGATGACGACGTCGGCGGGGTGGGCTCGCAGCGCCTGCGGACCCCACTCGAGCTGGACCTGGTACTCGGCGGACATGCTGGCGACTGTAGGTCAGCGCCGCGTGCTGCTGCGCGCGGGCTCGTCACACTCCGTCACGGATGGTCCGGCACGCGGTGGGCGCAGCGCACCGTCGACGCAGCGCGTGGTCAGCGCAGCGCGCCGAGGTGGGCGAGCGCCGTGCGCACGAGCGCGCCGCGGCCACCCTCCATCTCGGAGGTGACGATCTCGGACGCCGCCTGGTCGGGGGTGAGCCACGTGAGCTCGAGCGCGTCCTGGCGCGGCTCGCACGTGCCGGTGACGGGCACGATGAAGACGAGCGACACGGCGTGCTGACGGTCGTCGTGGTACATGCCGTCGGCGGGCAGCGGCATGTACTCGGCGACGTGGAACGGCGTCGGGCACGGCGGCAGCTGCGGGAACGCCATCGGCCCGAGGTCCTTCTCGAGGTGACGGTCGAGGGCGTCGCGCAGCGTCTCGCCGTGCATGACGCGGCCCGACACGATCGTGCGAGCGATGGCGCCGGATGCGCCGACGCGCAGCAGCAGGCCGATGTCGGTGACACGGCCGTGGCCGTCGAGGCGCACGGGCACGGCCTCCACGTAGAGCATCGGCAGCCGACGCCTCGCCTCGGCGAGGTCGTCGTCGCTCAGCCAACCGGGATTGCGATCGGGGGTGCGCACGGACATGCCTCCCATGGTCGCATCCCCCGACGGCTTCCGCCCGCCGCCACCACGACCGGCCACCGCCCCGCCCTCGGCGCCCTCCGGTCCCGACTGGTCACCGCTGCACCCCGACTGGTCACCGTTCGACCTCGACTGGTCGCGGTTGCACCTCCAGGCGGCCCCTCGAGGTGCAACCGTGACCACCGTCGGCCGCACGCGTCCTAGGCTGGCGCCGAGCGCCGCGGCGCGCACGAGAGGAGCGGGCCATGCCCACCTTCACCACCACGCTCATCCAGCAGGGCAACAACGTCGGCATCGAGGTGCCGGAGGAGGTCGTCACGAGCCTCGAAGCGGGCAAGCGCGTGCCCGTCGTCGTCACGCTGAACGGCCACGTCTACCCGTCGACGATCGCCGTGATGGGTGGACGCTTCCTCATCCCCGTCTCGGCGCAGATCCGAGCGGACGCCGGCGTCGCGGGCGGCGAGACGCACGACGTGACGATCGAGCACGACACCTCCAGTCGCGACACTCCCGTCCCCGACGACCTCGCCGCCGCGCTCGACGCCGCCGGAGTCCGAGCGCGATTCGACGCGCTGTCGCCCTCGCGACGCAAGGAGCACGTGCGGCAGGTGACGAGCGCCAAGGCCGAGGAGACTCGGGCTCGCCGCATCGCGACGATCGTCGGAGGCCTCGCATGACCGACGCGACCACGATGCATCCCCTCGACGCCGACGCCGTGCTCTGGCGCGACGGCATCGACGGCCGTGCGGGCTCCGACCTGCTCGTCGTCATGCACGGGATCGGCAGCCACGAGGGCGACCTGTTCGCGCTCGCCCCCTTCCTCCCGGAGCACCTGACGATCGCGGCGCTGCGCGCACCGCTGCGCTACGGACCGGGCCACGCCTGGTACGCGGCGGGCTCGCAGATGTCGACCGATGCCACGCTCATCGACGCGTCCGCGCGCGGCGTGCTCGCGTGGCTCGACGGGCTGGAGGACGAGTTCCGCTCGGTGTCCCTGCTCGGGTTCTCGCAGGGCGGCGCGATGACGCTGCAGCTGCTGCGCCTCGCGCCCGAGCGGTTCGCCGCCGTCGTGCAGCTGTCGGGGTTCGTGTTCCGCGGCGCGAGCGAGGGGGATGCGGCGCTCGCCGCCGCCGAGCCGCGCGTGCCCGCCTTCCAAGCCTGGGGCACGCAGGACGACATCATCGCCCGTGACGCCACGTCGCGGACGGTCGCCTGGATGCGCGAGCACACCGACGTCGAGGCGCACGAGTACGCGATGTCGCACTCGATCGTGCAGGAGGAGCTGCGCGACGTCGCGGCCTTCCTCGAGCGGGTGCTGCCGGCCTCCGGCCGCTGATCGGCCGGCGGCCGCCGGAACCGCGGCTGAGCGGCGGGCCAGGTGCGCATTCCGTCCCACGGGCCGCTCAGGCGTGGATCCGGCGGCCTCCACGTGGGGCACCGCCATCGAAGCCCGGCCGATCGCAGAGCCCGGCGAATCGCCGTGCGGCCGCCGGGATCGCGTCGGATCGCCGGGCGGCCGCCGGGTTCACGGCTGAGCGAGAGGCCAGGCCCGCATTCCATCTCGCGGGCTGCTCAGGCGTGGATCCGGCGGCCTCCACGTGGGGCACCGCCATCGAAGCCCGGCCGATCGCAGAGCCCGGCGAATCGCCGGGCGGCCGCCGGGTTCACGGCTGAGCGAGAGACCAGGCGCGCATTCCATCTCGCGGGCCGCTCAGGCGTGGATCCGGCGCCCTCCACGTGGGGCACCGCCATCGAAGCCCGGCTGATCGCAGAGCCCGGCGGATCACCGGGCGGCCGCCGGGTTCACGGCTGAGCGAGAGGCCAGGCCCGCATTCCACCTCACGGGCCGCTGAGGCGTGGATCCGGCGGCCCCTACGTGGGGCACCGCCATCGAAGCCCGGCTGATCGCAGAGCCCGGCGGATCGCCGGGCAGCCGCCGGGATCCTGACGAACAGTCCGGCGGCCGCCGGGATCGCGGCTGAGCGGCGAGCCAGGTGCGCATTCCATCTCGCGGGCCGCTCAGGCGTGGATCCGGCGGCCTCCACGTGAGGCACCGCCATCGAAGCCCGGCTGATCGCAGAGCCCTGCGGATCACCGGGCGGTCGCCGGGATCACGGCGGATCACCGGGCGGCCGCCGGGATCGCGGCTGAGCGGCGAGCCAGGTGCGCATTCCATCTCACGGGCCGCTCAGGCGTGGATGCGGCGGCGCGGGCGCGCGGCCCGTGCCGCAGAGGACCGGGGAGGCGCAGTGGTGCGGAGGAGCCCGGCAGCCGCGCAGCCCGGCAGCCGCGCAGCCCGGCACCCGCGCAGCCCGGCAGCCGCGCAGTCCGACAGCCACGCAGCCCGGCCGCGCAGCCGGGCAGCCGCACCCGCCCTAGCGGGACGAGCGGGGCGAGCGGCCGCGGACGATGCCGGCCAGCGCCTGCACGTCGTCGCCGTCGCGCGTGCGCAGCCAGGCGAGCGCGACGGTCGTCGGCGGGAGGTCGACGACCGGCAGGGAGGCGACGTCGCGACGGTCGTGCAGGCGCGCGAGCGACTGGGGCATCGTCGCGATGCCGACGCCCGAGGCGACGACCTCGACGAGCTCGGACCAGGTCATCGTGCCCCGCTCGAGGAGGGGCGAGTCGGCGAGGTCGGCGAGCGCCACCTCGTCGAGGTCGGCGGCGGGGTGGTCGATCGGCACGACGACGAACGCGCGCTCGTCGTACAGCCGCACGACGTGGAGGTCGTCGCCCGCGACCGGCAGGCGCACGATGGCGGCGTCGGCCGAGCCGTCGCGCAGCGCGACCTCCTGCTCGGCCTCGTCGACGAGCTCGTGCTCGAGCGGCTGCGGCATCTGCTCGGCCCACGCGCGGATCCACTTCGCGGGCGTCGCTCCCTCGACGTAGCGCAGGCGGAAGGGCTCGGTCGGCACGACGACGGGCGCCTCGACCGGCGCCGGCCTGCTCGGGCGCGCCTTCGGACGCTCCGCGCGTCGCTGCGCCGCCGGCCGCGCGGGCCGTGCCGGTCGCCCGCGGCCCTTCACCAGGCGCGCTCCAGCACGACCGACTGCTTCGCCGTCGTGAATCCGAGACGCTCGTAGAGGCCGACGGCCCCCGTGGGCGACTCGGAGTCGACGTCGAGCACCGCCCGCTCGAGGCCGGCGTCGCGTGCGGCCTCGAGGGTGCGCGTGAGGACGCGCGGGGCGATGCCGAGGCCGCGGTGGTCGCGGACGACGCCGACGAGCGCGACGTAGACGGACGTGTAGCCGGCGACCTCGGCGTCGTCGGGGTCGTGCTCGGCGAGGGAGAACCCGACGATGCGGTCGCCGTCGACGGCGACGGCGGACAGGTCGGCGCGCACCACGGGCCGCGCCGCGAAGCGCTGCCACCGCTCGGGCGTCGTCGGCTGCGAGCCCCAGTGGTCGCGGAAGGCGTCGTTGCGGGCGATGCGGCCGGCCTCGACGAGGTCGGGCGTGAACGGCACGATCGTGAGGTCGCCGTCGTCGAGCGGCTCGATGGGCTGCGACAGGTCGCGGTGCAGGTCGGTGAAGTACCGGGCGATCGCGTAGCCGGCTCCCGTCAGGAACGGCACGACCGACGTGTCGGCCCCGGCCCACACGTGCAGCTGCGCCGGCAGCGCGTCGTCGCCGTGTGCGCGCAGCTGCTCGGCGGCACGACGCTCCTGCCACGCGAGGAGCGCGGCGCCGATGCCCTCGCGTCGCGCCTCGGGCACGACGCTGCCGCCGAGGTAGGCGCGGCGCACGTCGACCTGGCCGGGCGGCAGGATCGACGAGCCGACGACGACCACCTCGCCATCGCGCTCGCCGACCACGAGGTCGTGCGCGGGATCGACGTGGCTGACCTCGAAGTCCTCGACGACCTCCTGCAGCGGGATCTGGAACTCGGGGTGGTCGACGCGCGCCGCGCGGTTCATCGCGACGTGCATCGCAGGTGCGTCCTCGACGGTCGGTCGACGCCACGCGACGCCCGCGACGGCCTCGGGCAGCCCTGCGGGCCCGAGGTCGGGGACGCGTGCGGAGATGGGGGCGATGCTCATGCGTCGAGCCTACGGCGGAGCGCGAGCGGCGACGCGACGTCGCACCCGGACCACCTCGAGGCATCCGATGCCATCCCCTTGCGCGTCGAGACGCTTCTACGCGAGAAGCAGTGCTGCTCGCAACGCCCTGCCGAGAAGCGCTGCTCCACTCCTAGCGTCCGAGCAGCGGCGTCCCCCAGCGCCCGGCAGGTGGAAGGACGACTCCGATGGCGGTGAGCGAGACGGCGGCGACGGCGACGACGGACGAGACGCACGAGGGGCGCGAGGCTCGTCGAGCCCGAGGCAGGGCATCGGGCGGAGGCCCGCCGACGCCGCGCAGGACGGTGCCGTGGCGAAGGACCATGCGCGGCCGGGAGGCGATCGCCGGCTACCTGTTCATCAGCCCCTGGCTGCTCGGCTTCCTCGTCTTCACGCTCGGCGCGATGGTCTACAGCCTCGTCATCTCCTTCAGCAGGTACCAGCCGGCGACGGGCGTCGCGACGCCCATCGGCACGGCCAACTACGAGCGCCTCTTCGAGGACCCCATGGTCGCGACGGCGCTCGGCAACACGCTCTACTACGCCGTGCTCGCCGTGCCGCTCGAGGTGTGCGTCGCGCTCGGGCTCGCGCTGCTGCTCAACGGCGTGCGGCGAGGCTCCGGCGTCTTCCGCACGATCTTCTACCTGCCGAAGATGACGCCCACCGTCGCGACGGCATCCGTGTTCCTCCTGCTCCTCAACGGCAACCAGGGTGCGATCAACCGCGGGCTCGCGGCGATCGGCATCGACGGGCCGCAGTGGCTCGTCGACCCCGCCTGGATCAAGCCGTCGATCGTGCTCATGACGGTGTGGGGCGTGAGCGGCACGATGGTGATCTTCCTCGCGGCGCTGCAGCAGGTGCCGCGCGACCTGTACGAGGTCGCCGAGCTCGACGGCGCCGGCCGCATCCGCCGCTTCTGGTCGATCACGCTGCCGATGATCTCGGGCGCGATCTTCTTCAACGTCCTCGTGCTCACGATCGCGGCGTTCCAGATCTTCGACCAGGCGTTCCTGCTCTTCCATCGCGATCAGGTGCAGGCCTCGTCCGACGCGTCGGTCTTCTACGCGATCTACCTCTTCCAGCAGGCCTTCCGGCAGTTCGACTTCGGCTTCGCCGCGGCGATGGCGTGGCTGCTGTTCCTCATCGTCCTCGTGATCTCGCTCATCCAGGTCCGCGTGGGCAACCGCTTCGTCTACTACGAGAGCGAGCGCTGACATGTCGACCTCGACGCAGACCACGACGGCCGTGCAGACGGCTGCCGTCGCCCCCACCCCGCGTCGTCGCGCACGCGGCGGCGGCGATCGCCCGCGTCCGCTCACCGGCTGGGGATGGGCGGGCCAGATCCTGCGCTGGGCGCTGCTGCTCGGCTGCTCGGCGCTCTTCCTCTACCCGCTCGTGTGGCTCGTCGCCGCGAGCCTCAAGCCGCGCGGCGAGGTGTTCGACAACCGGCTGTGGCCCGAGACGTTCTCGCCGGAGAACTACGTGGAGGTGTTCTCCGAGCTGCCGCTCGCCGCATGGGTCGGCAACAGCGCGCTCATCGCGGTGCTCGCCGCGGTGCTCGTGGCGGTGTCGTCGTCGCTCGTGGCGTTCGGCTTCGCGTACTTCCGCTTCCCCGGCCGCCGCATCCTCTTCGGGCTCGTGCTCGCGACGATGATGCTGCCCGGCGCCGTGACGCTCGTGCCGCAGTACCTCATCTGGAGCGAGCTGGGCCTCGTCGGCACGAACGTGCCGCTGTGGGGCGCGAACCTCTTCGGCTCGGCGTTCTACATCTTCCTGCAGCGCCAGTTCTACCTGGGCCTGCCGCGCGAGCTCTTCGAGGCGGCGACGGTCGACGGGCTGCGACCGTGGGGCATGTTCTGGCGCATCGCGTTCCCGCTGTCGGTGCCGTCGTTCATCATCGTGCTGCTGTTCGAGTTCCAGGCGTCCTGGAACAACCTGCAGGCGGCCATCATCTACCTCAACACCGGATCGGCGGACGGCTACACCGTGCCGCTGGGCATCGCGAGCGCCATGACGCGCTTCAGCCCCACGAACGGCGGCCACGGCGACTACCAGTACGTCATGGTGGCGGCGCTGCTCGTGACGCTGCCGATGCTCATCCTGTTCGCGTTCGGGCAGCGCTACTTCGTGCAGGGGATCGCGACCCAGGGTCGGAAGGGCTGAGCCCGGTCGCGGCGGCGACGAGCGCCGCCGCGATCGCGCGCGCCGTCGCGGTGTCGCGGACGCGCTCGCGCAGCCGCATGGCGAGGTCGCCGGTGATGACGAGCAGCAGCTGCTCGGCGAGGGCGTCGGCGTCGGTCGCGCCGGCCTCGGCTGCCGCATCCCGCAGTCGCGTGCGGAGGGCGTCGGTGTCGAGGCGCACGGCGCCTGCGACCTCCGCGGGGGCGTGCGGATGCTCGGCGGCCGCGCCGAGGAAGGCGCACCACCGCGATCCGGCCGGGCGGTCGCGGAAGGCGTCGAGGGCGTCGAAGACGGCGAGGATGCGGCCCTCGGGCGTCGTGGCGGCGTCGATCGCCTCGTCCCAGCAGGCGAGCCATGCACGATGGCGTCGCTCGAGGACGGCGCCGAGCAGCGCCTCCTTGCTCGTGAAGCCGCGGTAGAGGGTCGCGCTCGAGACGCCTGCGCGCTCGAGCACGGCGTCGACGGGGGTGGCGATCGTGCCGTTCGTGGCGAAGAGGGCCTCGGCGGCGTCGAGGATCCGTCGCTCGGTCGACGTGCGCAGGGCCATGGCAGCACCCTAGACTCACGAAAGTGAAACGTGCGTTTTTGTTCTTGGGCTCGCCGCTGCCGGTGGCGGCCGCGGCGATGGCGCTCGTCGCGGCGACGTACGGGCTCGTGCGCCTCGCCTACGGCCTGCTGCTGCCCGACGTGCAGGCCGAGCTCGGGCTCGGCGTCGCGGCGGCGGGAGCCGCGTCGGCGGGCGCGTCCGTCGTCTACTGCCTCTGCGCCGCAGTCGGCTTCGTGCTGGCAGCACGGCTGCCGAGGGCGCTGGTGGCAGCGGCCGCGACCGGCGCCGCCGTCGGTGCGGTCGGCATGGCGACGGCCGGTGACGCGACCGTCTTCGCCTGCTCGGCGATCCTCGCCTCCTCGGGCGCCGGCCTCGCCTCCCCCGCGCTCGTCGCCCTCCTGCAGCGCGACCGGGCCGCGGCACCGCATCCGCGCCTGCAGACCGTCGTGAACGCGGGCACGGGGCCCGGCCTCGTCGCCGCGGCCGCGCTCGCGATGCTGCTGCCGGACTGGCGGCTCGTGTGGCTCGTCGCCGCCGTCGTCGCGGTCGCGGCCGCCGTCGCGACCCTCCTCCTCCATCGCCCTGCGAGCGCGGGCGGGTCGGATGCGGCGCTCGCACCGTCGGCGCGGTGGCTGGCCGCGCACGTGTCGGCGATCGCGGGGGCGCTGCTGCTCGGCGTCGGCTCGGCGGCAGCGTGGAGCTTCGGCCGCTCGATCCTCGTCGACGCCGGCGCGAGCGACACCGCGTCCCTCGTGGCGTGGGTCGGCATCGGCGTCGGCGGCACCGTCGTCGTCGCGACGGCCCGACCGCTCGAGCGGCTCGGACCGCGCGGCGCATGGCTGCTCACCGCCGGCGCGACGGGTGCGGCGACGGCCGCGCTCGCCGCGGGGGCGAGCGTCACGGCGCTCTCGCTCGTCGCGTGCGTCGTCTTCGGCTGGGGCTACACCGCCGCATCCGGAGCCCTCATCGGCTGGACGGCGTCGATCGACCCGGGCCGGGCGGCCGCCGGCACCGCGATGCTGTTCGTCGTGCTCGTGCTCGGCCAGGCCGTCGGCGCTGCGGCCATCGGGGTCGTCGCGGAGGGGGTGGGACTCGCGGTCGCCTTCGCGGCCGCGGCCGTCGTCACGGCCGGGGGTGCCGCCGCCGCCCTCGTCGCGCGTGCACCCCGTCACGCCGCACGCGTCGCGGCAGACTGAGGGCATGACGACGCGCATCCTGCTGCTGAGCGACACGCACCTGCCCACGCGCGCGGCCGCGCTGCAGGAGCAGGTGTGGGGGCTCGTGGAGGACGTCGACCTCGTCGTGCACGCCGGCGACTGGATCGAGGCGTCGCTGCTCGACGAGCTCGAGCGCCGCGCCGCGCGGCTCGTGGGCGTCGCCGGCAACAACGACGGCGAGGAGCTGTGGAGCCGGCTCGGCGAGGTCGCGCACGTGGAGGTCGAGGGCGTGCGCATCGGCGTCGTGCACGAGACCGGTGCGGCGACGGGTCGCGAGCGCCGCTGCGACGCGCGCTTCGGCCCCGACTCGGAGACGCCGTGCGACGTGCTCGTCTTCGGCCACTCGCACATCCCCTGGGACACGACGACGCCCGCGGGCCTTCGCCTGCTGAACCCCGGCTCGCCGACGGACCGCCGGCGGCAGCCGGTGGGGACCGTGATGACGCTGGTGGTGCACGACGGGGTGGTGGGCGACGTGACGCTGGTGCCGACGCCGCGGTGATGGGTGGGGGGCGGCGAGTGGTCGCGTCCCTGCTGACTGGTCACGTCCTGCGTCGAGAGGTCACGATCGGAGGCCGAGAGGTCCAGATCTGGACCGTTCGCCCGTCGAGTGGTCCAGATCTGGACCATTCGGCGGAGCCGGCCCGCAGAACGCGACCACTCGGCGACGGCGAACCGCAGAACGTGCCCACTCGGGGTCGACCGCTCGGCGAGAGCGACCGCGAGCACGAGCCGCAGGACGGGCCCGCTCGGCGCACCGAGCGGGCCCACCACCCCTACGACGTGCCGGCCACCTGCTCGTAGGCGCGCATCGCCGCATCCTGCGCGTCGGCGAGGGCGTCCTCCGGGGTCGCCTCGCCCAGCAGCGACGACAGCACGGCGTCCTGCAGCTCGGACTGCAGCTGCTGGCCCGCGGGCGTCGCGCCGAACGAGACGCCGTCGGCCGCGACGTCGTAGTACGCCTGGATCGTCGCGTCGAAGCCGGGGTAGCCCGTCGCCTGCACGAACTGGTCGCGCACCGCCTCGTCCGCCGCGGGCGAGCCGGTGAAGATGCCGGCGTTGATGCCGTTGCGCTCGGGCTCCGCCGCCGTCGTGTCGGCACGGGCCTGGCCCGCCGCGAGCCACGCGTCCTGCGAGGTGAGCTCGAGCATCCATGCGCATGCCGCCGACGGGTGCTCGGCGCCGATGGGGATGACGAACGCCTGGCCGCTCCCAGCCGTGAAGGGCGAGCCCTCGGCGTCGAGCAGCGGCGTAGCGCCGATCTGCACCTGGTCGGCGTACGGCGTGAGGACGTTGACGTACCACTGGTCGAAGACCGCGGCTCCGACCTGGTCGGTCACGTACGGGTTGCCGTCGCCGAAGAGGTCGAACGCATCGACGAACGAGCGCACCTCGGCGTAGCCGCCCTGCGCGTCGTACACGCGCTGCAGGAACTCGATCGCCTCGACGTTCGCCGGGTCGTCGAGCGCGGGCATGCCCTCGTCGTCGACGATGCTGCCGCCGAACGCGAGCATCCACAGCGCCGCCTTCGAGACGCCCTGCGGGTCGAAGCCGATGCGCGTGGGCGTGCTGCCCTCGAGCACCGTCATCTGCTCGGCAGCCGCGACGATGCCGTCGAGGTCGGTCGTGTCGAACGCGGATGCGTCGAGGCCCGCCTGGGCGAGCACGCGCTCGTTGAGCAGCACGAGCGGCGGCTGGTAGAACTGCGGCACACCCCACATCTGGTCGTCCCACGTCACATCCGCCGCCACCTGCGGGTACCACTGCTCGTCGGCGTCGACGTCGTGCAGGGCGAGGCACTCGTCGAGCGGCACGATGAGACCCTGCGCCGCGTAGGTGGCGACGAAGTTGCGGTCCATCTGCACGACGTCCGGCAGGTCGCCGCTCGCGGCCTGCGCCGTGAAGCGTTGCGCGTCGAACGCCGCGGCGTCGACCTCGACGTCTACCTCGTCGAGCGCGGCCGCGGCATGGTCGAGGCGCGACTGCCCGACGTCGTCGGCGTTCTCGAAGCCCCACACCTGCACCGTCTCCTCGAGCTCGTCCGAGAACGAGACCGGGCCGGACGCGGAGCCCCCGCCGCATCCCGTCATCGCGAGCACGGCGACGCCCCCGATCGCCATCACCGACATCCTGCCTCCGCGCATCCGCACGCCTCCTCGTCGTCGAGCCTCGGCCGCCCCACGGCGCCATGAGCCAGACGCTAGGGAGCGCGCTCGGCGTGCCGGGAGGCCGTTGCACGGAGGAGGAGAACGTGCTTCTGCGTCTGAAGGGATGGTCGCCTCGGCGCAGGCTCGGACGCGGATGCCGGGGCCTCGCGCCGCGCGGACGTCCCCGCGTACCGTGGACGCCATGGCACCGCTGCAGCCGCTCCTCGCCCTCCCCGCCGACGGCATGCCGGAGTGGCTGCGCATCGCGATCGGCGTCATCGTCGTCGGCGCCACGCTCGTCGGCATCGGCGCGATGATCTCGGCGCTGCGCCGCAACCGCGACCTGCAGGACGGCGCGCCGCCCCTGCCCCATCGGCCCTGGTCGCGACCCGACGAGCCCGGCTTCGACGCCCGGATGCCGGGCCCGCCCTCGCCCGTCGCCCCCGACGACGCGACGCTCGAGCAGCGCCTCGACGAGATCGACGCCGCCCACGCCGAGGGGCGCATCGACGCGACCGAGCGAGAACGTGCTCGGCGCGACCTGCTGGGCGACGACCCCGACGGGGATCGCTGACGGAGACGACCGCGCGCCGGAGGCGAGGTCCTCCCGAACGCGGCACGCGGCGATCCCGAGCAGCGGCGTCGCCGAGCGCCGTGCGCAACCCGGGTGGCGACGCCGCCCCGAGCACGAGAGGGTGGACGCATGACCGATCTCGATGAGGCATTCGTGGACGCGGTGGCGCAGACCGCCCTCCACGTCGACCACCGCGGCACCGACGTGCTGCTGCGAGCACCCGGCATGGAGCCCGCGGGCGCCGTCGGCGGGCCGCCCGTCTCCGCGCCGAGCGACGACGAGGACGGCGACGACCACGGCAACGAGGTGCGCCTCGACGGCGGACGCCCCGACATCGCGCTCGAGGTCGTCGTGGGCGGCCGCACCGTCGGCGCGATCGTGCCCGTCGGCGACGGCTACGGCGTGCTCATGATGCCCGAGGACGGCGACGAGCCCTCCGGCGAGCAGGAGACCCTCGAGGACGCGCTCGACGAGCTCGGCGTCTGACGCCGACGACGCCTGCGAACGACGGAAGCCCCGACCTGATGGTCGGGGCTTCTCGTTGGCGGTGACGGTGGGATTTGAACCCACGGTGGAGGGTTACTCCACACAACTTTTCGAGAGTTGCACCTTCGGCCGCTCGGACACGTCACCGCGGTCGAGGATACACAGGTCGGGGCCCGGTCCCCAAAACGTCTCCCCGGGCGGGGCTCAGACCGCGGGCAGGGTGCGCACGCGCGCGCGATCGACGAGCGTGCGGGTCGGATCGGTCTCGACGTCCTCGAGGCGTGCGCCGTCCTCGGTCCAGCCGTAGCGCTCGTAGGCCTGCTCGGCGGGCGCGTTGCCCTCGAGCACCCACAGGTAGGCGTGCGTGCAGCCCGCCGCCGCGAGCCGGCGCTCGACCTCGGAGACGAGCGCGCGGCCGACGCCCGAGCGCGCGGCCGCCGGGGCGACGTAGAGGCCGGCGAGCTCGCCCCATCCCGCGCGATCGGCGGCGCGAGCGGGGCCGAACGTCGCCCACCCCACGACCTCGGCGTCGCGCTCGGCGACGAGCAGCTCGTGCCGCACGTCGCCGTCGGTGCCATCCCCGCGCAGCGAGCGCGCGATCCACTCGCCCCACGACGCGGTGCGCGCATCGACGTCGAGCGCGTCGAGCACCGCGTCGCCGACGAGGCCGCGATACGCGTGCTGCCACGCCCCGACGTGGATGCGGGCGACGGCTGCCGCGTCGGCAGGCCGGCCGTCGCGCACCATGACGGTCACGAGACCGCCTCCGCGAGGTCGCGGATGCGCCGGCGCTCGAGCAGCGGCACGAGCACGCCGCCGTACCCGAAGCGCTGATCGATCCACGAGTGGCCGTCCTCGCGCCAGCCGCATCGCTCGTAGAAGCGCGCCGCCCGATCGTTGCCGTCGAGCACGTACAGGCACGCTCGCTCGAAGCCGCCGTCGCGCAGCGCATCCTCGGCGGCGGCCATGAGCGCCCGGCCGACGCCGGACGACCACGTGCTCGCGACCGCGTAGATCGCGTACAGCTGGCCGTGGCCCGGCAGGTCGTCCTGGTCGGTGGCGCCGACGCTCGCCCAGCCGACGACGGCGCCGTCGCGCTCGGCGACGAGGTCGATCGCGCGCGGGTCGGCATGCCGCTCGTCCCACAGCGTCGCTCGGCGCTCGGCGTTGCGGTCGACGTCCATGCGCTGCAGCAGCGGCGCCGGCATGAGGTCGGCGTAGGCGGCGCGCCACGTCTCGACCTGCACGGTCGCGATGGCGCGGGCGTCGTCGACGGTCGCGACGCGCACGGAGACGGGCTGCTCGGGCATCCCCCGACGGTAGCGGCCGGGTCGTCGCCGGCCTCGGATGCCGGGCCGCTCGGCCGGGTCGACGGGTGGGGCCCGCCGGAATCACGACTGAGCGGGACCTCGGCTGCAATGCGCAGCCGACGACGCGCTCAGCCGCGGATCCGGCGGCCACCCCGTCCGGCGCTGGCCACGATGCACGCGCCTGCTCGAGGATCTCGGCACCAAGCCCGCCGGAATCCCGGCTCAGCGACACGTCGGCTGTACTGCGCAGCCGACGACGCGCTCAGGCGTGGATATGGCCGCCATCCCGTCTGGCTCGGCCACGATGGACGCGCCTGCTCGCGGAGCTCAGCACATGGCCCGCCGAGATCACGGCTGAGCGACACGTCGGCTGCGATGCGCATCCGGTGCACCGCTGGGGCGTGATCGCGGCGGTGCCTCGCCGCATCCGCCGAACGCTGCCTCTGCCGGTCGGTCCGCATCGATGCGCGGACGCCCGCCGTGAGGATGGCCGCCGATCGGGGTCGACGCATTGCCCCGCGGCCCGGGTCGGCGCATGGCCGCGCGCGCCCGGGTCAGCTCCCGGGTCAAGCGCCCGGGTCAGCGACCGGCCGCGCGGGGGCCGAAGCCCTCCCAGCCGGCGGCGTCGACGACGCAGAGGCGGTTGCCCTCCGGGTCCTCCATGATCACGAAGTCGGCGTCTTCGGGGCGGCGATCCCACGGCACGACGACCGCGCCGAGCGCTTCGAGCCGCGCGACCTCGGCGCGCTGGTCGTCGGCATAGAGGTCGAGATGGATGCGCGGCGGCAGCACCCGCTCGCTCGGCATGGCGTCGAGCGAGACGTTCGGCCCGGAGCCCGTGCGCGGTCGCAGGAGGGCGAAGTCGACGTCGATGGGCTCGCGCACGCGGTAGTCGAGGGCCGCCGACCAGAACGCGATCTGAGCATGGAGGTCGTGCACGCGGATGACGATCGACCCGACCACGAGCATGCGGTCACCCGACGCTCGCCCGCCGACCAGGGCGACGACGGAGTCCGCAGATGACGAGGAAGGCGACGACGGAGTCGGTCGAGGACGAGGAGGGACGACCAGGCCCGCGACGGGACACCACGGCGACGACGACGCGGTCGGCCGCGTGAGGCCGACGATGACCGTGGCCGCGACCGGGCGACGGCCCGACGGGCCACCGGCGACCACGACGACGACGGCCCCGGCGGCCTGCCGCGACCGCGCCGCCGAGGGCGGCGGCCCGTGTGGGCGGCGGGAGGTAGCGTGCAGGGCATGCCCAAGAACGACGCGCGATTCCGCTGCTCCGAGTGCGGCTGGACGACGGCGAAGTGGGTCGGACGCTGCGGCGAGTGCCAGCAGTGGGGCACGGTCGAGGAGGTCGGGGCCGCGGCGGCCGACCGCGTCAAGGCGGCCTCCATCCCCGCCATGCGGCGCGCGCGTCCCATCACCGAGATCGACGTGTCCGACGCCCCGCGCTGGGCGAGCGGCATCGGCGAGTTCGACCGCGTGCTCGGCGGCGGCATCGTGCCCGGCGCGGCGGTGCTGTGCTCGGGCGAGCCCGGCGTCGGCAAGTCGACGCTGCTGCTCGAGGTCGCGAGCCGCGCGGCGCGATCGGGCCGACGCGTGCTCTACGCGAGCGCCGAGGAGTCCGTCGCGCAGGTGCGCCTGCGCGCCGAGCGCACGAACGCCCTGCACGAGCAGCTGTACCTCATCGCCGAGACCGACCTGTCGCAGATCCTCGGCCAGATCGCGGCCGTCGAGCCCGACCTCGTCATCGTCGACTCGGTGCAGACGGTCGCCAACGCCGACAACGATGCGATCGCGGGCGGGCCGAGCCAGGTGCGCGACGTCGCCAACGCCCTCACGCGCCTCGCGAAGACGACGGGCATCCCCATCCTGCTCGTCGGCCACGTCACGAAGGACGGCACGATCGCCGGCCCCCGCGTGCTCGAGCACCTCGTCGACGTCGTCATGCACTTCGACGGCGACCGGCAGACGGCGCTGCGCTTCGTGCGCGCCACGAAGAACCGCTTCGGCCCGACGGACGAGATCGGCTGCTTCGAGATGACGGGCGAGGGCATCGCCGAGGTGCCCGACCCCTCCGGCCTCTTCCTCTCCCGCCAGACGGCACCAGACTCCGGCTCGTGCGTCACGGTCGCCCTCGAGGGGCGTCGGGCGATCCCGGTCGAGATCCAGGCGCTCGCCGTCACGTCGTCGGCGCCCAACCCGCGCCGCGTCGTCAACGGCGTCGACGCGTCGCGCGTCGCGATGCTGCTCGCGGTGCTCGAGAAGCGCGTCGGCCTCCGGCTCGCCGACCGCGACGTCTACGTGTCGACCGTCGGCGGCATGCGGCTGCACGAGCCGGGCGCCGACCTCGCCATCGCCCTCGCGATCGTCTCGTCGGTGCGCGACGTGCCGCTGCCCGCCCGGCTCGTCGCCGTGGGCGAGCTGTCGCTCGCCGGCGAGATCCGCCCGGCCACGTCGTCGCGGCAGCGCGTCGCCGAGGCCCGCAGGCTCGGCTACGAGCACGTGCTCGACGACGGCGCGGTGCACCTGCGCGGCGCGGTCGAGACGATCACGCTCCTGTCCGACGCGTTGCGCGAGCCCGCGGGCGTCCGCGAGTTCTAGCGCCTGCGGCGATGCCGCGCCACCGCACGGCAGACAGAGGCGATCCATGGGCGCATCTGCGAGCCTGGTCACGTGGGGGATGACGCGAGCATGACCGAGACCAGCAGGTTCCCGTGGCATCTCGTCGTCGCGGCCGCGACGGCGATCGCCGTCGGCGCCGGCGTGCGCGCCCTGCTCGCGCAGCTGCGACTCTTCACGATCGTCGAGTGGGGCGTCGCGGTGCTCGTCGGCTTCGTCGCCGGCCTCGTGGCCGCCAACGTCGTCCTCGCCCGCTCGCGACGTCGTGCGCGCGACGCGAGCACGCAGCCGTCCGCACGCTAGGAGGGCCACGACGCCGGCTGCGACGGGAGATCGCAGCCAGCACCGTGGCCCGGTGCTCGAGGAGCCGACCCGCTCCTCGAGACGTCAGTCCTGCACGCCCTTCGACGTCACCTCGGTGTCGATCGTGCCGGTCGCGGCGCCCGCATCCAGCGTCCTGCCGAGGAAGAAGCCCGGCTCGCGCACGCGCTGCACGATCATGATGATCGCGCCGAGCACGAGCACGACGACACCGAGCACGAACACGAGCCCCAGGCCGCCGATCGACGAGCCCGAGCCGTAGTCCGGGTCCATCGAGTCGACGAGCGTCGTCACGAACAGCACGCCCAGCACGACGCCGCCCACGAGCGGGAAGACCAGCTGGAACATGGCGTTGCGGAACGACTGGAACCACGTCGTGCGGAAGTACCAGACGGTCGCGAACGCCGTGAGGCCGTAGTAGAAGCAGATCATCATGCCGAGCGCCGTGATGGTGTCCCACAGCACGTTCTCGCTCACGAACCGCATCACGGCGTAGAACGCGGATGCGACGACCGCGGCGACGAGCGTCGCGAACCCTGGCGTCTTGAAGCGCGACACCTCGGCGAACCGCGACGGCAGCGCGCCGTAGTGGCCCATCGCCAGCAGGGTGCGCGCGGGCGAGACGAACGTCGACTGCAGCGACGCCGCGGACGACGACAGCACCGCGAGCGACACGAACGCCGCGAGCGGGCCGAGGATGGGGCCGGCGAGCGCGAAGAAGACGTTGTCCTGGATGTCGGGGTTGCCGAGGCCGAACTCGCCCTCCCCCGTGCCGGCGAAGGCCGTGAGGCCGACGGCGAGCAGCAGGTAGAGCACGACGATGATGACGACCGTGATCGTCGCCGCCCGCCCGGGCGTGCGCTCGGGATCCTTCGTCTCCTCGTTCATCGTGAGGGTGACGTCCCAGCCCCAGAAGATGAAGATCGACAGCGACAGGCCGGCGACGAGCGACGAGAACGAGTCGATCGCGAACGGGTCGAACCACGACGGCGAGATGGGCGTCGCGTCGAACGCCGTGCCGTTCGCGACGTGCACGAACGCGGCGATCGCGAAGACCACGAGCACGAGCACCTGGAAGCCGACGAGCACGTACTGCACGCGCTGCGTCGTCTGCATGTCGCGGTAGGCGATGAAGGTCGCGCCGGCCATGAACGCGAGGCACGTGACGACGTTGACGAGCGGATTCGTCGCGATGTCGGCGATCTCCGCCTGGCCGGTGATCTGCGCGATCAGCAGGTAGAGGAAGTCGACGGCGATGCCGGCGAGGTTCGACAGCACGAGGATCGTCGCGGCGATGAGCCCCCAGCCGGCCATCCAGCCGACGTAGGGGCCGAAGGCGCGCGTCGCCCACGTGAACGACGTGCCCGAGTCGGGGATGACGCTGTTGAGCTCGCGGTACCCGAACGCCACGAGCAGCATGGGGATGAAGCCGAGCAGGATGATGGCGGGCGCCTGCGATCCGACGGCGCTGACCGTCGGCCCGAGCGCCGCGGTCAGCGTGTAGGCGGGTGCGATGCACGAGATGCCGATGACGACGGCACCGATGAGCCCGACGGAGCCCTTCGCGAGCCCCTTCGTCGCGACCTTCTGGGTCGCGATCTGGCTGCTCACGAGACGCTCGCGCGCGACGCGTCGAGCGCTGCGACGACGTCGGCCGCCGCGGCCCAGCCGGAGCGGATGCCGCCGTCGACGTGCTGGAAGCCGAGCCCGGCGAAGTCCGAGCAGGCCCAGTGGATGGGGCCGACGGGCGTGCGCTGGTCGGCGCCGTACCGGCTGAGGCCGCCGAGGTCGTACGAGGCGCCGTACGCGCCGCGCGTCCACTCCTCGGTGCCCCAGTCGCTCTCGTAGTAGACGACGGGGTTCGCCGCCTCGGGACCGAAGTAGGCGGCGAGGTCGGCGAGGATGCGCTCCCGGCGCTGCTCGGCATCCATGGCGAAGACGCCGTCGGCGTGCTCGTCGGAGACGAACCCGACGAGCGTGCCGCGCTCGTCCTCGTGGTTCGTGTTGTCGTACGCCTCGTGCACGAGCAGGTACGGGCTGAACGCCGTGCCCGACAGTCCGTCCTCGCGCCAGAACGGGCGGTCGTAGACGGCGTGGACCTTGATGACGAGCCCGAACGACAGGTGCTGGTGCAGCTGGTGCTGACGACGCGGCAGCGGCGGCTGGAAGTCGATGCGCGGGATGAGCGTCGGCGGCATGGCGACGATCGCACGTCGTGCGCGCACGACGACGCGGTCGCTCGTGACCACGACGCCGTCGGGCGTGTGCTCGAGGCGGCGGACGGGCGTGCCGGTGCGCACGCGCTCCCCCAGGCGCTCGGCGAGCGTGAGCGGCACGCGCTGCAGGCCGCCGACGACGCGGCGATCGAGGATGAACTCGGAGTCGACGAGGTTCGAGAACGATCCGGCGGATGCGGCCATGAGCACCGCCTGCAGCGCGCTGAACGCGTGCGCGGGCTTCGTGAGCATCGCCTCGCCGATGAACATGGCGATGTGGCGGCAGGCGACCTCGTCGCTCGACTGCTGCGCGAGCCACGCCGCGAACGACACGGTGTCGAGCTCGCGGGCCCGCGGGTGCGCCCACGGCTCCTCGGCGCCGATGTCGGCGACGAGCTCGTCGAGCAGCGCCGTGAGGCGCTCCATCTCGGCGACGGTGTCGTCGGCGACGGGCAGCTGCTCGCCGGTGAAGCGGATGCGCTCGCCCGCGCCGTCGACGTAGACGCTCTCGCCCGCGCGGTAGCGCTCGAAGGTCTCGAGCCCCAGCGTCTCGACGGTCTCGAGCAGCGCCGTCTGGTCGGGCGACACCCACTGGCCGCCGAGCTCGAGCAGCGTGCCGCCGATGACCTCGGTCCAGAGGCGCCCGCCGACGCGCTCGCGCGCCTCGAGCACGACGACGTCGTGGCCCGCCTCGACGAGTCGGGGGGCGGCCGAGAGTCCGGCGACCCCGGCTCCGATGACGACGACATCGGCGTCGATGTGCTCGATCTGCTGCGGATCACTCATCCTGTGGGCTCCTTCACGATGGATGTCGTCGCATCCTATGCCCGCGCTCGACGGAATCGGTAGCGGTGGCGACTGCGATGTCACGCGGTGGCGTGCATCGCGCTCGTGAGCCGGCACCGCGAGCGCAGAGGCGGAGCGTCGCGTCGCGCGCGCCGCGAGCACGGACCCGGCAGCCCCCCGCCGCGCCGGGCGCGCTCCCGCCCTGGGACGACTCCGCCGAGGCCCCAGCCCTCCGGCGGCCGGCCGGCCGCCCGCGTCGGCGGCGTCAGGACAGGATGATCTGCTGCTCGGATGCGCTCTGCACGCCCGAGACCGTGATCGACAGGTGGTAGCTCGCGCCGCCGGCGACGACCTGGTCGCGAGGCGACGCGCACGTCTCGGGCGAGGACGCCGTGCGATCCCACACCACGGGGATCGTGCGTTGCGGGACGCCCGGGGCGAGCTCGACGATCTGGTCGACCTGGTCGACGGGGCAGTCGCTCGAGCGGAAGACGACCTGGTCGCCCGTGCGCACCTGGTACGACTGCTGCGTCGTGCCGACGTTGAGCCTGCAGGGGTCGCCCGAGACGTTCTGGATCTGGAACGACATCTCGACCGGCTGCCCCGCCGCGTACGTCACGGCGTCGGTGATGGGCGTCACGAGCACCTGGTCGGGCGTGCACGCCGCCGAGCCGTCGCCGTCCTCCGGGATGCCGCCGATGGGCGTGTACTGCTGGGTCGCCGTGGGGCTCGGGCTGGGGGTGGGCGACGCCGACGGGGTCGGCGAGGCCGACGGCGCCGGGTCGGCCGCGGCGTCCGCCGCACCCTGCCACGGCCGCAGCATGAGGGCGACGACGACGAGCGCGGCCACGACGAGCACGAGCAGCATCGCGAGCGTGCGACGTCGGCGTGCGACGGCCTGCCGCCGCCTGCGCTCCCTGTCCGTCGTCACCTCACAAGGGTAGGTGGCGAGGCGGCGTCAGAGCCGCTTCACCATGCGGGTGTTGCCGAGCGTGTTCTGCTTCACGTGCGCGAGGTCGAGGAACTCGGCGATGCCGTCGTCGTGCGAGCGCAGCAGCTGCTGGAACACCTCGGGCGGCACGACCTCGTCGGCCACGGCGTCGAAGCCGTGCCTGCCGAAGAACGCCGTCTCGAACGTCAGGCAGAACAGGCGCGAGAGGCCGAGGCCCGCCGCGCGCTCCTCGAGGGCGTCGAGGATCGCGTGGCCGACGCCCGCGCCGTGCACGTCGTCGGTCACGGCGATCGTGCGGATCTCGCCGAGGTCCTCCCACATCACGTGGAGCGCGCCGCAGCCGACGACGCGGCCGTCGAGCTCGGCGACCACGAACTCCTGCACGGCCTCGAAGAGCGTCACGAGCTCCTTGCCGAGCAGGATGCGGCGCTGCACGTAGGGCTCGATGAGGTCGCGCATCGCGCGGACGTCGGTCGTGCGGGCCTGACGGACGACGACGGAGGGCATGCCTCCACGGTAGCGGCGCCGCGACGCCCCGCCCGCCCACGCGCGAGACCCCGACCCACGGCCGCCCCGCCGCCCGCCGCCCGAGGCGCGGCTGCCTCGGGCCCCGAGGCACGGCTGCTAGCGTCGCGGCATGCGTGGGGCGGACAGGATCGGCGCCGCGCTCACCGCCGCCCTCACCGCGTCCGAGACGCCGCCGCCGCCCTCGACGCTCCTCGGCATCGTCGCCCAGGCGATCGGCGCCGAGCGCTGCGAGCTGCGGCTGGGCACGAAGACGCTCAGCTGGAGCGCGCGCGACGCGCAGGAGGGCGACGACGCCAGCACGCTCGCGCTCGGCGCGAACCCCGACGTCGTGGCGACCGTCGCGCCCGCCCGTGCGATGCCGTCGGCCGCCGCATGGCAGCCGCTGCTCCTGCTGCTCACGCCCTACGCCGCCGAGGACGCCACCTGGCACGCGCGGCGCAGGCAGCAGGAGGCCATGGGCCGCGTCGACGACGTGCGCTGGCGCGCGTCGGCCGACATGGAGCACGAGCGCCGACGCCTCGAGCGCGACCTCCACGACGGGGCGCAGCATCACCTCGTCGCCCTGCGCATGTCCATCGCCCTCGCCGACCATCTGCACGGCGAGCCGGGAGGCGACGCCCGGATCGCCGCGCTCGGCGAGCAGCTCGACGCCGCGGAGGCGCTGCTCATCGCGACCGCGCGGGGCGTGCTCCCGAAGGTGCTCGCCACCACGGGCCTGCGCGGCGCGCTCGGCGAGCTCGCCGGCGGCGACGTCGCGGTGCACGCCGACGTCCCGCGGCTCATGCCCGCGGTCGAGTCGGCGCTCTACTACCTCGCGCTCGAGGCCGTCAGCAATGCGCGCAAGCACGCGCCCGGCGCCTCCGTCGCCGTCGACGCACGCGTCGAGGACGGACGGGCGATCGTCGAGATCCGCGACGACGGGCCCGGGTTCGTCGTCGGCGACGACGTCGGCGGCCTGTCGTACCTCGCCGATCGCATCGAGGCGATCGACGGCACCCTGGAGGTGCGCTCGGCACCCGGCGCGGGCACGCGGGTCATGGCATCCGTGCCCTGCTGACGCACGACGCTCAGCGCGCGAGCAGGCCCTCGGCGCTGCGCTGCAGCAGGTCGGCGGCCCTGCGGCTCGCGCTGTCGAGCCCGGGCCTCGCCGCCACCTGACGCCAGCGCTCGAGCGCTGCGAGCGCCGCGGCCCGCAGCGCGTCCCGCCCGGCGTCGGCGACGAGGCCGAGCCGCATGTGCGCCTCGCCGCCCTCGGCGCCGGCGAGCCGCGCGGCGACGGCGTCGACGACGACGGGCGCCGTGCCGCGCGCGACGTCGTCGAGCAGCGCGTCCTCGGTCAGCTCGTGGGCGTCGGCGCGCAGCTCGTCGACCTGCCAGCGCAGCTCGGGCGTGCCCGCCTGCGCCGCACGCTCGGCGAGCCGCTCGAGCACCCGCCGCGCCGCGAGCACGGGCGCCCTGGCAGCGAGCGCCGCCACGGCGTCGGCGGGCGCGATGCCGTCGCGGAAGAGCAGCGTGCGCTGCGGGAGCCCCTCGGCGAAGTCCGCACGCGGCGCGAGCGCGCAGACGACGGCGTCGACGACGCCCCAGCGACCCGCCCGATCGGTGATCTCGGCCGCGAGCGCCGCGTCCGGCGCGGCATCGCACAGCACCGTCTGCACGCCGGGCATGGGAGCGGGAGGCGGACCCTGCACGACGAGCAGCGCGATGGGCGCCTCGAGCGCGTCGCGACAGGCCTCGAGCTCGTCGTGCGGCAGCCCCGCCGCCTCCACGAGCGTCGCGACCCTGCCGTGCACGGGCCGCGACGCGATCTGCCGTCTGCCGATGGGCAGCGACGTCACCTCGCTGCGGTCCGGCATCGACACGGTGACCTCGACGACGCCGGCGCCGCCGTCGCGCGGTCGCACGACGAGCTCGCCGCCGAGGGATGCGATGCGCTCGGCGCCCGCGGCGAGCGCTCGGTCGATCGACGCGGCGTCGAGCGGCCCCGTGCTCGCGACGGTCGCGACGAGCTCGGCGCCCCGTCGGAGCGCGACGGCGACCGGCGAGCCCGCGCGCGCGATCGCCTCCATCGCGCCCGCGACCGCGTGGTAGAAGCCGGACTCGATGTCCCATCCGGCCCTGCGCCCCAGGTCGCCGGCGACGTCGACGCGCACGGGCAGCGCCGCCGCGAGCTCGCGCAGGGTCTCCTCGACCCCGCGCTCGGGCAGCATCGCGGGGAAGACGCCGCGCACGGCGTCGCGCAGGTCGTCGATGAGCCGCTCGGCGAGCGCGTGGATCGCAGGCCACTCGAGCGCGCCCGCAGGCTGGTCGAGCAGGCTGCGCAGCGCCGCGAGGTCGTGGACCGTCGCGGTCGTGATCGTCTCGACGAGGCGGATGCGCTCGGTCTCCCGCACGCGGGCCGCGCGCACCTGCGCGCGCTCGGCCTCCGTCGCATGCTGCACGGCGTCTCGTCGTGCGCGCTCGAGGGCCCGCATGCTGCGCTCGGCGCGCGCCGTCGCGCCCAGCCAGACGCAGGTCTCGTCGAGCAGCCGCCGGCGACGCGCGGTGCCGAGATCCGGCCGGGGCCGGATCTCGAGCACGCCCACCCCGGGCACGGGATGCCGCTCGCCGTCGCCCAGCGCCGTGACCGCGTCCTCCTCGCGCCAGGCCGCGAGCTCCTGGTGGTGGCCGTCGTCGAAGCTCCGCAGCAGCCGCAGCTGCGGCGCGGCGCCTCCGCGGGCCGCGACGCCGCGCGCGAGGTTCTCGAGCAGCGCGGGCACGAGCGACTCGCGCGGCGTCGATGCGAGCACGTCCGCGACCTCGCGCGGTGCGGCCTGCGGCGTCATCGCTCGCCGTCGCCCCGCTGCGCCTGCAGGTAGCTGAGCACGGCGAGCACCCGGCGGTGGTGCATCGTCGCATCCTCGGGGATGCCCAGCTTCACGAACAGCGATGCGACGTGCTTCTCGACGGCCTTGACCGAGACGAACAGCTCCTCGGCGATCGAGCGGTTCGCACGGCCCTCCGCCATGAGGCGCAGCACGTCGAGCTCGCGCGGGCCGAGGCCGCCGACCGCGCCGTCGCGATGCTCGCCGATCTCGACGAGCCTGCTCGCGAGCACGGGCTCGATCACGATCTCCCTCGCCCGGATGCGCTCGAGCGTGTCGTTCAGCATCTGCACGCCCGCGATGCGCTCCTTGAGGCGGTAGCCGATGCCCTCCGTGCCGATCGTGAGCATCGTGCGCAGGTAGTGCGACTCGGCGTAGTGCGACAGCAGCAGCAGGCCCACGGCGGGATGCCGCCTGCGGATGGTGGCGGCCGTCGTGAGGCCGCCCTCCTCCCCCGGCGGCATGCGGATGTCGAGCACGGCGATGTCGACCGCGCGCTCGTCGAGCGTCGCGAGCAGCGCGTCGCCGTCGTCGTGCGCGGCGACGACCTCGTGCCCCGCCGCCCCGAGCAGCAGCACGAGACCCTCGCGGAACAGCACGCCGTCGTCGGCGATCGCCACCAGCATCGATGCCTCTCCGACCCGTCGGACGCCCCCGCTCCGGCGGGTGCACGAGCAAGGCTATCGGGGGCCGAACGCGACATTGTGACTCACGAGTTGCCATCATCACGTCACACCGGTCGTCTATCGTCTGCTCCGTCCGAGTGCCATCCTCGAACCAGGAACTGGGAAGGGACCCATGCGCTACTCCATCGGCGTCGACCTCGGCGCGACCTCGCTCGCGGTCGCGATCGGAGACGACCTCGGCACGCGTGCCGCCCCGCTGTCGCCGCTGCTCGTGGAGCCCTCGGTCGCCTTCTGCGCCTCCGACGGCACGATCCTCACCGGCGAGGCGGCGCTGCTCGCCGCGACCGACGATCCGACGCGGCTCGTGCGGGGGTTCAAGCGGCGACTCGGCGACCCGACCCCGATCATCGTGGGCGGCGTCGGCATCGCGCCCGAGGCGCTCATGGCCGCGCAGCTGCGCGACGTCGTCGCGCAGGTCGCCGAGCAGCAGGGCGAGGCGCCCGAGCGCGTCGTGCTCACGTGCCCGGCCGCATGGGGTCCGTACCGCCGCGAGCACTTCGCGAAGGTCGCCGAGCTCTCGGGCGTCGCGATCGACGAGATCGTCACCGACCCCGTCGCCACCGCGACGTACGTCTCGCACGAGCGACGCCTCGAGGAGGGCGCGGTGCTCGCCGTCTTCGACCTCGGCGGCCGCACGTTCGACGCCACGGTGCTGCGGATGCGGGCCGACGGCCTCGAGGTGCTCGGCAACCCCGAGGGCGTCGAGCACCTCGGCGGCGACGACTTCGACGATGCGGTCCGCGGCCTCGTCGACCAGCGCGTGGGCGGGCGCATCTCGGCGCTCGACGCCGCGAACCCGCACGACGCCGCGACGCTCGCGACCATCGACGCGGCGTGCACGAGCGCGAAGGAGGCGCTCTCCGTGCGCGAGGAGGCCGTCGTGCGGATGGTGCTCGACGACGGCGAGCACGAGGTCGCCATCACGCGCGCCGACCTCGAGCGCAGCATCCGTCCCGCCGTCGGCCTCGCGGTCGCCGCCCTGCTGCGCACGATCGACTCGGCGGGCATCGACGCCGACGCCGTCGACACCGTGATCCTCGCGGGCGGCTCGTCGCGCATCCCTCTCGTCGCCGAGGAGGTCGCGACGATCGGCCGACCCGTCACCGCCACGCACCACCCGAAGTTCACCGTCGCCCTGGGCGCGGCCGAGCGCGCGCGCAGGCTCGCCGGCGAGGCGGCGGCGCCCGCCGCCGACGGCGCAGGCGGCGACCGGGTGCCCGTGACCTCCGCACCGACGCGGGGGCTCGCGGCCACCCGCCGCACCCCGCGCCGCCCCCGCGTGCAGCGGACGACGGCGATCGTCGCCGGCGTCGCGCTCGCGGCGATCGTGGCCGTCGCGATCGTCGTCGCGACCGTGCTCGGCCGCTCGGGGGGCATCGACGCCGCGGGCACCGACGCGAACGCCGTCACCGGGCAGAGCGCCGAGGCCTCCCCGTCGCCGAGCGTGCCCCCGACCGTCACCGCCTCTCCCGCGCCCGCGACGTCCGGCTCCGAGGATGCGCTGGAGGCGACGACCGCCGCCCCCGTGCTCACGGGCGGCAGCTCGACCTCCGGCCTCGCATGGTTCCTGCAGTCGAACGACGAGTCGGGCGCGTGGGGCCTCACGCCCCTCGAGTCGGGCGAGGCGTCGCGACCCCATCTCGCGCTCACGCAGTCGGACGGCGGCCTGCGGGCGCGGTGGACGACCGGCGGGCCCGCGCAGCTGTACGCGCAGACCACCGGCGACGCGATCGACCTCGGCGAGATCGCCGACGACGGCGGCGCCCTCGTGTTCGACGTCACGCACAACGGCGGCACGGCGGAGCTGCTCGAGATCGCCGCGCACTGCGGCTATCCGTGCGGCGTCTCGGTCGACATGACCGAGACCATCAACGGCATCGCGCAGGGCGCGACGCAGCACGTCATCATCCCCGCCGAGTGCTTCACCGCCGCCGGGCTCGCGCCCGAGGCGATCGACACGCCGTTCCTCGCGCTCGGCAGCGGCGACGTCGACCTCACGTTCTCCGAGATCCGCTGGGAGAACCTCGTGGGCGCCGACCCCTCGGCCGTGCGGTGCGCCACGTGACGCCCGGGTAGGGACACCCCTACCCCCGGCGTCGGGATGGCAGCCCGAGCCGGGGGGTGGACCCAGAGACAGCGCCTTCGCGCGGTCGGACGATCGAAGCAGACGTCGACCGAGGGAAGGACCCCATCATGGCCATCACCGAAGCACCGACCGCGACGACCACCACGACGACCACCAGCGAGGCCGCTGCGTTCGACGAGCTCGTCGCCACGCACCGCCCCGGCCTCGTCCGCTACGCCACGAGCCTCATGAGCGGCGACGTCGCCGCTGCCGAGGACGTCGTGCAGGAGACCATGCTGCGCGCATGGCGCCACCTCGACCGCCTCACGGAGCAGCAGGGATCCGTGCGCGGCTGGCTCACGCGCGTGACCCACAACATCGCGATGGACCAGCACCGTGCGCGTCGCGCTCGCCCGACCGAGATCGCCTGGTCGGAGTTCGACGCCGAGCGCGCCGCGTCGCTCGACGACCCCGCGCGCGAGGTCGAGGACCGCGTGCTCGTCACCGAGCTGCTCACGCACGTCTCGCAGGCGCACCGCAGGACGCTCGCGGAGGTCTACCTCGCCGACCAGACCGCCGCGGCGGCCGCCGTGCGCCTCGGCGTGCCCGTCGGCACCGTGAAGAGCCGCGTGTTCCACGCGCTGCGCACGATGCGGTCGCAGACGGCGCTCGCCGCCTGACGGGCGCCGCGTCTCCCGATGCCCGCCGGGCCGAGCCCGGCGGGCATCGTCGTGCGCACGGGCGTCGGCGCCTCGCTCACGCCCCGATCGCATCCGGCGTCGGCACGTCCTCGGGCAGCAGCAGCACGAGGTCGTCCATCGTCGGATCGTCGATGGCGCGCGTGCGCCGAGCGTGGTTCGCGATCGAGGCGTCCATGACCTGCCTCGCGTACCGACCGTTGCCGAACGACGCGGTGCGGTCGACGGCGGCGAAGTGCCCGCGCAGCGCGGCGACCGTCGAGCCCGTGCACTCGTAGCCGGAGGCGGTCGCGTGCTGGTTCACGATCGTCACGAGCTCGTCCGGCGTGTAGTTCGCGAACCGCACGCGGTGCGAGAAGCGGGAGTCGAGGCCCGGGTTCGTGCTGAGGAACGCATCCATCTCCCGCTCGTAGCCCGCCGCGATGACGACGACCTCGTCGCGATGGTCCTCCATGAGCTTCACGAGCGTGTCGACCGACTCCTTGCCGAAGTCGTTGCCGCCACCGCCTCCGGAGGCGAGCGTGTAGGCCTCGTCGATGAACAGCACGCCGCCTCGCGCCCTGTCGAACGCCTCCGTCGTCCGTCGCGCCGTGTGGCCGACGTACTCGCCGACGAGGTCGGCGCGCGACACCTCGGTGACCTGCCCCTGGGCGAGGACGCCGAGCGCGGTGAGGAGCGAGCCGTAGAGCCGTGCCACCGTCGTCTTGCCCGTGCCGGGAGGCCCCGCGAAGATGAGGTGCCTGCTGAGCGACGGCGCCGGCAGCCCCGCCGCCTGCCGACGTCGAGCGGAGGTCAGGAGGTCGACCATGCCCTGCACCTCGGCCTTCACGCCGTCGAGGCCGACGAGCTCGCGCAGCGTGCCGAGCAGCTGCTCGACGCGCTCCTCGTCGACGCGGCCGACGCCCGCGCCGATCGACGAGCCGGGCAGCGGGCCGAGGTCGTCGGGCACGAGCCGCGTGAGGGTCAGCGCGTCGACGTCCGCGTCGCCGCCGAGCCGGTAGGCCTGCCTGCCGAGCATCTCCTCGAAGACGCTGCGCGCGGTGCGGCCGTTGCCGAAGGTCTCGTCGCGCGGAAGGTCGGTGAAGTAGCCGTGCAGCGCAGCCCGCGTCTCGAACTCGAGGCTGTAGTGGTTGGCACGGCACAGGCCCTCGACGATGGTCACCATCTCGGCCGACGAGTAGTCGGTGAACTCGATCGTGCGCGAGAAGCGCGACGAGAGCCCCGGGTTCGCCGCCATGAACGTGCGCATGTCGTTCGTGTAGCCGGCGACGATCACCACGACGTCGTCGCGGTGATCCTCCATGAGCTTCACGAGCGTGTCGATCGCCTCGCCACCGAAGTCGTTGCTCGAGCCGCCGTCCTTCGACAGCGCATAGGCCTCGTCGACGAACAGCACGCCGCCGAGCGCCTTCTCGAACATCTGGGTGGTCTTGATCGCCGTCCCGCCGATCACGGCCGCCACGAGGTCGGGGCGTGCGACCTCGACGAGCTGGCCGGTGCGCACGACGCCGAGCGCGGCGAGGATGCGGCCGTAGAGCCGCGCGACCGTCGTCTTGCCCGTGCCGGGCGAGCCCGCGAACACGAGGTGCCGCGAGACGGGCGGCGACGGGAGGCCGGCCGCGGCCCTGCGCTCCGCCATCTGGTGCATGCGCACGAGCGTCTCGACCTGCCGCTTCACGCCGTCGAGCCCCACGAGCTCGTCGAGCTCGGCGAGCAGTCGGTCGAGCTCGTGCTCCTCGGTCGCGGGGCGCGGCGGCTCGCCGGCGGCTGCGGTCGTGGCGTCGGCGCGCCGCGTGGGCGCGCCATCCTGCGCGTCGTCGTCGGACTCCCGCAGCTGCTCGACCTCGACGTCGGCCTCCGGCTCGACGCGCACCGCCTCGCCGCCCACGTCGACCACCGTCGTGCGCCGGAGCGCACCCGTCGCGGCGTCCTGCCAGACGACGCCGTGCCTGCAGCCGCGCACCGAGCCGTCCTCGACGACGAGCCGCGCCGCGTCCCGCGCGACCGCGCCCTCCGACTCCGCCCCGGCGATCCGCACGTTCGAGAGGGTCGCGCTCGCGTCGTCCGAGACCGTGACGCCCGTGCCGCCCGGCCGCTCGATCGTCGAGTCGACGAGCGTGAGGGATGCCGAGCCCGCGACGACGATCGCGTCGTGGCCCGCGGCGCGCAGCTCGCACGCATCCGCGGCGAGCCTGGCCTGGTCGATGAGGTGGAGCGCATGCGTGGAGCCGTCGCCGATGCGGACGCCCGAGAGCTCGATCGCCGCGTCCGCCATGCCGACGACGCCCTGGCCGACGAGTCGCTGCATCGTGACGTCGACGAGCGAGGCCGAGGCGCCCGTCGTGACGAGGAGGCCGATCCCCTCGCCGTCGGCGATCGTCGTGCCCGTCGCGTCGAGGCTCGCCCCGCCCTCGACGGTGATGGCGGCGTTCGCGATCGTGCCGATCGTGCCGCGCACGAGCGTGACCTGCCCACCGTCGGCGACGAGCAGCGCGCCCTGCGCGTCGGCGATCGCGACGTCGGTGAGCTGCGCGGCGCTCGGCCCGCGCACGACGAGCGCCGTGGTCGCGACGTCGTGCAGCCCGCCGCCGGTGAGGTCGGCCCGGCCGCCCTCGTAGACGAGCACGCCGGCGCCCGCGTCGTTGCGGACGCTCGAGTCGTGCATCGACAGCTGCGCCTCCGACCGCACGACGATCGCCACCTCCGTCGAGGCCTCGACCGTGCAGTCGTCGAGCGACAGCGCACCGGACTCGACGTCGACGGCGACGTCGCCGCCCGCACGCGAGATCGTGACGCCCGAGACCCGCACCTCGACGGCAGCGCTGCGCACGGCCGGCCCGGCGCTGCTCTCGATGCGCACCTCGCCCGCGTCGCCGACGCCCGAGAGCGAGACGGCGCGATCGATCGTGAGCGACTCGCGGTAGACGCCGGGGCGGATGGAGATGACGTCGCCGTCGTTCGCCGAGGCGAGCGCCGACGCGATGGACTGGTGGCAGTCGCGCTCGTCGACGGCGACCGTGTGCACCGAGCGCTCGGCGGCGATCAGTCGAGTGGCCATGTCGTGCCCTCCCAGGCGTCGGGGCGGATGGCGGCGGAGAGCCGCCGCCAGGTGCCCGCATCGATCGGCGCGGCCGGGCCCGCGGTGCGCAGGTGCGCGACGAGCTCGGCGTCGGGGGCGATGCGGTGGCGTTCGAGGTAGTAGGCGACGGCGTCGCTCCAGATCCAGGTGCCGTCCGAGCGCAGGTCGGCGGGCACGACGGCGTCGACGTCGCCGAGGTCGTCGCGCATCGGCTGCGACGCGTGGACGACGATCGAGCCGGTGCGCAGCAGCGCGAGCAGGGCGTCGCGCTCGACGGCGTCGACGATCACGGGATGCTCGGGCGCGAACCAGGGCGTGCCGTCCCGCTGCCCGTCGAACACGCGCGCGACCCTCGGCGCCGTCGGCCGACGCGCGGGCAGGCGGCCGACGATGCCGCGCAGCAGCCGCCGCACGCCGTGCGCGGCGGGAGCGCGCGTCGCGGCGGGCGCGGCCACCGGACCGGCGTCGCCCGCGGGCTCACCGACCGCATCCGCCGCGTCGCGCTCCTGGGCGGAAGGCTCGTGGGTCATCGTCATGCTCCTCATGCCGCCACGGGAAGGTCGCCGAGCCAGCGGTCGTCGGCATGGATGCCCAGGTCGCCGCGCGCCTCGGCGGCCGCCTGCAGCCGCACGAGCGCCTGCTCGGCATCCGTGCCCTCCTCGGCGAGCAGCAGCCTGGGCGCGGGGCCCGCCGCGCTGCCGAGCACGCGGAGCCTCGTGCCGGCGGGCAGCACGACGTCGGCCGCCCCTGGCGCACCGTGCAGCACGCGATCGAGCCGCCGCCCGCTCGTCGTCCAGATGAGGGCCTCCGCCGGGCCCGTCGCCGGCCCGTCGGCCGCGGCGGCGACGAGCGGCGCGCGCAGGCGCAGGACCGTGCCCGGCGTCGCGTCGATGGCGACCGGGATGCCGCGCACGACGACCGACCGCGCCGTCGGCAGCATCGAGAGCCCCTCGGCGAGGCACGTGTGGAAGTCGAGGTCGTAGTCGGCGTGCGGCTCGGCGGCGAAGACCCGCACGAGCGAGAGACCGGTGAGCATCGCGGACCGGTCGCCTGCCGCGACGCGCATGCCGGGCTGCTGCGCGAGCAGCTGCGAGACCGTGCGGCTCGCGACGTCGTACCGTGCGCCGAGCGCCGAGCGGACCCGGTGCCGCTGGTCGGCCGTCGAGCGCGCGTCGGCGGGGACGTCGATGGGCGACGCGCTGCGGTGCGGGGCGGCGGCCGGGGGCGCGGGGGTGGCGGCGGGTGCGGGCGCCGAGGTCGCGGGCGCCGTCATGGACGCTGCGGACGCTGCCGATGCGGAGACGGCGGGCACGGAGGCCGCCACGGCGGCTGCGGGCGCGGGGACTGCGGGCGCGATGGTTTCGGGCGCGGTGGCTGCAGGCGCGGCTGAGACTGGCCCGGCTGCGACGGGCAGGGGTCCAGCGTGCGAGGCCGGTGCAACAGGAGGGCAATCGCGGACGGCGGCTGCGGCCTGCGCGATCGTTGGGGCTGACGGACCGCTCGCACGCGAGCCCCGCTCCAGCGACGCTCCTGCGCTCGCCGTCGGCGACGCCTCGGGATCGACGGGACGCGTCGGGCCGACCTGCCCCGACGGCGCGCTCGTGCCGCGGGCGGCACCGCCGAGGGATCGCGCGGCCGCCGAGCCCTGGAGCGCTCGCGCGATCGCGTCGCTCGCGGCGCTCGCCGAGGTCCGGGATGCGACCGACCCGTCCCCCACGACCGCGTCGGACGCGGCGTGCGGCTGCGGCAGCTCCTCCTGCGGCCGCGGCGTGGACTCCGACGCGTCGGTGGGCATCGGCTGCGTGCCGGCGGACGGCGCCTGCGCGCTGGTCGAATGCGGCTCCGCGCTGGTCGAGCGAGGCTCCGCGGCGGTCGGCAGCAGGTCGGCGACGGTCGCCAGCGGCTCCGCCTCGGTCTCCGCGAGCGCAGCCCGCCGCGGCGCCGCGGCCGCGTACCAGGCAGCCGCGGCGTCGTCGGCGCTCGGCGAGGTCGAGACGACGGCGTCGCGCACGTGACGGCCGGACGGCTCCATGTGGGCCTGCGACGCCGTCGCGGCGGGGTCCGCGCGGACGACCGCATCCACGTCGTCCGTCCGCGCGATCGTCTCCGGGGCCTCGCCGGCCCCGTCGACGGGCTCGCCGTCCACGACGGCTGCGGGAGCGTCGACCTCGACGGCGGGCACGGCGTCGTCGACCGCTGCGTCGTCGACCGCTGCGTCGTCGATCGCCGCGTCGTCGACCACCGGGTCGTCGCCGACGGCGTCGTGGCTCGCCACGCCGACGCTCGCCGCGTCGGCATGCGCGACGTCGGGGTCGACGGTGTCGCCGCTCGCGTCCGCGGTCGCCGCGACGAGCCTGCCGTCGGCCGTGATCGCGAGCGCTTCCGTCGGCGCCCACGCCCCCGGGTACGCGTCGCGCACGACGCGCCTGGCGGCGGCGTCGATCGGATGCAGCGTCACGGCACCGCGCTGCGCGAGCCGCTCGCGCAGGGGCTCGAGCAGCGCGGGCAGCGCAGCGGGTCGCTGTGCGCCGTCGCACTGCACGAAGACGCCGAGCGAGCCCACGGGCGGCGAGAGCTCGGCAGCATCGGCGAGCGGCTCGTCCTCGGAGCGCACCACGAGCCCGGCCGCGACCACGTCGACGACCCAGCGATCGCCCGCGCGCCGTCGTCTCCTCGGCGTCTCCCCCAGTCGGTACGACGCGGCGCCCGCGCCTGCGAGCCCGGGTGGAGCCGCCCATCGCTCGAGCGTGATCGTGCCGTCCGGCGCGCACACGCTCTCGAGCGCGAGCGTGGCCGGGAGCGTCTCGCCATCGCCGTCGATGCGGGCCGGCGCACCGCCGATCTCGACGCCGTGGGCGATGCGCAGCGGCTGCTCGAGCGCGGCCGCGAGGGCCCGGACGGTCTCGAGCGGCAGGCTCGCGTCGCCGAATCCCGCGAGCACGACCGCCGACCGCGTCTCCGCCGGCAACGACCGCAGCACCGCGAGCAGCCGCTCCTCGCTCGGTGCGGGCTCGGAGGGGCTGCCCACGACGACGAGCAGCTGCCGCTCGCGCACGGCGACGCCCGCGAGCCGTACCGCGTGCCGCGGCTCGGTGCCGGACGTGATCCACAGCCCCGCGGGGATGTGCGCCGCGCCGGACAGGTCCTGCGGCAGCTGCGACTGCCACGTCGGTGCGGGATAGCGACGTCCTGCGGCCACGCGCGCGCCGCGGGGGCTCTGCGCGATCCAGCCGTCCCCGCCACCGACGGAGAACAGGGTGCCCTCGCAGCGGATGAACCGACCCTCCGGCGCGATCACCGAGACGCCGAGCGCCTGCGCCAGGCGCGTGCTCGCGGCCTCGCCGTCGTCGCCCGCACCGGCGAGCCCGGCCTCCGGCACGACGACGGCGCCGTCGAGATGGGGCAGGACGGCGTCGACGAGCTCGGCGTCCGCGTCGCGCAGCGCCTGGCGGAGCGCGGGCGTCGTCGTCAGGTATCGGGCGGCGCGCAGCGGGGGCAGCCCGTCGAGGAGCGTCGCCGCATCCGCGTCGCCATCCTCGGCGACGACGATGCCGAAGCCCGTCCCCTGCACGGTGATCGACGTCACGGCATCTCCTTCCCTCAGCTCGACCACGCGCGACGATGCGCGGGGGGTTCACCGAGGGACGCCGGCGGGTCAGCCGATGCGACTGAGGGCGTCGTCGACGAACGACTGGGCGTCGAAGGGCGTGGCTCCCCCGGTGCGCGTGCCGTCGGGCAGCAGGACGCTGCGGTCGTCGCCCTCGTCCTCCTCCTCGGGCACGTAGCCGGACATGGGTGCCGAGGGGATCCACGTCGTGCTCGAGCGTGGTGCCGGCGAGGCGGGTGCTGCGGGCTCGGCGGGCGCGTCGGACGCGTCGGACGCCGGGCGTGCGGCACCGTCGGCGTGCGGCTGCGACGACGATCCTGCGGGGTCGCGCTCGGCATCCGCTGCTGCGGTGGCCGGCGTCGGGGGTGCCGCTCGGGTCGTCGACGCGGCGCCCGGGTCCGCCACGCTGCCGGTCGCGCCCGGGCCCCCGCGCTCGTCGTCGCCCTCGCCCTCGCCCTCGGAGGCCGTGACGTACTCGGCGTCGCTCTGCGTCTCGGGTGCCGTCTCGTACTCGGAGCCGGACTCGGACTCGGACGTCGAACCAGAGTCGAGCTCGCCGTCGAGCCGACCGTCGAGGTCGCTGTCGAACGTGCCGCTGCCGGACCCGAGCCCAGCCTCGGCGTCGGGCCCTGTGTCCGTCGCGATGTCCGTCGCGACGTCGGCATCGGCATCGGACTCGGAGCTCGAGGCAGGGACGGACGGCGGCTCGGACCCGATCTCGGACCCGACGCGGATCTCGCTGTCGCCGCCGTCGTCGCTGTCGACCTCCGCCTCGTCGTCGCCGCTGTCGCCGTCGGCCTCGGCCTCGTCGCTGTCGACGTCGGCCACGTCGTCGCTGTCGCTGTCGACGTCGGCCTCGTGGCCATCGTCGCTCAAGCCGTCGTCGCTGAAGCCGTCGTCGCTCTCGCGGTCGCCATCGTCATCGACCTCCGAGTCCGCGTCGTATCCGGCGTCGGAGGCGTCCGAGTCGACGGCGTCCGACGCATCGGCGTCCGAGTCGACTGCGTCCGACTCGACCGCGTCCGACTCGAGGTCGTCGGACTCCTGCGCGTCCGACTCGACGGCGCCCGTCTCGGACTCCTGCGACTCGTCGGCGGCCGAGTCGGGTGCGTCCGACTCCGCGACGTCCGACTCGATGGCATCCGAGTCGTCCGACTCGATCGCTGCGGGGTCGGATGCGTCCGATCCGGCAGCCTCCGACTCCACGCCATCGGACGCCGCGACGTCCGACTCGACCGCCTCGGCGTCCTCCGAGCCCACGGCCTCCGGCTCCGAGGCACCGGAGTCCGCGGAGTCGGGATCGGCGGCGTCGGACCCCGACCCCGTGGCGTCCGAGTCCGACGGGCGCGCGGGCTCCGACGTGGACGTGGACGAGGACTCCGACCCGGACGAACGCTCCGACGGTGACGCCGACGCGGACCCGGACGCGGACCCCGTCTGCGACTCCGACTCCGACTCGACCTCTGACTCCGACTCCGACTCCGAAGCAACCTCCGACTGCGACGCCGACTCCGACCCGGAGGCGTCCGGCACGACGGCATCCGACTCCGTCTCCGAGTCGGCGGGGTCGGTGGGGTCCGGCACGGCAGCGGGCATCGCGAGACCGAGCGCGCCGAGCTGCTGCTCCCACACCTGGAGCACCACGGGGACGTCGATCTGCTGCGGCGTCCTCGGCCCGCCGCTGCTCACGATCGTCGTGGTGCCCGCGCTCACCTGCAGTCGCAGGTGCGCGTCGACGATGACCGACCTGCCGGTGTGCACGATCTTCTCGGAGGTCTTGACGTCGGTGCCGACCTCGTCCGTCCGGCTCGAGCCGATCTTGTACGACGGCGCGAGGCCGGCGACGACGAAGCCGGCGTCGCTCATGCCCGACATCGCGAACGGCACGGCCATGCCCGTGTCGTCGGTGCGCTTCCTCGCGTCGGAGACGCCGGTGCCGAGGTCGACGGTGTGCTGGAGCGTCGTGTCGGGAGCGACGCTGCCCTGGCGCACGACGGGCTGCACGATGGCGCCGGAGATCGCGACGTCGGAGCGGATGTCGCGGAAGGCGCCACGGCGAGCGATGAGGCCGCCCACGTCGAACGACTCCCCGGCGACGATCCGAGGGATCGCGCCGAGCAGCATCGCGTTCGAGAGGGTCGTGCGCAGCGCCTCGTCGTACACGTCGCCCGCTCGCGCGGCACCGCTCGGCCCGAGCTGCCGCTGCACGGCGTCGCGCACGGCGTCCACGGCGGCGTTGTCCCAGCGCACGGCCCTCCACGCCCCGACCTCGGGCAGCCGGTGCGAGGCCGTGACGGCGGCGGGAGGGGCGGGAGCGTCGACCATCGGCGGCGAGTGCTGCGGTGCGACGAGGTCGAGCGATCCGGCGAGCGCGACGGTGCCGAGGTCGCGATGCGCGCCACCGGTGATGGCCCTCGGCGCGAGCGAGTCGAGCGCGCCGCCGAGATGCTCGTGCAGCTGCAGGTCGACCGTGTAGGTCACGGGCACGTGGTGCTGCTCGAGCGCCGAGTGCTCGGCGGTCACGGCGATCTTCGGCGACGTCGGGAACGCGACGCTCGCGTCCTTCCTGCGGTTGAGGAGCGTCAGGTCGTGCTGCGCCGCGACCTCGCCACCGGGCAGGTCCTGCGTCGCGTCCGGCCTGCGGAGGTACCCGATCCGGCCGTCGGCGACCGCGCTCGCCTGGTGGAAGCGCGTGCGCTTGCCCGTCGCGCCGCCCGCACGCTCCGTCGAGATCCTCTCGCCGACGAGCGCGGTGGTCGTCGCCGGATCGGCGGGATCCGGCCGGTGCGCGACCGACACGTCGATGCTCACGGTGCGCTGCAGGAACGGGCCGGAGGGCAGCGCGAGCGTCACGCGGTTCGGGCCGACGACCGCGTCGCGGAGGAAGCCGGAGCCCGAGCCCGCCGACAGCAGCCTCCGCACCTCCTGCAGCACGAGCGCGCGACCGTCGTCGTCCAGGGCGGCCGGATGCCACGTCTGCTCCATGGCCGTGAGGTCGGCGGCGGCGACGGTGCCCGCGCCGACGACGGCATCGGAGTCGTGCTGGAACGGGGCGAGCGGGTCGGGCCCCGCGTGCAGCGGCACGAGGGGGATGCCGTCCCCGTCGGCGGGCGGGATGGGGGCGATGACGGGCGGTGCGGGCGCGCCGGTCGGCGCGGCGGCGGCGCCCTGTCCTCCGGCGACGGCCGGCGGGGCGACCGGCGCGTGCGGCGCGAGCTCGGGCGGCAGCGCGATGCCGTGCTGCTGCAGCAGCGCCGCTGCCTCGCGCACCGGCAGCTCGACGTCGACCGAGGCGGGCTCGTAGCGGGTGAACGAGGGGTTCGCGAAGGCGTTCCTCCATCGCCACCGCCGCAGCTCGAGCGACGGCGTGTAGCTGCGCTCGGCGTCGAAGCGCAGCACCGCCGTCTCGCCCTGCGCGGTGCGCTCGGTCGCGGTGCCCGTCGAGCGCTCCTGCTCGCGGGAGCGTCCGTACGCGTACCCGAGCTTCGCGCCCACCTGCGCGAGCAGGTTGTCCCTGCCACCGGGCGCGGTGGCTCGCAGCGAGCCGTCGAGGCCGACGGCGAGGCTCCACTCCTTCGACGACGAGACGGCGCGGTCGTCGGCCGTGCCGCGCACGAGGGTCCGGTCGCTCCTCGTCGTGACGAACGCGGGGTTGCCGAGCCGCTGCCGCACCTCCACGGAGCCGTGCAGGTCGACGATCCTGCCCGGCAGCCGCATCGCACCGGTGCCGACCGAGCGATCCGCGAGCCCGGCGTTCGCGATCGTGCGCAGCCCCGCATCCGACCCGAGCGCCTCGACGGTCGCGGCCGTGACCTCGCCGGGACGCGTGAAGGGCGAGAGCGCGAGCGCGGGCCTGCCGTGCAGCGCGTCCACGGCACGCGACCCCCAGCTGGAGAAGTTGCCGCTGCCCGCGTGCGACCGGTGGACGGCGGCGGCGTCGCCCACGGTGTCGGCGCGCTTCGACAGCGCGGCCTCGAGCAGCGACGCGTGCGCGTCGTGCCCGTGCATGCGGTCGATCTTCGCGAACGTGCCGAGCGACGCGGGATCGATCGCCCGGAACGCCGGGTCGGATCCGCCGACGATCGTGCGCGCGACCCCCGGGCGCTGGGCGTCCGCGTCGAGCTGCGGCCTGCGCACCCTCACGCCGTCGACGGGCAGCACGCGGCCGACGCCGCCCTCGAGACGGTGCCTGCCGAGCGCCGGCCCGCTGCCCAGCAGCCTGCCGCCGAGCAGGCCGCGCTGCACCGCGTTCGGATCCTTCGTCGACTCGTGCACGACCTGGAGCGTGGTGAGCGCGTCGTGGTACGCGGCGACCGACGTGCTCGATGCGGCTCGCGTGTCCTTGACCGTGTGCGAGGCGGCGTTCTTCGCCGTGCGCTGGTGCCCGCCGGTGAGCTGGAGGATGCCGCCGCCCCAGTTCGTGCCGCCGACGGTGATGAGCGCCTGCGGGCCCACGGTGATGCCCTGGCCCGCCTTGGAGTCCATGCCGATCTCGCGCTTCGTCGCGAGCGACTCCTCCTGCTTCGTCAGTCGGCCGTCGCTCGACAGGTCGGCGGTGCCCAGGTCGATCGCGGCCGTCACCGTGAGGCGATGCGTGCGACCGCCCTCCTGCCAGACCGTCGTCGTGCCGCCGTTGGCCGCGTCGTGCAGGGCCACCGTGCCCTGGTCGCCGTCGAACCGCCGTGCGACGGCCGCCCGTCCGGCCTCGGAGAGCGCGAAGCGCCGACCGATGCGGTCGGCGAGGTCGGTCGGCACCGACACGAGCGAGTCGCGCGAGGGATCGAACGCGCGCTCCTCGAGCGCCGGCGCGGGATCCGCAGCCGCCTTCGGCCCCACCGCATCCGGCAGCCAGAGGCCTCGCGCGACGGCGTCGGCGATCGGCACCGATAAGGTCGTCTGCACGTCGACCGAGCGCGCGGGCCCGCGCCCCGTCCTCGCATCGACGGTGCGCGTGAGCGCGTAGACGGCGACCGCGTCGTCGTCGCTGCGCGACGTGGCGTGCTTGACCTCGGTCGAGCCGCCGATCTGGCCGCTCGTCGTCGCGGAGACGCCGCTGCCGAAGCGCAGGACGCTGCGTATGCGTCCGCGGGCGCCGGCCGCGATGCTCGTCTCGACCGCCTTCGACCAGCCGGAGGAGAACGCCGTGCCCCGCGCGGTCTTGGATGCGCCGTCGGCGATGCCGAGGAAGGTGGCGGTCGGCGCACCGGCGGCGACCGAGAACGTCGTCGTCTCGCCGCGCGCCTGCGCGACGCCCGTGGCCGTGAGGACGCTCGTGAGCGCGTCGACGTCGCGCTGCGAGCGCGGCCGCACGGTGCCGTCGGACAGGTGGGTGACGCGTCGCGGTCGGATGCCGCGGAGGTCGGCACCCGCGGGCCGGTTCGCACCCGGCAGCGTGCCGTCGGGCACGACGTGCTGGAGCCTCGGCATGGAGAGCTGCACGTCGGCGTCGATGGGGGTCGTCGTGCCGCCGGTCGTGAGGCTGAGCGTGACGGTGGCGGGGACGGGCGTCTCGGCGACCGTCGGAGCGACGGCGTCGCGCAGGGACGTCTTGAGCCCGAGATCGGCGCCCTCCGTCGTGGAGATCCCGAGGCTGACCGACGGGTAGCCGGGCGTCGGCGCCATGCTCACGGCGAGCTGGAGCTCGGCCTTGACGGAGCTGCTCGCGGACACCTTGGCCGACGTCTCCACGTCCTGCGTGCGGGAGAAGACGTCGCGGGCCTCGACGGCACCGTCGGGCCTCGCGGCGGGGTCGGCGGGGCGAGCGGGGTCGGCAGCACGGGCCGGGCCGCCGGGACCGGCAGGATCGGTAGGACGGGCAGGATCGGCGAGCGGCGCGTTCGCGGGCGCGGCCGGTCGGGGCGCCGGCGTGCGCACGTCGGTCCTGCGGACCTCGGCCGTCACGGTGCCCACCGTGATCGAGCCGGCATCGAGCACCCGACGCCATGCCGCCGCCGTCTGCGCTGCCGTGGCGTCGTCGTCGAGACCGAGCGCGTCGCGCACCTCGGCCGGCGTGGCGCCCAGGGTCCGCGCGACCTGCCGGTGCAGGCGGTCCGGGCCGTCGATCGACGTGAGCGGCAGCGGCTGACCGTGCAGCATCGCGTTCCAGGGATAGCTGCCATCGACGCGCGCCGGCGGTACCGGGGCGAGGTCCGGGTCGGGGTCGGGCGCGGGGTCCGGGTCGGGTGCGGGGTCCGGGTCGGGTGCGGGGTCCTGGCCGGGTGCGGGGTCCTGGCCGGCTCGGGGGTCGGGCGCCGGGTCCGGGTCGGGCGCGGGGTCCGGGTCGGGTGCGGGGTCCGGATCGGGTCGCGGGTCGGGTGCGCGGTCCGGATCGGGTGCGTCATCGGCCTCGGGTGCGGGATCTGCGTCGCCTGCGGGATCCGCCTCGAGTGCGGGATCCGCGTCGGGTGCGGGGTCCGCGTCGACGTCCGGGTCCACCGCAGGGTCCGGCCTCGCAGCCGCGTCCGGCTCGGCAGCCTGGTCGGGCTCGACGATCGCGTCGGAGCTGCCGGTCGGGTCGGGCTCCACGCCGACCTCGGGTGCCCGATCGGGGCCCGCCTCCGCCTCGGGTGCTGCATCGTACGGCGCGTCGGCTCGAGGCTCGGGAGCCGCGTCACGCTCGGGCTCGGGCGACACCGCATCCGCCTCGGCATCGGGCGTCGCCGGTGCTGGCGGCTCGACGTCGCGAGCCGGCAGCGGGCCGGAGGCCTCGCCGGCCTGCGCCTCGGCCTCGACCCCGCGCGCTGCATCGGCGTCGTCGAGCGGACGCCTCGGCGCGGGCGCGGCCGTCTCGCTCGCCGTCGCGGTCGCGATCGGCGTGCGGGAGGGGGTCGGCGCCTCGGCCGTCGAACGCGTGATCGATGGCTCGGCGGCCGGTCGGCCACCCCTGCTCGCGTCGGACGGCCCGGGTGTGCCTGGCGTCACGCTCGGGCTCGGCGCCCGCGACGTGGGCGACGCCGGCAGCCCGGCCGTCGGCACCGGTGCCGACGTCGACTGCTGCGACTCCGCGTCGGATGCCGCCGTGGGCTCCGAGGCGGCGCCCGTCTCGCGCGGGCTCGAGTGCGACGGCGACGCCGACCGGCCGGGCGCGGCCCCCTCGACGTCCGGTCGCGACGACGAGGTCGGCGTCGTCGCGTCAGCCCTCGACCCCTCGGGGTTGCCGGCGGCGCCATGGTCGTCGGGTGTCGAGCGGGGGTCGGTGGCCGCGTCCGCACGTGGGTCGGAGCTCGTCGCAGACGGCGCATCGGGCGTCGCGACCGCGTCGCTCGCGGCGACCTCGCCGTCGGCCCGCGCGGCGTCGGGGCTGGGGGGACGCGTGCCCTCCACGGTGGCGGGCTGCCCGACCGGGCGCTCCCCGCCATCGGGCGTCGAGCCGTTCGACGCGACGGCAGTCGGGCTGGAGGCGGGGGCGTCCCCGGTCGACGCCGAGCCCTCCGGCGACGAGGCGAGCGCATCCGCGGACGACGCGTCCGCGTCCGAGGCGGGCGCGTCCGTCGTCGGACCGCCCCCGAGCGACGCGGCGCCATCGGACGCAGGCGCGCCCGTCGTCGATCCGACGTCCGGCGACGAGGCGCCGTCGACCGCATCGGCCTGAGCGCCGGGCGACGTGCTCGGCGCCGTCGTCGGGCCGGCGCTCGACGTCGGAGCGTGTCCGGGCGCGGCTGCCGTCGGAGCCGCCGCGGCAGTGTCCGACGAGCCGTCCGATCCGGTCGCGCTCGGTGCGACCCCTGCGACGCCGTCCTCGGACCCGAGCTCCGGGCCGGCCGCGGCATCCTCGCTCCCCACCGAGTCGGAGCCCGTCTCGACGTCTGCGGTCGCGGGGGCGTCGGAGCCGGTCTCGACGTCTGCGGTCGCGGAGACGTCGGAGCCGGTCTCGGCAGACCCGGCCTCGGCCTCCTCGGGCACGGCCGCGTCAGACCCGGCCTCGACGTCCGAGCCGGTGTCGGCATCGCCGTCGGACGCCGCGTCGGAGCCGGTCCCCGCATCCGACCCGGCGTCGGACGCGTCGGAGCCGGAGGCGGCATCCGAGCCGGATGCGCCATCGGACCGGGAGGGACGATCCGCGCCGGACTGCGCATCGCCATCGGGATCGCCGTCCGCGCTCGACGCGGCATCGTCGGACGACCCGGCATCCGCGCCCGACGCGGCATCGTCGGACGACCCGGCATCCGCGCCCGACGCGGCATCGTCGCCAGGCTCTGCACCCGAGCTCGACGGCTCGGTGCCGGATGCCGCACTCGCATCCGCCGTGCCGTCGGCGTCCGATGCCGCATCCGTGCCGGGTGCGGCATCCGCGCTCGGCGCCCCGCCCTCGTCGGGCGCGGCGTCGCTGATCGACGTCGCGTCGGCGTCGGACGCGTCGGCGTCGCTCTCGGAGGGCCGGGGGTCGGTTGCCGCATCCGCGGTCGGTGCGCCGCCTGCGTCCGTCGCCGCGTCCGACGGCGGCTCGGCCGAGTCCGCGGCCGGGTCATGCATCGAGCCGGGGCCGGACGTCGCATCGGGCGTCGGCGACGCCTCGTGGTGGCCGGGCAGCGCGCTCGCCGTGCCCTGCGTCGAGGCACCCGGAGCCGACGCCGGTGATGCGCCGTCGCGCGCGTCGAGCTGGCTGCCCTCGGATCCCGGGGCGGCGCCCCCGCGCGGAGACTCCGGGGCGATGGTGCCGCCCTGCGGATCGGTGGCCTGGCCGGGCGTGACCGTCGAGGGTGCGCCTGCCGTCGCAGCCTGCGCCGGAGCCGTGCCGGAGACCGGTCGCTCGCCGAGCGGAGCCGGCGCGCTCGACGCGCCGCCGGCGCCGCCTGCGCCGCCCGCGCTGCCCAGGCTGCCGATGCCATCGGCGCTGCTCGCGCCATCGGTGCTGCCCGAGCCGGCGGCGGCGTCGGTCCCGCGGCCGCCCGACGTCGCGTCCGACCCTCCTCGCGCGGCCTGGGCGCCGCTCCCTCCGGCGCCGACGCCTGCGGCCGAGCCCGCGCCGAGCCCCGGGCCGGCGGCCGG
>NZ_BAAAQT010000009.1:0-660 GCF_039531815.1 Agrococcus versicolor | reverse complement strand
CTCGCCGCGGCGGTCGCCCCTGCACCTCACTGCTGGACCGTGAGCGCACGCTGCACCATGTCGGTGAGGAGCTGCCGCACCTCGGCGCTGCGCAGGATCACCACCAGCAGTCCGGCGAAGCCCACCGCCGCCATCGTCGCCACGACGTACTCCGCGGTCGCCGCGCCCGTCTCGTCGCCCACGATCGTCCTCAGCCTGGCCATGCGCGCTCCCCCGATCTCCCGGCGGACCCCTGCGGCGTCCGCGACCGCGCACCGTGCGCGGGCTGCACACGATGGCGGCCCCGTCGGCGCCCGCGCCGCGCGTCCCCGGTCGCTGTGGACGACGGCGGCCTGTGGAGACGCGCTCCGGCGAGCCTGCGACGGCCCCGCGGGACGGCTCACGCGATCGGTCCGATCGCCTGCTGCAGCATCGTGAGCACGAGCGGCACGATCGCGAGCAGGCCGAAGGCCGGGAGCACGCACACGCCGAGCGGCACGACCAGCAGCACGGACGCGCGCTCGGCGCGCTCCTGCCCCGCGAGCCGCTCGCGCATGCGGGCCGCCTCCGCCTCGGCATGCAGGAGCGCGGCCGCCGGGACGCCCGCGGCCTGGGCGATGCGCAGCGTCTCTTCGATCGCGGCGGCGTCGACGTCCGCGACGCCGCGGCTCGCGAGCGCGG
>NZ_BAAAQT010000008.1:640055-684809 GCF_039531815.1 Agrococcus versicolor | reverse complement strand
CCTGGTCGAGCGTGACCTGCGTGTCCACGCCACCGAGGTCGTCGATGACGGCCGTCGGGTCGGGCGTCTCGGACGAGGCGCTGGACTCCGCCGGCTCCTCGGCCGGCGTCGAGCAGGCGGCCATCGAGAGGGCGAGAGCGCCAGCGGCGAGGACGCCGATGGTGCTCTTGCCGAGCGTGCTGTTCATGATCTTCATTGCAAGTCCTTCCAGTGGCGGCGCTGGCCTCGGGGCGAGCACCGCGTCGTGCCCAAGGTTCGCAGCACCCCCGTCCGGCGGATGGGCCGGCCCTGTTCGCTCTCGCCGAACGGGCCGGATCGTCACCACTGGGAGAAGACGATGTGCTGCATGAGCAGCGCCGTGCCGAGCTGCACGGCGAACGTCGGCAGGCGCAGCCACCTCGGCAGCAGCGCCGTGCCGAGCAGCACCCACGGCACGAACGGCAGCCAGATGCGCTCGACCTCCGCCTTGCTCATCCCCGAGACGTCGGCGACGAGCACCATCGCGATGCCTGCGATGGCGAGGACGACGAGCACGCCCAGCGCGCCGCCGTCGCGGATCGCGCGCAGCCGCGACGCGGCGAGGGCGACCGCGGCGCCCGCCGCGGGCCCGGCGCTGAAGCCGAGCACGGCGAGGTTCGCCCACACCCAGTACGAGTAGGGCCGCTCGCTCGCGATGCCGGCGTAGTAGCGCTCGACGAGCACGGGATACGCCTCCCACCATGCGAAGCCGCCGACGGCGAACGCCGCGACCACCACGAGCGCGCCGCCGACCGCCCACGGCAGCGGCCGCCAGGCGCGTGCGGCGACGAGCACGCCGACGGCGAGGACGCCGAGCAGCAGCAGACCGTACGAGAGGAAGACGCACCAGCCGTAGAGCAGGCCGGATGCGACGCCGAGCGCGGCACCCGCCCACCAGCGCCGAGCCGTCGCTGCGGCGGCGAGCAGGCACGTCGCCCACGCGGCCACGGCGGCGAAGAGCGCATCGCCCGACACGGCCATCCAGATCGCAGCCGGTCCGGCGACGAGGAACGGGGCGGCGAGGCGCGCGTACCGCTCGGCGCCGAGGATGCGCAGCGTGAGCATGACGGCGACCGGGATGGAGGCTGCGAGCACCATGACGACGATGCCCGCCGCACCCCCGGTGCCGAGCCCGAGACGGACGAGCAGCACGAACGTGAGCAGGGCGCCCGGCGGATGCCCTGCGACGTGCACGGGCCATTGGCCCTCGGAGCCCGCGGGGATGCGCGACACGAACTCGCGCAGCGTCGCTCCGACGTCGTCGACCTGCCGCGCGGTCTGCAGGTACTCGATGTCGGACTCGAGGACGTCGGCGATGCCCGCCCAGCCGTCGACGAGGGCGAGGCACAGCATCCATGCGAACGCCGCGACGGCGCTCGCCACGAGCAGTCGCCGCCACGGCCACGTGCGCGCCACGCGCTCGCCGACGACGAGCAGCAGCAGCGCGGTGGCGATCGCGAACGGCGTGCCCGGGCCGGTGCGCGGCATCCACGTGGCATGGAGCGGCGGGTAGTTGCGCGAGCGCACCGTCCAGTCGAGCTCCTTCGGGAGCACGTGCGCGAGCACCATGAGCAGGATCGCGACGGCGATGCCGCCGATCGCGAGCGCCTCCGAGCGCCGGACCCACCGGATGCCGCGCCCGCGCGGTCGCGCGTCGTCGGGAGGCGACGCCTCCGGCGGCGATGCGCCCGCGGGCGTCGAGGGGGTGCTGGGCGTCATGCCCGCGATCCGTCCCGACCCGCCGGCGGTCGCTGCGGCGCGTGCGCGAACTCCTCCATGCCCTCGGCGAACCCGATGCGGGCGCGCCAGCCGAGCTCGTCGGCGGCGCGGCTCGACGAGGCGGTGACGTGACGCACGTCGCCGAGGCGGTAGTCGCCCGTCACGACGGGAGCGGGGCCGCCGAACGCGTCCGCGAGCGCCGTGGCCATCTCGCCGATGGTGTGCACCGTGCCGCTGCCGACGTTGAACGCGCGCGATGCGCCGACGGGCTGCTCGAACGTCCAGTCGGCTGCGGCGAGGTTCGCATCGGCGACGTCGCGCACGTGCACGAAGTCGCGGCGCTGGCCGCCGTCCTCGAACACCCTCGGCGCCTCGCCGCGCTCGAGCGACGAGCGGAAGATCGACGCGACGCCCGCGTACGGGGTGCCCATGGGCATGTGCGGCCCGTAGACGTTGTGGAAGCGCAGCGAGGCGGCCGAGCCGTCGCCGCCGCGCGCCCATGCCGCGGCGAGGTGCTCCTGCGCGAGCTTCGACGCCGCGTAGACGTTGCGGGGATCGCTCGGCGCCGACTCGTCGACGAGCAGCGGCTCCACGGGCTCGCCCGTGCGCGGCGACACCGGCTCGAAGCGGCCGGCCTCGAGGTCGGCGACGAGGCGCGGCGGCACGGCGAGGGGCCCCTCGGCGTCGCGGTACGCGCCCTCGCCGTACACGACCATCGACGACGCGAGCACGAGGCGGCGGACGCCCGCGACGCGCATGGCCTGCAGCAGCGTCGCGGTGCCGGTGACGTTGCTCGTCACGTAGTCGGCGGCGTCGGCGAAGTCGACCCCGAGGCCCACCTTCGCCGCGAGGTGGCAGACGACGTCGACGCCCTCGAGCGCGCCGGCGACCGCGTCCTCGTCGGCGAGGTCGGCGACGACCATCTCGAGCCCGTCCTGCGCGGGCACGCGCATCGTGCCGTCGCCGTGCACGTCGGCGCGCAGCGAGTCGAGCACGCGCACGCGCCAGCCCCGCGCGAGCGCCGCCTCCACGACGTGGCTGCCGATGAAGCCCGCACCGCCGGTGACGAGCACCGTCGTCGCGGCGCTCATGCCGTCGCCCTCGGCGCGAGGGCGAGCACGGCGTCGATGGCGTCGCGCGCGATGCCCGTCGACACGGCCACGTCGTCCGGGATCGCGGCGGCGATCGCCGCGATGGCGGCGACGATGCGCGGCTGCGCCCGGCTGAGACGCTCGAAGACCCGCGACGCATCGACGGCATCCTCGTCGACGTCGGCCGCCGCGACCCCGGCGTCGGTGTCGGTGACGAACGAGAGGTTCACGTAGCCGAGGCCGAGCTCGGCCGCGAGCGCCGACTCCGGGTACTGCGTCATGTTCACGATGTCGCCGCCGAGCGAGCGGAACCACTGCGACTCCGCGCGGGTCGAGAAGCGCGGGCCGTCGATGACGACGGTCGTCGCCGGGCTCACCGCCGTCTCGCCGATGCCCGCGAGCGCGTCGAGCGCGATGCGCACGAGGGACGGCGTGAACGGATCGGCGAAGGTCAGGTGCTCGACGACGCCCGCGCCGTAGAACGTGTCGCGACGCACGGCATCCGAGCCGCTGCGGATGCGCGTCTGGTCGATGAGCTGGTCGGGCACGACGAGGCTGCCCGGCGGCAGGTCGGGCCGCAGCCCGCCGACCGCCGTCGAGGACACGATGGCGCGCACCCCGAGGCTCGCGAGCGCCCACACGTTCGCCTTCGCCGGGATCTCGTGCGGCGCGACCGAGTGGCCGCTGCCATGCCTCGCGACGAACGCGACGGGCGTGCCCTCGAGCGTGCCGACGGTGATCGGCCCCGACGTGGGCCCGAACGGCGTCGCGACGTCGAGCTCGTCGCCCGCACCCTCCGCGAGCAGGCGCTGCAGCCCCGATCCACCGATCACGCCGATCCTCGGAACGATCCCCGTCGTGCTCACGCTGCCCACCTTCGTCGATGCCTCGATGCCGTCGCGCCCCAGTCTGCCGGTGCGCGCGGCGCCCGGTCACGCGCTTGCGCGCAGGCGCCCGATCCGCCGTCGACGAGGGTTCGCCGCGGACGCCACGCCGGATCGACGATCCGAATGGGCCCCGCGCGACGCATACTGCAGTGATGCGCATCGCCGACGAGAGGCCGCGCGTGCCCGCTGCGGCCACGCGAGCGATCGAGGCGCGCCTCGAGCAGGTCCGCGACGTGCTCGACTCGCCGGCGCGGACGACGCGCACCACCGTCGTCGTCGGTCGCCTCCTCGGCCTCGCGTTCGTCGTCTGCTTCGCGACCGGCCTGTACAGCCACGCGCTGCAGGATCCGCTGCCGTGGATGACGTTCCCGACGCGGCCGGTGCAGCTCTACCAGTGGACGCAGGGGCTGCACGTGATCGCGGGCACCGTCGCGATGCCGCTGCTGCTGGCGAAGCTGTGGGTCGTGTACCCGCGGCTGTTCTCCTGGCCGCCCGTGCGCTCGCCGCTGCACGCCCTCGAGCGCGTCTCGATCGCCGTGCTCGTGTCGACCTCCCTGGTGCAGGTCGCCATCGGCTTCCTCAACACGCTGCAGTGGTACCCGTGGGAGTTCTCGTTCCGCCGCGTGCACCTCGCGCTCGCCTGGATCGTCATCGGCTCGCTCGTCGTGCACATCGGCACGCACCTGCCGCAGATCGTCGAGCACTGGCGCGCGCGCCCCGCCGCGGACGAGCCGCCGTCGATCGCATCGGGCGCAGACGGGGCGCCGTCGCCCGCACGGGACGACGCCGAGGCGCCCACGCCCGCATCGGCCGCAGACGGGGCGCCGACGCCCGCAGCCGCCACCGAGCCGCGGCAGGAGCAGCCATGACGAGCGACGCGGATCGCAGCCGGCGCACCTTCCTCACGGGCGTGGGGATCGCGGCGCTCGCCGTCACCGCGGTGACGGCCGGGCAGACGATCGCCCCGCTCGCCCCCCTCGCCGCGTTCGCGCCGCGGCGTGCCGGAGCGGGCGAGCAGGGCGTGCCGATCAACCGCACGGCCGCGGAGGCCGGCGTGCTCGACCTCGCCACGGCATCCACCTGGGCGCTCGTCGTGCGCGGCGGGGGCTCGACCCTCGCCTTCACGCGCGACCAGCTGCTCGGCCGGTCGCAGACCGCCGCGACGCTCCCGATCGCATGCGTCGAGGGCTGGAGCACCGTCGCCGACTGGCGCGGCGTGCGCCTGCTCGAGCTCGTCGCCGCCACGGGGCAGCCGAACCGCGGCGTGCGCATCACGAGCCTGCAGCCGAACGGCAACTACCGCGTCACCGAGATGGGGCCGGAGTTCGTCGCCGACCCCACGACGCTCGTCGCGCTCGAGCTGAACGGCGAGGCGCTGTCGATGGACCACGGCTACCCCGCCCGCATCATCGCCCCCGGCAGGCCCGGCGTGCTGCAGACGAAGTGGCTCGCGCAGATCGACGTGCTCTCGTGAGGGCCGCGCGCATCGTGCTCGTCGTGCTCGGCGCGGCGGCGGCGATCTTCGGCATCGTGCTCGTGCTCGCCACGCAGCGCTTCGACCAGCTGCTGTCGCTCGCCGCCTGGCTGGCCGCCGCGATCGTCGTGCACGACGGCATCGTCGCACCGGCGACGACGCTCACGACCCGCGGGCTCGACCGGGTCGGCGGCCGCCTCACCGCACGCGCGCGCACCGTGATCCGGATGGCGTGGGGCGTCGGCGCCTGCCTGACCCTGCTCGCCGTGCCGCTCGTCGTCGCGCAGGCTCGCGGCGCACGCAACGACAGCGTGCTCGCCGGCGACTACGCTCGCGACCTCGCCCTGCTGTGGGGCGCGATCGCCGTCGTCACCGTGCTGGCGGCTGCGATCAGCCTCGGACGATCTCGACGAACGTCCGCCCGCGCAGCGTCCACTGACCGCTGACGTCGACGCCGGCCGCGCGGAGGGCGCCGACGAGGGCGTCGCAGCCCATCTCGGCCCACGGGAACGTCTCGCTGCGGCCGCCGTGCTGGTCGACGAGGACCGCGTCGAACTGCCGGCTGCGCCGACGTCGCGGGTGCGTCTCGATGACGACGACGCCGCCGACGCGCACGAGCGCGGTGGCGCGTCGCACGAGCGCCACGACGTCGCCGCCGATGCCGAGGTTGCCGTCGAGCAGCAGCGCCTGCCCCCATGCGCCCTCGTCGGGCAGCGGGTCGAAGAGCGACGCCTGCAGCACGGGCAGCCCGTCGCTGCGGGCCAGCTCGACCGCCGAGGACGACACGTCGATGCCGAGGGCGTGCCTGCCCGACGCGATCGCGGCGCGCACCATGCGCCCGGGACCGCATCCCAGGTCGATCACGGCGCCGTCGCCGCGCTCGAGGATCGCCAGGTCGACGTCGTCGGCGGAGGCCGTGAAGCGCGCGACGTCGATGAGGCTCGTCATGCCGGGGCGTGCGCCTGCGACCTCGCGCAGCTGCAGCATCGCCGAGCTTCCCGTGCTCAGCGCGCGCTCGTACGGCGCCTGACCACCCTCGCCGAAGTCGCTCACGCCATCCCCCTCATCGCACGCCGCTCGTTGCGTCGAGGTCGGGCGTGCGCCCGCTCGTCGGGCGTGGGGATGGTTCGTTCCCTGCCGACCCGCCGGATTGCCCCGAGCCGCCGATGCGCACGCCCGTCGCGCGCACGGCCGTTGCCGTGCGGCTGCTCGGGATGCGGGCGACGACGGCCGCGAGGGCATCGGCGTCGTCGACGTCCTGCAGCGACTCGAGGTCGCGCACGCCGAGCCCGGCCTCGACGAGTCGGGCGCGCTGCAGGGCGCCCGTGTCGTCACGCGACATGGGGACGCCGCGGATGAGGTCGCCGCGCGCGGGGACGTCGGCGAGCGCGAGCGTCCAGAAGCCGCCGTCGAGCGCAGGGCCGAACCAGGCGTCGACGCCCTCGGGCCACGCCTGCGCGATGGGCGCGAGCATCGCGGCGTCGAGCTGCGGCGTGTCCATGCCGACGAGCACCATGGGGCCCTCGACGGCGTCGAAGATCGCGCCGAGGCGCTCGTCGAGCCCACCGGCCACCTGCTGCACGACCTCGTAGCCCGCAGCCGAGTCGGGTGCGACGTCGCCGTCGAAGCAGAGGATGCGGCGCTGCACGGGCAGGCTCGCGAGAGCCGCGATCGTGTCGTCGAGGCTCGCGGCGGCGATCGTCGCGGCCTGCTCGAGCGAGAACGGCGGGTGCAGCCGCGTCTTCACCTTGCCGGGGATGCACTCCTTCGCGAGCACCACGAGCGTCGTCATGCGCGCACCTCCCCGACGCGGGCGATGACGCCGCGCATGTCGCGGATGGCCACGATGGTGCCGCGGGCGGTGCCCGTCACCTTGGAGCGACCGGTGCGCAGCAGGTAGCTCGCCTCGGTCTCCTCGACGCGCCAGCCCTCCTGCACCGCGCGCAGCAGCATCTCGAGCGGATAGCCGCTGCGGCGATCCTGCAGGTCGAGCGACAGCAGCATCTCGCGCCTCGCCGCGCGCATCGGCCCGAGGTCGTGCACCGGCAGGCCCGTCGCGCGGCGGATGATGCGGGCGAGCGCGAGGTTCGCGATGCGCGCGTGCGTCGGCCAGGCCGAGTAGCGCACGGGCCGCCTGCGGGCGAGCACGAGGTCGGCGCGGCCCTGCGCGACCGGGTCGATGACGCGGGTGAGCTCGGAGGTGTCGAACGAGCCGTCGGCGTCGCAGAACGCCACGATGTCCGCCGTCGCCGCGAGGAGCCCCGCATGCACCGCCGCGCCGAAGCCGCGCCGCGACTCGTGCACGACGAGCGCGCCGTGCGCCTCGGCGATCTCGGCCGAGCCGTCCGTCGAGCCGTTGTCGACGACGATCGCGCGCACGCCGGGAGGCAGGCTGCCGAGCACGCCGGGCAGCGCCCCCGCCTCGTCGAGGCAGGGCAGCACCACGTCCGCGATCGTCTCGTCCATGGTCAGACGATATGCGCGGATCCGGGTGGCGGATGACACCTTGCGTGCCGGCGCATCCTGGTCCATGGTCCGCGGGCGCCGTGCGCACGCCGGAGCGGAGGGTCGGAAGCGCATCGCGCACGACGTCCCGCTGCGACGCGGATCCGGCGTTCGGGCCGGGAGACGAGCGACGGCCGGGCCCGAGAGGGGCCCGGCCGCGTCTCACTCCTCGACGACGATCGTCGTGATGACGGGCTTGCGGCGCCTGCGGTCGAGCCAGCGGCCGAGGCTGCGGGTGATGACGCGCTCGAGGTCCTCGACGCTGCGCGTCGACGACTCGCCCTCGACGCGCAGGGCCTCCTCGATCGCGGCGCTCGCGCCCTTCTGCCAGCCGGCCTGGTCGACGAAGCCGCGCGTGAAGAACTCGATCGGGTCGCCGAGCCGCGCGGTGCGGAGGTCGGCGATGGCGAGCACCGTGATGGCACCCTCCTCGGCGAGCGCACGGCGGTCGATCATGGCGTCCTCGGCCGCGACGCCGACCGACGAGCCGTCGACGAAGATCTCGGCTGCGGGGACGCGGCCGCTGATGCTCGCGACGCCGCCGACGAGGTCGATCGAGACGCCGTCCTCGACGACGAAGACCTTGTCCTCCTCGATGCCCGTGCGCACGGCGATCGCGGCGTTCGCCGTGAGGTGACGCCACTCGCCGTGCACCGGCAGCACCGCGGTGGGCTGCAGGATGTTGTAGCAGTAGGCGAGCTCGCCGGCCGAGGCGTGACCCGAGACGTGCACCTTGGCGTTGCCCTTGTGCACGACGTTCGCACCCCAGCGCGTGAACGCGTTGATGATGCGGTAGATCGCGTTCTCGTTGCCGGGGATGAGGCTCGACGCGAGCAGCACGGTGTCGCCCTCGCCGATGTCGATGATGTGATCGCGGTTCGCCATGCGCGACAGCGCCGCCATCGGCTCGCCCTGGGATCCGGTGCAGATGAGCACCATGTCGGTCGGCGGCAGCTTCTCGAGCGTCTTCATGTCGACGACGAGTCCCTTGGGGATGGTGAGGTAGCCGAGCTCCGAGGCGATGCCCATGTTGCGCACCATCGAGCGGCCGACGAACGCGACCTTGCGTCCGTGGCGCTCGGCGGCGTCGAGCACCTGCTGGATGCGGTGCACGTGGCTCGCGAAGCTCGACACGACGATGCGGCGAGGAGCGGTGCGGAACACCTGGTCGATCGCCGGTGCGAGGTCCTCCTCCGACAGCATGAAGCCGGGCACGTCGGCGTTCGTCGAGTCGACGAGGAAGAGGTCGACGCCCTCGTCGCCGAGGCGGCCGAAGGCGGGCAGGTCGGTCGTGCGACCGTCGAGCGGGAACTGGTCCATCTTGAAGTCGCCCGTGTGCAGCACGAGGCCGGCCTCGGTGCGGATCGCGACCGCGAGGGCGTCGGGGATGGAGTGGTTCACGGCGACGAACTCGAGGTCGAACGGACCCGTCGTCATGCGGTCGCCCTCGGTGACGGTGCGCGTCACCGGGTTGATGCGGTGCTCCTGCAGCTTCGCGCCGATGAAGGCGAGCGTGAGGCGCGAGCCGATGATGGGGATGTCGGCCCGCTCCTTGAGGAGGTACGGGACGCCGCCGATGTGGTCCTCGTGGCCGTGCGTGAGCACGATGCCGACGACGTCCTTGAGACGTGACCGGATGGCCGAGAAGTCGGGCAGGATCACGTCGATGCCGGGCTGGTGCTCCTCGGGGAAGAGGACGCCGCAGTCGACGATGAGCAGCTTGCCCTTGTGCTCGAAGACGGTCATGTTGCGACCGATCTCGCCGAGGCCGCCGAGGGGCGTGATGCGCATGCCCTTCGGGTCGAGCCGCTTCGGGGTCGCGAGGTCGAGGTGGTGTCGTGCGGGTGCGTGTGCGGGTGCGTTGCGCCTGTTGGCCATGACTGCTCCGTGCGTGAGAGATGAGGGGAGAGTCCGGCCGCGCGATCTCTGGATGCGGGGCGTCGCGCACGGTCGTCCACGAACGGACGAAGGCCGGCGCACAGCGCTCTCTCCCTCCAGGGTAGCCGGGATCGGATGCTCGGGGTCCCGTGCGGCGCGCGGGCATGCGCGATCGCAGGGGAGATGCGCGTCCGTCGCCCGCTGCGAGCGGCCACGTCGGGTGTCAACGCCTCGCCGACGCCGAGGTGCGCGCGTAGCGTTCGAGGGACCGAGGGAAGGGGTCACCATGACCGACCACGACGACCAGCACGACGCCCGCGACGAGGAGGGCACCCCGAAGCAGGGCGGGCTCGGCGACGACTCGACGATCCCCGACGCGCCCGACGGCGTGGGCGTGGGACACACGGGCGAGCAGTCGACGTTCGAGCCCGAGGAGGACGAGGCGGCCCCTCCCGGCACCGAGGGCTGACCTGCCGCGGGCGACCGCGCGACCTCGCACCCCCGTCGGCATGGCCGGCGGGGGTGCCGTCGGCTCGGGCGGCTGCGATCCGGCCGGCTCAGCGCACGGACGCCCCGCACCGGCGTGCGGCGAGCACCGCGAGCGTGCGCGCGACGCGGATCGTCTCGGCGACGTCGACCCGCTCGGCGGGGCCGTGCGCGAGCCGCACGTCGCCGGGACCGTAGTGCAGGGTCGGGATGCCGCCGATGCCCGCGTAGAGCCGCAGGTCGCTGCCGTAGGGCGCGGCGCCCAGCGCGACCTCGCGGTGCTCGACGACGCCGATCGCCGTGCGCACCTCGTCGACGAGCGGGTGCGCGACGTCGAGGCGTCCGCTCGCGAACTGCCCGCCCGTCCATCGCACCTCGACGGGGTGGTCGCGCAGCCAGGCGTCGCTCGTGCTCGCGGCGGCGACCGCGTGCTCGAGCGCGGCGCGCGCATCCGCCGGCTCCTCATCCAGCTGCACGCCCAGCCGCCCCTCCGCGACGAGCAGGTCGGGCACGCTGCTCGACCAGTCGCCCGCGCGGACGGTGCCGATCGAGATCGGATAGGGCTGCGGGTTGCCGTCGAAGAGCACGTCCGCGCGGCGGTTGCGGCGGCGCTCGAGCGCGACGAGGGCTGCGTGGATGGGCAGGAACGCCTCGAACGCGCTCTGCCCGGCGAGGCGGCTGCTGCCATGCGTCGCGAGGCCGTGCACGCGCAGCTCGAACGTGAGCGCACCGGCGTTCGCCACGACGATGCGGCCGCTCGTCGGCTCGGTGATGACGGCGGCGTCGCCGCGATGGCCGCGCAGCATCGTCGCGAACGCGCCCAGCCCGCCGTCCTCCTCGCTCACGACCGCGTGGACCGCGAACGCCCGCTCGAGGCGCACGCCCGAGGTCGCGAGCGCGCGCGCGACCGCGAGGTTCACGGCGACGCCGGCCTTCATGTCGCACGCGCCACGGCCGTGGACCGCGCCGTCGTGGATGGCGCCGCTGAACGGGTCGCGGTCGCGCCAACGGTCGAGGTCGCCCGTGGGCACGACGTCGACGTGCCCCTGCAGCACGAGCGCCGGCGTGCCCTCGGGGCCGTAGGCGCCGACGACGCCGTAGCCCTCGAGCCGGGGTGCCTCGGTGCCGGGGTGGCCCGGATGCGCGGCGAGGGCGTCGAGGTCGAGTCGCCACGAGTCGACGGCGAACCCGAGCCCGGCCAGTCGCTGCGCCTGCCGGTGCTGCATGTCCGACTCCGCGTCGGTGCCCGTGATGCTCGGCATGCGCATGATGTCGACGAGATCGGCGACGAGCGCCTGCTCGTCGAGGGCGTCGAGGATGCGGGCCTCGGCGAGCGTCGTGCGGTGCGCGTCGGCGTCGGGGCGGGTGCTGGCAGCGATGATCTCGGTCACGATGCCGAACCTACGAGTCCCGCGTCGAAGAGGGAATGGCACAGTCTCGCCAGAACTCTCATACCCTGCATGTCATGATGCAACCGCAGCAGCTGCGCGTGCTCCAGGCCGTGCGGGACCACGGGTCGCTCACGCGCGCCGCGAGCGCGCTCGGCTACGGCGTGCCGACGATCGCGCACCACCTCGCGACGCTCGAGCGCACCCTCGAGGTGCGGCTCGTCGATCGCGACCGCCGCGGCGCGCGCCTCACGCCGCTCGGCGCCGTGCTCGCGGCCGAGGCCGACGAGATCCTCGCGCGCCTCGAGCAGGCCGAGCGGCTCGTGACGACGCAGCGCGACCTCGGGCTCGCGACGATCCGCGTCGGCACGTTCGCATCCATCGGCTCGCAGCTGCTGCCACGGGCCATCCGCGAGCTGCGGTCGCGGCGGCCCGTGCAGGTCGAGGTCGTGGAGGCGGAGCCGACGGAGGTCGTGGCTCGCCTGCACGCGGGCGACCTGCACGCGGGCCTCATCTACGACTCCGTCGACGAGCCGGCGTTCGCGACGCCCGACCTCGAGGCGACGCTGCTGCTCGAGGAGGACTACCGCGTGCTCGTCGTCGACGACGGATCGCAGGCCCACGACGAGCCGCTCGACCTGGCCGACCTCGCCGGCGTCGACTGGATCAGCAGTCGCGACGAGGACGAGACGTCGCACCGCGTGCTGCTGCGCGCCTGCCGCGCCGCCGGGTTCGAGCCGAGCATCCTCATGCGCACCGACGACCTCGGCATGATCCACGGCATCGTCGCCGAGGGCCTCGCCTGCACGATCGCGACGCCAGCGGCGCTCGACACCCGGTTCCCCGTCGTCGCCCGCGCGACCGTGCAGCACCTGGGCACGCGGCGCACGTCGTTCGTGCGGCGCACCGGCACCTCGCCCGCCGCGGTCGACGAGCTGCACCGCATCCTCGCCGGGGTGCTGCCCACCGCGTGACGATCGCGAGAGGGACCCGCGTGGCGCGGCGCCCCGGAGCGCACCGTCAGCGACTCGCCGTGTCTGCCGACCCAGCATTCCCGACGACCGCCGCGAGCTCGTCGAGCACGAACGTCCAGCCCTGGCGGTAGGAGGCGGCCGGCGCCTCGTCGGCCCACGGGCCGGAGTGCCGCACGATCACGCGCGTGCCGTCAGCCTCGGCTGCCAGCCGCACGTCGAAGGCCTCGTCGGCGCTCGTGCCGCCGGCGTCCGTCCACGTCCACGTCGCCGCGAGCCTCCCCTCCGCCTCGTCGACGACCAGGATCTCGCCCGTCAGCACGATGCCGGCGGCGGGCGCCATGATGCGGAGGTGCCCGCCGACGCGCAGGTCGGCCTCGATGGTCGTGTCCTCCCAGTGCCGCCACCACCAGGCTCGGAGCCCCTCGACCGTGGCGAAGGCCGCCCAGACGCGCTCGACGGGCGCGGCCACGACGCGCTCCACCTGCAGCACGCCGTCGGCCAGGCTCTGCCAGGTGCCGTGCTCGCGAAGCGCGAAGGGCGACGGCTCGAGCCCGGCGAGGTCGTCGGCGAGCGTGCCGAGATGCGCCTCCCACCCGGCGCCGTAGTCGGCGATCGGCTGCGGGGCGACGAGCTCGTGCCGCAGCCGCAGCACCGAGCCGTCGTCGCTCGGCTCGACCGTGACGTGGACGACGCTGTCGGGCTCGCCCTCCCACCGCCAGGCGATCGTGATGCTGCGCCCGGGCTCGCAGGCGAGCAGCGTGCAGTCGGCGCGATCACCCACGGCATCGCCGAGTCGCAGCCCGAAGGCGTCGCCGACCCCCGGGCGCACGTCGCCCTCGATCGTGCCGAGCCAGCGCGCGAGACGGTCGGGCTGCACGAGCGCGTCCCACACGGCGGCCGGCGACATGGGGACGCGACGCTCGACGTCGACGGTCGGGTGCTCGCGCGAGCCGGTGAGCGCGCGGACGACGCCCTCGGTGGTGGTCATGCGGATGCCTCCTCGGCGTCGGACGCGGAGCGACGGGATGCGGGTGCGGCGGGTGCGGATGCGCGTCGCCCGCGCGCGAGCTCGGTCTCGAGCGCGTCCAGCCGCTGCGGCCAGAGCGCCGCGTAGCGCTGGACCCATGCGGCGACGTCGTCGAACGCGCCGGGCGCGAGGCGGTAGATGCGGTGCGAGCCGTGCGCCTCGACCTCGACGACGCCGGCCTCGCGCAGCGCACGCAGCTGGTTCGACACCGCGGGCTGGGTGATGCCGAACGCGGGCTGCACGATGGCGCCGATCGCTCCGGCCGATCGCTCGCCGTCCGCGAGCACCTCGACGATGCGGCGTCGCACGGGATCGGCGAGGGTGGCGAACGACTGCATGCCCCGTGCATATCACGCACCGCTGATATGCGCCAGGCGCGCGCGGCGCAGCATGCAAGTCGGCGCATCCCCGTTGGCAGCGGCGCGAGGATGCAGCATCCTGAGCCGATGAGCGACGGATCCATCACCCGCCCGACCTCCGACGAGGCCGGTGTCACCGGGGAGCGCAGGCACGACACGAGCATCGGCACCGTCGACCTCACGCGCTGGCGCGGACCGCTCGGCGAGGCGACGGCCGAGGGTGCACGCACGGTCGCGCGCCGCTCGGGGCCCTACGCGGCGCTCGCGCTCGCGCTCGTCGTCGCCGTCGTGGTGCTCGTCGTCGCCGCCGCGATCGTCATCCTCATCTACGGGTCGATCACCACGAGCCGCGGCGTCGCCGGCGTCGACCGCCCGCTGCTCGACGACCTGCTCGGGCTGCGCTCCCCCGCGCTCGACGCGACCCTCACGGTCGTGACGCAGACCGCGGGCACGATCGGCATGCCGATCATCGCGCTCATCGCGATGACGACCCTCGCCCTGCGGCGCAGGTCGTGGACGCCCGTCGTCCTCATCGCCACGACGGGCGCGGTGTCCGTGCTCCTCACGATCGTCGGCAAGCGGTTCATCGATCGCGTGCGCCCGCCGCACTCCGACGCGGTGCCGCCGCTCGAGCTGTCGGAGTCGTTCCCGAGCGGGCACACCCTCAACGCGGTCGCGATCGTCGGCGTCATCGCCTACCTCGTCATGCTGCGCCGCACGAGCCAGCGCGCGCGGATCGCGATCGGCCTCGCAGCGCTCGCCTACGTCGTCGTCATCGGCTTCACGCGGGTCTTCCTCGGCCACCACTGGTTCACCGACGTGCTCGCGGGCTTCGTGCTGGGACTCGCGTGGCTCGCGCTCGTCATCACGGCGCACCGCTTCTATCTGACGGCGCGCACGAGGTCCGAGCCCGTCAGGGCGTGACGACCCAGGCGCCGTGCTCGAGCGTGTTCGCCGGCGGAGGCGCGAAGCGGAAGCCGTGCTGGCCGCGTCGTACGGGGATGCCCGCGGCGCCGGCCGCCTCCTCGACCTTCGTGGCGAAGGCCTGCCAGGGCACGAGCCCCTGCGGGAAGCCCGAGTGCTCGACGAGCGACGTGACGAGGATCTCGGAGCCGTCGGCGGTGGGTCGCACCGCGATCACGACGTCGCGCTTCGTGACGTAGTCGATGCCCCAGGTGCCGTCGCCCAGCGGCTTCGCCTTCCGCTTCGGCAGCGCCTCGACGAGCGCGGTGGCGCGCGCGGGGTCCGTGCCGAGCACGATGGATCGCCCGAACGCCTGCAGCATGTCGGGCACGGCGGTCACCCTCCGCTCCGCCGCGACCTCGCGCAGCCGACGACGGCCCCAGTACCGGAGCGCCGTCAGGGCGATGATGACGAGGAGGACGCCGATGGCGATGAGGCCGAGGAGGTTGCTGTCCATGAGGGGCTCCGTTCGATGACGCGAGGATGCGGCGAGGGGGCCTGTGCATCCTGCCGGTCGCGACGCGATGGCTCCATGGGCAGGTCTGCCCGTCGGGCGCCTCTCAGGCCCGCGTGGCCCGTGCGCCCGAGCCCGCGAAGCGGGCCGGCGTCGTGCCGAGCACCCGCCGGAAGTGCCGCGTGAGGTGCGCCTGGTCATGGAAGCCCGCGGCCGCCGCGACCTCGCCGGGCGGGTGGCCGCCGAGCAGGAGGCGCCGCGCCAGGTCGACGCGCCTGCCCGTGACGTAGCGGTGGGGAGGGATGCCGAACGCGGCCGAGAACGACCGCGACAGGTGCGCGGGATGCGCGCCGAGCAGCCGCCCCGCCTCGGCGAGCGGGACGCCGTCGACGAGCCGGTCCTCGAGCAGGTCTCGCAGTCGCAGGGCGAGCGCGGGGTCGCGCACGGAGGCGATGGCGGCACCCGGCGACGCCGCGAACCGCCCCGACAGCTCGACGAGCATCCCCTCGGCCGCGAGCTCGGCGCCCGGCGTCGCGAGCGCCCGGTGCAGCATCCGAGTCTCGGCGACGAGGTCGTCGCGGTCCGGTCGATCCACGACGGCGCCGGCGAGCGTGGCCGACAGCCACGACGCGTCGAGGTAGGCCACCCGCTTCCGGAAGCCGTCGGCCCTGGACGCGGCTCGCCCGTCGTGCGCGACGCCGGGCGGGAGCAGCGTCGCACGCGAGCGGTCGGCGATGCGTGCGCGTCCGCCGAGGTCGTACGAGACCGCACCCTCGTCGACGAGCATGAGCGCCCAGTCGGCGTGCGCGTGCGCGGGATACGCGTGGTCGGTCATGCGCGCATGGAGCACCTCGCGCACGCCCGGCACGCGGGGGCGCCACGCGCGCATCCATGTGTCGTGCGCCATGCGAGGAACGTACAAGACGGCCGACCCGCACGACGCCGACGATGGGGGCATGGTCGACGACTCCGTGCGCTTCCCCACCCGCATCGCCCTCGTGCTGCTGGACGCCCTCGAGCCCTGGCAGGCGGCGAACGTCGCGGCCTTCCTCGCGAGCGGCGTCGCATCCGACCCCGACCTGCTCGGCGAGCCGTACGTCGATGCCGACGGCGCCGCCTACCTCCCGATGCTCGGTCAGCCGATCACCGTGCTGCAGGGCGACGCCGACGCGCTGCGGCGCGTGCGGGAGCGGGCGGTCGCCCGAGCCATGCGCGTCGCCGTCTACGACCGGGGGATGTTCGCGACCGGGCACGACGCAGCGAATCGCGAGGTCGTCGCGGCCGCTGCCGGCGCGGAGCTCGACCTCGTGGGCGTCGCCGTGCACGGTGCGAGGAACCCGGTCGACCGCATGCTGAAGGGCGTGCCCAGGCATCGATGACGTCGGCGCAGCGCACGACGCTCGCCGTCGAGCGCCCTGCCAGCGTCCCGGAGCGCGCGCAAGGGCCCTGCGCGCTCGCACCGGGCGGGGGATGCTCGCACCATGCGATCCCGACGACCCTTCGCCGTGTACCTCCGCGACCACGAGCTCGGCGCCCACGCGGGCGTGCGCGCGTTCGAGCGTGCCGCGCGCAGCCACCGCAGCCGACCGTGGGGCTCGGACCTCGCGCAGCTCGCCGCCCAGGTGCGCGAGGATCTGCGCACCGAGCGGCGCATCCTCCGCAGCGCCCGCGTGCGCAGGCACCGCATCGCGCCGATCGGCGTCGCGATCGGCGAGCGCCTCGGCCGCCTCAAGGGCAACGGCGCCGTGCTGCGCCGCTCCCCCACGACCGACCTCGTCGAGCTCGAGGCGCTGCTGACCATGGTGCGCGCGAAACGAACCGGATGGCGGGCGCTGCAGGTCGCGGAGGCTGTCGACGGCATCGACCTCGAGACCCTCGTGCGCCGCGCCGAGGCGCAGGAGCGCCGCCTCGTGCGCGCGCACGAGCAGGCAGCGGCGCGGGCGATCGGGCGCCGCTGACGCCGCGCGACGCGCGGCACGCTCAGACCCCGACGACCGCGGCCAGCACGACGACGACGAGCACGAGCGCCACGGCGACGAGGTGCAGCACCGGCGGCGCGCCGGATTCGACGAAGCGAGCCCCTGCCGTCGGGGCGAGGCCGGCGAGCTCGACGCCAGTGACGCCCTGCGCCGACCATCGCAGCCGAACCCGAACGAGCCTCGTCGCCATCGCGCGCTCCGACGGCGACGGAGCGGAGGCGGCCGCGAGGATGCGCCGGCGATGGCGCCAGACCACGACCGGCGGCAGGCCGGTCCACGCACCGCACCAGGCGATCGCGGGTGCGAGGAGCGCGACGAACCCCGGGGCGTCGCCAGCCAGGACGGCCACGAGCACCGCGGCCGCCGCCGCGACGAGCGCGGCCGCCAGCGCGAGCCACGCCGCCGTCGCGATCGACGACCGGATCACGAGGCGCCGCGCGAGCGCCACGGAGGGGATCGCCCCATCGCCCGTCGCGTCGTGCTGCACGGCGGCAAGCGTAGGGCGACCGACCGCGGCACGGCGGGACTGCCTCCGGATCGACTCGCGAGACCGCGCGACACGCCCGGGATGGCGAGCGCCGCCTCCGCTGCAACCGATCCGCCCCTCTCCCCCGATATGGGGGTGAAGGTGGCGCGCGACGTGCGCCTCCCCAGAGACAGGAGACGCACATGAAGGGCAAGCTCGCGATCGGCGGAGCCGCCATCCTCGCCATGTCCGCGCTGGGCGCCGCGCCCGCGCTCGCCGCAGAGGGCGACGCGACGGTGTCGGTGCTGCACGCAGTTCCCGGCCTCACGGTCGACGTGTACGTGAACGGCGCCGAGACGGTGCCCGACTTCGTGCCCGGCACGCTCACGGACCCGCTCATGCTCGCGCCCGGCGCGTACGACATCCAGGTGTACGCCGACGGCGACGACCCTGCGACGGCGACGCCCGCGATCGAGGCCATGGACGTCCAGGTGCCCGCGAACGCGAACATCACGCTCGTCGCGCACCTCACGGCCGACGGCACGCCCACGCTGGGCGCGTTCGTCAACGACACCGAGCCCGTGGCCGCCGGTCAGGCTCGCCTGACGGTGCGACACCTCGCCGCGGCTCCCGCCGTCGACGTGCGCGCCGGTGGCACGCCCGTCGTCGAGGGCATCGTGAACCCGAACGAGGCCTCGCTCGAGACCGCAGCGGGCGCCGTGACGGCCGACGTGGTGCTCGCCGGCACCGAGGACGTCGTGATCGGCCCGGCCGACCTGAACCTCGCAGAGGGCACGAACACCATCGTGACCGCGTGGGGCAGCGCCGAGGACGGCACGCTCGCCCTCGCCGTGCAGACCGTGCAGGCGCACAGCGCACCCGCCGGCGTCCCCTCGGGACTCGGTGGCGCAGCGGATGACGCGACCGCCGGCGGCATCGCGGGCATCGTGCTCGCGATCGCCGGCCTCCTCGGCATCGCCGCCCTCGTGGCAGCGCGCCGACCGGCCGTCGCCACGGCGCAGCAGCGCTGACGCACGACCACCCGGGCTCCCGCGATCCCAGCGCGGGGGCCCGGGCTCCGCATGTCGCACGACGTCGAGAGGATGCACGCATGGCCAGGCAGGGACGACGCATCGCGGCGGTCGCCGCGGGCGCAGGAGCGCTCGTGCTCGCCGTCGTCGGCATCGTCGTCGGCGCGCAGGGCCTCTCGAATCCGCAGCCCATGCTCGACGCGGCGCCTCCCGTCGCACCGAGCGCGTCCGCCTCCCCCGCGCCGACGACGGCATCCCCCGCCCCCGCCACGCCCGCGGCACCCGTCGGTCGCTCCGATGCCGGCATCGGCGCGCAGCAGGCCGCCGCGGTCGACGCGCCCGTCTCGGTGCGCGTGCCCGACGTCGGCCTCGACCTCGTCGTCGTGCCCGTCGGCGTCCGCGACGACGGCCAGATGGACGTGCCCGAGCTCGTCTCCGAGGTCGGCTGGTACGAGTACGGCCCCGAGCCCGGCAGCGCCGCCGGATCGTCCGTGCTGTCCGGGCACGTCGACTCGAACATCGGCCCCGCGCCCATGGCGGCGCTCTTCGACGTCGAGCCCGGCGCGGTCGTCGAGGTGACGACGGCGAGCGGCGCCGTCCTCCAGTACCGCGTCGACACCGTCGAGCAGCTCGGCAAGGAGCGCCTGCCGCTCGACGACCTCTTCACGCGCGACGGGCCTCCCGTGCTGCGGCTCATCACGTGCGCAGGCGACTGGGATCCCGTGGCGGGAGCCTACGAGGACAACCTCGTGGCGACCGCCGTCCCCGTCGAGTCGTGATGGCTCGGCCGTGGGATACGGTGGCGCCGTGACGGCGCAGACGGCGACTGGGGAGGACGACGAGGCCATCGGTCTCGCGTTCGCGACCGAGTCGAGCGACGTCGGCCTGCGCCTCGCCTACGAGCGCTGGGGCGGGCTCGTGCTCGCGCTCGCATGCCGGGTCATGGACCGAGCGGATGCGGAGGACGTCGTGCAGCAGACCTTCGTCTCCGCGTGGCGCTCCCGCGATCGCTACGACCCGACCGCCGGCCCGCTCGGCGCATGGATCGTCGCGATCGCGCGCCGCCGCATCGCCGACCACTTCCGCTCGGCGGCCATCGCGCACGAGCGCGCCGTCGATCCGTCCGACGCCCTCGACCGTGCCGACGGCGCCCATGCGGACGACGTCCCGGAGCTCGTGGCGGGCAGCATCCTCGTCGAGGAGACCCTCGCGAGCATGGATGAGCCGCAACGCACGATCGTGCGACTCGCCGTGATCGAGGACCTCTCGGCATCCGCGATAGCCGACCGCCTCGAACTCCCCGTGGGGACCGTGAAGAGCCACCTGTCGCGCACGCTGCGTCGACTCCGAGACCGTTGGGAGGGAACCCATGCAGCACATCCCGCATGATGACCTCGCCTGGCGCGCGGCCTCGCGAGTCGACGGCGTCGGCCCGATCGACGAGCACCTGCGCGTCTGCCAGCAGTGCGCCGACGACCTCGCCGCGCTGCAGCGCACCGTGTCGCGCTTCCGCGTGGACTCCGTCGAGCCCGTCGTGCTCCCACCGGGGCTGTGGGATCGCATCGCGGCGGAGGTCGCGACCGTCGAGCCCGGCTCGCCCGCACCCGACGTGCCCGACCAGGTGCCCGCGGGCGACGCCGCGGGTCCGCAGGCGGCGAGGGCCGCGGATCCGGCGGACGCGTCGGGCGACGTCGTGACGGGCCGCATCGGTGGCGTGGACGGCGAGCGGACCCTCGTCCGCCCGCCGCGCCGCGGCCGTCGACGTCGCTTCTCGGGCCGCGCGCTGCTGGCCGCATGCGCCGTGACGGCGTTCGTCATCGCCGGAGGCGTCGGCATCGGCGTCTGGGCGTCGCAGCGTCCGCCGGCCGACACCGTGCTCGCGAGCGTGCCGCTCGAGCCGCTGACCGACGGCCTCGACGGCGCCTCGGCCGAGATCGTCGAGCGCGACGGCCATCGCGTGCTCGTCATCGACGCCGACGTACTGCCGACGGCCGAGGGCGGCTACCTCGACGTGTGGCTCATCGATCCCGACGTCGTCGGCATGGTCAACCTGGGCATCCTCGACGGCACCTCGGGCGAGTACGTGCTGCCCGACGACCTCGACCTCGACGAGTTCCCGATCGTCGACGTGTCGATCGAGCAGCTCGACGGCGACCCGACGCACAGCGGCGACAGCGTCTGGCGGGGCACGCTCGCGTAGCGGGAGGCGGTCGACGCGCGGTCTCGCAAGGGGCTCCACCGCGTCCGGCCGGCACGCCTAGCGTCGGCGCATGGATCTCGGATCGTACGCCGCATACCCGCTCCCGCCCGCCGTCCGCACCGCGTTCGGGGTGCACACCGCCCAGGAGCTCGCCGACGACCTCGGCGCGTCGGGCGCGCTGACCCCCGACGCCGTCCACGAGGCGGAGCGCGCCTTCCGCGCCCTCCGCACGGGCGACCCCTCGCTCGCCCGAGGCTTCCTCGTGGGCAGGGCGGGCCTGAGCGGCGACGACGCCGATGCCGCCATCGCGCGGTTCGCCGAGACGCAGGCGTAGCCTTCCGCTGCGCGCGGCGGCGACGGCTTCCCGCATCGCGCCGACGAGGCGTAGCGTGGAGGCATGCACGGTGCCAGCGCGACGCCCTCGGGGCGTGGGGAGGTCGTCGGCGGAGCATCCGCCGACCTCGGGTAGCCGCCCGATCGACCCGCCCAGGCGACGCCGGGCGGGGCGATCTCGCGACCGGCTGCGCGGCCGCATCCATCGGATGCCCCGCCGGCCGTGCCCTGGCACGCAGGATGCCATCGGCCCTGCTGCTCCCCACCCGTCCCGCGACCCGCGGGACCCGCGAACAGGAACCACCATGCATGCCCTCGACCAGGCGCGCCTTCGCGCCCTCTTCGTCAACGTCTCGCAGCGCGAGCGCGCCGCCATCCCGATGCCCGGCATCCCCGATCCCGACTGGGCGAACCTCGAGTACCTCGGCTGGCGCGACGCGAAGCGCCCGCGTGCCGGCTACCTCGTGGCCGAGGTCGACGGCGAGCCCGTCGGCATCGTGCTCGCGCAGGTCGAGCAGCCCCCGCGCGCGCGGCCGCAGTGCGCGTGGTGCGACGACGTGACGCTGCCGAACGACGTCGTCGGCTTCTCCGCGAGGCGCGCAGGCGCTGCGGGCAAGCGCGGCGACTCGGTGGGCACCCTCGCGTGCGCGCGCTTCGAGTGCTCGGTGAACGTCCGCAGGCAGCCGACGATCGCCTACGTCGGCTTCGACGTGCACGCGGCCGTCGAGCGGCGCATCCGGTCGCTCGCGGAGCACGTGGAGGCCTTCGCCCGCGCCGTGCGCGACGGGCGCTGACGGCGGGTCGGCCTGCGGCGACCGCGTTCGCGCGCGCTCACGACCTCGGCGGCCACCAGCCGCCGAGGTACGCCTCGAGGTCGGGCTCGTCGTCGAGCACGAGGACGTCGGGGACGGTCAGGCGCTCGGTGCGCCACCCCGTCGGCCGGCCCCAGCGACGGTCGCGCTCGTGGGCGCGCACCGCCGCGATCGTGATCGCCTCGCCGAGCTCGACCTCACCCACCTCGCCGTCGCCGGTCGTCTCGACCGCAGCACGCAGCGCGGCCGATGCCGCATCGCCGAGCAGCACGGGCACGGCGAGCGTCACCGTCGCCCGGTGGTCGCGCGGGACCTCGCCGACGATGCGAGCGTCGGCGGCGAGCGCCTCGTGCACGTGCCGCGGCACGACCACCCGCGCCGTCGGGAACACGGCGAGCATGCCGTCGACGCACACGATGGCGGCGGCGAGCGACGGGGCGGAGGCGAGCACGACCACGACGTCGGGCGGCGCGATCGCGAGCGCCCGCGGCGCCGAGCCCGGGACGCCGATCGTGCGCGCGAGCGTCGTCGTCTCGACGTTCTTCCTGCGTCGTCGCTCGCCCTCGTCGCGGCCCGCCCAGTCGGGTCCGTCGTGCCAGGCGATCGCGTCGGGCACGTGCGCGAGCGCGGCGCCGCGCGACCAGGCACGATGCGCCCACTCCCAGTCCTCGCCGCCGTAGGTCGCGAACGACTCGTCGAAGCCGCCGACGTCGTCGAGGAGCCAGCGCGAGCAGGCGACGACGGCGCCGATGACGAAGCGGTACGAGCGGGCATCGGCGTCGAGGAGGTCATGCGAGCGGGCGTAGGCGTCGGCGAGCCACGCCGGCTCGTCGATCGCGTGCGCCGGGCCCGCCACCTCGACGGGGGCGTCGTGGGGCACGCCGGCGAGGTCCGCATGCCGGCGGCGGCCGACCGCGACGACGTCGGGCGCCGCCGAGGGCAGCGCGGCGATGCGGGCCACGTACTCGGGCTCGGGGGTCGTGTCGGCGTCGAGGAAGCACAGCACGTCGCCGCTGCTGGCGCGGACGCCGAGGTTGCGCACCGCCGCCAGGCGGAATCCCTCGTCGGCCTGCCGCACGAGCACGACGTCGTCGGGCACGACGGGGGCGGTGGGCGAGCCGTCGTCGGCGACGACGATCTCGAGCAGGTGGCGCGGATGCGTCTGCCGCCGGAGGGCTGCGATCGTGCGGTCGAGCTCCGCCTGCTGGTCGTAGTGCGCGACGATCACCGAGACGGACCGAGGCGCGTCGTCGACGGGTGCGTCGCGCCAGTCGTTGCCGACGAGCGGCATGCCGAACGGCGCCGTCATGCGCGATCCCACAGCGCGAGCATCGCCTCCGCGACGTCGTCGATCGTCGGCGAGACGCCGGAGCCCGGCTGCAGCCACGTCGTCTCCGGCACGCGGGCCGCGAGCTCTATGGCGCCGGCGAGCCCCGACTCCTCCACGATCCACATCGTGCCGGGGCGCAGCGCCGCCATCTCGTCGAAGTACGCGTTGCGCACGACGATCGGGCGCCTGCCGGCCGCGGTCCATGCGGTGAGGGAGCCGGATGCCGACACGTGGCGGTGGGCGACGACCGGCACGAGCGCCGACCGTGCCGCGGCGCGCAGCGCGTCGTCGTCGAGGAAGCCCGTGCTCGTCACGGCGACGCCCTGCTCGGCGGCCTCGGCGACGAGCGCGGCGAGCTCGCGCTCATGGCCGGGCGCGGCGCGACCGATCGCCGTGACCGGCAACGGGTCGGCGAGCGTCGCCGACGCGACGACCGCCTCGCGGTGCCCCTTGCCCGGGTAGAAGAAGCCGAGCACGCCGATCTCGCGGCGCACGGTCGCCGGCCGCGGCGCCTCGTCGGGCTGCTCGCACGGCAGCGGCACGACGGTCGCGTCGGCCTCGGCATCCACGTGCGTGCGCAGCAGGGCGAGCTCGTGCCTGCTGTTGCAGACGACGGCCGACGCGGCCCGCACGACGCGGCGGTACGCATCCGAGCGACGCGCGAGGCTCGCCTCGCCGTCGGAGGGCTGCGGCAGATCGTGCAGCGTCACCGTCACGGGTCCGCGAGCCGCGATCCGCTCGATCGCCTCGGCGGCGTCGCCGGGCGACGAGCCCCACAGCCGATCGGTGAAGTGCACGTGCACGGCTGCACCGTCGGGCACGTCGGCCGGCAGCACGAGCCGCGCGTCGTCGCGAGCGCGGGCGACCGCGGCTGCGACCTCGCGGGCGTAGCGGTCGACGCCGTGCTGCTCGTCGCCGCGGTGCACCAGCAGCGGCACGGCCGTCATCGGGCGAGCTCCTGCAGCGTCGCCGCGTGACGCGCGAGGCCCGCGGACACCACCTCGGGATGCTCGCGGTACCAGTCGAGGTGCGCCGCCCGCACGCGCTCGACCTCGACGACGCCGCCGCCCACGATCCAGTGCTCGACGGGCTCGTCGTCGAGCCCCCACGCCTCGATGACGGATCGCTCGCGCGGCGCATGGATGGCGTCGAGCACCTGCCGCGGGAGCTGCTGCGTCGCGCCGGGGAGGCCGAGGTGCGCATGCACGCGCTCGGCGAGCGCCTCCCACACGGGATTGCCGGGATGGTTGAGCGTGCGCATGGCGGCGAACGCCGGCCGTTCGAGCGCGTCGGAGATCACCACGGCGTCGTGGTGCCGCTCGCGGCGACGCAGCTCGTCGAGCGATGCGGCCCCCACGGCGCGGATGCGCTCGGCCGACGCCGTGGGGGGCAGCGGCGATCCAGCAGCCTCGGCGAGCACGCGGAGGTCGTGGTACGGCACGACGGGCGGCACGAGCGACGGGTCGGCGGGCGGCCGCACGATCGCCTGCCACGGGTACAGGCCCGCGAAGCGGATGACCGGCACGATCGCCGTGCGCGCGGCCGCCGTGCGCGCGAGCACCTGCCGCGAGCCGAGCGGCAGGCCGTGGTAGTCGTCGCGGATGGGCTGCGCCACGAGCACCTCGACGCGACCGAGCAGCCGCTCGAGGTGCGGCAGGTCGTCCGCGACGAGCTCGTGCACCGCCGGCACGCGCACGAACCGGGCGCCGGCACCGTCGATCGCGAGCCGCAGCGACTCGGCCTGGCAGTTGCCGAGCACGACGCCGAGCGGTCCCGCATCCTCGTCGACCCCGTCGTAGAAGTCGGCGTAGTGCCGCCTGCGCGCGTCGTCGCTCACGTCCGCATCTCCCTCGTCCCCCTCGACGCTACGACGTCCGCGGCGAGGCCGGGGCGACGGGGCCCGAGGCGGTATCCTGGGAGCGAGGCTGCCGTCCCGCCTCGACCCCGGCGCCGAAGCCGCCAGACGGCCCGCTCCCGCCGCCGAAGGAGCATCCCATGCGCTCGACCCCGCCGATCCGCGTGGCCGCCATCCCCGGCGCGCACCCGTACGTGCGCGCCATCACGCAGGCCGACGGCACCGTCGTCACGCTGCCCGACCCGATCGTCGACCCCGCGCACCCCGAGCGGTGGTGGCCGCCGGCGATGCTCGACGCGGCGTGGATCCGCGCCAACGCCGACCGATTCGACGTCATGCACGTGCACTTCGGCATGGAGTCGCTGCCCACCGGCCGCCTCGAGGGCGCGGTCGATGCGCTCGACGAGCTGCGCATCCCGCTCGTGTTCACGGTGCACGACCTCGAGAACCCGCAGCTGACCGACCAGCAGGAGCACCGGCGCGACCTCGACGTGCTCGTGCCGCGCGCCACGAGGCTCCTCACCCTCACGCCGAGCGCCGCACGCCGCATCCGCGACACGTGGGGCCGCGAGGCGACCGTCATCCCGCATCCGACGCTGCTCGACGACGCTCCCCCTCCGGCGCTCGGCATGCGCGGCGCCTTCACGATCGGCGTGCACCTGCGCGACCTGCGCCCGAACATCGACGGCGTCGCGACCATCGCATCGCTGCTCGAGGCGCTCGGCGGGCTGCGCGCAGGCGGCGTGCCCGCTGCCGGGCGCGTGCTCCTCAACGCCACGACGCGCGACGCGGAGGCCGAGGCCGCGATCGAGCGGATGCTCGCCGGCCGCGTCGACTGCACGCTCGTGCGCAGGGCGCGACCCGACGACGACGCGCTGCTCGATGAGATCGACGCGCTCGACGTCGCCTGGCTGCCGTACGCGCACGGCACGCACTCCGGCTGGGTCGAGCTGTGCTTCGACCGCGGCGTGCCCGTCGTCGGACCCAGCCACCTGCCGATGGCCGAGCAGCACCCAGGCGACTACCACGGGCTCGACGCCGCGACGCCTTCCGCGGTCGTCGCGCGGCGTGCGATCGAGGCCGCGACGCGCGTCGGATCGGCCGAGCGCGTCGCCCTCGTCGCAACCCGACTGCATCATCGCCGCGACGAGCGCAAAGCCACGCAGGAGCAGCACGCGTCGCAGTACCGTGCAGTGATGAGCGAGTACCAGCGGTGATCGCGCCGCACCGAACCGAACGCCTCCGCATCCTCGTCATCGCGCCCTCGCGTCACCCCATCGCCGAACCGCACGCCGGTGGCCTCGAGGCGGCCGTGTGGGATCGCGTGCACGCGCTGCGCACCGCAGGGCACCGGGTGACGCTCGTCGCGTCGCACGGCTCCGACTTCCTCGACGAGACGCCCGTCGAGCTGCGGCTGCCATCCGTCGCCTGGACGGGTCCGGTCACCTCCGACGAGGCCTACCCGCCCGGCTACGTCGATGAGGTCGCCGCCGTGCTCGCACGGCTCGTCGACCGCCTCGAGCGCGACCCGCGCGCGTTCGACGTCATCGACAACCACAGCCTGCATCCGCTGCCCGTCGCGAGCTCGGGCTCGCACGGCATCCCGATGCTCACGACGCTGCACACGCCGCCGCTGCCCGAGCTCGTCGATGCCGCCGCGCAGGCCGGCCCCGCCCACGCCTTCCTCGCCGTCAGCAGCCACACCGCCGGTGAGTGGCGCGCGCTCGGCGTCGACGCCACGGTGCAGTCGAACGTCGTCGACCCCGACGCGTGGCCGTTCGGCCGTGGCGGCGCCGACCCGATCTGGTTCGGCCGCATCGTGCCCGAGAAGGGCCCGCACCTCGCGATCGAGGCCGCCCGCCTGCTCGGCCGGCCGCTCACGCTCGCCGGTCGGGTCGGCGACGTCGACTACTTCGAGCGCAGCATCGCGCCGCACGTCGGCCACGGCGTGCGCCACATCGGCGCGCTGCGCCGATCGCGCCTCGCGAGGCTCGTCGGCGGCAGCGGCGTCGCGCTCGTGACGCCGCGATGGGAGGAGCCGTTCGGGCTCGTGCTCGCCGAGGCGCTCATCACCGGCACGCCCGTCGCGAGCTTCGCGCGCGGCGGCGTCGTCGAGGTGCTCGACGGCCTGCCCGGCACGCGCCTCGTGCCACCCGACGACGTCGACGCGCTCGCCGCCGCCGCGCAGGAGCTGCTCGCCATCCCCCGATCGGAGCGCCGCCGCATCCGCGAGCACGCGCTCGAGCGCTTCTCGGCGACCGCCCGCCGTGCCGACCTGGATGCCATGCTCTCGCGGCACGCGTCGCTCGCGGCACGCTCGGACGCCGCCGCGGTCGCGTCGTGATCGGCTGGTACGTCCACCACCACGGCATGGGGCATCTCACCCGGATGCTCGCGGTGCGACCGCACGTGCCCGGCCCCGTCACGGTGCTGAGCTCGCTGCCGCGGCCCGTCGACCTGCCCGCCGACACCGAGTGGGTGCTGCTCGAGCGCGACGACGCCGACGAGGGCGGCGGGGATCCCGCCGGTGCGGAGCCCACGGCCTCCGGCCTGCTCCACTGGGCACCGGTCGGCCATGGCGGACACGCGCGCAGGCTCGCCGCAATCGCGGCGCTGCTGCCGTCGTTCGAGGCCATGGTCGTCGACGTCTCGGTCGAGGTCACGATGCTCGCGCGCCTGCTCGGCCGCCGCGTCGCGCTCGTCGTGCAGCCGGGCGAGCGCATCGACGAGCCCCACGTGCTCGGCCGTCGCCTCGCCGACCTCGCCATCGCGCCGTGGCCGGGCGACGACGGCCCCGGCCTCGTGCACGTCGGCGGCATCTCGCGCTTCGCCGGCCGCTCCCGAGCCTCGGAGCCGACCCCGTCGCGCGTGCTGGCCCTCGGCGGCGGCGCCCGCGACGACCTGTGGCGAGCGACGATCGAGCACGCGATGGAGGGCACGCCCGGCTGGGAGTGGGAGGTGCTCGACCACGAGCGCTGGTCGCCCGATCCGTGGGCGTCGCTGTGCGGCGCCGAGGTCGTCGTGACCGCCGCGGGGCAGAACGCGATCGCCGACGTCGCGGCCGCCGGCGCACGCGCGGTCGTGCTGCCGCGGCCGAGGCCGTTCGACGAGCAGGAGCGCACGGCGGCGGCGCTCGCGCGCCGCGGACTCGCCATCACGGCGCACGCGAGCGCCGAGCTCGACTGGACCGACCTGCTCGCCCGCGCCCGGGCGCTGCGGCCCGACTGGTCGCAGTGGCGTGTCGACGGTGCCGCCGAGCGCGCCGCCGCCGCGATCGACGGCGTCCGGAGGACCGCATGAGCACGGCGACCATCACCCTCGCCTCGTCGGCACGCGAGCTGCACGTCGCCCGCCAGCAGGCTCGCCTGCGCGCGCACGCCGCCGAGGTGCTGCGCATCGTCGTGTGGCTCGATCCCGATCCGGCACCGCACGACTTCGACGGCGCGATGCTCGTGCACGTGCCGCCGCACCCGCACGGCCTGCGGCTCGCCGCCGGACGCAACGCGGGCGTCGCCGCCGCGATCGCCGCCGGCTGCGACCGGCTGGTGCTGCTCGACGCCGACTGCGTGCCCGGCGACGCGCTCCTGCCGCGGTACGAGCAGGCGATGCGCCTGCGCGCCGACGGCCTGCACGCCGGCCCCGTCACCTACCTGCCCGAGGGCGTCGTCGTCGAGGTCGACACCGACCTCGGACCGCTCACCGCGCCGCATGCGGCGAGGCCGTCGCCGCCCGACGGCGACCTCGTCGAGGCCACCCCCGCGCAGCAGGTGCTGTTCTGGTCGCTGTCGTTCGCCGCGACCGCCGACGCGTGGTCGCGCATCGGCGGCTTCGACGAGGGCTACGTCGGCTACGGCGGCGAGGACACCGACTTCGCGATGCGCGCAGCCTCGGCCGGCGTGCCGCTCGTCTGGGTCGGCGGCGCCCACGCCTACCACCAGCACCACCCCACGAGCGCGCCGCCCTGGCAGCACCTCGACGACATCCTGCGCAACGGCCGCCGCTACGCCGAGCGCTGGGGAACCTGGCCCATGGAGGGCTGGCTGCGCGCCTTCTCGGAGGCGGGCGCGATCGTCGAGGTCGACGGCGACTGGCACCGCGTCGACGCGGCCCCGGCGTCGACGCGCCCCTGACTACGCGAGCGCGACGGCTCGCAGGACGCGTCCGACGTGCGCCGCGACCCATGCCTCGTCGAACCGTCGCGTGCGCAGCAGCCATCGGTGCAGCACGGGCCCGACCAGGAGCTCGGCTGCGTCCTCGGCGTCGGTGACGCCCGCTCGCGCGAGGCGATCCGCGATCGCCGCGAGCTGCGGCCGCAGCAGCAGCTCTCGGTGCTGCGCCGCGAGCGCCTCGTCTCCGAGGATGTCGGCCGTCACGGCGCGGAGCAGCGCCCCGTGCACGGGATCCGTCAGCTCTCCCACCATCCCTGCGATCAGCAGTCGGAGGTCCGCAGCCAGATCGCCCGAGTCAGGCACCACGACCGCGCCGGACTCGTCCAGGCTGCGGGCGAGGAGCGCGTCGAAGAGGATCGCCGACGTGGACGGCCAGGTGCGGTAGAGGGTCTGCTTGCTGACCGAGGCTCGCGCGGCGATGCCCTCCATCGTGAGCGCGGCCATCGGGCGCTCCGCCACGATGGCCAGGACCGCCTCGTGCACGATGCGTCGCGTCCTCGGTCGAGCCATGCTGCGAGCGTATCGTGCGAAACGAGACGCAGCGTCCACATTCGAGTATGGTCGTCGCATGACGACCTCGGATCGGTGGATGATCACGGGTGCCGGCAGCGGCCTCGGCCGCGCGCTCGCGCTCACGGCGCTCGACGCAGGACGCCATGTCGTCGCGACGGTCCGGAACGACCACCCGCTCCCCACGCAGGAGCGGCTGACGGTGCTCCGGCTCGACGTCCGCGATCGCGATGCCGCGCGCGCCGCCGTCGAGCGAGCGGCGCAGGCGCTGGGTGGACTCGACGTCCTCGTCAACAACGCCGGCGTCGGGCTCGTCGGCGCCGTCGAGGAGGCGACCGAGGAGGAGGCGCGGACGATCGTCGACACGAACATGCTCGGGCCGCTGTGGCTGAGCCAGGCGGCGATCCCCATCATGCGCGCGCAGGGTCGCGGCCACATCGTGCAGGTGTCGTCGGTCGGGGCCGCCGGGACGATGCCCATGCTCGGGCTCTACGCCGCCACGAAGTGGGGGCTGGAGGCGTTCGGCGAGGCGATGGCCGGGGAGGTCCGCGAGCACGGCGTCCGCGTGACGCTGGTCGAGCCCGGCGCGCTCGACACGGCATGGGGCGGTGCGAGCATGCGCTTCAGCCAGCCCGACGCCGCCTACGAGCGCCTTCGCCTGGCGACGTTCGGCACGGCCCAGGTGCCCTGGCCCTCGAGCGAGTAGCCGCTGGGCATGGCCCCGGGCGAGGCGGCCGCCGCGATCATGGCGCACGTGGACGACCCGGACGACGGCCGACTGCGCGTGCTCGTCGGCACGGACGCACCTGCCCAGGTCTTCGCGGCGCTCGAGCTGCGCCGACGGGACTACGCTCGCGATCCCCGCTACCCGGATGCCCATGCCTGACCCTCGACGGATCGGCGGCTCGCGGTCGCGCTGGCGGACGGCCGCCGCGTCGCGGTCGTCGAGGTCGTCGTGCGCCCAGCGGCCGGGCTGCTCGAGCACGGGCATGAGCCGATGACGGCCCTCGCCGGCCGCTCCGCCGTGCTCGTCACCGTCCTCGGCGGCTCGTACGGCGCCCGGCGGCACCCCCAAGGAGGGCTGGGACCACTCGACCGGCTGGCCGCCGCCGAGCAGCACGCCGCCGACGCCGGGCTGCGGCTCGCACGCTCGCTCGCATCGCGCGCGGCCTGAGCCGGCGCGCATCGGGCGCGTTCGGGCTCCGGACATGACGAAGGGGCCGCAGCGATCGCTGCGGCCCCTTCCGCCTGCCTACTCCTCGTGCTTGAGCGCGAGGCCGATGGCGAAGAACGTCGGCGCCCAGTGGCCGATGAAGATGCCCCACCGGTCCGACTGCGCCTTGCTGTCGTCCGCCTTGCCGCGCGACACGAGCCATGCGGCGAGCGAGATGCCCACCGATGCGAAGCCCGCGACGTACGCGTGGTTGCTGCGGAGTCCGAGGTCGTGGGCGACGCCGATGGGGTTGAAGCCTGCTGCCTGCTCGATCTTGGCCTTTGCCATGATGTCTCCTTCCGAGAGAACGGGGCTGTCCTCATCCTCACGGGCGCACCGGTCGCGCGGGTGGCCTGGACGGCCGCCCCCTGCGGCGCTATCGTCACCGGCTCGGCGGGGCCGCCAGGGTTCCCGGCGGACACGGTGGAGCGGCGAGCGTCGAGCGGCCGCCGAGGCGGGGGACCTGCGGACGTGAGGGGTGTCTCCCTCATGCCTCCGGCCGTCCCCCGCCTCGTTCGCCGTGCGTGGCGCTAGCCGCGCGAACCTGCCCGGCGCCGCACGGCACCGACGGCGACGACGCCGAGGCCCGCGAGCAGCATCGCGAGCGCCCACGGCAGCGCGTCCTGCGCCGCGGAGGCACCGGTCACGGGCAGCCCCGCGCTGGAGGGGGCGGTCGAGGGCGCGGGCGCGGAGGGTGCGGGTGCCGACGGCGCGGGTGCCGACGGCACCGGCTGGGACGGGACCGGCTCCGACGGCTCCGGCTCGACGGGGGCCGCTGCGATCGGGCCGACGGCCTCGCTCGTGCGCTCCTGCGGCAGGAAGCCCTCGGCGGTGCCCGTCACCGTCACCGCGACGTCGAGCCCGAGGGCCGAGGCCGGCACGACGAACGTGCTCGCCGTCGCACCCTCCACCGGCTCGCCGTCGACGAGCCACCGATAGGTGAACGTCGTGCCGGGCGTCCAGCCCTCGGTCACGGCGGTGAGCTCGGCGCCCACCTGCGGGGTGCCGGTCACGATCGGCGCCGCCGCCTCGACGGCGTACTCCTCGACCGCGAGGCTCGTGACGCAGTCGACGCACGAGCCGCCGAGGCTCGTGACCTCGGCCGACGCGTCGACCGTGCCGCCCGACGCGTCGTCGTCGATCGTGGCCGTGAACGTGGTCGTCACCGCTGCGGACGGCGGCGGCGACCCGGCGGGGGTCACCGGGATGGCCCACGTGAGCGTCGTGCCCTCGAGGGTGACGCCCTCCGGCAGCGCGTCGACGTCGATCGTGGCCCGCGCGAGGAGCGAGGAGACGTCGACGGCGACGACGGATGCCGCCAGCGGTCCGTAGCCGACGTTCGTCGCGCTCAGCGTGTACGTGACCTCGTCGCCGCGCTGCAGCGGCTCGGTCTCGGCCGTCGCGGCGAGCGTGACGTCGACCTCGTCCGGCCACGCGGGCTTGTCGGCGTCGAGGATCCAGTCCTGGTAGAACGCGTCGAGCTCGCGGCCCGAGAGCTCCTCGGCGAGCGCGAGGAGGTCGGCGCCGGTCCTGCTCGTGCCCGCGTAGCGCGTCTGCCACTCCTCGATCAGCGCGAAGAACGCCTCGTCGCGGATCGCCACGCGGAGCGCCGCCCAGAGCTGCGCGCCGCGGTCGTACGTCTGGAACTCGTAGAGCTCCGCCGAGTCGGTCTGCGCTCCCGGCGGGATGGTCCACACGGCGTCGTCCGCGGGCACGTCGTCCCACGCTCCGAAGTACGCGGCCTCGGACGAGCCGCCGGTGCCGAATCCCTCGGTCGACGCGTAGTACGTCGGGGCCCAGCTGGCCATGCCCTCGGCGATCCAGATGTCCGTCCAGGTCGTCGGCGACACGTTGTTGCCGTACCACTGGTGCACGAGCTCGTGGATGAGGGTGCTGCCGGCGACCGAGCGCGTCGAAGGGAAGAACGAGCGATCCTGCGTCTCGAGCGCGTAGCTGATGCCCGACGGCACGGTGTCCACGACGACGCCGGTGCTGTTGCCCGGGTAGGGGCCGTAGAGGGTCTCGAGGTTGCGGATGATGGTCTCGAGCTGGTCGATGCGCGCGCGGATGGTCGTCTTGTTCGTCGCCGAGAGGGCGCTGTCCATGAACGACCATGCCGGGATCACGCGTCCGTCCGTCAGCGTGACCTGCGTCTCGACGACGTCGTACCTGCCGATCGAGATGATGGCGAGCTCGGATGCCATCTGCTCGCGCTGGTCCCAGATCCAGGTCGTGCGCGTGCCGTCGGCCGAGGGCGTGCGCGAGACGAGCTCGCCGTTGCCGACCGCGGCGGCCGGAGCGGTGCCCGCGGGCGTCGTGATCGTCGACGGCACGTCGAGCGTGAAGGTGTAGGTCGCCTTGTCGGAGGGCGTGTTGTTGTGGGGGTAGCCCGTCATGGACCCGACGGGCTGCCCCAGCATGGTCGCGCCGTCGTTCGTGACGTTCCAGCCCTCGAAGGAGCCGTCGGCGTCGACGTGCCTGCTCGGCACCCCGTGATAGCGGACCGTGGTGGTGAACTCGCCCGTCACCGGCGTCGCCGGCGTGATGACGAGCTTGAAGGTGATCGTGGCGGGGTTGACGATGCGCTCCCAGGCGGCCGGCTGCCCGTTCACCGTCACCTCGTCGACCTCGAGGCCCTCGAAGTCGAGCGAGAGGCTGCTGAGCTCGCCCTCGGCGCGGGCGGTCATGGTGGACGTCGCCTCGATGGTGCTGAGCGCGAGCGTCGCGCCGGGCGTCCAGGCGATGGCCACGTCGTAGTCGAGCGCGTCGTACCCGCCGTTGCCGACGTTCGGGAACATCGCGTCGCCGGAGGTCTGCGCCCCCGCGACGGGTGCGGCGACGGCGGCGGTCGCCCCTGCCGAGACGAGGCCGCCGGCGAGCAGCAGCGGCATGGCGAGGGCGGCGAGGCGCCGCAGGGTCGGCGCGCGGCCGGGCGTGCGAGTCATGGATCCTCATCGGGTGGGTCGGACGCCGCCCGATGATCGTCGAGGGCCACGCTCAACGTAGAGGAATCCTCGTTACAGGCGTGTGTCGTCGGCGCATGGGGTCGCGAGGGTTCGGCGCTCCAGCATCCGTCGCGCGTCTGCTGCGGGCCGGGGCGGGGTCCACCGATGGGCAGGAGCTCTGCCTCGAGAGCCTCGCGCCGTGCGCGTCCAGGCGACGGGCGCGGACGCCCGGCTGCGGATCGCACCTCCTCGGGTGCGGGCGGCGCGCACGGCGCCTGCGGACGCCGAAGCCGGATCCGGGCAGGATGAGGGCATGCACCCCCGCCCGACGCGACGCGCGACGCGTGCCGACGTCGCGCGGCTCGCAGGCGTGAGCCCCGCCGTCGTGAGCTTCACGCTCAACGGAGGCCCCCGTCCCGTCGCCGACGCGACAGCGCGCCGGGTGCGGGAGGCCGTCGCCCGGCTCGGCTACACGCCCAACGCCGCCGCCCGTGCCCTGTCGATGGGGTCGAGCGGCGTGCTGGGGCTCGTCGTGCACGACATCGCCAACCCGGCCGACGGTCGCCTCGCCGCACGGGTGCAGGAGGCGGCCGACGAGCGTGGGATGGACGTGGTGGTCGCGGGCGTGCTCGAGGACCGCTCGCGCAGCCTCGGCGCGCTGCAGGCGCTCGACGCGCGTCAGGTCGACGGCATCGTCGTGACGACGCCGCTGTCGCCGGAGGCGGTCGACGGGGCGACGCGGCTGCGGGCGCGCATCGTGCAGCTCGGCTCCCACGGTGCCATCCCCGGCGTGGTGCGGCTCGAGGCCGACGTGGACGAGGGGTCGGCGGCGATCGTCGCGCACCTCGCGGCGCTCGGGCATCGACGCGTCGCGTCGGTGGGCGCTCGCGCCGGGGCCTGCTCCTCGCGGCGCGGAGCCCACGGGCGCGCCGTCGAGGACGGACCGAGCGAGCCCGACGCGGCCAGCATGCGCGCCGGCTACGAGGGCATGCGCCGCATCCTCGCGCACGAGGTGCCGACGGCGGTCGTCGCCGGCTCCGACGTCGTCGCCCTCGGCATCCTGCGCGCGATCCGGGAGGCGGGCCTGCGCGTGCCCGAGGACGTCTCCGTCGTGGGGTTCGGCGACACCGACGAGGCGCGCTTCGCCTCGCCCGCGCTCACGACCGTGCACGTGCCGGCGCAGGAGATGGCGCGCGACGCGCTGCTCGCCCTCGTCGAGCCGACGGCGCTCGAGCCCGGCGAGCACCGCTATCCGACGCGCCTCGTGGTGCGCGAGTCGACGGCGCCGCCGCGCGCGTGACCGCGGCCTCGTGCTCGGTGCCTCGACGGCCGGCGGCGCGTGACTGGTCACGATCTGCGCCGACTGGTCACGAACCGCGCCGACCGGTCACGAACCGCGTCGACCGGTCGCGAACCGCGTCGACCGGTCACGAACCGCGTCGACCGGTCACGATCCGCGCCGACGAGCCACGTCGCGCGCCGGCCGGCCGAGCTGCGTGCGTCGACCGGTCACGATCTGCGCTCACTGGTCGCATCCTGCGCCGATGGGTCACGATCTGCGCCGACCGGTCGCATCCTGTGCTGACTGGTCGCTGTTGCACCCGATCGGGGCCGATTCGGGTGCAACGGTGACCAGTCACCGCGAAACGTGACCAGTCGGCGCGAGACGTGACCAGTCACCGCGAGACGTGACAAGTCAGCGCAGAAGGTGACCAGTCAGCGAGACACGACCGGCCGCGAGTGCAAGACTGCCGCCGCGACGACGCTCGACAACCATGCAACACGGGTTGCGTCCTCGATTGCCACCACACCCATCACGAGGCACGATGGCAGACGTGCTGCATGCAATCCACGCTGATGGACGTCCTCGGCGTGCGGCGCACCATTCGGAGCAGCCCCAGCGGATCCGCGTCGCCGTCTGGTCGGAGTACCCGGTCGCAGCCGACGCCGTGCGCGACTGCCTGCGCCGCGCACCCGCCGGCCTCGACGTCGAGCGGCTCGTCGAGGGCGTCGGCGACCTCGGCACGTTCGACGTCGCGCTCGTGCTGCGGGACGAGCTCGAACCCGGTGCCCTCGCGCGGCTGCGGCGCTCGCGGGTGCCGGTGCTGCAGCTCTCCGACGACGCCGAGCACGACGGCGATTGGCTGCACGTGCTGCCGCGGCGATCGCCGCTGCCAATGATCGTCCGCTCGATCGAGCGCATCGCCCGGCGCACGCCGCGACCACGCACCATCGAGCTCGAGCTCAGCCGTCGTGAGGCCGAGGCGGTCATCCTCTACGCGAGCGGCCTGCAGGTCGTCGCCGTCGCCGACGAGCTCGGCGTCGGCGTCGAGACCGTGCGGACCTACCTGCGCCGCGCACGCATCAAGCTGCGCGCCCGCGGGCACGACGGCTCGACGCGCGACCGCCTCGCCGAGCTGCACGCGTTCGGCGAGCTGCGGCGACAGGCCGCACCGGCCCGCTGACCCGAGCCCGTGCTGCGGGCGCACCGTCGGCCTCCGGATCCCGCCGCATCCAGGCCTCAGCGCACCGCCGACCGCACATCCCACTCGGCCCGCCGCTCACGCGCGGATCCGGCGACGACACCGTCGAGAGCCCCGACGGTCGACGCCGCCCGCGCAGGGCCAGACCGCCGCATCCACGCCCCAGCGCACCGCCGACCGCACATTCCACTCGGCCCGCCGCTCACGCGCGGATCCGGCGACGACACCGTCGAGAGCCCCGACGGTCGACGCCGCCCGCGCGGGGCCAGACCGCCGCATCCACGCCCCAGCGCACCGCCGGCCGCGCACACCGCACGACGCACCGCTCAGGCGTGGATCCGGCGGCCGAGCGCCTCAGCGGTGGTCGTCGTCGTGCGCGAAGGTCGGCAGCGACGCCGTGATGAGCGTGCCGTCGGCGCGGCGGAAGCCCTCGAGGTCGTCGGTCGACGGCGCCTCCTCGTCGACGAGCGGACCCTGGCCGTCGAGGTCGATCGTCTGCGGCCTGCCGTCGCGCACGAGCACCCGCTGGCCGCGCACGTGCACGATGGCGTCCGAGCCCTCCTCGACCGTGAACGTGATGGCGTCCTGCTGCACGTGGATTCGCAGGCGCGTGCCGCGCAGCGTCATGCGGAAGGCGATGCCCTCCCAGCCCTCGGGCAGGCGCGGGTCGAACGAGATCTCGCCGTCGTGGTCGCGCATGCCGCCGAAGCCGGCGGCGTACGCGAGCCAGATGCCGCCCGTCGACGCCACGTGCACGCCGTCGGGGGTGTTGCCGTGGAGGTTCGCGAGGTCGACGTAGAGCGCGTCGAGGTGGTATTCGAGCGCGAGCTCGCGGTAGCCGACCTCCGCCGCGATGATCGACTGCACGACCGCCGAGAGCGTCGAGTCGCCCGTCGTGAGCGCGTCGTAGTACTCGAAGTCGCGCCGCTTCTCCTCCGGCGTGAAGTGCTGCCCCTGCAGCAGCAGCGCCAGCACGACGTCGGCCTGCTTGAGCACCTGGAAGCGGTAGATGACCAGCGGGTGGAAGTGCAGCAGCAGCGGCCGGTGCTCGGCGGGCGTGTTCGCGAGGTCCCACACCTCGCGCTCGAGGAACTGCGCATCCTGCGGGTGCACGCGCAGCTCCTCGTCGAACGGGATGTGCATGCCGTCGGCGGCGCGCGTCCACTCGAGCACCTCGGCGTCGGTGACGCGCAGTCGCGACACCATGCGCTCGTAGGCCGCAGGGTCCTCCTCGCGGAGCCGCCCGACCGCGCTGGCCGCCGCACGGAGGTTCGCCCGCGCCATGACGTTCGTGTACAGGTTGTCGTTCACGACGGTCGTGTACTCGTCGGGGCCCGTGACGCCGTGGATGTGGAAGACGTCGTGGTGGTTCGACCGCCAGAACCCGAGGTCCTCCCACATGCGCGCGGTCTCGACGAGGACGTCGACCGCGCCGCGGGCGAGCAGCTCGGCGTCGCCCGTGGCGGCGACGTACTGCGTGAGGGCATGGGCGATGTCGGCGTCGATGTGGTACTGCGCCGTCGAGGCCGCGTAGTAGGCGCTCGACTCCTGCCCGTTGATCGTGCGCCACGGGTAGAGCGCGCCGAGCTGGTTCATCTCGGCCGCACGGTCGCGCGCGGCGTCGAGCATGCCCTCGCGGAATCGCAGCACGTTGCGGGCGACGCCGGGCGACGTGTACGTCAGGAAGGGCATGACGTAGATCTCGGTGTCCCAGAAGTAGTGGCCGCCGTAGCCGGAGCCCGACACGCCCTTCGCGGCGATGCCGCCGCCGTCGGTGCGCGCCGACGCCTGCGCGAGCGCGAAGAGGTTCCAGCGCACCGCCTGCTGGATGGCGGCCTGGCCCTCGACCTCGACGTCGGAGCTCGCCCAGAAGTCGGCGAGCCAGTCGCGCTGCTGCGTCTTGACCGCCTCGGTGCCGAGGCCCTTCGCGCGGTCGAGCGTGCGCTTGCACCGGTCGACGAGCTCGCGCACGGGCACGACGCGGGCCGTGTGGTAGCTGGCCCACTTCGTGAGGCGGATGCGGTTGCCGGCCTTCGCCTCGATGCGGAAGACGTGCTTGGCGACGTCTGCCTCGACGTGGCGCGAGCACGACACCTCGTCGACCGTCTCGATGGCGTGCTCGATGCCGACGGCGACGGTCATGCCCGAGTTCACGGCGCGGAAGCCGAGGATGACGCGCGTCTCGCGATCGTGCTGGTGCACGGGCTCGAGCACGCGACCCTCGACGGTCTCGGCCTTGCGCGGGTCGAAGTCCTCCTCGGCGGGCCGCGCGTGGAGGTCGTCGCGCATGTCCTGCCGGTTCATCAGCTGGCTCGAGATGATGATCGACGCGTCGTCGAGCGGCGTGACCTCGTACTCGAGCAGCGCGAGGTGGCGCTCGGTGAACGACACGAGCCGCGAGGTGCGGATGTGGATGCGCTTGCCGCTCGGCATGCGCCACTCGCACTCGCGCTCGAGCACGCCGCGCTGGAAGTCGAGGCGGCGGGAGTAGGCGGTGAGGTCGGCGTCGGCGAGCACGAACGGCTCGTCGTCGACGTAGAGGCGGATGATCTTCGCGTCGGGCGCGTCGATGATCGTCTGGCCGACGCGTGCGAAGCCGAAGGCCTCCTCCGCGTGCCGGATGGGCCACGTCTCGTGGAAGCCGTTCACGAACGTGCCGAAGGCGTGGCCGTGCCGTGCCTCCTCGACGTTGCCGCGCATGCCGAGGTAGCCGTTGCCGGTGGCGAAGAGCGTCTCGGCCGTGCCCTGCTGCTGGGCGTCGAACTCGGTCTCGACGAGCGCCCACTCGTCGATGGGGAAGCGCTGCCGGTCGAGGGGATCCATGGCGTCGCGCCTCATGCGGCACCTCCGGTGGGGAGCGAGGGGATGAGCTCGGCGAGGTCGTCGACGACGAGGTCGGCACCCGACTCGAGGAGGGACTCGGCACCTGCGCCGCGATCGACGCCCACGGTGAGCAGGAAGCCGCCCGCACGGCCGGCGGCGACGCCCGAGTGGGCGTCCTCCACGACGACGCACTGCTGCGGCTCGAGCCCGAGGAGGTGCGCGCCCTCGACGTAGGTGGCGGGCGACGGCTTGCCGGCGAGGCCGTGCGCGGCCGAGTGGATGCCGTCGACGACGACCTCGAAGCGGTCGCGCAAGCCTGCGGCGGTCAGCACGCGCTGGCCGTTGCGCGAGCTCGTGACGACGGCGACCGCGAGCCCTGCGGCCTCGACGGCGGCGAGGAACGCGACGGAGCCGTCGTAGGGGCGCACGCCGTGCTCGTCGACCTCGGCGGTGAAGGCGACGTCCTTGCGGTTGCCGAGCCCGTGGACGGTGTCGACGTCGGGTCCGTCGGTCGTCTCGCCCTCGGGCAGCACGATGCCGCGCGCGGCGAGCATGCTGCGCACGCCGTCGTAGCGCGGCTTGCCGTCGACGTACGCGAAGTAGTCGGCGTCGGTGTACGGCTCGGCGCCGTGGGCGGCGAGGACGGGCGCGAAGAGCCGTGCCCACGCGCGCATGTGCACCTCGGCCGTCGGCGTGAGGACGCCGTCGAGGTCGAACAGGATGCCGCGTGCGCTCGCGAGCGCGCTCGCGTCACGGGAGCCGTGGATCATGCGTCTGCGACCTCTCGGAGCTGGTGTCGATGGTGCATGGCGACCCGATGGCGTCCCCTGCGTGCTCGCGTGAGGATATCGCAGCCCCGCGGGTCGCGCCCATTCGACCGGCGGCGCTCAGGCGGGCTGGGTGACGAGCCTCCGGTTGGCGAACTCGAGCACGGCGTCCGGGCCGAGCTCGCGCCCGAAGCCCGAGCGCTTGACGCCGCCGAACGGCAGCTCGGGTCGCGAGACGCCGAACGCGCCGATCGACACCATGCCCGCCTCGAGCCGCTCGGCCACCCACGCGGCGCGCTCGGGGTCGGCGTCGTCGAAGACGTTGGCGCCGAGCCCGAACGGCGAGTCGTTGGCGACGCGCACGGCCTCCTCGGCATTCGCGACGGGCACGACCATCGCGACCGGCCCGAAGAGCTCCTCGTGCCACACGCGCATGCTCGGCGTGACGCCCGTGAGGATGCCGGGCTCGACGAAGGCGCCGGCGCCCGGGATGCGGATGCCGCCGGTCACGAGCGTCGCACCCTCGGCGACGGCGGAGGCGACCTGCGCCACGAGGTCGGCGGCGGCGGCCTCGCTCGACATGGGGCCGAGGTCGACGCCCTCGTCGAGCGGCGAGCCGATGCGCAGCGCGCGCATGCCTGCGGCGAGCCGCTCGACGAACGCGTCGTGCAGCGACTCGTGCACGATGAAGCGCTTCGCCGACGTGCAGGCCTGGCCGCAGTTGCGCGTGCGCGCCGCGATCGCGACGTCGACGAGGCGGTCGAGGTCGTCGGTCGACAGCACGATGAAGGGGTCGGAGCCGCCGAGCTCGAGCACGCAGCGCGTGAGCGAGCGGCCCGCGACCTCGGCGACGGCGGCGCCGGCGCGCTCGGAGCCGGTGAGCGAGACGCCCTGCACGCGCGGGTCGGCGATCATCGTCGCGATCTGCGCGTTCGACGCGAGCACCGTCTGGTAGACGCCGGCGGGCAGGCCCGCGGCATCCGCCATCGCCTGCATCGCGAGCGCCGCACCCGTGCACGTCCCGGCGTGCTTGATGACGACGGGGTTGCCGAGCAGCATGCTCGGGGCAGCGAGCCGCGCCACCTGGTAGTAGGGGAAGTTCCACGGCATGACGCCGACGACGGGGCCGGTGGGACGCAGCTCGACGCGGGCGGCGCGGCCGCGCCAGCCCGTCTCGAGGGCGCGGTCGGCGAGCAGCTCGGGCCGGTCGGCGTACCAGTCCCAGATCGACGCGACGAGCCGCACCTCGCCGATGCCCTGCGGCAGCGGCTTGCCCATCTCGCGGGCGATCGTCGTGGCGAGCTCGACCTCGTTCGCGCGGAAGGCCGCGCCGATCGCGCGCATGGCGGCGATGCGCTCGTCGAGCGACGGCATCGCGGCGTACGCGCCGGCGGCGGCGGCGAGCGTCGCCTCGATCTCGGCGTCGGTCGCCTCGGCGTGGTCGGCGAGCACCTCGCCGGTCGTGGGATCGACGGATCGGTAGGCCATGCGCGTCCCCTCCACGTCGCTCGATGCGACGTCGACACGGGCACCCTACTCGCGCAGCGCGAGCGAGACGGGGCGATCCGCCATGCTGGGTCGAGGACGACGACGGGATGGGCGCGGTGGGGCACGAGGGAGTGCGCGGCACGGAGGCACCGCTGGCGGGCATCCTCGTCGCCGACCTGTCGCGCGTGCTCGCCGGGCCGCTCGTGGGCCAGACGCTCGCCGACCTCGGCGCCCGCGTCGTCAAGGTCGAGCGGCCGGGCGCCGGCGACGACACGCGGTCGTGGGCGCCGCCGGTCTCCGCGACGGGCTCGACGTACTTCGACGCCGCCAACCGCGGCAAGGAGTCCGTGACCCTCGACCTCGCCGATCCCGCCGATCAGGCGCTCGTCGTCGAGCTCGTCGCCCGCGCCGACGTCGTGATCGAGAACTTCCGACCCGGCACGACCGCACGCCTCGGGCTCGACCGCGATGCCCTGCTCGCGGCGCATCCGCGGCTCGTGTGGTGCTCGATCAGCGGCTACGGCTCGGCGCCCGGCGGTGCCGAGCGCGCCGGCTACGACTTCGTCGTCCAGGCGACGAGCGGACTCATGCACGTGACGGGGCAGCCGGACGGCCCGCCCACGAAGGCGGGCGTCGCCCTCGTCGACGTCCTCACGGGCAAGGATGCGACCGCGGGCATCCTCGCCGCGTTGCTGCGCCGCGAGCGCACGGGCGTCGGTGGCGTCGTCGAGGTCGCGCTCCTGTCGAGCGCCCAGGCGGCGCTCGTGAACCAGCTGCAGGCCGTGCTCGGCGCCCCCGGGTCGCAGGGCGAGGGCGCCTGGATGCCGGCGGCGGAGCCCGGGCGGTCCGGCAGCGCGCATCCGTCGATCGCGCCGTACCAGCTGCTCGCGACCGCGGACGCGCCGCTCGCGGTCGCGGTCGGCACCGACGCGCAGTTCCGCACGCTGTGCAGGGCGGTCGGTCGCGACGACCTCGCGCTCGACGCCCGCTTCGCGACGAACGCCGAGCGCGTCGCGCACCGCGAGGACCTCGTGGCGCTGCTCGAGGAGGCGCTCGCCGCCGACACGGCGCAGGCGTGGGAGGCCCGGCTGCTCGCCACGGGGCTCGCCGCCGGTCGGGTCCGCACGATCTCGGAGGGGCTGCGGCTCGCCGAGGAGGTCGGGCTCGATCCCGTGCGCGCGGTGCGCGGACCCGCGGGCGCCGGCGCGACCCTCGCCTCCCCCATCCGCATCGACGGCGACGCGGCGACGTCGCCGATGCCTCCCCCGCTGCTGGGCGAGCACGACGCCGACGTGCGAGCCTGGCTCTCGACGCCCGCGACGCCGCGTGCCGCCGATCGCCCCGGATCGTCGGTCGCCGCGACCGATCCCGACGCAGACCGACACCGAGGAGCACCGTGACCACCGACCTGCTCGACATCGAAGGGATGCTCTCCGACGAGGAGCGCGCCACCCGCGTCCGCGTGCGCGCGCTCGTCGACCGCGAGATCCGCCCGCACATCGCCGGCTGGTACGACGCGGCGCACTTCCCCCGCGAGATCGTGCCCGCCCTCGCCGCCGAGGGCCTGCTGGGCATGCACCTCGTCGGACACGGCTGCGCCGGTCGCTCGAGCGTCGAGTACGGCATCGCGATGCAGGAGCTCGAGGCCGGAGACAGCGGCATCCGCACCTTCGTCTCGGTGCAGGGCTCGCTCGCGATGAGCGCGATCGCGAAGCACGGCAGCGCCGAGCAGCAGGAGGCATGGCTGCCGCGCATGGCCCGCGGCGAGGCCATCGGCTGCTTCGGCCTCACCGAGGCGAACGCCGGCAGCGACCCCGGCAGCATGCAGACCTTCGCGCGCCGCGACGGCGACGACTGGATCCTCGACGGGGCGAAGCGATGGATCGGCCTCGCGTCGATCGCCGACGTCGCCGTCGTCTGGGCGCAGACCGACGACGGCGTGCGGGGCTTCCTCGTCGAGACGACGAGCCCCGGCTTCACGGCGACGCCCATCCCGCAGAAGCTCTCGATGCGCGCGAGCATCCAGTGCGACGTCGTGCTCGACGGCGTCCGCGTGCCCGAGTCGATGCGTCTGCCCGGCGCCCGCGGCCTGCGCGCGCCGTTCGAGTGCCTCAACGAGGCGCGCTTCGGCATCGCATGGGGTGCGCTCGGCGCCGCGCGCGACTCGCTCGAGGTGGCCCTCGCCTACGCGGGCGAGCGGCAGGTGTTCGGCCGCCCGCTCTCGGCGATGCAGCTCACGCAGCAGCGGCTGGCGGAGATGGCGCTCGAGCTGCAGCAGTGCCAGCTGCTCGCGCTCCACCTCGGACGTCGCAAGGACGCGGGCGTGCTCGAGCCGCACCAGATCTCCATGGGCAAGCTCGCCTCGTGCCGCGCCGCCCTGCGCATCAGCCGCGAGGCGCGTGCGATCCTCGGCGGCAACGGCATCACGCTCGACCTCTCGCCCATGCGCCATGCGGCGAACCTCGAGAGCGTGCGCACCTACGAGGGCACGGACGAGGTCCACACGCTCGTCATCGGCCAGGCGCTCACGGGCATCCCGGCCTTCCGCGGCTAGGCGGCACCCTGCCGCCGCCGACGGCCCTCCGCAACCCCAGGACAGCCTCCCTCGACGCCGCCTACCGTGGCAGCACGACGAGAGGAGCAGCATCATGGCAACCATCACCGAGCAGATCGACGTCCAGGCGCCCATCTCGGCCGTCTACGGCCAGTGGACCCAGTTCGAGACCTTCCCGCGCTTCATGGAGCACGTGCAGAAGATCGAGCAGCTCGCCGACGACCGGCTGCGATGGAGCGTCGAGATCGGCGGCCAGCGCCGCGACTTCGATGCCCGCATCACCGAGCAGCACCCCGACGAGCGCATCGCGTGGGCGTCCGACGGCGACGTCACGCACGCCGGCGTCGTGACGTTCCACCGCATCGACGACGACACGACGCGCGTCGCGCTGCAGCTCGACTGGGAGCCCGAGGGCTTCCTCGAGAAGGTCGGCGCAGCGGTCGGCATCGACGACGCGAGCGTGCGCGGCGACCTCAAGCGCTTCAAGAGCCTCATCGAGGGCAAGGACGGCGACGCGGACGGACGCTGGGACGGCGACATCGACCGCGAGGCCGACGCCACCGGGCACTGACG
>NZ_BAAAQT010000008.1:637596-640013 GCF_039531815.1 Agrococcus versicolor | reverse complement strand
GCGCCGGGCCGTCTCGTGCGTGCAGGGTGCGTCAGGCCAGCAGGGTCTCGCCCACGAATCCGCCCGGCTCGCAGCCGGGCAGGATCGCGAAGACCGCCGAGCCGATCGGCGTCGTCCACTCGTTGAGGAGATCGAGATCCGACAGCCGCTGCTGGATGGGCACGAACTGCGCGAGCGGATCCGCCTGCACGGCGGTGAAGATCATCCCCGACTCCGACACCGAGCCCGCCGTCGGCGCCTCGTCGTAGTTGAACGCTCGACGATGGAAGCGCTGAGACGTGTCGTCGCTGCGCGCCCGCCGCAGATGCGAGAACTCCGGGATGACGGGGAAGCCGATCGGGGTGAGCGCGGCGAAGTCCGGCTCGTCGCGCTCCCACGACCCGGTGAGCGGGGCGCCGTTCGCGAGCGTGCGCCCGACCGACTGCTCGCGGCCCGGCCGATCGAGGCGATCCCAGCGATCGAGATCCATGCGGATGCGCCGCACGACGAGCGAGGTGCCGCCGGCGAGCCAGCCCTCCCGGATCCAGACGAGCCGGTCGAAGTCCGCGGTGCCCGGCTGCGGGTTGACGGTGCCGTCGACCTGCCCGAAGAGGTTGCGCATCGTCGTGCCCTGACGCTCGGCGCCGCGCGAGCGGCGGAAGCCGGACTGCACCCAGCGCACGGCCGCGAACGACCGCGAGCCCTTGAGCAGCATGCGCTGCGCGTGCGCGATCGTCAGCGGATCGTCGGCGGCGACCTCCAGCAGCAGGTCGCCGCCCGACCACGCATCCTCGAGCCGGTCGATCGCGAACGCCGGCAGCGGTGCGAGCCATGCCGGCACCTCCTTGCCGGCACGCGCGACGAGCCGAGGTCCGACGCCGATCGTGACGGTGAGGCGCGCGGGCACGAGCGCGAGCTCGGGCTCGGAGTCGGCGAGCGCCGCCTCGCCCGACGTCAGCCGCGCGGCGTCGTCGGAGAGGATGCGCAGCATGCGACGCAGGCCGTCGGCGTCCGTCGCGTCGAGCAGGTCGAGCGCGACGAGGGTCGCGTGCGCCTGCGGGGTGACTGCGAGGGCGGCCTGATGCCGACCGTGGAAGGGCACGACGGCGTCGCCGTGCAGCACCTCCGCGGGCGTGGCGGCAGGTGCGGCGACGACGCGTGCGACGGCATCGGCGCCGATGGCGGCTGCGGCCCCCGCGCCGGCGGCAGCCCCTCCGAGGAGGAGCTGCCGCCGACTGAGGCCGCGCGAGGCGGGGTCGGGCATCAGCGATCCGTGCCGTGCGCGTCGTCCGCGCCCTGCATGTCGCCGTGGTCCATGCCCATGTCGCCGTGGTCCATGTCGCCATGGTCCATCTCGCCCATGTCGCCGCCCTCGTACGTCTCGTTCGCACCCGAGTAGTCGCGTGCGGTCGCCGTGACGTCGAGCGTCGAGCCGTCGTCGAACGTCAGCGTCATGACGACATCGTCGCCCGCGACGATCGACGCCGTCGTGCCCATGACCATGAGGTGGTCGCCGCCCGGCTCGAGCGCCATCGAGGCGCCCGGCGCGATGTCGAAGCCGTCGACCTCGCGCATGATCATCTGCCCCGAGTCGTCCTCGACGGTCTCGTGCAGCTCCATGGCGGTCGCGGCGGTGCTCTCGACGGCGACGATGCGCACGGCCTCGTCGCCCTCGTTCGCGATGGTGCCGAAGGCGGCGGTCATGCCGTCCTCGGCGGCCTTGATCCAGGCGTCGGCGACGACGACCGAGTCGGCCTGCGGCGCCGTCGAGGCGTCGGGGCCCGGGGCGTCGGCCGTGCTGCAGGCGACGAGGGCGGATGCGGCCGCGAGGGCGATGGCGAGTGCGCCTGCGCGGCGCGTGGTGATGGTTCGCATGAAGGTTCCGTTCGTGTGCGCGGCGCGTCGGCCGCGGTCGTTCGATGCGCCGCTGCCGCAGGATGCGGGCGGCGTGGATGGATGCGGTCGCGTCAGCCCGCGGTGCGAGCGCGCGAGCGGCGGATGCCGAGCACGAGGGCGAGCACGACGAGTGCGACGGCCGCGCCGGCGATGCCGACGAGCAGCGTCCTCGGCACGCCTGGGGCGTCGACCGAGGCAGCCTGCCCCTCGGCGGCGCCGGCGGATCCGTCGTCGGCGGACGCGTCGTCGGACGCCGCGGCGTCAGGCGATGCGTCGCCGCTCGATGCCTCGTCCGTCGCGGCCGTGCCGTCCTGCGACGAGCCCGCGGCCGCTGCATCCGGAGCGCCGCCCGCGGCGGCTCCGCCCGCGACCGTGAACGGAAGGACGTCGGAGATCGGGTGTCCGTCTCCCGAGACGACGCGCCACCGTGCCTCGAGCGCGCCCGTGGGACTGCCCTCGACGGGCACGGTCACGGTGGTGCCGTCGACGACGGGCTCGCCCGCGTGGTCGACGCCGGAGGCATCGACCACGAAGACCGCGGC
>NZ_BAAAQT010000008.1:585423-637508 GCF_039531815.1 Agrococcus versicolor | reverse complement strand
GTGGGCGGACGCGGTCGTCGCGGCCGCCACGGGGGCTGCGATGGCGACGAGCGCGGCGACGGCAGCGGCCGCCGCCCTGTGGATGGTGCGACGTCGAGCGTCGCGCGTGCATGCACGCATGGTGTCCTCCTCCTGTCGGACACGGAGCGTCGGCCGTCGATGCGGCACGACGCAGCGAGAGGCGGGTCGACCGCTCGCGCCACCTGTCGGCGGCACGCACGATCGACGCCGGGATCGACGGGATCGTCGACCCTGCAGCGCTACGAGACGAGCGCCGCCGGAGGCCCGCGGAGGAGGGAGGGCGCGGAGCGCCGGGCGATGGACCAGGTACGCGGCTGCGCCCAGGTCGCGGCGAGCGCGACCGTCGAAGGCGGCCGCACGGGCACGAGCACGGCGACGAGGCGTCGCAGCACGAAGAACGCGAAGGATGCGAGACGCGCGAGCGCACGCTCGCCACGGGCGATGAGCGCGATCGTCGCGATGGCGGCGAGCGCGTGGTGGAGCCACATCGTCCCGTCGCCGTGCATCGCGTGCGCGCTGGCTGCCGTTGGGGCGGCGGCGAGCGCCGCAGCCATCTGCGCATCGGAGTGGCCGGCGTGGCCGGCACCCGACGTCGCGAGCGACGCGGCGGGCGTGCCGAGCACGAACAGGGCGTGGAAGAGCAGCTGGCTCGCGGCGACGGAGGGGATGAGGCGCCAGAGCGAGTGCACGCGACCCGACAGCAGCACGCACGCGAGGATCGCGAGCACCGTCGGCACGACGATGCCCACGAGGCCGGGCACGGCGCCACCGGCGCTCACGTGCGACAGCAGGGCGGCGAAGGTGGCGAGCAGCGCGACGACGAGGCCGCGCAGTGCGCGCACGTGCCTGGTCGCCATGCCTCGATCCTGGCACGATGCCGCGCACGCCACGCGGGTGCACCTCCTGCGCCGCCGAGGCGGCCACGACACGCAGAAGCCCGTCCGAACCGCGTCCGGACGGGCTTCATGGATCTCAGCGCCGGCGGCGCTCCTGGCCCTCGACGAAGAGGAGCGCGAACGGGCTGTTGCCGGCGCCGGTCGGCGAGGCGTCCGGTCCGCGCCAGCGCTCGAGGTGCGCGGCGATGGCGGGCAGCGCGACCTCGGGGATGTCATGCATCTCGAAGCCGACCGCGAGGTCGACGTGCGTCAGCTCCAGCCACGCGAGGTGGTCGCGCGCGCACAGGTCGTCGCCCTCCTCCTCGGGCATGCGTGCCTGGGGCTGGTCGTCGAGTCGGCGCACGACCGTCGTGAGCGACGTCGCGAGGGCGTCGACGAGGTCGGCGGCCGGCGCGCGCAGCAGCGAGTCGCTCGCGAGTCGCTGCGCGGCGTCCTCGCCGGGCGAGGCCGTGATGCGTCGTGCGTGGCGCACGAGCCGCGCGATGACGTGCCGACGCGTGCCGAGCCCGCTCGCCGCGGGATGCAGCAGCTCGACGTCGCCCAGGCGCATGGTGGCGCCCAGCAGTCGGTGCGTCGACAGGCGCACCTGGCGGTGCAACGCGCCCGCGTCGGGCTCGTCGCGGTCGATGGTCCCTCGCTCGGGTGCCGTCATCGTCATCGTGGATCCCCTCCCTCGACCACGCGTCGAGAGCCTCACGACGCCGTGGGGACGAGCGATCGTCGCATCGGATGGGGGACTCGATGCACGACGGTGGCTGCCCATCCATAGGAAACCGCGTGCCACCGACAGTCGCCAGCCGTTGACAGGGGGACACTGCCGTGCATGTCGCACGCCGAGACAGTTCTCCTTGTGGTAGTTGACCTGCGAGCCCGGGGGCTGAACGACTCCCACCCCCGGCCACGTCGCTCGCGGCCCTCCCGGGTCGACGCGAGGGACGCCCGTCGCGCGCGAGTCAAGACGGATGCCGCGTCAGGCGACGGCCTCCGGCCGCTTCTGCCGGAACATGCGCGCCGGGGTGTCCGGGCCGTCCCACACCTGCGTGATGCCCCACGCCACCGCGGCGATCGGCACCGACAGCACGGCGCCGACGATGCCGCCGAGCACCGTGCCGATCGTGAGCGCGATGAGGATGACGAGCGCGTGCAGCTTGAGCGAGCGGCCCATGACGACCGGCTGCAGGAAGTTGCCCTCGAGCTGGTTCACGAGGATGACCGCGCCGAGCACGATGAGGGCGGTCACGAGGTCGTTCGCGACGAGGGCGACGAGGGTGGCGAGCGCCCCGGCCACCGTCGCGCCGACGAGCGGGATGAAGGCGAGAAGGAAGACGAGCACGGCGAGCGGCAGCGCGAGCGGCACCTGCAGGATCGCGAGCGCCGCGCCGATGCCGATGGCGTCGACGGCCGCGACGGTCGCCGTGCCGCGCACGTAGCCGCCGAGCGTGCCGACGGTCTTGTCGCCGATGCGCTGCGCTCGACGGTACGACTCGCCCTCGAACGGGCGCAGGAGGAACTCCCAGATGCGGGGGCCGTCCTTCAGGAAGAAGAAGAGCACGACGATCATGAGCACGAGGCCCGTGAGGAAGTTGGCGGCCGCGCTCACGCCCGCGAGGGCGCCCGAGCCGAACTGCGCGCTCGTGACGAAGTCGATGACCGAGTCGCGCGCATCGGTGAGCTGCTGCTCCGACGGCGCGATCGGCAACGTCGACACCCACTCGACGACCTGGTCGAACCCGGCCACGGCCTGGTCGCGCAGCTCGCCGAACTGGTTGCGCACCGCGTTGACGATGAGCGTCACGACGCCGCCGAGCACCACGACGATCGCGAGCAGGGCGAGGATCGTCGCGAGGATCGAGGGCACGCCCTTGCGGCGCATCCACGACATCGCGGGGGCGAAGGCCGACGCGAGGATGAGCGCGAGCACGACGGGGATGATGACGAGCGTCAGCTGGGTCATCGCGAAGACGAGGCCGGCGACGACGATCAGCACCAGGATGATCTGCAGCGAGCGCGTCGCGAGCCGGCCGAACGAGTCGCCCCAGAGCGACCATGGTGCACGCGCTGCGCGCTGCACGACCTCGGTCGGACCCTTGTGCTGCTGGAACAGTCCCATCGCATCCCCCTCGCGGAATGCGACCACGCTATCCGCGACGGCGCTCGCGAACGCTGAGGCGCCCGGCGCTGGCGGCGGATCGACGGATGCGCTAGGTCGTCGCGCTCGGCGAACGCTCGACGACGCGTGGAACGCTGGGACGAGCAGGAGGGAGCCGCGTGGCGCGCAGGACGAAGGAGCGGAAGCCCGACGACCGGCGCTTCGTGCAGGTGGCGCAGCTGCCGAGCCTCGGGGTCGAGACGTCGACGGGGCGCGCCTGGGTGGGCGTCGACCAGCAGGTCGGTCACTTCTCGGCCGATGCCCTCTTCGCCCTCACCGACGACGAGTACGCCGGTGCGCTCGTCGACGCGTGGACCATCCGCGGCGTCATGTCCGAGTGCTGGCACGGGCGGCAGCCAGAGCGTCTGCTCTTCCATCCGGGCGGTCGCTCGCCGCAGCCCGAGCACCTCGCAGGGCGCCGGGGGCGTATGCTCCGCCCGCCCTTCGAGGGCGAGCTGTGGTGGCACCTCGACGCGCTCGCCGCGGTCGACGACGAGCGGGCGCTCGAGGTCAGCCGCGCGCTGTCCGGCGGCACGGCCCTCGTGCGGATGGACGACGACGGCGTGCAGGCGATCGCGCTGCCCCTCGTCGGCGACGGCGCGTACCCGCGACCCGCAGCCCTCGTCGGCGGGCTCGGCCCGGGCAGCGACCGCTCCCGCGTCGCGGCGATCCTCGGCGAGCCGAGCGCCGACGACGCGCACCGCGTCGAGGGCCACCGCGTCCGCGCGAGGTACCGCGACGACGGCCTGACCGAGATCGTCCTCGAGCGACTGCCGACCCCGCCTGCACCCGATGGTCCGCTGGGCGACGTCCTCGCCGCCCTCGGCGAGCCCGAGGAGGGCGAGGCGTTCCAGGTGCTGGCAGCGCTCGCGGGCGGTCGGAGTCGGCGCTGGGCCGTGTCGTCCGGGCATCCGCGTCGCCTGCTGGCGTTCGAGGGCGGCGTCGAGGTGCAGGTGGAGGCCGGCCGCGTGCTCGGCGTGCGCATCGACCTGCGGTCCTTCCCGATCGCCGCTCTCCTGCCCGGCTCCGTCGCGACCGCGTCGCGTGCGGCGCTGCAGCGCGAGCTCGGCGCGGCCGTCGACGTGCGGGGCTCGACGGCGCTGCACCGCTTCGGCCGGCGCGAGCTGCTCGTCGAGCACGACGGCGTCGGCGACGAGGCGGCCGTGATCGCCGTCACGGCCGTCCTCGGCGGCATCACGGTGTCCCCGAGCATCCATCGCTGGCGCTCGGGCGACTTCACCCGCTTCCTCGACGTGCTCGGTCGGCCGCCGAGCGACCCGCTCGTCGCGGCCGTCCGCAGGCTGCCCGGCGTCGACGTGCGCGAGTGGGCCGGGGTCGTGTCGGCCGTCGAGCTGCGCGTGCGCCAGGCGACGCCGGGATCGTTCGTCGACGGGATGCCGGACGCGCCGACGCGTCGCGACGTGCCGTTCGGTCGACCATGGGTCACGCTCGAGCGCGACGACGTCTGGGATCTCGACGTCGGCGTGGTGCATGTGCACGCCGGCGACGGCGTCCTCGTCGATCGCATCGTCGTGTGCCGCGAGGTGCCGCCGCACCTCGACGTCGACCGGTGGGTGCCGCTGGAGGATCGCGGCGCGTGGAGCACGAGCGGGGAGTGAGGGTCGCCGGGCTCGACCGCGGCGGACGTGGGTCGGAGGCCGGTCGGGTCAGCCCGCCGCGTCGCCTGCCCCGGGGCTCGCGCGCTCGGCGTCCTCGGCTTCGAGTCGCCGCGCGATGGCGACGGCCGCGGCCCGCCCTGCGCGGTTCGCGCCGATCGTGGACTGCGAGGCACCGTAGCCCACGAGGTGCACGCGCGCGTCGAGCGCCGCCTGGGTGCCCTGCAGCGGGATGCCGCCGAGCGGCCCGCGCAGCGCGAGCGGATCGAGATGGTCGAGGTCGCCGCGGTACCCGGTCGCCCACACGATGGCGTCGAGCGGCGTGCGCGACCCGTCCGCCTCCACGACGCCGCCCGGCTCGATCGCCGTCGGCATGGGCCTGCGCACCAGCACGCCGCGGTCGCGGGCTGCGAGCGCGTACGACGTCCAGCCGAGGCCCGTGTACGACACGATGCTGCCGGGCACGCGGCCGGCCGCGGTGTCGGCGGCGACGCGACGCTCGACGTCGACGCCGTCGGTGCCGTGCGCGAAGTCGTGGTCGAGGAACACGGGCTCGCGACGCGTGTACCAGCGCGTCTCGGCGACGCGGCTGATCTCCTCGAGCAGCTGCACGGCCGAGATGCCGCCGCCGACGATCGCGACGCGCATGCCCGCGAACGCCGCGGCCTCCACGTAGTCGCGGCTGTGCAGCTGGATGCCCGCGAAGCCGTCGCGCCCGGGGAGGTCCGGGATGCTCGGCGCGTTCCAAGTGCCCGTGGCGTTGACGAGCGCACGCACGGACCAGGAGCCGGCGTCGCTCTCGACGAGCAGCGGGCCGTGCGGGTCGGCGTCGGTCGCGCGCACGGCGGTCACGTGCACGGGTCGGAGGATCGGCAGCCGCTGCGCCGTCTCGTACGCGGCGAGGTAGCGCGGCACGGCCTCGCGGCTCGGCTCCTCCGGGTCGATGGGCGGCACGGGCATGCCCGGCAGGGCGAAGATGCCGTTCACCGTGGCCATCCGCAGCGACGACCAGCGGTGCTGCCAGGCGCCGCCGGGACCGGCGTTCGCATCGAGCACGACGACGGTGCGCGGCGCATCCGGCTCGCTCGTGGCGGGCGCGAGCCCGCGGCGCAGCAGGTGGTGGGCGGCGGACAGCCCTGCCTGCCCGGCGCCGACGACGGCGACGGTGACGGTGGCGGTGCGCGGCGCGGTGCGCTCGGACACGGGCGGCTCCTCCAGAACGTTCAGCGGAGCACGACGAACCCGAGCACCGCCGCGACGATCGACAGCCCCGCGAGCACGGCTGCCGGCACGGCGGACTCGCGCCTGCGCACATGGACGACGACGGCACCCACCATGATCGCGGCGAGCGCGACCGCGGCGACCGGGCTGAGGAGCGGCGCGACGCCGGTGAGCAGCGGCAGCACGAGGCCGAGGGCGCCGACGACCTCGAGCGCGGCGATGGCCTTGATGGCGCCCGGGGCGACGTCGGCGGCCCACGGCATCCCGCCGTCGACGAGGGCGGCGCGGGGGCGGACGAGCTTCATGACGCCCGCGGCGCCGAAGGCGAGGGCGAGGAGGGCGACGAGGATCCAGAGTGCGACGAGCATGGTGCGTTCCTTGGTGCGAGCGACGGCGCGCGCCGTCGGAGGGGTCAGTCGGTGGACGTCTCAGGCGCGGCGGCCGCCGCGCGTGCGTCGAGATGGCGGTGCAGGGCGGCCGTCGTGGTGCGGACGGCCTCGAGCTGCTCGGGCGTCAGGGCATCGACGAAGACCTCGCGCACGAGACGGAGGTGCGCGGCGGACGAGCTGCGGAAGATGCGGGCGCCGACGTCGGTGAGCGCGACGATCGCGCTGCGAGCGTCGTCGCCGGCCTGGCGGCGCGCGACGAGGTCGCGCTCCTCCATGCGCCGGAGGTGGTGCGAGAGCCTGCTGCGCTCCCATCCGCACAGGTCGGCGAGCGCCGACGAGCGGAGCTCGCGATCCGGCGCCTCGCTGAGCGCGAGCATGACCGAGTAGTCGCCCGGCGAGATGCCCGACGACGACTGCAGCCCTGCGGCGAGCGTGCGGCGGACGGCCTCGGAGGTCTCGACGTAGTCGCGCCAGACGGCGAGCTCGTCGACCGTCGGCGACCGACGGGCGGTCGCCCGTGCTGCTGGCTGCGCCATGCGTCCTCCTCTTGACATCCCCACCCTAGGGACTGATGATTGACACGTCAACCAATTCGGTCGACAGCAGGGGAAGAGGCAGCATCATGGGCGACATCGTCTTCGGGCTCGACACCTTCGGCGACGTGCCGACGGACGACGCCGGCGAGCAGGTCAGCCACGCGAGGTCCATCCGGCAGCTCGTCGAGGAGGCCGTGGTCGCCGACGAGCTCGGCGTCGACGTCTTCACCGTCGGCGAGCATCACCGGCCCGAGTACTCCGTCTCGTCGCCCGAGACCGTGCTCGCCGGCCTCGCGACCGTCACGCGCCGCATCCGGCTCGGCTCGGGCGTGACGGTGCTGAGCTCCGACGACCCGGTGCGGGTCTTCCAGCGCTTCGCGACGGTCGACGCCCTCTCGAACGGCCGGGCCGAGGTCATCCTCGGGCGCGGATCGTTCACGGAGTCGTTCCCGCTCTTCGGCTACGACCTGGCCGACTACGACGTGCTCTTCGAGGAGAAGATCGCCCTGTTCGCCGAGCTGCTGCACGAGACGCCCGTGACGTGGAGCGGCACGACGCGCGCGCCCCTCGTCGACGCCGACGTCTTCCCGAAGACCGAGCACGGCCTGCGCACGTGGGTCGGGGTCGGCGGCTCGCCGCAGTCGGTCGTGCGCACGGCCCGCTACGGCTTCCCGCTCATGCTCGCCATCATCGGCGGCCAGCCCGAGCGCTTCGCCCCCTACCTCGACCTGTACCGACGCGCGACGGCCGAGCTCGGCACGACGGCGCACCCCGTGGGCATGCACTCCCCCGGATTCGTCGCCGACACCGACGAGGAGGCGATGGCCGCGTACTGGCCGCACTACCGCGTCGTGCGCGACCGCATCGGCGCGCTGCGCGGCTGGCCGCCCGTGACGCTCGCCGAGTTCGAGCGCGAGGTGCGCAGCGGCTCGATGTACGTCGGCTCCCCCGACACCGTCGCCGCCAGGATGGCGCGCGCGATCGACGTCATGGGCGTCGGCAGGTTCGACCTCATCTACACGTCGGGCGCGCAGAGCATCCGCGCGCGCTCGCGTGCCGTCGAGCTCTACGGCAGCGTCGTCGTGCCGCAGGTGCGCGACCGTCTCGCCGCAGCCGCGGATCGTCGGGAGGACGCGGCATGACCCGCACGATCGCGATCCTGGGCGCCGGCAAGCTCGGCACGGTGCTCGGACGCCTCGCCGCCGCCGCCGGTCACCGCGTGCTCGTGGCCGGCTCGGGCGACCCCGAGCGCATCCGCCTCATCCTCGAGGTCGTCGCGCCGGGCACCGAGCCCGCATGGGCGGCGGATGCCGTGGCGCAGGCCGACCTCGTCGTGCTCGCGCTGCCGCTCGGCAAGGTCGACGCCCTGCCCGCCGACGCGATGCGCGGCACGGTCGTCGTCGACGCCATGAACTACTGGTGGGAGGTCGACGGCCACCGCGACGACCTGCAGGATCCGCGCGTCTCGACGAGCGAGCTCGTGCAGCGGCGCCTGCCGGGCGCGACGGTCGTGAAGGCCTTCAACCACATGGGGTACCACGACCTCGACGAGGGACCCAGGCCCGCCGGGGCGCCGGATCGGCGCGCCATCGCGGTCGCGGGCGACGACGCAGCGGCCGTCGCCGCGGTGTCGCAACTCGTCGACGAGCTGGGCTTCGACCCCGTCGCCGCCGGGTCGCTGCACGAGAGCATCGCGCTCGAGCCGCATGCCGAGGCGTTCGGCGCCAACGAGTCGGCCGCTGCGCTCGAGGCGATGCTCGCGCGCTTCGACGGCACGGCCCGCGGCCGCGCGGTGGCCCTGGCCCGCGCGGCCTGAGTGGCGTGGGAGGCCGCCGCTGGCCTGACCGCGTGAGCGTGGTCGGAGGCCGCCGCTAGCCTGACCGCGTGACCGACGACGCCCTCGCCTCCGGCTACCGCATGCTGCTCGAGCCGCCCACGATCGACGAGTATCGGCACCTGCGCGCGGTCAGCGGCCTCTCGCCCAAGACGCACGGGCAGGCGGAGGGGGCGATCGCCGGCAGCTGGACGTGGCGCACCATTCGAGTGGGCGGCGGCGAGGCCGGCGTCGGTGTCGGGGCCGGGGCCGGGGCCGGGGAGGCTGTCGCGATGGGCCGGGTGCTCGGCGACGGCGGCTGGTACTTCCTCGTCGCCGACATGGCGACGCTGCCCGAGCACCAGGGCCGCGGCATCGGCAAGGCCGTGCTGCGATCGCTCCTCGCCGAGATCCGCGAGCGCGCCGAGCCCGGCGCCTACGTCACGCTCACGGCCGACCCTCCGGGCCGCCGCCTCTACGAGGCGCACGGCTTCGCAGACGTCGCCCCCGCCCGCACGGGCATGTCGCTGCTGACCTGACCCCGCGGTCCGCGCCGCCCACCGTCGACCGTCGATCGTCGATCGTCGATCGTCGATCGGTCACGATCCCACCCGGACTGGTCACGATCTGCGCTGACTGGTCGCGATCTGCGCTGACTGGTCACGATCTGCGCTGACTGGTCACGATCTGCGCTGACTGGTCACGCTTGCACCCGGAGTGGTCACCGTTGCACCTCGACTGGTCACCGTTGCACCTCGACTGGTCACGGTTGCACCTCGAGAGGCTCGTCTGAGGTGCAATCGTGACCAGTCATGGTGAGGATGCGTCCATAGGCGACCTTTCGACGCAGAACGCGACCGATCGACGCAGAACGCGACCAGTCAGCGCAGAACGCGACCGATCGACGCAGAAGGTGACCAGTCAGCGCAGATCGCGACCGGTCGACGCAGGACGTGACCGGTCGCACGCTGGCGCCCCGCACCGCAGCCCGGTATCGTCGCCACCCGACCAGGCCGCGGTGAGAGCGCGGGCCCTTCGAGACGAAGTCGAGAGCATGACGGAGATCCTCCGCGACGCGACCATCGCGCGCTGAGAGCGGCACACGCACCGCATCGTCCTCAGCGCGCCACCCGCGCTCATGGAGGACACCGTGTCTTCGACCATCCAGCTCACCCACGTCTCCGTCGTCTGGCCCGACGGCACCGTCGCCCTCGACGACGTCTCCGGCACGTTCGGTCCCGGCACCACAGGGCTCGTCGGCCGCAACGGCACCGGCAAGTCGACGCTGCTGCGCCTCGTCGCCGGCGACCTCGACCCCACCTCCGGCACCGTGACGGCCTCGGCATCCGCCGTGACGCTGCCGCAGTCGCTGCCGTCGCATCCGGGCTCCGTCGCCGACGCGCTCGGCATCGCGAGCATCCGTGCCGCGATCGCCGCGATCGAGGGCGGCGACGTCGACCCGGCGCGCTTCGACGCCGTCGCCGACCGCTGGGGCGTGGATGCGGAGGCGCTCGCCGCGCTGCAGACCGCCGGCGTCGCCGGCGACGCCTCGCTGCTCGACCGGCCCATGCGGTCGCTCTCGGGCGGGGAGGCGATCCGCGTCGGCCTCGCCGCCATCCGTCTCTCGGGCGCGCCGATCGCGCTGCTCGACGAGCCGTCGAACAACCTCGACGCCGACGCGCGAGCCGATCTCGTCGCGGCGATCCGCGGCTGGCCGGGCACCCTCGTCGTCGCGAGCCACGACCGCGCGCTGCTCGAGCACGTCGACCGCATCGCGGAGATCCACGGGCACGAGCTGCGCACCTTCGACGGGCCATGGTCGGTCTACGAGGAGGCCGTCGCGATCGAGCAGGCGGCCGCCCGCCGGCACCTGCAGGATGCCGATCAGCAGCATCGCCGCGAGCGCGCGGATCGCATCGTGGCCGCCGAGCGTCGGCAGCAGGCCGAGGCGGCGGGGCGCCGCAGGCAGGCGGCGGGCGGCATCCCGAAGATCGTGGCGAACGGCCTCGCGGGACGCTCGGAGCAGACGAGCGCCGCGAGCCGGCGCCTGCACCGCGGGCGGGAGGCGACGGCGATGGCGGCGATCGCGACGGCCGAGGAGGCGGTTCGCGACGACCGCTCGATCCGCATCGCCATGCCCGAGACGCGCGTGCCGAACGGCACGACGGTCGTCGAGCTCGCTGCGCCGGGCGGCCCGATCGTCGTGCGCGGGCCGGAGCGCATCGCGCTGGCCGGTCGCAACGGCTCGGGCAAGACGACGCTGCTGCGCGCGATCGCCGAGTGGCCTGCGAGGCCGTCACGCGCGGCCGTCGCCACGGTGTCGCATCGCATCGCGGAGGTGGGGATGCTCGCGCAGCGCACCGAGGTCGACGAGTCGGCGACGCTCGTCGAGGTGCTGCGTGCCGCGAACCCGCAGGCGTCGCCGCACGCGGCGAGGGCCATGCTCGCGCGCTTCCTGTTCCGCGGCGACGACGGCGCCCGCACGGCCGCAGGGCTGTCGGGCGGCGAGCGGCTGCGGCTCGCGCTCGCCCGCCTGCTGCTCGCGGATCCGGCGCCGCGCCTGCTGCTGCTCGACGAGCCGACGAACGACCTCGACGTCGACGCGATCGGCAGCCTCGTCGAGGCGCTCGCCGGCTACGAGGGTGCGCTCGTCGTCATCAGCCACGACGAGCGGTTCCTCGCCGACGTCGGCGTCACGCGGCGCTGGACCGTGGAGGGAGGAGCGGTGCGCGACGAGCCCGTGCGGTGACGACGAGGCGTCCGTCCACGGCGGACCCAGGCTCGCCTGGCAGCATCGGGCAGACCCGAGGAGGAGCATGGCCGTCGAGATCCCGAGCGCCGTCGAGTGGGCGCGCGCCGTGCCGCGCGAGCGGCTGCGGCTCGCCGATCTCGACGCGCACCTGCTGCGGCACGATCACGATGCGCTGCGCGCGCTCGGCAGGCGGCGCCTCGACGACGCGGGCGGTGGCGCGGGCAGCGGCGTCGGTCGGGGGCGCGCGATCCTCCTCGGCCTGCTGGCGCTCGTCGCGCTCGTCGCTCCCGCGGCGGGGTTCGCGATCGCGGCGTCCGACGGCCGCGTCATCCTGCCCGGCACCGCGGCGCGACCCGACGTGTCGGATCCCGTCGACGCCGCGGTGGCCTTCCCCGTGGTCGCGCTCTGCTTCGCGATCGCGACGCTCCTGCCGCTCGCCTCGCTCATCGCGTGGGCGCGACGCCGGCGCATGCGCATCCTGTCGGATCTCGCGCTGCCGATCGTGACGCTCGGCCTCGCGCTGCTCACGATCCCGGTGCTCGTGCGGCGCGCGGGCGAGGGCGCCGACGCGACGGGCGCGCTCGTGGCGACCTCCCTCGCCGCTGCGACGAGCGTCGCGGTGCTCGCAGCGCTGCTGCTCGCCTCCCGCGCGGCGGAGCGCACGCGCGACTGGTTCCCCGCCGCGGGCACGCCGGACGTCGCGAAGGCCGCCGCCGCCATCGCGCTGCTGCCCGAGTCGGCGCGCGCGGGCATGGTCGCCGAGCGCTCCGACGCCCTCGCTGCGCTGGTCGAGCGAGGGCTGCTGGATGCCGCGGCGCGTCGCCGTGCCGAGGAGGCGCCGCTGGGCTCGCTCGTCGCGATCGATCGCGACCGCACGGCCTGAGCTCAGAGCGTCGCGGTGCCGTCGAGCGCGGCGAGCGCACGGTCGTAGATCGTCTCGAGCCGTTCGTCGCCACCCTCGTCGGCGACGCGCAGCCACTCCTCGATCGCGAGGCGGATGAGCACGGAGAGCCACTCGGCGAGCGCGCGCAGCTGCAGCAGGTCGCGCCCGGTCGATGCGGCGAGCGCGGCGACGAACGCCTCGTCGCGCTGATGCTCCTGCCGCAGCGCCGCCGCGAGGAGCGTCGGCTCGTCGGCGATGAGCCTGCGGATGCGCAGGTGGCGGCGGTGTCCCTCGACGTCGGCCTCGATGTCCGCGAGCCGGCCGCGCCAGGTGGCGACCAGCTGGGTGCGCAGCGGCGCGGCGGCGTCGACCTCGGCGGCGGACGCGAGCATCGAGGCGGCGAGCTCGACGTCGTCGAGCACCGCCTGCTCCTTCGTGCCGCACAGCCGGTAGAAGGTGCGCGGCGAGATGCCCGCGGCCTGGGCGATGTCCTCCACGGTCGTCGCGGCGACGCCCTGCCGCTCGAAGAGGTCGAGCGCGGCGTCGGCGACCTCGGAGCGCGTCTGGGATCGACGCCGCTCGCGCAGGTCGACGCCGTGCGGCTCCTCGATGGTCATGCGGCCATGCTACGGTAGTCCCCGCCTACTTGGCAGTCACTGCCAAGTAGGCACGACGCGCGGATCGACGTGGCTCGGCGCGGGCGGCAGGCGGCGACGCCGACCGCACCCGAGGCAGACGAGACGCAGCGCGACGACGAGGATCACCATGACCAGCTCCACCACCGCATCCATCCCGACGGTCGACCCGTCCCAGGGCCGGGCCGCCACGCCGCCGCGCCCCGGCCCCGTGCTGGCACTGCTCGTCGCGAGCGCCTTCGTCGTCATCCTCAACGAGACGATCATGGGCGTCGCGATCCCGCAACTCATGGTCGACCTCGACATCACCACGTCGTCGGCGCAGTGGCTCACGACCGGCTTCCTGCTCACGATGGCCGTCGTCATCCCCACGACCGGGTTCCTGCTGCAGCGCTTCCCGCTGCGCCACCTCTTCTTCGCGGCGATGGGTCTGTTCACCGCGGGCACCGCGATCGCAGCCCTCGCGCCCGGCTTCGAGATGCTGCTCGCAGGCCGCATCGTGCAGGCGTCGGGCACGGCGATCATGATGCCGCTGCTGTTCACGACCGCCCTGTCCGTCATCGCGCCCGAGCGTCGCGGCCGCATCATGGGCGTCATCTCGATCGTCATCGCGGTCGCGCCCGCCGTCGGCCCCACGGTGTCGGGCCTCATCCTCTCGGCGTTCGAGTGGCGCTGGCTGTTCGTCTTCGTCCTGCCGATCGCCGTGCTCTCGCTCGTGCTCGGCGCCGTCTTCGTCCGCAACCTCACCGAGACGCAGGCGAGCCACCTCGACGTGCCGTCCGTGCTGCTGTCGGCGATCGGCTTCGGCGGCCTCGTCTACGGCCTCGCCTCGATCGGCGAGTCGGCCGAGGGCCACGCCGCGGTGCCCGTGTGGATCCCGATCGTGATCGGCGTGGCCTCGCTCGCGACGTTCGTGTGGCGCCAGCTGCGCCTCGGCTCCACCGACCGCGTGCTCCTGAACCTCGGCGTCTTCCGCACGCGCTCGTTCTCGCTCGCCGTCGTGCTCGTGATCGTCGTCTTCGCGGTGCTGCTCGGCACGCTCATCCTCCTGCCGCTCTACCTGCAGCAGGTGCTCGGCCTCGACACCCTCGCGACCGGTCTCATGCTGCTGCCCGGCGGCGTGCTCATGGGCGTCGCGGCGCCGATCGTCGGTGCCCTCTTCGACCGCTTCGGCCCGCGCCCGCTCGTGCTGCCCGCCGCCATCGTCACGAGCGGCGCCCTGTGGTGGATGACGACGCTCGACGCCGACTCGACGGTGCCGACGATCATCGCGATGCACCTCGTGCTGAACCTGGGACTCGCGTTCATGTTCACGCCGCTGCTCACGTCGGCGCTCGGCTCGCTGCCGCGCCACCTGTACTCGCACGGCTCGGCCATCATGTCGACGCTGCAGCAGGTCGCGGGCGCCGCGGGCACCGCACTGTTCGTGACGCTCATGGCCGTCGGCGCGTCGGCAGCCGTCGCGAGCGGCACGACGGATGCCGCGGCGTCGATCGCCGAGGGCGTGCACCTCGCGTTCGTCGTGGGCGCGAGCCTGTCGCTGCTCGCGATCGTGCTCGCGGCCTTCGTGCGCGGCACCCCCGCGCGCGCCGAGGCATCCGCCTCGCACTGACGCACGAGCCCGCCGGGCGTCCCGCTGCACGCGGGGCGCCCGGCGTCGTGCGTCGCGGGCATGCGCAGGTACCGGCAGGCCCTCCCACGCGCCGCTCCCCCGTCGTACCGTGGGCGCATGGGCGACATGCGCGGCGAGATCCGGGAGTTCCTGACTACCCGGCGGGCGCGGATCACGCCGGAGCAGGCGGGGCTGCCGGCCTACGGCGGCAACCGCCGCGTCGCAGGGCTGCGTCGCGAGGAGGTCGCGATGCTCACGGGCGTCTCGGTCGACTACTACGTGCGGCTCGAGCGCGGCAACCTCGGCGGCGCCTCCGAGAGCGTGCTCGACGCGCTCGCCCGCACGCTGCAGCTCGACGAGGCCGAGCGCACCTACCTGCACGACCTCGCCCGCTCCGTCGCACCGTCGACGAAGGCACCCACCCCGTCGGCGACGAGCGTGCGAGCGTCGGTGCTGCAGGTGCTCGACGCCTTCTCGGGCGCCGCCTGGGTGCGCAACGGCAGGCACGACATCATCGCGGCGAACGCGATGGGCCGGGCGCTGTACCAGCCGGTGTTCGACGATCCGAGCAGGCCGGTCAACACCACGCGCTTCACCTACCTCAATCCCGCCGCCCGCACGTTCTGGCGCGACTACGACCAGGTCGCGAACGACGCGGCGGCGATGCTGCGGCTCGAGGCCGGGCGCGCGCCGCACGACCCCGACCTCATCCGGCTCGTCGGCGAGCTGTCGACGCAGAGCGAGACCTTCCGCGAGCGGTGGGCGTCGCGCGACGTGCACCTGCACCGCTCGGGTCGCAAGCGCCTGCACCACCCGATCGTCGGCGACCTCGACCTCGACTACGAGTCGATGGAGCTGCCCAGCGAGCCCGGCCTCGTGCTCAACGTGTACACGGCCCCGGCGGACACCCCGTCGGCGGACGCCCTGCGCATGCTCGCATCGTGGGTCGCGACGCATGACGCGGAGCCCGCCCGGGCGACGGCCGTCGAGGGCTGAGCCCGTCGGGGGCACCCGCGCCCTTCGGAGGCCTCGTCCGGTTCGGCCCTCCCCCGCTCCTGCCAGCGCGAGCGCAGGTCGCCCCCAGGTCCCGTGCGGTCGAATGGAGGCGGTGCGCCGCCCGGACCAGACGCCTCGAGGCGCGGCAGCCGCCGCCAGGAGACCGAGGACACCGTGACGATGCCGCATCCGCCCGCGTACCAGCCGCCCTCCGCCGTGTTCGCGGGAGCGCTCGGCGATCCCGCCTCGGGAGGCTGGTTCCCCGCGCGGGCCGAGGTCGCAGGCGGCGTCATCACCCTGTGGGTCGCGATGCCGAACGGCTGGACCCAGCACTTCAGCGTCCCGGCGCAGGAGGTCACCGTGAAGTCCGCAGCGCAGCGGATCACGCTCGTCGTCCACGGTCGGAGCTACCCGCTGCTGGCGGACTCCCGCACCGTGGGCAGGGGCATCCGCCACGGCATCGTCGGCGGCGTCGCGAGCGTGCTCGACAAGCCTGTGCTCGGCGCGGGCGTCGACGTCGCCCGCGGCGTCAACGTCGCGGCCGGCGCGCACTCCTTCCAGCTCGGCGGCGGACCGGCGTTCCTCGCCGCTGCGCAGCAGTCGGGCGCGCGGACGTCGCGCGTGGGCTACGGCCCGCTCCTGGGCATCGGATGCGGCTGCGGCGTGCTCGTCGTGGTCGGCGTCACCCTCGTCACCCTCGTCACCCTGGTCGCCATCAGCCTCTGACGCTCGGGCGCAGCCGCTCGGCGCACGAGTCGGAGGATGGCAGCCCGTCGACGCCGCAGCCGCCACGGACCTGCGATCCGCAGACGAGCGCAGCATCGTGGCGTGCACCGCGACGAGTCGAGGAGACGCATGAAGGCCATGACCTATCGCGGGCCGTATACGGTCCGCGTCGAGGAGAAGCCCGATCCGACGATCGAGCACCCCGGGGACGCGATCGTGCGCGTGGACCTGGCTGCGATCTGCGGATCCGACCTGCACCTCTTCCACGGCATGATGCCGGACACCCGCGTCGGCCACACGTTCGGCCACGAGTTCATCGGCACGATCGAGGAGGTCGGCTCGAACGTCGAGCACCTGCAGGTGGGCGACAGGGTGATGGTGCCGTTCAACATCTCCTGCGGCTCCTGCTACTTCTGCGCACGCGGCCTGCTCTCGAACTGCCACAACGTCAACGCGAACGCCACGGCCGTGGGCGGCATCTACGGCTACTCGCACACCGCGGGCGGCTACGACGGCGGGCAGGCCGAGCTCGTGCGCGTGCCCTTCGCCGACGTCGGCCCCTCGGTCATCCCCGAGGGCGTCTCCGATGAGAACGCGCTCCTGCTCACCGACGCCCTCTCGACCGGGTACTTCGGCGCGCAGCTGGCGGACATCGTCGAGGGCGACACGGCCGTCGTGTTCGGCGCCGGCCCCGTCGGCCTCGCGGCCGCTCGCTCGTGCTGGCTCATGGGCGCGGGCCGCGTCATCGTCGTCGACCACCTCGAGCACCGGCTCGAGATGGCACGGACGTTCGGATACGCCGAGACGATCGACTTCGGCCAGGTCGACGACATCGTGCGCCACCTCAAGCGCGCGACGGACGGCCTGGGCGCCGACGTGGCGATCGACGCGGTCGGCGCGGAGGCCGACGGACACGTGCTGCAGCACGTCACGGCGTCGAAGCTGAAGCTGCAGGGCGGGTCGCCCGTCGCGCTCGACTGGGCGATCGACGCGGTGCGCAAGGGCGGCACCGTCTCGGTCATGGGTGCGTACGGCCCGATCTTCAGCGCCGTCAAGCTCGGGGACGCCGTGAACAAGGGCCTCACGATCCGCACGAACCAGGCGCCCGTGAAGCGGCAGTGGCCGCGGCTGTGGGAGCACATCCGCGCCGGGATCATCGATCCGAGCGCCATGATCACGCATCGGATCCCGCTCGACGACATCGCCGAGGGCTACCACATGTCCTCGTCGAAGCTCGATGGGAACGTCAAGACCGTCGTGGAGGTGTCGGGCCGATGACCCTCGCCCGACGCCCCGGCACCCGAGGAGGAGACCATGCCGTACGCCGCTGACGACGCGACGCCCGGGCCCGATCGCGACGCGCTGCGCGCCCGCGTCCCCGGGTGGGGCATCGACCTCGACGCCGCCGACCGACCCGCCTTCCCGCGCGAGCAGCCCGGCATCCCCACGGGCGCGCACTGGCGGCTGCCCGAGCAGCAGGCGCACGGCGAGACCCGCGAGCGGTCGGTCGAGCACCCGCGGATCACGCCCGTGTTCGGCACGGCGCAGCCGCTGCGTGGGGTCTCGGGCGCCATCCGACGGCTGGCGTACGAGCGCTACAGCGAGGGGCAGACGCCGCACTGGCTGCTGCTCATCCTCGGCGACCGCGTCGAGACCGCCGGCTCGCGCGCCAGGTCCCTCCTGTCGACGAGGCCCGACCAGCCCATCACGCAGACCGGCGTGCTCGCCGAGTCGCGCAGGCATCCCATCCGCTCGCGGCGGAGCCCGGGGCGCGTCGACCTGCGTCACGCGTGGATGGATCCGCTGCTCGTTGCCGGACCCTGGCTGCTCGCGGCCGGTGCGCTCGTCGGCGTCGGCCGAGCGGTCGCGCGGCGGCGCTGAGCCGTCGCCCGCAGGCGGAGGCCGCAGGCGGGCGGCGTCAGAGCTCGCGCACCTCGCGTGCCGGCGCACCCACGACGACGGTGCGCGGTCGCACGTCGCGCGTGACGATCGACCCGGCGCCCACCACCGCGTCGTCGCCGATCGTCACGCCCGGGAGCACCGTCACCCGGGCGCCGAGCCACACGTTCCGCCCGAGCACGACGGGCGCGGGGATGAGGTCGCCGCGCCGCTCGGGCGCCATGCCGTGCTGCAGCGTGGCGATGATCGCGTCGTGCCCGATGAGGCAGTCGTCGCCGATGGTGATGCCGCCCTGATCCTGGAATCGGCACCCGGCGTTGATGAACACGCGCCGCCCGATCCGCGTGCCCCTGCCGAAGTCGGTCGTGAAGGGCGGGAAGAGGGTCACGGAGTCGTCGACGGGCGAGCCGATGAGCGCCGACAGCAGCGCGCGCACGCGCTCGGGCTCGTGGTAGCCGCCGTTCAGCTCGCCCGTGATGCGGAGGGCATCCTGGCTCGCGACGTGCATGACGGCGTGGAGCGGCGATCCGCCCTCGATCGTCTCGCCGGCGGCGAGGGCGTCGAGCAGGTCGTCGAGGGTCGCTGCGTCGGCCACGATCAGAGTCCCACGCGACGGAGGTGGACCTCGTCGTAGCGTGCGCCGACGACGGGGATGCGCTCGACGAGCCGGTCGAGGTCCGCCACGTCGTCGGCCGACAGCGCGACCTCGGTCGCGGCGACGTTCTCGTCGACGCGAGCGCGCGTGCGCGTGCCGGGGATGGGCACGATCCACGGCTGCTGCGCGAGCAGCCATGCGAGCGCGACCTGGCCGGGCGTCGCCTGGCGCGTCGTCGCGAGCGCCCGCACGTGGTCGACGAGCGCCTGGTTCGCCGCCAGGCTCTCGGGCGAGAAGCGGGGCGTCGACGCGCGCAGCTCGCCCGGTGCGAAGGTCGCGTCGGCGCCGATCGTGCCGGTGAGGAAGCCGCGACCGAGGGGGCTGAACGGCACGAGGCCGATGCCGAGCTCGGCGAGCGTCGGCAGGATCTCGGCCTCCGGATCGCGCGTCCACAGCGAGTACTCGCTCTGCAGCGCCGTCACGGGATGCTCGGCGTGCGCCCGGCGGATCGTGGCGGCCCCGGCCTCCGACAGCCCGAGGTGGCGCACCTTGCCTGCGGCGACGAGCTCGCCCACGGTGCCCGCGACGTCCTCGATGGGCACGTCCGGGTCGACGCGGTGCTGGTACAGCAGGTCGATGGAGTCGACGCCGAGTCGCTCGAGCGATGCGTCGACGACCCTCCGGATCGTCTCGGGGCGCGAGTCGACGCCGACCGAGCGCCCGTCGACGATGTCCCAGCCGAACTTCGTCGCGAGCACGACGCGGTCGCGGATGGGCGCGATCGCCTCGCCCACGAGCCGCTCGTTGTCGAACGGGCCGTAGACCTCGGCGGTGTCGACGAGCGTCGCGCCACGGTCGACGGCGTGCCGGATGACGCCGATCATGGCGTCGCGGTCGCCGGGGTTCGACGCGGCGCTCGTGGTCATGCCCATCGCGCCGAAGCCGATCGCCCCGACCTCAAGGCCCTCGCCCGTCGCGCCGCGTCCCAGGATCCTGGTGTGCATCGTCCGCTCCTCCTCGTCGCATGTGCGACGTCCGACTCCCAGTCGAGCGCATGTCGACGGCGGTGGGAAGGGTCGTGGCGTGCCGGGTACCGGCATGCCCTCCCACGCTCCCGGCGCAGGGCGGGGTCAGGGCAGCGGGCTGCGGCGCTCGAGCAGCACGGTGTCGTGCCAGACGCCGTCGGGCGTGCGCGCGATGCGCTCGCGCGTGCCGACGACGCGGAAGCCGGCGCGCTCGTGCAGGCGGATGCTCGCGGCGTTCTCGGGCAGGATCGCCGACTGGATCGTCCAGACGCCCGCCTCCTCCGACGCCTCGACGAGGCGCTCGAGCAGCATGCGGCCGACGCCGCGCCCGCGCGCCGCGTCGTCGACGTAGATCGAGTGCTCGACGACGCCCCGGTAGACGGCCCGCGACGACGCCTGCGACGCGGCGACCCAGCCCACGATCGTCTCGCCACCGACCGCGACGTGGCTCAGCCCGGCGACGCGGGTGGCGAGGAACGCCTCGCGCGTCGGCGTCGCGGCCTCGAACGTCGCGACGCCAGAGGCGATGCCCTCGGCGTAGATGCGCTCGACCGCCGGCCAGTCGTCGTCGGTCATGGGCCGCAGCGCGATCGTCACGCAGCGAGCCTGCCACGGTGCGTCGGCGGCGCGTCGCCCGCACACGACGATGGCCCCGGAGTCTCCTCCGGGGCCATCGATCTCGTGTGCGCGAGGGGGGACTTGAACCCCCACGCCCTTGCGGGCACTGGCACCTGAAGCCAGCGCGTCTGCCAATTCCGCCACTCGCGCGAGAGCGTGCATCGCTGCACGCCAACCCCGCGACTCTACCAGGTCGACAGGCCGCTGCGACGCGTCGCAGGGGATCTTCCCCTACCCTGGGGGGCGCACGAGTGAGAGGCATGACAGCAACGTGGGAATCCTCGACAGCTTCGAGCGTGGGCTCGAGCGGGTCGTCAACGGCGCATTCGCCAAGACGTTCCGCAGCGGCGTCGAGCCGTTGGAGATCGCGGCGGCGCTGAAGCGCGAGCTCGACACCAACGCCTCCGTCGTCTCGCGCGACCGCATCCTCGTGCCCAATCGCCTCACGGTGCGCCTCTCCCCCGAGGACCACGCGCGCATGCAGCGGCTCGGCGAGTCGCTCACCGACGAGCTGCGCTCCGCGGTGCAGAAGCACGCGGCCGAGAACCAGTACTCCTTCGCCGGCGGCGTCGACCTGGCGCTCGAACGCGACGACGCGCTCTCGACCGGCATCCTCGCCGTCGACGCCGAGCTCGCGAAGGGCGAGGTCGCCTGGCGCGCCGTCGTCGACATCAAGGGCAACCGCGTCTCGCTGCGCACGGGTCGCACCGTCATCGGTCGCGGTTCCGACGCCGACATCACGATCGACGACGCCGGCGCATCGCGCGCCCACGCCGAGATCGTGTGGGACGGCTCGCGCGCGCAGATCACCGACCTCGGCTCGACGAACGGCACGCTGCTCAACGGCAGGCGGCTGAAGAAGTCGCTGCTCGAGCCCGACTCGATCATCGACATCGGCTCGACGCGGCTCGTGTACCGGGTGCTCGCGGAGTCGAGGGGCGGGCGATGAGCGAGCTGACGCTGTTCCTGCTGCGCGTGGGCTTCCTCGTGCTGCTCTGGGTCTTCATCTTCATCGTCGTGTACTCGCTACGCAGCGACCTCTTCGCCTCCCGCATCACGCGCCTGCAGCAGCAGGGCTCGCCCTCGCCGACGCCGAGCGCGGCACCCGCGACCCCGCCCTCGTCGCGTGCAGCCGCACCTGCCGCCTCGCCCGACGCCGCCACCACCGTCACGACCATGGGTCGCGGGTCGCGCACGGCACCCGCGGCGGCGCGCGCGGCGAGCAGGCTCGTCGTCACGGGCGGTCCGCGCGCGGGCCTCGAGGTCGATCTGCCGTCGACGGGCCTCACGATCGGACGCTCGAGCAGCGCCGGCCTGCAGGTCAAGGACGACTACACGTCGTCGAACCACGCCCGCCTCGTGCTCGACGGCGACGCATGGCGCATCGAGGACCTCGGCTCGACGAACGGCACGTTCGTCGCCGGCCGCCGCGTGACGGGCTCGAGCCCCGCGAGCCCGGGCGTGGAGCTGCGGATCGGCACCACCACGTTCGAGCTGAGGCGGTGACGTGGCGCTCGCCGCAGCACGCAGCCACGTCGGCAGGGTCCGGAGCGACAACCAGGACTCGGGCTACGCCGGCGCGCACCTCTTCGTCGTCGCCGACGGGATGGGCGGCCACGCGGGCGGCGACGTCGCGTCCGCCCTCACCGTGCGCAGGCTGCGCGAGGTCGACCGCCCGCACGACAGCCCCGAGGAGGCGCTCGACGACCTGCGGGACATGATCCAGTCGGCGGGCGAGACGCTGCAGACGAAGATGCGCGAGCACCCTGAGCTCGTCGGCATGGGCACGACGGTCTCGGGCATCGTCCGCGTCGGCGATCGCATGGCCATCGCCCACATCGGCGACTCCCGCATCTACCGCTACCGCGTGGGCGCGCTCACGCAGGTCACGACCGACCACACGTTCGTGCAGAAGCTCGTCGAGGCCGGGCGCATCACGCGCGAGGAGGCCGAGACCCACCCGCGGCGCAACGTCGTGATGCGCGTCCTCGGCAACATCGAGACGCATCCGGAGGTCGACGGCTTCATCGAGGACGCGCAGCCGGGCGACCGCTGGCTCGTCTGCTCCGACGGGCTGTCCGGCGTCGTCGGCGAGACGCGGCTCGCGCAGCTGCTCGGCCAGCGACGCGACGCCGCCGCGACGGCCGACCGCCTCGTCCAGGAGGCGCTGAGCCACGGCGCCCCCGACAACGTCACGGTCGTGATCGTCGACGTCGACGAGTCGCCCGCGTCGAGCGTCGAGCCGCAGACGGTGGGCAGCGCCGCGACCGAGATCGACTACGCGGCGACCGAGCCCGAGCCGGCCCCCATGAGCCTCACGCAGCTGCTGCTGCACCCCATCCAGGCGAAGCAGCAGCCCGCGTACGAGCACTTCGAGCCCGAGAGCGAGGAGTACCTCGCCGAGCTGCTCGCCGAGCACCGCCGCTGGAAGCTCCGTCGTCGCATCACGTGGACGGTGGGCGTCGTGCTCGCCGTCATCGTCGTCGTCGGCGGCGCGCTCGGCTTCTACGCATGGACGCAGACGCGCTACTTCGTGGGCGCGAACGACGACGGCTACGTCACGATCTACCAGGGCGTGCAGAGCGACGTCGGCCCCGTGGTGCTGTCCTCCGAGGTGCAGGTGACGAGCATCGAGCTCGCCGACCTCACCGACTTCGAGCAGCAGCGCATCGAGCAGACGATCAACGCCGACGACCTCGACGCCGCGCAGCGCATCGTCGACCGGCTGGAGGTGTCGTCGCCATGACGAACGCGCTCCAGACCGGCATGATCCAGCTGCGCGACGCGACCGAGGCGATCCGCGTCCGCATCCGCAACCCGCAGCGGCTGCGCGCGCTCGAGCTCTTCCTGCTCGTCATCGCGTGGGCCATCGCGGCCGGCGCCCTCGTGCTCGTGCAGATCGGCGCCCTCGAGGCCGTCGACCTCACGCTCCTGTACCTCTTCGGCGGCCTCGCGGCCATGACGCTCGTCGTCCACATCGTGCTGCGCGTCGTCGCGCGCGACGCCGACCCGTTCCTCCTGCCCATCGCGACGGCGCTCAACGGCCTCGGCATCGCGATGATCTACCGCATCGACATCGCGCGCGGCGACCTCGGATGGGATGCCGCGGGCGTGCGCCAGATCGCGTGGACGGGCATCGCGATGATCGCCGCGATCGTCGTGCTGCTCGTCATCCGCAACCACCGCGTGCTGCTGCGCTACCGCTTCACCGCGATGGCCGTCGCGCTCGTGCTCCTGCTGCTGCCGATGATCCCGGGCATCGGCGCCGAGATCAACGGCGCGCAGGTGTGGATCCAGCTCGGCCCGTTCTCGTTCCAGCCCGGCGAGATCGCGAAGATCGCCCTCGCGGTGTTCTTCGCCGGCTACTTCGTCACCGCCCGCGACTCGCTGTCGATCGCCGGGCGCAAGGTGCTCGGCCTGCAGCTGCCGCGACTGCGCGACCTCGGCCCGATCGCGCTCGTGTGGGCGATGTGCATGATGGTCCTCGTCGTGCAGGGCGACCTCGGCACCGGCCTGCTGTACTTCGGCCTCTTCACGGTCATGCTCTACGTCGCCACCGGGCGTCGCTCGTGGATCCTCATCGGCCTCGTGCTCGTCGCGTTCGCCGGCGGCCTCCTGTGGCTGCTCACGCGCGGCGAGGCCGAGTGGATGCAGCGCGTCGGCATCGGCGTCATCGTGCTCGCGATCGTCGCGATCACCGGCTCGTTCGCCGTCATGGCCCTGCAGCGCTGGCGCGCGGGCGACGGCATCGGCTGGATCGTCACGGGCGGGCTCTCGGCGGCCGCCGGCCTCGTCGTCGCCGTGCTGCTGCTGCGCCTCGACCCCGCGATGCTCGAGGGCCTCGGCATCGGACGCGTCGAGGCGCGCGTCGAGGGCTGGCTGCGCGCGTTCGACCAGGACGTCTTCGAGCGCCAGTCGGGCAGCTCCTACCAGCTGGTGCAGGGCATCTTCGGCATGGCGGCCGGCGGCCTCATCGGCACGGGCCTCGGGCTCGGCAGGCCGAACATCGTGCCGCACGCCGAGTCGGACTTCATCATGGCGTCGATGGGCGAGGAGCTCGGGATGGTCGGGGTCTTCGCGATCCTCGCGCTCTTCCTCGTGCTCGCCTCGCGCGGCATCCGCATCGGCTACCTCGGCTCGGACGACTTCACGCGGCTCCTCGCGACGGGCCTCGCGTTCGTCATCGCGCTGCAGGTCTTCATCGTCGTCGGCGGCGTCACGCGCGTCATCCCGCTCACGGGCCTCACGACGCCGTTCATGGCCGCGGGCGGATCCGCCCTGCTGGCGAACTGGATCATCGTCGCGCTGCTGCTGCGACTCAGCGACACCGTGCGCGTGCAACGAAGGGTGGTGACCGCATGAACCGCGAGCTCTCGAGGGTCAGCGTGCTGCTGCTGTGCATGTTCGTGGCGCTGTTCGGCTCCACGTCCATCATCCAGTGGGCGCAGGCCGACGCGCTCCGCGACGATCCGCGCAACTCGCGCACGATCCTCGCGTCGTTCGCCGCCGAGCGCGGCTCGATCCTCGTCGATGGCACCGCCGTCGCGCAGAGCGTCGAGTCCGGCGACGTCTACGAGTGGCAGCGCGTGTACCCGCAGGGTGCGCTCTACGCTCCAGTCACGGGCTACAACACGCTCGGACAGGGCAACAGCGGCATCGAGGGCGCCATGAACGACGAGCTGACGGGGCAGGCGTCCAGCCAGTTCTTCCAGCAGGTCGAGCAGCTCATCACGGGACAGGATCCGTCGGGCTCCTCGGTCGAGCTCACGATCGACCCCGCCGCGCAGCAGGCCGCGATGGACGGCCTGGCCGCCGCGGGCGCCGGCGCGACGGGTGCGGCCGTGGCGATCGACCCTGCCACCGGCGACATCCTCGCGCTCGCCTCGAGCCCGACGTTCGACCCGAGCCTGCTCGCGAACCACGACACCGAGGCCGTCATCGCCGCGTACGACACGATGCTCGCCGACCCGAACGACCCGCTCGTGAACCGCGCGATCGGCGGCGACCTGTACTTCCCCGGCTCGGTCTTCAAGCTCGTCGTGACGGCGGCGGCGATCGAGTCGGGCAGCTACACGCCCGAGTCGACGTTCGGCAATCCTGCGTCGCTCGACCTGTCGGGCACGCAGACCCCCATCTACAACTCGACGCGGCAGGCGTGCTCGGGTGGCGAGGGCGACCAGGTGTCGCTCACGAGCGCGCTCATCTACTCCTGCAACATCCCGTTCGCCGAGCTCGGCGAGCAGCTGGGCGAGGATGCGATCGCCGACCAGGCCGCCGCGTTCGGCTACGGCGACCCTCTGTCGATCCCGATGTCGGTGACGCCGTCGACCTACCCGACGGGCCTCTCGCCCTCCGAGCTGCAGCTCACGTCGTTCGGCCAGTTCGACGTGCGCGTCACGCCGCTGCAGATCGCGATGACGACCGCGGCGATCGCGAACGGCGGCGAGCTCATGCAGCCGCAGCTCGTCGACGAGGTCATCGACACCGAGACCCTCGACGTGCTCGCCGAGCCCGCCCCGCAGTCGCTGGGGCAGGCGGTCAGCGAGTCCACGGCTCAGACCATGCAGGATCTGATGGTGCAGGGCGTCACCGAGGGACTCGCGTCGAACGCGGCCATCCCCGGCGTGACGGTCGGCGGCAAGACCGGCACGGCGGAGAACGACGAGTCGGGCGACAGCCCCTACAACCTGTGGTTCACGGGATTCGGCGAGGGTTCGGACGGCCAGCAGGTCGCCGTGGCCGTCGTCGTCGTCCCGGAGCAGAACATCGCGGCAGACACCTCGAACCAGGTGGCCGCACCCATCGGCAGAGCGATGATCGAGGCGGTGCTGAACTCATGAGGCCAACGAGCGGACTCACCTTCGGCGGGCGGTACCAGCTCACCTCGAGGATCGCCATCGGCGGGATGGGCGAGGTCTGGCAGGCCAGCGACCTCGTCATCGGACGCACGGTGGCGCTGAAGATCCTCAAGGACGAGTACATGGGCGACCCGGGATTCCTCGAGCGCTTCCGCGCCGAGGCCCGGCACGCCGCGCTCGTGAACCACGAGGGCATCGCCAACGTGTTCGACTACGGCGAGGAGGAGGGCAGCGCCTTCCTCGTGATGGAGCTCGTGCCCGGCGAGCCGCTGAGCGCGATCCTCGACCGCGACCGCACGCTGCCGGCCGACAAGGTGCTCGACATCGTCGCGCAGACGTCGGCCGCGCTGCACGCCGCCCACCAGGCCGGCCTCGTGCACCGCGACATCAAGCCCGGCAACCTGCTCATCACGCCCGAGGGGCGCGTGAAGATCACCGACTTCGGCATCGCGCGCATCGCCGACCAGGTGCCGCTCACCGCGACGGGCCAGGTCATGGGCACCGTGCAGTACCTGTCGCCCGAGCAGGCGAGCGGCCAGGCCGCCGCGCCCGCGACGGACATCTACTCGCTCGGCATCGTCGCCTACGAGGCGCTCGCCGGCCGTCGCCCGTTCACGGGCGAGTCGCAGGTCGCGATCGCGATGGCGCACATCAACGACGCGCCGCCCGAGCTGCCGGGCACCGTGCCCGAGCCGGTGCGCAACCTCGTGCTGTCGTGCATCGCGAAGAAGCCGGCGGATCGTCCGACGTCCGCCGCGCACCTGTCGCGCGCCGCGACGATGCTGCGCCGCGGCGACATCGCCGGTGCCGCCGCCATCGTGCCCGGCATCGCCTCGACCGACTCCTTCGCGACGATCGACGCGCCCACGCAGGCGACGACGCGCGTCATCGGCACGCAGTCGCAGCCGGCGACGTCGGCGCTCCCGATCGCCATCGACGACGAGCGGCCGGTCGACGAGCGCAAGCGCCGCCCGTGGATCGTCTGGGTCGTCATCGCGGCGATCCTGCTCATCGGTGGGCTCATCGCGCTCGCGTGGGCGCTGCTCGGCATGGGCGGCGACGACCCGGAGCCGTCGCAGTCCGCGCCGCCCTCGCCCACGCCGTCCGAGACGGCCGAGACGGTGCAGATCGACGAGGACGACTACCTGGGCCTCACCGAGGCCGAGTTCCGCGACGCCATGGCCGACCTCGAGCTCGTCGCCGACGTGCAGACCGGCAGCGAGGCCGCGCCGACGGCAGCCCAGGTGGGCACGGTGTACGCCGTGAACCCGACGGGTCCCGTCGCCACCGGCTCGACGATCTCGGCCGCGGTGTACGCGCCGCTGCCGACGCTCGCCGAGCCCGAGGCCGCGACGCCGCAGGGCGGCTCGACGGACGTGGAGCCCGGCGACGCGCTCACGGTCACGTGGCCGACGTACACGTGCCCTGCGGGCTACTCGGGCTCGTACACGGCGCTCATCGAGGGTCCGGCTGGCGTGGGCAACGTCGACGGCTCCAGTGCGCAGGTCACCTTCAGCGGCCCCGGCAGCGTCACCTTCACGTACACCGTGACGTGCGAGGCCGACGGTCGCGAGCCCCTGACGAGCCCGGCCTCCGCGCCGCTCGTCTTCACCGTGACCGAGCCGGTCGAGACGCCTGCCCCGTCGACGCCGCCGTCGGAGGAGCCCCAGCCGTCCGTCCCGCCGTCGCCCTGACCTCATCCACCTGCGGCACAGGTCCGCACCCCCTCCGGGCCGCTAGACTCGTGCGGTCCGGGAGGGGGTGCGCATGAGCGATGTCATCGCCTCGCTCGACGTGCTCGGAGACCGGTACGAGATCGGCGAGCTCATCGGTCGCGGTGGCATGGCCGAGGTGCACCGCGGTCGCGATCGCCGCCTCGATCGTCTCGTCGCCATCAAGCTGCTGAAGCCCGAGCTCGGCGAGGACGACGACTTCCGCGTCCGCTTCCGGCAGGAGGCGCAGTCGGCGGCGCGGATGTCGCACCCGACGGTCGTGCGCGTGTTCGACGCGGGCGAGCAGGTGACGAAGGACGGCCACGGCCGCACCGTCTCCGTGCCGTACATCGTCATGGAGTACGTCGACGGCCGCATGGTCAAGGACACGATCGCCGACGGGCCGCTGTCCGAGTCCGAGGCGGCGCGCATCACGAAGGGCATGCTCACGGCCCTCGACTACTCGCATCGCGCGGGCATCGTCCACCGCGACATGAAGCCCGGCAACGTCATGGTCACGCCCGGCGGGCAGGTCAAGGTCATGGACTTCGGCATCGCCCGCGCCGTGAGCGAGACCTCGACGTCGGTCGCGCAGACGGGCACGATCCTCGGCACCGCGCAGTACTTCTCCCCCGAGCAGGCGCGTGGCGAGGTCGTCGACGGCCGCACCGACCTGTACTCGACGGGCGTCATGCTGTTCGAGATGCTCACGGGTCGCCCGCCCTTCCGCGGCGACACCGCGGTCGCGGTCGCCTACCAGCACGTCTCCGAGCCGCCGGTCGCGCCGTCGACGCTGCGTCCGGGCATCTCCCCCGCGATGGACTCCGTCGTCCTCAAGGCGCTCACGAAGCGCAAGGAGGAGCGGTTCCAGTCGGCCGACGAGTTCCGGGACGCGCTCGAGGCGGCGCTCGCCGGCGAGGTCGTCGACGTCGAGGACGACGAGCCGGCGATCTTCACGACGGGCGTGCAGGGCGGCCCCGCGACGACGATGTTCCAGGTGCTCGAGGTCGACGACTACCGGCCCGCGCCGCAGTCGCGTCCGCCCGTGGCATGGCTGTGGGGCGGCGTGGCGCTCATCGGCGTCCTCGTCGTCGCCATCGTGTTCTGGGCCGCGAGCCAGGGTCCGAACCTGCCCATCGCCGGCCTGTCGGCGACGGTGCCCACCGTGACCGGGCTGTCGCAGGACGAGGCGACGACGGCCCTCCAGGAGGCCGACCTGTCGCCGAACGTGCGGCCCGCCGTCGACGAGGCCGACGCGGGCACGGTGCTGCGCACCGACCCGCCCGAGGGCACGACCGTGTCCCCCGGCACCTCGGTGACGCTCTACGTCTCGAGCGGTCCGCCTCCGTTCCCGCTCGTGAACGTGCTCGGCAACACCGTCGCGCAGGCGACCGCGACGCTCGAGGGCGACGGCCTCGTCGTGCGCGACGCCGTCACGTCGCAGGACCACCCGACGCTCCCCGAGGGCACCGTCCTGGGCTCCGACCCCACCGCCGGCACCAACGTGTCGCAGGGCGACGAGATCGGGCTCATCGTCTCGAGCGGCCAGGTCACGATCCCCGACGTCGTGAACCAGAGCATCTCGCAGGCGATCGCGACGCTGCAGGCGCCCGAGGTGGGCTACCAGGTGCGGCAGCTGTTCGTGACGAGCTGCCAGGGCGGCCGCGTCATCCAGCAGGACCTCGCACCCGGCTCGCACCCGCAGGGCGGCACCATCACGCTCACGTACTGCAACGGGCAGGCACAGCCGACGACGCCGCCCTCGACGCCTCCGACGGAGGCGCAGCCCACGACCCCGCCCGAGGACGGCGACGGCGGCTGAGCCGCCACGACGGGCCACCGTCGTGCGAGCGCGCGGCCTGCCGCCCGAGCGCGCGCGTCAGTCGCCGAAGGTGACGAGCGGCGTCTTCGACGCCGCGGCGTCGGCGGCGCCCGCGAGCCCGGCGCGCTCGAGCCAGTTGCCGAGCATGCGGTAGCCGCCCTCGGTCAGCACCGACTCCGGATGGAACTGCACGCCCCACACGGGGCTGTCGCGGTGCTCGAGCGCCATGATGACGCCGCGCTCGTCGTCCTGCTCGGTGCGCGCCGTCACGACGAGGGCGTCGGGCACCGTGCCGTCGACGACCGCGAGCGAGTGGTACCGCGTCGCGGTGAAGGGCGAGGGCACGCCCGCGAAGACGTCGGCGCCGTCGTGGACGACCTGCGACGTCTTGCCGTGCATGAGCTGCTCGGCGTGCGTCACGACGCCGCCGAGCGCCTCCGCGATCGCCTGGTGGCCGAGGCACACGCCCAGCAGCGGCACGTCGTGCTCGATCGCGGCGTGGACGATGGGGATCGACGCACCGGCGTCGGCAGGCGTGCCGGGACCGGGAGACAGGAGCACGGCATCCCACTCGACGATCGTCGCCGGGTCGACGACGTCGTTGCGCACGACCTCGACGTCGGCGCCGAGCTCGGAGAGGTAGCCGGCGAGGGTGTAGACGAAGCTGTCGAAGTTGTCGACGACGAGGATGCGCGTCATTCGACGGTCGCGTCCGGCGTCGGGAAGAACGTCTGCATGACCCACGGGTACGCGTGGAAGATCAGCGCGTATGCGACGCCGGCGAGCAGCGCGAGGACGATGAGCAGCCGCACGGGCCACGGTCCGGGCAGCACCCTCCAGAGCGCTCCGTACATCAGGCACCTCCCTGGATCGCCGCGAGCTCGGCGGGCATGGTCTCGGACCAGCCGACGAAGACGGAGTACGTGATGAGTCGCGTGGCGGCCGACCACTCGGGGTGGCACGTCGTCATCGTCATGATGCGGTCGGTCGGCGCGACGCCCGGCTGGTTCGGCACGGGGGCGACGACGTCGACCTGCGTCGGCTCGACGTACTCGCTGTCCCGGTACTCGTAGACGTACCAGACGCCGGAGGTCTGCACGTAGATGCGGTCGCCGACGACGAGCTCGTCGAGTCGCGTGAACGGCCCGCCCTGCCCGTTGCGGTGCCCGGCGATGGCGAAGTTGCCCGTCTCGCCCGGCATCGCCGACGTGTCGTAGTGGGCGAGGCCCAGGTCGAGGGAGTCGAGCACGAACCGGCTCGTGCCCTGGCCGACGACGCGCTGGAAGTCGCCGAAGCGGGGGATGTAGACGACGGCGAACGCCTCGCGGTCGCCGGGCGCCGCCGAGACGGGCGGCTCGTCGGTGCGCAGCTCGGCGGCGGGCTCGCCCGCGGGGGCCTCGCCGGACAGCGACTGCGCGAACGTCTCGGCCGCGGCCTGCTGCTGGCTGCCGAGGATGTCGTCGCTCAGCCACACCTGCCAGCCGACGAAGCCGAGCACGAGCACGCCGACGGTCACGAGGAGCTCGCCGAGCACGCCTCCGACGGTCGTGCGACGGCGAGGGCGGGGAGTCGACGGCACCCGAGCATCCTACGCCTGCGGCTGAGGTAGACTCGCGGACCATGGCCAGGAACAGCATCGCCCGCTCGCGCGCAGCGCGCGACCAGGAGGAGTCCCGCAACCCGTCGTGGTACGTGCCGGTCATGCTCGGCTTCATCATCGTCGGCCTGCTGTGGGTCATCGTCTTCTACATCTCCGGGTCGACGCTCCCCATCGCGACGATCGGACCGTGGAACATCGCGATCGGCTTCGGCATCATGTTCGTCGGCTTCCTCATGACGACGCGCTGGAAGTAGCCCAGCCCCACCCGCCTCGACGGCAGGCCCGCACCGTGTCGGTGCGGGCCTGCTGCACATCCGGGGTGCATAGGCGGCGTTCGAACGATTCGAATCACACCGCTGTCAGTTGTGCACAGGTGTGGACAACCCTGTGGAGAAGTCGACGACGAGCACCGTCGACGATGCCCTCGTCGACGGTGCTCGAGGCGTCAGAAGGCGACGACCACCAGGAGGCATGCGAGCAGCACGGCACCGGCGACGACGCCGATCGGCAGCCACGTCGCGCGCCTCGTCTCGCGGCCGCGCAGGTTCGAGCCCATCCAGAAGCCCAGTGCGAGGCCGGCGAGCAGCCCGCCGACGTGGGCCTGCCACGACACCCCCGCCAGCACGAAGCCGATGACGAGGTTGATGCCGACGATGATGAGGATCTGCGGGTCGAACCGACCGCCGAGCATGCGCTGCAGGCCGATGTAGACGCCGAACAGTCCGAAGATGGCGCCGCTCGCACCGACGACGAGCGTGCCGGGCGACAGGAACGACACCGCGATGCTGCCGGCGGCCGCCGTGACGAGGTACACGGCGAGGAACGGGAGCCCGCCGATGCGGCGCTCGATGTTCGGACCCACCATGTACAGCACGAGCATGTTGAACAGGAAGTGCAGGATGCTCGCGTGGACGAGGGCCGCCGTGACGAAGCGCCACGGCTGCACGACGGCGACGGGGGCGTAGAAGCCGAGCCACTGCTGCAGCAGGCCGCCCGTGAAGAGCTGCACGAGGCCGACGACGGCCGTGACGGCGACGATCGCGATCGTGACCGGCGCGGGCAGCCCGAGCCACCGCGTGAGGGTGCGCTTCACGGGACCGCCGTACGAGAGCCTGCGCTGCTCGCGGTGCGCCGCCATGGAGGAGACGCTGCCCTCGCGCACGCACTCGGGGCACTGCACGCCCACGGGCGCCTGGATCTGGCACTGGCCGCAGATGGTGCGACCGCACCGCTGGCACAGCGTCCAGCTCGCGCGGCCTGGATGCCGGTAGCACGCCTCGGCGCCGGGTGCGTCGGTCATGCCGATCGCATCCCGGCGCCGAGGCAGGGCTGGTGGTGCGTCACGCGACGGTGACGCCCGTGATCGAGACGTCCTGGAGCGGCTTGTCCCGACCGTCGGTGTCGACGGCCTGGATGGCGTCGACGACCTTCTTGCTCTCCTCGTCCTCGACGAGGCCGAAGATGGTGTGCTTGCCGCGGAGCCACGGGGTGGGCACGGTCGTGATGAAGAACTGCGAGCCGTTCGTGCCGCGGCCGCCCTGGATGCCGGCGTTCGCCATGGCGAGCACGTACGGAGCGTCGAACGTGAGCTCCGGGTGGATCTCGTCGTCGAACTGGTAGCCGGGTCCGCCGATGCCCTGACCGAGCGGGTCACCGCCCTGGATCATGAACTCGGGGATGATGCGGTGGAAGATCGTGCCGTCGTAGAGCGGCGTGGACTGGGTCTCGCCCGTGCCCGGGTGCTTCCACTCCTTCGCGCCGGTCGCGAGGCCGACGAAGTTGTCCACCGTCTTGGGTGCGTGGTTGCCGAGCAGGTTGACCTTGATGTCGCCGAGGGTCGTGGAGACCGTCGCGACTGCAGTGTGGAGCGCCATGCCTCGATCCTCGCACGCGCCCCGGCGGCTCTAGCATCCGTTCGACCACAGCGAAACCCATGCACCTCCCACATGCGCCGGTCAGCAGAGCATGCCAGGATGCTGAGCAGACACGACCCGGGAGGTACTCATGTCGCTGACGCTCACTCGCAAGCGCGAGAAGGAGATCAAGAAGCTCCGCAAGCAGGCCGAGAAGCTGTGGTCCGTGCAGCGCGACGTCGGGGAGCGTGCGAGCCTCCTGGCGACGCAGGCCGCCGACCAGGCGAAGGCCTACGGCAACGAGACGCTCGTGCCCGAGGCACGTCGCGTCGCCCAGCGTGGCGTGAGCAAGGGCCGCGACGCGGTCTCCGGCGTCACGCACGGCTGGAACGACAAGGTGCTGCCGAGCGTCGCCACGGGCCTCGGCTCGTTCGCCGCCTACGCGCAGATCGCCAAGGACCAGCGCGTCAAGGACGCCATCGCCAACGTGCAGCGCCTGCGCCTGCCCGAGGTGAAGCCCGCCAAGAAGAGCGGCCCCAGCGCCCTCCAGTGGGTCCTCATCGGCGTGGGCACGGTCGCCGTGGCCGGTGCCGCGTACGCCGCATGGCAGACGCTGCGCGCCGACGACGACCTGTGGATCCCGGACTCCGACGAGTCCGACTCCAGCAACTGACGCACGCGCCGCCCTCGAGGCGGACGTGACGAAGGCCCCCACCTCGCGGTGGGGGCCTTCGTCGTGCACGGGGAGGTCAGCGGGTGGCCGACCCCTCCCGCGCGGTGGCGTCGGCGTCGTCCGCATCGGCGGCGGCCTCCGCGTCGGCGCGCTCCTGCGCGTCGAGCGCTCGGCGCTCCTCGATCTCGAGCGCCGCGTCGTCGGCGGGGTCGAGATCCGGCTCCGCCGTCGTCACGAGCTCGCCGACGCCCTCGCCGGGCTCGGTCTGCTCGACCGTGAGCTGGAAGTCGTCGCCGTGCGAGGTGACGCCCGAGACGACCGCCTGCTCGACGGCTGCGATGGCGTACTGCCTCCGCACGACGACCGGGTCCTGGCTGAGGTCGCGGGTGAGCGCGACGCACAGGCCGATCATGATGACGATGAACGGCAGCGCGGCGATGATCGTGACCTGCTGCAGGCCGCTCAGCGCGTCCTCGCCGCCGATCGACAGCATGACGGCGGCTGCCGCACCCGTCGCGACGCCCCAGAACACGACCGTCCAGCGCGACGGGTTCAGCGAGCCGCGGTGCGACAGCGTGCCCATGACGATCGATGCGGCGTCCGCCCCGGAGATGAAGAAGATCGCGACGAGCACCATGACGAGGATCGAGGTGACCTGTCCGAGCGGCAGCTCCGCGAGCGCGGTGAACAGCGTCGCCTCCTGGCCGCCGGCACCGAGCAGGTCGACGCCATCGATCGTCTGCTGGATGCCGAGCCCGCCGAAGATCGCGAACCACACGAGCGACACGAGCGACGGGGCGATGAGCACGCCGACGACGAACTGGCGGATGGTGCGGCCGCGCGAGATGCGCGCGATGAACATGCCGACGAACGGGGTCCAGCTGACCCACCACGCCCAGTAGAAGATCGTCCAGCCGCCGAGCCAGTCGGCGAAGGCCGCGCCGCCTGCGGCCTCGGTGCGACCGGCCATCATGGCGATCTGCTCGGCGTAGCCCGCGATGGTCGTCGGCAGCAGGTTCAGGATGAACACGGTCGGGCCGACGACGAAGACGAAGAGGGCGAGCACGGCTGCGAGCACCATGTTGATGTTCGACAGCCACTTGATGCCGCGCGCGACGCCCGAGACGGCCGAGAGCACGAAGAGGATCGTGAGCACGGCGATGATGGCGACGAGCACGCCGTTGCCGACCGGGCCGATGCCCGCGACGATCTCGAGGCCCGTGCCGATCTGCAGGGCGCCGAGGCCGAGGGACGTGGCCGAGCCGAAGAGCGTCGCGAAGATCGCGAAGATGTCGATCGCCTTGCCGATCGGACCCTCGACGCGCTTCTTGCCCAGCAGGGACGTGAAGGCGGAGGAGATGAGCAGCGAGCGGCGCTTGCGGAAGACGCCGTACGCGAGCGCGAGCCCGACGACGGCGTAGATCGCCCACGGGTGCAGCGACCAGTGGAACATCGTCGTGGCCATGGCGGTGCGCACGGCCTCGGCCTGGTCGCCGCCCTCGGTGCCCGGCGGGGGCGTCACGAGGTGGCTGACGGGCTCGGTGACGCCGTAGAAGACGAGGCCGATGCCCATGCCCGCCGAGAACATCATCGCGATCCATGAGATCGTCGAGAACTCGGGCTTCGCGTCGTCGTCGCCGAGCGTGATGGTGCCGAAGCGGCTCGCGGCGATCCAGATGACGAACACGACGAAGGCCGTGCCTGCGAGGGCGAAGAGCCAGCCCGTGCCGTGGATGACCCAGTCGAAGCCGGTCTGCGCGGCGGTCGTGAGCGATCCGGTGGCGAGGGTGCCCCAGACGACGAACCCGAGCGCGACGGCCGCGGCGATCACGAAGACCACCTTGTCGAGCGGGGCCGCCGTGGCGTTCGGGTTCTTGCGCTTCACGGGCTCGAGGGCCGGGTGCGGAGGGGCGGCTGCCGCTCCGGGCGATGCTGCGGTGATCGACGCGTCGTGCGCGTCTGCGTGCGTGTCTCGTGTCATGTCGGTGTGCTGTCCCCGTCGGCTTCGTATGCTCTTCCGTGCGTCGACCGACCAGCGGCCAACCTTCCTACGGTAGCAAGCCTCCCGCCGGGTGGGCCCTGAGGGCCTGCCGAGACACGTCAGCGCAGGCGGGCGCGGCCGCGCACGACCGACTCGACGGTGTCGCGCACTGGAGCACCCAGCAGCAGGCCGAGCGAGGCGCCCGCGGCGAGCGCGAGGCCGATCGCCGCGGCGCCGGCGAGCTGCACGACGCCCGCGACGAGGCCCGCGGTGGAGTCGGCGTCGACGAGCGCGAGCAGGCCGCTGAAGACCGCGTAGCCGGGCACGAGGGGCACGATGGCCGCCGTCGTCACGGCGATCGAGGGCACGTGCAGGCGGTGGGCGACGAGGATGCCGGCGAAGCTCGTGACGAGGGCGCCGATCGCGCTCGACACGGGCGGTCCGAGGCCGAGGGCGATGCCCGCCGACCAGCCCGCCCAGGCGAGCGCGCCGAGCGCGGCGCTCAGCAGGATCGTGCGCAGGCTCGACCCGAAGACCGTCGCGACGGCGACGGCGATGAGGACGGAGCCGACGACCTGCTGCCCGACGGAGCCGAGCGGGAACGCCGTCGCGACGGGCACCGAGAAGCCCGCCATCGATGCGAGGTGCAGGCCGCCGAGCACGCCGGCGGCGACGCCGACCGTGAGCAGCGCGATCTCCATCACGCGACCCTGCGCCGTGAGGCTGAACCCGTCGATCGCATCCTGCGCCGCGGCGACGACCGACATGCCCGAGAGCATGAGCACGATCGCGGCGGCGACGATGAGCGATGGCCGCATGTCGACGAAGGGCTCGAGGCCCAGCTCCCCCGCCGCCGCCGTCGCAGCCGCGGCGGCCGTGACGACGAGCGCGCCGAGCACCTGCGAGAAGAAGAACGGGATGCGCATGCGAGCGAGGCCGCGCTGCGTGATCGCCGCGAGCACCGCGGCGACGAACGCGACGACCGTGAGCAGCCAGCTCGCGCCCATGAAGATGCACACGCCGACCGTGACGACGCCCTGCGCGGCCACGACGACCGGCGGCCGGTACGTGAAGGCGCGGCGGCGCGCGGCGTCGAACGCGGCGATGGCGGCGTCGAGGTCGAGGCCGGCCTCGATGTCGACGACGATCGCCTGCAGGCGCTGCAGCTTCGCGTGGTCGGGCGCGGGGGCGCGTACGACGCGCAGCAGGGTCGTGGGCTCGCGGTCCACCGTGCGCTGCCACGAGATCGTGATCGAGTTGTACGTGACGTCCACGTGCAGCGGCCGCACGCCGTACGCGGCCGCGATGCGCGTGCACGCGAGCGTGACGTCGTTCGCGGAGGCGCCGACCGTGAGCATCGCCTCGGCGACGCGAACGGCGAGGTCGAGCACGCGCAGCGCCATCGATCGGTCGACGACCATGAGCATCTCGGTGTGCGGCAGCTCGGGGTCGGCGCGCACCACTCCCAGGATGCGGTCGACGAGACCGCGACGACGCGCCCTCATGCGGTCGCGGGCCTCCACCCCTCGAGCATGCCGAGGGCGACGTCGACGAGGCTCACGCGGCGCAGGTCGGGGACGGCGGAGATGCGGTGCCAGCCGGCGTCGTCGGACGAGCCGTCGACCTCGATCGTCAGCTCGCCCCCGGTGATCTCCGCGGCGTAGACGATGCGGATGCCGTGCAGCGGCTCGCCCTCGCCCCGGAGTCGGTCGGAGGCGGGGATGACGATGGAGTCGACGCCGAGCAGGCCCGTGAGGCGCGCGTGGTAGCCCGTCTCCTCGAGCACCTCCCGCACGGCCGCGCGCTCGGGATGCTCGCCGGGGTCGATGCCGCCGCCGGGCAGCGTCCAGCCGTGACGGCTGCCGTCGCGCCAGTGCGAGAGCAGCACCTCCTCGGCGTCGCCCGATCCTCTGCGGATGACGCAGTAGGCGGCGGCTCGGATGCGCATCCGACCACCCTAGCCGCGGCCCGCACCCGCGATCGATCACCTGCTTGACTGGGTGCATGGACGCCGTCCCGATGTTCCCGCTCGGCAGTCCCCTGCTCCCGCACACCCCGCTGGCGCTGCGGATCTTCGAGCCGCGCTACCTCACGATGATGGGCCGCCTGCTCGACGCCGAGGATCCCGTGTTCGGCGTCGTGCTCATCGAGCGCGGCCACGAGGCCGGCGGTGGAGACCAGCGGGCCTCGATCGGCACGCTCGCGCGCATCGTCCGGGTCGAGGTGGGCGCCGAGGACCTGCACGTGCTGGCGGTCGGCGGCGAGCGCGCGACGGTGGACCGCTGGCGCGACGACGACCCGCATCCCGTCGCGGACGTGACGCCCATCCCCGAGCTCGACTGGGACGACGCCCTCGAGCCGGTGCGCCGCGAGGCCGAGCGCGTGGTGCGCCGCGTCGCGACCCTGGCATCGACGCTCGGGGAGTCGCAGTGGGATCCGAACGCTGCAGTCTCGGAGGATCCGGTGGAGTCCTCCTGGCAGCTCGCGGCGATGGCGCCGCTGGGTGCCTACGACCAGTACCGGCTGCTCCAGGCGACGAGCGCCGGCGGCCTGCTGCGCTCGGTGATCGACCTGTGCCTCGAGGAGGAGCCGGTGCTCGTCGCCCGCGCGTCCGATGCCCGAGAGGACGACGACGACTGAGCGCTCCGCCCGCTCCATCCGCTCCCAGAGCTACGAGCCGACCGCTCCACCCGCTCCCTGAGGTGCGAGCGAAGCGCTCCGCTCCGCTCCCTGAGGTCCGAGCGAAGCGCTCCGCCCCGCTCCCTGAGGTGCGAGCGGAGCGAGCCTCGAAGGGCTACGCCGTCGCGCTCGCCTCGCGACGAGGCAGCACCCAGTTCGGCCGTGCGAAGTGGCACGTGTAGCCGTTGGGGATGCGCTCGAGGTAGTCCTGGTGCTCGGGCTCGGCCTCCCAGAAGGGGCCGGCGGGCTCGAGCGTCGTGACGACCTTGCCTGGCCACAGGCCCGAGGCGTCGACGTCGGCGATCGTGTCGCGCGCCACGGCCTCCTGCTCGGGCGAGAGCGGGAAGATCGCGGAGCGGTAGCTCGTGCCGAGGTCGTTGCCCTGCCTGTTGAGCGTCGACGGGTCGTGGATCTGGAAGAACAGCTCGAGGATCTCGCGGTAGCTCGTGCGCGCCGGGTCGAAGACGATCTCGATCGCCTCGGCATGGCCGGGGTGGTTGCGGTACGTGGCGTGCTCGTTCGAGCCGCCGGTGTAGCCGACGCGGGTGTCGAGGATGCCGGGACGCTTGCGGATGAGATCCTCCATGCCCCAGAAGCAGCCGCCTGCCAGGACGGCGGTCTCGGTGCCGGGGCGCTGGGTGATGCTGCCGGTGTCGGTCATGCGCGGTGCTCCTTCGCGGTCACGGATGGTGCTTCGGTGCAGCGTTCGCTGCGCCTGTCATGGTCAACGTCTTCGGACCCGGAAATGGTCCCGGATGCCGGGATTCAGGTTCGCACGCGTGTCGAGCGGACGACGAGCGTGTCGCCGGCGCGCAGCAGCGCGGCGAGGCGCATGGGGTGGGCGATGGTCTCGTCGCCCGCGCCGAGACGTCCGCTCGTGCCGCCCTCGATGCGGGATGCCACCGTGAGGCAGGTCTCGTCGACGAGGTCGGCGGCGAGCATGGCGTACGCCCACGACGGCCCGCCCTCGCACTGGATGCGGGCGAGGCCGCGCTCGTGCAGCGCCGCGACCGCACGCCGCGGCTCGACGTGCTCGCCGCCGGCCGCCACGACGTCGGCCACCGCGGCGAGCTCGGGGTCGACGGCGGCCGCCGCGGCGTCGGTCGTCAGGACGATGGGGCGTCGAGGGGCGTCGCGCAGCATGGGATGCGCGGGGTCGAGGTCGAGGCTGCCGGAGACGAGCGCGAGCACGGGATGGTCGGCGAGGCCGCGCGCGCGTCGCCAGGCGACGGCGGCGTCGTCGACGACGAGCTCCTCGTAGCCCTCGGAGCGCGCCGTGCCCGCGCCGACGAGCACGACGTCGGCGACGCGGCGCGCTGCCGCGAGCATGCGGCGGTCGGCGTCGTCGCCGAGGTCGCCGGATGCGCCGTCGTGCGCGGTCGCGCCGTCGAGCGAGGCGATCATCGTCAGGCGCGTCCATCGATCCGCGACGTCGGCGAGGTCGGCGGCGAGGTCGTCGTCGTCGATCGCCGTCGCGGGCGTGGGCAGGATGCGGTCGAGGCCGGGTGCGTCAGGCATTCGCCACTCCCATGTTGTGGACGGGGTTCGCCGGCGCGCGCCAGCCCATGAGGGCCTCGGCCATGCGCACGGCATCCCGTGAGCGGGCCACCTCGTGCACGCGCACGATGCGCGCACCGCGGACGACGGCGAACACCGCCGCGGCGAGCGACCCGTCGACGCGGTCCGGCTTCTCGGCCTCGAGCACCTCGCCGATGAAGTCCTTGTTCGACATCGCCGCGAGCACCGGGAACCCGAGGTCGGCGACGACCGGCAGCCTGCGCGCGAGGCGCAGCGTGTCGAGGGTGTTCTTGTTGAGGTCGAAGCCCGGGTCGAGCACGATGCGGTCCTCGCGCACGCCGCCGGCGACGGCGCGGTCCACGCGCTCGCGCAGCAGCGCGGCGACCTCCACCTCGACCTCGTCGTACTGCGGCGTCGCGAACTGCGTGCGCGGGCCGGAGCCCGCGGGGGCCGCGAGCGAGTGCGTGATGACGAGCGTCGCGTCCGACTCGGCGACGACGCGTGCGAGGTCGGGGTCGTGGAGCGCCGTCGTGTCGTTCACGACGTCGGCGCCGGCGGCGATCGCGGCCTCCGCGACGGCGGCGTGGAACGTGTCGACCGAGATCACGACGTCGGTGGCGGCACGCAGCTCGCGCACGACGGGCACGATCCGCTCGAGCTCGTCCTCGACGGGCAGCGCCTCGCCGGGTGCGAAGGGCACGCCGCCGATGTCGACCCAGTCCGCGCCGGCTGCGACGGCGGCGACCGCGGCGAGCACCGCGGCGTCGAGCCCGAACGTGCGGCCCTGGTCGTAGAACGAGTCGGGCGTGCGGTTGACGATCGCCATGACGGCGACCTGTCGGCCGAAGTCGAACGTGTGCGTGCCGATGGCGCGCAGCGGGTGGGCGATCGGCGGCTCGTACGGCTCGGCTGGATCATTCGCGGACACGGGTCCCCCTCGGCCGGGGCATTGGCGTCGCCGACGTCCTGATCTTCGCGGCAATCCTGCCGAACACGCAATCGACACGGGACGTGGAGCGCGCCGCGAACGCGAAGACGCCCGTCCGGCAGCGGACGGGCGTCGAGGGGTGGAGCCTGGGAGAATCGAACTCCCGACATCCTGCTTGCAAAGCAGGCGCTCTACCAACTGAGCTAAGGCCCCAGTGGTGTGCGTGGTGGGGCTACATGGACTCGAACCATGGACCTCTTCGTTATCAGCGAAGCGCTCTAACCGCCTGAGCTATAGCCCCGCGCACACGATCGACAACGTTACCATGCGTCGGGCGTGCTGCTGCACGCCGACGCAGGAACGACCGCTACTGGTTGGCGAAGCCCACGAGCAGGCCGCCCGTGAAGCGCACCGACAGGTTGTACAGCGTCGCGAACACGGCGCCGAGCACCGTGATGACGACGAAGTTCAGCAACGCGACGACGACCGTGAACAGCAGCACCTGCGGCAGCGACACGAAGCTCATGACCGTGAACGACGAGTCGCCCAGGATGTCGGCCAGCGTCTCGTCGATGCGGCCGAAGAGGCCGAGCACGTTCAGCAGCGACCACAGCACGAACGTCGCGACGAGGAGCACGATGCCCGCGATGACGCCGACGATCGCCGACAGCTTCAGCGCCGACCAGAAGTCGATCCAGACGAGCCGCAGGCGCACCTGCTTGCCGCCCGACCGTCGCGGGCCCTTGCCCTGCAGTCGCTCCGCGATGCTCATGCTTCCTCCGTGTCGCCGTCCTCGGGCGCGTCCGTGTCGTCGGACCCGTCCACGATAGTGGCATCGTCATCCGACGCCGCATCGGTCTGCTCCTCGGAGATGATCCCGGCGGCGGCGAGCGACGCGGCGGGCACGCCGGCCTCCTCGACCTCCTCGACGGCCTCCTCGATCTGCTCCTCCGCGTTGCGGGTGATCGAGAGGATCGGGTCGGCGTCGCTGATGGAGGCGAACTGCACGCCCATCGCGCCTCGGCCCGTGGGCGTGACCTCGCTCGCGGCGGAGCGGATGACCTTGCCGCTCGCGCGGATCATGAGCACCTCGTCGGTGTCGCCGACGATGATGGCGCCTGCGAGCGCACCGCGATCGTGCTCGCCGCGCTTGTAGGTCATGACGCCCTGCGTGCCGCGGCCCTTCGCCGGGTACTGGCTCACGTGCGTCTTCTTCGCGTAGCCCTTGTCGGTCGCGACGAACACGTAGCCCTCGTCGCGCACGACCATGGCGTTCAGCACCGCGTCGCCCTCGAGCAGGGTGATGCCCTTCACGCCGGCGGTCGAGCGACCCATGGGACGCAGGGTGTCGTTGGCGGCGTGGAAGCGGGCGGCCTTGCCGTCGCGCGAGACGACGAGGATGTCGTCGGACTCGTCGACGAGCATCGCCGAGACCAGCTCGTCGCCGTCGCGCAGGTCGACGGCGATGATGCCGCCGGTGCGGTTCGTGTCGTACAGCTCGAGACGGGTCTTCTTCACCTGGCCGTCGCGCGTGGCGAGCACGAGGTACTCGGCTGCCTGGTAGTCGCGCACCGCGAGCACCTGCTGCACGGTCTCGTCGGGCTGCATCGCGAGCAGGTTGGCGACGTGGAGGCCCTTGGCGTCGCGGCCGGCCTCGACGATCTCGTAGGCCTTCGCACGGTAGACGCGACCGAGGTTCGTGAAGAACAGCAGCCAGTGGTGCGTCGACGTGACCTCGAAGTGCTGCACGAGGTCCTCGCCGCGCAGCTGCGCGCCGCGGACGCCCTTGCCGCCGCGGTGCTGCGCCCGGTAGTTGTCGATCCGCGTGCGCTTGACGTACCCGCCGCGCGTGAGCGAGACGACCATCTGCTCCTCGGGGATCAGGTCCTCCATCGACACGTCGCCGTCGCCGCCGGGCACGATGTGCGTGCGGCGGTCGTCGCCGTGCTTGTCGACGATCTCGGTGAGCTCGTCGACGATGATGGAGCGCTGCCTGGCCTCGTCGCCGAGGATGTCCTCGTAGTCGGCGATCTTCGTGGCGAGCTCGGTCGCCTCGTCCTGGATGCGCTGGCGCTCGAGGGCCGCGAGGCGACGCAGCTGCAGCTCGAGGATCGCGGTGGCCTGCACCTCGTCGATCGACAGCAGCTCCATGAGGCCCGTGCGGGCCTCCTCGGCGTTCGGCGAGCGGCGGATGAGGGCGATGACCTCGTCGAGGGCGTCGAGCGCGGCGAGGTAGCCGCGCAGGATGTGCATGCGCTCCTCGGCCTTGCGCAGGCGGTACTGCGTGCGACGGACGATGACCTCGACCTGGTGCGTCGCCCAGTGCGTGATGAAGCCGTCGATCGGCAGCGTGCGCGGCACGCCGTCGACGATCGCGAGCATGTTCGCCGAGAAGTTGTCCTGCAGCGGCGTGTGCTTGTAGAGGTTGTTGAGCACGACCTTCGCGACGGCGTCGCGCTTGAGGGTGATGACGAGGCGCTGACCGGTGCGGCCCGAGGTCTCGTCCTTCAGGTCGGCGATGCCCGCGATCTTGCCGTCCTTGACGAGGTCGGCGATCTTGATCGCGAGGTTGTCGGGGTTCACCTGGTAGGGCAGCGACGTGACGACGAGCGACGTGCGGCCGTGGATCTCCTCGACGGCGACGTCGGCGCGCATCCGGATGGAGCCGCGACCGGTGCGGTACGCCTCCTGGATGCCGCGCGTGCCGAGGATCTGCGCGCCGGTCGGGAAGTCGGGGCCCTTGATGCGCGCGATGAGCGCATCCTGCAGCTCCTCCTGCGACGCCTCGGGGTGCTCGAGGTGCCAGATGGCGCCGGCGGCGACCTCGCGGAGGTTGTGCGGCGGGATGTTCGTCGCCATGCCGACCGCGATGCCGACGGAGCCGTTGACGAGCAGGTTCGGGAACCGCGCGGGCAGCACGATGGGCTCCTGCGTGGAGCCGTCGTAGTTGTCCTGGAAGTCGACGGTGTCCTCGTCGATGTCGCGCACCATCTCCATGGCGATGGGCGACATCTTCGTCTCGGTGTATCGAGGCGCCGCTGCCTCGTCGTTGCCGGCCGAGCCGAAGTTCCCCTGGCCGAGGGCGAGCGGGTGGCGCATCGACCACGGCTGCACGAGGCGCACGAGGGTGTCGTAGATCGGCGAGTCGCCGTGCGGGTGGTACTGCCCCATGACGTCGCCGACGACGCGAGCGCACTTCGAGAACGCCTTCTCGGGGCGGTAGCCGCCGTCGTACATCGCGTAGAGCACGCGGCGGTGGACGGGCTTGAGCCCATCGCGCACCTCGGGCAGCGCGCGCCCGATGATGACGCTCATCGCGTAGTCGAGGTACGACCGCTGCATCTCGAGCTGCAGGTCGACCTGCTCGATGCGGCCGTGGTTCGGCTCGTTGGTGGTGGTATCGGTCATCGTGGGATGTCAGCTCTCAGGAGTTCGGATGCGTGGATGCAGGACATGCAGGCGGTCGCCTAGATGTCCAGGAATCGCACGTCCTTCGCGTTGCGCTGGATGAAGGTGCGGCGCGACTCGACGTCCTCGCCCATGAGGGTGGAGAAGACCGTGTCGGCGACGGCGGCGTCCTCGAGCGTGACCTGCTTGAGGACCCGGGTGTCGGGATCCATCGTGGTCTCCCACAGCTCGGTGTAGTTCATCTCGCCGAGGCCCTTGTAGCGCTGCAGCCCACCGTCGTTCGCCTTGGGCAGCTTGCGGCCGGCCTCGCGGCCGATGCGGATGAGCTCGTCGCGCTCGCGGTCGGAGAACGCGTAGTCGGGGTCGCCCTGCGTCCACTTGATCTTGTAGAGCGGCGGGGCGGCGAGGTAGACCCAGCCCTGGTCGATGAGCGGCCGCATGTAGCGGAACAGCAGCGTGAGCAGCAGCGTGGTGATGTGCTGGCCGTCGACGTCGGCATCGGCCATGAGCACGATCTTGTGGTACCGGACCTTCGCGGGATCGAAGTCCTCGCCGAGGCCGGCGCCGAAGGCCGTGATCATCGACTGGATCTCGATGTTCTGCAGCGCACGGTCGAGGCGCGCCTTCTCGACGTTGAGCACCTTGCCGCGCAGCGGCAGGATCGCCTGCGTGCGGGGGTCGCGGCCCTGCACGGCCGAGCCGCCTGCCGAGTTGCCCTCGACGAGGAAGATCTCGCACTCGGACGGGTCCTTCGACTGGCAGTCCTTGAGCTTGCCGGGCATGCCGCCCGACTCGAGGAGTCCCTTGCGTCGCGTCTGCTCGCGCGCCTTGCGGGCGGCGAGGCGGGCGGTCGCGGCCTGGATCGCCTTGCGGACGATCTCCTTCGCCGACGTGGGGTTGCGCTCGAACCAGTCGCCGAGCTGGTCGTTGACGACCTTCTGCACGAACGACTTCGCCTCGGTGTTGCCGAGCTTCGTCTTCGTCTGACCCTCGAACTGCGGCTCGCCGAGCTTGACGGAGACGATGGCGGTGAGGCCCTCGCGGACGTCCTCGCCCGTGAGGTTCTCGTCCTTGTCGCGCAGCTGGTTCGTCGAGCGGGCGTAGCGGTTGAGGAGGCTCGTGAGCGCCGCTCGGAAGCCCTCCTCGTGCGTGCCGCCCTCGTGCGTGTTGATGACGTTCGCGTAGGTGTAGACGGCCTCCTGGTAGCCGTTCGTCCACTGCATCGCGATCTCGACCGACATGCGCCGCTCGACGTCCTCGAGCTCGAAGTCGATGATCTCGTCGTGCACGAGGTCGACCTTCTTCGTGCGGTTGAGCTGCTCGACGTAGTCGCGCAGGCCGTTCTCGTAGTAGAACTCCTCGACGCGGGGACCGGTCGAGCCGTCGTCGCCCTCCTCGCCGTGGTCGACGCGCTCGTCGATGATCGTGACGCGCAGGCCCTTGTTGAGGAACGCGGTCTGCTGGAAGCGCTTCGCGAGGGTGTCGTAGTCGAACTCGGTCGTCTCGAAGATGACGTCGCTCGGCCAGAACGTGATCGAGGTGCCGGTCTGGTCGGTGTCCTCGCCCTGCACGATCGGGCCCTGGGGCGCGCCGTCGGCGTACGACTGGCGCCAGACGGAGCCCTGCCTGCGGATCTCGACGTCGAGCGCCGAGGAGAGCGCGTTGACGACGGACGAGCCGACGCCGTGGAGGCCACCGGAGACCGCGTAGCCGCCGCCGCCGAACTTGCCGCCCGCGTGCAGCACCGTGAGCACGACCTCGAGGGTCGACTTCGTCGGGTCGGACGAGTGCGGGTCGACGGGGATGCCACGGCCGTCGTCGACGACGCGCAGCCCGCCATCGGCGAGCATCGTCACGACGATCGTGTCGCAGTATCCGGCGAGCGCCTCGTCGACGGCGTTGTCGACGATCTCGTAGACCAGGTGGTGCAGTCCGCGCGGCCCCGTCGAGCCGATGTACATGCCGGGACGCTTCTTGACCGCCTCCAGGCCCTCCAGGATCTGGATCTGATCGGCCCCGTACTCGTCGCGCGTCTCATCCGTCATGCGTCGTGATCTCCCTCGGCATCGCCTCGCGCGCGCACGCGCGCGCAACTGCTCGATTCTACCTTGTTCTCTAGCGTGCGCTGCGGTCGGCAGGCCGCGGAGGGCCGGATCTCGCCCAGGGCGCACCGAGGCGCCGGCCGAGGACGATCGAGACGTCCTCAGCCCCAGGTGTCGCGCGGACCACGGCCGCGCACCGTGCGCGGGCCGCGCAGGAAGGAGTGCTGCTGCGGACCGACGAAGCGGATGCCCACGATGCCCGCCTCCGGGAAGGCCTGCACGATGCGGGTCGTGATCTCAGCGCGCATGAGCCGCATCTGCTGCTCCCACGCGGTCGACTGGCAGCGCACGACGAGCAGCCCGTCCTCGATGCCGTCGGGGGTCGTCTTGTCGGCGATGTCGGCGCCGACGATGCGCGGCCACTCGGCGAGCACGCCGCCCTGCGCCATCTCGCCCTGCCAGCCCGCCTCGCTCACGAGCCGATCGAGCGCGCCGCCGAGGCCGAGCGGGTCGCGGCCGGACGTGAAGGGCTCGGAGCCGCCCGCCTGCCGCGTGCGTCGCCGACCGTCCTTCGTCGTGATGGCGGGATCGCCGAATCGAGCACGGATGCGCATCCACACGCGCTCGGGCTCGTCGCGGTCCGCGTCGAGATCCTTCATGCAGCGCCCCTCGCCGAGTCCTCGACGACGGCGCCCGCGGCGATGCGGATGCGTCGCCCGGCGAGCACGTCCGGCACGTCGTCGTCGACCGCGGCGGTGATGAGCACCTGCTCGAACGTCGACACCGCCGCGGCGAGCCGCTCGCGGCGACCGGCGTCGAGCTCGGCGAAGACGTCGTCGAGGATGACGACGGGATCGCCGGCGGCGTCGTGGCGGATGAGCTCCGCAGCGGCGAGCCGCAGCGACAGCGCGTACGACCACGACTCCCCGTGGCTCGCATAGTGCCGGGCGAGCAGCCCGCCGAGGTCGAGGTCGAGGTCGTCGCGGTGCGGCCCGAGCAGGCTCACGCCGCGATCGAGCTCGTCGCGTCGGCGAGCGCGCAGCGCCTCCGCGTACGCGACCTCGTCGTCCGGCACCTCGCTCACGAGCCGGATCTCGGTGACGTGCTCGTCGCCCGCGACCGTGCGGTACGCCTCCGCGACGTGCGGCTGCAGCTCGTCGACGAGCGCCCGCCGAGCGCGCTCGACCGAGAGGCCGAGCTCGACGAGCCGTTCGTCCCACACGTCGAGCGTCGTGAGGTCGTCTGGCTTCAGCCGCGAGGCCCTCGCCGACTTCAGCAGGCTCGACCGCTGCCGCAGCACGCGCTCGAGATCGCTCATCGTCGATGCCATGCGCGGGGTGCGCTGCACGATGAGCTGGTCGAGCATCCGACGCCTGCCACCGGGGTCGCCGCGCACGAGCGCGAGGTCCTCGGGGCTGAACAGCACCGTGCGCAGGTAGCGCGGCAGCTCGCTCATCCGCACCGCATGCCCGGAGGCCTGCGCGCGATTCGAGCCCTTCGCCTGGATCTGCAGGTCGACGCCGATGGTGCGCTCGCCGTTCGTGAGGCTCGTGCGGATGAAGGCCTGCTCGACGCCGGCGCGCACGAGCGCCGCGTCGTGCGAGACGCGGTGGCTCGCCCCGGTCGCGGCGACGACGAGCGCCTCGACGAGGTTCGTCTTGCCCTGTCCGTTGCGGCCGATGAGCAGCGTGACACCGGGCTCGAGCTCGACGACGGCGCGCTCGTAGTTGCGGAAGTCGGTCAGCTCGAGGCGGCTCACGTGCATGACGCCGCCACGATCACTCCGACGACTTGACCGCGTGGCCGCCGAACTGGTTGCGCAGCGCCGCGACGGCCTTCATCGCGGGGCTGTCGTCCTGGCGCGACTCGAAGCGCGCGAAGAGCGCGGCCGAGATCACCGGCAGCGGCACGGCGTTGGCGATGGCCTCCTCGACCGTCCACCTGCCCTCGCCCGAGTCCTCGACGTAGCCCTCGATGTCGGACAGGTCGTCGTCGGCGTCGAGCGCGCGCACCATGAGGTCGAGCAGCCACGAGCGGATGACCGTGCCGCGCTGCCACGCCTTGAACGATCCGGGGACGTTCGACACGATCGGCGACTTCTCGAGCAGCTCGAAGCCCTCGGCGTACGCCTGCATGAGGCCGTACTCGATGCCGTTGTGCACCATCTTCACGTAGTGGCCGGCGCCGACGCCGCCCGCGTGCACGAAGCCCTCCTCGCGAGGGCCCTCGGGACGCAGCGCGTCGAACACGGGCATCGTGCGCTCGACGTCGGCCGCATCGCCGCCGACCATGAGGCCGTAGCCGTTCTCGAGGCCCCACACCCCGCCCGAGACGCCGACGTCGAGGAAGCGGACGTCGCGCTCGGCGAGCAGCGCGGCGTGCAGCGCGTCCTCGGTGAAGCGAGAGTTGCCGCCGTCGATGACGAGGTCGCCGGGCTCGAGGCGATCGGCGAGGTCGGCGATGACGGACGAGGTGATCTCGCCTGCGGGCACCATGACCCAGATCGTGCGCGGTGCGGCGAGCGAGGAGACGAGCTCCTCGACCGATGCGACGTCGGTCACGTCGGGGTTGCGGTCGTAGCCGACCACCTCGATGCCTGCGGCACGCACGCGCTCGCGCATGTTGCCGCCCATCTTGCCGAGGCCGATGATGCCGAGCTGGGTCACGATGGCTCCGATCAGCGCAGCAGCAGGTTCGGCTGCAGCAGGTACTGGAAGTCGGTGGCGCCGGCGTCGTCGCGCGACGTCTGGCCGGTGATGAGCATGGGGCCGGGCTTGTTCGTCGACTCGGAGCGCGTGAACGCGACGCGCACGAACTCGGAGTGCGTCGCACCGAGGCCGTCGAGCAGGAACTGCGGCTTGATGGAGAGCACGATGTCCTCGCCGGTGAGCACGGCGTCGATGGACTCCTGCGCCTGCGCCTGCTCGGAGCCGATCGCCTCGAGCGTGACCTGGCCGTCCTCGAACGTGCAGCGCAGCGCGGCCTCGCGCTCGAGCACGAGCTGCACGCGACGCGTCGCCTCGACGAGCTCGGCGGTGTTCAGCACGGCGTGGTGCGGCGTCTCCGCCGGGAACAGCCTGCGCACCGGCGGGTAGTTGCCCTTGATGAGGAGGCTCGTGACCGTCTTGTCGCCGGCGGAGAAGGCGATCTGCTGTCGCTCGCCCGGCTCGGACATCGTCACCGAGATCTGCGCCGCGGAGCCGAACGTGCGACCGACCTCGGAGATGGTGCGCGCGGGCACGAGGGCCGTGAGCACCTCGGTGTCGTCGCCGGCATCCCACGGGATGCTGCGGACCGAGACGCGGTAGCGGTCGGTGGCGATGAGCGAGAGCGTCGTCTCCGACGCCTCGAGCTGCACGCCGGTGATGACGGGGGTGACGTCCTCGCGCGATGCGGCGACGGCCACCTGCGAGACGGCCTCGGCGAACGCCGAGCCGGGGACGACGCCCGTGCGACCTGCGACCTCGGGCAGCGTCGGGTACTCCTCGATCGGCATCTTCAGCAGCGTGAACTTCGCCGAGCCGCAGGTGACGCGGACGATGCCCTCGGACTCCTCGACGACGATCTCGCGCTGCGGCAGACGGCCGGCGATGTCGCTCAGCAGTCGACCCGAGACGAGCACGGTGCCGTCCGTCTCGACGTCGGCGTCGACCGACGTCGTGGCGGAGACCTCGTAGTCGAACGTCGACAGCGTGACCTTGCCTCCGGCAGCCTCGATGCGCACGCCCGTGAGGATGGGCAGCGTCGAGCGCTGCGGCAGCAGCTTCACCGCGAACGACACGGCCTCTGCGAAGACATCCCTGTGGATGACGAACCTCACGGCGCACTCCTTCGATCCAGCCCGGTCATTGTGTCATAGCGAGCGGGCCGTTCCGCGGGGAGGCCGAGCCGAGCAGCGACGGTCATCGGGTCCTGGATGACATCTCTCTCAGTCAATGGTCATAACGCGTGTGGAACCTGTGCACTTCTCGGCGGATCCTCGTCGTGCATTGGGAACTACAGACGTGTGACTTGTGGAGCGCCTGTGCGCGGATCCGGCCCCTCTGTGCGAACGCGATCGAATGACAGGAATGTCATTCCACAGGCAGCGCCGCGTTGTGCACAGGGAGCCCGGCGCGGCGCACAGGCGTGACGACTGCGATTCCACAGGCCGGATCCGTCCCCTTCGAGGCTCGCTGCGCTCGCACCTCAGGGAGCGGTGGGGTGGCTGCGCCGCGTGATCGCGCGTGGACGGTGTGGTGGTTGCGCCGCGTGATCGCGCGTGGACGGTGTGGTGGTTGCGCCGCGTGATCGCGCGTGGACGGTGTGGTGGCTGCGCCGCGTGATCGCGCGTGGACGGTGTGGTGGCTGCGCCGCGGGGTGTCGTGTCCCGGCGGTCGAAGCGCGCGGCGACGTCGCCGGTGCGCGCGGGTGGGCGGCTCGCCCACCCGCTCCCTGAGGTGCGAGCGCAGCGAGCCTCGAAGGGCCACGACAGCGCGCGGGTGACGTTCCCGGTGCGTAGTGGTCGGGGGTGGCTCGCTCACCCGCTCCCTGAGCTGCGAGCGCAGCGAGCCTCGAAGGGAGACGTTCCCGATGCGCGGTAGTCGGGTGGCTCGCTCACCCGCTCCCTGAGGTGCGAGCGCAGCGAGCCTCGAAGGGCGACGTTCCCGGTGCGCGCTGCTCGGGGGGCTCCCCCACCCGCTCCCTGAGGTGCGAGCGCAGCGAGCCTCGAAGGGCCACGTCAGCGCGCGGGCGACTGCTTGATGCGAGCGGTCAGCTCGGTGACCTGCGTGTAGACCGAGCGCTTCTCCTTCATGAGCTTCTCGATCTTCTTGTTCGCGTACATGACCGTCGTGTGGTCGCGGTTGCCGAACAGCTGCCCGATCTTGGGCAGCGACAGGCTCGTCATCTCGCGGCAGAGGTACATGGCGATCTGACGGGCGAGCGCGACCGTCTGCGACCGCGAGGAGCCGTAGAGGTCCTCCTCGGTCAGCTGGAAGTAGCCCGCGGTGTGCGTGATGATGTCGCTCGGCCCGATCGCGACCTCGCTCGACGCCGCGAAGAGATCCTTCAGCACGGTCTGCGCGAGCTCGAGCGTGACCGGGAGCCGATTGAGGCTCGCGAACGCCGTCACGCGGATGAGCGTGCCCTCGAGCTCGCGGATGTTCGTCGTGACCCGCTCGGCGATCTGCTCGAGGATCTCGTCCGGCGCATCCATGCGCTCCGCGAGCGCCTTCTTGCGGAGGATCGCGATGCGCGTCTCGAGGTCGGGCGCCGTGACGTCGGTGATGAGGCCCCACTCGAACCGCGACACCATGCGCGCCTCGAAGCCCGTGAGGTGCTTCGGCGCGACGTCGGAGGTGATGACGACCTGCTTGTCGTGGTCGTGCAGCGTGTTGAAGGTGTGGAAGAACGCCTCCTGCGTCGACTCCTTGCCCTGCAGGAACTGGATGTCGTCGATGAGGAGGACGTCGACCTCGCGGTACCGACCCTGGAACGCCTGCCCCTGGTTGTTCGCGATCGAGTTGATGAAGTCGTTCGTGAACTCCTCGCTCGACACGTAGCGGACGCGGATGCCCGGGTACATGTTCTCGGCGTAGTGGCCGATGGCGTGGAGCAGGTGGGTCTTGCCGAGGCCGGACTCGCCGTA
>NZ_BAAAQT010000008.1:456312-585333 GCF_039531815.1 Agrococcus versicolor | reverse complement strand
GTCGAACACGTACTTGGGATTGAGGCGCGAGTCCACCCGGCTCGGCGCGGGACGGGAGATCTCCGACGGTGCCGAGATGACGTCGTGCTGCACGTAGGGAGAGGAGCTCTCGGGGGCCTCGTCGAGGGCGTGCCCGAGCTCGAGCTCGGGGTTCACGACGATCTTGAACGCGGTGATCTCCACAGCGTTCTCCACAATCGCCTCGGTCACCGGGATGCGGAGCCGCTGCTCGATCATGTCGCGCGTGAGGTCGTTCGGGACGTCGAGGTAGAGGACGGATCCCATGGTCCCCTGGGGCTCGACCAGATCGAGGAACCCCCGGACAGAGGGGGGTATGCGCGGGTCGTGCGCGAGCGTCGCGAGGACTGCGGCCCAGAGCTGGTGGGCGTCGCCACCATCGCTCATGCGCCGGCTCCGTCCCGTGGGGTGCGTGGGTCTCTCCACACCGTTGTCCACAGGTGGAGAACTCGGTGGGTGGTCTCCGTGAGGCGGCGATCTCGCACGCCCTCCCGGAGGCTGCACTGAGTCTGCACGCATAGCGCACTGCTTGCAAGTCGCATCAGAATGAGGGCGGCGTGGCGCACGACACGGTTCGAGCCTCGGTTGACCCTTGCGCTCGGTGTCGCGTATGATCGCCAGGTTGCCTGCTGCAGGCACGACGACTTCCGGCCCACCGGCCGACACCCATGGAGACATTCTCATGAGCAAGCGCACGTTCCAGCCGAACAACCGCCGCCGCGCCAAGAAGCACGGCTTCCGCCTCCGCATGCGTACGCGTGCGGGCCGCGCCATCCTGGGCGCTCGCCGCCGCAAGGGGCGCACCGAGCTCTCCGCCTGAGCCACGGTGCTGCCGAAGCCGAACCGCGTCGTGCACGCGGCGGACTTCCGGCGCATCGTCCGCACGGGTCGGAGGTTCACCTCCCCCACCGCGGTGCTCCACGTCACCGAAGCCGAAGCAGGCGTCAGCCGCTTCGGCTTCGTCGTGTCCAAGAAGGTGGGCAACGCGGTCGTGCGCAACCGCGTCCGCAGGCGCATGTCGGAGTTCGTCCGCCTGCAGCTGCCCCTGGATCCGCCCGTCGACGTCGTCGTACGGGCGCTTCCTGCTGCCGGCATAGCCGACTACGGTACGCTCGCGCATGCATTCGAACCATTGCTGAGGTCACGATGAGCGCGTTCGTGCTGATCCCGCGCAACGTGTGCATCGCGATCCTGGTCGCGTATCGCACGGTGGTGTCGCCGCTCTATGGCGACGTCTGCCGGTACTACCCGAGCTGCTCGTCGTACACGCTGCAGGCGATCCAGCAGCACGGGGCGGTGCGAGGCATCTGGATGGGTGCGCGTCGCATCATCCGCTGCCACCCGTGGGCGGCGGGCGGGGTCGACGACATCCCCAGCCCACGGCGCACGATGACCACGACGCGACTCGGCTTCGTCTCCGGAGCCGCATGATGACCGAGAAGAAGAGGAATCGCTGATGCCCGACATCGTCGGCTTGCTGATGTGGCCCATCAAGTGGGTCCTGGAGGCCATCCTGGCCGGCGCCCACTGGGTGCTCGAGTCCCTCGGGATGGATCCGTTCTCGGGTCTCGTCTGGGTGCTGTCCATCGCATCGCTCACCCTCGTGGTGCGTACGGCGATGATCCCGCTCACCGTGCGGCAGATCCACTCGTCGCGGAAGGCCCTCGAGGTCGCGCCCGAGATCAAGAAGATCCAGGACAAGTACCGCGGCAAGAAGGACCAGTTCTCTCGCGAGGCGATGCAGCGCGAGACGATGGAGGCCTATCGCAAGGCCGGCACCAACCCGTTCGCGTCGTGCCTCCCGCTGCTGATCCAGATGCCGATCTTCTTCGGCCTCGTCACGGTGCTCACCGAGGCGAACCGCGGCAACGCCGGCGTGGGCTTCATGGTGACGTCGCTCGCCGACCAGTTCCGCGCCGCGTCGCTGTTCGACCTCGTGCCGCTGAACATGACGATGCAGCACGGCTTCGAGCAGGGCAACGTGCCGGTGATCATCACCGCCGTGCTCATGACGCTCATCATGTGCGCCACGCAGTTCTACACGCAGCTGCAGATCATGTCGAAGAACCAGACTCCGCAGATGAAGGAGTCCCCGATGTACAAGCAGCAGCGCATCCTGCTGTACATCATCCCGGTCTTCCTGCTCATCTCGGCGTGGGCCTTCCCCCTCGCGACGATGTTCTACTGGCTCGTCTCGAACCTCTTCACGCTCGTGCAGCAGCTCATCATCATCAACCGCCTGCCGAACCCCGGCTCGGATGCGGCGCTCGCTCGCGAGGCGCGCCTGGCCCGCAAGCGTCAGCGCATGGGCCTCGAGCCCGAGGAGACGGACGCTCCCGCCGAGGAGTCCGCTCCCGTCATCGTGAACACGCAGCGGCAGCAGCCGAAGCGCAAGACGACGAAGTCGCAGCGCGAGGGAGGCGGCAAGTGACCGACGACCAGCAGCCCACGAACGAGACCGTGGCGGACGCCGAGGTCGACGGTGCGGCGCAGCAGGACGAGGGCTCGACCGTCGAGATCGAGGACGGCGCGACGGACGACGGCGCGACCGACGAGGACGAGCTCGACGAGGGCGAGATCGCGGCCGACTACCTCGAGGCCCTGCTCGACATCGCCGACGTCGATGGCGACATCGAGATCGAGGAGACCGGCACGCGCACGACGCTCAAGGTCGGCGAGGCCGGCGACGAGTCGCTGGCCGCGCTGTCGGCTCCGGATGTGGTCGCCGCACTGCAGGACCTGACGCGCCTGGCCGTGCAGTCGCAGACGGGCGAGTTCTCTCGCGTCGTGCTCGACGTCGCCGGCAGCCAGGACGCACGCACGGTCGAGCTGCGCGTGCTCGTCGAGCGTGCCGCCGCGGCGATCGCCGCCGGTGACGACCGCTACGCCCTCCCCGCGATGTCCTCCTACGAGCGCAAGCTCGTGCACGACCTCGTGGCCGAGGCCGGCCTGCACTCGGAGTCCGAGGGCGAGGGACGCGACCGCCATGCGGTCGTCGTGCCTCGGTGACGACGTACGAGGCCGAGCCGGCGGCCGCTGCCGCGATGTTCGGCGAGCGGATCGAGCTGGCCAGGTCGTACACGGCGTCGCTCGCGGAGCATGGCGAGACGCTCGGGCTCATCGGGCCCCGTGAGCTGGATCAACTCTGGAGTCGACACATCCTCAACTCTGCGGTGATGGCTCCCCTGCTGCACCGCGACGCCCTCGTCGCCGACGTCGGTTCGGGAGCCGGCCTTCCCGGCCTCGTCCTCGCGATCGCGCGACCCGACGTGTCGATGGCCCTCATCGAGCCCATGGAGCGCCGGTGCGAGTGGTTGCGGTCCGAGTCGGATCGCCTGGGGCTCGACAACGTCGAGGTCGTGCGCGCTCGCGCCGAGGAGGTGCACGGTACCCGCGCCTTCCACCAGGTCACCGCTCGTGCGGTGTCGGCGCTGCGCACGCTCGTGCCGTGGACGGCGCCGCTCGTGGCCGACGGCGGCGAGCTCGTGCTGCTGAAGGGCGCCCGCGTGCACGAGGAGATCGACGCCGCCGAGAAGGCGATGCGTCGGCTGAAGGTCGGCACCCCCGAGGTGCTCGAGCTCGATGCCGGCGACGGCGAGATCACGCGAGTCCTCCGGGCGGTCGTGCGAGGGTAGGTGCTGCGGGCGCATGGGTGCTCGCCGCTCGTGCGGCAACGACTCCTCCCTGTACAGGGTCGTCTTCGCTGCATCTGGTGTTCTCTCCGTCCTGGGCGGCACCTTCGGGGTCGACGCGAGACAGCCCGTGCGCGGATCCTTGGCCCCCGCTCGAGACTCCACGTCCGTCGAGCAGGGCCTCCAGTGCCGTGCATGCGCGTGAGCACGTGCGTCAGGAAGCAATGAGAGCGTCGACGCCGGCATGTCGCCGGACGGATTCCGGGGTCCCAGGAACCTCATCGACGCCGTCGCGGAGTACGTCGGCGTCGGTGTCGAGGGTGGGGCCATGGGATCGTGCGCGATCGAGGCTCGTCCGCCGCACCCGAGGTCGCTGCGCGCGTTCGCGCACTGCGGGTGCCTGGTCCGCGGTCGACGCAGTCAGGCCGGCGTCGAGATGCGATCCCCTACCGTGATCTGGGCCGTGCGAGGAAGGGTCGCCCGGCGCGCGGCGCAGAGACATTCGAAGGGCCATGCGGCATCGAGGTTTACCGTCGTCGAATGCGCGTGCCTGCGGGACGCGACGAAGGCGCCGTCGAGGTCGTTCCCAGCGGCGATCCATCGTGACCATCGGTGATGTTCCACATGAAACACGTCAGTGGGTGTTCGACCCCTGGTGCGCGCGGGCTCGCCCACCGGACGGAGAGGCCACGAGTTCCCATGGATGCAGTCTCCTCGATCCTGTCCGGCCGTCATCGGTTCAGACGAACGACGTGCTCGCTGGAACGACGTGGCTGCGAGGAACGGCGTCGGCCCGCTGCTCGTCGCCGGTTCGCGGAGGACGATCGCGTCTCGCACGCGAGACACGTACGAGCAGCACACCGGACGACGTGCTCGGCCCCCAAGGCGACCGTCCGTGGTCACGTTTCACGTGGAACACGGCTCGAGCTGCGTCCATCGCGCCGTCGGGCGGGGGATCTGCGAGACGTCAGGCTGCGCGAGCAGGACGCAATGATGACGACCTGCCGTCTCCGGTGCGGGTCTCGCTCCATGATTCACGTGGAACGCGAGGCTGACAGATGGCGAGACTGCGCGCAGGCGTGCTCATGACCTCGGCGCACTCCGTCCGGCGGCGGGCCGTCGCGCCCAGATTCATGTGGAAGGCACTCTCTCCGTGACTGTTCTGTGCGTCGAGCGTGTCCGGTATCGATCACACTGTCGTAAGGCGTCCCGGCGAGGGCGGCAGGCCACGTGCATCACTGCTGGCGAGCTGGTGGCGAATGGCGAACGACGATCGTTCAGACGTTGGCGGTTCAGCCAACGCTGGCTAGCAATGTTTCACGTGAAACGCAGGCTGCATTGCGGGGCCCACTGGGGGCTCGCGGCGCAGGTGCAGCGCAGCCCACAGCCACCTTCACCGCAGAAGGACCCGGCGAGGGATACCCTCCCGCGAGCACGGTGGCAGGGGCGGTCACGGGTTGCATGTTTCACGTGAAACGGTCAGTCCGTCGCCGTCGAGCGCGCGAGACGCCGTGCAGCGCTGTGGTGATGTCTGCGTCGCGTGCATGACACCGCTTGGCGCAGTGACCCCGAGGAGTGGCCGAACCGACGGAGCTCCGGGACGTCACCGTGACCTTGCGATGATCGAGGCAGCCTGAGCGACGAGTCGGATCGATGTCGAGTCCAGTGCGGCGTGGCGGCAAGCCGGACTGCGCGCCGCCCGCGAGGCCGGCGCACTGCAGCCAGACCGGCGGTGCCATCGACGCAGCCCGTGCCTCGAGACGGGGCAACCACGCCGTGCGGTCCGGCGACCTCTCGTTGGAGACCAGGGGGCGCGCAGAGGACCCCGATGCATCCGCATGCAGGCATCCCATGGAGCCGAGTACACGCGCGTCCGCATGAGGACCCGCGTCTCTGCACGCGGATGCTCGGGCGACGGCCCACGCGGTCGCGCGTCGACGGCGATTGACACCTGCCGCCACATGAGCGGCGCACGCCATCGCGCACGATGCGCGGATCGTGCACTTCCGTAGACCGGCTAGCGACCTGTGGACAAGTGTGGACAACCTGGGCAATCCGCGCAGGTCGGGCGTGTCGCACGAGTGTCCCGGTGGCCCGACTTCCCAGTGCTGGCGCGGCAGAACGGGGCTTCCGACATGGGAGACGGGCACAGGATCGCTCTCCACGCACGTCGCTGCGTTGTCCACAGGTCCTGAGCGAGGCGGCGCGGATCGACGCGCCGCGCGAGTTGGCGCGCGCGTGCTGCATGGCCCAAGATGACTACGGGACAACGGACGCGCATGTGATGTTTCACGTGAAACACGGCCGAGAGAGGACGGGCTTCCGTGCAGACAGGTCGATTCGAGACCACGCCGATCGCCCGCGAGATGGCGGATCTGGCGAAGCGTCGAACCGCACTGGCGAAGGCCGAGCATCCGCTGCCGACGACGACCCGTGTGATCGCGGTCGTGAACCAGAAGGGTGGCGTCGGCAAGACGACGTCGGCCGTCAACATCGCGGCCGCGCTCGTGCGCGCCGGCGCCCGCGCGCTCGTGCTCGACCTCGATCCGCAGGGCAACGCCTCCACGGCGCTCGGCATCCCGCACCACGCGGACACCACCAGCACCTACGACGTGCTCGTGGAGGAGATCCCCCTGGCCGATGCGGTGCAGCAGAGCACCGACTCCGAGGGACTCCAGGCGGCCCCCTCCACGATCCACCTGGCAGGTGCCGATCTCGAGCTCGCGCCACTCGATCGACGGGAGTTCCGCCTCCGCACGGCGCTGCAGCAGTACCTGGACGCTCAGGACGAGCCGGTGCACTACGTGTTCATCGACTGCCCGCCGTCGCTCGGCCTGCTCACCATCAACGCCTTCGCCGCTGCGACCGAGGTGCTCCTGCCGATCCAGTGCGAGTACTACGCGCTCGAGGGCGTCACCCAGCTGCTCGACACCATCGAGCGCATCAAGGCGCACGTGAATCCTGCGCTCGCGCTCTCGACGGTGCTGCTGACCATGTACGACGGCCGCACGCTGCTCTCGAGGCAGGTCGTCGACGAGGTGCGGACGCACTTCGGCGACGTCGCGCTGCAGACCATCATCCCGAGGACGGTGCGCATCTCCGAGGCCCCGGGCTTCGGGCAGACCGTCCTCGCCTACGATCCCAACTCTCCAGGGGCGCTCGCATACCGCGAGGCCGCAGCGGAGATCGCGCAGCGAGGAGCACCATGAGCAAGCGCACCGGGCTCGGTCGAGGCATCGGCGCCCTGATCCCCTCGGCGCCGGCCCAGCCGGCGACCGACGACGCGACGTCGGCACCCCGCGACCGGCCGGTCGACGTGTTCTTCCCCGCGGCGAAGACGGCAGACGGCACCGAGCTGGCCGCCGTGCCCGGCGCGCGCCTGGCAGAGCTGTCGCTCGACGCGATCGTGCCGAACCACGTGCAGCCGCGCGACGTGTTCGACGAGGACGACCTCAGCGAGCTCGAGCACTCCATCCGCGAGTTCGGCGTCCTCCAGCCCATCGTCGTGCGACCGCTCGCAGGCTCGACCGACCGCTTCGAGCTCATCATGGGAGAGCGGCGCTGGCGTGCGTCGCGTCGTGCGGGGCGCACCACCGTGCCAGCCCTCATCAAGGACACGCCCGACGACGAGATGCTGCGCGACGCGCTGCTCGAGAACCTGCACCGAGCCGACCTCAATCCGCTCGAGGAGGCCTCCGCCTACCAGCAGCTGCTGTCGGACTTCTCGATCACGCAGGACGAGCTGTCGCGCCGCATCGGTCGCAGCCGACCGCAGATCTCGAACACCATCCGCCTCCTGCGGCTGCCCGAGTCGATCCAGACGCGCGTCGCCTCCGGCGTCCTGAGCGCGGGCCACGCTCGCGCGATCCTCTCCGTCGACGACGAGGACGGCATGACGCGCCTCGCGGACCGCATCGTCAATGAGGAATTGTCAGTACGTGCCGCCGAGCATGCCGCGAGCCTCGCACAGGTGCGCGTGCCGCGGCGGACGCCGCAGCGCGGCGGCGTGCAGCGGGGACTCGACGAGGTCGCCGAGCGTCTCACGGATCGCCTGGACACCCGCGTGCGGGTGAGCCTCGGGCGCACGAAGGGCCAGATCGTCGTCGACTTCGCGACCGTCGCCGACCTCAACCGCATCCTCGCCGCGTTGGGGGAGCAGCCCTTCGGCGACGCCGTGAGCCTCGCCGACTAGCCAGCGCGTCCGCAGCACGACGAAGGGCCCCGGGGTGCACCCGGGGTCCTTCGCACGCCTCAGGGGCGCGTGTGGATCAGAGGAAGGCTGCGAGGTCCGCCTCGAGGGCGGCCTTCGGCTTGGCGCCGATGAGCTCCTTCTTGACCTCGCCGCCGACGAACACCTTCATCGCGGGGATGGAGGTGATGCCGTAGCGCATCGCGAGGTCGGGGTTCTCGTCGACGTTGACCTTCACGACGTCGAGCTTCTCGGTCTCTCCGTCGATCTGCTCGAGGATGGGGCCGACGGCGCGGCACGGGCCGCACCACTCCGCCCAGAAGTCGACGAGGATCGGCTTGTCTGCCTCGAGCACGTCGGACTGGAACGAGTCGGTCGTGACGTTCTTCATGGGTTCCTCCTTGTCAGGCCGAGACTGCCGCGGGCAGCTCGGCGAGGTAGTGCTGGGCGTCGAGCGCCGCGACGGTGCCCGAGCCGGCGGCCGTGATGGCCTGTCGGTACGTGGGGTCGATGACGTCGCCGGCGGCGAAGACGCCGGGGACGTTCGTGCGAGACGAGCGGCCGTCGACCGCGATGGTGCCCTCGGTCGTGAGGTCGAGCTTGCCGTGCACGAGGTGCGTGCGCGGGTCGGAGCCGATCGCCACGAAGAGGCCGTCGATCGGGAGCGTGCGCTCCTCGCCCGTGACGGTGTCGCGCAGCAGCACGCCGTCGACCGCCGACTCGCCGAGGACGTCGACCACGGCCGCGTTCGTCAGGAACGAGATCTTCGGGTCTGCCTTGGCACGGTCGAGCATCGCGGCGCTCGCGCGGAACGTCTCGGAGCGGTGCACGATCGTGACGGACTCGGCGAACTTCGTGAGGAAGGTCGCCTCCTCCATCGCCGAGTCGCCGCCGCCGACGACGACGAGGTGCTTCCCCTTGAAGAAGAAGCCGTCGCACGTCGCGCACCACGAGACGCCGTGGCCGGACAGGCGGTCCTCGCCGGGGAGGCCCAGGCGACGGTACGCGGATCCGGTCGCGAAGATGACGGTGCGGGCCTCGAGGACCTCGCCACCGACGTGGACGCGCTTGACGGGACCATCGAGCTCGAGCTCGGTGACGTCGTCCAGCCGCACGTCGGCGCCGAAGCGCTCGGCCTGCTGCTGCATGTTGAACATGAGGTCGGGACCCATGACGCCCTCGGGGAAGCCCGGGAAGTTGTCGACCTCGGTCGTCGTCATGAGGTCTCCGCCGGCCTCCACGCTCGACGCGAGCACCACGGGTGCGAGGTTCGCGCGAGCGGCGTAGATCGCCGCGGTGTAGCCGGCGGGGCCGGAGCCGATGATGATGACGTCGTGCACGGATGCCTTTCGCTGGGCGCCACGGTGGCGCTCACTGCTGGTCAACCGATGCTAGCCCCGCGCCATTCCCTCCACGGGCAGTGCCTGGAGCACGTCGCCGGTGGTCGCATCCAGCACGGAGATGGCGTCGGTCGAGAGGGGTTCGGAGCCGACGACGCGAGGGTTCGCGACCCGCGAGCGCGTCCGCCGATCCCACGAGTCGACGACCGTGCCCGTGGCGCCGTCGACGAAGACGACGGCGGGGTGCGCGTAGGCCATGGGGGAGGACTCGTTCGACGACCACCAGCCCTGGAAGGCGAGCGGACGCTCGGGGGCGCCGAGCGACGGCTGCACCGGTCCACGGCGCACGAGCACGGACTGCGCGACGACGGCGCCGATGCCGGCGGCGACGCCGACGATGACGGGTGCGACGAGCCGTGCGAGCGGATGCGGCATGGCGCCTCCTCTGGTCAGTCCTGACGCGGGGTCGCGTCGTCGACCACGCTACGTCGCCGGCCTGTGAAGCGCGACAGGACGAGGTCGAGGGTTGCGCGGAAGTCCGGATTGCGCGTCACGAGCAGCAGGCCGAAGTAGACGACCGCCATGGCGGCGCCCGCGAGCGTCGCCGTGAGCAGCGCGGGCACGGTCGCGCTCGTGGCGAAGCCCCCCTCGACGAAGCCGCCCATGCCCCACACGATCGCGAGCCCGGGGATGGCGGCGACGACGGCGAACAGCAGGTACTGGAGGTGGCGGCGCAGGATCAGGCGGATGCCGAACGCGCCGATCTTGCGACGCACGAGCCAGATCCAGACCGTGCAGGACACGAGGTTGGCGATCGTCACGGCGAGCGAGGCTCCCGCGACGATCCAGAGCCCTGGGAGCAGGGTGCACGCCCACAGCAGGGCGAAGGTCACGAGCATGCCGAACAGCGCGTACAGGAAGGGCGTGCGGGTGTCCTCGAGCGCGAAGTAGACGCGCTGCAGCACGTACTCGGCGCTGAACGCCGTCAGGCCGATGAGCATGGCCCACAGCACGAACGACGACTGCAGCATCGCCTCGAACGAGTCGTCGAAGTAGCGCCAGAAGGGCACGGCGACGACGGCGAGCACGACGGCGCTGATGGTCGTCAGCATGCCGACGCCGCGCAGCGCCGAGCTCACGTCCGTGCGGATGCCGCCGAGGTCGCCGCGGGACGCGTGGTGGGACATGCGCGTGAAGTACGCGATGGCGATCGACACCGCGATGATCGAGTGCGGCAGCGAGAACACGAACCACGCGTTCTGCATCGTGAAGAGGTTGGCGCCGTCCGGGTCGGCCATCGTGACGACGCGGGACTGCACGAGTCCCTTGATCTGGCCGATGATGACGACGCCGAAGAGCCATCCCGCGCGCTGGCCAGTGGCGCGCAGGCCCACGCCGCGCCACCCGAAGTCGAGGCGGAACGTCATCCCCGTCCTGCGGAAGAGCAGCACGAGCACGAGCGCCTGCACGGCGACGCCGACCGTGGTGGCGATGCCGAGCATCGCGACGCGGTCCGGGGTCCACGCCGCCGGATCGGTCGTGCGGTTGCCGACGAGCAGCAGCACGAGCAGGAGCCCGGCGATCGAGACGACGTTGTTGGCGACGGGCGCCCACGTGTACGGGCCGAACTGCCCTCGAGCGTTGAAGATCTCGCCGAGCAGCGTGTAGAGCGCGTAGAAGAAGATCTGCGGCAGGCACCAGTACGCGAGGGCGATCGCGAGGGCCATCTGCTCGGACGTGAAGCCCTCGCCGTCGTTGCTCGTCGCGTACAGGTTCACGAGGAGCGGCGCCGCGAGGGTCGCGACGAGCGCGAGCAGCAGGAAGATCGTGCCGCCGAGCGTCAGCAGCTTCCGCACGAACGCCTGCCCGCCGTCGTCGCCGAGGCTCGCCCGCACGATCGCGGGGACGAGCACGGCGGACATGACGCCGCCGGCGACGAGGATGTAGACGTTGTTCGGCAGCTGGTTCGCGAGGCCGAACGCCGCCGCGGCCTGCGAGCCGGTGTTGCCGATGACGACGGCGAGCAGGCCGGCCTTCGCGAATCCGAGCACGCGCGAGACGGCGGTGCCTGCGGCGAGCACGGCGCTCGAGCGCTGCACGCTCGCGCCGGGCACGGTCGTCGCGGCCCCCTCGGTCGATGCTTCGCTCATGCAGGTGCTCCCGGGTCGGTCGTGGTCGCGGTCGCGCGTCTCGCGTCGGAGCCGGCGGCGGCTGCGATCTGCTCCGTCGCGGGGTCGATGTCGCCGCGCGCCTCGCCCGAGCGACGCTTGCGGATGGAGCGCACGATGCCGAAGCCGAGCAGCAGCGCCGCGGCGAGCGCGACGACGACGAGCAGGATCGTCTCGAAGGCGGGCTGCGCGTTGATGCGCAGCGAGGCGCTGTCGAGGGCGACGCCGTCGGGCGTGCGCACGTCGAGCCGCACGATGCCGCTGCCGGCGGCGACGACGTCGACGGGCATGGGCACGCGGATGCGCTCGCTCGCGGGGACGACGACCTCGATCGGCTCCTCGGGAAGGGTGACGGCGTTCGTGCCCGTGCGGGCCGAGAGCAGCACCGTCACGTCGACGTCGAGCGCGTTCTCGAGGGTGACCTGCAGCTCGGCGGGGCTCCCGAGGAGCGCGGTCTCGCCGCCCTCCACGATGCTCACGGGGGCGCGCAGGGGCGCGACGAGCTCGACGAATCGCGCGACGGCGGCATCGTCGTCCGCACGCGACGTCGCGGCGATCGCGGCGAGCAGCTGCAGGCGCACGGGCGCGACGAGCGTCGTGGGATCTGCGAGCGTCGTGGCGACGGACTCGGTGATCGCCGCGGCGTCGACGAGCGCCGCGACGCGGTCGGCGGCGTCGGTGCCGGCCTGGGACGCCTCGGAGGGCACGAGCACGCCGTCGCGCGCGGGCTCGGCGAGCGCCGTGTCGATGCCCGTCTGCTCGAGCCAGGCCACGGATGCCACGGCCTCCTGCAGCGCGAGGGCCGCGGCCGGGTCGGCGTCGTCGGGCAGGGCGGCGACGAGCGTGCGCTGCAGCGCCGGAGCCTCGCGCGTGATGGTCGCGAGGAGCGCGACGACGCGGGCGACCCCGTCGCGCGACTCGGTGCCTCCGGCCGCCACGGCGTCGCGCACGAGCGACTGCAGCTCGGCGTCGGCGGCGAGCACCGAGGCGCCGCCGACCGTGACATGCGCGTCGGGCGTCTCGCGATCGAGCGTCTCGTCGAGGTCGTCGGTGTCGACGATGACCGTCGCGCCGGATGCGAGGGTCGACAGCAGCGCGGCGTCGAGCGCGGAGCCCGTCGCGTCGACGACGGGGGCGATGGTCGTGGGGACCTCGGCGAGGGAGGCGGGGAGGATCGTGCCGTCGGCCGCGGGGATTCCGGCGATGCTCGGCACGGCGACGCCCGAGCGGGCGACGACGACGGGATCGGCGCCGCCGTAGGGCAGCGCGAACGTCTGCGGCAGCCCGCGCGCGGCCTCGAGCCAGGCGACGGCGGCGTCGGGCGCGTCGTCGCCGAGCGCGGCGATGCTCGCCGGGACGATGGGGTCGATGCCGAGCGCCGCGCCGGCCTGGCCGACGGCGAGCTGCTCGGCGAGCGTGCCGCCCTCGGTCACCGCCGCCTCGAGCTCGTCGGCGGAGAGCAGGCCCGTGTCGGTCTCGGGCGTCGTCGTCGACATGGCGAGCGCGAGACGCGTGGGCCCGCCGGCGGGCAGGTCGCGCGTGACGAGGGATCGGATGCGGTCGTCGACGCCCTCGACGTCGGCGGCGAGCAGCATCGCGCCGCTCGTCGCCGCCGACCACGGCAGGTCGGCGACGGGCACGGTGACCTGGACGCTCGAGGATCCGGCGGGGATCGTGGCGGTCGCGACGCGGGCGAGCGCAGGGGAGCCGCTCGCGTCGAGCCATTGCGTCAGCGAGCTGCGCGTCGCGACGGCGCGGGCGCCGACGAGCACCGCGACGTCGAGATCCTCCGTCGCCTCGGTGCCGACGCTCACCTCGACGGCGAGGTCCTGGTCGGCGGCGAGGACGGGGTCGATCGCGGCGATCGCGGGATCCGGATCCTCGGCCGCGACGGCCTGCGGCGTCGGCACGAGGGCCATGGCGCCGAGCGCGCCGATCGTGGCGATCGTCATCGCCAGTGCGCGCCGCACGCGCCCACCCGCCGCGAGCATGGCGACAGTCTACGAGCGCGATGCTGCAGGTCGGCGCCGCGCGCCTCGCCGCGTCCTGGCAGGATGGCTGACCGTGACGAGCATGGCCGAGGCGACCGCGCGCCTCCAGGAGGTCGCGGCGACCGGTCCGACGACGGTGCTCGCCGACGCGTTCGCCGCCGCGGGCTTCGAGCTCTCGCTCGTCGGCGGCCCCGTCCGCGACGCGCTGCTCGGGCGGCGGACGACGGATCTCGACTACACGACGGACGCTCGCGCCGACGACATCCTGCGCATCGTGCGCCCCGTGTCCGACGCCCAGTGGGACGTGGGCCGCGAGTTCGGCACCATCGCGTGCCGCATCGACGGCATGACCGTCGAGGTGACGACGTACCGGGCCGACGTGTACGACCGGCTGAGCCGCAAGCCCGAGGTGTCGTTCGGAGAGCGCCTCGAGGACGACCTCGTGCGGCGCGACCTCACGGTCAACGCCATGGCGCTGCAGCTGGTCGCCCGCTCGGCCGAGGGCGTGGCCGAGCGCGTCGACCCGCGCCTCGTCGACGTCGGCGGTGGCCTCGAGCACCTCCTCGCCGGGCTCCTCGACACGCCCCAGGCTCCGGAGGACTCCTTCCGCGACGACCCGCTGCGCATGCTGCGCGCCGCGCGCTTCGAGGCGCAGCTCGGCTTCCGCGTCGTCGATCGCGTGCGCGACGCGATGACGGAGGCTGCGGCGACCATCGAGCACATCAGCGCCGAGCGCGTCCGCGACGAGCTCGTGAAGCTGCTGTCGACCACCGACCCCACGGGTGGGCTGCGACTGCTGACCGACACGGGCATCCTCGAGCACGTGCTGCCCGAGGTGCCCGCGCTGCGGCTCGAGGTCGACGAGCACGCGCACCACAAGGACGTGTACGAGCACTCGCTCACCGTGCTGCGGCAGGGCATCGCGCTCGAGGCCGCCAGGCACCCGGGCGCTGCGCCCGACGTCGTCTCGCGCCTCGCGGGCCTCCTCCACGACATCGGCAAGCCGGCGACGCGGCACGTCGCGAACGGCGCCGTCACCTTCTACAACCACGACCTCGTCGGCGCGCGGCTCGCGACGAAGCGCCTCAAGGCGCTGCGCTTCGACAACGACACCGTCAAGGCCGTCTCGCGGCTCGTCGAGCTGCACCTGCGCTTCTACGGCTACATGGACGCGCAGTGGACCGATGCGGCCGTGCGCCGCTACGTGCGCGACGCCGGGCCGCTGCTCGAGCGCCTCCACATCCTCACCCGGTCCGACGTCACGACGCGCAACCGCCGCAAGGCCGACCGGCTCGACTTCGCCTACGACGACCTCGAGCGCCGCATCGCCGACCTGCAGGAGCAGGAGCAGGTCGACGCGATGCGCCCGGACCTCGACGGCGAGCAGATCATGGCGATCCTCGGCATCGGCCCGTCGCGCGCCGTCGGCGACGCCTACCGGATGCTGCTCGAGGCGCGCATCGAGGACGGCCCGCTCGGTGCCGAGCGTGCCGAGTCGGTGCTGCGGAAGTGGTGGGCGGACCGCTCCGCCGAATGACGTCGGAGCACGGCACGACCATCGAGCATGGCGCGTGCCTATGATCCGAGTGTGCCCGCGAACGACCCCTTCATCACGGCCGCCTTGGAGGGCACGGAGCCGGACCTTCGAGCAGCCGGCGACCCGATCGCATTCTGGAACATCTTCCTCGCCGACGTGGACGAGCTCGGGATCGAACGCGACGTGGCCCTCGCGAATCGTCAGCGGGTGCTCGACGTGCTGCGCGACGAACGGCTCCTCGGCCTCATCCGACCGGACCTCACGGGGGAGTGGCTCGGCCGCGTGAGCGGGACGCTCGTGCTCGACGACCGCCGCCAGGTGCTGGTCGCGACGAACGCGGGCCCTACGCCTGGACCGACGCTTCAGGCGTTGGTGCGACGCCTCAGCGATCGCCTGCGCGCCAGGGTCGACATCATGGTGACAGGCCTGTCGGAGCCGTGGAGCGCAGTGCCCGCGGGCCCGGATCCGATCGACGGCTTCGAGCAGCGGATCTCGCGCTTGGAGTCGGCGCCGATGTCGTTCGTCGTGGGCACCCTGCGCGCGACCGAGCGCGCGGCGCGCGACTTCGAGAGCCGCGTCACGCCGATCGTGCCCGCGGTGATGGCGACGGAGAGCGGCCACCGCTTCGTCCGCTATGAGGGCGAGGTGGACATCGCCGACATGATCTCGTCGCGTCCGCTCTTCTCGATCGCCATCGGCGAGGATCGCGTGGACGTCGCCTGCCACGCTCGCGGTCCTGTGCTTCGCAGACGCGGAGTCGTCTGGCGGATGATCTGGGTAGGGCCGAGCGTGGGCATCTTCGACGAGGAGGGCGCCGACCTCGCCGAATCCGCTCGCGGCGCCTGTCTTGCGCGGCAGCTTCACGCACGCATCCGACCCCGCACGGACGTCGATCCCGGATTCGCGGATGCACGGGGACTCGACGAGGAGGGCGCTGCCACGCTGCAGGCGCTGCTCGACGATGATCCGCCCGACATCGACGCCCATCGCATCGTCGTCGCGCTCGGGCTGCCCGCCGACCTCGCGTCCGCGATTCGGGACGCGCTCGCGACGTGAAGATGGCGGGCGACGACGAGCGTGCGCTAGGCTTGCGAGGTTGTCCGGCCACGCCGGGCAGCATGCATACCCTCCTGCTGCAGATCGTCTGCAGCCGTTCGAGTCCGAAGGAGGTGGGTGAAGCATGCATCGCTATGAGCTGATGGTCATTCTCGACCCGGCCATCGACGAGCGCACCGTCGCCCCGTCTCTCGAGAAGTTCCTCGGTGTCATCCGCACCGCAGAGGGCGAGATCGAGAACGTGGACATCTGGGGCCGCCGTCGTTTCGCATACGAGATCGACAAGAAGACCGAGGGCATCTACGCCGTCGTCGACTTCACGGCATCGCCCGACGCGACGCGTGAGCTCGACCGACAGCTGAACCTGTCCGAGGCCGTCATCCGCACGAAGGTCCTCCGTCGTGACGAGGTCATCGCCCAGCGCGCCGAGAAGGCCGCGAAGGACGAGGCCAAGGCAGCACGCGCAGCAGCGCGTCCGGCGAAGACGACGCCCGAGGCAGCCTGATGGCTGGCGAGACCCTCGTCACGGTCGTCGGCAACCTCACGGCCGACCCCGAGCTGCGCTACACGCAGAGCGGTCTCGCAGTGGCGAACTTCACGATCGCCTCGACCCCGCGCACGTTCGACCGTCAGGCGAACGAGTGGAAGGACGGCGAGGCGCTGTTCCTCCGCGCGTCCGTGTGGCGCGAGTTCGCCGAGCACGTCTCGCAGAGCCTCACGAAGGGCAGCCGCGTCATCGCGCAGGGCCGCCTCAAGCAGCGCTCCTTCGACACCCAGCAGGGTGAGAAGCGCACCGTCATCGAGCTCGAGGTCGACGAGATCGGCCCCAGCCTCCGCTACGCGACCGCGCAGATCACCCGTTCGCAGGGTGGCGGCGGCGGCGGTGGCGGCAACCGCGGTGGCGGTGGCGGCGGCGGACAGTTCGGCGGCGGCCAGCAGCAGGGCGCGGTCACCGAGGAGCCGTGGGGCCAGCCCGCAGGGCAGCAGTCGGGCCAGCAGTCCGGCGGCAGCCAGGGCGGCGACGTCTGGGGCGCACCGGGCACCAACTACAACGACGAGACGCCCTTCTAGGCGATCTCCGCAGACAGACAGACAAGAGAGCAGGACACCATGGCTGGAAAGCCGCAGGGTCGTCGGGGCAGGGGCCCCAAGGGCGGGAAGCCGGTCGCGCCGGCCAAGGCCATCACCGTCGGCGTCATCGACTGGAAGGACGTCGCGACGCTGAAGAAGTTCATCTCGGAGCGCGGCAAGATCCGTGCCCGTCGCATCACCGGCGCATCGGTGCAGGAGCAGCGTCTCATCGCGAAGGCGATCAAGAACGCCCGCGAGATGGCGCTCCTGCCGTACTCCGGCGCCGGGCGCTGAGGAAGGATCTGACATGGCGAAGGTCATTCTGACGAACGAGGTCTCGGGCCTCGGCAGTGCCGGCGACGTCATCGAGGTCAAGAACGGGTACGCCCGCAACTACCTCGTGCCGCAGGGCTTCGCGACCGCGTGGACGCGCGGTGGCGAGAAGCAGGTCGAGCAGATCAAGGCAGCCCGCGCAGCGCGCGAGCACGCCACGATCGAGGAGGCGCAGGACCTCAAGCTGAAGCTCGAGGCCAACCCGCTCCGTCTGTCCGTCAAGGCGGGCAAGGAGGGTCGTCTCTTCGGCTCGGTGCAGACGCAGGACATCGCGAACGCGGCGTCGGAGCAGGGCCTCGGCTCGCTCGACAAGCGCGTCATCGAGATCCCGACGGCGATCAAGTCGACGGGTTCGCACACCGCGACGGCGCGTCTGCGCGACGACCTGATCGCGAAGATCACCATCGAGGTCGTCGCCGCCAAGTAGCGCGCGACACCCGAGCAGCGAGGGCCGCATCCCGACAGGGGTGCGGCCCTCTCCGCGTCAGCGGCCCGACCGATCAGAGTCCGACCGCGGCGACGCCGTACTCAGCCTCCGCCTGGCTGAATCCCTCGAAGACCAGCTGGTCGATGAGGCCCTGGCGCGAGAACGCCATGTAGTCGAGGTACTCCTGCGCCTTGCCGGCTGCCTGGGCGTTCCAGTCGACGGCGAGCGAGTCGACGGCGAACGTCGCGTCGTCGATCGTGAAGCCCTCGAACTCGAGCTGCCCGATGAGTCCGGTGCGCGAGAAGTGCAGGAAGTCGAGATACGACTGCGCGCTCTCGACGGCGTTCTGCTGCGCGACGGTGAGCGTCGGCTCCGCCGGCGCAGGAGCCTCGGTCGGCGTCGGCTCGGCGACCGGTGCCGGCTCTGCGGCCTCCGTCGGCTCCTCGCTCGGCGCCGTCGGCTCCGCATCCTCCGATGCCTCGACGTCCTCGACGGGCTCGGCCGTCGGCTGCGAGACCGGGGGAGCCGAGCCGATCGACGGCGGCATCGCGATGCATCCCGTGAGGAGGATCGCGGCGGCGACGCCGAGCGCGGCGGCAGACGTGCGGAGGAGGTGCGGCATGGGAGGAACCCTTCGAGCATGCCGCGACCTGCGGCGGATTCGCATCATCCTCCGCACGTCTGACACTCCGCTGAGCCTTCCTCGACTGAGGCCCGGAGCGCCCCCCAGCGTCAGCGCTGCAGGCCGGGGAAGGCCCACACCCCCGAGGCGCGCAGCAGGTCGCGGTAGATGACGAGCTGCTCCTGCGGCGTGACCTCCGCGGCCTCCTCCGGCGAGTCGAAGTCCATCGCCACGACGTTCGTGAGCTCGTCGCCGTCGACCGCGAGGCCCATGGCCGGGCCGAGCGAGCCGGCGACCTCGTCGAAGATCGTGATCGCTCGTCGGATGTGCGAGGCGCTCGAGATGACCGTGACGGTCTCGACGTCGTGGTCGGCGGCGAGCTGCAGCGAGAAGAGCGCGTTCTCGACGGTGTCCGTCGCGAGGCCCTCCTGCAGGATGCGGTCCTCGTCGACGCCCTGCTCGACGAGCCACTCGGCCATGGCGCTCGACTCCGTGACGCCCTCCTGGGGCACGCCCCCGGAGACGATGAGGGTGGAGTCCGGGTACGCCTCCGCAGCCTCGAGCGCGACGTCCAGGCGATCGAGCAGGGTCTGCTCCATCGAGCCGTCCTCGGCGAGCGCGTAGCCGAGCACGACGAACGCGTGGTCCTGCTCGGGCAGGTCGGTCGGCACGTCCTCCGCCATGACGAGGCTCGAGGCGGCCGCTGCCGCGTCGAGGCTCGCGACGTCGTCGGCCGCCCGCTCCGGGTCGATGCGCTGCAGCTCCACCACGTGCTCGGCGTAGCCGGCCTCGTCGCCCGAGGCGCGGCTGTACGCGGCGGCACGCAGGTGGGCCTCGTAGGCGTCCGGCTCGATCGCGAGGATGCCGTCGAGCGTCTCGAGCGAGGCTGCGACGTCGTCCTGCAGCAGCTGCGCCGACGCGAGGCCGTAGCGCAGGTCGAGGTCGTGCGGATCGATCTCGACCGCCTGCGCCATCGCCTCTGCGACCACGTCGTAGTCGCCGTGCAGGGTCACGCCCTGGAAGAACTCCTCCTCGACCTCCGCGAGGTCGCCGCCGTCCCAGTAGTAGTGCATGGCGATGTCGGTGAGGGCCTGCACGCGCTCGGCGGTGGGCGAGGCGTTGTCGACGGCGTCGAACAGCTCCTCGACGGTCGGCTCGCCCTCCGCAGCCGGTGCGGCGTCGCCGCCGTCGTCGGTGCAGCCGACGAGCGCGACGGCCGTGACGGCCACGAGCGGGATCGCGAGCGACGCACGAAGGCCCCGCCTCCGGCGATCGGTTCGGATGATGGTCGAGCGCATGCGCTGTCCTCCTCGGATCGGTTCGGGGGCGGGGCCTCTCGGCACGCGGCTACCGGAGCCGCAGCTCGGTGTCTCCGCCGTTCAGCACGATGACGGGCGTCACCGTCGGGTGGCCGGCGGCGCGGATCGCGTCGAGGTCGAACCGCAGCAGCGGGGCGCCCTCGCGGACGGCGTCGCCGACCTCGACGAGCGTCTGGAAGCCGCGACCCTCCATCTCGACGGTGTCGATGCCGACGTGCACGAGGATCTCGACCCCATCGGCGAGCACGAGCGCCACGGCGTGACCGGTGGGGAACACGTGCGCGACGGTGCCGTCGGCGGGTGCGACGACCGTGTCGCCCGTGGGCTCGATCGCGACGCCGGGGCCCATGATGCCGTCGGCGAAGGTCGCGTCCGGCACCTGCGTGAGCGGCACGATGGTGCCCACCACGGGCTGACGGAGCGTGAGCACCGTCGCGGTCGCGGTGGCGGTGCCGCCGCCCATGCTCGACGGAGCGTCGACGACCGCCTGGACCTCCTCCGCCGACGGCGCCTCGACGCGACCGGCGATGAGATCCTCCATCGCGTCCTTCACGAACTGCACCTCGAGCCCGTAGATGACCTGCACCGACTTGCCGCCGGGCTTCATGACGCCGGCGGCGCCCGCCCGGCGGATCGCCGCGTCGTCGACCTTCGCGACGTCGGCGACCTGCATGCGCAGTCGCGTCGCGCAGTTGTCGAGCTCGACGACGTTCGACGAGCCGCCGAGGCCGTCGAGGATCGCCGACGCCTGGGCGTGGAACTTCGAGCCCTTCGAGCCGCTGCCGGCGACCTCGAGGTCCTCGTCCTCGCGACCGGGGGTCTTGAGGTCGAAGCGCTTGATGATGAAGTAGAAGGCCACGAAGTAGATGACGAACCAGAACACGCCCATGACGGGGATGAGCCAGGGGTTCTGCGCCAGCGGGTTCGCGAGGTTCACGACGAGGTCGATGAATCCGCCCGAGAAGCCGAAGCCCATGCGCACGGGCAGCATCGCGCTGATCGCCATCGAGATGCCCGTGAACACCGCGTGCAGCAGGTACAGCGGGGGAGCGAGGAACATGAACGCGAACTCGAGCGGCTCGGTGACGCCGACGAAGAAGGACGCGAACGCGGAGGCGATGAGGATGCCGGCCGTGACCTTGCGACGCGTGGTCTTCGCCGTGAGGTACATCGCGAGGGCTGCGCCCGGCAGGCCGAACATCATGATCGGGAAGAACCCGGTCATGTACTGGCCCGTGACGCCGAAGGTGCCGGTGTTGTTCAGGAAGTTGCCGAGGTCGTTGATGCCCGCGACGTCGAACCAGAACACCGAGTTCAGCGCGTGGTGCAGGCCGGTGGGGATCAGCAGGCGGTTGAGGAAGCCGTAGATGCCGGCGCCGACGGGGCCGAGGCCCAGCAGCAGCTCGCCGAACGCGACGAGGCCGCCGAAGACGAGGGGCCAGACGAAGAAGAGGACGAGCGCGACGACGAGCGATGCCCCGGCCGTGACGATCGCGACGGAGCGCTTGCCCGAGAAGAACGAGAGCGCGAGCGGCAGCTTGACGTCCTTGAAGCGGTCGTAGCAGAGCGCACCGATGAGGCCCGAGAGGATGCCGATGAAGGCGTTCTCGATGTTGCCGAACGCCGGGTTCACGGCCTCGACGTCGGCGGCGCCCGTGAGGCCCATGACGGTCTCGGGCGACAGCAGCCGCGTGATGACGAGGTAGGAGACGAGGCCGGCGAGCGCGGCCGTGCCGTCGGACTTCGATGCCATGCCGAACGCGACGCCGATGGCGAAGAGGAGCGGCAGGTTGTCGAGCAGCGCACCGCCGGCGGCTGCGAAGAACGCGGATGCGACGTTCGGGCCGGCGACGGACGAGATCCAGTAGCCGATGCCGGAGAGGATCGCCGCGACGGGCAGGACGGCGATCGGCAGCATGAGCGACTTGCCGAGCCTCTGGAAGAACTTCATGGTGCGACTCCATGGGGGTGCAGGGGAGGGATTGGGGGGACTCTACCCCTGCGCAGGGCGCCTGGTCTAGACCAGTGACCCGATCGTTGCTCAGCCGAGCGGCAGCGAGAGACGCTCGGCGAGCGGGAACGTGAGCTCGTACCGATCGGCCGGGAACGTGACGCGCGAGAACTCGACGGGCACCCCGTCCGACACCGCCGTGCGCGACAGGCGCAGCACGGGATACGTCGGCGCGATCTCGAGCAGCTCGATCTCCTCGAGCGTCGGCAGCGCGGCGGTCACGACCTCCACGCCCTCCGTCGGCAGCAGCCCGAGGCCCTCGAGCAGCTCGTACAGGCTGCCCTCCGCCGCCTCGCGATCGAGCTGCGGCACGAGCGCGACGGGCAGCCACGCGTCCTCGAGCGCCAGCGGCCGGTCGTCGCCGAGCCGCAGCCTGCGCAGGTGCACCGTCTCGGCGTCGTCGGCGAGCCGCAGGTGGTCCGAGACCTCCGCGGGCCGCTCGGTGCTGCGTGCGTACGACAGCACGCGCGTCTCGGGCCGCATCCCGTGCTCGCGGACGGCGCTCGCGAACGACCGCAGCCGCACCTGCAGCGACACCGGCGGCGTGAGGCGCTCGGTGCCGACGCCGCGGCGCGTGCGCACGAGGCCCTCGCGCTCGAGCACGTCGATCGCAGCGCGCACGGTCATGCGCGCGACGCCCAGCTCGGCGGCGAGCGCCCGCTCCGACGGCAGCAGCTCGCCGGGCGCGAGCGCCGTCGCCAGCGCACGCACGCCGTCGAGCGCCGTGGTCCCGCTGAGCCGTGCCATGGCACCAGCATCGCACCGACCCGATCCGCAAGACGGATGCGTGGGACCATGGACGACGACGACCACGGCTGCGACGGTGCAGACCATCCATCGGGCCACGCCCGCGACCGCACCCAGGAGCACCCCCTTCCATGACGTCGACCGACGCCCTCCCCACCGTCCACCCTCTCGACGGCGCCGACATCCGGCTCATCGTCACGGACATGGACGGCACGCTGCTCGACGAGCGCGGAGACGTGCCCGATCGGCTGTGGGGGCAGCTCGAGCGGCTGCGCGAGCGAGGCATCGTCTTCGCGCCGGCGAGCGGGCGGCAGTACGCCGCGCTGCACCGCCTGCTCGAGCCGGCGATCGAGGGCATGGTCGTCATCGCCGAGAACGGGTCGATCGTCATGCAGGACGGCGTCGAGCTGTCGTCCGTGACCATCGATGCCGAGGGCGCAGCCGCGATCGTCGGCACGCTGCGCGGGCTCGCCGCCGACGGAGCCGACCTCGGCGTCGTCGTGTGCGGCAGGCGCGGGGCCGTCGTCGAGCGCACCGACGAGCGCTTCCTCGACGCCGCGAGCGAGTACTTCGCCGACGTCGAGGTCGTGCCGGACGTGCTCGCGCACGACGACGACATCCTCAAGCTCGCCGTCATCGACTTCCACGACGCCGCGGCGGTCGCGGCTGCGCTCGCGCCGTTCGGGGCGACGCACCAGATCGTCGTGTCGAGCGAGCGCTGGGTCGACGTCATGTCGCACTCGATCGACAAGGGCGTCGCCGTGAGAGCGCTGCAGGAGCGCCTGGGCGTCACGCCCGCGCAGACCGTGGTGTTCGGCGACTACCTCAACGACCTGCAGATGCTCGACGCTGCCGAGCACTCGTTCGCCATGGCGAACGCGCACCCGACCGTGCGCGAGCGCGCGCGCCACGTCGCGGGCTCGAACGCCGAGCACGGCGTCGTCGAGGCGATCGAGCGGCTGCTCGCGCGCTGACCCGCCCTGCAGCTCCCTGGGGTGCGGGCTGACCCGCCCTCCCGCTCCCTGGGGTGCGGGCTGATCCGCCCTGCCGCTCTCTGGGGTGCGGGCTGATCCGCCCTGCCGCTCTCTGGGGTGCGGGCTGATCCGCCCTCCCGTTCCCTGGGGTGCGGGCTGATCCGCCCTCCCGCTCCCTGAGGTGCGAGCGGAGCGAGCCTCGAAGGGGACGACCCGATCGCCGCCCTTCGAGGCTCGCTGCGCTCGCACCTCAGGGAGCGGTGGAGCGTTCGGGGTCAGTCGCGGCTGGGCGCCGAGCGCACCTCCTGCGCGGCGAGCTCCGCCGTCGTCGGGTGCGCGCCGCGGCCGGCGTCGCGCTCGAGGCTCGAGCCCTCGACGTCGACGTTCGGCAGGATGCGGTCGAGCCAGCGCGGGATCCACCAGGCCGAGCGCCCCAGCAGGTGCATGACCGCGGGGATCAGCACCATGCGCACGATGAACGCGTCGAACAGCACGCCGATCGCGAGGCCGAAGCCGAACGGTCGGACCATCGACATGTGCGAGAAGACGAAGCCGCCGAAGACGGAGATCATGATGATCGCCGCGGCCGTGACCACGGGGGCGCCGTTGCGCAGGCCCGCGACGACCGCCTCCTTCGCCCGGGAGCCGTGCACGAAGGCCTCGCGCATGCCCGACACGAGGAAGAGCTGGTAGTCCATCGCGAGGCCGAACAGCACGCCGGTGATCACGACGGGGGCGAAGCTCAGCACGGGGCCGGGGTCGTGCACGCCGAACAGGTCGCCGAGCCAGCCCCACTGGTACACGGCCGTGACGGCGCCGAGCGCCGCGAAGAGCGACAGCGCGAACCCGATCGTCGCCACGAGCGGCACGAGGATCGAGCGGAACACGACCAGCAGGATGAGGAACGACAGGCCGATGACGATGGCGACGTAGGTCGGCAGCGCGTCGCCGATCGTCTCCGACAGGTCGATGTTGCCGCTCGCGGTGCCCGCGACGCCGTACGACTCGACGCCGTCGATCGGGGTGGCGTCGCGCAGCTCGTGCACGACCTCCTCGGTCGAGACGCTCGCGGGGCCCTCGGCGGGCACGACCTGGAAGACGAGGAAGTCGTCGTCCTCGCCGACGCCGACGGGCGCGACGCCCTCGACGTCGTCGAGCGCGAGCAGCTGCTCGGCGATCGCCGCCTGCGTGGGCACGACGTCGTCCTCCTCCAGCGGGGCGTCCAGGCGAGCCGACACGACGAGCGGCCCGTTGAGCCCCTCGCCGAACTCGGCGGCCGTCGTCTGGTACGCCGCGTACTGCGTGGAGTCCTCGGGCTCGGCGGAGCCGTCCGGCAGCCCGAGACGCATCGAGAGCGCGGGGATGGCGATGACGGCGAGCGCCGCGACCGCGAGGACGACGCGCAGCACGGCCATGCCCGAGCGCATCGGCGTCGGGTGCGACTCCTGCACGGGCGCCGAGGTGACGCGTGCGCGCTCCTTGCGGGTGAGCACCTTCATGCCCATGAGCGAGAGCGCCGCGGGCGTGAGGGAGATGGCGACGAGGACGGCGACCGCGACGCACCATGCGCCCACGGAGCCCATCACGCCGAGGAAGCCGATGCCCGTGACGTTGAGGGCTAGGAGCGCGATGACGACGGTCGAGCCCGCGAAGACCACCGCGGTGCCGGAGGTGCCGTTGGCGAGCGCGATCGACTCGCGCACGTCGATGCCGCGCCGCAGCTGGGTGCGATGCCGGTTGACGATGAAGAGCGTGTAGTCGATGCCGACCGCGAGGCCGAGCATGACGCCGAGCACGGGCGTGATCGAGGTCATCTCGACGACGCCCGAGAGCGCGAGCGCCGAGGTGACGCCGACGCCGATGCCGATGAGCGACGAGACGATCGGCAGCATGGCGGGCAGCAGCGCGCGGAGCATGATGAGCAGCACGATCGCCGCGACGACGACGCCGATGATCTCGGCGGGGCCCACGAGGTCGTTGATGTTCGTCGTGAGCTCTGCGGAGGCGTCGATCGTCACGCCGTCGATGTCGGCGCCCTCGATGAGGTCGACGATCGCCGTCTTGTCCTCGGTGGGCACCTCGTAGGAGCTCGCGTCGAACTGCACGATGACGATGGCGGCGCTGCCGTCCTCGGAGACGAACTGGAGGGCGTCGGACGCCTCGAGCAGCGTGGTGCCGGCCTCGAGCTGCGTCGCGCCCGCGTCGAGCTCGTCCTGGCTCGCGTCGAGCTGGGCCTGCTGGTCGTCGAGCTGCGCCTGGCCGGCGTCGAGCTGCGCCTGCTGCGCGAGCAGCTGCGCCTCGAGCGGCGTGCCGGCGGCCTGCGCGAGCGCACCCTCGAGCTGCGCGCGGGATGCGTCGAGCTGCGCCTGGCCGGCATCGAGCTGGTCCTGGCCGGCGTCGAGCTGCGCCTGGCCGGCGTCGAGCTCGGCCTGCCCGGCCTCGAGCTGCGTCGCCTGGTCTGCGCGCTGCACCTCGGTCTCGAACGGATCGACCGTCGCCTCGACGGAGCCGACCTCGCCGATCTCGTCGAGCAGCGTCGCGATGTCGGCGCGCTGCGCGTCGGTGAAGGCCTCGCCGTCGTCCGTCGACAGCACGATGTTCGCGGTGCCGGTGCTGCGACCGCCGAGCTCCTCGGCGATCTCGTCGCCGACGAGCTGCGTCTGCGTGCCGGGGATCGTCACGTTGGTCGCGAGGGTGCCGCCGAAGGCGAGGAACGCGCCGACGCCGCCGGCGAGCAGCACGACCCAGGCGGCGATGACGACCCATGCGCGACGCGCTGCGAAGCGCCCGAGACGGGCGAGGAGGACGGCCATGGATGCCTTTCGACGGCGTGGATGCGTGCGGCACGACGTCGGGCCGATCCCGATGCTATCCGACAAGTGTCGGAGAAGCGACACCTGTCGGATGCGTGGCAGGATCGTCCGCATGGATCCGAGGATCGCGCGCACGCGTCGGAGCCTCCAGCAGGCGCTCCTCGCGCTCGCCCGCGAGGAGGCGCTCGACGCGATCTCCGTCGCGGACATCGCCGCGCGCGCCGGCGTGCACCGCTCGAGCTTCTACCAGCACTACGCCGACAAGGAGACGCTGCTCGCCGACGCGATCGACGCCGCGGTCGACGAGGCCGCCGAGCGCTCGCTCGCGACCGAGCTCGCCCGTGACGCGGCCGTCGCGCCCGACGAGCAGCAGATCCTCAGGACCCTCCAGGTCTTCCTGGAGCACGCGAGCGACAACGCGGCGCTCTTCCGGCGCGTGCTCGGTCCGCACGGCTCGGCGCTCGCGACCGCGCGCATGCGCGAGCGCATCGAGGCCATCGTCCGCGAGGGCGTCGAGCACGCCCGCTCGGGAGGCTCGGTGCCGGGGAGCCCCGTGCCGATCGACCTCGAGGTCGCGGCCGTCTCCGGCGCCGCCATCTCGGCCGTCGGCGTGTGGCTGCACATGCGCCCCAGGCCCTCGACGACGCAGGCCGCAGCCTGGATCTGGACGTTGCTGTCCACGTCGCTCATCCCCAGGGCTGTGGAGACCGCAACCTTCGACGTGCACTGAAGGTCGATTCCCACAGTCTGCCTGTGGAAAGTGAAACGCCCGGTCAGACCCCGATAGTCGCACTTTCGCCGCAAAGTTCCCACAGCATTGTCCACAGGGGACGGTGCGATGTGGGCGGTTCCGACCACAGTTGTCCACACGTCATCCACAGGCGCACCGCGTGTCGTCAACAGGCTCGGCTTGGCGGCTCGCGGCGGTGACTCCTACAGTGACGTGTTCGTGTCGATCGAGGGTGGGGAAGGTGCGATGACCGACCTGGCAGAGCTCGGCACGGACGAGTATCGGCGCGATCGCACGCCGCCGCACGACATCCTCGCCGAGCAGTCCGCGCTCGGCGGCATGATGCTCTCGAAGGACGCGATCGCCGACTGCATCGAGGTCGTGCGCGGCCCCGACTTCTACCTGCCGAAGCACGAGCTCGTCTACGAGGCGATCCTCTCGCTCTACTCGCACGGCGAGCCCGCCGACGTCATCGCCGTCTCCGACGAGCTGCAGAAGGCCGGCCAGCTCTCCCGCGTCGGCGGCGTCGAGTACCTCTACTCGCTCACGTCCGTCGTGCCGACGGCTGCGAACGCCGGCTACTACTCGACGATCGTCGCCGAGAAGGCCGTGCTGCGCCGCCTCGTCGAGGCCGGCACGCGCATCGTGCAGATGGGCTACGCCTCGGAGGGCGAGGTCGTCGACCTCGTCAACAACGCGCAGGCCGAGGTCTACGCCGTCAACGGCGGCCAGCAGTCCGAGGACTACGTGCCGCTGTCGGTGGCCATGGTCTCCGCGATCGAGGAGATCGAGGCGGCCAAGGGCCTCGACGGCCAGATGACGGGCGTGCCCACGGGCTTCCGTCAGCTCGACGAGCTGACGAACGGCTTCCACCCCGGGCAGCTCATCATCGTCGCCGCACGACCCGGCTTCGGCAAGTCGACGATCGCGCTCGACTTCTCGCGCTCGGCCGCCATCAAGAACGACGTGCCCACCTGCTTCTTCTCGCTCGAGATGTCGAAGTCCGAGATCGCGATGAAGCTGCTCTCGGCCGAGTCGAGCATCCACCACCACAAGATGCGCAAGGGCTCCATCGAGTCCCGCGACTGGACGACGCTCGCGCAGGTGCGCGGTCGCATCAACGACGCACCGCTCTACATCGACGACAGCCCGAACCTCACGCTCGTCGAGATCCGTGCGAAGTGCCGTCGCCTCAAGCAGCAGATCGGCCTCGGCATGGTCGTCGTCGACTACCTGCAGCTCATGACGAGCGGCAAGAAGGTCGAGTCGCGTCAGCAGGAGGTGTCGGAGTTCTCGCGCTCGCTCAAGCTGCTGGCGAAGGAGCTGCAGGTGCCGGTCATCGCGCTGTCGCAGCTGAACCGTGGCCCCGAGCAGCGCGCCGACAAGAAGCCGGCCGTCTCCGACCTCCGTGAGTCCGGCTCGCTCGAGCAGGACGCCGACATGGTCATCCTGCTCCACCGCGAGGACGCCTACGCCCCCGACATCCGCCCCGGCGAGGCCGACATCATCGTCGGCAAGCACCGTGGCGGCCCGACGGCCACGATCGCCGTCTCGTTCCAGGGCCACCTCGCGCGCTTCGTCGACATGGCGAGCGACGGCCCGTCGTTCGGCGGCGGCCCGCCGCCGATGCCCCCGGGCGGTCAGGCCGGCGGCATCGGCGCACCTCCGCCCACGGGCGGCGGCTACTAGCTACATCTCCTCGTGCGTCTCGGGGTCGCCGCCCCACAGGCGCCCGCGGGCGAGACCCGAGATCGCGCGCATCTCGTCGTCCGAGAGGGCGAAGCCGAAGACGTCGGCGTTCTCGTGCTGGCGCTCGGCGCTCGACGACTTCGGGATGGGTGTCGAGCCGAGCTGCGTGTGCCACCGCAGCACCGCCTGCGTCGGCGTGACGTCGTGCGTGCCGGCGACGTCGGCGACGACGCGCTCGGTCAGCAGCTCGCTGCGGCGTGCGAGCGGGCTCCACGACTCGGTGCGGATGCCGTGCTCGGCGTGGAAGTCGCGCAGGTGCGACTGCGGGAAGTAGGGGTGCAGCTCGACCTGATTCACGGCCGGCATGACGCCGGTCGCGTCGGCGACGCGCGTCAGCATCTCCTCGGTGAAGTTCGAGACCCCGACCGAGCGGACGACGCCCTCGTCGCGCAGCGCGACGAGCGCACGGAACGTGTCGACGTAGCGGTCGACCGACGGGTTCGGCCAGTGGATGAGCTGCAGGTCGATGCGGTCGAGCCCGAGCCGCTCGAGCGAGCCGGCGACGCTCGCCCGGGTCTCGTCGTAGCCGTGGTCGCGACCGGGCACCTTCGACGTGACGAGCAGCTCGTCGCGCGCGACGTCGCTCTCGCGCACGGCCCGCCCGACCTCCTCCTCGTTGCCGTAGTTCACCGCGGTGTCGAGCAGTCGGTAGCCGACGTCGATCGCGGACCGGATCGCGGCGACGCCGTCGTCGCCGGTGAGCTTGTAGGTGCCGAAGCCGAGCTCGGGGAAGGCGGTGCCGTCGGCGAGGGTCACGGTGGGGATGGTGAGCATGCCCCCATCCTCGCCGCTGCACGAGCGCGGCGACAGGGGTCGTGCGTCCAGACGCCCGAGGTCATGGGGTGCCGTGGTCGCTGCGGGGCGAGGACGGCCGCGTCGGCCGGCGTCGGATGGTCCGAGCGGACATGCGAGAGGGGCGCAGGCCCATGGCCCGCGCCCCTCTCGCATCGTCTCGCGTCAGCCCTGCTGGGCGATGGTGAACGTCACGCGGCCGGCGTCGTCCGGTGCTGCGTCGAGCACCTTGTCGTCGAGCGCCGTCGTGGCGGCGTCGTCGAGGAAGACGCGCGCGCCCTGCGCCTCGAGCACCTGGTCGCCGTCGGTCGGCGCCGGCGCGACGCCGACGTTGAGCTGGTCGCCCTCGGCGGCGCTGATGCGCAGCCCGCCGGTGTCGGCGACGTCGGACTGGTCGACGATGCCGGTGATGATGGTCTGGGCGGTCTCGGTCAGGGTGAGCATGAGGCTCCTCTCGGATCGCGAGCACGCCACGATGCCGAGATTCGGCGGACCATGCAACCCCGCGACGACGACCTCGGGCGTGTCGGTCGGCGCCCGCCGGCTAGGAGACGGTGACCTGCACGACGAGCGGGTCGCCCGAGTACTCCTCGACCATGAGCGTGTACGTGCCCGGGTCGAGCGACTCGGTGAGCATGGAGTCGAGGCCGTCGCCGCCGTCGTCGTCGGAGTACGACTGCCCGTTGCCCGTGAGCTCGATGCGCGGGTCCTCGCTGTTGAGCGACTCGACCGAGATGACGTACGTGCCCGCCGTCGTGATCTCGATGTCGGTGTACGTCTGGCCGTTGGCGGGCACGGTGACCTCGAAGGAGGAGCCGGGCGTCTGCGTGCCGCCAGCACCGCCGCCGCCGCCGCCCTGCGTCTGCGTCTGCTGCGTCGCGTTGCCGATGAGGTTCGTCACGAGGAACCCGCCGCCGACCACGAGCAGGAGCACGAGCACGAGCGCGCCGGCCGCGATGCCGATGATGAGGCCGGTGCGGCTCTTCTTCGGTGCTGCTGCGCCGTACTGGTTCCACTGCTGCGTGCCCGTCTGACCGGCATCCTGCTGCCCGACCTGGCCGTAGGCGGGCTGCCCGCCCTGCTGACCCCAGGCGGGGGTGCTCGCGGACTGCGACCAGCTGGGCTGCTCGGTCGAGCCGGCGTCCTGCGCGCCCCACGTGGGCGTCGACGCCGCGTCGGCCGTGCCTGCCGCGCGATCCCAGCCGGCGCCGTCCTGCTGCTGGCTCCACTGGCCCGCGGGCGAGTCCTGCTGCTCCCACGCGGTGCCCGGGCCCTCGTACGGCGTCGGCGACCATGCGGCGTCCGCCGCGGTGTCGCCGCTCGCGCCCGCCGCTGCATCCGAGCCGGCGTCCGAGTCGTCGCGCGGTCGGAAGCGGTCGTCCGTCGCCGCCTCCGCGTCCTGGGAGGGCGCCCACTGCGCACCGTCCCACCAACGCGTGGCGCCTTCGCGCTCGGGGTCGGGATACCAGCCTGCGGGCGTCGTGCTCACGTCGAGACTCCTCATGCGGTCGTCGCCATCCGCGACGTCGGGACGGCCGTCGAGGGCGCGACGGCTCGAAGCGGATGCTACTCCGGACCCCCTGGGAGGCGCAGGTGCGCGACGCACGGGGTCGTGGCGACGAGCCCCGAGGCACGGGTGCGAGACTGGGGGCTGCCGAAAGGGGCTCCATGATCGATCCGGCCGACTCGCGCGTCGCCGTCTACATCGACTTCGACAACATCGTCATCTCCCGATACGACCAGCTGCACGGCAGGGGCACCTTCCACCAGCAGCGCGTCAAGTCGGTGCAGCGTGGCTCGTCGGACTCGGCGCTCGTCACGCGCATGGAGCAGGCGACGGTCGACGTCGGGGCGATCCTCGACTACGCGGCGTCGTTCGGCACGCCCGTGATCTCGAAGGCGTACGCCGACTGGTCGGTCGCGGTCAACGCCGGCTACCGGCAGCAGCTCCTGTCGCGCGCCGTCGACCTCGTGCAGCTCTTCCCCACGACGCGCGGCATCAAGAACGGCGCCGACATCCGCCTCGCGGTCGACGTGATGGAGGACCTCTTCCGCCTGCCCGACATCACGCACGTCGTGATCGTCGCGGGCGACTCCGACTACATCGCGCTCGCGCAGAAGGCGAAGCGCCTCGGCCGGTTCGTCGTCGGCATCGGCGTCGCCGGCTCGACGTCGAAGTCGCTCGCCGCCGCGTGCGACGAGTTCGCCGACTACGACGACCTGCCCGGCGTCGAGCGCCCCGTCGTCCCGCCGCGCACGGGTCGTGGCGACCGCCCCGCCAAGGCCGACTCGACCGCCGTCACCGAGCAGGTCGAGCAGACCCCCGCGCAGGAGCAGCCCGCCGCCGAGCAGCCCGCGCAGGCGGAGGAGCCGAAGACCGGTGGCCGCCGCCGCCGCCCGAAGGCCGAGCAGGAGGCGCCCGCGACGTCGGTCGCCGATCCCGTGGTCGCTCCGGCCGATCCCGTGGTGGAGTCGAGGCCGGCCGCCTCTCGCGACATCGTCGAGTTCGACGACGAGGACGACGACGACGGCGCCGATCCCATCGGCGACGCCGAGGAGGCCGCGGCCGCGCTGCTCGAGCGCGCCCTGCGCGTGAGCCACGCGAAGGACGACGACGAGTGGCTGCACGCCAACGTCGTGAAGGCGCAGATGAAGCGCATGGACCCGTCGTTCAACGAGAAGACGCTCGGCTACCGCACCTTCACCGACTTCGTCACCGCGCACGAGCAGCTCATCCAGATGCGCGTCGAGGGCCAGGCCCGCCTCATCCGCCTGCGGTCCAAGGAGTAGTCCTCCGAGCGGATGAGGCCGGCCCGCCGACCTCGTCCGCTCGCCCGACGCGACGGGATGCCGCACGCGGTGAGGCTTGCAGCATGCAGGCCATCGAAGCGCGCGCAGTGCGCAAGACATACGGACCCACGACCGCCCTCGCCGGCGTCGACCTCGCGATCGCACCCGGCGAGGCCGTGGCGATCATGGGCGCGTCGGGCTCCGGCAAGACGACGCTCCTCCACGTGCTCGCCGGGATCGTGACGCCCGACGCGGGCGCCGTGCACCTGGCGACGCCCGCCGGCGTCGTCGACGTCGCACGGCTCTCGGACGGTGAGCGGACGCGGCTGCGGCGCGAGCGGTTCGGCTTCGTGTTCCAGGAGGGCATGCTCGTCCCCGAGCTCACCGCGGTCGAGAACGTCGCCCTCGCGCTCATGCTCGTCGGCTCGTCGCGAGCATCGGCCATCCAGGAGGCCGCGATGTGGCTGGGGTCGCTCGGTCTCGCCGGCATGGAGGATCGCCGCATCGGCGAGCTGTCCGGCGGGCAGGCGCAGCGCGTCGCGATCGCGCGGGCGCAGGTGACGGGCGCATCCATCGTCTTCGCCGACGAGCCCACGGGCGCGTTGGACTCCGTGACGAGCGGCGAGGTCATGACCGCGCTGCTCGGCGCCACGGTCGGCCGCGGCCGCACGCTCGTGCTCGTGACGCACGACGAGCAGGTCGCCGCCCGGTGCACGCGGGTCGTGCGCATGCGCGATGGGCTGCTCGTGGATGCGGGGGCGTCGCAGGCGGGTCCCGCCCGTCCTGCTGCGGGCATGCTGCCGCCGCCGGCACCCGGCACGGCCGTCGGCGCACCGTCGCACGGCTGGGCCGCGCAGCCGCAGGCCGCCGCGTACGCGCAGCCCGTGGCGCATCCGCAGTCCGCGGCGTACTCGCAGTCCGCCGCGTACTCGCCGACCTCGGCGCACGCGCCCGCACCCGTCGCGCCCACGCAGCAGCAGTGGCAGGGCCGAGCATGAGCGCCGTCCGCCTCGCCCCCATGCTGCTGCGCCCGTCGACCCAGGGCGCTGCGGTGCTCGCGCTGCCCGTCGTCGCGTTCGGCGTGACGTCGTGGCTGCTCGGCATCGTCGTCGGCGGCGCGCGCGCCTTCTTCACGTGGACGATCCCGGACGCGCCGCTCTACCAGCTGCTCGCCGTCGTCGCCCTCGCGCTCCTCGCCGTGCCGCTCGTGACGCTCGGCGGCTCGGCCGCCCGTCTGTCCGCGCGGCGCCGCGACGACCGTCTCGCCGCGCTGCGGCTCCTCGGCGCCACGAGCGGCACCGTGCTGGCGCTCGCGGTCGCCGAGGCGACGATGCTCACGCTCGTCGGGGCCGTCCTCGGCGTGCTGGGCGCCGCGGCCACGAGCCCGCTCATCGGCCTCATCCCCTTCGCCGGCGCGCCGCTGGGCACGAGTGCGCTGCTGCCTCTCACGTGGTCGATCGCGCTCGTCGTCGCGGTCACGCTGCTCGCCGCGTCGAGCGCGCTGCTGTCGATGCGTCGGGTCATGGTGACGCCGCTGGGCGTCGCGCGTCGCGAGCAGCCCGCGCGCGTGCACTGGTTGGTCGTCGTGCTCGCCGTCGCAGCCGTGGCGGTGGTCGCCGGCGCGTTCTCGTCGTTCTCGAGCATCGGCGCCGCGCTCGGCGTGCTGGCCATGGTCGTCGTGCTCGGCATCGGCTTCGGCATCGCGATGCTGGTGCTCAACCTCCTCGGCCCGTGGATCCTCGGGGTGCAGGCCCGCATCCAGGTCCGCCGCGCCACGACCCCCGCGCGCCTCATCGCAGCCCGCACGGTGCTCGAGTCGCCGAAGGCCGCCTGGCGGCAGGTCGGCGGCGTCGCGCTCGTCACGTTCGTCGGCGTCATCGCCGGCGTCGGGTCGGCGCTCATGGGCGACGGCGCCGGTGGTGCCGATGCCATCCTCGCCGGCGACATCCGCACGGGTCTCGTCATCACGATCGTGGGCTCCTTCCTCACGGTCGCGTGCACCGTCGGCCTCCAGCAGGCGGCGGCGATCCTCGACGGTCGCGCCCTCTCGCGCGCGCTGCACCACGCCGGCATGGACGTCGCGACCATGGACGCCGCGCGACGCTGGGCCGTGCTGTCGCCGCTGCTGCTCGTGGTCGCGGTGTCGGCGATCGCCGCGAGCGCGCTCGTCGTGCCGCTGCTCGGCATGGCGCTGCTCTTCGAGCCCATCGCCATCGTCATCACCGCGGGCGTCGTCGTGGCCGGCGTCGCGATCGTGGCCGCGGGCCTGCTCACCACGAGGCCGTTGCTGCGTCGGGTCGCCACTGCCTGAGCGGGCGATGGCCTCCCCCGGCGCCGCCCGGAACACGGGCGGCGCCGCGGGCGTTGACGGTGACATGGCCTTCAACGACATGATCATCGACGCGTTCCGTGCAGGCGATGGCACCGTGCGCGAGCCGGTCGACTTCGGCAGGAACCTCGGCCTGCTGCACATCCCGCGCAAGGACGGCACGGTCGCCCTGACGCCGCTCTTCGCCCTCCAGCAGGACGGCGCGTGGTTCGTGGTGGCGAGCGCCGCCGGCTCCCCGCGGCATCCCGCGTGGACGTTCGGGCTGCGTCGCACCGACGAGATCGACCTCGAGGTCGCCGGCGACCTCGGCGAGCCGATCCGCATGGTGCGCGTCGCCGTCGCCGAGATCGAGGGCGACGAGCGCGACCGCATGTGGGCCGAGTTCAAGCGCCAGGGCTCGAGCTTCGCCGGCTACGAGGCCACGGCGGAGGGCCGCGAGTTCCCGATCTTCCGCCTCACGCCCGTCGAGGGCTAGCCCCGGCGCGCGCGATGCGCGGCGTCAGCGACCGAGGTGCGCGAGCACCGCGGTGGTCATGGCCCGCACGGCGGTGTCGAGCGTGGGCTGCAGCACCGGCACGAACCCGGGGGAGTGGTTCGAGGGGATGTCGGTGAGCAGCGTGCCGGCGGCCTCGGCCGCCGCGTAGCGCTCGTCGGCGGTGCCGCCGGTGAACCAGAACGTGTACGGGGCGTCGTAGGCGGCCGCGAGCTCCGAGAAGTCCTCCGAGCCCGACAGGCGCTCCATGGGCACGACGTCGGCGCCGAACTCCGCGTCGAACGCGGGCTGCAGCGTGCCGACGACGCCGGGGTCGTTGTCGGTGACGGGCGCCCACAGGGTGCGCTCGATCGTCGCGGGCTGCGGGGCGCCGGCCGCAGCGCACTCGCCCTGCACGATGCGCTCGACGGCCTCGCGGATCCGGGTGCGCAGCGTCTCGTCGTACGTGCGGATCGAGAGTCCGAGGCGTGCGGTGTCGGGGATGATGTTCGACTTCGTGCCGGCGTGGATCGTGCCGACGGTCAGCACGGCCTGCTCGCTCGAGGGCACCTCGCGGCTCACGATCGTCTGCAGGCGCAGGACGATGGATGCGGCGAGCACGACCGGGTCGACCGTCGTCTCCGGCTGCGATCCGTGGCCGCCTCGGCCGTGCACCGTGACGATGAGCTCGTCGCATGCGGCCATGATCGGACCGGCCGAGAGGCGCACCTGCGATGCGGGGTAGGGGGCGACGTGCTGACCGAGCGCGACGTCGATCGACGGCACGAGGGCGCGCAGCGCATCCGTCATGCCGCGGGCACCGCCCACGGTCTCCTCCGCGGGCTGCAGCACGACGACGAGCGTGCCGCTCCAGGCGTCGCGGTGCTGCGCGAGCAGGCGCACCGAGCCCTGGAGGCTCGCCATGTGCACGTCGTGGCCGCACGCGTGCATGACGCCCACCGTGCCGCCGTCGATCTCGGCGGTCTGCGTCGACCGGTACTCGACGACGTCGTCCTCGACGACGGGCAGGCCGTCCATGTCGGCGCGCACGAGGATCGTGGGGCCCTCGCCGTTGCGCAGGATGCCGACGACGCCCGTCGAGGCGCCGACGCCCTCGTGCACCTCGTCGACGCCCGTCGCGCGCAGCTCGTCGGCCATGCGCGCCGCCGTCGCGTGCTCGCGGTCCGACAGCTCGGGGTGCGCGTGGAGGTGCTTGTAGAGCTCCTCGGTGAACGGACGGACGGAGGCCAGGTCATCGAGCACGCGCATGCCTCGACGCTACCGGCCGGCTGCGCGCGCGGCGAGGGGCTGCCGCGTCGGGGGCCGGATCAGGCGGCGCGGATGCCGCCGACGCCCGGGTTCCACTCCTCGATCGCCGTGATGACGACGCCCGGGTGCGACATGTAGGGGTCGGCGTCGATGGCCTGCTGCACGCGCTCGCGGTCGGCGGCGAACAGCAGCAGCGCGCCCTCGCCGTGCTCGTAGGGCCCGGCGGCGATGAGCACGCCCTCCTCGACGAGCTCGGCGAGCAGCTCGCGGTGACGGGGACGCAGCTCGAGGCGGCCGGGGGCGTCGGTGTAGCGGACGTGCAGGGCGATCATGCCCCGAGCCTAGGCGTGCGCATCACCTCGACCGGTGGCGCCGCGCACGACGAGGACGTCAGGCCCGCGCGTCGCCCGGCGCGTCGTCCCAGCCCTGCTGCGGGGTGTCGCACGTGTCGCGGAAGACGATCTGCGACGGGCGCTTGCGCTCCGAGCTCGACCAGTCGATGCGGGGTCGACGCGCCTCCTCCGGCACGTAGCCGATGCGGTAGACGGCCATGAGCTCGAGGTCGTCGGGCACGCGGAAGAGCTCGACGATGCGCTCCCACTGGCCGGGCACCTCCATCGGGAACGACACGAACTGGATGCCGAGGCCCAGCTCGACCGTCGACAGCCACAGGTTCTCCATCGCCGCCCCCATGCTGAACAGCGAGTAGAACGACGAGAGCTCGCCTGGCCGGTGCTCCGCGCGGTCGAGCATGACGCCCAGCAGCAGCGGCGAGCCCGCGACGAGCCTCCGGTTCTCCTCGCCGAGCGTCTGCGGCACCTTGAGCGTGTTCATGAGCCGCTGCCCGCGCGGCGTCATCGCCTGCCCGGTGAACGGACGCAGCGGGGCGGGCAGCCGATCGAAGAGCATGCCGTCGCGGCGCTCCTCCATCTCGCGCTTCGAGAAGCGGAAGTACCGTCGGTACCGCTCGAAGAACGATCCGTTCGACATCGCCTCGGTCATGCTGCCGCCGCTGATCGCCGCGACCTGCTCGATCGTGTCGCGCTCCTCGGTGATGACGAACCGCCACGGCTGGCTGTTCAGCTGCGACGGCGCACGCCCGGCCATCTCGATGAGCAGGCGCTGGTGCTCCTCGCGCACGGGGTCGGGCAGGAAGGCGCCGTTCGTCGTGTGCCGGCGGCGGATGGCGTCGAAGAGCTCCATGCTCACTCCTTGCGGTCGGGGCGGGCGACGGCGGCGACGAGCCACGGCGCTGCCGTGAGCGCGACCGTCGGGTGCCAGCGGGATCGGGTGCGGATGCGCGGCAGGGCCGCGAGGGGCAGCAGCGCGGGGGCGGCGGCGAGCGCGCGCCCGGGGGCGTCGCGCAGGCCGGCGACGACGGTCGCGGCCGTCAGGGTCGTCGCGGCGATGAAGCCGACGTGGTGCACCCAGCGGTGCCGCTCGTTGCGCCATGCGCCGGTCGCGAGCCCGACGCCCATCGTCGCCGTCGTCGCGTACACGGCGAGCGCCCCGATCGCGAGCCCGCGGGAGAGGCTCACGCGCGGCGCTCGCGATCGAGCACGAGCAGCAGCCGGTACGGGAAGAGCCGCTCGACGCGCCACGGCGCGGGCACGAGCTCCTGCAGCTCGTCGACGCGGTGGCTGCGACGGATGGATGCCGTGCCGTCGTCGTGCAGGAGCGACGAGCGGCGCAGGGCGCGGGTCGCGAGCCCGAACGCGACGAGCGGCACGCGGGCGCGCGCGAGGTCGGCGTGCAGCGCGAGCCGGCTCGCGAGCGCGTCGGAGTCGGCGACGACCGAGGCGAGGGCCGCGTCGTCGAGGTGGTGCAGCAGGTGGTTCGACAGCACGACGTCGAAGCGGCGTCCCTGCGCGACGAGGTCGGTGCTCGTCGCGCGCTCGAACCGCACGCCGTCGGCAGGGTGGGCCGTGGCGAAGTCGTGGGCGCGCGGGTCGGGGTCGACGCCCGTGATCTCGGCGTCGATGCCGTCGCGGCGCATCCAGCCGGCGAGGCTCCTGGCGACGTCGCCACCGCCGGAGCCGACGTCGAGCACCGTCGCGGTGCGATCCGTCGGCAGGGCCGGCCGGATGCGACGCACGTAGAGCGCGCGCCAGCGCGACACGAGCGCGTTCACGGTCTCGAACTGCTCGTATGTGCGCGTGAGGAGACCCAGGTCGACGTCCGGGTCGTCCATGCGCTCGAGCTCGTCGGAGCGCGTCGCGAGCGACCTCATCCGGCGACCTGCATCGTCAGCAGCGCCGACTCCATCGTGAGGCCCGGCCCGAACGCCATGGCGCACACCTGCTCGCCGTGGGCTCGGCTGCGCAGCTGGCGCTCGAGGATGTGCAGCACCGTGGCGCTCGACATGTTGCCGCGCTCGGCGAGCACGGCGCGCGAGTCGGCGAGCTGCCCGTCGTCGAGCTCGAGGGTGCGCTGCACGGTGTCGAGGATCGACCGGCCGCCCGGATGGATGGCCCAGCCGGCGACCGCGGGCCACGCGGCGGCGTCGCGCTGCCCCTCGAGCGGCGCGATGGCCTCGACGACGTGATGGCCGATCAGCCTCGGCACCGCACCCGAGAGCACCATCTCGAAGCCCTCGTCGCCGATGGTCCAGGCCATCTCCTCCTCGCTCGAGGGGGCGATCGCCGAGGCGAGCGCGTCGATGCGCAGACCGCGCGGGCTCGGCTGCGCCGTCACGAGCGCGGCACCGGCGCCGTCGGCGAAGACGGAGGAGGCGACGATCGTGTCGGGGTCGCTCGACGAGCGCAGGTGCAGCGAGCACAGCTCGACGCACACGACGAGGACGACGGCGCTCGGGTCGGCGCGGCAGATGGCGTCGGCGGCGCGCAGGGCGGGGAAGGCGGCGTAGCAGCCCATGAAGCCGACGTGCAGTCGCGGCGTCGGCGTGGGCAGGCCGAGGTCGCGCACGAGGATGTGGTCGAGGCCGGGCGCGAAGAACCCGGTGCACGAGGCGGTCACGACGTGCGTGACGGCCTCCGGCTCGAGCCCGCCGTCGCGCAGCGCCGCACGCGCGGCCTCGAGGGCGAGCTCGGGCGCGCGCTCGGCGTAGCGATCGTTGCGCACCCGCGTGCTGGGGCTGCGCAGCGTGCCGGTCTCGGCGTCGAGGAAGGGGGAGTCGGTGCGGTCGACGAGCTCGTCGAGCACGACGGACCGCGTGGCGATGGCCGAGCCGTCGAAGGCGGCACCCACGAGGCGTCTGCCGAGCGGCGTGAGACCGGGCTGCGCGGCGATGAGGTCGCGCGCGACGGTCTGCTCGAGCGTCGTGGGCGGCACGGCGGTGCCGATCGCCACGATGGCGGGTGCGGTCGTCGGCACGTCATCCCCTCGTGCGCCGGGTCGGGTGGGGCGCAGGTCCCAGCCTGGCGTGCCCGGCTGCGCTTCGGCAGGGGTCGCATCGTCGTGCTCGATCGTGCACACTCCGAGCCGCCTAGACCCGCGCCGGCAGGGCTGCGTCGATGAGCACGGTCGCCGCCTCGCGGGCGTGCCGCGCGGCGTCGGGCGTGCCGCCGATCGCGGCGGTCGTCTGCGCGCCCTCGGCGAGGAGCGACAGCTGCGCCGCGAGCGACGGCGCGGCGCCGAGCCGGTCGACGAGCTCGGCGACGTACGCCTGGAACGACGCCTTCTGCTCCTGCGCCAGGTGGGCGACGGCGGGCGAGACCGCTCCGAGCTCGCCGAACGCGTTGATGAAGCCGCAGCCGCGGAAGCCGTCGTCGCGGAACCAGTCGTCGAGGAAGTCGTAGATCGCCAGCAGCCGCTCGCGCGGGGTCGTGGCGCTCGCGGCGGCCGCGGCGATCCCCGCATCCCAGATGCCCATGCGGTGGCGCATGACGGCCTCGACGAGCGCCTCCTTCGACGGGAATCGCGCGTAGATGCGCTTGAGCGGCACCCCGGCCTCGGCTCGCACGAGGTCCATGCCGACGGCCTGGATGCCGCGGCCGTAGAAGAGGCGATCCGCGGCCTCGACGATGCGCCGGCCGTCGTCGGAGGGATCGGGCATGCAGCACTCCTCGGACTCGGGCTTGCGAAAGAGAACGTCGGTTCTCTAGTGTAGCCCCCAGGGGCGAGAACGACCGTTCTCGACCACGATCGCCAGGAGGGCACCATGGGAAGCATCACCGTCGGCCAGGAGGGCTCCGCCCCCATCGAGCTGCACTACGAGGACCACGGCAGCGGCCAGCCCGTCGTGCTCATCCACGGCTATCCGCTCGACGGCACGTCGTGGGAGCGCCAGTCGCGCGAGCTCCTCGACGCGGGCTTCCGCGTCGTCACGTACGACCGCCGCGGCTTCGGGCAGTCGTCGAAGGTCGCCACCGGATACGACTACGACACGTTCGCCGCCGACCTCGACGCCGTGCTGACCACGCTCGACCTGCGCGACGTCATCCTCGTCGGCTTCTCGATGGGCACGGGCGAGCTCGCCCGCTACGTGCACCGTCACGGCGCCGACCGCGTCGCACGCCTCGCCTTCCTCGGCTCGCTCGAGCCCGGCATGCTCGGCCAGGGCGTGCCGCAGTCGCAGTTCGACGGCATCGCCGCGACCGCGAAGGCCGACCGCTTCGCGTGGTTCACGCAGTTCTACGCCGACTTCTACAACCTCGACGAGAACCTCGGATCCCGCATCTCGCAGGAGGTCGTGACCGCGAGCTGGAACACGGCCGTCGGCAGCGCCCCCGTCGCCGCCTACGCCGTCGTCCCGACGTGGATCGAGGACTTCACCGAGGACGTCGCGGCCGTGCGCGCCAGCGGCATCCCGACCCTCATCGTGCACGGCACCGCCGACCGCATCCTGCCGATCGACGCCACGGGCCGCCCGTTCCACGCCGCCTTCCCCGAGGCGCGGTACGAGGAGATCGAGGGCGCGCCGCACGGCATGCTCTGGACGCACGCCGACGAGGTGAACGCGATCCTCCTGCCCTTCGTCCAGGGCTGAGGCAGCGCCCTTCGAGACGGCGGCTCGCTGCGCTCGCGGCCTCCTCAGGGACCGGGTGGGACTCGCGGCCTTCCCCGCCCCCCGCTCCCTGAGGTGCGAGCGCAGCGAGCCTCGAAGGGCCGGCCTGCTCAGCGACCGAGTGGGCACTCCACCCCCCGCTCGCGGAGGCGCTCCACCCCGCGCTCGCGGAGGCGCTCCACCCCCCGCTCCCTGAGGTGCGAAAGCAGCGAGCCTCGAAGGGTCCACCCCGAGCACCCAGGGGTCGCGCATGTCGGCGGTGCGCGGCAGACTGCTCGCATGCCGGAGCTGCCCGAGGTGGAGGCGCTGGCCGCAGACCTGCGCGGCCGCCTCGTGGGCAGGCGCGTGCGCAGGCTCGACACCTACGCGATCTCGGCGCTCAAGACCTTCGACCCGCCCGCGCGCGCCATCGACGACGGCGAGGTCGTCGGCGTCGAGCGTCACGGCAAGTGGCTCGACCTCGCGATCGCGCCCCCGGCCGCGGCCGGCGAGCCGTCGCCCCTGCACGTGTGCATCCACCTCGCCCGCGCCGGCTGGCTTCGCTGGCGCGACGAGGCGCCGAAGGTGCGTCCCCGGATGGGCAAGGGGCCGCTCGCGGCGCAGCTCATGCTCGACGACGACGCCGGCATCGACCTCACGGAGGCCGGCACGAAGAAGGGGCTCGCGATCCACGTCGTTCGCGACCCGCACGACGTCCACGACATCGCCACGCTCGGTCCCGACCCGCTCGCCGACGCCTTCACCGAGGAGGCCTTCTCCGCGATCCTCGCCGAGGCCGGCCGCGCGCAGGTCAAGGGCGTGCTGCGCAGCCAGCGGCGCATCGCCGGCATCGGCAACGCCTACTCCGACGAGATCCTGCACGTCGCGCGCATGTCGCCGTTCGCGCCTGCGTCGATGGGCGCGGACGACGTGCATCGCCTCTACGTCGCGCTGCGCGAGACCCTGCAGGCCGCCGTCGAGGCGCGGCAGGGCGTGCCGGCGACGAGCCTGAAGTCCGAGAAGCGCTCCGACATGCGCGTGCACGGCCGCACGGGCGAGGCGTGCCCGGTGTGCGGCGACGTCGTGCGCCAGGTCGAGTACGCCGACTCGACGTTCCAGTACTGCGCGACGTGCCAGACCGGCGGCAGGCCGCTGTCGGATCGCGTGCTGTCGCGTCTGCTGCGCTAGCGCGAGGATGGCCTGGTGAGCGACGCACCCGACACCGGCTGGACGACCCTCGCGAGCCGCGAGGTCTACGCGAATCGCTGGCTGCGGCTGCGCGAGGACGACGTCATCCGACCCGACGGCGGGGAGGGCATCTACGGGGTCGTCGAGGTGCTGCAGCCGGCCGTGTTCGTCGTCGCGCTCACGGAGGACGACGAGGTCGTGCTCGTCGACCTCTTCCGGTACACGACCGGGCGGTGGTCGACCGAGGTGCCCGCGGGGTCGACCGACGGCGAGGATGCGCTCGTCGCGGCCCGCCGTGAGCTCGCGGAGGAGACGGGGCTCGTCGCCGACGACTGGGTCGAGGTCGGCGGCATGTCGTCGCTCAACGGCATCTGCGACGCGCCGGAGCACGTCTTCCTCGCTCGCGGCCTGCACGCGGTCGACGGCGGGGCGGCGGCGACGCAGGCCGAGGAAGGCATCGCGCGTGTCCGACGCGTGCCGTTCGCCGAGGTGCTCCGCATGGTCGCGCGCGGCGAGATCGGCGATGCCGAGACGCTCGCGGCGCTGCTGCACGTCGCGGTGCATCTGGGACGCGTGGCCTGACGACCGGCCCGCGACGTATCGATGGTGAGGATTCCTTGCCATCTCCGCGTGTGCCCCATATGGTGAGGATCGCTCGGGATGCGAGGTCCGATCGCGAGCGTCGCGGGCCGCTCGGCCGCGACGATCCCCGAGTCGAGGTCGACCCATGGCACCCCGCCCCCGTTCCCTGCGCGCCAGCGCGCTCCTGCCCGCATCCGCAGCCCTCGCGCTCGTCGCCGGCCTCGTGCTCGCCCCGGCGACCGGCGCGTCGACGGCGTCCGCCGCGGCCGTCGTCTGCCCGCCGACCGCGGCGCTCTGGGTCGCGGGCCCCGATCGCGCGCTCGTGCAGGTCGACCCCGCCGACGGCACCGAGCTGCGCCGCCTCGCGGTCGAGGCGATCTACACCGACATCGCCTGGAGCGCCGACGGCATCGCGCTCTACGGCCTCACCTTCAGCACGATCGACACCCTCGACCCGGCGACGGGCGCCGTCATCCGCTCGCTGCCGATGGCGCGCGGCGGCAACTGGAACGGGCTCACGGCGCTGACCGACGGCAGGCTGCTCGCGAGCGGCAACGCCACGAACGAGGTCGTCGCGGTCGATCCCGCCACGGGTGCGCTCGAGACGGTGCTCCGGATGCCGGAGGGTGCGACGAGCAAGGGGGACCTCCTGCAGCTGGCGGACGGCGACGTGCTCGGCGCCTTCTTCGTGCCGGCGATGGGCGGCCAGCAGTTCCCGGGCACCACGATGCTCCGGCTGGACCTCGACGCCTTCACCGTCTCGCAGGCCGGGTCGGTCGAGGCGGAGGTCTACGGGCTCGCGCAGGTGGGCGACGTCACCTACGCGCTGCTGTCCGACGGCACGCTCGGCACGATCGACGTGCCGCCGACCACCTCGGGCGCCGTCATCGCGTTCGAGCCCGTCGGCTCCGTGACGGCCGGCCAGTCGTACGGCGCATCCTTCGCGCCCACGGGCTTCGCATGCGGCGCGCCCACCGCGGCGCCCGTGTCGACGACGATCCAGGCGGGCGAGGTGGCCCGGCTGACGCCGCTCGCCGGCACCGACGCCGCCGACGACGCGTTCCCGATCGACCCCGCGTCGCTCACCCTGCTGACCCCGGGCACGGGCACGCCCACGGATCGCATCGAGATCGCCGAGCAGGGCGTCGTCGCGCTGGCCGAGGACGGCACCGTGTCGTTCACGCCCGCTGCGGGCTTCATCGGTCGCGTCGACCAGGTGCGCTTCGAGGTCGCGGACACGCTCGGCAACGTCGCCTCCTCGACGATCGACGTGCTCGTGCTCGGCGACGCACCGGTGGCGAACGACGACGCGGTGACGACGCCGTTCGAGACGACCGTCGCGATCGACGTCCTGGCGAACGACGTCTCGGGCGAGCCCGGCCCGTCGGAGACGCCCGCGCCGCCGACCGAGGCGGACGCACCCACCGCCGACCCCTCCGAGCTGACGGTCGCGATCGTCGACCTGCCCGACGAGGGCTCGGTGGAGGTCGCCGACGACGGCACGCTCACGTACGCGCCGGCCGCGGGCTTCTCCGGCATCGACGTGCTCTCGTACGAGATCACGGGTCGCGACGGGCAGACGGACGTCGCCGACGTCACCATCACGGTCGCAGCGCCGTCCGCACCGCCCACGGCGCCGGCGCCCTCGGTGCCCGCAGCGCCCGACGCTCCGGCCCCGACGACGCCCGCCGCATCCACGCCGACCGGCGGACTGCCGGTCACGGGCGGCGCGGCGGCGCTGCCGCTGCTGCTCGCCGGCCTGGGCCTCGCGCTCGTGGGCGTCGGCGCGGTCGCCGTGCGCCGCCGCCGCGCCTGAGCCCGGCCCGCGGCGGTCGTCGAGCGACGATCGCCGCGGGTGCTCGCGCGCCCATCCTCGACCCGGCGCTCCGGGACGGGCAGGATCGATGACGATGCGCGACGACGCCCGGACCCCGCCCGCCTACTTCCTCCCCGCAGGGATGCACGAGGATGCCGAGGTGCTGCAGCCGACGGCGCACACCGGCAGCCCGTGGAGCGCGGGCATCCAGCACGGCGGCCCCGTCGCAGGGCTGCTGTGGCGGGCGTGCGAGCAGGCGCCCGGTGCCGACGGCTTCCTGCTCGTGCGCCTCGCCGTCGAGCTGCTCGGACCCGTGACGCTCGACGAGGTCGCCGTGCGCGCCGACGTCGTGCGCTCGGGCCGGTCGGCGGAGCTCGTCGAGGCCGAGATCCTGCAGCGCGGCCCCGGCGGCGCCTGGCGGCCGGCGGCTCGCGCCCGCGGCTGGCGCATGCGCGTCGCCGACACCGCGTCCGTCGCCTACCGCGCCGGTCGCACCCGCGCCCTGCCGCCCGAGGGTGCGCCGACGCTGCACGACGCCCCCGTGCCCGCGCTGTGGCTCGCCGGCTTCGTCGGCTCGCTCGACTGGCGCTTCGCGACGACCTTCGGCGAGCGTGGCGCGCCGACGGTCGCGTGGGCGCGGCTGCGGATGCCGTTCGTCGCGGGCGAGGAGCCGAGCCGGTCGCTGCGTGCGATCCTGCCGATCGACGCGGCGAACGGCGTGGGCGCGCGGCTCGACACGAGCGCGTGGACGTTCATCAACACCGAGCTCGCGATCCACCTCTTCGAGCAGCCGACGGGGGAGTGGGTCGGCATCGAGGCGGAGTCGTCGATCGGCACGCAGGGCATCGGCCTGAGCCAGGCGATCGTGCACGACGAGCAGGGTCCCGTCGGTCGCATCGCGCAGTCGCTGCTCGTCTCGCCGCTGCCGCAGCCCTAGCCGCGCACCGGCGCCGGCCATGTGGACTGCGATGCGAAGTCCACTCGCGACCACTCCAGGCCAAGTGGCGTGCGCCCATCCGCGTACCGTCCGATCCATGAGCGAAGATCAGGTCACCTCCCGCGCGAGCGACGGCGTCAAGCGCGGCCTCGCCGAGATGCTGAAGGGCGGCGTCATCATGGACGTCGTCACCCCCGAGCAGGCACGCATCGCCGAGGACGCCGGCGCGGTCGCCGTCATGGCCCTCGAGCGCGTGCCCGCCGACATCCGGGCCCAGGGCGGCGTCGCGCGCATGTCCGACCCGGACCTCATCGACGCGATCACGGCGGAGGTCTCGATCCCCGTGATGGCGAAGGCGCGCATCGGCCACTTCGTCGAGGCGCAGGTGCTGCAGGCGCTCGGCGTCGACTACGTCGACGAGTCGGAGGTCCTCAGCCCCGCCGACTACGTCAACCACATCGACAAGTGGCGCTTCGAGGTGCCCTTCGTGTGCGGGGCGACGAACCTGGGCGAGGCCCTGCGCCGCATCACCGAGGGTGCGGCGATGATCCGCTCGAAGGGCGAGGCCGGCACGGGCGACGTCTCGGAGGCGACCAAGCACATCCGCACGATCCGCGGCGAGATCGCGGCGCTCGCGGCGAAGAGCCCCGACGAGCTGTACGTCGCGGCGAAGGAGCTGCAGGCGCCCTACGCCCTCGTCGCCGAGGTCGCCGCTGCCGGCCGTCTGCCCGTCGTGCTCTTCACCGCGGGCGGCGTCGCGACGCCCGCCGACGCGGCGCTCATGATGCAGCTGGGGGCCGACGGCGTGTTCGTGGGCTCCGGCATCTTCAAGTCCGGCCAGCCCGAGCGTCGCGCCGCGGCGATCGTGCGGGCCACGGCGCAGTTCGACGACCCGCAGGCCGTCGCCGACGCGTCGCGCGGGCTCGGCGAGGCGATGGTCGGCATCAACGTCTCCGACCTGCCCGCACCCCACCGCCTGGCCGAGCGCGGCTGGTGACGCGCGTCGGGGTGCTCGCGCTCCAGGGCGACGTGCGCGAGCACCTCGCCGTGCTCGCGAGCCTCGGCGCGCAGGCGATGCCCGTGCGCAGCGCCGCGCAGCTCGACGCGGTCGACGCGCTCGTCATCCCCGGCGGCGAGTCGAGCGTCATCGACCGGCTGAGCGGCATCCTCGGCGTGCGGGAGCCGCTGCGCGAGCGCATCGCGGGCGGCATGCCCGTGCTCGGCACGTGCGCGGGGCTCATCCTGCTCGCCGACCGCATCCTCGACGCGGCGCCGGGTCAGCGCACCCTCGGCGGGCTCGACGTGACGGTGCGGCGCAACGCCTACGGGCGGCAGCTCGACTCGTTCGAGGCGGCGGTCGTCCTGCCGGCCATCGGCGCCGAGCCCGTCGCGGCGTCGTTCATCCGCGCGCCCGTGGTCGAGGAGGTCGGGGCGAGCGTGACGGTGCTCGGCGAGCACGAGGGTCGCATCGTCGCCGTCGAGCGCGACGGCGTCATCGGCGTCGCCTTCCACCCCGAGCTCCACGGCGACGACCGGCTGCACCGGCGCCTGCTCGAGCGCGTCGGGTAGCGCGGCACGCCACCCCCGCCATGCCGGATACCCTGGATGCGGTGAGCACGATCGAGCAGCACGACGGCCAGGCGCCGTCCTCCTCGAGCGAGCGCCCGGCCTGGCACCTCCCCGCCGCCCGCGCGGCCGTGGCGGTGCCCGTCGGCGTCGCCGTCACCTTCCTCCAGGCGCACGACGCGCGCGTGGGCCTCGCTGCGTTCGCGGTGCTCGCGCTCGGCACGGGCGCCGCGCTGCTCGTGCTGCGCCGAGGCGTGCCCGTAGCCGTCGCCCGCTTCCCGCTCGTCGCGGGCGCGACGGGCGTGCTTGCGGGCGTCGTCGCCGCGGGCCTCGCCGCGGCAGCGCCCTCGGGCGATGCGCTCAAGGTCGTCGTCGCCGCATGGGCGCTCGTCACCGCGGTCGTCGAGGGGTGGGCGTGGCTCCGGCTGCGGGCCACCACCGACCTCCGCATGCGCCGCATCGCAGCCGACTGGCGCGCCGTCGCCGTGCTCACGCTCGCCGCAGGCATCGCCTTCGCCCTCCTGCCCGTGCACGACGTCGTGCTCGTCGGCCTGCTGGGCGCGTACGCCATCGTCGTGGGCGTGTTCCACGGCATCGCCGCCGCCTCCGCGCGCATCGTCGCGAAGGACGCTCGAGAGGCCACCCGATGACCCCGTCGCGCCGCGACCGCCTGAAGCCCGTCGAGTACGTCGGGTTCGCCGGCGGCATCGGCATCTTCTCGGGGCTCGTCGTCCTGCTCGTCATCCGCGAGCCCATCCACGCGCTCGTCATCGGCGGGGTCGCGTTCATCGTGTCCCTCGTGGTCATCGCGACGCTCACGCTCGCGATGCAGCCGGCGAAGCCCGGCGAGGGCGACGACGACGGTCGGCCGCGGGGCCACTGAGCCGATGACGCTCGCGCGACGGCGGACGCGGCTGCTCGCAGCGGCCGCGCTCGTGGCCTCGGCGGCGCTCGCGGGCTGCTCGTCGCCCGGCGTCGCAGCACCCGGTGCGCCGACGCCTGCGGCCGCCGCCCCCGGCGGTCCCGTGCTGCAGACGGCGACCGCGACGTTCGATCCCGTCGCGGACGACGTGCCCGGCACCGAGGCGTGCGACGGCCTGTCGGGTCGCGACGAGCTCGAGGTCTTCGACCGGGCCGCCTGGGCGCAGCTCGACGTGCCGGCCGGCGACGCGACGCTCACGTGCGGCAACGCCGACGGCGCAGGGTGGCGCCACATCGCCGACGGCCACACGGGCGACTTCGGCGAGCTCGCCGACGAGGTCGGGTCGTCGTGGGAGGACGTCGCCTGGTTCGCGATCGACCAGGCGCTCGAGGCTCCGACGGCCGTCGAGGAGTACCGCTCCGACATCGTGAACTACGACGTGCGCGTCGAGCTCGTCTCCGACGCGGGCGAGGTCGAGCGTGCATGGATCGTCACGGTCGGCTACGGTCTCTCGTCGGGCAGCATCATCACGTCCTTCCCCGATGAGGTGGATCCATGACCCTTCCTGACCTCGTGTCGGCATCCTGGCTCGCAGGGCACCTCGGCGACCCCGGGCTCGTCGTCGTCGACGCGTCCGTCGGCGCGCATCGCGGCGCGGACGGCATCCCCGGCGCGCTGCGCTTCGACCTCGACGGCGCGATGTCGCGGCACGACACGACGGGCGTGCACGACATGCTCGACCCCGCCGAGTTCGAGGAGCGCCTGCGCGAGCTGGGCATCCGCGACGGCGACCGCGTCGTCGCCTACGACGCGCAGGGCGTCTTCTCGAGCGCGCGTGCCTGGTGGATGCTCGAGGCCGCGGGTCTCGAGGCTGCGGTGCTCGATGGCGGGCTGCCCGAGTGGACCGCAGCCGGCGGCACGACGCAGCCGACGGGCGGGCGCGCCGAGCAGGCCGGCGACGTGACGGTGCGGTGGCGCGACGACGCGTTCGTCGGCGCGGACGAGGTGGCGCGCGCGATCGCCTCCGACGAGGCCGTCGTGCTCGACGCGCGCTCGTTCGACCGCTTCGCGGGCATCGCGCCCGAGCCGCGCGCGGGGCTGCGCGGCGGGCACATCCCGGGCAGCGTCTCGCTGCCGTTCGCCGCCCTCGAGTGCGACGGCCGGCTGCAGGAGGTCGGCTGCCTCGCCGACCGCATCGACGAGGCTGCGGGCGACGCCCCCATCATCACGACGTGCGGCTCGGGCGTCACCGCCTGCGTCGTGGCGCTCGCCGCGACCCTCGCCGGTCGCGACGACGTGCGCGTCTACGACGGCTCGTGGTCCGACTGGGGCCGCGCCGACTCGGGCCGCCCGGTCGACGTCGGCGACTGACCGTCAGGCGCGCGGCGCGTTCGCGATGGACCGCATCGTGGCCGCGGGGCGGGCTCGATCGTCGGCTGCCTCTTCGACGCAGGTCTGAAGCGCGTCGTCGTCGCGCTTCGGGTCGATGACGACGACGCGTTCCAGAGGCGGACGGATCCATCAGCGGGGGCTGATCATGGCGCCGATTCGTTGCACGCGGTCGCCAGCGAACGAGATGGTGAGGAAGCGCGACCCGACGTTCCACGTGTCGCCGGTGGATCGAGCTCGATCGGGCGCGCCCAGGACGTCCGCCGCCTGCTCCCACGTCGTCTCCGGGCCGATGCCGTCGACCAGCAGCGCGGGGCGCGGATAGGGGCGGGCGGCCCGCTCCGTGCGCATCGCGACGATGACCTTGAGCAGTCGCCCGTCCTTCCAAGTGAAGGAGGTGCCGTCGTCCGCGCACTTGGGCCGCGCAGGGGTGGACGCCGCTTCGAGTCGAAGTCGATGCCATCGCCGAGACCGCCCGCGACCTCGGGCTCGATCCGGATCCTGCGCATGGTCGTCATCGCTCGCTGACGTCGCTGGCCATGACGGTGATCTTCCAGATGAGGCCTTCGTCGAAGGTCACGTGCACGACGCGTTGGTCCTGGATGCGGAACAGGTCGAAGCTCTCCTCGGAGCGGTACGGCTCGCCGAGGACGGCCCGCACGTCGTCGCGACTCGAGGAGGCGAGGTCGACGCCATCGATGAAGCCGGTCGCGTCGGCGTACGGGGTGAAGCCGTCGTCGTCGAGCGCGGAGACGAAGACGGAGGACAGCCGGCCTGCTGTGAAACGCAGCGATACCCCGATCGCATGTACTTCACGAAGTCGATGGTGGGTCCGGTGAACGAGGCGCGCTCCGGTTCCTCGCCGTAGCCGGCGACGGTCGCCTGCACCCTGGGATCGTGCTCCGGCAGGTCGAAGGCCGCGGCGATCGTCGCGATGTGGCCGGTCGCCGTCCGCATGGAGCTCATGTCGTCGATGTGTCTGGATCTCGGGCGGGCGGCGTTCAGTGCTCGATGACGCCCTGGAACTCGACCATGATCTGGATGCCCGTGATCGTGTCGCGAGGCTTGACGCCGGCCGCGGTGCGCGCGCCGCCGAGGGAGAGCAGCGGCACGTGGATGAACGACTCGTCGAAGGCGAGCGGGCCGTGCGCTGCGACCGCGTCCGGGTACGGCTTCCAGTCGAAGTCATCGTCGATCTGCTCCGCGCCGTCCATGACGGTGAGATCGACGAACCCCTCGAGCGTGCTGCCGAGCCCGACGACGCGTTCCTTGCGGTGGAGGATGCCGCTTACGCCGTCACCCGGTTCCCAGGTCACGAGGTCGCCGAGTCCGGTGACCATGAGCGGGATGGCGACGCCTTGTCCGGTGACCTTGCCGAGGCAGTCGGCGAGCGCGTCGGCGTAGTGCTTCGGGTCGATGACGCGCAGGAAGCCCTCAGCCCAGGTGCCCTGTCCGAACTGCGTCCAGAGCTCGACGACGTCGTCCGGGACGACGCCTCGGAAGTGGTCGATGACTGCCGGATCGATGGGTGCGCGCGGCGTGAAGTCCGGGATCTCGAGCATGCTGGGCAGCCTAGACGACGCCTCGGCGGCGGCGTCGCTGCTCTCCACCGCGATCCTCCGAGACGTCGCTGACGGTGGTCAGTGCTGCTGGGAGCGATACGGCGGCATCGACCCCGAGGCCCGAGTGCGGGTGCGGCCCCCGGCGGCATCCGTCCTCGCGACGAGGACGTGATCGGTCGAGATCCCCGTCCAGCGTCAGGCGCTCCGCATCGAAGCAGCCTCCAGTCGCGCTGAGAGCGGCGCCGCTCGAGATGATCGATGCTCCGTCGCCGAGCTCGCGGTTGCGTCTCAGCGCTCGCTGACGTCCCTGGACATGACGGAGATCTTCCAGATGAGGCCTTCGTCGTAGGTCACATGCACCACTCGCTCGTCCTGGATGCGGAAGAGGCCGAAGTCCTCGGCGCGGTAGGGCTCACCCAGCACCGCCCGCACGTCCTCGCGGGAGGACGTGGCGAAGTCGATGCCATCGATGAACCCCGTGGGGTCGCCGTACGGCGTGAAGCCATCGTCATCGAGGGCGTAGACGAAGACCGTGTCGAGCTTGGATCGCTCGAACATGAGCGAGACCCCGACCGAGCGGTAGTGGAGGTACTCGATGGGCGGGCCGCTGTACGTCGACCGCTCGGGTCGCTCGTCGACCCCTTCGACGATCGCCTGCACCTTCGGATCGCTCTCCGGCGGGTCGAACGCTGCCGCGATGCTCGCGATGTGGCCGGTCACGGTCTGCATGATGCTCCATCCGGTGCGGGGTCCTCGAGGCTTCGGCGCGGCTCAGAGCTCGACGCCGCCGAGGGCCGTGGCGACGTCGCTGAGACGATCGTCGGCGAAGTCGAGACGAAGGTAGCGCCCATCGAGCCGCCAGAGGTCCATCCGCTGGCTCGACCGGGTCGGCTCGCCGATCGCCGTGACGAGCGAGGCTCGGTCGCCGGCGAGGTCGACGCCATCGATCAGGGTGTCGACCCCGTCGTAGGACGGCCCCGCGGCACGCGCGATCGGAAGGACGATGGCGACGATCTCGCCGCCGCGCAGCAGGAACCCGGAGCCGGTCCGCCGGAAGTGCCAATGCTCGTCCGCGACCTCGGGCCGCCCGAACGCCTCGATCTCGAGACCAGGACCCATGAGCCCGATCGCCCTGCCGAGCGCCTCCGGATGGTCAGCTGGAGAGCCGAGTGCCTCGAGGAACGCGGAGATGTCGCCGGAGAGGGTCATGATTCCCGTGATCGGCCACGCCCGTCGGCGGCGTGCAGTCAGGACTCGTCGGCCACGAGCGTGAGCCGCGTCGCGACGCCGTCCGCATAGTCGACGAGCGCTGCCGACTCGCCCACGGCGAACAGATCCTGCCCGTCGAGGTCGGCGGGCTCGCCGAGGCGCTCCGAGAGGTCGCTTCGCGTGAGGGTGGCCCCGCCACCTGGCAGGAGGCGTTCGATTCGCGGATACGCCGAATGGTCGGCTCCGGGTGCCAGGTGCACGACCACTGCGGAGACGACGTCGTGCTTCATGACCAGCTCGACGCCGCCGGGACCGAAGACGATGAAGGTGAGCTCGGCGCCATCCGGCGCGGGCAGACGGCGCATGTCGCTCGGCGGCCCGACGAGTCCGCGGACGATGCTCGCCCGCGGCTGCGAGCCATCCATCCCCACGACCTGGGCGAGGACATGCAGCTCGCCCGCAGGCGCCTCCGTCATCGGGCGCTCACCATGGCGACGACGCGCCGCACATGGTCGCCCGCGAACGACACGGCGAGGTAGTGCGACCCGACATTCCACGTGTCGCCGGTCGAGCGTTCGCGGTCGGGTGCGCCGAGCGCCGCCGTGACCTGCGCGCGAGACGAAGCAGGGAGGACGCCCTCGACGAGCCGGTCGGGCCGGGGATACGGTCCGGCGGCGCGCTCCTGCTGCATGGCGATGATGATCTTCAGCAGGCGACCGTCCTTCCAGGTGAACGAGGTGCCGTCGTCGGCGCACTTGTCGAGCGCGTAGGTGGCGCCATCCTGGCGATACGGCTCCCCGAGCTCCATCGGGCCGACGAGCGCAAGCGCTGCCGCGACCTTCGGGTCGTCACGCTCGGCACCCAGCGCCTCGAAGAACGTCGTGATCTCGCCTGCGATCGCCACGGCGACCCCTCTCTGTCGTCTACGCCTCTACTCTGCCGCACCGGGCGGTGGCGTCGCTCAGCCTCCACGTCGCGCGAGGTACGTCCGCATCGCTCCGGACAGCGGGGCGGGCTGATCGGCCCACGTGATCTGCGCGTGCTCGATGCGATGGCGGCGAAGCAGCTCGAATGCGCGCTCGCTGACGAGCAGCGTCGATGTGCGCTCGAGCTGCAGATCCTCCTCGCCGGCTCCTGTCGGGATGAGGCGCCGCCAATCCTCAGCGAGAGGGTCGCGACCGGATGACAGGAAGCCCTCCTCCAATGACACGACTACCTCGTCGAGCACGAAGCCCGTGAGTCCACTGCGCTCGAGCGCACCCGCGAGCTCGGATGTCACGATCCAGAAGCCCGCCGTCTCCACGAGCTCGTCGCCGAGCCACCCCGCGAAGGCGTAGTGCAGGGGGCCGCGCAGCTGGGGTCGGCGCGCAGCGTCGAAGTCGATCCCCTCGCCGAGCCCGCCCGCGACCTCGGGCTCCACCCTGATCATGCGCACCGTGATCACCGCACCGGCGGGTCGAACAGGTCACCGAACGCGTCGTCGACGAGTCGTGCGTACTCCGCGAGGTCGTCGACGGTCGGGACCGTGCCCGAGTCGGCGTGATGCCGGTAGAACTCGTTCCACATGCGGCGGATGCCGCTCAGGTGCACGCGGGAGTTGATCTCCGCGGGAATGCCGCGAAGATTCTGCACCGAGTCCATCTCGCTTCGTGTGATGTTCAACGACGGATACCGCCGCATGACGTTCTGCTCGATCGCGTGATGGACGACAGCAGCCTCGGACTCGGGGTACTCGTCGAAGAACTCGTCGCGGTACCGCTGATCGGCATCGCCGAACCAGTCGCCTCGCCCCGTCGCGCCGAAGCCGGGGTCGATGACGTCGGCGTCGACGTCGACGTCGGGCGCGCCACCGTTCTGCGACATCTGACGATCGCGCATCCTGGTCTCCTCGACGATCTCGAGGAGCTTGCGGCGCTGCGCCTCGGATCGGTCGCGCAGCGACCGAGACATCCGGTCCCCGACGCGGTCGAGCGCGTCGAGCACGTCGTCTGCGAGCTTCTTGTACTGGGACATGATCAGCCTGCCGTCGAGATCTGGAGGGTGGAGAGCTGGCCGAGGAACTCCTGGCCGATGGTCTCCTGGTCGGATCCGCTCGAGTCGATGTCGGACGCGGCCTGCTCGAGCGCGGCGAAGTCGGTCTGGTAGGCCTCCACCTCGCCCACTGCGGCCACGACCACGGGCGCGTCCATGAGGGCCAGGATCACGGTCTCCGCGAGGTTCGTGAGTGGATCGATCACCATCTCGGCGATCTGCACGATGAGCGCGGCGATCGCCTCCTCGACGATGATGTCGAGCACCTTCTTGCGCGCGGCGATGATCGCGACGTTGGCCGCTGCCGACAGGCCGAAGGTGAAGGCTGCGGCAGCCAGGGCCGCGGCGATCTGCGCCGCTGTGATGACGAGCTCGGCGATGACCTTGAGCTTCAGCGCGAGCACGGCGTCGGCGAAGAGGTCGATGCCGGTGCCGGCAGGATCGAGCAGATCCATGAGCTGCGTCATGTGCTGCTCACGGGCCTCGTTCCAGCCGTCGGTGTACGATTGCGCGGCCTTGGCGGAGAACGCTGCCGGCACGTCGTCGTTCACACGCGAGCCCACCTGCTCGATCGTGCCCTCCAGGTCATCGCGGAACTGGCGCACCATGTGCGCTGCGCGGTGGATCTCGTCCTCGTCGAGCTGCGGCCACTCGAAGCCGAGCAGGTCGAGGACGAAGGCCAGCTCGCTCGGGATGTTGAGCGCCATGACGGTCTCCTCACTGTCTGGTCGCGAGCGTATGTCGGCGAGCCGGACGGCACCATGGGGAGAACTGCCCAAGGGCTGCGAACGCGTCGGGGAGCCGTCGCCGATGGAACGAGCGCTCCTTCAGGACGCACGGATATCGTGGCGGACATGGAGGTCGGCTGGCGCGAGGATGTGCTGGGCGACGGCTTCCAGCAGCGCACCCTGCCGCTCGGCACCGACGACGAGGGCGACGTCGTCGCGACGCTCGTGCGGGCGCTGCCGTCGCGTCGCAGGATCTGGCAGCGCGAGCGCGACCTCGAGGACGTCGACGTGCTGTACGTCCACGGCTGGTCGGACTACTTCTTCCAGGGCCGCCTCGCGCGCTTCTTCACCGATCGCGGAGCAAGGTTCTTCGCGCTCGACCTGCGCAAGTACGGCCGCAGCATCCGCCCGCGGCAGACGCTCGGGTTCGTCGCCGACCTGCGCACCTACGACGAGGACATCGACGCGGCGCTCGCGGTCATGCGCGAGGACGGCGGCGCCGACGGTCGGCGGCTCGTGCTGCTGGGGCACTCGACGGGTGGCCTCACGCTCAGCCTGTGGGCGCACCGGCATCCGGGCGTCGCCAGCGCGCTCATCCTCAACGCGCCGTGGCTCGAGCTGCAGTTCGGAGCCCGCTCGCGCGCCGCGATCACGCCCGTCGCCGAGCTGCGCGGCCGGCTCTCGCCGCTCGCGCCGGCGCCGCAGATCGACCTCGGCTACTACGCGCGCGCGCAGCGCATCGTCTTCGACGAGGAGGACCCGTACGTCGTCGACCACGCGTGGCGTCCGGAGTTCGCGATGACGGCGCACGCCGGGTGGATCCGCGCGATCCTCGCCGGCCACGCGCAGGTGGCAGCCGGCCTCGCGATCGACGTGCCCGTGCTCGTGCTGCTCTCGACGCGGTCGATCCTCCCCACGCGCTGGTCGGAGGACCTCACGCGCGTCGACACCGTGCTCAGGGTCGACCCGGTGGCGCGCGCCGCGCTGCACCTCGGCCCATCCGTCACGATCGAGCGCATCGACGGGGCCCTGCACGACGTCTTCATCTCGCGGCGCGAGGCTCGAGCCGACGCGTACGCGAGGCTCGAGCGCTGGGTCGACGGCATGGTGGCGCTGCGCTGACGCCCCGTCGCGGTCAGCGGGCCTCGGCGCGCGCCTCGAGCCGCTGCGCGAGCGCGATCGGCACGATGGAGATGACGACGAGCACGACGGCGACGACGTTCACGATCGGCGCCTGACCGGGGCGGAACATGTTCTGGAAGATCCAGATCGGCAGCGTCGTCACGCCGGGGCCCGCCGTGAACTGCGTGACGATGATCTCGTCGAACGACAGGCCGAACGCCAGCAGCGCGCCCGCGAAGAGCGCCGAGCGCAGCTGGGGCAGCGTCACGAGCCGGAACGTCGTGAAGCGGTCGGCGCCGAGGTCGGTCGAGGCGTCGACGAGGTTCGGGCTCAGCCTGCGCATGCGCGCGAACGCGTTGTTGTAGACGGTGACGATGCAGAACGTCGCATGCGAGGCGATGAGGGTGCCGAGCCCCAGCTGCAGGCCGAGGCCCGTGCGGAAGAGGTTGTTCAGCACGATGCCCGTGACGATGCCGGGCAGCGCGATCGGCAGCACGACCAGCAGGTTCACCGCCTCCTTGCCGAAGAACGCATAGCGGTCGAGCGCGATGGAGCAGAGCGTGCCGAGCACGAGCGCGATGGCCGTCGCGCAGGCGGCGACGAGCACCGACGTCCCCACAGCCTCCCAGGCGCCGGCGTTCGTCGCCGCACGGCCCCACCATTCGAGCGTCAGCGAGCGCGGCGGCCACGCGAGCGACTGGCTCGTCGAGAACGCGTTGACGAGCACCACGAGCAGCGGCACGTAGACGAAGACGAGGGCGAGCGCGACGATCGCGACGAACGTCGCGCGCACGGGCTTCGAGATGCGCATCGTGCCTCCTAGAGGTTCCGCAGGGCACCCGTGCGGCGCACGGCGAGCAGGAAGAGCAGGATGATGACGATCGGCACGAGCGCGACGGCGGCGGCCATGGGCACGTTGCCCGCGACGCCGACGTTGTCGTAGATGATCGTGCCGAGGAACTGCGTCGACCCGCCGACGATGCGCACCGCGATGTAGTCGCCGAGCGTCAGCGAGAACGAGAAGATCGCGCCGGCGATGATCGCCGGGTACATGAGCGGCAGCACGACGGAGGCGAAGGTGCGCAGGTTGCGCGCCCCCAGGTCGCTCGAGGCCTCGACGAGGGAGTCGGGCACGCGCTCGAATCCGGCGTAGATGGGCATGACGACGTACGGCAGCCAGATGTAGGACAGCGTGACGACCGTGGCGATCTCGCCGAAGCCCGGCGTGATGCCGAGCGACGACAGCAGGCCGCCCTCGATGAAGATCGACCGCCACGCGTACGCCTTCACGAGGTACGACGCCCACAGGGGCATGAGGAAGGCGATGACGAGCGCGGCGCGGGCGCGCGGCCCGAACACCTTCGCCATCGCGTAGCCGACGGGCAGGGCGATCGCGACGTCGATGAGCGTGACGAGCACGGCGGTGCCGAGCGTGCGGAAGGTGACGGCGCGGTAGAGCTCCTGCGAGACGACGCGCGCGACGTTGTCGAGCGTCCAGTCCATGCGGACCTCGTTGGTGAACGAGTCCGTCTGCCAGAGGGCCGTGATCAGCAGGAAGCCGAGGCTCACCACGTAGACGGCGACGAGCCAGCCCACGGGCAGGCCCAGCAGCATGCCGAGCCCGACCCGCGGGTGCCTGTCGAATGCGCGCGACGCCCGCCGCACCCCCGTCTCGGGGGGTGCGGCGGCCGTCGCCGGTGCGGTTGCGGTCATGTGCGCTGGTGCGGTGCGGTCCGGGGCGTCAGCCCTGGATCTGCTGCCACGCCTCGGTCCAGGCCGAGTAGTCCGTGCACTCGACGTCGGTGCGACCGTCGAGGCACTCGGCGATGGGCGTCGTCCAGTAGTAGATCTGCGACGCGTACTCCTCGTCGCCCGCGTGGTACGACTCGCAGTGGCCGGGGTCCTGCGTGAAGTCGCACGCCTCGGCGTTGTTCGGGGCCTCGCCGAAGTACTCGGTGGCCATCGCGTTGCCCTCGGGGCTCGCGATCCAGTCGAGCCAGGCGTAGGCGCACGGCGTCTGCTCGGTGCCGGCCGACACCATCCACGAGTCGCTCCAGCCGGTGGCGCCCTCCTCGGGCAGCACCACGTCGACCGGGGTGCCCTCGGTGAGGGAGTTCACGACGACCTGCCAGGTCGTGCCCGCCACGATCGAGCCGGCCTCGAGCCCCTGCACCTCGAGCAGGTAGTCGCTCCAGTACTCGCCGATGTGCTGGCGCTGGCCCTCGAGCAGGTCGACGGCTGCGGCGAGCTGCTCCTCGTCGAGCGCGTACGGGTTCTCGATGCCGAGGTCGGGCTCGTGCGTCATGAGGTACACGGCCGCGTCGGCGATGTAGATCGGCGAGTCGTAGGCCGTGATGGCGCCCGTGTTGGCCTCGGCGTCGTCGAAGACGACCGACCACGACGTCGGCGCCTCGGAGAAGACGTCGGTGTTGTAGGCGAGGAGGTTGGCGCCGTAGCCGTGCGGGATGCCGTAGACGGCCCCGTCGACCGAGTTCCACTCCTGCTCCTTGAGGAACGGGAAGATCGCGTCGTACGACTCGATGAGGTCGGTGTTGAGCTCCTGCACGGCCTCGGACGCGATGAGCCGCAGCGTGAGGTCGCCGGACGCGGCGATGACGTCGAAGCCGCCCTCGCGCGTCAGGTTGAAGGCCTCGTCGCTCGTGCCGTACGTCTGCGACGTCACGGAGCAGCCGGTGGCCTCCTCGAAGGGGCTCACCCAGTCGACGGCCGGGTCGTTGGTGCCGTCCTCGACGTAGCCGGGCCAGGCGAGGATCGAGACCTCGCCGCCCTCGGTCTCGCCGAGCTCGGTCGCGGGTCCTTCGGCTGCGGTGCCTCCGCCCGACGCACCGCACGCGCTGAGCGCGAGTGCGGCGACGCCGAGACCGGCACCGAGCGCTGCATGACGACGCTTGAGCATGATGTCTCCTTGCTGTGGTGTGGCCTAGGCGGATGCCGGGGCCGGTGTGGGGGATGTGGGGTCTGCGACCGCGGCCTCGGCCACGGCGGGCTCGACGAGGTCGCGCACGTCGGCGTCGGCCCAGGCGAGCCGCACGCGGTCGCCGCGCGCGACGCTCGCGTGGCCGGACGACGACTGCTCGAGCACCGTCATGCGCATGCCGGCGTCGGTGTCGACGACGCAGCGCACGCTCGCGCCCGCGTAGATGACCTCGGCGACGGTGCCGGCGAGTCCGTCGTCGGCCTTGCCGCGGCGGATCTGCACCTTCTCGGGGCGGATGGCGTGGATGCCGCCGTGGCCGAGCACCGCGCGGCTTTGCGCGTCGTCGAAGAGGTTGGAGGTGCCGACGAAGGTGGCGACGAAGGGCGTCGCGGGTCGCTCGTACACGTCGGCGGCGGCGCCGACCTGCTGGATGCGGCCGGCATCGAACACGGCGATGCGGTCCGACAGGGTCAGCGCCTCGTCCTGGTCGTGGGTCACGAACACGAACGTGATGCCGAGGTCGCGCTGCAGCTGCTTCAGCTCGACCTGCATCTGCTCGCGCAGCTTGAGGTCGAGCGCGCCGAGCGGCTCGTCGAGCAGCAGCGCGCGCGGCTCGACGACGATGGCACGCGCGAGGGCGACGCGCTGCCGCTGCCCGCCGGAGAGCTGCGTCGGGCGGCGGGTGGCGAAGTCGCCGAGCCGCATGCGCTCGAGCGCCTCGGTGGCGCGGCGCGTGCGCTCGGCCTTGCCGACGCCGCGCACGCGCAGCCCGTAGGCGACGTTCTCGATCACCGTCATGTGCGGGAAGAGCGCGTAGTCCTGGAAGACGGTGTTGACGGGTCGGTCGTAGGGGGCGTCGGCGGAGACGTCCTTGCCGAAGAGCTCGACCGATCCGGCGGTCGGCGTCTCGAAGCCCGCGATGAGCCGCAGGACGGTCGTCTTGCCGGAGCCGGAGGGGCCGAGCATCGAGAAGAACTCGCCGCTGGCGATGTCGAGGTCGATGCCGTCGACGGCCGTGACGGGCCCGAACTCGCGGCGGAGCCCGCGCAGGCGTATGGCCGGCAGCTGTGCTTCGGTCACGACTGCTCCCTCGTGCTGTGTGGACGCTGTGACATGAGGATCATCAAACATGTGGAACCGAAGGTTTGGAAGTCGTGGATGTTACGATCGCGTCACGAAGCCGAGACGGGGGAGCCGATGGAGCAGCCGGCGACGCTCGCGCGCTCTGCCGTGTTCGCCCCCATCGACGAGGTCGGTCGCGCCGAGGCCGTGACCGCCAGGCTCGAGGAGGCGATCGTGCTCGGCATGCTGCATCCCGGCGAGCGGCTGCCGGCCGAGGCGCGCCTCGCCGAGCGCTTCGGCGTCTCGCCCGCCACCGTGCGGGAGGCGCTCGCCGACCTTCGCGACCGCAGCCTCGTGACCACGCAGCGCGGCAGGCGGGGTGGCTCGTTCGTCACCCTCGACGAGGCGGATCGGCTCGAGGCCGTCGAGCGCCGCATCCGCGCGCTCTCGAGCGCCGAGCTCGCCGACCTCGGCGTCCATGCCGTCGCGATCGAGGGCACCGCAGCCACGCTCGCCGCCGAGGAGGCGTCCCCCTTCGAGGCGGATGCGCTGGCGCGCGACCTCGCCTCGATCGACTTCGGCGACGAGCTCGCGGCCCGCCGTGGCGTCGGCGGCTTCCACCTGCAGGTCGTCGCGCTGAGCCGATCCGTCCGCCTCGCGCGCGAGCAGGTGCGGTTCCAGCACGCCGACGGCCCGCTGCTGTGGGCGTCGCTGCACGACGCGGAGGAGCGGATCGCGGCTCGCGCGGGCGGCGAGCGGCTCGTCGCGGCGATCCGCGACGGCGACGGCGCGCGTGCGCGCGCCGAGGTCGAGGCGGCATGCGACCGCGCCGTGCGGTGGCTGCTCGAGGCGAAGCGGAGGCTCGGATGAGCGCGATCGATGCGGTGCGGCAGGTCGTCGGCGAGGCGGATGCGGTGATCGCGAGGCTGCGCGCCGCGCTCGCAGACCCCGCGATCGTGCTCGACCCGGCCGCGGCCGTCGCGGTCGTCGAGCGCGTGATGTCGGCGGAGCTCGCCGCCCGCCCCGTCGTGTTCGGCGGCGGCCTCGTCGTCGCTCCCGAGCGCCTCGGGCAGCCCCTCATGGCCTGGTGGCAGGCGATCGGCGCCGCGCGCGACGTCCGCAGGCTCGACGCCGGCGCCACGGACGGCGGCTACGTGCGCTCGTACGAGGACCTCGAGTGGTATCGCGTGCCCGCCGACTCCGGCGAGCCGCACATGACCGGCCCCTACGTCGACCTGCTCTGCACCGACCAGGCGACCCTGACGTTCACGGCGCCGCTCATGGTCGACGGCGCGTTCGCAGGCGTCGTCGGCGCCGACGTCACGGTGCCGACGTTCGAGCGCGCCGTCGGCGCGGCGCTGCGCTCGGCGGGGGAGGGTGCGCTCGTCGTGACGGCCGAGGGTCGCGTGGCTGCGTCGACGGACTCGTCCGTGCTCGTGCAGCGCCGCGTGCGCGACGAGGTGCTCGCGCGGTACGACGTGGAGCACGTGCCGGGCTCGCGCCTGTCGGTGGCGGTGCCCCGCCCATGAGCGCCGTCTACACCTGGGACGTCTTCTCGACGTTCGACGGCTACGGGTCGCTCGGCGAGGGGTCCGACTGGGGTGGGTACTGGGGCAAGCAGGGCCCCGAGCTGCTCGCGCACCGCGCCGCGCTCTTCGCCGAGCCGCAGCGCATGGTCTACGGCGCGACGACGTTCCGCGAGGTCGCGAGCATCCTCGGCGCGGGCACCGACCCGAACGCGCTCGACGAGTGGAACCAGCTGCTCATGCGCATGCCGACGACCGTCGTGTCCTCGACGCTGCGCGACACCCTCGGCTGGCCGGACGCCACGATCGCGTCGGGCGACGGCGTCGAGATCGTGCGACGCCTCAAGGAGGACTCCGACGTGCCCCTGCGGTCGCAGGCGAGCCTGTCGCTCAACTGGGCGCTCATGGCGGCCGGCCCCTCGACCGGCTGCAGGTGACGATCTTCCCGGCGATCACCGGCCGCACGGGCGCGAGCCCCATCCTCCGCGGGGCCGACGACCTCGACCTCGAGCTGCTCGAGAGCCGCACGCTCGACGGCGGCACGCTGGAGGTCGTCTACCGGCCGACGCTCCATCGCTGACGACGGGCCCGCGCGCCCAGGCGAGGCTGGGCGCGACCCGAGAGGGATGCGGCCGGTCGGTGGGTATCGTGCACGAGTGCCTCACCGTCCCCGCCGGCTGCTGCTCGTCATGCCCGTCGCGCTCCTCGCGACGCTCGCGATCGCCGGCTGCGTGGTGACGCCGTCGCCGGCGCCGGTCGAGACGCCGGCGGCCTCGCCCGTCGCATCCGAGACGCCCTCGCCGACGCCCTCTGCGACGCCGACCCCCACGCCGACGGTGCCGCAGGAGGACCCGGCCAACCCCGTGCCGCTCCCCGACTCCACCCCGCCGGGGACGAGCCTCGCCATCGGCGACTCGATGCTCGTGCGCAACGCCACGGGCGTGCTGGAGGAGTCGGAGGCCTGGAGCATCATCCGCTACACCGTGACGGGCATCGAGCGCGGCGACGACGCCTACCTGCAGGGCATCGACGACGCGGAGGCGTACCAGGGCGGCGGCAGCGTCTGGTACGTCCGCGGCCGCGTCGAGGTCGTCGCGCTGTTCGGTCGCGCGATCGACGGCGTCGTCGGCGGCACGATCGCAGGCATCCAGTCGGATGGGCAGGGCGCCGCGGGCGTCTTCGCCGTCGGCGCGGAGGCGCCGGGATGCTCCGGCAACTTCATGGTCACGGCCGCCCAGGTGGGCACGGCCGAGGACACCTGCACCGTCGCGCTGGCGCTGCCCGGCACCGAGGTCGTCGGCGCGTACTTCTACGGCGATGGCACGGTGCCGAATGGCGGCTCGAGCACGGACCCGTACTGGGTCGACCCGATCGTCTGGCGCGCCTGAGGTCGAGGAGCGACTCGCGCGTCAGCGCACGCGCTCCTCGCGCAGCACCCCGTAGACGAGCGCATCGTGCACGCCACCCGACCAGCGGCGGGCCGAGCGCATGCGCGCCTCGAGCGTGAAGCCGGCCGCCTCGGCCGCGCGCTGCATGCCGACGTTGCCCGAGTAGGTCGCGAGGTCGAGGCGCAGGGCGTCGGTCACGGCGAAGAGGTGGTCGGTCCACAGCGCGAGCGCCTCGCGGCCGATGCCCCGGCCGCGGGCTCGGTCGTCGTAGAGCACGATGCCGATGCGACGCCAGTCGGTGTCGCGGCTCTCCCAGTACCAGGAGACGCAGCCGACCACGGCGTCGGTGACCGGGTCGGCGATCGCCAGCGACGGTCGAGGCAGCGGCACCTCGGAGGCGGGCATCGCCGCGAGGGCGAGGTAGCCCGCCCGCGTGCGCGCCATGTCGTCGGCCGTCGGGCGACCGAGGTACGGGCCGTTCGTGTCGTGCCACGCGGCGCGCGGGTCGAGCAGCGCCCGCAGCGGCTCGGCGTCGCCGAGCGCCCAGTCGCGCAGCACGCACCGCTCGCCCACGATGCGCACGCGCTCGGACCGCTCGCCGGCCATCAGCGGCGCGCGGTCACGGGGCGAGGTCGGTGAGCTCGGGCGCGAGCCCCACGTACGTCGCGGGCGTGAGCGCCTTCAGTCGCTCCTTCGCCGCATCCGAGATGTCGAGGCCATCGACGAACTGCGCGAGCTCGGCCTGCCCGACGCGATGCCCGCGCGTGAGGCCCTTGAGCTGCGCGTACGGATCCTCGATCGACGACGTGCCGGCGAGCACCTCGGCCCGGATGACGGTCTGGATGGCCTCGGCGAGCACCTCCCAGTTGCCGTCGAGGTCGGCGGCGAGACGCTCGGGCGCCACGGCGATCTCGCCGAGGCCCTTCCGCAGGTTGTCGAGCGCCAGCAGCGAGTGGCCGAGGGCGACGCCCACGTTGCGCTGCGTCGACGAGTCGGTGAGGTCGCGCTGCAGACGGCTCGTGACGAGCGTCGCCGCGAGGGACTCGAGCAGGGCGCTCGCGATCTCGAGGTTCGACTCGGCGTTCTCGAACCGGATGGGGTTGATCTTGTGGGGCATGGTCGACGAGCCCGTCGCACCCTCGACGGGGATCTGCGTGAAGTAGCCCATCATGATGTACGTCCACACGTCGGTGGCGAGGTTGTGCAGGATGCGGCCCGCGTGCGAGATGCGCTGGAAGAGCTCGGCCTGCCAGTCGTGCGACTCGATCTGCGTCGTCAGCGGGTTCCACGTGAGCCCGAGGCCCGCGACGAACTCCTTCGCGAGCACCGGCCAGTCGGCGTCCGGGTCGGCGACGACGTGGGCCGAGAACGTGCCGGTGGCGCCGGCGAACTTGCCGAGCACCTCGACGTCCTCGATCTGACCCGCGATCCGCTCGAGGCGCCACGCGAACACCGCGATCTCCTTGCCGAGCGTCGTCGGCGTCGCCGGCTGCCCGTGCGTGTGGGCGAGCATCGGCTGGTCGCGGTGCTCGACGGCGAGGCCCGACAGGCGGCCGATGACCTCGCGCAGCGCCGGCATCCACACCTCGTGGACGGCGTCGCGGATCGTGAGCGCGTAGGAGAGGTTGTTGACGTCCTCGCTCGTGCAGGCGATGTGCGTCGCCTCGGCGAGCGCCTCGAGGCCCTGCGTGGCGAGGCGGTCGCGCACGAGGTACTCGACGGCCTTGACGTCGTGACGCGTCACGGCCTCCTTCGCCGAGAGCCAGTCGATCTCGGTCTGCCCGAAGCCTGCCGCCCACTCGCGCAGGCTCGCGGCATCCGCCGCGGCGATCGCCGGCGTGCCGAAGAGGCCGCGCTCGGCGCAGAACACGAGCCACTCGACCTCGACGTGCACGCGCGCCCGGTTGAGGGCAGCCTCCGACAGGTGCTCGCCGAGCGCGCCGACCTGCGGGCGGTAGCGGCCGTCGAGCGGGGAGAGGGGCTGCGGGGGAAGCGTCATGACGTCCTCATGGATGGTGTGCTCGTGCGCGAACGCGCGTGGACGTGCTCCATCATCGCACCGGCGCGCGGCGGGCCCGGGATGACCGCGCTCGCGGCCACCGGCGAGCTGGTCTCGGTCGGCGAGACGTCGAAGCGCCTCGCGCCGCATCCGGTGCAGCGCACGTAGCGCACCGTGCCCGCCGAGGTCGGGTGCGCCGACTCGGTCGCCCATCCGTGCTCATGGGTCGCGTCGGCGCGGATGGCGGTCTGGCTGCGGATCGTCTCCATGGCCCCGAGCGTGCTGTAATGCCGTTGTGCAACTCAACCCTTACGGCGAGTACGCCGTGCTGCTCGCCGCGTCGCTCGCGAACGACTGGCCAGCGGACCGGTCCCGGATCGTCGAGCGCGCTCGCGATGCGGGCATGACGATGGACTTCACGCCCGCCTCCGACGAGGACCACGCCCGCACCCGCGAGGTCGTCGACGGCTGGCTCGCGATCGTCGACGCACCCGACGACCATCGCCGCGCCGCGCTGCTGAACGCCGAGATGGCGGCAGTCGCCGCCTACCCGCGGCTCACCGACCACGACGGCCAGGGATGGCACCTGCACTACCGCGACGAGCTGCAGACCCTGCCGCACGTCCTGCGCGCCGTCATCGCCGTCGGCACCGCGCTGCACGTCACGACGCGCGGGATGCATCGGCTCGGTCGGTGCGCGGCCGGGCTCGCGCCGGGCGACGACTGCCGCCGTGTCGTCGTCGACGTCACGCGCAACGGCCGACGCCGGTACTGCTCGGTGCGGTGCGCGAACCGCGACGGCGTGCGCCGGCACCGCGCCCGACGACCGGCGTGACCCGTCAGGCGCGTCGCGTCGCGGCGAGGACGGGGTGGATCTGGCGGAAGAGACGCCTGCACGCCGACTCGATCTGCGCGAGCACGGCGTCGAACGTCTCGGGCTCCGAGTAGTACGGATCGGGCACGTCGAGCGTCGACGGATCGGACTCGAACGCCATGAGCAGGCGCACCTTCGACCGGGCCTCGTCGTCGCGCGCGAGCTGTCGCAGCACGCGCTCCTGGCCGCGGTCGAGCGCGATCACGAGGTCGAACCGGTCGAACCACTTGCGCGTGAAGTGCTTCGCGCGATGGTCGGATGCGGGATAGCCGCGGCGCTCGAGGGCCGCGATCGTGCGCTCGTCGGCGGTCTCGCCCACGTGGTAGTCGCTGACCCCGGCGCTCGTGACGAGGATGCCGTCGGCGACGCCGTGCTCGGCGGCGAGGCGTCGCAGCACCGCGGACGCCATCGGCGAGCGGCAGATGTTGCCTGTGCACACGAAGCAGATGCGGAACCGCGAGGCGTCGAGGAACGCCCGGTCCATGGTCATGGGGACATCATGGCAAGGATCCTGCACACCCGACGCGAGACGTCGATCATCCACAGGCGGCGTCCAGCCGGCGACGCGCGCGGCACGGTGCGGCACGGTGCCCGCATGCAGATCGCACCCGTCTCCGATGCCGACCCGGCCGTCGCCATCGTGCGTGCCGCGGCACGCGCATCGCTCCAGTCGCTGCACGACGAGCTCGTGCTCGCCCGGAGGGCCGCGCGGCTCGCGCTCGACGCCCTGCCCACGACGTCGCTCGACTGGCTCGGCGGCGCCTCGCTCGCGTTCGTCGAGCGCGCCGCGATCCTGCGACGCGACCTGCAGGCCGTGCGCGATCCGCTCGTCGCCGCGGTCGCCGCGACCGCGGCGGAGCTCGCATGACCACGACGGCGTGGAGCCCGTCGGTCGGCGCCGACCTCGTCGCGATGCTCGACGACGCCGACGTCGAGCTCGAGCGTGCGCACGGCATCCTCCGCGCCCGCACCGTCCCGGTCGTCGCGCAGTCGTCGCCGGCCGCCGCGCGCGGCGTGCTGCACGCCGTCGCGCTCGCCGACGAGGCCGAGGTCGCCTGCGCGCAGGCTCGCGCACGGCTCGCGGAGGTGCGGTCCGCCGTCGCGTTCGCCGCGTGGTCGTACACGACGTCCGAGCAGCTGGCCTCGGCGGCGATCGAGACGCTCGGCGGCGTCGTCGCGACCGGCCTCGGCACGCTCGTGCTGGGCGGGCTGCTGCTCTCGGTCGCGGCGCTGCCGGCGAACCTGCCCGGCATCCTGCTGGCCGCCGGGCTCGCGCAGACCCCGGTGCCCGACGTGCTGCTCGACGCCGCGGCGCGCGTGCTGGCGCCGCTCGCGCCGATGCTGCCCGACCTGCTGAGCGACCCCGCGTTCGTCGACGCGCTGGCGCTCGCGATCGAGTCGGCCGACGAGGCCCTCGCGGGGCTCGCCGGCCTCGGGCTCGCGCAGCCGCTCGAGCCGCTGCCGTCGCAGCGCGGCGCCGACGACGAGGCGCTGTCGACCGGCGCGGGCGTCGCGCTCGCCCTCGCGCTCGTCGCCACCGGCCACGCGCCACGGCTGCCGGGCGCGTCGCCCACGCGTGCCGCCGAGACCGCGACGCCGCCCGCCGTGCAGCCGCCGATCGGCTCGTACGGCACCGCGTTCGAGCGGCTGTCGGCAGACGGACCCGCCATCGAGGTGCAGCGCTACGAGCACCCCGACGGCTCGGTCGTCTGGCAGGTGCTCGCCCGCGGCACAGAGTCGTTCGCGGTCGACGACCCCTCGACGGCCTACGACCTCACCGCCAACGTCGAGAACGCCGCGAACGCCGCCGGGCGGCCGCTCGTCGGCAGCGCCGCCGCCGTCGAGCAGGCGCTCGTCGCCGCCGGCGCGCAGGAGGGCGACGTCGTGCAGCTGTTCGGCTACTCGCAGGGCGGCGCGGCCGTGGCCGCGGCGGCGGCCTACGGGCGCTTCGCCGTCGACACGGTCGTCACGTTCGGCGCACCGATCGGGGCGACGCCCGTTGGCGACGCCACGACGGCCGTCGCCGTGCAGCACGACTCGGATCTCGTGGCGGCGCTCGGCGGTCGGCACGGTGGCGACCGCATCGTCATCGAGGCGTCGCCCGACCTCGACGCGCTCACGACGACCCGCTACGACCCCGACGGGCAGCCGCTCGCCGACGTCGCGGTCGGCGGGCACCATCCCGAGGCCTACGCCGACACGGCCGCGCGGCTCGACGTCGCCGACGACGACCTCGTGGAGGTCGCATGGGTCGAGGTCACGGCCGCGACCGACGGCGCGCTGCCCACGACGGCGACGGGCTTCGCCGTCGAGCGACCCGGGCAGCCGTGAGCCGCCCGGGCCGGAGGTCAGTCGGCGACGTGGATGACGATCTTGCCGCGCGTCGTGCCCGACATGCTCTGCTCGAAGGCACCCGCGACGTCGGACAGCGGGAAGGATGCCGCGATCTCGACGTCGATGCCCTCGTCGACCACGCGCTGCGCGAGCGCCTCGAGGCGTGCGCCGTCGGGACGCACCCACACCCAGCGCCCGCCGTGCTCGCCGGCGCCGTGGTCGGTGATCGATGCGTGCCTGCCGCCCTCGCGCAGCACCGCGAGCGTCTGCTCCATGACGCCGCCCACGAGGTCGACGACCGCGTCGACGCCGTCGGGGGCGAGCTCGCGCACCGCGTCGACGAGGCCGTCGCCGTACGCGACGGGCTCGGCGCCGAGGGCGCGCAGACGGTCGTGGCCCGAGGGCGAGCCCGTCGCGATCACACGTGCGCCGCGGAGTCGTGCGAGCTGCACGGCGAGGGTGCCCACGCCGCCGGAGGCGCCGTGCACGAGCACGGTGTCGCCCGAGCCGGCCTCGACCGCGTCGAGCACGCGCTCGGCCGTGAGTCCGGCGAGCGGCAGGGCGCCGGCCGCATCCCACGACAGGCCTGCGGGCTTGCGCGCGACGTCGACGGCGCGCACGGTCACGAGCTCGGCGAACGTGCCCTCCTGCACCCAGTCCTTGCGGGCGTACGACAGCACCTCGTCGCCCACCGCGTACTCGGGCACGTCGGGGCCGACGGCGTCGACGACGCCCGCCGCATCCCAGCCGGGCACGATCGGGGTGACGTGCGTGAGGAGGCCGCGCAGCCCGCCGCTCAGCACCTTCCAGTCGACCGGGTTCACGCCGGCGCGCAGCACGCGGATGCGCACCTCGCCCGGCCCGGGCGTGGGGGCGGGGACGTCGCGCAGCACCAGCTGCTCGGTCCCGCCGAAGTCGTCGTAGACGATCGCCTGCATCGTGTCGCTCATGCCTGCATCCAACGCCCTGCGGGCACCGGCATTCCAGGGCTGGACGCGGAGGGGGCTCGTCAGGCGCGATCGCGCTTGCGGTCCTTGCGCCACAGCGGGCGCGTGACGATCGTGACGAGCCACGTGCCGAACGACACGAGGATCGCGCCGAGGAAGCCCCACCAGAAGCCGTCGACCTGCAGGCCGAAGCCCGCCGCCTCCGACAGCCAGTGCACGCTCATGAGCAGCAGCGCGTTCACGAAGAGCGCCGCGATGCCGAGCGTCAGCAGGTAGATGGGGAACGCCACGATGCGGATGAGGTTGCCCACCGTCGCGTTGATGACGCCGAACACGACCGCGACGAGCAGGAGCGTCGCCACCTCGGGGCCGGTCCCGGCCTCCCACGGCACGATCCTGATGCCGGGGACGATGAGCGTGACGACCCAGATGGCGAGGGCCGTGCCCACGAGCCGCAGCAGGAAGCGCATGGCCCCATCATCGCATCCGAGCCCCTGCATGCCCCATGGGACGGCCGCGAGACATAGCCTGGGAGGGTGCCAGCACGACTCCGAGACGCGATCGCGGCGATCCCCGCCTACAAGCAGGGACGCCCTGCCCCCGAGGGCGGATTCAAGCTCTCGAGCAACGAGAACCCGTTCCCGCCGCTGCCGTCGGTCGTCGACGCCATCGTCGAGCAGGCGGCGACCGTCAACCGCTACCCCGCGGCCGGTGCCCCCACGCTCGTCGCCGCCCTCGCGGCCAAGCACGGCGTCGATCCCGAGCGCGTGATGGTCTCGGACGGCTCGGTCTCGGGCATCATGCAGCTCGTCTCGGCCGTCGCCGGCCCCGGTGACGAGATCGTCTTCGCCTGGCGCTCGTTCGAGGCGTACCCGCTGCTCGTGCAGGTCTCCGGCGCGACGCCGATCATGGTGCCGCTCACCCCCGCCGCCGAGCACGACCTCGACGCGATGGCCGCGGCGATCACCGAGCGCACGCGCGCCGTCTTCGTGTGCAGCCCCAACAACCCCACCGGCCCGATCGTCACCCAGGAGGCCTGGGACGCGTTCATCGCCAAGGTGCCCTCCGACGTGCTCGTCATGCTCGACGAGGCGTACATCGAGTTCGTGCAGGTGCCGACGGTCGACGGCCTCGCCGCGCAGGCCGCGCACGACAACGTCGTGATCCTCCGCACGTTCTCGAAGGCGTACGGCCTCGCCGGCCTCCGCGTCGGCTACGCCATCGGCGACCCGTCGATCATCGGCGCCGCGACGATCGCGGGCATCCCGCTCTCCGTCACGGGCCTCGCGACGGCCGCCGCGCTCGCGAGCATCGACGCCGAGGGCGAGCTGCTCGCCCGCGTCGAGGAGCTCGCCGCCGACCGCGACGCCCTGCAGCAGCGCCTCGCCGACGCGGGCGTGCCCGTGCCCGCAGCGCACGGCAACTTCGTCTGGGTCGCCGCACGCCCCGACCAGGCGGCGCAGATCACCGAGATCCTCGACGACGTGCGCATCGTCGCGCGCCAGTTCCCGGACGGCGTGCGCATCACGGTCGCCGAGCGCGAGGCGCACGACGGCATCGTCGACGCGGTCCGCCGCATCCGGGCGCTCGCATGACGCTGCTCGCGACCGAACGCGCCGAGCCCCTGCGGCTGCTCGATGCCGAGGGTGCGCTCGTGCACGACGCCGACACCGAGCGGTGGCATGCCATCGCCGACGAGCTCACGATCGACGACCGCATCGCGATGCAGCGGGCCATGGTGCTCACGCGCGCCGTCGACATGGAGGCGCGCAACCTGCAGCGCCAGGGCAAGCTCGGCCTGTGGGTGCCGTCCGTCGGCCAGGAGGGTGGCCAGGTCGGCGTCGCCTTCGCGATGCGCGACCAGGACACGGTCTTCCCCTCGTACCGCGAGCACGTCATCGCCCACGTGCGCGGCGTCGAGTGGATGCAGATCATCGACGTCTTCCGCGGTGCGAGGCATGGCGGCTGGGATCCAGCAGACACCCGCGGCTGCCGCATCTACTCGCTCGTCATCGCGACGCAGGCGCTCCACGCGAACGGCTACGCCATGGGCATCCGCATGGATGGCGCGGTCGGCACGGGCGACGTCACCGCCGACGAGGCCGTGCTCGTCTGCTACGGCGACGGCGCCTCGAGCCAGGGCGACGCGAGCGAGAGCCTCGTCTTCTCGAAGACCTTCGACGCGCCGCTCGTGACGTACATGCAGGACAACAAGTGGGCGATCTCCGTGCCGTCGAGCACGCAGTCGAGCACGCCGCTGCACCTGCGCGCCGCCGGCTTCGGGCACCGCTCCCACTGGATCGACGGCAACGACCCGCTCATCGCCTTCGCCGTGGGCCGCGCCGAGCTCGACGCCGCCCGCGCGGGCGAGGGGCCCGGCTACATCGCCGCCGACACGTACCGCATCGGCGCGCACACGACGAGCGACGACCCGACCCGCTACCGCACGAGCGCCGAGGAGGAGTCGTGGCAGCGCCGCGACCCGATCGCGCGCCTCGCCGCGCACCTGCGGGAGCAGGGCGTCGAGGACGCGCTGCTCGTCGCGCTCGACGAGGAGGCTGCCGACACCGCCGCCGACGTGCGCCGCGGCACGCTCGCAGGCGGCAGCCCCGCGAGCGACATGATCTTCGACCACGTCTACACGGATCCGCACGCCCCGCTCGCCGAGCAGAAGCTCGCGCTGGCGGAGTTCGAGCAGTCCTTCGGGGAGGCGTGAGCATGGCGACGACCACGACGCAGATGCCCATCGCGAAGGCCCTCACGGCCGGCATGCGCGCCGCGATGGCCGCCGACGACAAGGTCGTGCTGCTCGGCGAGGACATCGGACCGCTCGGCGGCGTCTTCCGCGTGACCGACGGCCTGCAGGCCGAGTTCGGCGCGCACCGCGTCATCGACACCCCGCTCGCGGAGTCCGGCATCGTCGGCTCCGCCATCGGCCTGGCGATGCGCGGCTACCGGCCCGTGTGCGAGATCCAGTTCGACGGCTTCGTCTACCCGGCGTTCGACCAGATCGTGTCGCAGCTGGCCAAGCTCACCTCGCGGCACGCGGGCGCCGTGACCTTCCCCGTCGTCATCCGCATCCCGTACGGCGGTCACATCGGCGCCGTCGAGCACCACCAGGAGAGCCCGGAGGCGTACTTCGCCCACACCGCCGGCCTGCGGGTCGTCAGCCCGTCGACCGCGAACGACGCCTACTGGATGATCCAGCAGGCGATCCTCGGCAACGACCCGGTGATCTTCCTCGAGCCCAAGGCGAAGTACTGGGCGAAGGGCGAGGTCGACACGACCGCGGCCCCCGGCCCGCTGCACCGCTCGGTCGTCGCGCGCGAGGGCTCCGACGTCACGCTCGTCGGCCACGGCGCCATGGTGCACGTGCTGCTGCAGGCGGCGCAGATCGCCGAGGGCGAGGGCACGAGCTGCGAGGTCGTCGACCTGCGCTCGCTGTCGCCCATCGACTGGGCGCCGGTCGTCGCCTCGGCCCAGCGCACGGGTCGCGTCGTCGTCGCGCAGGAGGCGCCCGGCCACGTGTCGGTCGGCAGCGAGGTCGCCGCGACGATCCACGAGCGCGCCTTCTACTCCCTCGAGGCGCCCGTGCTGCGCGTGTCGGGGTTCGACGCCCCGTTCCCGCCCGCCGCGCTCGAGGCCGTGTACCTGCCGGACGCCGACCGCGTGCTCGACGCCGTGGATCGCGTGCTGGCCTACTGATGGAGGCATGATGCAGGAGTTCCGACTGCCGGATCCGGGCGAAGGCCTCACCGAGGCCGAGATCGTCGCGTGGAAGGTCGCCGTGGGCGACGAGGTCGCCGTCAACGACGTCATCCTCGAGATCGAGACCGCGAAGTCGCTCGTCGAGCTGCCCAGCCCGTTCGCCGGCCGCGTCGAGGCGCTGCTCGCCGAGCCCGGCGACACCGTCGAGGTGGGCTCGCCCATCATCCGGATCGCGGATGCCGCCGATGCGGCCGCGGCCCAGGAGCCCGTCGACCCGTCCGCGCTCGAGACGAGCGAGGCCGTCGCCGACGTGCAGGCGTCGATCACGCGCGACGAGCCGGGTGCCGTGCTCGTCGGCTACGGCGTGCGCGGCGATGCGCAGACCCGGCGTCGCAAGCCGCGCACGATGGAGCAGCCGCCCGTGCGCACCGAGCCCGCTCGGCCCGCGTCGGTGCCCGCAGCATCCGCGTCGCCCATCATCGCGAAGCCGCCGATCCGCATGCTCGCGCGCGACCTCGGCGTCGACCTCTCGACCGTCGTCGGCACGGGGCTCGCCGGCGAGGTGACGCGCGACGACGTCGTGCGCGCCGCCGAGCAGCCCAGCGTCTTCAAGAACCTCGAGACGCCCGCCGCGTGGGAGGGCGACCGCGAGGAGCGCATCCCCGTGAAGGGCGTGCGCAAGGCGATCGCGCAGGCCATGGTCGACTCCGCGTACTCGGCGCCGCACGTCAGCGTCTTCGTCGACGTCGACGCGACCCGCACGATGGAGTTCGTGCAGCGCCTCAAGGCGTCGACGGACTTCGCGGGCGTCAAGGTGTCGCCGCTGCTCATCATGGCGCGCGCAGTGCTGTGGGCCGCGCGGCGCAACCCGCGCGTGAACTCCACGTTCACAGGCGACGAGCTCGTCGTGCACCACTACGTGAACCTCGGCATCGCCGCCGCGACGCCGCGCGGCCTGCTCGTGCCCAACGTGAAGGATGCGCAGGACATGTCGCTGCTCGAGCTCGCGAAGGCGCTCGAGCACCTCACCGTCACGGCCCGCGACGGCCGCACGCAGCCCTCCGACCTCGCGCGCGGCACGATCACGATCTCGAACATCGGCGTGTTCGGCATGGACACGGGCACGCCCATCCTCAACACGGGCGAGACGGGCATCATCGCGCTCGGCACGATCAAGCAGAAGCCGTGGGTCGTCGACGGCGAGGTGCGACCGCGCTACGTCACGACGGTCGGCGGCTCGTTCGACCACCGCGCGATCGACGGCGACATCGTCTCGAGGTTCGTCGCCGACGTGGCGTCGATCCTCGAGGAGCCGGCGCTGCTGCTCGACTGATGGCCGCCGACACCCTCTCTCCAGCCGACCGCTACCAGGAGCTGTTCCTCGCCGTGCAGACCGGCGACGTCTTCCCCGACTCGAAGACGTTCGTCGACTGCGTGCCGCTCGACGATCCCGAGCAGATCCTGCGCGACTACCGCAGGCACCGCCACGACGACGACTTCGACCTCGTCGCGTTCGTGCACGCGCACTTCGACGAGCCCGTCGCCGCCCACAGCGCGTTCGAGCCGCACGCGAGCGACGACCTCGCGACGCACATCGAGCGCCTGTGGGATCCCCTGACGCACGACGTCTCGCCGCGACGCCTCGGGTCGCTCATCGACGTGCCGAGGCCGTACCCGGTGCCCGGCGGGCGCTTCCGCGAGCTCTACTACTGGGACACGTACTTCTCGATGCTCGGCCTCGCCGCGAGCGGTCGCCACGAGCACATCCGCGACGCCCTCGCCTCCTTCGCCTCGCTCATCGAGCGCTACGGCCACGTGCCGAACGGCAACCGCACGTACTACCTGTCGCGGTCGCAGCCCCCGATGCTCGCCTGCATGGTCGAGCTCGCCGAGCGGCACGGCGCCGCCGATCCGCTCGACATGCTGCATGCGCTGCGGCGCGAGCATACGTGGTGGGTCGAGGGGGCCGACGCGCTGCGCGCCGGCGAGACGCATCGGCACTGCGTCGCGATGCCCGACGGTGCGGTGCTGCAGCGGTACTGGGACGACCGCGACACCCCGCGCGAGGAGTCGTACCGCGAGGACGTCGCGACGGCCCGCGGATCCGACCGCCCGGCGCACGAGGTCTACCGCGACCTGCGCGCAGGCGCCGCGTCGGGCTGGGACTTCTCGTCGCGCTGGAACGACGAGCCCGACGACCTCGGCACCATCCGCACGACCTCGATCGTGCCGGTCGACCTCAACGCGTTCCTGCTCGTGCTCGAGCGGCTGCTCGCCCGGCTGAGCGAGGCCGACGGCGACGTGACGTCGGCCGCGGCGTTCGCCGAGATGGCGGATGCGCGTGCGGCGGCGATCGACCGCTGGCTGTGGAGCGAGGAGGAGGGCGTCTTCCTCGACTACGACCTGCAGCTCGGCGGCCTGCGCGCGTCGCTCAACGGCGCATGCGTCGCCCCGCTCTTCGTCGGCTGCGCGAGCGTCGAGCAGGCCGCGCGGACCGAGCAGGCCGTGCGCGCGCGGCTGCTGCGGCGCGGCGGGTTCGGCACGAGCGAGCACGAGACGGGCGACCAGTGGGACCGCCCGAACGGGTGGGCGCCGCTCCAGTGGCTCGCGATCGAGGGCTTCCGTCGCTACGACCTGCCGCTGGGCGACGACATCCGCACCCGCTGGCTCGCGACGGTGCAGGCCGTCTTCGACCGCGAGCACAAGCTCGTCGAGAAGTACGAGATCAGCGGCGACGGAGATCTGGGCGGCGGTGGCGAGTACGAGCTGCAGGACGGCTTCGGCTGGACGAACGGCGTCACGGCCGCGCTGCTCGCCGAGATCACCGCCGAGGGCTGAGCCCTTCGAGGCTCGCTGCGCTCGCACCTCAGGGAGCGGGTGGCGGCACCCCGGAGGGCGCGCTTCCTCCACCCCGGTCCCTGAGGAGGCCGGGAGCGGAGCGAGCAGCCGTCTCGAAGGGCCGGGGGGCTTCCTCCACCCCGCTCCCTGAGGAGGCCGGGAGCGGAGCGTGCAGCCGTCTCGAAGGGCGACGCTACGCTCGCGCACCCCGGGGAGGGGGCGCTTCCTCCACCTCGGTCCCTGAGGAGGCCGGGAGCGGAGCGAGCAGCCGTCTCGAAGGGCGACGCTACGCTCGCGGGGGAAGGGGTGCGATGACGCGGGCCGAGGACTTCGTGAAGCGCTACGTCGAGGCGTGGCGCACCGAGGACGACGACGTCATCCGCGCGACCTTCGCCGACGACGCGATCTACCGGGGGTATCCGTCGGACGACGAGCCGGCGATCGGCATCGAGGCGATCGTGCGCATGTGGCACGACGAGGCGGATGCGCCGGGCTCGTGGACCTTCGAGTGGCACATCGTGGCCGAGCAGGGCGACGTCGCCGTCATCCAGGGCGTCACGACCTACGCCGAGGGCTCGACGTACGACACCCTGTGGGTCGTGCGCCTCGACGACCTGGGCCGCGCGTGCGACTTCACCGAGTGGTACGTGCGCCGCGACTGAAGCGTCGCGGGCCGCCGCATCCGCGCGAGAGCGGGACGCCGAGGACGCATTCCATCCGACGCCCCGCTCAGGCGCGGATCCGGCGGCGGTCAGCGGAACGTGCGGCCGTCGTCGCAGGAGACGGCGTCGTCGAACTCGCGGTCGTCGATGCGCTCGTCGAGGTCGCTCGGCGGATCCACGGCTGACACCACCGCCACCTCGACGGTCGTCGCGTCGAACACGTCCGCAGCGTCGGCGCAGGCGGCGACGATGATCCACGCTGCATCATCTCCACTCCCGTCGTAGGCCGGCATCCCGCCGACCAGCGTCGAGACGTCCTGGACGAGGAGCACCGTGTTCTCGGACAGCTCGTACGACAGGAGGTCGAGCTCGAGACCGACGAAGGAGCTAGGCACCACATCGGGTTCGGAGCCGCAGCCGGCAAGAACGCACGCCAGGATTGCGGTCGCCACGACGATCGGCGAGCGATCTATCCGCACGAGAGCTGGCTCGAAGAGGGATTGAACGCCTGCACGCGGTTCAGGCTCGTCTCGACGGTGACCCAGCGCGAAGGGCCGACGCGGGGCCGCTGCAGCTCCTGCCTCGCCACGTTGTAGTGATAGCGGGTGCCCATCGCCCAAGCCCTCCACGTCTGCCCCGCTCGCATCGGAGGCGACGTGCAGGTGATGTCCGTGGTGACTGTAGATCCTGCGCTGATCCCGAGACTCGCGGCGATCTCTGCGCGGGTCGCGCCGATCTGTGCGGTGATCGTTCGGCTGACGCTCCTGCCGCGCGTGATCGTGCAGATGCCGTTGTTCGTCGTGACGCTGCACCGCGCGACCTCATTCCCGACAGCGTTCGGCGTGGTCGTCGTGACGTTCGTGGCGATGTGACGCTACGCCGCAGCCTCAGCGGTCGCCGCAGACGGGAGGGTGATGATGAAGCTGAGCAGGAGGGCTCCAGCGGCGAGCGAGAGTCGTCGAGCAGGGCGTCGGAGAGCGGTCGAGTCGGGCATGGGGTCCGTTCCGGTCGGGTGACTCCGATGCTCCAGCCCGCTGGCTCCTCCGGGCCGCGGAGGATCCCGATCGGCAACCTCCGGTGACACGACCTTCGAGCGGCCCCGGTCGCGCGGGCAGCGGCGCAAGGGCCTGGGAGGGGCGGCGCTCGGCTCGCTAGCCTGGGTCGAATGAGCGACGACGCACCCCGCTGGAACCCCGACACCTACGAGCTGCACCGCCCCTACGAGGCGTCCCCGGACCGCTATCGCGGCGCCGAGTACCGACAGGTCGGCACGTCCGGCCTGTACCTGCCGCCCATCTCGCTGGGCCTGTGGTGGAACTTCGGCGACAACATCCCGTTCGACGACCAGCGCGCCCTGCTGCGCCACGCCTTCGACCGCGGCATCTCGCACTTCGACCTCGCGAACAACTACGGCCCGCCTCCCGGCACCGCCGAGACGAACTTCGGCCGCATGCTGCGCGAGGACCTCGGCCGCTACCGCGACGAGCTGATCATCTCGTCGAAGGCCGGCTACCCGATGTGGCCCGGCCCGTACGGCTCGTGGGGCTCGCGCAAGTACCTGCTCGCGAGCGCCGAGCAGTCGCTGACGCGCATGGGCATCGACCACGTCGACGTCTTCTACTCGCACCGCGCCGACCCGGTGACGCCGCTCGAGGAGACCATCGGGGCGCTCGACACGCTCGTGCGCCAGGGCAAGGCGCTCTACGTCGGCATCTCGTCGTACTCCGCCGAGCGCACCGAGGAGGCGAAGGCCATCGCCGACCGCCTCGGCACGCCGCTCGTCATCCACCAGCCCGCGTACTCGATGCTCAACCGGTGGGTCGAGGACGGGCTGACGGACTCGCTGCGCACCGCCGGCATGGGCGCGATCGCGTTCACGCCGCTCGCGCAGGGCCTCCTCACGGGCAAGTACCTCGGCGACGGCACGGCCGAGCGGCGCATGCAGCGCGGCTCGCTGTCGGACAAGCCGCTGCTCGAGGAGACCGTGCGCATCCTCAACGCGGTCAACGACCTCGCGAAGGAGCGCGGGCAGTCGCTCGCGCAGCTCGCGCTGCAGTGGGTGCTGCGCGAGGACGTCGTGGCGTCGGCGCTCATCGGCGCATCGCGCGCCGAGCAGATCGACGAGAACCTCGCCGCGCTCGAGGCGCCCGCGCTGACCGCCGAGGAGCTCACGCGCATCGACGAGGCCGTGGAGGGCGTCGACGTGGGCCTGAAGGTCTGGCAGGACTCGGCGAGCCGCTAGCCCCCGACCCGGCCGGTCGCGCCCCGCGTCGACCGGCCGGGCCTTCGGCGAGCCGCTAGCCCCAGACCCGGCCGGTCGCGCCCCGCGTCGACCGGCCGGGTCCCACGTCGACCGGTCACGTTCAGCGCCGACTGGTCACGTCGTGCGTCGACTGGTCAGCTTCTGCGCCGACACTGGTCGCTGTTGCACCTGGATCGACCCCGATGAGGTGCAACAGCGACCACCGTGGGTGCGAACGTGACCAGTCAGGGTGCAACGGTGACCAGTCCGGGTGTAACGGTGACCAGTGCGGGTGCAACGGTGACCAGTGCCGGTGCGAACGTGACCAGTCAGGGTGCGATGGTGACCAGTCCGGGTGCGATGGTGACCAGTGCGGGCGCGATGGTGACCAGTGCGGGTGTGACGGTGACCGGTGCGAGTCCTCGTCGAGACGGGACCGGGAGCACGCGCAACCCCGCGCACCGCGGCCGCGGCGCGCCTAGGCTCGGTGCGGGATCCGAGGAGGCTCGACGCATGGACATGGGCGATGGCGACGACGCGCTCGCACCCGGCGCGCTGCTCGCCGGGCGGTACCTCGTCGGCGAGCGCATCGGCCGCGGCGGCACGGCGACCGTGCATCGCGCTCGCGACCAGGTGCTCGGACGCGACGTCGCGATCAAGGTCGTCGGCGGCGGCGAGGCGGATGCCTCGGCGCGCGACCGGGAGCGGCTCGAGATCGACCTGCTCGCGACGCTGAGCCACCGCTCGCTCGTCACGATCTACGACGCCGTGCCCATGGGCGTCGACGGTGCCGACGGCCTCGTGCTCGTCATGGAGCTCGTCGACGGACCGACGCTCTCGCAGCGCCGCGCGGAGGGCCCCATCACCGACGCCGAGCTCGTGCGCATGGCGCAGGACCTCGCAGAGGCGCTCGCCGTCGTGCATGCCGCGGGCGTCGTGCACCGCGACGTGAAGCCGTCGAACATCCTGCTCGCCCCGTCGCCGCTGCCCGAGCACGAGTTCGACGCGCGCCTGGCCGACTTCGGGATCGCCGTGATCGACGGCGCCGAGCGCCGCACCGCGACCGGCGCCGTCCTCGGCACTGCCGCCTACCTCAGCCCCGAGCAGGCCGCCGGCGGCGACGTCGGCCCGAGCGCCGACGTCTACGCCCTCGGTCTCGTGCTGCTGGAGGCGATGACGGGCGAGCGCGCCTTCCCCGGCCCCATGCTCGAGGCGCTCACGGCGCGCATGCTGCGCGATCCCGTCGTGCCGCCGACCGTCGACCCGGCATGGACGGCGCTGCTGCGCGCCATGACGTCGCGCGATCCCTCGCAGCGCCCCACGACCGACGAGCTGCGCGCCCGTCTCGCCGCGCTCGGCGATGGCGACGTCGCCACCCGCGTCGTCGCCGATCCCGGCTCCGACGTCGCGACCGCCATCATCCCCGCGGCGCCGACGGCCGCCGCGACGGCGCTGCTCGCCTCGGCGACGACGGCGCCGCAGGACGTCGCGACGTCCGCGACCAGCACGGTGCGGGCGGATGCGGTGCAGACGGATGCGGTGCGGTCGGACGCGACGCGCCCTGCCGCGGCCGGTGCCGTAGGCGGTGCAGCCGGGGTCGCCGCGAGCGCCGCCGGCGGAGCCGTGGGCGCGAGCGCCGAAGACGGCTCGACCGCCACGAGCGTGCTGCCCGTGGTCGGCCCCGCCGCCGACGAGGATGCACGGTCGCGCCGCCGCCGACGCGGCATCCTGCTGGGATCGATCGGCGTCGTGGCGGCGGCGGCCATCGTCGTGGTCGCTGCGATCGCCGTGCAGTCGCTGCCCGGCGACGACCCGTCGCCCAGCGCTCCCGCCGAGGTCGCCGATCCGCCCGTCGAGTCGTCCGACGCCCCCGAGCCCTCGCAGGCTCCCGCCTCGACCGAGCCGACGCAGCAGCCGACGCAGCCGCAGCCGAGCCCGACGGTGACGCCGACCGAGACGGCCCCCGCGACCGAGCAGCCGACGGAGCAGCCGACGCAGGCCCCCGCGCCGCAGCCGACCCAGGAGCCCGTGCCCGAGCCGACGCAGGTGCCAGAGCCGAGCGCGCCGGAGCCGGTGCCCTCGGACGCAGTCCCGGTGCCGTCCGTCCTCCCCACCCCGTAGCCCGGAGCGGACCGGGCGCGAGCCATCGATCGTGCGCACGCCGCGCGCAGCATCACCTCATCAGGCCGGACGCCGTCGCGACGCACCCCACCGTCGCCGCGTGCATGCACGCACCGCACCACCCCCGCAACCCTCCTCGCGTCCTCCCCGCGCGGGCTACGCTCGCCACGACATGGACGACCATCCCGCGCTGCCGACCCTCGAGGCCGGGACGCTGCTCGCGGGGCGCTACCGCCTCGGCCCGCTGCTGGGCGCGGGCGGGATGGCGAGCGTGCATCGGGCGACCGACGAGGTGCTGCGCCGCGACGTCGCGGTGAAGGTGCTCGCGCACACGACCGAGGATCCCGTCGCACGGCAGCGCGAGCGCGCCGAGATCGACATGCTCGCGACCCTCGGCCACCGCTCGCTCGTGACGATCTTCGACGCCGCGACCGTGCGGCTCGCGAACGGCATGAGCACGATCATCGTCATGGAGCTCGTCGACGGGCCCACCCTCGCTCGCCGTCGCGCGCAGGGACCGATCGCGGACGCGGACCTCGTGCGGCTCGTGCAGGACATGGCCGAGGCGCTCGCCGTCGTCCACGCTCGCGGCATCGTGCATCGCGACGTGAAGCCGTCGAACATCCTGCTGGCGCCGTCGCCGCTCGCCCGTCGCGAGTTCGACGCGAGGCTCGCCGACTTCGGCATCGCCGCCCTCGAGAGCAGCGCGCGCCTGACCGTCACGGGCACGGTGCTCGGCACCGCCGCCTACCTGAGCCCCGAGCAGGCCGAGGGCGCTCGCGCGACCCCGGCAGCCGACATCTACGCGCTCGGCCTCGTCGTGCTCGAGACCATCACGGGCGAGCGCGAGTTCCCCGGCCCCATGCTCGAGGCGCTCACCGCCAGGATGCTGCGGGATCCCGTGGTGCCGTCGACCGTGCATCCGCGCTGGGGCGAGCTCCTCACAGCCATGACCGCGCGCGCCCCGGAGGATCGGCCGACCGCGGAGGACCTGCTCGACGCCGTCTCGGCCCTCGCGAACGACCGCGTGCCCACGCTCGTGGAAGAGGCGCCGGCGCCGACCGCGATCCTGCCCGTCGCGGGGGCGGCCGCCGCGGTCCTGCCGGCAGCGACCGTCGCCGCCGCAGCCGCCGCGACCTCGTCGAGCTCGGTCACTGCCACTGCCACCGCCACCGCACCGGTCGCGATCGCCCCCGACGCGCGGCGCCGTCGCATCCGCCGCGGCGTGCTCGTGGGAGCGGCCGCCGCCTCGTTCGCCGCGGTCGCGCTCGTCGTCCACGCCATCGCGCTCCAGCCGCCCGCGACGCCCGACGCACCCGTCGAGGTCGCCGAGACGGCGCAGCCGTCCATCGCGCCCTCGCCGACGACCGTCGCCGATCCGGCCGAGGCCCCCACCGTCGCCGATCCGGTCGAGACCCCGACCACCGTCGTCGACGTCACCCCGCAGCAGCCGGTCGTCACGGACGCCCCGGCGACGGGCGGCGGCTCCGGCTCGAGCAGCGGCACGGGCAACGGGAACGGGAACGGCAACGGCAACGGCAACGGCCCCGGCTCGAACAGCGGCAACGGCAACGGGAACGGCTGATCCGGAGCCAGGACCCGCCAGGGCCTCCCTCGCCGGGAAGCGCATCCCCCGTCCACGCGTTGCCGCACCCTGACGGGTACCGTGCAAGCACGGTCGGATGCGGCGAGAGGGCACTGCATGGCACGTGGAACCGGGTGGGCGCAGGCCGTCATCGATCGGCTGCGCACGGAGTCGGGGAGCGCGCTGCTGCTCGTCGCGGTCGCGATCGTCGCGCTCGCGTGGGCGAACTCGCCGTGGTCCGACGCGTACGTCGGCCTGTGGGAGACGCATGCCGCGGTCACGGTCGGCGACTTCGCGATCGACCTGAGCCTCCACCACTGGGTGAACGACGGCCTCATGGTGATCTTCTTCTTCCTCATCGGGCTCGAGGTGCGCGAGGAGCTCGCCGTCGGATCCCTGCGGCAGCGAAGCAGAGCCATCGTGCCGCTCGTCGCCGGGCTCGTCGGCGTCGCGCTGCCGGCCGTCATCTACCTCGCGATCGCGGGCCGCGAGGCGGCGAGCGGATGGGGCGTGGTGATCGGCACCGACACCGCGTTCCTCCTCGGCGCCCTCGCGCTCGTCGGTCCGCGCATCTCGGGCCAGCTGCGCGTGTTCCTGCTGACGCTCACCGTCGTCGACGACTTCCTCGCCGTCGCGATCATCGGCGTCTTCTACACCGACGACGTGCAGCTCATGCCGCTCGGCATCGCGCTCGTCTGCCTCGCGCTGCTCTTCTGGCTCGGCCGCGCCAGGCAGTGGCGGTCGAGCCCGTACGTCACGGTCATCGTCGTGCTGTGGGCCGCGACGCTGCTGTCGGGCATCCACCCCTCGCTCGCGGGCATGGCGGCGGGTCTGCTCGTGCCCGCCGCGGCGACCGAGCGCAGCGACGTGCTGGCCGCGAAGCACCTCTTCCGCGACTACTGGCAGTCGCCGGACGCTGGGGTCGCACGACTCGTGCAGCGCGGCCTGTCGCGATCCATCTCCGTCAACCAGCGCCTGCACGAGGTGCTGCGCGGGCCCGTGTCGCTCGTGATCGTGCCGATCTTCGCGCTCGCGAACGCGGGCGTCGACCTGCGTGGCGGCGTGCTGGCCGATGCGTTGACGAGCCCCGTGACGTGGGGCGTCGTGGCTGGCCTCACGCTCGGCAAGCTCGGCGGCATCGCCCTGGGCGCGTGGGCAGCCGTGCGCGCCAACCTCGGCAGCCTGCCCGACGGCGTCGGCCCGGGCAGCGTCGCGGGCGGCGCGGCGCTCTCCGGCATCGGCTTCACGATGTCGCTGCTCATCATCTCCCTCGCGTTCGAGGGGGCGACGGCGGATGCCGCGACGGTCGGCGTGCTCATCGCGCTCGTGCTGTCGTGGGTGCTCGGCTGGATCGTCTTCCGCGTCGCACGCACACGCATGGGCGAGACGGAGGCCGACCTGCCCTCGACGCTCGAGCCCGAGGTCGACCTCGAGCGCGACCACGTGCGCGGCACGGAGGATGCCGTGCTCACCGTCGTCGAGTACCTCGACTTCGAGTGCCCCTTCTGCGCGCGCGCCACCGGCATGTGGAAGGACATGAAGGACCACTTCGGCGACCGCGTGCGCTACGTCGTGCGTCACCTTCCCCTCGACGACGTGCACCCGCACGCGCGCGGCGCCGCGATCGCCGCCGAGGCCGCCGGCAGGCAGGGCCGGTTCTGGGAGATGCACGACGTGCTCTTCGCGAACCAGTCGGCCCTCGAGGCGGACGATCTGCGCCGATACGCCGAGCAGGTGGGGCTCGACCTCGAGCGGTACGACGAGGACATCCGCGACGAGGCGCTCGCGCGCAGGGTGCGCACGCACGCGCGATCGGCGCACGAGTCGGGTGCGCGCGGCACGCCGACGTTCTTCCTCAACGGCACGCGGCATCGCGGCCCGCACGACGCCCGCACGCTCATCGCGGCCCTCGAGGCATGGCAGCCGGTGCTGGAGCGTCGCCGCTCGTAGCGGTCGGAGGGCGCCGCCGACCGATCAGGCTCGCAGCTGGAGCGCGCGCAGGCGGGCGAGCTCCGCGTGCACGAGCGGGAGGGCGGAGGCGCCCTCGCCCGCGGCCGACGCGACGCGCTTCATCGAGCCGGCGCGCACGTCGCCGACGGCGAAGATGCCGCGCACCGTGGTCTCGAGGCTCGCAGGTGGCACGTCGTCGATCCACGCCTCCCTCGGCACGTCGCGGCCGGTGACGACGAAGCCGTGATCGTCGCGCGCGATGTCGTCGGGCAGCCAGTCGCACGACGGCTCGGCGCCGAGCATGCAGACGAGCCCGTCGGCGGGCAGCGTCTCGCGTTCGCCGGTGTCGAGATCCTCGACCGTGAGGTGCTCGAGCCGGGCGGCGCCGCCGCCGTCGACGACGACGGTGCGGCAGCGCACGTCCACGGCGGGCGTCGCGGCGATCTCGCGGATCAGGTAGTCGGACATCGTCTCGGCGAGGCTGCCGCGACGCACGAGCATCGTCACGGAGCGCGCGAACTTCGCGAGGTGCACCGCGGCCTGCCCGGCCGAGTTGCCGGCGCCGACGACGAACACGTCGCGGTCCTGCATCTCGCGCGCCATCGTCGTCGCCGAGCCGTACGTGACGCCATTGCCCACGTGCTCGTCGACGCCGTCGACGTCGAGCCTGCGGTACTGCACGCCGGTCGCGAGCACGACGGTGCGGGCGCAGATCTGCGCGCCGTCGACGAGCACATGGTGGTGCTCGGGCTCGTGCTCGGGGCCGCGCTCGATGCGCACGGCCGAGCGCCCCGTGTAGAAGCGCGCGCCGAAGCGGCCCGCCTGGATGCGCGAGCGCTGCGCGAGGCGCATGCCCGAGATGCCGCGGGGGAAGCCGAGGTAGTTGCGGATCATCGACGACGAGCCCGCCTGCCCGCCGATCGCATCGCGCTCGAGCACGATGGTCGACAGCCCCTCGGACGCGGCGTACACGGCGGCCGCCAACCCCGCCGGTCCCGCGCCCACGACGACGACGTCGGCGACCTCGCCGTCGGGGATCGCGTCGAAGCCCCCGTACATCGCCTCGCTCACCATGGCGGGCGTCGCATCCTGCAGCACCTGCCCCGTGAACGAGCGCACGAGCGGGAGGACGGGGTCGGGGCCGGCGAGCTCGAGCATGCCGAGCGCCTCGGGGTCGTCGGGTGCGAGCGTGCGGTTCGGCATGCCGAGCCGGTCGAGGAGGTCGCGGATGGCGCCGACGCGGCGGTCGCCGGGCTCGGCCACGATGTCGGCGGAGGAGACCACGGGACCCGCGACCGACCATCCCCACTCGGACAGCAGCTCGGTGAGCGCGATGTGGAACTCCTCGTCGCGCTTGCCGCGCGGCACCCCCACGAACGTGTCGATGTCGCGACGCAGGATCGCACGACGCATCTCGTCGATGGCGCCGGCGTACTCGCCGGTCACGAGCAGCGCGACGCGTCGTGCCGCGGGCGCGAGCCGCTGGCTCTCGTGCAGCAGCTCGAGGCCCGTGGAGTCGGGCAGGTGGCGCTCAGCGCCGAGCATCGCGATGGGCGAGCCGGCCGCGACGAGCTCGGCGAGCAGCGTGAGGGCCGAGGCCGCGTCGGGCGCGACCTCGATTCGGTAGTCGCGGTCGTAGCGGGCGCGGAACTCGCGCTCGATCGAGTCGGCGGCGTCGTCGGTCGCGAGGAGGATCACCGGGCGCGCATCCATGTGGACAGGATAGGTCGGGGCACCGTCGGGCAGGGGCATCGATGGGCCCGTGCGCATCCTCTGTGCCCCCCGCTCGGGGTACACGGGCACGTGAGACACGCCGTCTCTGGTGCGACGAGGGATCCTCGATATATGGTGAGCATCGGTCACCGAATGGTGAGCAAAGATCGCCCTTTCCCTCACCGTCTTCTCTCGCCGCGCAGCCACGCGCCGCCGCGAGAGCGCGTCACGCCTTCGGAGCCCCATGTCTCGCCGCATCCGCCCTGCCATCACGGCCGCCCTCGCGACCGCCGCGCTGCTCGCCACGACGCTCGTGGCACCCGCGCTCGCGCCCGCCGCCGCCGCCTCCGCCGCCGAGCCGCGTCCCGCGGTCGAGACGCTCGTCGCGGCCGGGCCGCAGGGCGCGATCGCGATCGGTGCCGAGGCGTCGCTGCCCGCATCGGTGCTGCTCGGCGAGGTCGTGCCGCTCACGCTCACCGCCACGAACGGCACGGGCACGGACGCCTACAACCTGTCGTTCCGCGCGATCCTGCCCGCAGGCTCGACCGGCGTCGCATCGACGAGCCCCAGCGACCCCGCGCCCGTCGTGACGACGCTGGCCGACGGTCGCGTGCTCGCCGTGTGGACGAACGTCGCCGACCTCGTGCGCGGCGCGAGCGTCTCGCTCGAGGCCACCTTCCAGGCGCCCGCCACCGCCACGATCGGCTCGACGGTCGGCGTCGAGATCGCCGCGGCAGCCTCGACCAACCCGCGGACGCTCGCACGCTTCGACGCGCAGGGTCAGCCGCAGCTGAACGACACGACCGGTGCGAACACCGACGACGCGAGCACGACGATCGCCGCGTTCGAGGTCTCGAAGTCCGAGCCGAGCGCCGAGGCGGAGCTGCTGCGCGGCGCACAGGATCACGCGACGGTCTACACGATCACGGTGCGCAACAACCTGACCGTGCCGACGACCGGCCTCTCCGTCGTCGACCACCTGCCCGCCGGCCTCGAGTTCCTCGGCTGCGGCACGGTCGACGCCAGCCCCGCGGACACCGAGGAGTACCCGGGATCGGGTCGGATGGTCGGCGTCGGCGCGACGGCGAACCCCTGCATCGAGCCCACGAGCGTCACGACGGTCGACACCGACCCCGATGGCGAGGGCCCGCTCGCCGCGGGCGTCTACACGCGCGTCGAGTGGAGCGCCCAGGCGCTCGCCGCCAGCGGCGTGGGCTCGAGCGTCGGCGCGCGCTCGGAGCTGCGCTTCGACTACGTTGCCGCCATCCCGCTGCGACAGAACGTCGTCGCCGAGCTCGACGTGCACACGGCGAACCTCGCGAACAACACCGGCGCCCTGACGGTGGACGAGCAGTCGCTCGTCAACGGCGTCTCGGCCACGGGCACGACGCTCGGCGCCGCGCGCACCGTCTCGTCGACCTACACGGTCTCGGCCGAGGACGTCTCGATCCACAAGTCGGTGCGCTCGGGCGACGAGGTCACGAGCCAGGGCACGCTGAGCCAGTGGGGCCTGCTCGTCGAGTCGAGCGAGTACGCGCTCTCGACCGGCGAGATCACGGTCGTCGACACGCTGCCGACCTCGCTCGAGTACGTCTCGTCGACCGTGCAGCCCGTCGAGGTCGTCGTGCTGGGCGACGGGACGCAGCGCATCACGTGGGTGCTGCCCGGCTTCACGACGCCGGATGCCTCGACGGTCATCGAGTACACGGCACGCACGCTCGCCGACTACCGCGACGCAGGTCCCATCGCCGCGAACGACGGCTGGACGAACGCCGTCGAGCTCTCGACGACCGCGACCGTCATCACGGCGAACGACGGCACCACGTCGCAGCTGCCGATCCTGGACGCCTCGAGCGCCGGCCAGACGACGGGCACCGTCACCCTGTCGAAGGACGTCTCCGACGCGCCGGCGGCCGGCGGCAGCCTCGACTGCGCGAGCGCGGCATGGTCGCCGGAGGTCGCCGCAGGCGCCTTCGCGGTCGGCGACCGCGTCTGCTGGCGCGTCACCGCGACCTTCCCGAGCCGACTCGACACGCTCGACGTCGTCGTGCGCGACTTCCTGCCCGCCGGCTTCGCCTTCGAGGGCGTCGCGTACACCGGCTCGATCGTGCCGAACGAGAGCGCGTTCGTCGTCGACGGCCAGACGCTGACGTGGGATCTCGCCGACGTGCCCGACGCCGCGCAGGGCGAGGTCTTCCAGGTCGTCATCTCCACGACCGTCACCGGCGAGACGGGCCTCGCGAGCGACGACCTCGTCGCCAACCTCGCGAAGCTGGCCTACCGCAACACCGACGGCGACGTCCTGCAGCTGCGCGACGACGCCTCCGCGACCTTCGCCGCGCCGCTCGTGACGCTCGACAAGTCGACGACCGCGACCGTCGTCAACGGCGGCGACGTCGTGCCGTACACGGTCACGATCCGCAACGCCGGCGGCGTCGACGTCACCGGGCTCTCGGTCCGCGACCTCCTGCCCACCGGCATCGGCTGCGAGGCCGTGTCGGTCGACGGCGCGACGTGCACCGTCGTCGGCGGCCGTGCGCAGCTGCAGTGGGACGACCTGGCGATCGCCGCGGGCGGCTCGCTCGCGCTGCCGTACACGGTGCGCATCCCCGACACCTACGCGCCGAGCACCGCGCTGACCAACACGGCGGGCGTGCGCCAGTACGTCACGACGTCGAACGTCGGCGCCTCGACCACCCACGTCCCGGCGAGCAACGTCGACACGACCCTCACGCCCACGGCCGGCACCCCGGCCGCGCGGGACGACGCTCGCGTCACGATCGACGCACCGACGGTGACGAAGAGCAACACCACGAGCGTCACCGAGGCAGGCAACGCGCTCGCCAACCAGGCGACGATCGGCGAGGTCGTCACCTACACCGTGACGGTCGTCGTGCCCGAGGGCACCACGATGCAGCGCGGCTTCGTCGTCGACGCGATGAGCGCTCCCAACACGGGCTACACGATCCTCGATCGCTCGGGCACCCTCAACGGCGGTCCGCTCCTCGAGACGATGTCCGTGACGGGCGGCGTGAACGACGGCCGGATCGAGCTCGGGCAGACGTACACGAACCCGGCAGGCAGCGGAGACGACGTCCTCGTGCTCACGATGCGCGTGCGCATCGACGACGTCGCCGCCAACGTCCACGGACGCACCATCGGCAACAGCGCGACCGTCACGTGGTACCCCCAGGGCGGGACGACGGCGGTCTCCGGCCCCCGCGCCACCAACTCGGTGCGGATCGTCGAGCCGAGCCTGAGCATCCGCAAGGGCCACGACGACGCCGACGGCGTCGTCTCGCCCGGCCAGCAGCTGACCTACACGGTGACCCCCGCGAACGCGACGAACCGCTCGACGGCGCACGACCTGCAGGTCGTCGACACGCTGCCGGTCGACCTCACGCCCCTCGACGCGGCCAACCGGCCCGTCGTCGGCGACGCGACGCTGCCCGGCGGCGGCGCGTGGGACGAGTCCGCACGCACCATCACATGGACGATCGCGTCCCTCGCTCCCGGCGCATCGCAGCCGCTGAGCTACCGCGTCGTCGTCGCCTCGCCGCTCACGGCGGGCACGACGCTGCGCAACACCGTCGCGGTCACGGGCACGTCGCTGTCGGGCGTCGTCGCCGGCGAGCGCACGAGCGCCTCGACCGCAGGCGGCTACGCGGGCACGAACGGCATCCAGGTCGTGCCCGCGAACCCGACGATCGCGAAGACGGCGCTCACGCCGTCGGCGACCATCGGCCAGACCGTCGAGTACCAGGTGGTCGTCACGATCCCCGCGAACACGCAGACGTTCGACACCACGGTGCTCGACCGGCTCCCCGCCGGCATCGTCTACGACCGCTTCGTCTCGGCGACCGGCCCCATCGCGGTCGACCCGCTCTCCGAGCAGGGCGACACGGGCACGATCGGCTTCTTCCTCGGCGACCTCCAGGCCGTGCCCACGGAGCGCGTCGTGACCATCCGGTACGCCGGGTACGTCGCGAGCCCCGCCGCATCCGGCCAGACGGTCACGAACACGGCGGCCGTGCACTTCGACACGACCGACCGCGTCGCCGGCACCCCCGAGGGCGTGCCCGCCGCCGGCTCCTTCGACGCCGCGACCCCGAGCTCGCCGGCGAACGTCGGCATCGTGGCGCCCGTGCTCGTCCTCGACAAGGACGTCGTCGGGCAGGTCGGCGACGCCGACACGCGCCGCGCGAAGCCGGGCGAGACGCTGCAGTACACGATCGCCGTGACCAACACCGGCACCTCGCCGGCGTACGACGTTGCCGCCCTGGACTCGATCGACGCACGCCTCGAGGGCTACGTCGACGCGACCGACCTCACGCAGGCCGGTGACATCGATCGCGTCGACGAGGACATGGCGGACGGCACGCTCGTCTGGCAGATCGCGGGCCCCATCGCGCCGGGCCAGACGGTGACGATCGCGTACTCGGTCGTCGTGCCGTCGGCATGGGACGAGTCGCAGGAGGTCGACGGCGCCGAGGTCGTGAACACGGCCGAGGCATCCGGCTACGGCCTGCCGCTCGACTCGAGGATGGACGCCGATCAGCGCGTGCACCCGGTGTACGAGGCCGCGGACGACGTCGTCGAGGTCGAGGTCGACCTCGCCTCCATCGGCGACACCGTCTGGTACGACGTCGACGGCGATGGCGTGATCGACGAGGGCGAGCCGCTGCTCGCAGGCGTGACGGTCATCGTCACCCGTCAGGGCGGCGGCGAGCCCGCACGCACCGTCGTGACCGACGAGCAGGGTCGCTACCTCGTGGAGCACCTGCCCGGCGGCACCTACGACGTGCGCATCGATCGCGCGTCGCCCGTGCTCGCGACGAACGGCCTCGTGCCGTCGTTCGACGGCGATGGCAGCGCGGCGGACGGCATCCTCGCCGTCGTCCTCGACGAGGACGAGGCGCACCGCGATGCCGACGTCGGCGTCCGCGGCGCCGGCTCGCTCGGCGACCTCGTCTGGTTCGACCAGGATCGCGACTTCGTGCAGGACGAGGGCGAGGCCGGCATCCCCGGCGCGACCGTGACCGTCGTCTGGGCAGGCCTCGACGGCGACCTCGGCACGGCCGACGATGTCACGCGCACCACGACCACCGACGAGGCCGGTGCGTGGTCGATGACCGGCGTCCCCGCCGGCGACGTGCGCGTGCGCGTCGCCCTGCCCGCGGCGCTCGACTCGTACGGTCCCGTGACCGAGCTCGATTCGACCGTGGACGGCGAGACGACCATCGTGCTCGGCGCCGCCGAGCGTCGCGTCGACCTCGACTTCGGCTACGCGGGCACCGGCTCGCTCGGCGACCGCGTGTGGCTCGACCGCGACGGCGACGGCGTCGACGACGCAGGTGAGCCCGGACTCGAGGGCGTCGTCCTCGAGCTCGTGCTCACCGGCCCCGCAGGCGAGGTGTCGACCTTCCGGACGACGACCGACGCCGACGGCGCGTACGGATTCGCGAACCTCCCGGCCGGCTCCTACGTCGTCCGCGTCGTCGGACCGCTGCCCGAGGGCATCGCCAACACGTTCGACCCCGACGCCGAGGAGGACGCCGACGGCGACTCGCAGGCGGCGGGCAGCATCGGCGACGGGGAGACGCTCGACGACGTCGACTTCGGCTTCTTCGCCGACGTCGTGCTCGGCGACCGCGTGTGGCTCGACCTCGACGGCGACGGCGTGCAGGATGCGGGCGAGCCCGGCATCGAGGGCGTGACGCTGCGCGCCGACGGCCCGAACGGCCTGTCGTTCACGACCGTGACCGACGCCGACGGCGGCTACCTCTTCGCGCAGGTCGTGCAGGGCTCGTGGACCGTCACGGTCACGGGTGGCCTGCCTGCCGGCGTGCAGCAGACGTTCGACGCCGATGGCCTCGCGTCGAGCGGCGCCTCGACGGTGACGCTCGACGGCGCGGGCTCGCTCGCGCAGGACTTCGGCTACGTCGGCACCGGCTCGATCGGCGACCTCGTGTGGCTCGACCGAGACGGCGACGGCGCGCAGGGCGTCGACGAGCCGGGGCTCGAGGGCGTCGTCGTGACGCTCACGTGGCAGCGCGAGGGCTTCGAGGACGTCGTGCTCACCACGACGACGGCCGCCGACGGCTCCTACGGCTTCGCGGGCCTTCCCGCGGGCACGTTCGTCGTCGCCGTCGACGCCGAGTCGCTCCCGGCCGGCGTGACGCCGACGTGGGACGTCGACGGCCAGTCCGTCGAGGACGCCGACGGCAGCGCGACCATCGAGCTCGGCGCGGGTGGCTCGCGCACCGACGTGGACTTCGGCTTCGGCGGCTCCGCCTCCATCGGCGACCTCGTGTGGCTCGACCTCGATGCCGACGGCGAGCGCTCGGAGGCCGAGCACGGCCTCGAGGGCGTGCGCGTGCTGCTGACGTGGGAGGGCGAGGACGGCGAGCTCGGCACCGCAGACGACGAGGTCTTCTCGACCACGACCGACGCCTCCGGCGCGTACGGCTTCGCAGGGCTGCCCGCAGGCGACTACGTCGTCGCGGTCGACCTCGCCACGCTGCAGGCCGGCCTCCTGCCGACCTACGCGGAGTCGGGCGTCGCGCTCGGCGTCGCGAACGTCGCGCTCGAGACGGGCGAGGCGCACGCCACGGCAGACTTCGGCTTCCGCGGCGCAGGCTCGATCGGCGACCTCGTGTGGCTCGACCTCGACGCCGACGGCGCGCAGGGCACGACGGAGCCGGGCGTTCCCGCCCAGCCCGTGCAGCTCACGTGGGCCGGCCGCGACGGCGTGCTCGGCACCGCCGACGACCTCGTCTTCGCGGCGACGACGGACGCCTCCGGCGCCTACCGCGTCGACGGCCTGCCCGACGGCGCGTTCTCGGTGACGATCGTCGGCGGCATCGCCGACCGCGCCGCCAACGTGACCGACCCCGACGACGGCGACCCGTCGACCGCGCTCGTCGCGCTCGGCGACACGGGCCGCGAGCGGCTCGACGTCGACTTCGGCTACCAGGGGCTCAATGCGCTCGGCGACGCCATCTGGTGGGACGACGACGCGAACGGCGTCGACGACGAGGGCGAGCCGCGGCTCGTCGGCGTCTCGACGGTCGTGACCTGGCTCGGCCCGGACGGCGAGCTCGGCACGGCGGACGACGTCGTGATCCCGACCCTCCCGACGGATGCGGACGGCCGCTACGGCGCGACCGGCCTGCCCGACGGCACCTACGTCGTCGCGGTCGCGGACGGCGTGCCGGCCGGCCTCGCGCCGAGCGTCGACGCGGGTGTCGTGGAGGGTGCCGATGGCGTCGCGACCGTCGAGCTCGTCTCGGCGGACGGCGTGGGCGTCGAGGATCTCGCCGTCGACTTCGGCTTCGCCGGCTCCGGCGTGCTGGGCGACCTCGTCTGGCTCGACCTGGACGGCGACGGCGAGCGCGGGGACGGCGAGCCCGGCCTCGAGGGCGTGACCGTCACGGTCACGTGGCACGGCGTCGACGGCGAGCCCGGCACGGGCGACGAGCGCACGTGGACGACGACCGTCGGAGACGACGGCGCGTGGAGCGTGGGCGGCCTCCCGGCAGGCTCGTTCGACGTGGTGCTCACGGGCGTGCCCGCGGGTCTCGTGCCGAGCGCCGATCCGGACGGCGGGGACGACTCCCGTGCGGTGACGACGCTCGAGCCCGGCCAGACGCGGGACGAGCTCGACTTCGGGTTCGTCGGTGGCGCCTCTGTGGGCGACACCGTGTGGCTCGAGGTGGATGGCGACGGCGCGCAGTCGGCGCTGGAGCCCGGCGTGCCCGGCGTCGCGGTGACCGTGGTCTCCGCCGGCGTCGACGGCATCCTCGGCACGGACGACGACCTGGCCGTCGTCGTCACGACCGATGCCGACGGGCGCTACCTCGTCGAGGGACTGCCCACCGGACCGACCCTCGTCTCCTACGACCCCGAGTCGCTGCCCGCGGGCACGGCGCCCTTCGGCGGCGCGCTCGAGGAGCCGGTGACGAGCGTCGAGATCGTGCTCGCCGATGGCGACGCACGGGACGACGTCGACTTCCCCGTCGTCGGCACGCAGACGCTGGAGGGCGTCGTGTGGGTCGACGGGGATGGCGACGGCGTGCGCGACGACGACGAGCCGGGCATCCCGGACGTCACGGTCGTCGTGACGTGGCAGGGCCCGCTCGGCCCGATCGAGCTGACGGTCGTCACGGATGCGAACGGCGCGTGGACGCTGCCGAACGTGCCCGCCGGCGACTGGTCGGTGCGCATCGACCTCGACACCGTGCCGCCGCACCTCGTGGGCTCGACGCCCGCCGAGGTCGTCGTGCAGGTGCCGGTCGACGGCGTCGGCTCGGTCGAGCACGGCCTCGTGCCCACCGGCTCGGTCGGCGACGTGGTCTTCCACGACGAGGATCGCGACGGCGTGCAGGATGCGGGGGAGCGCGGCCTCGGCGGCGTGACCGTGCAGCTGCTCGACGCGCAGGGTCGCGTCGTGGCCGAGACGGTCACGGCCGAGGACGGGTCGTACCTGTTCGAGGACGTCGCGCCGGGCCGGTACACGGTGCGGATCGACATGGCGACGGCGCCCGCGGGCTACGTCGTCACGACGGGCGACGAGTCCGTCGCGGTCGAGGTGGGGCCGGGCGAGTCGGTGCTGACGGCGGACTTCCCGCTGGCGGCACCGGTGGTCGCCCCGGCGCCCATCCCGGGCGTCGACCTGCCGCGCACGGGTGGCGAGCTGCCGCTCGCGCTGCTGGGCGTGACCCTGCTCCTGCTGCTCGCGGGTGCGGTGCTGCTGCTCGTGCGTCGCCGCCGGGCGTAGCGCCGCAGCACGACGAAGGGCCCCGATCCGCAAGGATCGGGGCCCTTCGTCGCATGTGCGAGGGTGCGTCAGGGACGCAGCAGCACCTTGCCGACGCGGCCGGCCGTCATGCTGGCGCGCACGGCGTCGCGCACGTCCTCGAAGGCGTGGATGCCCGACACCGGCAGCGTGAGCACGCCCTGGCCGATGCGCTCCGCGAGCTCGCCGAACAGCGCCTGCCTCGTGGCCGCATCCATGGTGCGGCTCACGACCGCGCCCCAGAAGCCGCGCACGGTCGCCTGCTTGAAGATGAGGTCGCCGGAGCGCAGCTCGAGCACGGGGGAGTCCATCGCGCCGAACGCGATGAGCGTGCCGCCCTCGCCGAGCACCGAGAGCACGTCGCCGGCCGATGCGCCGCCGACGGAGTCGACGCCGGCGACGATCGGGGCGCCGCCGGTGATCGCGGTCACCTGCTCGCGCCAGTCGTCGCCCTCGGTCGCGACGATGCGCTCGATGCCTGCCTCGCGCAGCTCGTCGATCGCCGCGGCGCGCCGCACGAGGCCGACGACGTGCACGCCGCGCGCCTCGGCGAGCTGCGCGACCATGCGGCCGACGGCGCCGTTGGCGGCGTTCTGCACGATCCACTGGCCGGGCTCGAGGTCGAGGTCGTGCAGCAGGCTCACGGCGCTGAACGGCATGGCCACGAGCTGTGCGGCCGCCTCGTCGGGCAGGCCGTCGGGCGCGGGGATGAGCGACGAGGCGTCGGCGACGAAGTGCTCCGCCCAGGCGCCGAACGTGCCGCCGGTGATGACGCGGTCGCCGACGGCGAGGGAGTCGACGCCCTCGCCGAGCGCGTCGACGACGCCGACGGCCTCGGTGCCGCTCGCGGCGGGCAGCTCGGGCACGAAGCCGTAGGTGCCGCGCACCGTCCAGAGGTCGTGGTTGTGGATGGTGGCGAGCAGGGTGCGCACGCGCACCTGGCCCGGGCCGGGCTCCGGGGTGGGTCGCTCGGCGACGGTGAGGACGTCCTCGGGCTCGCCGAAGGTCTCGTGCACGACTGCACGCATGGGGTGCTCCTCTCGGAAGCGGTGGATGGGATGGATCAGCGGCTGCGGCGGGCGCGGAGGCGCGCGAGCAGCGTGTGCCCGGCGCCCGTGGACCACAGGGCGCCCGCGACGAGCAGCGGCTGGAAGAAGAGGCGGCCGAGGCGGGCGGCATCGGTGTCGAGGCCGAAGCCATCGCGTCCGTGCACCCACTGCGCGACGTTGCCGGGGAAGATGGCGACGAAGAACGCCGCCGCGACGGCGCCCACGATCGTGCGCCGCCTCCTGGCGACGACGAGCGCGGAGCCGAGCGCGATCTCGACGACACCCGATGCGAGCACCGTGACGTCGGGGTCGAGCGGCACGAACTCGGGCACCTGGGCCTGGAAGTCGTCGCGCGCGACGGTCAGGTGGGCGATGCCCGCGCCCACGAGCGCGACGCCCATGAGGACGCGCACGATCGTCTGGGCCGGTCGGCGCCCGTGCAGGCGGTCGTCGCGCGCGTCGGCCACGTCAGTCGTCCGAGACCGTGACGGTCACGTCGATGTTGCCGCGCGTCGCGTTCGAGTACGGGCACACCTGGTGGGCGGCGTCGGCGAGCGCCTGCGCCTGCTCGTGCGGCACGTCGGGGATGACGACCTCGAGCTCGACGGCGAGGCGGTAGCCGCCGGAGCCGTCGGGGCCGATGTGCACGCGGCTGCCGACGCTCGAGTCGGCGATGCGCACCTTCTGCGCGCGGGCGACGCCCTGCAGCGCCGAGTGGAAGCACGCCGCGTAGCCGGCGGCGAAGAGCTGCTCGGGGTTCGAGCCCTCGCCCGATCCGCCCATCTCGGCGGGCACGGCCATGTCGAGGCCGAGGCGGCCGTCGGGGGTCGAGACCTTGCCGTCGCGGCCTGCGCCGGTCGAGAGCGCCTCAGCGGTGTAGAGCACGTCCATGGTGATCCTCCTGGGATGTCGGGATGGGAAGTCGGGTGGGGGCGTCAGGCGCGGGCGGCGTGCATCGACGCCGTCAGGTCGTGCAGCCGCGCGAGCAGGCGCTCGTCGTCGCGGTCGCCGACGACGCCCATCGCGCCGGCGATCGCGGCGGGCACGTGGGCGAGCTCGCCGCGGAGGGCGATGCCGCGCTCGGTGGGGGCGACCTCGACGATGCGCGCGTCGGCGGTGCTGCGCGCGCGCTGCACGAGGCCGTCCTCCTCCATGCGCTTGAGGAGCGGCGAGAGCGTGCCGCTGTCGAGCTGCATGCGCTCGCCGAGGCCGCTCACGGTCTGCGGCCCCTCGACCCAGAGGGTGACGAGCACGAGGTACTGCGGGTACGTGAGCCCCCACGGCTCGAGGAGCGAGCGATAGGTCTGCGTCGTCGCACGCGTCGCGGCGTACAGCGCGAAGCACAGCATCTCGTCGGTCACGGCCATGGAAGAAGCATTGCACGCAATCAAATCGTGCACAACCGTTCGATGCTGCCCGGGCGCATCGCGACGACGCGAGGAGCGGCGGCCCTCGGTCGGCCACGACGTCACCGCTGCGCCCGACGATCGCGGCGAGACGGCCCCCACACGGTGTCGAGGCCGCGCGGGATGGTGCCAGGGCCGATGCCCGGCTCGCCGGGCGAGCGTCCAGGGAGCGGCCTCTGCGGCGTCGCGGCGCGCGGGACGACCGACGTCGACGTGCCCGTGGCCATCCACGCGCTCGGCAGTCGATGCTCGACGTACGCGAGCGCGTTGTGCGCCGCCTCCTCGAGCGAGCCCCAGTAGCCGATGAGGCGCCGTCGCGATCGATCGTCCTCGCCGGTGACCACGCGCCAGAAGCCGTCGTCCCCGGCGATCGTCACGCGTCGGATGACGGCGTACGCGCGCCGGTGCACCATCACGACCCACTCGCTGGGCTCGACGCTCAGCTCGGGCACGATGCGCCCCCGCGTGACCCCCGTTCGAACATGCGTTCGAACGTACGACGTCGACGCGTGGCGCGCCAAGGCCGGCGGGGCGCGTGTCAGCGCGGTCGTGCTGCCACGGCGACCACCGCGTCGAACGCGAGCAGCCCGCACATGACGGCCGCGCCGACCGGTCGTCTGTCGCGCAGATACTCGCGGGCGTAGGGGAGGTGCATCACGCTGTGCGCGGCGAGCGGCAGCCATCGGCGTCGCGAGCCTCGCATGCCGAGGATGGCGACGCCGAGCGTCAGGTCGACGATGCCCAGGGTGCGTCGCCGGCGGATGCTCGTCGCGTCCAGGCGCAGCCAGCGGCCACCCCTGCGCGGTGCCGCGGTCAGCAGGGTGCCGAATCCGACGCCGACCAGCCCGACGCCCGTGACGACGACGGTGGTGGCGGGATGCCGTGCAGCAGTCGTGCGCATCATCGGGCGACGCGTCACTCCGACGACCGGCGCGACCGTCGGCGGCGCCACCACGGCGTCGCCCGGTGCTCCGCGGCGGCGCGCGCGGCCGCCTCGTCGGCGTCGCGCTGCCGCTGCGCGCGGCGATCCCGCCACGCCGCGACCTCGGCATCCACGTCCCGCAGCTGCGTGACGACCGGTGGCCCTCCCTGCAGCTGTCGCCTGGCCTCGATGACGCGGCGGTCGAAGTCCTCGAGCGCCGCTCGCACGTCGGCCTCGCGGTGCATCCGGTCGAGGCGCGCATCGAGCTGGGCATCCTCGGTCCGGAGGGAGAGCGCGGGCGGCGCGAGCCCCGTGAGCTGCTCGCGCTCGATCTTCCGACGGATCCACCAGTTCGGATCGTGCGCCGCCTCCAGGAGGTCGGTGAGCGGCTTGCCGGCGCCGGGCAGATCGTCGAACTCGCCGCGCCGCATCGCCTGCTGCAGAGCCGTCTCGACGTAGGCAGCCCGCTGGGCTGCCGTCGGCACGGGTGCCTCCGGGTCGGCCGGGCCGTCGTCGACGCCGATCCGGTAGCGCGCCGCGCGAAGCCGCGGATCCTCGGTCATCGGGCACCTCCTCGCCGACCAGGCTACGACCGGCCGATCGCCGCTCGCCAGGGGTCGACGGCGCACCGCGGCTCTGCGCGACCGACGGCGTGACGCCGCCCGCCCACTACCGCATCCTGCGGCTCCACGCCCCCCGGGTGCGCGGGCGCGGTCGTGGGTGGGAGCCTGTCGCGGCCGCAGTCGACACCGCTCGGCCGCCCGTCCGCGACCCCACGCCGCCGCACCCGAGGAGCACCCATGGCAGCCACGACGACCGACAGCGACGCCGACGCCGCGAAGCCCGGCCTCGCGAGGCGGATCACCGGCCCGCTGCTGTTCCTCTTCATCCTCGGCGACGTGCTGGGGGCGGGCATCTACGCCCTCACCGGCACGTTGGCCGGCGAGGTCGGCGGTGCGATCTGGATCGCGATGCTCGTCGCGCTCGGTCTCGCGCTGCTCACCGCCGGGTCGTACGCCGAGCTCGTGACGAAGTACCCGAAGGCGGGTGGTGCTGCCGTGTTCGCGCAACGGGCGTACCGCACGCCGCTCGTCGGCTTCCTCGTCGGCTTCTGCATGCTCGCCGCGGGCGTCACGAGCGCCGCCGGGCTCGCGCTCGCCTTCGCCGGCGAGTACCTCTCGACCTTCCTCGACGTGCCGGCGGTGCCGGCCGCGATCGCCTTCCTCGTGCTCGTCGCGCTGCTGAACGCGCGCGGCATCCGCGAGTCGCTCGGCGCGAACGTCGGCATGACCGCGATCGAGCTCACCGGCCTGCTGCTCGTGCTCGTGACCGTCGCGATCATGGTGGGCGCCGGAGGCGGCGAGCCAGGCCGTGCGCTCGAGCTGCGCCCCGACGTCGCACCGGGCACCGCGATCCTCGGCGGCGCGATCATCGCCTACTACTCCTTCGTCGGGTTCGAGACGTCGGCGAACGTGGCCGAGGAGGTGCGCGACCCCAGCCGCGTGTACCCGCGTGCGCTGTTCGGCTCGCTACTCGTCGCCGGCATCCTCTACGCCCTCATCGGCGTGGCGAGCGCCGTGGCGCTGCCCGTCGACGAGCTCGCGGCGTCCTCGGGGCCGCTGCTCGCTGTCGTGCAGGCCACCGGCGTGGGCGTGCCGGCGTGGCTGTTCAGCGCCATCGCGCTCGTCGCGGTCGCGAACGGCGCGCTGCTGACGATGATCATGGCGAGCCGGGTCGCGTACGGCATGGCGGGGGAGGGGCTGCTGCCCTCGCCGCTGTCGCGCGTGCTGCCCCGCCGCCAGACGCCCTGGGTCGCGATCGCTGCGACGACGCTCGTCGCCGTGCTGCTCACGTCGCTCGGCGACCTCGCGCTGCTGGCCGAGACCGTCGTGCTCCTGCTGCTCGTCGTCTTCATCAGCACGAACGTCGCGGTGCTCGTGCTGCGACGCGATCGGGTCGAGCATGCGCACTTCCGCGTCTGGCGCATCGTGCCGATCCTCGGGGTCGCGTCGTGCGTGCTGCTGCTCACGCAGCAGTCGCCGCGCGTGTGGCTGCTCGGCGGGGCGCTCCTGGCCGGCGGCGCGCTGCTGTTCGGCATCCAGCGCCTCGTGCAGCGTGCTCGGGGCAGCGCGGGCGACCGCGCCTGACCATGCCGCGCCGGCGGCGACGCATGCGAATGCGCCGGGCGCGACCGCCCGGCGCATTCGCGTCCTCGGACTACGGCGTGCGGATCGTGACCTCCGCGCCGGCGTCCGGGTGCTCCTTCGCGTAGTGCGGACCCGCCTCGCCCGAGGCGATGCGCTTCCGCAGCACCAGCAGCCACCACGCTGCCCCCACGGCCACGATGCCGGCGAAGACGGCGCCGTTGCCGGCGAACGCCGGCAGGAGGAGCAATGCCGCCTCGACGACGAGGAACATCACGAGCCCCAGCACGAGCACCGGGATGCGTGCGCGACCCAGGTCGAACGTGCCCGGCTCCGGTGCGGGGATGCGGCCCTTGCTGGCGGCGATGAGCAGACCGATCGTCTGCAGCGCGTACGTCGTGAAGAACGCGAGCGACGCGATGCCCAGGAAGTAGTTGAACGCCTGGAACGACACGAGGGCCGACAGCAGGAGCAGGGCCGAGAGCACGCCGAGCGTGATGACGGCGGCCGACGGCGACTTGCGCCGCGGCGCGATGTGCCGCAGCTGCTTCGAGAACGGCATCATGTTGTCGCGTGACAGCGAGTACAGCAGGCGGGTGCCGACGAGCACGTTCGCCAGCAGGCAGACGAGGATGTTCGTCAGCGCCACCGCGATCACGATGCGGGCCACGACCGGGCCGAGCTGCTGCGAGATGATCTCCTCGATCGGAGCCGCGGACCCCTCGAGCGCTGCGGGATCCCTGATCGCCAGCACGTACACGAGGTACATGAAGAACTCGATGACGCACGACGCCGCGAACGCGTAGAACATCGTGCGTGGGATGACCCTTCGGGCGCTCTTCGTCTCCTCGGCGACGTCGGCCACGGCCTCCACGCCGACGAGCCCGAAGAACGGGCCGAGGGCGGCAGCGAACCACGCCACGATGTACGGCGTCGCGTCGTCGCCGGCGACGCCCTCGAACAGCGACGACAGCGGCTGCGCGTTGCCGGGCACGCTGAACGCGACGATCGCGACCAGCGCGGTGACCACGATCGTCACGACGAGCTCGAGCGCGACGCCGATGTTGTTGATGAACGTCGCGAGCCGCACGCCGTACGCGTTGATGAGCACGCAGACCGCGACGACGCCGATGGCGATGAGGATCTGCGTCGTCTGCGTCAGCTCCCAGCCCATGACGCTGCCGAAGTAGCCGGCGAACACGTAGCCGAGGCTCGTCATGCCGCAGATCCAGCCGAGCAGGGCGATGAACCCGGTGAACCATCCGAAGCTCGAGCCGTTGAGGCGGCTCGTCCATTGGTAGGCGTAGCCGGCGAGGGGGATCTTCGCGGCGACGTCCGCGGCGATGAGCGTCCACACGAGGAACACCGGGATCGCGAGGAACAGCGTCCAGATGAACGGCGAGCCGGCGTTGAGGTAGCCGGCGCCGAAGCCGAGGAAGACGGCCGTCGTGGCGCTGATCGTCGAGAACCCGATCGCGAACGACGCGATCTTGCCGACGGAGCGGTCGAGGCGCTGCTCGTAGCCGAACTCGGCGAGCCGGGCATCCTCGTCCTCGCCGATCATGCGCGGCGGCGGAGCCAGGTCGGGTCCAGGGCCGGGAGGCGTCGCTGATGCCGTCATGGGGTGCTCCTCGATGCTTCGTCGCTTCGCTGGGGCCGTGGCCACAGCCGGGGTCGTTGTCGGCAGTGAACCCGCCGACCCCGCGTGCCGGGAAGGACCAAGGCGCTATCGGCTGACAACCGGGGGTTATCGCGAGGGTGCTCGAGGCCCGGGCGTCGAAGGACCGTCATCGCTCGTGAGCGTGCTCAGCATGTGCTGGAGCAGCAATCGTGCCGACGTCGACAGCCGCCCGCGGCGCCATGCCAGCGCGGTGAGGCTGACCGGTCGATCGACGATCGGCACGAAGCGGATGCCGGGCCGGTCGTAGAGCCGGGCGAGCGATGACGTCGTGAAGCTGATGCCCACGCCGCGGGCGACGAGCGTCGTCTCCGCCTCGTACGTCGCCGCCTCGGCGACGACGTTCGCCGGACGACCCCTGCGCGCATCCGCGGCCATCCAGTAGTCGCGCCATGGGCCCGCGGATGCGGGAGCGACCACGATCGGCTCGTCGAGCAGCTCGTCGATCGTCAGCTCGGTGCGCTCGGCCAGCCGGTGGGTGCGTGGCAGGCACGCGACCCACGACTCCTCGGCGACGGTGACCATCTCGACGGCGTCGACGTCGATCGGAGGGCGCAGGAGCGCGATGTCGGAGGTGCCGCCCGCGAGGCCCGCGCTCGGATCCGAGAAGTCGTGCTCGACCGTCTCGATCGTGAGGCCGGGGAATGCCCGGTCCGCATGCTCGAGCAGCTGGAAGAGCAGGTCGGCGCCCGTGCCGATGAGGTAGCCGATGCGCACGTGCTCGTCGTCGACGAGCGTCGCGAGGGCGTCGATCGCGTCGTCGACGCCGTGCAGGGCGGCGCGCACGAGCGGCAGCCACTCGCGGCCGAGGGGGGTCAGCGAGACCGAGTGCGTGTCGCGGTCGAAGAGCCGTCCGCCTGCGTGGCCCTCGAGCTGCCGGATGGCCGCCGAGAGCGCCGGCTGCGAGATGAACAGCCGTTCGGCCGCCCGGCGGTAGTTGAGCTCCGAGCCGAGCACGTCGAAGTACCGCAGCAGCCGCAGCGTGATGTCGTGCCGTGCCATCGCATCCACCGTCCTCATGCCGGTCCGGAGGCCGCCTGATAACCCCCGGTTATCGAATCATCGCACCTTCGACCTTCCCCTCCCGGCTGCGCCTCGGGATGGTGAGGCGGACGAACGACGACGCTCACCGGAGGACCGCATGGCACGCCAGCACACGACGATCTCGATCGAGACGCCTGCCCGCCAGGAGTTCTTCGACGTCACCGAGCAGCTGCAGGCGTTCGTCGCCGCGAGCGACGTGCGCGACGGCATCGCGGTGGCGTACTCGGCGCACACGAGCTGCTGCGTCATCCTGCAGGAGGAGTCGGAGGACGTCACCTACTTCGGCACGCAGGCGCTGCTGCAGGACACCCTCAACGTCCTCGCGAAGATCGCGCCGCCGACTCGCAACGAGGGGCAGTACCTGCACCCCGGGCCCATCCACATCCGCAACGCCGCCGAGCTGCGCGACGAGCACCCGTCGTGGGGGCTGAACACCGACGGGCACATCGTCTCGTCGATCCTCGGCCGATCCGAGACGGTGCCGATCGTCGACGGTGCGCTGCTGCTCGGCGAGTTCGGCCGCGTCTACTTCGGCGACCTCGACGCGGTGCGCGCGCGCACCCGCACCGTGCACCTGCTGGTCGTCGGCGGCTGACATGCGCGTCTACGCCGTCGACCTCGGCACCACCAACACCAAGGTGGTGCTGTTCGACGAGCGTCTGCGCAGGCTGGCGATCGCATCGGCGCCCACCGACCTCGTGCGCTCCGGCGACCGGGTCGAGCTGTCGGCGCCCGATCTGCTCGAGACGGTGCTGCGGCTCATCCGCTCGTGCGCATCGCGGGCCTCGGACGCGGGCGACATGGATGCCGGATCCCATCACGCCGTGATCGCGCTCACCGGGCAGGCGGAGTCGCTCGTGCTCGTCGACGCCGACGGCCGTGACGTGCGGCCCGCCATCTCGTGGCTCGACGATCGGGCGAGCATCGAGGCCGCCGAGCTGGGCGAGCGGTTCGACGCCGCGGAGGCGTTCGCCATCACCGGCGAGCCGACACCCTCGACCACGTGGCCGGCGGCGAAGCTGCGCTGGCTCGCGCGGCACGAGCCCGACGCGCTCGAGCGCACGGAGCGCGTGCTCATGCTGAAGGACGACCTGGTGCGGCGCCTCACCGGCAGGGCCCTGGGAGAGCGGACGACCCGCGGCTTCACGTACCTCCACGACGTGCTCGCAGGCACCCCGTGGTCGGCGATGCTCGACTTCGTCTCGATCTCCGCCGAGCAGCTGCCGACCGTGGTGGCCGCGGGCGCGGACGCCGGCGTCGTGCGGGAGGCCGTCGCCGCCGCCATGCCGCCTGCCGCATCCTGGCGGGTGAACGTGGGCGCGCTCGACCACTTCTGCGCGATGGTCGGCACCGGCTCGTACCTGCCGGGCGTCGTCAGCGAGTCGGCGGGCACCGTGCTGTCGCTGTCGATGCTCGCAGGCGACTTCGCGTTCGACCCGGCCCACTCGGCGTCGTTCCACGCGGGGATCGCCGACGGCGACGTCGTGCTGTTCTCGGGGGTCGATGGCGGTGGCATCTCGCTCGAGTGGTTCCGACGAGAGGGACTCGCGGGAATGCCGTACGACGAGCTCGAGACGGCGCTCCTCGCACGCGGCCGTCGCGTCCGCCCGTCGTCCGCCCCGGTGTTCCTGCCCTACCTCACGGGCGTCGCGCCACCCGACCTCTTCGCCTCCGCGCGCGGCGCGTTCCTCGGGCTCGACCTCGCCCACGACCGCATCGACATGGCCTACGCCGTGCAGGAGGGGGTCGCGCACATCCTCCGCCGCAACGTCGACGCGTTCGGCGGGGCCCGCCAGATCGTCTCGACCGGCGGTGGCACCGCATCCGCGCACTGGAACCAGCTGAAGGCCGACGCGTGCGGCGTCGACCTGCTCGTGCCCGACGAGGAGGAGGCGACATGCCGCGGCGCCGCCGTGCTGGCGCTCGTCGAGGCGGGGGAGCTCGCCACGCTCGCCGACGCAGACGACCTCGCCCTGCCCACGGTCACGCGCTACCGACCGCGCGACGCGTCCGTGCACGACGAGCGCTATCGCCTGTTCGACGACGGGCTCCGTCGGCTGTTCGGCTGAGCCGCCGTCCGCATCCCCGAGACCCCCGACCCGACCCCAGACCGAGAGGACACCCCCATGCAGATCGCCTGCTCGTCGCCCATGGTGCCCGGCGCGACCCTCACCGAGAAGGCCGAGTCGCTCGCGCGATGGGGCTACGACGCCATCGCCGTCTTCCAGCCGCTCGACGAGTGGAGCGACGCCGTGCGCCGCGAGCTCGCCACCCTCGAGCGCGCCACCGGGGTGCGGCCCGTCGAGCTCGTGCTCACCGACGCCATCTACGGCAAGGCGATGGATGCGGACGCCGACCTGCGAGCCCGCTGCCGCGCCATGTACCTGCAGGCCGCGGAGGCGTGCGCGGAGCTCGGCCTCGTCACCGAGATCGAGTTCGAGTACGGTGCGCAGGACCCGTTGCCGCTCTTCACGCCCTACGCCCGCCTCGACGACGAGCAGACGGCCGAGTTCCTCGACTTCTACCGGCAGATGCTCGACGTCGTCGCAGGCTCCGACGGGCGTGTGCTGCTCGAGCCGCTCAACCGCTACGAGAGCCGCTACCTGAACCTCGTCGAGCACAACCTCGAGCTGGTCGACGCCGTCGACCACCCGAACGCGGGGCTGCTGCCCGACACGTTCCACATGTCGATCGAGGAGGCGGACCTGCCGGCGGCGCTCCGACTCGCAGCCGACCGCATCGCGCACGTCCACCTCGGCGACAGCAACCGCCTCCTGCCCGGGAGCGGTCACCTCGACTGGCAGGGCATCTTCGGCGCCCTCCGCGACGTCGGGTACGACGGCACCGTCAACCTCGAGTGCTCCACCGAGGGCGATCCCGAGGTGTCGCTGCCGGCCGCGGCCGACCGCATCCGAGCGCTCATCGGCGCATGAACGGGCTCCTCAGGGCCGGGATCACCGCCCCGTTCTTCGAGATCGGCCCGAAGAACCTCCTGCGCCGCGACGCGATCGAAGCCGTCGCGATCGCCGCGGGCGCCGCGGGCGCGACCCACGGGGTCACGGTGCTCGTCACCGTGCCGACGGCCATGATCGCGCCCGTCCACGACCTCGGCGCCGGGGTGCTCGTGCTCGCGCAGGGCATGGGCACGGCCGGCCTCGGACCGAGCATGGACGTCGTCACGCCCGAGTCGCTCATCGACGCCGGGGCCGCCGGCGTCATGCTCAACCACGACGCGAACCCGCTCGACGACGCGCAGCTCGCGCTCGCGATCGAGCGGGCGCGCGGCGTCGGCCTGCTGACCGTCGTCTGCGCGGACACCGATGCGGATGCGGTGCGCTTCGCCGCCCTCCAGCCCGACGTCGTGCTCCTCGAACCACCCGCGCTCATCGGTGCCGATGCCGCGGATGCCGTGCGGCCCTGGATCCCGGCGTCGAGCGCGGCGATCCACGTCGCAGGTGGCGACCGTCGCGTGCACGCGATGCACGCAGGCGGGGTCGCGTCGGCCGCGATCGCGGAGGCGATCATGGCGGCTGGCGCCGACGGCACCGGATCCACGAGCGGCGTGCTCGGCGGCGCCGGCACGTCGGCCGCCGACCGCGCCGACGCCGCGCACGCCTTCATCGCGGCCACCCGACTCGGCTGGGACCGCGCACGCGCGGGCTCGGCGCACCCCCACCAGATCCGCGACACCCGCACGACCACGAAGGAGACATCATGACCAGCACGCTCGAGGGCCGCACCGCCATCGTGACCGGAGGAGCCCGCGGCATCGGCCTCACCCTTGCCCGCACGTTCGCCGCGGCGGGGGCGAAGGTCGCGGTCCTCGACCTCCTCGACACCGTCGAGGACGCCGCAGCCGCGATCGCCTCGGAGTTCGGCGTCGAGACGTACGGGCAGCGCGTCGACGTCACCGACCAGGCGGGCGTCGCAGCAGCGTTCGCCGCCGCCACGGAGCGCCTCGGCACGCCGCAGGTGCTGCTCACCGCCGCTGGCATCGAGATCAACGGCGACTCGATCGACGTCACCGCCGAGCAGTGGCGACGGGTGATCGACGTCAACCTCACCGGCACCTTCTTCTCGGCGCAGGCGTTCGGTGCGGGACTCCTGCGCGAGGGCCTGCCGGGCAGCGCCGTCCTCATCGCCTCGATGTCGGGCTCGATCGTCAACGTGCCGCAGTGGGCGGCGTCCTACAACGCGTCGAAGGCGGCGGTGTCGCACCTCGGCAAGTCGCTCGCGGTCGAGTGGGCAGCGTCGGGCATCCGGGTGAACTCGATCTCGCCCGGCTACGTGCTCACCGACCTCACGCAGGCGATCCTCGACGAGGAGCCCCAGCTGCACGACGACTGGGTCGCTCGCATCCCGCAGGGTCGGATGGCGAAGCCCTCCGACCTCGCGGGGCTCGTGGAGTTCCTCGCCTCGGACGCCTCGGCCTACCTCACGGCACAGGACATCGTCATCGACGGCGGGTACACCGCGGTCTGACCACCAGCTCCCGGGGGCCTTCGCGACCAGCGACACGCGAGGGCCCTCGGGCCTGCGCGCCCTGCATCGCGAGGGCGCGACGCCGGACGGGAGGCGCCGCGACGCGCGTGACACCGCCGATCTCGCTCAACGTGACCGGTGGTGCGTCGACCGGTTGAGACCGCCATCGTTTTCGGCACACCGGCCGGCGAGACGGCTCGGGTCGCGACACGCCGAGCGTCCGTGTGCCGAGACGCAGCGCCGAAACCGATTCGGGCCGAAACGACGCGGCACCCGGTTTCGGGGCGCTCCAGCGGACACGCATTTTGACAACGGTTCTCATTCGCGAGTAGCGTCGCCTGCATGCCTCGCCTCTCCACCCGCATCGCCCTGCCTGCCGTCGTGCTGGCATCCGCCGTCGCCCTCGCGGGCTGCTCGGCGTCGGCCGGCGCAGGAGCGGGCGACGACGGCTCGCTGCGGATCGTCGCGACGACGACGCAGATGGGCGACGTCGTGCGCGAGATCGTCGGCGACGACGCCGAGGTGACGCAGCTGCTGCAGCCGGGCCAGTCGGCGCACTCGTACGACCCGACGCCCGAGGCGCTCACGGCGCTCGCGAACGCCGACGTGCTCGTCATCAACGGCGCGGGGCTCGAGGAGTGGCTCGACGACACGATCGAGGCCTCGGGCTTCGACGGTGAGCTCGTCGACGCATCCGCCGACGTGCACCTTCACGAGGGACAGGGGCACGAGCACGGCGAGGAGGGGCACTCCGAGGAGGAGCACGCGGAGGAGGAGCACGCCGACGAGGCGTCCGCCGATCCCGCCGCATCCGGAGCATCCGCCGAGCCCGCCGCGTCCGAGTCCGCCAACGAGCCCGCCGAGTCGGAGTCCGCCGACGAGCACGCCGAGGAGGAGCACGACCACGACCACGGCGGCTCCGACCCGCACGTGTGGAGCGACCCGCACCAGGTCGTGCACATGGCCGAGACCATCGGCACGGCGATCGCCGCGGCCGACGGCGCGGACGCCGACGCGATCGACGCCGCGACCGACGCGTACGTCGCGCAGCTCGAGGAGCTCGACGCCTGGGTGCACGGCTCCATCGACCAGGTGCCCGCCGAGCAGCGTCTGCTCGTCACGAACCACGACACGTTCTCGTACCTCGCCGAGGCGACGGACATGACGATCGTCGGCAGCGTCATGCCGTCGTTCGACGACAACGCCGAGCCGAGCGCCGCCGACATCGACGCCCTCGTCTCCGCGATCCGCGACTCCGGAGTGCGCGCCGTGTTCTCGGAGACGAGCATCGACCCCCAGATCGCCGAGACGATCGCGAGCGAGGCGGACGTGCAGGTGTACTCGGGCGAGGACGCGCTCTACGCCGACTCGCTCGGCGCCGAGGGCACGCCCGGCGCGACCTACGTGGGCAGCGTCGTGCACAACGTGACCCTCATCGTCGAGTCGTGGGGCGTCGAGCCGCTGCCGGTGCCGGATACGCTCGCCGAGTGAGCGTCGTCCGCATCGATCGTGCGTCCTTCCGCAGGGGAGGGCGCACGGTGCTGTCCGGCGTGACCTTCGCGGTGGAGCCGGGCGAGGCCGTCGCGCTCGTCGGCCCGAACGGCGCGGGCAAGTCGACGCTGCTCGACGGCCTGCTCGGCCTCGTGCCGCACGACGCGGAGCGCTTCGACGTGCCGACGGGGCCGGGTGCGATCGGCATGCTGCCGCAGTCGACGACGACCGACGCCGCCTTCCCCATCTCGCTCGAGCAGGTCGTCATGCAGGGCCGCACCGCGCGGCTCGGCCTGCGCTGGCCGGGTCGAGCCGACCGCGAGGCCGTCGCCGCCGCGCTCGACACGGTGCGCCTCGCCGCGCACCGCAAGGCGCGCTTCGGCGACCTCTCCGGCGGCCAGCAGCGCCGTGGCCTCCTCGCGCGCGCCATCGCGGGCGAGCCAGCGCTGCTGCTGCTCGACGAGCCCTTCAACGGCCTCGACGCCTCCAGCCGCCAGTCGCTGCTCGACGCCATCGAGCGGCTCAAGGCGGCGGGCGTCGCGCTCGTCGTGACGACCCACGACCTCGAGCTCGCGCGCGCCGTGTGCGAGCGCACGCTCCTCATCGACCGCGAGCAGATCGCGTTCGACGTCACGGGATGCGTGCTCACGCTCGAGCAGGTGCGCAAGACCTTCGAGCACCACGCGATCGAGATCGACGGCCACACCCTCGCCACCGCCGAGCACCACGCGGCGGAGCACGGCCACGAGCACGACACGCACCGCGAGCACGGCGCGCGCGACGACGTCGACCCGCGCGCCGCCGACCGACGCTGATCGTGCTCGACCTCGTCACGCCCTTCCAGCTGCCGTTCATGCTGCGGCCGCTCGTGCTGCTGCTCGTGCTCGCCGTCGCCGCGGGCACCGTCGGCACCGTCGTGAACCTGCGCAGGCTCGAGTTCGCCTCCGACGGCCTCACGCACGCCGTCTTCCCCGGCCTCGTCGTCGGCTTCATCGTCGCCGGCGCCGCGGGCGTGCTGCCCGGGGCGCTCGTCGCGGCCGTCGTCGCCGCCCTGATCCTCGTCGTCGTCGCCCGTCGCACCGGCACCGAGACGGGCGTCGCGATCGTGCTCACCGCATGCTTCTCGCTCGGTGTCGTGCTCGTGTCGCTGCGCTCGGAGTGGGCGGGGCAGATGGAGTCGTTCTTCTTCGGCAGCCTGCTGACGGTGACGGATGCGCAGCTGGGCATCTCGGTCGCGATCGTCGCGCTCGCGGTCGCCGCGGTCGTCGTCACGTGGCGCTGGCAGGTGCTGCGCGCGTTCGACGAGCACGCCGCCCGCGTCGCCCGCGTGCCGGTGCGCGTCACCGACGTCGTCGCGAACGTCGCGATCGCGCTCGTCGTGGTGGCCGCATCCGCCGCCGTCGGCACCCTGCTCGTGCTCGCGGTGCTCATCGTGCCCGCCGCGGCCTCCCGCGCCCTCACGCGTCGCGTCGTGCCCGGCGCGATCGTCGCCACGGGCATCGCCGCGGTGGCGTCGTGGCTCGGGATGTCGCTCGCGTTCGCCGCATCGTCGGCGGGCGTGCAGGCGTCGCCGTCGTCGATCGTCGCCCTCACGATGCTCGCCGCGTACCTCGTGGCGCTCGCAGGCGGGGCGCTGCGCGACGGCGCCATCGCGCGGAGGGCGACCGCATGATGCTCGACTACTTCACCCGCGCCCTGCTCGAGGCCGTGCTCGCCGGCGCCCTCGCCGGGCTCGTGGGGGTGCTCGTCGTGCTGCGTGGCCGTGCGTTCTTCACCATGTCGCTCACGCACGCGACCTTCCCGGGCGCGGTGCTCGCCGCGATCCTCGGCATCTCGATCCCGCTCGGCGCCGCCGCGACCGCCGTCGCGCTCGTGCTCGTGGCGACGCTCGTCGGCCGCATCCCCACGCAGGGCTCGGCCGTCGCCTCCGGCATCATGCTCACCGCCGGCTTCGCCGTCGGATCCTTCGCCGAGACGTCGACGCACGTGCCCGTCGACGTCGGCTCCTTCCTCACCGGCACGATCCTCGCGACGACGACCGACGACCTGCTGCTCACCGCCGTGGTGCTCGTCGTCGCCGCGATCGTGCTCGGCGTCTACGGCAGGCATCTCCTCTTCGCGTCGTTCGACGAGGCGGGGTTCCGCGCCGCCGGCCTGCGGCCCGCACGCGCGGAGGCCGTCTCGCTCGCGCTCATCGCCGCGACGGTCGTCGCGATCATGCCCGCGCTCGGCGCGATCCTCGCCGTCGGGCTCATCGTCGCGCCCGCGGCCGCCGCGCGCCGCCTCGTGCGCTCGGCCACGACGATGCTGTGGGTCGCCCCGCTCATCGGCATCGCCTGCGCCGTCTCCGGCCTCCTCGTGTCCCGGGCGTGGTCGGTGTCGGCGGGCGGCGCGATCACGCTCATCGCCGCGGCGGTCGTCGGCATCGCCCACCTCGTGCCGCGCCGCTCGGCCGCGCCCGCGTCGACCGCGCCGTCGGCCGCCGCCGGTAGCGTGGTCGCATCATGACCGACGTGCGCCGACGATCCACGAAGCAGCGCGAGGCCGTGCGCGACGCGCTCGACGCGGCCGACGGCTTCGTGTCCGCGCAGTCGCTGCACGCCGCCATGCGCGACGGCGGCTCGACCGTCGGCCTCGCGACCGTGTATCGCGCCCTCGCCACGCTCGAGACCGACGGCGTCGCCGACGCCGTGCAGCACGACGGCGAGACGGTGTACCGCGCGTGCACCCCCACGCACCACCACCACCTCATCTGCCGCGAGTGCGGTCGCACCATCGAGCTCGAGGCCGACCGCATCGAGGCCTGGACGCAGCAGGTCGCGGCCGACCACGGCTACCGCGACGCACGGCACACCATCGAGATCACCGGCATCTGCGACCGGCACGCACCCGGAGGCGACGCATGATCGAGATCCTGTCCCAGAGCGAGGTCGAGGCGGCGAAGCCCGCCGGCGAGCTCGTCGGCCGCATCCTGCAGACCGTCCGCGATCGCGTCGTGCCCGGCACGAACCTGCTCGAGATCGACGCGTGGGCGGCCGAGATGATCCGCGACGCCGGCGCGACCTCCTGCTACGTCGACTACGCGCCGTCGTTCGGCCGCGGACCCTTCGGCTTCCACATCTGCACCGCCGTCGAGGACGCCGTGCTGCACGGCAAGCCCTACGACCGCGTCGTGCGGCAGGGCGAGCTGCTCACGCTCGACCTCGCCGTGATCGTCGACGGCTGGGCGTGCGACTCGGCGCTGACGTTCGGCGTCGGCGGCACGCGCCCCGAGGACGTCGCGCTCGTCGACGCCACGCGCGTCGCGCTCGAGGCCGGCATCGCGCAGGCCGTCGTGGGCAACCGCATCGGCGACATCTCCCACGCGATCGGCGAGGTGCTGCGCGGCGCGGGCTACTCGGTCAACGGCCAGTTCGGCGGCCACGGCATCGGCTCGACCATGCACCAGGATCCGCACGTCGCGAACGACGGCGCCGCCGGCCGCGGCTACACGCTCCGACCGGGCCTCCTGCTCGCGATCGAGCCGTGGGTCATGGCGGGCACCGACGAGCTGCGCATGGATGCCGACGGCTGGACGCTGCGCTCGGCCGACGGCTCGCGCACCGCCCACTCCGAGCACACCGTCGCCATCACCGAGGACGGCCCCGTCGTGCTCACGCGTCGTGCCGACGAGGTGCCGCCGACCGTCGGGCTCGCCGCCGCCTGAGGCTGCGCGATGCGCTGGGTCGAGGTCGATGCGAAGGCGTCGTGGGCTCGCGAGGACGCGCGGTATCGCGTCTTCGTGTTCGCCGGGCCGAGCCTCGACGTCTCGACGACCGACGTCGCCGAGGCCTCCGTGGAGCAGGCGCTCGACGCAGCGCGCACGCTGGCGATCCACGACGAGCACCTGTGGTCGCTCGCGCTCGTCGCGCTCGATGCGGGCGGCGAGGAGGGTCTCGTCTGGCTCTCGGGGATGGACTACACCCGTGTGCCCGAGACGCAGGCGCAGTGGCGTCGCCGCGGCGAGATGCAGAGCAGGCTCCTGTCCGCGCGGTCGCGAGCGGGTCGACCGCTGCTGCTGCCGAACGGTCTGCGCGTCCTCCGCATGTTCCCGGAGTGGTTGCCAGGCTCGCCGCTCTGGGAGTCGTTCGGCGACGACTACCGGCTGCCGCTCGACGGGCTCGGACTGCCTCCCGAGCTCTGCGACGCCCTCCGCAGGTGGAACGACGCCTGGTCGGAGCGGGACGTCGAGGATCCACTCCCGGACGAGGAGGCGTGGACCGCCGAGGGCCTGCGGCTGCACGCCGCGGTGCAGCGCGTGCTCGCCGGCGTCGCCGAGGTGCGGCGCGAGTTCGGACCCTGACGTTCGGATGCCGTGAGGACGTCGGTCGAGGACGTCGCCGAGGCACCATGATGAGGCCGTGCCCATCATCGACAACGCCGTCTACGTCGACGGCCACCGCATCGACGACCCCTCGAGCCTCGAGCAGACCTTCGAGCACATGCGCGACGCGCACGGCATGGCCTGGATCGGCCTCCTGCGGCCGACCGAGGAGGAGCTGCAGCAGGTCGCGGCCGAGCTGTCGCTGCATCCGCTCGCCGTGGAGGACGCGCTCGAGGGGCACCAGCGGGCCAAGCTCGAGCGCTACGGCGACACCCTGTTCGTCGTGCTGCGTCCTGCGCGGTACGTCGACGAGCGCGAGACGGTGGAGTTCGGCGAGCTGCACGTCTTCGTCGGCGCCGACTTCGTCGTGACGGTGCGGCATGCGGAGGGCCCCGACCTCGCCGCCGTGCGCGCCCGGATGCAGACGGCGCCCGACCTCCTGCGCCTCGGCCCCGAGGCGGTGCTGTACGCGATCCTCGACCAGGTCGTCGACGACTACGCCCCCGTCGTGCGCGGCCTGCAGGCGGACATCGACGAGATCGACGACGCCCTCTTCCAGGGCGGCGACACGGGCCTCGCGCGCCGCATCTACGAGCTCGCGCGCGAGGTGGTGAGCTTCCAGCGCGCCACGACGCCGCTCGTGGCGATGCTCGAGGCGCTGCGCGACGGCGCAGACCAGCACGCCGTCGACGTCGAGCTGCGGCGCTCGCTGCGCGACGTGCTCGACCACGTCATCCGCGTGAACGAGCGCGCCGCATCCTTCCGGGCCGTGCTGCACAACGCGCTCACCGTCAACGCGACGCTCGTGACCGAGCGCCACACGGAGACGGCGCTCGCGCAGAACGAGAGCGTGAAGAAGATCTCCGGATGGGCTGCCATCCTCTTCGCGCCGAGCCTCGTCGGCACCGTGTACGGCATGAACTTCGAGCACATGCCCGAGCTCGACTGGACGTTCGGCTACCCGATGGCGCTCGGGCTCATGGCCGCGACGAGCGTCGGCCTCTACCTCGCCTTCCGCCTCAAGCGCTGGCTCTGATCGCCCCGCCGGCCTGACGCGCAGCCTCTCCACAGGAGCGTCGAACGTCCATCCATGCACGGCTCGCAGCCCCCGCGGAGGCGCGCGTGATGGGCTGACGTCGTCGAGAGGACGGTCATGACCGACGATGCAGCACGCCGCCAGCAGCCCATGTCACCGCAGCCGGCCGGGGCCGCGCTCGGCCACGGCCCGGGACACGCGCCGGGGCAGGCGCCGGGGCACGCGCCGGGGCAGGCGCCCGGGGCTCCGTCCGGCGGGCGGCCGCCGAGGCGCGTGCTCGGCATCCAGCCCGTGCTGCTCGTCGGGATCGTGCTGCTCACCCTCGTGACGCTGCTGACGATCGTGCTCATCTTCATCGGCGACATCGAGACGCAGGCGCCACGCGTCGTCTGGACGGTCATCGCCTTCCTCGGCTTCACGGCGCTCCTCGCCCTCGACCTCGCGCTCGCTCGCCGCTCGGCGCTGCCGCTCGTCATCGGCGTCACCGCGAACGTGTACCTGCTCGCGATCCTCATGCTCGCCACGTGGGTCGACGTCCGCAGCGTCGAGCACGCCGGCTCCTACGATCCGTACGCGTACGAGTACGAGCCGCCGCTCGGCATCCGCCTCATCGGCGTCTACCTCCTCGCCCTCGTCGTCGTGCGGGCTGCTGCCGCCGGCGCGTGGGCGCTCATCGCGCTCGGGCGCCGCGGCATGCTCGCCGTGTCGCGCGTCGTGGGCGTCGTCGCCGCGGTCCTGCTCGGCCTCGCGGGCGTGCTGCTCACCCTGCACCTCGCGATCACGCCGTTCGGCATCGAGGTGGGCGACCTCTACTGGCGCTGCACCGTCGCGATCGTCGTGCTCGCCGCGCTCGCGGCGTGCGTCACGATCCTCCTGTACTGGAGCCGCAGGCAGCTCGAGCCTCGTCCGGCGCTCGTGCCGGCCGCGACGCTGCCGGACGCCGGGCGGGGATGGCCCGCGCCCGGCCCGCAGCAGGGATGGGCGCCGCAGCCGGGAGCGCAGCAGGGCTGGGCGCAGCCCGGCGGGCAGCAGGGGTGGCCTGGCCAGGGCGGCGCGCAGCAGGGGTGGCCTGGCCAGGGCGGCGCGCAGCAGGGCTGGCCGCAGCCGCAGCAGCAGGCACCGCAGCAGGTGCCGAATCCGATGCAGCCCGCGCCGCAGGACCCGCAGCAGCCATGGGGGCGTCCGCCGGCGTGAGCCTCGCTCGCACGGTCGCGAGCCCGCGGTAGCGCGTCCCGCCGGGCGTGTCGTAGGATGGTCGTTTGTGTGGCGTCGCCGCACGGCGCATCCCAACCCCCCTTTCGAGGGGGAAGTGGGCGCGCAGGCAAGTGATCTTGGGTGAGGCCTTCGGCCTCACGGTACCCCTGGAGGAACCATGGCAGCAGTGTGCCAGGTGACTGGAGCCGTTCCCGGCTTCGGTCACAACATCTCGCACTCGCACCGCCGGACGAAGCGTCGCTTCGACCCGAACGTGCAGAAGAAGACGTACTACGTCCCCTCGCTCCGCAAGAACGTCACCCTCACGCTGTCCGCCAAGGGCATCAAGGTGATCGACGCTCGCGGCATCGAGTCCGTGGTCCGTGACCTGCAGAAGAAGGGGGTGAAGCTCTGATGGCCAAGAAGGCTCAGGACGTTCGTCCGATCATCAAGCTCCGCTCGACCGCGGGCACCGGCTACACCTACGTGACGAAGAAGAACCGTCGCAACAACCCCGACCGTCTCGTGCTGAAGAAGTACGACCCCGTCGTGCGCAAGCACGTCGAGTTCCGAGAGGAGCGCTGACATGGCCAAGAAGTCCATGATCGCGAAGAACGAGCAGCGCAAGGTCATCGTCGCGCGCTACGCCGAGAAGCGAGCCGCCCTGAAGAAGGCGCTCGTCGACCCGAACGGCACCGACGAGTCGCGCGAGGAGGCACGCCTGGGTCTCCAGAAGCTGCCCCGCAACGCCTCGCCCGTGCGCGTGCGCAAGCGCGACGCCATCGACGGCCGCCCCCGTGGCCACGTCGGAGAGTACGGCATCTCGCGTGTCCGCTTCCGCTCGATGGCGCACCGTGGCGAGCTGCCCGGCGTCACCAAGTCGAGCTGGTAGCGACCAGCCGCAGCAGCACGAAGGCCCCCGTCCTAGGACGGGGGCCTTCGTCGTCCCCGGCTCGGCTCGCCTCGTCGACCGGTCACCTCGGCCCCGGTCGACGGTGGTCACGGTTGCACCCGGAACTGCCGTCTCGAGGTGCAACCGCGACCAGTCAAGGTACGACAGTGACCAGTCGAGGTGCGACGGTGACCAGTCAGGGTGCGACCGTGACCAGTCGGGATGCGACCGCGACCAGACAGGCCGGCCGGCGAGCGTCAGGCGGCGCGCAGCTCGTGCAGCGACGACGTCAGCGCGACGCCGTTCACCTCGGCGTAGACGACGCCCTCGGTGACGGAGAACGACATGGTCGTGCGGCGGGTCACGGCGTCGGCGACGGCGTCGACGAAGCCGGCGTCGAACGACACGAGCCGCACGGCCTCCGCCTCGTGGATGCGCTTGCCCGCCCACCGCGCGGCGACCTTCGCGGGGTCGCGATGCGTGTAGACGACGCAGCGCTCGGCGGCCATGCTGCCGCGGTGCACGCGCTCGGCCTCGGGGGCGCCGACCTCGATCCAAGCGACGAGCGCACCGGTCATGTCGCGCACGAGCACGGCCGGCTCGTCGCCGCCCGACAGGCCGTCGCCGAACGCGATGCCCTCCTCGTGCTCGAGCAGGTACGCGAGCACGCGCGTCGACATGAAGGCCGCGGTCTCCGACGGGTGCTGGGCGACCTTGAACGACAGCTCGTCGTACACGCCCCGGTCGACGTCGGCGAGCTGCACGTCGAACGTGTGGATGGTCGCGCCGATGCCCATGCGTCGAGCCTAGGCGTCGCCGTCGAGGTCGAGCGCCGCCGCGGGCGCACCCGACGCGAGCCCGGATGCTCCGGCAAGGCCCGCCGACGCAGCGGTCAGACCTGCGCGATCGTCATCGCGTACGCGGTGCCCGAGCCGTCGTCGCCCGTGAGCTCCATGCCTCCGGTCGCCGCCGGTCCCGTGAACACGATGTCGGCGATCGCACCCGAGGGTGCCTGCAGCTGCGAGATCGTGAGCGACAGCACGCCGTCGTCGACGCTCCACACGTCGGTCGGGGCGTCGAACGGCTCGCCGTTGAAGCTCGAGAAGTCGACGGTGCCGTCGGCGGCGAACGTGAACGTCACCTCTGCGACGCCCGCCGCCGTGCCGAACCACGTCGTGCCGGCGAGGATCTCCTCCGTCGCGCCCGGCACGATCTCGGGCGCGGGGGCGTCGCTCGGGGGTGCGCCGGACGCCGGCGGCTCCGAGGCGGGCGCGCTCGGCGACGGCGACGCGGACGCGGAGGGCTCGGCGCTCGCGTCGGGCTCCTCCGCGCCGCTGCAGCCGGCGAGGCTCAGCAGCCCGATCGCGACGAGCGCGGGCAGGGTCGCGGTTCGCATCCTCATCCGCGCGAGCGTACGCCCCGCAGCCATGCGTCGGCGACCCACGGCCTAGACGACCGCGAGCTCCTCGTACGCGCCACCGCGCGGCGTGCTGCCCGCGCGGACGTCGCGCCAGGCCGCGCCGAGGCGCACCATCGCCTCCGTGGTGACCTCGGTCTCCCACGTGATGGGGATGCGCGCGAAGCGGTCGAGCACGCCCGTCGCCGTGAAGCGCGGACCGGGAGGCAGCAGCAGGCCGCGCTCGCGGGCGGCGAGCGACAGGTTCGTCGACAGCGGAGCACCGAGGTCGACCCACGCCGCGAGCCCGCCCGGCACGGGCGGCATCTCGACGCCGGGCAGATGCTCGGCGAGGCCCGCGCGCACGGCGGCGCGGCCCGCGGACAGCCGCGTGCGCGTGTGGGCGAGCAGCCCCTCCATGTCGTCGAGCAGCTCGGTGGCGATGCACTGCTCGAGCAGGGCGCTGCCGAGATCGAACGACGGGCGGATGGCCAGGAGGCGCTCGACGTGCGGTGCATCTGCGCGGATCCACCCGATGCGCAGACCGCCCCAGGCGAGCTTCGACATCGAGCCGACGCTGATCGCGGGCCCGTGGGCGGCGAACGGCCGCGGCGTCCAGCCGCGGTCGACGTCGAGCTCGACGCACGTCTCGTCGACGACGACGAGCGCGCCGACGCTGCGAGCCGTCGCAGCGAGCTTGGCCCGCTCGAGGTCGGGCATCGTGGCGCCGGTCGGGTTGTGGAGGTCGGCGATCGTGTAGACGATCGCGGGGCGCGTCTCGCGGATGCGCCCGGCCATGTGCGTGATGTCCCACCCCTCGGGCGTGACGGGCGTGGGCACGAGTCGCATGCCGACGCGACGCAGCGCCTCCATGGCGTGCGGGAAGGTCGGCTGCTCGACGATGGCGGCGCGGCCGCGCTCGCCGAACGCGGCGGTGATGAGGGTGAGGGCCTGCATCGCGCCGCTCGTCACGATGATCTGCGACGGGTCGGTCGGCAGGCCGCGCTGCGTGTAGCGGGCGGCGATGCGCTCGCGCAGGTCGGCGAGGCCGTCGAGCGAGTAGCCGGGCGTGCCCAGCAGGCCCGCGAGCCGGTCGAGGGCGCGCACGGTCGCGGCGTGCAGGCCGGGCGTGGAGCCCACGGAGGCGATCGTGAGGTCGATGACGTCGTCGGTCGGGGCTGCGACGCGCGCCGCCGAGCGCCGCGGCAGGGCGACGCGCGTGCCGGAGCCGTGGACGCGGGCGAGGTAGCCGCCGTCGGCGAGCGTCTCGTAGGCCTTCGTGACCGTGGCGCGCGAGCGGCCGATCTCGGCGGCGAGGGCTCGCTCGCTCGGCACGCGCTCGCCGACGGTGATGCGGCCGTCGAGGATGAGCATGCGGATGCGGTCCGCGAGCGACTGCGCGACGGCGCCGCCCTGATACCACTCGCCGAGCTGGCGACCGAGTCGAGATCCCATCGCCCCATCATGCTCCTGGAGTGGACCGCTGCGCACGCGCCACTACCCGTGCCGTGGCCCGCGCGCACCGAGCCACTCCCACCGCATGCTGGCGTGATGGCCCCTTCCGCAGCATCCGCACGCCGACGCATCGCCATGCCGGCGTGGCTCTCGCGCATGGTGCTGCCGGTCACCGCCGTCTCGCGCCGCGACCTCGGCAGGCGGACCGTGCAGCTGATCGTCGGGCTGTGGCTCTACGGCGTGGGCATCGCCCTCATGGTGCGCGCCGAGATCGGCGTCTCGCCGTGGGACGTGCTGACCCTCGGCATCCAGCAGCAGACGGGTCTCGGCTTCGGGCTCATCATCGTGCTCACGTCGGCGGCGGTGCTGCTGCTGTGGATCCCGCTGCGACAGCGCGTCGGCGTCGGCACGCTCGTCAACGGCATGCTCGTCGGCCCGTTCGCCGAGCTGACGCTCGCGATCGTGCCGCCGGTGCCGACGGAGGATCCTGCGACGTGGTGGTTCCGCGTGCCGCTCTTCCTGCTCGGCCTCGTCGTGCTCGCGACCGCGACGGGCATGTACATCACGGCGAGCTTCGGGCCGGGCCCGCGCGACGGCCTCATGACGGGCGTCGTCCGCGTCACGCGGTGGCCCATCTGGGTCGCGCGCACCCTCATCGAGGGCTCGGTGCTCGTCGTCGGCGTGCTGCTGGGCGGACCGCTCGGCATCGGCGCCCTCATCTTCGCGTTCGGCGTCGGCCCGCTCGTGGGCTGGATCCTGCCGTGGTTCGAGCGCCGCCGGAGCGCCGCGGAGGGTCGCGAGGCTGCACGCGTCGAGGCGCGCGCCGCCGCCGCCTAGGTCGGCACGTCTCGACCCGCACCAGGCCGTCGTCGCGACCGGAGAGCGCGAGCGCCCCGCGCGTCAGTCGGCGGCGACCGAGCGCATCGTGAGGCCCTCGTCGGTGTGCGCGAACGCGAGCATGAGGTCGAGGTGCCACGGGTCGACGTCGCGCTCGCGCTCGACGTCGAAGCGCAGCTCGGCGGAGGGGTGGATCCAGAAGGATCGGCGCGTGTCGCCGTGGTCGAACGACGCCATGAACGACGTCGAGCACGCGAGCATCGTCGTGACGACGGCGCGCAGGAGCTCGAGGTCGGCGTCGTCGACGCCCTCGCGGCTCGGCCCGTAGTGGAACGTCCCCATGTGCTGCCTCTCCACGACCGATAGAACACCGTTCTGGAGGAGATGGCGAGCACTTGCGCGCCGTCGGTCGAGGTGCATCGCCTGCGGCGTCGGCCGAGCACGCGAGATGCATGGAAGGCCGGATTCGAGGCCGCATCCCACGGATTCCCCCTGAGATCCGCGGAATCCCGGGCGATTCTCGGCGTGTCGGGCCAGCCTGCACGGCGGGGCGCGGCGGCGCAGGTACCGTGGCGGTGCGGCACGGGGGCTTCCCTCGGGCCGCCGTGCACGTCCCGCCCTGGCGGGGAAGAACGAGTCCAGGAGGACACCATGGCAGAGACCATCAACAAGACGACGCTCGTCGCGAAGATCGCTGCGTCGACCGACGCCAGCCAGGCCACCGTCGGCGCTGTGCTCGACGCGCTGTTCGCCGAGATCTCCGGCGCGGTCGCCAAGGGCGACAAGGTGTCGATCCCCGGCTTCCTCACCGCCGAGCGCACCGCGACCGCTGCCCGCACGGGCCGCAACCCGCAGACCGGCGCCGAGATCAAGATCGCCGCTGGCCACCGCGTCAAGCTGACGGCCGGCTCGAAGCTCAAGGCTGCCGTCAAGTAGTCGAGCTCGATCCCGAGCGCGAAGGGCCCCGGAGCGATCCGGGGCCCTTCGTCGTCCGCGCCCGACACGTGCAGGATGCATAGCCTGCGCGGATACCCTGGAGGGGTGGCACGTGCTCGGCTGATCGGTCCCGGTGCCGTCGTCGCCGCAGGACTCGTGGCCGTCATCGTCGCCCTCGAGCTCGGCGGAGGCGCCGCACCGCTGTCCGTCGGCGACCCCGGTGCCGTCGTGCGCTGGGGCACCCCGATCGCGCGCCTCCTGCAGGACGTCGCGACGGCGACCGTCATCGGCGGCCTCGTGCTCGCCTGCTTCGCGCTCAAGCCCGGATCGCCGGCGTGGGATCGCACCATCGACGTCGCGGCGGCCGCCGCGGGCGTCGCGACCGCTGCGTACGCCGCCGTCGCCTTCCTCGCGTTCCGCACCGTCTACGACCGTCCCTTCTCGGTCGACGCGCAGTTCACCGACGGCTTCCTCTACTTCTTCACGCAGCTCGAGCGCGGCCAGTACCTCGGTGCGGCTGCGCTCGCGTTCGCGGTCGTGACGACGCTGCTCGTCGTGGTCCGCTCGCCGGCGGGCATCGCATGGATCACGGTGCTGTCGGCCGCGCCGCTCGTGCTGCTCGCAGCCGCGGGCCACGCCGGCACCGCCGAGAACCACACCCTCGCGACGAGCTCGCTGTGGCTGCACCTCGTCTTCGTGAGCATCTGGGTCGGCGGCCTCATCCACCTCGCGATCCTGCGGCTCGACCGCAGCCCGTCGCTGCACGACGCCATGCGCCGCTACTCGTCGCTCGCGCTCGTCAGCTTCGCGGTCGTCGGGTTCTCGGGCGTCGCGAGCGCGTGGGTGCGCACGGGCTGGGAGGGCCTCGCGACGCCGTACGGCGGCCTCGTGATCGCGAAGACCGTGCTGCTCGTCGTCCTCGGCGGCTTCGGCGCATGGCAGCGGACGCGCCTCATCCCGCGCGCGGTCGAGTCGGGCCGCGTGCGCTGGTTCCTCGTGGCCGAGCTCGCCTTCATGGGCGTGGCGATGGGCGTCGCGAACGGCCTCGCGCAGACCCCGACGCCCGTGTCCGAGGAGCTCGTCGACTCGAGCCCCGCGACGATCCTCACGAGCTCGCCCCTGCCGCCCACGTTCGAGCTCTCGCGTCTCGTCACCGAGTGGTCGCTCGACCCGCTGTGGACCGTCGTGTGCGGGCTGCTCGCCTTCTTCTACGTCGCGGGCGTGCTGCGCCTGCGCCGCCGCGGCGACGCGTGGCCGGCGCTGCGCACCATCTCCTGGCTCTCGGGCCTCGGCCTGCTGTGGTGGGTCACCTCCGGCGCGCTCGCCGTCTACGAGCACTACCTCTTCTCCTTCCACATGGCCGGCCACATGCTCCTCGGCATGGCCGTGCCGCTCCTGCTCGTGCCCGGCGCGCCCGTGACGCTCGGCATGCGCGCGATCGCGAAGCGCACCGATGGCACGCGCGGCGGCCGCGAGTGGCTGCTCGCCATCGTGCACTCCCGCTGGATGCACTGGGTGGGCCACCCCCTCGTGGCGACGGGCATCTTCGTCACGAGCCTCTGGATCTTCTACTTCTCCGGGCTCTTCCGGTGGGCGATGGAGAACCACCTCGGGCACGTGTGGATGGTCGTGCACTTCGTCGGCGCCGGCTACCTGTTCGTGCAGGCGCTCATCGGCACCGACCCCTCCCCGCACCGCACGCCGTTCCCGATGCGGCTCGTGATGCTGCTCGCGGCGATGGCGGCCCACGCGTTCTTCGGCATCACGATCATGACGAGCGAGGGCCTGCTGCTCGCCGACTGGTTCGGCGCGATGGGCAACGGCGTCGACGCGCTCGAGGATCAGCAGGTCGGCGGAGGCATCGCCTGGTCGATCGGCGAGTTCCCGACGATCGTCCTCGCACTCATCACGTGCGTGCTCTGGGCGCGCACGGATCGACGCGAGCAGCGGCGCGTCGACCGCAAGGCCGACCGCGACGGGGATGCGGACCTCCAGGACTACAACGCGATGCTCGAGAGGATGGCGGGACGATGACGCACGAGGCGACGACGGACGGGCAGCGACTGCCGAGCGAGCTGGCCGAGCTCGCGGGCGGCGTCGCCCTGACGCTGCACATCGTGCGGCATGCCGAGACCGAGTACAACGTCGCGCACGTCATGCAGGGATGGTCGAACTCGCCCATCACCGAGCGCGGCGAGCGGCAGATCGCCGACGCCGGACGGGCGCTCGCCCGCGTCCCGTTCGACGCCGCGTTCGCGAGCGACCTCGAGCGCACGCGCCTGACGGCCGAGGGCATCCTCGCCGCGCATCCCTCGCCTCCGTCGCTCCAGCTGCGCGAGTCGCTGCGGGAGTGGAACTTCGGCGGCAACGAGGAGGTGCCGTCGGCGGAGGTCTGGGGCCGGCTGTTCGCGCAGCACGGGCTCGAGGTCGACCGCGAGCTGTCGGCGATGCGGGTGCTCGCCGAGCGGATGTCGTGGAGCGACATCTTCGACGGCATCGCCGACCTGGATGCGTCGGGGCAGAGCGAGAAGGCGGCGGAGACGGTCGTTCGGGCCGACGGCGCGCTCGCCGACGTCATCGCGTCGACCGTGGCGGGCGCGTCGGCCGGAGACGTGCGGACGGCGCTGATCGTCAGCCACGGCGGGTTCATCACGACGCTGCTGCGCCAGCTGACGCCCGAGATGACGCCGACGACGATCCTGCCGAACTGCTCGATCTCGACCGTGCGGCTGCACGGCACCGAGTGGTCGCTCGACGGCGTGGGCGAGCGCGCGGAGGCGTTCTCGGGCTGAGCGCCAGGGGGTGCGGCCCGTCTCGGCGTCCCCCGCTCGTCGACGTCCGGGGGACGGATGCTTTCGTCGGTGAGACATCATGTTCGAGAAGGTGCGACGATGACGAGCACGCCGGCCGGGAGGAGGAGCGTGAGCCCCGACGGAGCGATGCTGCGCAAGCCGCCCGTGCAGTCGCGGGCCTCGCACCGCGTGGACGAGCTGCTCGACGCGGCGGCCGCGGTCGTCGACGAGGTCGGCTCCGAGCTGCTCACGACGACGCTGGTGGCCGCGCGGGCCGGCGCGGCGGTCGGCACGCTCTACCGCTACTTCCCCGACCGCATCGCGATCCTGCAGGGCATCGCGGATCGCAACATGCGTCTGATCGCAGAGCGGTTCGGCGAGACGCTCGCGACGCCGAAGGCGGACGTCGAGGATGAGCTCGACGCGCTCTTCCAGGCGTCGGTCGTCCTGCACCGATCCGTGCCCGGCTTCCGGGCGCTGCGGACGGGCGAGCACCTGCCGTCGTCGACGCGGCATCGCGCCGAGATCGTCGGCGCGCTCGTCGACGAGGTCCTGGCCGTCGTCGGTCCGCGGCACGGCATCCCCACGACGGGAGCCGCCCGGGAGGGCTTCGTCGACTGCTTCCACGTCGTCGACGCGCTCATCGCGGCCGCGTTCGTCGACGATCCCGCCGGCGACCCCCGTGCCCTCGGCCTCGCGTTCGACGTCGCGCGGACGATGGTCGAGCGCCTCGTGCGCGGCGAGGTGCCCGCCGCGCCCTGATCGCCGAGCCCTGCTGGCTCGAGCCCACCGGCTCGGGCCCGACGCCTCAGGCCGCGCGGCGCTGGGCCGTCGGCAGGTCGACGACCTCGAGCGCGAGCGTGCGCAGGTCGACGCGTGCGGCGGTGTGCTGCGCCATGGGCCGCCATCCCTCGCTCGCGAGGCCGCTCGACGTGAACGCGACGGCGCCGTCGGCCTCGCGGCGCCACGACAGCCGGTAGTAGTGGTCGACGTGGTCGCGCGGCAGGTCGGCGCCGAGCGGCGACGTGGCGAAGAGGTCGAGCGGCACGGGTGCGCCCTCGTTGGCGTGCACGGCGACGAGCTCGTCGGCGGACAGGACGAGCAGGTTGACCGCCGACGTCGGGAACCGGCTGCGGAGCCGAGCGACCGTCGTGGTCGTCGCCTCCAGGAGGGAGGCGCCGCGGGCGACCTCGCGCAGCACGAGCGCCGTGACGACCGCCGAGTCGGTCGTGCCGCCGACGCGGGCGAGCTCGTCGGGGCGCACCATGGCGCGCAGCTCCTGCACGGGCTGGATCGAGCCGTTGTGCGCGACGGCGATGCCGTCGACGACGAACGGATGCGTGTTGCCCAGCACGGTGCCCATGCCCTCGGTCGCGAGCCGCAGGTGCGCGATGCGCGCGGTCGACGCCTCCTGGACGAGGGCATCGGCGAGGTCGGCGCTCGCGGTGCCGTCGCTCGGGTCGCGACGTCGCCGCACGGTGCGGGCGTCGTCCACCCACGCGGTGCCCCAGCCGTCGGCGTGGAGGCGGCCCATGCGCTGCCACTCCCGTGCGTCGTCGGCGCCGAGCACGGCTGCGGCCGTCGTCGCACGGGGAGCGGCGTATCCGAGCAGTCGGCACATGCGCATCCCCTTCCGTCGCCTCCATCCTCGCCGCGGGTCGTCGGCCGGCGCGCGCCGCGCCGTCACGCGACGCAACGTGTGCGGTCGGCCCATCGTGGTCGTGTCCAGACCGAGGGAGGTCCGCCATGCGCAGGATCGTCGTCAGCACGATGCTCAGCCTCGACGGGTACGCGGAGGGCGCCGGAGGCGACCTGGGCGCGATGCCGATGGATCACGCGTTCAGCGCCACGACGTCGAGCGCATGCGCGCCGCGGGGCACCTGCTGCTCGGCGCGACCGGCTACCGCGGCATGATGCGGTACTGGCCGGGCAAGGTCGACGACCCCGACGCGACGCCCGACGACCGGTCCATCGCCTCGCGCTACGCCGCCGGCATCCCGATCACGGTCGTCTCCGACTCCCTGACGCAGGAGGACGTGGGGAGCCGTGATCGTGGCGCGAACGGCCGCGCGCGCGTCGGCGGCATGACCCTCATGGGCCCGGGCTGACGGGCGCCGCGAGCGGCCCGGCGCCCGTGGGCGCTACGCGGTCGCGAGCCTCGCCAGCGCCTCGTCGGCGGCCTGCTCGTCGAGGCCCGCGTGCGTGACGAGGAACGTCCTCGCGGCGGTCTCGTCGCCCTGCCGGTAGCGCATGTACGCAGCCTCCGCCTGCCGGATGGTCTCCGGCGTCACCGAGCCCTGCGCGCCGAGCGAGTCGGCGAGCTCCTGCGCGGTCGTGGCACCGAAGGCGGTCGCGACGTTCGCGGGGAGGCGGTACGAGGCGTACGGTCCGAGGTCCATGGTGTCTCCATCCTTGGGGTCGCGCCGGGCGGATGCCCCGCGCGGTGGTCGACGCCGCGTCGTCAGCCGCGGTCGTCGCGGTCGTGGTCGCGGTCGTGGCGCTCGCCGTGGCTGCCGCGCCTGCGACGCAGCCGGTAGCCCTCGTCGACGAGCCGCCGCCGCTTCTGCTCCTGCTTCTCGATCTGCCGGGTGTCGCGCGGCGGCAGCTGCAGCTCGTCCTCGGCCTCGATGCCGCCCTGCAGCTGTCGGCCACGCTCGAGCTCGGCGTCGAACTCCGCACCGAGCAGCAGCGCCAGGTTGACGATCCACAGCCACAGCACGGGCCACTTGGCGATGCTCCAGACCGTGACGGCCACCTCGCCGAGCCCGATCGCGTCGCTGCGCTGCGCGTCGGTCACGGGGACTCCCTCCGGGTCGGTCGTCGCCGTCCGGACGAGCCGTCGTCCGCACGGTGGGACCTCTACGGTCGGTCCGCCCTCGGCGTGGCGAGCACCCCCTGTCGCCGATGCGTCGGCGCGAATACGATGCCGCCGCGCGTCGGACGCAGGACGGGTCGCGATCCCGAGAGGGACCGCGACCCGTGCTGGTCGACCGTGACCGGCCGAGGAGCGTCAGCCCTGGCGCACGCGACGCGCGACGACCGGTGCCGCACCCGCTGCGACGAGCAGCAGCGCGAGGCCGAGGAGCCAGGACGCGGCGTCGCCGCCGGTGCGCGGCAGGCCGCCGACGCTCGCGGTGCCCGCGCCGGTCGCCCCGGTGGTGCCGACGGGAGCGGGCGCCGCGGGGTTCGACGGAGACGGGTTCGACGGAGCCGGGTTCGACGGAGCGGGGCTCGCGGGGGCCGCGATCGTCACCGTCGACGTGGCGGCGGCATCGACGTAGAGCGCATCGGCCTCGACGACGGCCGACACCTCGTGCGCGCCCGCCGGGATGCCGCTGATGATGCAGACGGCCGTGCCGTCCTCGTCGAACGGTGCCGACTCGCAGCCGGGCACGGTGATGCCGTCGACGAGGAACCCGGCCGAGGAGGGCGTCGCGCCGTCGGCGGCGGTCGCCGTGGCGGTGACGGTGCCGTCGCTCGCGACGACGGTCGCGAGGGTGAGGGTGAGCGGCAGCCTGGCGACGTCGACCCGGACGCCGTTCGAGGTCGACGGCGCGAAGCGGTCGCCGCCCGTGAAGGTCGCGGTCACCTCGTTGCTCCCGGCCGGCAGCTCGTCGGTGCGGCACACGGCCTCGGCCGTGCCCGAGTCGGCGGCCACGGGGACGGCGCACAGCGTCTCGCCGTCGACCTCGAAGCGCACGGTCCCGGTGGTCGGGAAGGCACCGTCCTGCGTGACGGTGGCGCGCAGCTCGACCTCGTCGCCGACCGTGAACGGTCCGGTCGACGCGTTCGTCAGCTCGATGGCGGTCGGCACGGGGTTCACGACGACGCTCGCGGAGCCGTCCGGGACGGGGGAGTACACGGCGTCGCCCGAGTACGAGTACGAGATCTGGTAGGTGCCGGGCGGCGGGGTGCCGACGACGCACGTGGCCGTGCCGTCGGCCTGCACGGGCATGTCCTGGCACTCAGGTCCGATGCCGAAGATCGTCACGGTGCCGGTCGGGATGGCACCCGAACCCGCCACGGTCACCGTCGCGCGAAGGTCGTCGCCGGTGATGATGGGTCCGCCGTCGAGGCCGGTGAACGTCGCGCTCGTCGTCGCGGTCAGGATGGTCGGCGTGGCGAACACGGATGCGCTGTAGTCGCTCGCGCCGCCCCCGTTGACCGCGCGGACGCGGAACTCGTACGTCGTGCCGTTCGTGAGCCCGCTCACGGTCGCGCTCAGACTCTGCGTCGACGCGACTTCGGCCCACAGGCCATCGCCCACCCGGCTCTGCAGTTCGTACGTCGGCTGCTGGCCGCCGTCGTCGGCGGACGCTCCCCAGGTCACGGTGACCGCCATGCTCGCCGGCGTCGCGTTGCCGATCGGGGGAGTGCTGGGTGCGCCGAGCACCTGGTAGCGCTGGATGTCGCCCTGCCTGCCGATCTCGTACTGGCAGGCGAGCAGCACGTTCTTCGACGTCGCGCCCGAGTACGTGAAGCGATAGCGCAGGTCGCCCAGATCCTGCACCGGCAGGGTCGAACCCTCGCCGAGGATCGCTGCGTCGGCGCTGACGAACGCTTGATCGCCATCCGTCGGGGTGCACGAGAAGTCGTACGTGACGGTCGTCCCGGGTGCGACGGGACCCGCCGGGGTGACGGTGACGTTCTGGGGGAAGTCGGCATGCGCCTGCGGGGCGCCCACGGTGGAGAGGGCGGTGGCCCCGGCCAACGTCACGAGCAGCAGCGCTGCAGGCCGGAGAAGTCGGCGAGCCCAGGTGGGCTCGGTGAGGGAGCGGGACATCGACGTCGACCTTTCGAAGGCAAGACACGAGGCGCCCTCATGTTGTGTCGAACACTACGGC
>NZ_BAAAQT010000008.1:426297-456194 GCF_039531815.1 Agrococcus versicolor | reverse complement strand
CGCCGCGACGAGCGCGCCGTCGACGAGCACGAACGCGACGAGCGTCCACCCCACGAGGGGCAGGAGGAGGCCGATGGCCAGACCGACGCCGCCGACGGCGAGGAGCCCCCACCATGGCGCTCGAGTCAGCGCGCCGCCCTTCGGCGCCGGGCCGGCTCGACGCGCGTACGGGCTCCGCGTCCACCACATCCGGTACCCGAGCACCACGAGCGCCGCGATGCCGAGCGCGATCGCGGCCATCGCGATCTGGTTGGGCAGGCCGAACATCTGGCCCATGTGGATGTCGATGCCCCAGCGGGCGAGCCTCGCGACGAGCCCGAAGTCGGCGAAGTCGGTGCGCGAGACGACGTCGAGCGTCGCGCCGTCGATCGCCACCCCGTCCACCGCCGTCGGGTACCAGCGCTGGATCTCCTGCACGACCCACGCCTGCCCCTCCGCCGCCGGCGGGCGGATCTCGATCGCGCCGACGTCGACGTTCACGGCGCGTGCGGCACCGAGCACGTCGTCGATCGCCGTGACGTCGACGCCCGCGGCCGCGGCGCCTGCGCCGTGCCCGCCGTGCGCGGCATGCGGATCGGCCGTGGCCGCCGCACCGCCGAGCTCGGTCGTGAGCGAGGGCGTCGTCCAGCCGAGCGCGGCCCGGAGGTCGGTGACGTTCGCACCCGCGTGCTGCGACCACGTGATGCCCGTCGCCGACAGGAAGAGGGCGCCGACCGCGACCCAGATGCCGATCGACGCGTGCCACGACAGCAGCCGTCGCACGCCCCGCGCGCTCCGCTCCGGCCGCACGAGCTCGCGCCGACGTCGCCCAGTGCGCCATCGAAGGATCCACAGCGCGAGGCCGGCGAGCACGACGATGCCGAGCCAGCTCGCGGCGAGCTCGGAGTAGAGCCGGCCGACGTCGCCGAGGCCGAGGCCGCGGTGGAAGTGGTCGATGGCCGTGCGGAACGGCAGCGCCCCGCTCGTGCCGAAGACCGTCATGTCGCCGCGCACGTCGCCCGAGACGGGGTCGACGAAGATCGCGCGCGACTCGCTCTCCTGCAGCCCGTCGGCGGCGAAGAGCACGCGCGTCGTCGCCCCCTCCTCGGGTGCCGGTCGCACGGCGGAGAGTGGGGCCTCGTCGCCCACGACGCGCTGGGCGATCGCGACCTGCTCGGCGAGCGGCAGCACCGTGCCCTCGGTCGGCGCCGTGAGCGCGTCGGCGTAGAGCACGCGCTCGACGGACGGCGCGATCGCGTAGGCGGCGCCCGACAGCGCCGCGACGAGGATGAACGGGCCGACGAGGATGCCGGCGAGCCAGTGGAGCCGGCGCAGCAGCGGCGCCACCCACGGGGTGCGGGATGCGGGCCGCCCGGATGCGGGCGGGCGCTCGACGGTGGCGGTCATCGCGTCGCCTGCTGCCTGCGCAGCGCGATCGTCGCGAGCGCCGCGGCGGCGACGGCCGCGACGAGGGCGGCGAGCGCGAGCGGTCCGTCGCCCCCGCCCTGCGAGACGATCGGCGCCGCCTCGACGGGCGTCGCGATCGTGAGCATCGGCGCCGGGCGCTCGGCCGCGGGATCCGTCGAGTCCCACGCGAGCGCGCCGGTCTCGCACGTCTGCTGCACGGGGAAGGCGAGGACGGTGCCGTCGGCGAGGTCCTCCGGCAGCGTCACGTCGAGCTCGAGGGTCTCGTGCACGACGGAGGGCAGCGGCGTCTGCGCCGTGTAGGTCATGGTGCGGCCGGGGGCGACGAGGTCGTCGTCGATCGTCCAGCCAGCGTTGGCGATGGGCGTGACCGCCGACACCTCGTCGGGGATGGCGACGACGACGGCCGTCGTCGGCGAGGCGTCGCAGCCGTGCTCGATCGTGAACGACAGCGTCGAGGCGGTGCCGGGCGCGACGCTCGTGCCGTCGACGGTCACGTGCGCGATCGCCGCGGCGGGGGCGACGAGCGCGAGGGCGACGCCGGCGACGCCGACGCTCGCTGCCGCGAGTGCTCTGGATGGGGACATGGGTGGGTGCTCCTGCAGCTGCGCCCTGAGGGCGCGACGGTCTGATGCGGCGCCGGTGGACGGTCGCCGAGAGGGGGTCGCGGCATGCGGCCGCGAGCCTCGCCGATGGCGAGGCGGGATCAGACGGTCAGGGCAGGAGGGCCGCGGCGCACGAGCGGCGAGCGCAGCACGGGGGTCGCCGGGCGCTCGATCGGTCGTGCCTCGCCGACGGCGGCAGGGCGCGCGACGCCCAGCGGCACCGCGCGCATCCGCATGCGGACGAGGCGATCGCCGCGCACCGCGCCGAGGACGGCGCCGATGGCGGCGATGCCCACGCGCAGCGCGACGAGCGTGAGCGCGCCGGCGACGACGTGGGCGAGCAGCATGTCGCCGTGGGCGTGCATGGCGGCGCCCTCGGCGGCGACGGGGATGGTCTCGGCGCCATGGTGCGCATGCCCGCCGGCGCTGCCCGGCGCGGCCGAGGGCTGCGGCAGCGAGTACAGCGCGTGCTGCACCACCTGCGCGAGCGCGACGGCGACGATGCGCCGGGGCCAGGTCGCGGCCGCGCCCAGCACCGGGGCGAGGATGAGCAGCGTCACCATGGCCGCGGTCGCCAGCAGCAGCGGCGAGGGTGCGACGCCGCCGGCGAGCGAGTGCGCGCAGCCGGTGGCGACGGTCGTCAGCCCCGTCACGAGCAGCGAGTGCGCGAGCGCCCGTCGTCGCAGGTCGAGCCGGGTGCCGACGCCGGCACCGCTCGACGAGGACATGCCGCCAGCCTACCGACGCGTCAGGCCAGCAGCTCGCCCTCGCGGCTCGGCTCCCACTGCTGCAGGCGAGCGGTCGCGGCATCGCCGAGCCGATCGATCGAGCGCGCCACGAGGTAGTCGACGAGCAGCACGGCGCCCGCGGCGCTGTCGAGCGGCGTGGGCGCGGCGTCGGCGACGGGCAGCACGACGGATGCGTGCCGCGCGGCGGGGGAGAGGCCGGGATCGGTGACGAGCAGCACGGTCGCGCCGCGCGCGCTCGCGAGCTCGGCGGCGCGCACGCTCGAGCGCTGGTAGCGCGCGGAGTCGAAGACCACGACGGTGTCGCGCGCGTCGACGTCGACGAGCCTGGTGAGGCTGCGACCGAGCGGATCCTCGAGCTGCTGCACGCGCGGACGCACCGTCGCGAGGTTGATGGCGAGGTGCGCGGCGAGCACGCGCGAGTACCGTCCGCCGACGGTGAGCACCCAACCCTTCCTCGCGACGAGCGCGTCGACGGCTGCGTCGAGCTCGGTCGCGGGGATGCGGGCGAGCGACGAGACCGCGGCATCCGCGACGGCACGTGCGAAGCCCGCGAGGTCGGCCGTCGCGCCCGCCGGCCGATGGTCGAGCTTGCCGAGCGGCCCGCGCCGCGTCGACAGCTCGGCGCGCACGGCATCCTGCATCGCCGAGAACGAGCCGTGCCCGATGGCCTTCGCGAAGCGCACGACCGTCGGGTTCGAGACGCCCGCGGCGTCGGCGATGGCGGCGACGGTCGAGAGCGCGCTCGCGGGGTAGTCGGAGCGGATGACGCGTGCGACGCGACGCTCGCTCGGCCGCAGCTCCGCCGCGTCGATGGCGTCGAGCACGCTCACGGGGCGACCTACGCGGCGCGACGCCGTGCGCGGGCCAGGTCGACGACGTCCATCGACAGGGTCGCGAGGTCGACGCGTGCCGCGGTGTGCTGCGCCATGCGCTGCCAGCCGTCGCCGACGAGGCCGCTCGACGAGAAGGCGACGGCGCCGTCCTCCGACCGCGACCACGACAGCTGGTAGTAGTGGTCGACGTGGTCGAGGGGCAGGTCGGGCCCGAGGCCGGACGCCTCGAAGTCGTCCGTCGGCACGGGCGCGCCCTCGTTCGAGTGCACGGCGATGAGCTCGGCGTCGCTCATGACGAGCAGGTTGATCGCCGCGGTCGGGAACTCGTCGCGCAGGGTCGCGACGGTCGAGGTCGTCGCCTCGAAGAGCGGGACGCCCGCGTCGACGGCGCGGAGGATGAGCGCGAAGACGATGGCGGAGTCGGTCGTGCCGCCGACGCGGGCGACCTCCTCGGGGTCGACCATCGCGCGCAGGCGCTCGACGGGGTGCAGCGAGCCGTTGTGGGCGAAGGCGATGCCGTCGGCGACGAACGGGTGCGTGTTCGTCAGCTCGTTGCGCATGCCCTCGGTCGCGAGCCGCAGGTGCGTGATGCGGGCGGTGGCCTCGTGGTCGACGAGCGCGCTCGCGAGGTCGGGGTTCGTCGTGCCGTCGCTCGGGTCGCGGAACTGCCGCACCGATCCGAGCTCGTCGAGCCAGGCGGTGCCCCACCCGTCGCAGTGCAGCCTGCCCATGCGCTGCCACTCCGCGCACGCGAGGCCGCCGATCACCTCCGCCGCGGAGGTGGGGCGGGGTGCTGCGTAGCCGAGCAGGCGGCACATGGCGATGCTCCTCGAGGTCGATCGGTGGTGGCTCCATGGTCGCGCGTGCGAGATCGTCCCGCATGTCGGCCATGTAACGAACAGAACAATCATCGCAGAATCGCGTGGATGTAACACACGTGACACGAACCGCCTGCATGATGGGCACATGACGGACGCCTTCACCGATCGACTCGTCGCCGATGGCGCGACCATGCTCGTCGGCACCACCTGGAATCCCGGCGGGCTCATCCTCGCCAAGACCGTGCCCATCCCGCGTGCCGCGGCGTTCGTCGAGACCGGCCTCGGCGCCTCGTACACGTGGCACGCCTTCACGATCGACCAGGGCGGCATCGCGTACACCGACCGCATCGGCGCCGTCGGCGACCAGCGGATGCGCATCGACCCCGACGCCGTGCGCGTGCTGCCGGGCGGCCTCGCATGGGGGCCCATGCGCTTCGAGACGCAGGAGGGCGAGGTCGTGCCCGAGTGCACGCGCAGCCGCCTCGCCGCGATCGAGGCCGAGCTCGCCGCCGAGGGGCTCACGGCGCTCGTCGGCCACGAGCTCGAGATGCTGCTGTTCGACGCCGACGGCGCACCCCTGTCGCCGCTGGGCTGGGCGCCCTACGGGCTCGCGGGCACCATCCGCTTCGAGGCGTTCATCGCCGACGTCTACGCGCAGGCCGAGGCCGTGGGGCTGCCGATCGAGCAGCTGCACTGCGAGTACGGCATGCAGCAGATCGAGCTCTCCCTCGCCCCGGCGACGCCCGTCGAGGCGGCCGACCGGCTCGTGCTCATGCGGCTCGTGCTCGGTCGCGTCGCGCGCGATCACGGCCTGAGGATCTCGTTCAGCCCGCGTCCGCGCACCGACTCGGCCGGCAACGGCGCGCACCAGCACGTGTCGCTCGCGCGCGACGGCGTGCCGCTGCTCGGCGGCGGCGACGGGCCGCACGGCATCACGGCCGAGGGCGCGAGCGCCATCGCGGGCATCGTGCACGCCCTGCCCGAGCTGCAGGGCGCGCTCGCCGGCTCGCTGCTGTCTGCCTCGCGCCTCGTGCCCGGCATGTGGGCGGGCGCGTGGGCGACGTGGGGGCTCGAGAACCGCGAGGCGGCCGTGCGGCTCATCGCCGGCCGCTCGCCCAACGTCGAGGTGAAGGTCGTCGACCCGTCGACGAGCGCCTACGTCGCCTCCGCCGCGATCCTCGGCGCTGCGCTCGCCGGCATCCGCGACGGGCGCGAGCTCGGCCCGGAGGCCACGGGCGATCCGGGCGGGATGTCGGAGTCCGAGCGCGAGGACGCGGGGATCGTGCCGCTCACGAGCGACCTCGCGACCGCGCTCGACCGGCTCGAGGCAGGACCCACCGCCCGCGCCGCGCTCGGCGACGAGCTCGTCGACGCGATCGTCGCCCAGCGCCGCTTCGAGATCGAGCACCACGGCGACCTCGACGACGAGGCGGCCGTCGAGCGCTTCCGCTTCGCATGGTCGGTGTGAGCATGGGCGCCGCCTCGAGCATCCGCGAGCACCTCGACGCCGTCGCGGTCGTCGACCATCACGTCCACGGCGCGTTCGTCGAGCCCGTCTCGCGAGCCCGCTTCGAGTTCGCGCTCAACGAGGCGTCGACCGTCGACCTGCCCGCATGGGACTCCGTGTGGGACACGCAGCTCGGCTTCGCCATCCGCGCCCGCTGCGCGCCGCTGCTGGACCTCGAGCCGCATGCCGACGTGGACGCGTACTGGGCGCGCCGCGAGGAGCTCGGCGCCGCCGAGGTCGCGCGCAGGCTCACGGCCGCGAGCGGCACCGACGCGTGGCTCGTCGACGTCGGGTTCACCGAGGGCGTCTGCACGCCCGAGGAGCTCGCCGCGATGGCGGGCGGCTCCTCGCATGAGATCGTGCGGCTCGAGCAGGTCGCCGAGGTCGCGGTCGCGGCGGGCGGCTCCTACGCCGAGGCGTTCCGCGCCGAGCTCGCTCGGCGCCTCGCCGAGCCGCAGGCCGTCGGCTGCAAGACGATCGTCGCGTACCGCACGGGCTTCGTGCTCGACTGGTCGGCCGTCGCCGACGCGGAGGCGGATGCGCTCGCCGACCGCTGGCGCGACGCCGGCGGGCTGCGCGTCGACGACCCGCGCCTGCTCGTGTTCGGCATCCGCTGCGCGATCGACGCCGGGGTGCCGCTGCAGTTCCACGTGGGCTTCGGCGACCGCGACGAGCGGCTCGACCACACGAACCCCATGCACCTCATCGACCTGCTACGCGAGCATCCGGATGCGCCGATCGCGCTGCTGCACTGCTACCCGTTCGAGCGCGAGGCCGGCTACCTCGCGCAGGGCTTCGCGGGCGTCCACATGGACGTGGGCCTCGCGATCAACTACGTGGGCGCCCGCTCCCGGTCGCTCATCGCCCGCTCGCTCGAGCTGGCGCCGTTCCGCAAGATCCTCTACTCGTCCGACGCCTACGGCCCTCCCGAGCTGCACCTGCTCGGATCCCGGCTGTGGCGCGACGGCACGGCGAGCGTGCTCGAGGGCTTCGTCGCCGACGGCGACTGGTCCGAGCGCGACGCACGACGTGTCGCCACCCTCATCGCCGCCGACAACGCGCGGCGCCTCTATCGGCTCTGAGCCGGCACCCCGCCGGCTCCGTTCGAACAGGATCCCCATGTCCGAGTCCCCCAGCACCACCAGCACCGGCGGCGCGGCAGCACCCGCATCCGGCCCGGCCCTCAAGCGCACCCTCAACGTGTGGGAGGCGATCGGCGTCTCGATCGCGCTCATGGCGCCGTCGATGGCCATCAACATCAACCCGCAGGGCACCGCGGGCCTCGTCGGTCGCGCCGTGCCGCTCGCGTTCCTGCTCGCGACCATCGGCGTGCTGCTCATCGCGTACACGTTCGTGCGGCTGTCGCAGCGCTTCAACCACGCGGGCAGCGTCTACGGCTTCGTCGGCGCGACGCTCGGCGCGCGTGCCGGCATCACCGCGGGCTGGCTCAACGCCGCGACCTACGCGTTCTACGGCGTCGTCACGTCGATGGCCGCCGGCATCTTCGTGACCGAGCTCGTCGACCAGTTCGGCATCTGGCCCTCGCCGCCCACGTGGGCCGCGTTCGTCTTCGCGTGGATCGCGCTCGGCGTCGTCTGGTTCCTCGGCTCGCGGCCCGCGAAGCGCGGCACGCTCGTGCTCGTCATCGTCGAGGGCGTGACCATCGCGCTCATCCTCGTCGTCGCCGTCATCGTGCTCGGCAGGCTCCTCTCGGGCGACACCCCGAACGGCACGTCGTTCGACCTCTCGGTGTTCACGGTGCCCGAGGGCACCGACCTGTCGACGGTCTTCCTCGGCATCGTCTTCGGCTTCCTCTCGTTCGCCGGCTTCGAGGCGGCGGCGACGCTCGGCGAGGAGGCGAAGGAGCCGCGTCGCGACATCCCGCGCGCCATCCTCGGCACCGCGATCTTCGGCGGCCTGTTCTTCGTCATCGTCACCGCGATCGAGGTGATGGCCTTCGGCACCGACGAGGCGGGCATGGAGGCGTTCGTCGGCTCGAGCGCCCTCATCGGCGACCTCGCGAACACGTGGATCGCGCCGTGGCTCGGCGACGTCATCACCGTCGGCGCCGCCATCTCGGCCGCCGCGTGCGCGCTCGCATGCGTCGTCGGTGCGAGCCGGCTGCTGTTCGCGCTGTCGCGCGACGGGCTCGGCCCGAAGGTGCTCGACCACGTGCACGCGCGCCACGGCATCCCGAACCGTGCCGTCGCCGCGGTCGTCGGCATCGTCGTCGTCATCGAGGTCATCGGCCTCGTGCTCGGCGCCGAGCCCTACGACCTGTTCGCCATCGCGGGCGTCACCGGCACGCTCGTGCTGCTCGTCGCCTACCTGCTCGCCTCGATCGGTGCGGTGCGACTGCTGTTCTTCAGCGGGCAGACGACCGTGTCGCGCTGGGAGATCGTCATCCCCATCCTGGGCATCGCCGTGCTCGCCTACACGCTGTTCCGCAACGTGTTCCCGCTGCCCACCGAGGCGGCCGCGTGGTGGGGCCCCGGCATGGCGATCGCGATCGTCGTGATCGTGCTCGCGGTCGTGCTCGCCCGTCCGGCCGCTGCGCGCCGCGCGGGCGAGCGTCTCACGCAGGCCGAGGGCCTGCAGATCGCGCGCGACTGACGCGCCGCCCTCGGTCGGTCACGGGTCCACCGCTGCGACCGCCGGATCCACGCCCCAGCGGGTCGTCGCGTGCACGATGCACGTGGCGGCCCGCTGTGGCGTTCGGCTGGAGGCGCGCGGGTCGAGTACCGTCGGTCGCACCAGCATCACCGCGCGAGGGAGACGACCATGTTCGAAGCAGCGAACATCCGCGACTGGATCGGCTCGAACGTCGTCGACCCCGACGGCGACACCATCGGGCAGCTCGAGAGCGTCTACTTCGACACCGCGACCGACGCCCCGGCGTTCGCGACCGTCCGCACGGGCATCATCGGTCGCCACAAGCTGAGCTTCGTGCCGCTCGCCGGCGCCACGGTCACGCCCAAGCACCTCAACGTCGCGCATGGGAAGCGGCTGGTCAAGGACGCGCCCTCCATCCCCACGGACGGCGAGCTCGAGGCCGCCGACGAGCCGGCCGTGTACGCCCACTACGGGCTCGGCTACGCCGTCGGCGCGAACGGCGAGCGCCGGCTCGGTCGCCGCTAGCGGCTCGGGCGTCCGTCGGACGCCGTTCCGCGCGACTGCTCGTCGCGAGCGTCCGCGCCGGTCGCACCATCGGCGTCCGCGCGGGCCTCGCGCTGCGCGTCGGCGCGCTGCTCCGCACGGCGGCGCAGCAGGATGCGACGCACGCGCACGACGACGAACCAGAGCACGAGCGCCGCGATGATGGCGACGACGATGTTCGACAGCACGCCGCTCCACTGCGACAGCACCGGGCCGATCACGGGGCCGAACGCGAAGCCCAGCCACACCCAGATGCCGTTCCACACGAGGCTGCCGACGAACGTGTAGAGCGAGAAGCGCCAGAACGACATGCGCTCGATGCCCGCGGGGATCGAGATGAACGAGCGCACGAGCGGCACGCATCGACCCACGAGCACGGCCGCGCCGCCGAACCGCTGGAAGACCCGCTCGGCGCGATCGAAGTCCTCGAAGTCCATGAGCGGGATGCGGCCCACGATCCACCGGGTGCGCTGGCGACCGAAGGCGCGGCCGATCGCGTACCAGATCCACGCGCCGACGAGCGCACCGAGCGTCGCGGCGATCCACGCGCCCCACACGTTCATGCGGCCGTCCCAGGCGAGGAATCCCGCGCCCGGCAGGATGGCCTCCGACGGGATGGGCGGCACGAACGTCTCGATGAGCACCGCGAGGCCGACGCCGACCTCGCCGAGCGTCTCCATGAGGCCCAGCACCCAGCCGATGAAGCCGTCGTAGCCCGCCGAGGGGTCGGTCGAGGTGCGGGCGAGCGTGGTCCAGGCGTGCATCGGGGGCGTCATCCTCGGTCGATCGTGGGGTGCGGGCGCGCATCCCTGCGTCCACCGTACGGATGCTTCCCATGCGGCGGGTCTGCGTCGGCGGCGCGTCGAGGGGCGCCGCGTCGAGCGGCGGGTGCCTCAGCCGGCGGTCACGCGTCGTGCAGGCGCTGCTTGACGGCGTGCTCCGTGAGCACCTCGACGTAGTCCTGCACGGGGTTCTGCTCGAGCTTGGCGTACTCCTCGTGCGCCAGGCCCTCGACCTGGCTCGCGTCGATCTCGGGATGCGCCTTCGTGATGGCCTGGACGACGTGGTCGACCACGTGCCCCTCGGCCTCGATGTCGGTCATGGGTCGACGCTGGCACGCGCCACCCGTGCTGGCAAGGGTCGACGCCCGTGCGGGCGCGGCGCCCGGTCGTCCACGGCGCGCGAGCCGTGCGGCGTGCGGGCGGCGACCGTGCGTACGCTGGAGGGATGGGTGTGTCGCTGTCCGCCGAGCAGCAGGCGGTGTTCGATCGCATCGAGCTGACCCGCGACCACCTCTTCATCACCGGGCGCGCCGGCACGGGCAAGTCGACGCTGCTGCAGCACCTCGCGTGGCAGACGTCGAAGGCGCTCGCGATCTGCGCGCCGACGGGCGTCGCGGCGCTCAACGTCGGCGGGCAGACGATCCACTCGCTCTTCCGGCTGCCGCTCGGCCTCATCGGCGACGCGGCGATCGAGCAGAACCCCGAGACGCGCAAGCTGCTCAACTCGATCGAGACGCTCGTGATCGACGAGGTGTCGATGGTGAACGCCGACCTGATGGATGCCATGGACCGCTCGCTGCGGCAGGCACGCCAGCGGCCGATGGAGGCGTTCGGCGGCGTGCAGGTCGTCATGTTCGGCGATCCGTACCAGCTGGCACCCGTGCCCGGCGACGCCGACGAGCGCGCGTACGTCGACGACCACTACCGGTCGATGTGGTTCTTCGACGCGCGCGTGTGGCTCGAGGCCGAGCTGCACACGATCGAGCTCGTCGAGATCCACCGCCAGGCCGACCTCGAGTTCAAGGTCGCCCTCAACGCCGTGCGCCACGGCACGGTCACGGCCGAGATCGCCCACCTGCTCAACGAGGCGGGCGCGCGCACGCCCCCCGAGGACGACATCCTCACCCTCGCGACCCGCAACGACATGGTGCAGCGCACGAACGCGCGCGAGCTGGCACGCCTGCCCGGCAGCGTGCGCAAGGCGAGGGCGGAGGTCGCGGGCGACTTCGGGCCGCGCGCGAAGCCGGCCGACGAGGTGCTCGAGCTCAAGGTCGGCGCGCAGGTCATGTTCCTGCGCAACGACTCGCAGCAGCGCTGGGTCAACGGCTCGATCGGCCGCGTCGTGCGCATCGGGCAGACGGTGCGCGTCGAGGTCGACGGCGAGGAGCACGAGGTCGAGCCAGCGGTGTGGGAGCGGTTCCGCTACCAGTACTCGCCGGCGACGAAGGAGCTGCGGCGCGACGTCATCGCCGAGTTCACGCAGTTCCCGCTGCGGCTCGCGTGGGCGGTCACGATCCACAAGTCGCAGGGGTCGACCTTCGAGCAGGCCGTCATCGACCTCGGCCAGCGCGCCTTCAGCCCGGGCCAGACGTACGTCGCGCTCTCGCGCCTGACCTCCCTCGAGGGCCTCTACCTGTCGAGGCCGCTGCGACCGAGCGACATCATCGTCGACCAGCGCGTCCGCGAGTACATCTCCGAGGTGCGCTCGCGAGCGCAGGAGTCCGCGGCCCCCGCGACGACCTGACCCGCGTCCGCGACTCCCGCACGCGCGCCCCCGCCCCCGTCCCGTCCGACTGGTCGCGATCGCACCCCGACTGGTCACCGTTGCACCTCGACTGGTCACCGTTGCACGTCGACTGGTCGCCATTGCACCTCGGAGGGGCCGGAACGGGTGCAACCGTGACCACCGTGGGTGCGATGGTGACCAGTCGAGGTGCGATCGTGACCGGTCTTGGCCGGCAGGGATGCGGGGAACGACTGCCGGCACGACGCAGGGCCGCGGCGCCTCGCGCCACGGCCCTGTCGAGTCGGTCGATCGCTACGGGGTGGTCGTGCCCTCGGTGCCGATCTTCGCGTCGATGCCGTCGCGAGCCTTGCCGATGGCGTCGGCGTGCCTGCCGCCGCTGACCGCATCGATCTTGCCGGCCACGGCGTCGAGCACCGTGTCGCTGACCTCCTCGGCCTTCTCGCTCTTGAGGGCCTCCTGGATCTGGTCCTTGTTCTCCTCCACGAAGCCCTGCGCCTTCTTGGCGAGATCGTCGAGCGCGCCCATCCGGTCCTCCTTCGGTCGGTGCCTCCGGTCACGTCGAGCGGCGGCCTCGCGGCCAGCGTATGCCTCGCTCCCGACGAGCGGAAGGACGGATGCCACCGCCGAGCGCGACGCTCGGACGCAACCGCTCGAAGGCCCTCGAGACACGCGCGCAGGCGACGAGCGACGTCGCCGGAAGATCGGCGAGGTCGTAGCCGGCATCGAGGCTCACGTGCCCGAGCTCGACGCGTGCGAGGAGGGCGTCGAGCTCGTCGACGAGCGCCTCCGATCCGCTCCCGCATCCGCCGGTGCCGATCGCGAGCGCGTGCTGCACGCCCTCCGCCACCCGGCGGCGCAGCACCTCGATGGCAGCGGCGAGCGCACCCCCATCGCCATCGGCGAGCGCCGCCGCCTCCCTCGACGCTCCCTCGATGCCGTCGCGATCGGGGGCGGGATCGCTCGCGTCGTCCTTGCCGCCGCCTCCTGTGCCCCCGACCGCCGCACCCCCGGCCACCCCGCGCCCAGCCAGCGCCCTCGCCGCGGCGTCGAGGCGCGACGCGAGCCGCACGACGACCTGACGTCGCGTCCGGTCGGCCGCACGGGAGCAGGCGTCGACGTCGTCGAGGCCGCGCAGCGACGCGGCGAGTCGGGCGAGCGCGGCATCGATCGCGTCGGCGAGGCGACTCGGATCGGTCGGATGCGCGCTCACGCGGCGCGTGCGGGTGCCCCCGCGAGGTCCGTGGTCGGCACCGTGCTCCATCCGTCGTCGCCACTGCTCGCGAGACGGTCGCACGGGTCCACGTCGTGGGTGCGGCTCACGGCCGCGAGCACGCTACGCGAGAGCGGACGAGATGGTTCCGACCGCGAAGCACCCACCGGGTCGGGCATGCACTCCGGCACCCGGATGTCCAGCCCCGCCCCGCACCGCGTCGGATCGCGCGAGCCTGCGTAGCGTCGGATGCATGCCGAAGCACGCAGCGCAGCCCACCGACCCCTCCGCCGACATCGTCGCGGAGCCGGCGGTCGTCCGCACCGACGATCCGCGCCGCATCCTCGTGCTCGGCGCGACGGGCTACGTCGGCGGCAGGCTCGCGCCGCGCCTCGTCGAGCGCGGTCACACCGTGCGTGCGCTCGCCCGCAACCCGCAGCGTCTCGAGGGCGTGCCGTGGGCGGACCAGGTCGAGGTCGTCGAGGGCGACCTCGCCGACGCCGACTCCGTGCGCGCCGCGATGGAGGGCATCGAGGTCGTCTACCACCTGGTGCACTCGATGTCGGCGGGCGGCGACTTCGAGCGCGAGGAGCTCGTCGAGGCGCGCAACGTCGCACGGGCCGCGAAGGATGCCGGCGTGCGCCGCATCGTCTACCTCGGCGGCCTGCACCCCGACGGCGAGCTGTCGCAGCACCTGCGCTCGCGCGTCGCGGTGGGGGAGGCGCTGCTCGACTCGGGCGTGCCGACGATCGTCCTGCAGGCCGGCATCGTCATCGGCTCGGGCTCGGCGTCGTTCGAGATGATCCGTCACCTCACCGAGGTGCTGCCCTACATGCCCGCGCCGCGCTGGGTGCGCAACTTCGTGCAGCCCATCGCGATCCGCGACGTGCTGCACTACCTCGTCGAGTCGGCGACGCTGCCGGACGACGTGCACGGCGCCTACGACGTCGGCGGGCCCGACGTGCTGCGCTACGGCCAGATGATGAACGGCTACGCCGTGGAGGCCGGGCTGCCGCAGCGCCCGATCGCGCCGCTGCCCGTGCTCACGCCGTGGCTCGCGTCGCACTGGGTCAACCTCGTCACGCCCGTGCCGCGCTCGATCGCCGTGCCGCTCATCGGCTCGCTCATCCACGACTGCGTCATGCGCGACCACCGCATCGACGACGTCATCCCGCGTCCGGAGGCCGGCCTGCTGCGCTACCGGCGCGCGGTGTCGCTCGCGCTCTCCCGCGAGCGCGACGCGGAGGTCGAGACGAGCTGGCGCGACGCCACGTCGTCGGACGACGCCCCGTCCGACCCGCTGCCCTCGGACCCGGAGTGGGCGGGCACGCTCGTGCTCACCGACGAGCGCGAGCGCGAGTCGACGGCCCCGCCCGAGTCGGTCTGGACGATGATCGAGGGCATCGGCGGCGAGAACGGCTGGTACTCCTTCCCGCTGCTGTGGGCGGCGCGCGGCTGGCTCGATCGCCTGCAGGGTGGCGCCGGGCTCGCCGGTCGACGCGACCGCTCGCGCATCCGCGTGGGCGAGCAGCTCGACTGGTGGCGCGTCGAGGACCTGCAGCGCGGACGCTCGCTGCGCCTGCGCGCCGAGATGCGCGTGCCGGGCCGCGCGTGGCTCGAGCTGTCGGTCGAGCCGCACGGGGAGGGCAGCCGCTACCGCCAGCGCGCCGTGTTCTTCCCGAAGGGCCTGTCGGGGCGCCTGTACTGGGCGGCCCTCATCCCCTTCCACCACTTCATCTTCCAGGGCATGGCGGAGCGGATCACGGCCGAGGCGGAGCAGCTCGCGGCACGCGACGCGCGGTAACGTGGAGCGATGGATCATCCGGTCGAGCTCGTGGTGCTGGTCGACGACGCCGGCACGCCCATCGGCAGCCACCCCAAGGCGACGGTGCACACCACCGACACCCCGCTGCACCTCGCGTTCTCGTGCCATGTGCGCAACGCCGCGGGCGACGTGCTCGTCTCGCGCCGTGCGCTCTCGAAGCGCACGTGGCCCGGGGTGTGGACGAACGCGTTCTGCGGTCACCCCGGTCCCGGCGAGGACATGGAGGACGCGGTGCGCCGTCGTGCACGGCACGAGCTGGGCCTCGAGCTCGGCCCGCTGACGCCGCTGCTGCCCGACTTCCGCTACCGCGCCGTCGACGCGGGCGGCATCGTCGAGCACGAGGTCTGCCCCGTGTTCGAGGCCGTCGCGCTCGGCGAGCCGCAGCCCCACCCCGACGAGGTGTCGGAGGTCGCATGGATCGCGCCCGCGGCCCTGCGCGCCGCGACGGTCGCCGCGCCCTTCGCGTTCAGCCCGTGGCTCGTGTGGCAGCTCGAGCAGCTCGGCAGCGACCTCGTCGCCGTGGAGCCCGCCTGATGGCGCTGCTCGCCTGATGGCCGAGGACACGGGGCTCGAGCTCTACGCGCGCACGGCTCGGCGCTCGTCGGCGCTCGTCATCCGCGACTACTCGACGTCGTTCGGCATGGCCTCGCGCCTGCTCGCCCCGGCGGTGCGGTGGCAGATCGGCGCGATCTACGGCGTCGTGCGCCTCGCCGACGAGGTCGTGGACGGCCCGGCGCACGCCGCGGGCGTGCCGCCCGAGGAGCGCCGCCGCCTGCTCGACGCCCTCGAGGTCGAGGTCGAGGCCTCCCTCGAGCGCCGGTTCTCGACGAACCTCCTCGTGCACGCCTTCCAGGACGCGGCGACCGTCGCCTCCTTCGGGCCCGAGCTGACCCGTCCGTTCTTCGCGTCGATGCGCCGAGACCTCGACCCCGTCGACCTGACGGACGAGGCCGAGCTCGACGCGTACGTCTACGGCTCGGCCGAGGTCGTGGGGCTCATGTGCCTCGCGGCGTTCCTGTCGGACGCGCCCGCGGCGCCCGGCACGCGCGAGCGCCTCGACGCCGGCGCCCGCGCCCTCGGCTCGGCCTTCCAGCGCGTCAACTTCGTGCGCGACCTCGCGGCCGACGCCGACGGCCTCGGCCGTCGCTACCTGCCGCAGCTCGATCCCGCGCGCCCGACCGAGGAGGCGAAGCACCTCGTGCTCGACCGCATCGACGCAGATCTCACCATCGCCCAGGACACGCTGCCGCTGCTGCCGCGCGACGCACGTCGTGCCGTCGGCGCCGCGCACGGCCTGTTCGCCGCGCTCTCGCGTCGCCTGCGTGCGACGCCCGCCGACCGGCTCCGCACGCAGCGCGTGCGCGTGCCCACGCCCGAGAAGCTCCGCATCCTCGCGGCCGCGGCGGTGCGCTGATGGCCGCCACGCAGGGCGAGGCCAAGCGCGTCGTCGTCGTCGGCGGCGGCATCGCCGGCCTGCACTCTGCCGCGCTGCTCGCGCGCGACGGCCACGACGTCACGCTCCTCGAGCAGCGCTCCCAGGTCGGCGGCCGCATGGGCACGTGGTCGCAGGACGGCTTCACGTTCGACACCGGCCCCTCGTGGCTGCTCATGGGATCCGTGTTCGACCACGCGTTCCGGATGCTCGGCACGACGATGGCGCGCGAGCTCACGGTCGAGCGCCTCGACCCGGCGTACCGCGTGTGGCACGGCGAGGGCGAGCCCATCGAGCTGCGCAGCGACCGTGCCGACTCCGAGGCCGTGTTCGAGCGCATCGAGCCGGGTGCCGGCGCAGCCCTCGGCGCGTACCTCGACTCGGCGAGGCACGTGGCGGACCTCGCGGTCGGCGGCCTGCTCTACAACCGCTTCGACGGTCCGACGTCGCTGCGCGGCACGGGCGTCGTCGGCGAGGCGCCCACGCTCGCACGCCTGCTGCTCGAGCCGCTCTCGCGACGCATCGAGCGCACGGTGCAGGACGACCGGCTGCGGCAGATCCTCGGCTACCCCGCGGTCTTCCTCGGCACCAACCCGTACGCGGCGCCGAGCATGTACCACCTCATGAGCCACTTCGACCTCGTCGAGGGCGTCGAGTACCCCGTCGGCGGCTTCGGCACCATCGTCGACGCGTTCGCGCGCCTCGCGGTCGCGCACGGCGCCACGATCGAGACGGATGCGCGCGTGACGGCCATCCGCGTCGTCGACGGCCGCGCCGTGGGCGTCGAGGTCGACCGGGGCGCGGGCACCGAGGCGCTCGACGCGGACCTCGTGGTCGCGGCGGGCGACATGCACGCGGTCGAGACCCGGCTGCTGCCCGAGCGCTTCCACGACCGCGGCACACGGCGCTGGGCGAAGGCGACGCCCGGCCCGAGCGCCGTGCTCGTGCTCCTGGGCGTCGAGGGTCGCATCCCCGAGCTCGCGCACCACTCGCTGCTGTTCACCGAGGACTGGCGCGAGGGCTTCAAGGCGCTCGACGGCACGGTGCCGTGGCCCGGCGGCGACGCCAACATCTACGTCTGCGCGCCGAGCCGCACCGACGCGACCGTCGCGCCCGAGGGCCACGAGAACCTCTTCGTGCTCGTGCCGCTGCCCGCCGACGCGTCGATCGGCCACGGCGGCATCGACGGCGCCGGCGACGCGGCGGTCGAGCGCATCGCCGACGACGCCATCGCGCAGATCGCGACCTGGACGGGCGCGACCGACCTCGCCGACCGCATCCGCGTGCGCCGCACCATCGGCCCGGCCGACTTCGCCGAGTGGTTCGACGCATGGCGCGGCACGGCCCTCGGCCCGGCGCACACGCTGCGCCAGTCGGCGTTCCTGCGCGGCACGACCGCGTACAAGGGCGTCGACGGCCTGCTGACGGCCGGCCAGTCGACCGTGCCGGGCATCGGCATGCCGATGTGCCTCATCTCCGCCGAGCTCGTGCTCAAGCACGTGCGCGGCGACCGCTCGCCCGGTCCGCTGCCCGAGCCGCCGCAGGATCCCGATCGCCGAGGCTCGACCGCCGCTCCCGATGCCGAGGCGCCGGCGGGCGCATGACGCTGCTGTCGTTCGCGTACCTCGGTGCGCTGCTGGGGGCGATGGCGGGCATGGGCCTCCTCGACCACCGCTGGCGGCTCGCGCTCTTCCACGACGCGCGACGCACGCTCGTCGCCGTCGCGGCGTCGACGGCGCTGCTGCTCGCGTGGGACGTCACCGCGATCGTGCTCGGCATCTTCCGCATCGGTGCGAGCCCGGGGATGACGGGCATCGAGCTCGGGCCGCACATGCCCGTCGAGGAGCCGATCTTCCTCGTGTTCCTCTCGTACACGTCCGTCGTGCTCTGGCGGCTCGCCCTGCGCATCCCGGGCCTCGCACGGCCGCGCCGCGCGCAGGCCGGCGCGGAGGTCACGTGACCTACGCCCTCCTCGTCGTCGTCTTCGGCGCCGTGTCGCTCGTGCTGCTGCTCGTCGCCCGCAGGCGCATGGAGCGCGGCACGCTGCGCGCGATGCTCGCCGCGTTCGTCGTGCTCGTGGCGCTCACGGTCGTGTTCGACTCGCTCATGATCGCCGCCGACCTCTTCTCGTACGGCACCGACCACCTCAGCGGGATCTACCTGTGGCTCGCGCCGCTCGAGGACCTGTCGTACCCGGCGGTCGCGCTCGCGGTCGTCGTCGCGGCGTGGTCGCTCGTGCCGGCGCGGCCGAGCCGCGTCACCCGCCCCGCAGCCGCGTCGGGCTCCGCACGCTCGGGGGACGTCGCGTGATCGGCCGCCTCGTCGCCTCGTCGCGACCGCTCTCGTGGATCAACACGGCGTTCCCGTTCGCGGCCGCGTACGTGCTGACCACCGGCCGCATCGACGTGGCGCTCGTCGTCGGCACGATCTTCTTCCTCGTGCCGTACAACCTCGCGATGTACGGCATCAACGACGTCTTCGACTACCCCTCCGACCTGCGCAACCCGCGCAAGGGCGGCGTCGAGGGCGCGCTGCTCGACCCGTCGCTGCACCGGCCGACGCTCATCGCCTCGGCGATCGCGTGCGTGCCGTTCGTCGTCGCGCTCGTCGTGCTCGGGGGCCCGGCGTCGTGGGCGGTGCTCGCGGTGAGCCTGCTCGCGGTCGTCGCGTACTCGGCACCGCCGCTGCGCACGAAGGAGCGGCCGTTCCTCGACTCCATGACGTCGTCGACGCACTTCGTCTCGCCCGCCGTGTACGGCCTCGTGCTCGCCGGCGCCACGTGGACGCCGCAGCTCGTCGCCATCCTCGCCGCCTTCTTCCTGTGGGGCATGGCGAGCCACGCGTTCGGCGCCGTGCAGGACGTCGTACCGGATCGCGAGGCCGGCATCGCCTCGATCGGCACGTCGCTCGGCGCCGCCCGCACGACGCGGCTCGCGATCGGCATGTGGCTGGGCGCGGGGCTGCTCATGCTGCTCACCGGCTGGCCGGGCGTCGTCGCCGCGGTGCTCGCGATCCCGTACGTCGTCGCGGCCTGGCCGTACCGCTCGGTGTCGGATGCCGACTCCCCACGAGCGAACGGCGGCTGGCGCTGGTTCCTCGCGCTGAACTACGGCGCGGGGTTCGTCGTGACGATGCTCTGCTTCGTGTACGCCTACGGCCTCTGAGCGGTCGCGGGCCCCGTCAGCGCGACCGCGTGCGGCGCATGCCGAGCACGAGCAGCCACACGGCGACGGCCGCCTGGCCGACGAGCACGAGGATCCACGCGATCCACGCGGTCGCGACGCCGTCGAGCAGGGGCTCGGGGGTCGGGGAGGCTCCGGCGCGCGCGGGGAGCGCGGCCTCGACGAGCGTCCAGACGACGATGCCGACGACGCCCGCCGCGATCGGCGCGAGCGTCGCGATCCAGCGCTCGCGACGCGTCCACGTGCGAGCGGTCCACAGCAGCGCGAGCCCGACGACCCATCCGACGAGCGGCAGCAGCGCGCCGCCGATGCCGACCACCACCGCGGTGACCGCGACATGTCCCGGACCGCGGCCGTAGCCGCTCGGGGCGACGGCCGTGCTCATGCGCGGTCGCCGCGCCGCTCGTAGCTCCAGCGCGCGTCGGACACGAGGAGGCGGTGGCGCGGGCCCTCGGGCGTCTCGGGCCCGCCGCCGTACGCCTCGTCGCCGTGCCACAGGAATCGCTGGGCCGCGGCATCGTGCTGCGTCACGAAGCGATCGACGCCTGCGCGGCGGGCTCGGGCGAGCGCGTCGTCGACGGAGGTCGCGTCGACGAGGGCGTGCAGCGTGATCCACGTGGGCGGGAAGAGCAGCAGGTCGCCCTCGGCGTGGGCGTCGAGGGCGTCGGCCGGACGCAGCCAGCGGTGCTCCTCGATCTCGCCCGGGTTCGGCGAGACCTCGGCCTGCGGGGCGCGCGCGACGAAGAACCACGTGCGGTAGCGGCGCGAGGTCTCCTCGGGCGGCGTCCAGTGCGAGAGGGCCGCGAGGTCGTCGCGCGCGAGCTCGAGGCCCGTCTCCTCGCGCGTCTCGCGGATGGCGGCGGACGCGGCGCGCGCGTCCTCGTCGTCGCCCGCGTCCTCCGCATCGACGCGACCGCCGGGGAAGACCCATGCGCCGGCGAACGAGCCGCGCTTGGGGCGGCGCAGCAGCAGCGCCTCGATGCCGGGGAGCACGACGTCGTCGGCGTCGCGCAGCAGCACGACCGTCGCGGCGGCGGGGAGGGCGGCGTCGGCGTCGACCATGCGTCCACGCTACTGCGCTCCGGGGGTGTCGCAGCGCGGCGCAGAGGGCTACCGTGACCGCATGACGACGTCGGTCAGGCAGGTGCAGGTGACGTTCGACTGCGCATCGCCGGAGCGCGTCGCGCGCTTCTGGTGCGACGTGCTCGGCTACGTGGTGCCGCCGCCGCCCGCCGGCTTCGACGACTGGGATGCGTTCGATCGCTCGCTGCCGCCCGAGCATCGTGGATCGGCGTTCGCGTGCGTCGACCCCGAGGGCACGGGACCTCGGCTCTTCTTCCAGCGCGTGCCCGAGGGCAAGGTCGTGAAGAACCGCGTGCACCTCGACGTCCGGGTGGGCACGGGCATGGTCGGCGACGAGCGGCTCGCGGCCCTCGAGGCCGAGAGCGCCCGGCTCGTCGCGCTCGGCGCGACGCAGGTGCGCCTGCTGCGCGCCGACGGGATCGACGAGTCCTGCATCGTCATGCAGGACGTCGAGGGCAACGAGTTCTGCCTCGACTGATCCGCGCGCCCGGCAGGAGGGCTCGGGGCGGCTCCACCGGCCGCACGTGCGCCCCACGGCATCGCCGACGGGTCTAGCGTGGATGCATGGTCGCCAACGTCGGCATCCGCCGCATCCTCGCCCCCAATCCGGGGCCCATGACCCTCGACGGGACGAACACGTGGATCGTCGGCGACATGCGCGGCGTCGTCGTCGTCGATCCCGGGCCGCGCAACGCGGCGCACGTCGCGACGCTCGCGAGCCTGCCCGTGCGGCTCGTCGTCGTCACCCACCATCATCACGACCACACGGACGCCGCGATCGAGGTCGCCGAGCGCGTGGGGGTGCCGCTGCGGGGCTTCGACGAGCAGTGGTGCGTCGGCGCCGACCCGCTCGTCGACGACGAGGTCATCGACGTGCTCGAGTCGCCGCTGCGCGTCGTCGCGGCGCCCGGCCACACGGCCGACTCCATCGCGCTGTGGATCGAGCACCACGGCGAGCATGGGGCGATGGTCACGGGCGACACGATCCTCGGCCGCGGCACGACCGTCATCGCGCAGCCCGACGGCTCGGTCGACGACTACCTCGCGACCCTCGACCGGCTCGAGACCTTCGGCGAGGCGCGCGTGCTGCCCGGCCACGGCGAGGAGCTGCCGTCGCTGTCGAGCGTCGTGCGCGCCTACCGCGAGCACCGGCTGCAGCGGCTCGCCGAGGTGCGCGACGCGCTGTCGCGGCTCGGTGGCGACGCGTCCGTCTCGGAGGTCGCCGACCTCGTCTACGCCGGCGTGCCGTCGTCGGTGCGGCAGGCGGTCGAGGCGTCGGTCGCGGCGCAGCTCGCCTACCTGCGGGGCTGACGCCTCCCGCGCCGCGAGCGCGCGGGCTCCGCAGCCGGCGAGACGCGAACCGCCCCGCCCACCGAGGTGGACGGGGCGGCGTCGATCGCTCGCGCGTCAGTCGGGTGCGTCGAGCTTCGGGTCGTCGCTCGTGTCGCCGGTGCCGGTGCCGGCCTCCTCGACGGGCTGACCCGTGTCGTCGGTGTCGTCGAGCCCCGTGCCCGCGAGCTCGGCGTCGTCGCCGTCGGTCTCGGGCTCGGTCTCGTCGGAGGTGACGTCGACCTCTCGCTCGGCGTCGACGCCGCCGTCCTCGACGGTCGGCTCCACGGCGGGCCGCTCCTCGTCGGGGCTCGCGGCCTCGTCCACCTCGGTCTGGCCCGTCAGGGCCTCGATCTCGCCGGTCTCGTCGTGCGGCCTCGAGTAACTCATGTCCACTCCTCTGCTCGATCGTGCGGTTCGGATGTCGCGCTGGCGCGCGGCTGGCTCAGCCGGACTTCCTCCGGTGGACGCGCTTCTGCACGGCAGGACCCGTGTGGGCGTTCTGGATGGGCCCGGAGGCCTGTCCCTGCCCGTGGTGCTGCTGGCCCTTCTTCGCGAGCGCCTCGCGGAACTTGCGGCGCTGCGCCTCCTCGGGCGTCTCGGTGCCCTCCGGGGTGTCGGACGGGGTCTCGATGGCGTCGGCGTCGGTCATGTCCTCAGCCTTGCACTCCCCGGGAGCGCTCGCCACCGGGTTGCGCCGTCACTCGCGCCACCAGGCGTCGGACGGCGACGCGGGCAGGTGCCGCTTGTGCCGCGACGTCTCGTAGCGGTGCTCGATGCGCTCGGCGACGTCCCGTGAGACCTCGCGCCCCTCGAGGTACGCGTCGATGTCGTCGTAGGTGAGGCCGAGCTCGGTCTCGTCCGTCTGCCCGGGGGCGTCGTCGAGCAGATCGGCCGTCGGCGGCTTCGACGCGAGCCGCTCGGGGGCGCCGAGGTGGCGCAGCAGCACGCGGCCCTGCCCCTTCGTGAGCCCGGTGAGCGGCGTGACGTCGGCCGCGCCGTCGCCATGCTTGGTGAAGAAGCCCGTCACGGCCTCGGCGGCGTGGTCGGTGCCCACGACGAGCAGCCCGTCGCGTCCGGCGAGCGCGTACTGCACCACCATCCGCATGCGCGCCTTCACGTTGCCGCGCGTGAAGTCGTCGAGGTCGACGCCGCCGACCGCCATCGCCTGCACGACGCCCTCGACGCCCGGCTGCACGTCGACCGTCACCATCTCGTCCGGCTCGACGAACGCCGACGCCTGCTGCGCATCCTCCTCGTCCGCCTGCACGCGGTACGGCAGGCGCACGCCCACGAGCCGCGCCTGGCGGCCCTCCTCGCGCAGCGCCGCCACGGCGAGCGCGCACAGTCGACCTGCGAGCGTCGAGTCCTGCCCGCCGCTGATGCCGAGCACGAAGCCGGATGCCCCGGCCGCGACCGCGTAGTCGCGGAGGAAGGCGACGCGGCGCTCGATCTGCTCGGCGGGGTCGATGGGCGCCTCGACGTGCAGGGCGGCGCCGATGGCCCGCTGCCGGTCGGTGGCCTCGCGATCAGCCATGCTGCACCGCCTGCCGACGCTCGAGCCCGCGCAGCAGCAGGTCGAGCGAGCGCTCGACGGTCGCCTCGACGATCTCGCTCGCCTCGCCCTCGAGCGCATGCTCCTCCACGAGCTCCTGCGCGCCGATCGTGCACGCGACGAACACCGTGCCGACCGGCTGGTCCTCCTGCCGGTCGGGGCCGCCGACGCCCGTGACCGCGATGCCGACGTCGGCGCCGAGCAGGCGACGCGCTGCGGACGCCATCGTCGAGGCGCAGCCGGCGGAGATGATCGGGCCCTCGACGCCCAGCAGCGACCGCTTCACGTCGCTCGCATACGCGACGATGCCGCCCCGCAGCCATGCGCCGGACCCCTCGCTCGTCGCGAGGGCATCCACGAGCAGACCGCCCGTGAGCGACTCCGCCACGGCGATCGTCACGCCGTCGTCGTGCGCGCGCTGCGCGATCCGCTCCTGCAGGTCGTGGTCGAACCCGTCGCCCATCTCGCTCCCTCGTTCGCTCGGAGCAGCCAGGCTCGCGCGCGCGGGGCCCGCCTGCCAGCGGGTTGAGCGGCTGCGGGCGAGCCGCTATGCCGCGTCGGTCGTCGCGGAGCGGGCGGTCTCGCGGTCGGCCGCGTCGCGGTCGTCGGTGACGGCAGCGATGGCGCGGAGGAACGTGGTGAGCCACACGAAGATGAGGCCGCACGCCGCGAACTCGAAGCCGGTGAAGTTGTAGTAGCCGATGGGCACCCACAGCACGAGGGCGAAGAGGGTGCCCGCCACCATGAGGATCGAGACGGCGTGGACGCCGCGGGGGAGCCCGGGGGCGAGCCACGGCAGCAGCGAGCACAGCACGAGGAAGACGAGCACCATGCCGGCGGCGAGACCGATGTGCAGCCACTGCACCCAGTCGACGCGCACGACTCCCGTGAGCAGCATGAGGATGCCGATCGTGGCGAGGAGCCGACCGACCCATGCGGTGCGACCGCCCTCGGGCACCGCGCGCTCGAGGTCGTGGGTGATGTACGCGGCCATCGTCGCGACGAGCAGCCCGGAGACGACGAGCGTGCCGTTGAAGGCGATGCCGGAGATGCCGCCACCCGCTCCGAGCTCGGAGAAGTGCACCTCCCACCACGTCGAGTCGGAGGCCGTGAGCATCGAGAACAGCACGCCCACGACGAGGAACGCGGGCACGAGCATGCCCAGCACGCGCGTGTCGATCTCCTCGCCGAGCGGATGCGCGAGGTACGCGGCGACGCCGCCCGCGATCGCCACGGCGAGGGCGCCCGCGAAGGTGTCCATCTCGAGGCCGGCGAACCCCTCCTGGAACACGAGCGAGATCGTGAGGATCGCGATGTAGGCGAAGCCCATGCTGACGACGGTCAGGCACGCGCCGGCGAGCACGCGGACGACGCTGCCGAGGCGCTGCACGGTCGCGACGTGACGAGGGTCGGTCGTGCGGAGGTAGGCGCCGACGAACGAGGCGCCGGCGGTGACGGCCGCCGCGGCGGCCGCGACGCCGCCGACCGAGCGTGGGCCGGCGAGCGGATGCGTCTCGCCGCGGAGGATCGCGAGGGCGACGAGCCCGCCGACGAAGGCGATGGCGCCGCTGACGAGGGCGGCGGCGACGGCCTCGAGCTCGCGCCTGGAGCGCGCGCCGAGGTCGGCGGTCGCGAGCAGGCGCTCGACGGGTCGCAGGACGTCCATGGGTCAGACGGCGCGGGCGAGCGCCAGGCGCTCGGCGTGCGGCAGGCGCAGCAGCGCGGTCGCGGGGACGAGCAGCTTCGCGCCGCGGATGCCCGCGCCGATGACGACGTCGCCGGCCTCCGCGACCGCGTCGTCGACGAGGATCGGCCAGCCGGGCAGGCCGATGGGCGTGATGCCGCCGAACTCCATGCCCGTGTCGCGCACGGCGTCCTCCATGGGCGCGAACGACGCCTTGCGGGCGTCGAGGTGCTTGCGCACGACGCCGTTGACGTCGGCGCGGTGGGTCGCGAGCACCATGACGGCGGCGGTGCGCACGTCGTCGCCGCGGCGGCCGGCGACGACGACGCAGTTCGCGCTCGTGCCGAGCGCGACGTCGTACGCCTCGCAGAACGCGGCGGTGTCGGCGAGGCTCGCGTCGATGGCGGCGACGAGCGCCTCGGGCACCGCGCCGATCGCGGCGGCGACGGCGGGTGCGAGGAGCTCGGGGTGGTCGCCCGCGGGCATCCAGTCGAGGGTGCCGCGGGCGCTGGGGCTCATGCGGCGAGCCTAGCCGCGGCGTCCCGCCCGCTCCGCGCCCGAGGTGGGCGTGCTGCAGCGGGGTGCTGCTCTGACGGCACCTCGCTGCAGCATCCGCACCTCGCGCGGGAAGGCTCACATCTCGTCGCGAGGTGCCCGCCTCGCTCGGGAGGTACGCATGTCGACGCCAGGTGCTGCGATCGCGGTACCTGCCGTCGAGATGCGTACCTCGCGACGAGCACGGGGGTCAGCGGGTGCGCGCCTCCTGCACGAGCGCCGCGACCCGGGCGCGCTCGGCCCGGCCGAACGTCTCGCGCGTGACGAGGATGCCCACGAGGCCGATGCAGCCGGCGAGCATGTAGAGGATCGAGGCTCCCGGCCAGCCGAAGACGCCCACGAGCGCGGCGGCGAGCAGCGGGGCGAAGCCGCCGATCGCCGCGGCGAGCTGGTAGCCGAGGGACGCGCCCGACGTGCGCGTCGCGGTCTGGAACTGCTCGGTGAGCAGCGAGCCCTGCACGCCCGTCAGCGAGGCGTGGATCACGCCGATGCCGATGATGAACACGGTCACGACGAGCGCCGGGATGCCGTCGTTCGTGAGCAGGTACATCGGGAAGCCGAACGCGATCACCGCGATCGCAGCGCCGATGTAGATCGGCCGCCGTCCGATGCGGTCGGTCAGCGATCCCATGAGGAAGGTCATGCCGATGGCGATGAGGCTCGCGACCGTGATCGCTCCGAGGGCGACCGGGCGCAGCGACGGGTCGCGCTCCGCCAGGTAGTTCAGGAGATAGGTCGCGGTCGAGTAGTACGCGAACGACTCGACGACGCGCAGCGCGATGACGCGCAGGATGGATCGCCAGTCCTCGCGCAGGGTCGTGAGGAACGGGTTGCGGACGGTCTTGCCGGTCGCCTGCGCCTCGCGGAACTCCGGCGACTCCGACAGGCGCGAGCGCACGATCAGCGCCACGATGACGAGCACCGAGCTGAAGAGGAAGGGCGTGCGCCACTGCCAGTCGCCCTCGAGCGTCGAGCTCCACGCGAACATGGCGCTCGCGAGCGCGATGCCGAGCGGGTTGCCCGACTGCGGGATCGCGGCGAACATGCCGCGGCGGTGCCACGGCGCGTGCTCGTACGCCATCGTGATCGCGCCACCCCACTCGGCGCCGAACGCGAGCCCCTGCACCATGCGGATGACGGTGAGGACGATGGGCGCTGCGAGGCCGATCTGCTCGTAGGTGGGCAGCAGGCCGATGGCGAAGGTCGCGGCGCCCATGACGATCATCGCGGCGACGAGCACGGGCTTCCTGCCGTATCGGTCGCCGAGGTAGCCACCGATCGCGCCGCCGAGGGGACGCATGACGAAGCCGACCGCGAGCGTCGTGAACGCGAGCAGCGTGCTGACGAGGGGATCCTCGGACGGGAAGAACACGACGCCGAAGTAGAGCGCGGCGGCCGTGCCGTAGGCGACGAAGTCGTAGTTCTCGACGCTCGTGCCGACGCCTGCGGCGATCGCGGTCTTGACGCGATCCTTGGATCCGAGCGGGCTCGTCCGCTCGCCGGGTGTGGTGGTGGTCATGCGGATCTCCTTCGATCCGGTCGCTGGCGCGGCCTCGGTGGTCAGTCGGTCGGGGTGAGGTGGTCGAGGGCGTTGAGCTTCGCGACGCGCCGGCGGGTGTCGTCGTCGTCGTCGAAGGTCGCCTGGAGGAACTCGCGGACGATGTCGGGCACCAGCGCGTGCGGCACGAGCCATGCGCCCATCGCGATGACGTTCGCGTCGTCGTGCTCGACGGCCTGGTGGGCCGAGTACGGCTCGTGCGCCAGGCCGCAGCGGATGCCGGGCAGCTTGTTGGCGGCCATGATGGCGCCCTGTCCGGTGCCGCAGACGAGGATCGCGCGGTCGGCGTCGCCCGAGGAGACGGGGGCGCACGTCTGCTGCGTGATGTCGGGGAAGTCGACGGGGTCGGTCGAGAAGGTGCCGCGGTCGACGACCTCGTGCCCGAGGGACTCGATGGCGGCGCGGACGACGTCCTTCAGCGGGAAGCCGGCGTGGTCGGCGCCGAGGGCGATGCGCATGGCGATGCTCCGTTCGTGATGGGTTCGGTCAGGACCGTGCGGCGCGGTCGACGAGCTCGGTGGCGATGCGCTGCGACGTCGCGTCCTCGCCGCGCAGCAGCGCGAGGAGGCCCTGCACGGCGCCGACGCCGATCGCGGCGGCGTCGTTGCGCACGGCGGTGATGGCGGGGGATGCGTAGGCGAACCAGTCGAAGTCGTCGAACGACACGACCTCGACGCCGCCCGCATCCGCCCCGAGTCGCTCGCGCAGGGCGCGCAGGGCGCCGACGGTCGTCGCACCGTTGGCGCCGAAGACGGCGGTGGGTCGCACGCCGCGGTCGAGGATGCGCAGCATGGCGGCCGCGGCGCCGTCGGTCGTGAAGTCGCCGGCGTCGACGAGCGCGTCGTCGGTGGCGATCCCGTGCGCCGCCCGACCGCCGAGGTAGGCGCGGGCGCGCTCGGCGCCGGTCGACATGGTCTGCGGGCCGCCGACGTAGGCGACGTCGCGGTGGCCGCGCTCCTGCAGCCAGTCGAGCACGAGGCCGACGCCCTGCTCGTTGTCGGTGCCGTAGAACGGCAGGTCGACGCCCTCGATGCGGCGGTTGAGCAGCACGATCGGCACCGCGCGGGCGAGGAGCGAGGCGAGCTGCGGCGTCGCGGGCCCCTGCGGCGACAGCAGGAGGCCGTCGATGCGCTGCGATGCGAACGTGCGCAGGGCATCGTCGGCCTGGTCGGCGTCCTCGTTGGCGTTCGCGAGCAGCAGCGCGTAGCCGTGGGCGCGGGCCTCCTGCTCGGCGGCGTGCGCGAGCTCGGAGAAGAACGGGTTGCGGATGTCGGAGACGAGCAGCCCGAGCGCGTCGGTGCGCGCCCGTCGCAGCGATCGGGCGGGGCCGTGCGCGACGTAGCCGAGCTCGGCGGCGGCGGCGAGCACGCGCTCGCGAGACGAGGGCGAGGTCTGCGCGCTGCCGCTCAGTACCCGCGATGCCGTGCCGAGGCCGACGCCCGCTCGTGCCGCGACGTCCTTGATGGTGGCCATCGCCTGCTCCTTCCGCCCCGTCGCGTGGAAACGTTTCCATGGTGGAAACGATCCCATAGTCGCATGGGCGGCGACGACGACGCAACCGCGAGCAGCGACGGCCGAGGTCGCAGGAGCCGGTCGCCGGGAGGGTAGCGGGCGACCCGTCGGCCCGCCACGGGGCTGTCGACACGACGTCGCGCGAGGACGGTTGAGGCGACGGACGCGTCCACCGAACGAGAGGAACCATCATGGCGAAGGCGACCATCGAGAAGGCCGCAGGGCTCGACCCCATCCGCATCGCGCACGGCCTCGGCCTGCGCAGCTCGCACGCCTACGTGGCGGGCTTCGCATCCATCGGTCTGTCGTTCACGTCGTGGCTCGTGTCGCGCACGAAGCCCGACGACTCGCGTGCGCAGTCCGACCGCTGGGGCATCTTCGTCGGCCACTGGGCGCCGACGTTCCTCGCGATCGGGCTCGCGCTCAAGCACGAGGAGCGCTGACCGCACGGGTGCGGGAACGACGAGAGGGGCTCGGCCATGCGGCCGAGCCCCTCTCGCGTGCGGTCGTGCGTCAGGCCGAGGTCGACTCCGCAGCCTTCGCGGCCTTCGCGGCCTTGGCGGCGTCGGCTGCAGCCTTCGCCTCCGCGGCCTGCTCCGCGAGCATCGCGTCGCGCTTCGCGCCGGGCACCCAGCCGCCGTCGACGACCTTCCGCTGGAAGATCGACGCTGCCGCGACGAGCACGACGGCGATGACGATGCAGAGGATGACGCCGAGGGTCGTGCCGCCCATGAGCGAGACGCCGATGAGCGTGCCGAACCAGCCGAAGTCGGCGTCGCCGAACGTCGAGTTCGAGAAGCCGAACTCGCCGAGCACCAGCAGCAGCACCGCGGGCAGGATCGTGATGATCACGCCGTTGACGAAGCCGCCGACCGCGGCGCCGACGCGACCGCCGGTCGAGTTGCCGAAGACGCCCGCGCCACCGCCGGTGAAGAAGTGCGGCACCATGCCGGGCAGGATGAGCGCGAGGCCGAGCGCCGGGTTGAGCCACACGGCGATGATGCCGAGCGTCACGAGGCCGCCGGCGAACGACGACAGGAAGCCGATGAGCACGGCGTTCGCGCCGAACGGGAACACGATCGGGATGTCGAGCGCGGGCTTCGCGCCGGGGACGACCTTCTCGGCGATGCCCTGGAAGGCGGGGACGAGCTCGCCGAGCACGGTGCGCACGCCGTAGAGGATGATCGCGACGCCGACGCCGAACTGCAGCGCCTGCGCGAAGGCGGCCATGATGAACGCGCCCGCGTCGGGTGCGCCGAAGAGCTCCATGGCCTGCTCGGGGATGGCGATGAGGCCCCAGATCGCGAAGACCTCGTAGATGAGCACCATCGACAGGGCCGTGGCGATCATCGAGTCGCGCAGGAACTT
>NZ_BAAAQT010000008.1:389475-426169 GCF_039531815.1 Agrococcus versicolor | reverse complement strand
TCCGCATCCACGGCTGCGCGAACGCCGGCATGACGACCATGATGACGCCGAGCAGCACCGCGCCGACGAGCACCACGAGCCAGCCGAGGTCGTCGCCGAAGCCGACCGTGAGCACCACGGTGAGCATGAGGGCCATGAACACCATGTGGTGGCCGGTGAGGAAGATGTAGCTCAGCGGCGTGAAGCGTGCGAGCACGAGCATCACGAGGAAGCCGAGCACGAGCACATAGGCGCTCGTCGCGCCGTACTGCTCGGACGCGATGGCCGTGATGACCTCGTTCGTCGGGATGACGCCCTGCGCGCCGGTGACGGCGAGGATGAGCTCGCCGAGCGGCCCGAGCGACGCGACGACGACGTTGGCGCCGGCGCCGAGGATGAGGAAGCCGAGCGCGGCCTTCAGCGCCCCGCCGACGACCTGGCCGGCGTTGCGGCGCAGGGCGATGAGACCGACGGCGGTGATGATGCCGATCAGGTACGCGGGCACGTTGAGGATCTGCTGCCCGATGAAGTCGAGGATGACGACGAGCCACTCCATCGCGGCTCCCTTCTGCTGTGTCTGGTGGGGTCCTGGCGTCAGCCGACGTGCGGCGTGAGCTTCTCGGTGATCTCGGCGACGCTCGTGAAGTTGTCGATCACGATGACGGTCGCGGGGACCTCGCCGATCTCGGGTGCGAGCTCCTCGGAGGTGAGCACGACGTCCGCCGTGCGTGCGGCGCCGCGGGCGGTGCCGATGTCGGCGGCCTCCACGTCGGCGTCATCGACGCCGAGCGCGCGCAGCGCCTTCTCGGCGTTCATCTTGAGCAGCACCGAGGTGCCGATGCCCATGCCGCAGACTGCGACGATCTTCATGATGTGCCTCTCTCGTGCTTCGGGTGCTTCGGGTGCTTCGGGTGCTTCGTTCGCGCCGTGTGGGGACGCGGTCAGACGGTCGCGTGCTCGCCGAGGAGCGAGCGCACGGCGGCGGGGGAGTCGGCGGCGAGCAGCGCCTGGAGGGCGTCGTCGTCGGCGAGGATGCCCGCGAGCGCGGACATGACCTCGAGGTGGCCGTCGTGGTCGGTGGCCGCGAGGCCGACGACGAGCCGCACGGGGTCGTTGGCCTTGGACCCGAACTCGACGGGCTCGGCGAGCGCGACCCAGGAGATGCCGGTGCGGAGCACGGCGGGGCTCGGCCGCGAGTGGGCGAGCGCGAAGCCCGGCGCGATGACGATGTACGGACCGTGCTCGTCGACCGCGGCGATCATCTCGTCCGTGTAGGCGTCGGTCGTGACGCCCGACGCGACGAGCCGCTCGCCTGCGGCGCGGATGGCGGCGCGCCAGTCGGCGGCGACGACGTGCGTCGCGATCGCCTCCTCGGGCAGCTGCTGTGCGAGGTCCACTTCGCGTGCTCCTTCGTCGTGCGTCGCGGTCGTCCCGCTCGGGCGTGGCCGACACTACCCCGATTCGCCGACTTCTGCACACTATTGGACGAAACTCGGGTGCGGCGGAGGAGTGGGTCGACGGGGCGACTGGTCGCGTTCTGCGCCGGCTGACCGCATCTCTCGGTCAACTGGTCACCGTTGCACCTCGACTGGTCACCGTTGCGCCTCGACTGGTCACCGTTGCACCTCGACTGGTCACCGTTGCACCTCGACTGGTCGCTGTTGCACCTCGAACCGGCACTTGGAGGTGCAACAGTGACCAGTCACCGCGGAAGGTGACCAGTCGGCGCAGGACGCGACCGGTCGGCGCAGAACGTGACCAGTCGGCGCAGAACGTGACCAGTCGGCCCAGGACGCGACCGGTCGGCGCTGAACGTGACAGGTCGACCGCGCGCCCCGCAGCGCGGTCAGCCGCCCGCGCGCCGGCGCGTGATGCGGCTGATGCGGTCGGCGTCGAAGAGGGCGTCCTGCGCGAGCAGCGAGGCGCCACGCACGCCGGCCTTCGCGCCCAGGCGCGACCGCTCGACGACGAGCCCCTGCCGCGAGAACACGTGGCTCGCGCCGAAGATCGCCCGCCGGATCGCGCCGATGAACCGCTCGCCCGCCTCCGCGAGGTTGCCGCCGATCACGACCGCCGACGGGTTCAGCAGGCCCACGACGTCGGCGATCGCGTACCCGATGACCTCGCCGATCTCCTCGAGCGCGGCGATCGCATCCTCGTCGCCCGCATCCACGAGCCCGACGATGTCGGCCGACGTGCGGATGCGCGCCCCGGCCCGCGTGAGCTCGTCACGCACCGTGCCGCCCGACGCGACGGTCTCGAGCCGGCGCAGCGGCTCGCTCAGCCGCTCCCGCAGCGGCGCGCTCAGCTGGCCGGCGCCGCCGCGGGCACCGCGCAGCACCTGCCCGTCGAGCACGAACGCGCATCCGACGCCGATGCCGGCCTTCACGACGACGAGGTCGCGATGCTCCTGCCACGCGAGTCGCGACTCGCCGACGGCGAGGATGTTGACGTCGCGGTCGACGGCGACGACGACGTCGGGCATGAGCGAGCCGAGGTAGCGGGCGATGACGACGTCGTCCCACCGCGGATCGAGCTGCGGGCTGCCGAGCACGCCCGTGCGGGAGTCGACGGGGCCGGGGACGCCGATGCCGATGCCCCGCACGTCCGACATGGAGCGGCCGTGGCCGACGAGCAGGTGCTCGAAGACCTGCATCGCCCAGTCGAAGATGTCGTCCGGCCCGTCGAACAGGCCGATGTCGGCCTCGTCCTCGCTGAGCACGGTGCTGACGAGGTCGGTGACGCCGACCTTGGTGTGGCTCGAGCCGATGTCCATGGCCAGCAGCACGCCCGAGTCGGCCTTGACCGCGAACTCCTCGGCGGGCCGGCCGCCGCGCGAGTCCTGCTGGCCGGATCGCACGACGATGCCGGGCTCGAGCAGCTCGTCGAGCCGGCGGCCGATCGTCACGCGCGACCAGCCGAGGCGCTCGACGAGCTCGGCCCGCGTCGTCGCCTCGCCGCTGCGGATGAGGTCGAGGACGACGCCGGAGCCCGTGGACAGGTGCTTGGGCATCGGGCTCCTCTCGGCGGCGGTGCGTGCGGGGGATCGCGTCGACTTACGACTACTTCTATGCCAAAGTAGCCCACATGGCCGACGACGTCACCACGATCCTGCCCGACCCCGTGCTCGGCGCCCGACACGAGGCCGAGCGGCGAGCCGTCGCGGCCGCCATCGCCATCCCCGCGCACGTCGTGCAGGCGAAGGGCCACGGGCACGCCGGCACCGCGATGGCCATGGCGCCGCTCGCGCACGTGCTCTTCCAGCGCATCCTCCGCCACGATCCCGCCGACCCGATGTGGGAGGGCCGCGACCGCTTCGTGCTCTCGGCCGGCCACGCGAGCCTCCTGCTCTACACGCAGCTGCACCTCACCGGCTACGACCTCTCGCTCGCCGACGTCGCCGCCTCGCGCCAGCTCGACGCCCGCACCCCCGGGCATCCCGAGCTGGGCCACACGCCCGGCGTCGAGATGTCGACCGGCCCGCTCGGGCAGGGCGTCGCGTCCGCGGTCGGCATCGCGCTCGCCGCCCGCCGCGACGAGGCGCTGCACGGCGTCGGCACGGGCCTGTTCGACCCGACGGTCTTCGTGCTCGCGGGCGACGGCTGCCTGCAGGAGGGCGTCTCGAGCGAGGCGTCGAGCCTCGCCGGCACGCTCGGGCTCGAGAACCTCGTGCTCATCTGGGACGACAACCGCATCACGATCGACGGCGGCACCGACGACGCGTTCTCGGAGGACGTGCGCGCCCGATACGCCGCCTACGGGTGGCGCGTGCTCGAGGTCGACGACTTCCGCGACCTGGCAGGCATCGAGCGCACCCTCGACGAGGCGCGCACGCGCTCGGGGCGGCCCACGCTCGTCGCCGTCCGCTCGGTGATCGGCGCGCCGTCCACGCGCATCGGCGGCACGCCCGCCGCGCACTCGGGCGGGTTCGGCGACGAGGAGGTCGCCGCCGTGAAGACGGCGCTCGGCTTCGCCGCCGACGCGACCCTCGACGACCTCGTGACCGAGGATGCGCTCGCCGAGACCCGCTCGGCGCTCGAGCGCGGACGCAGGCTGCACGAGGAGTGGCGCAGCGCGTACGAGCGCTGGATGGAGGAGGCGCCGGGCGCCGTCATGATGCGCCGCTGCTCGGGCGTCGCCTCGTGGGCGCCGGACGAGGGCTTCGCCGGCAGCCTCGCGGTGGAGGCCGGGCTCGGCGCGATCGACGAGGTCGCGGCGCCCGAGGAGGGTGCCTCGGTCGCGACGCGTGCGACGAACGGGAAGGTCATCCAGGCGCTGCAGGCGTGGGGCGGCCTGCTGGGCGGCTCGGCCGACCTCTCGGGGTCGACGAGCGTCGCGGTGCCGGGCGAGGCGATGTCGGCCACGAACCCCGGCGGCGACTTCGTGCACTTCGGCATCCGCGAGCACGCGATGGCGGCCATGCTCTCCGGCATCGCGCTGCACGGGCTGTGGCGACCGTACGCATCCACGTACCTCGCGTTCAGCGACTACCAGCGGCCCGCGCTGCGGCTGCAGGCGCTCATGGGGCTGCCGGTGATCCACGTCTACACGCACGACTCGGTCGCGGTCGGCGAGGACGGGCCGACGCACCAGCCGGTCGAGCAGACCGCCGCGCTGCGCACGATCCCGGGGCTCGACGTCGTGCGCCCCGCCGACGGCGCCGAGGTGATCGCGGCGTGGCGTCGCATCCTGGCGCAGCCGACCGGTCCGACGGCGCTCGTGCTGTCGCGACAGGGCGTGCCGGGCCTGCCGGAGCGAGCCGAGCTGGATGCCGCGGTCGCCCACGGCGGGTACGTCGCGTGGCAGCACGGCGAGGGCGACGCGCTCGCGATCGTCGCGACCGGCTCGGAGGTGCAGCTCGCGCTCGCCGCCGCCCGCACGCTCGCCGACGAGGGCGTCGCCGTGCGGGTCGTGTCGATGCCGTGCGTCGAGTGGTTCGAGGCTGCGCCCGCCGAGTGGCGCGACGCGGTGCTGCCGCCGACGCTGCGTGCGCGCGTCGCGGTCGAGGCCGGCCGTGGCGACGCGTGGTGGCGCTGGGTGGGACTCGACGGCCGCGTGGTCTCGATCGACGAGTTCGGCGAGTCGGGTGCGGGCGACCAGGTCATGGCGCGCCGCGGCATGACGGTGGATGCGGTGCTGGCGGCGGCCCGCGAGGTGCTGCCCGCCTGACCCTCGCCTGACCCGCGACCCGCCCCCTCTGGCCCTCGCGCCTGGCTGGTGCTCGACCCTCCCCGCTCGAGGTGCGCTTGCAGCCCCCGGGTGCGGTTGCAACCGCCCCTCGGGGCAGCAGCCGCACCTCGGGTCGGGTGAACGGGCCGCGACGCGAGGCGGCCACCGGCACGGAACGACGCGGCCGACGGCAGCGCTCGGTGGAGCGGCGCGCGGCCTCGGCGAAGCGAGCGAGATCGGGTGCCCGTGCGCAGAGGCGCTCGCCCGGACTCGCCTCCCGGAGGGTACGTCGGCTGTGGAATATCACGTCTGCTCTTCGACGCTCGCGCGTACGGTCCATGCAAGGACCCGATCGCAGGAGGGGCAGCCATGCACGCACGAGCAGCACGGTCTACGGCGAACGATCGCGCCGTCGCGGCCGCGTGCTCCATAGTCGGCACCCATCCGTGGTCGCAAGCGCGAGCGCAAGCGCAGGTGGCCCGTGGTCGCAGCTCCTGCATCTTCCTCCAGGTCGTGCCGGTCCCAGCCATCTGGCGCGGGTGCTAGCCGTGGTCGCCGACCCGGCGTGGGGCGGTCTCGTCGAACACCTGCTCCTGGCCGTAGTCGGTGCTGCTCTCGGCGTCGTGACCGTGCGCCTTCGACCCGGCTGGCTCCCGACGGCGGCGCTGCTCGTCCTGTACGCGTGGATGATCGTGGAGCTTGCGAGATCCTACGAGCCATCCGTCGGCATCGTGGTGGCCGGCGCCACCGTCGGAGTGGGCACCGGCCTCAATCTCCTCGATCGCCGGCGAGCCCGAGGGGTCCACCTCAGAGCGCCCGAGAGTCCCGGCGACGCATGAGGTGCGGCGGGCCGCGCCGGCGTTGCTGGGGACGCACCGCGCGCCTCGAGGTACGCACCTCGACGGCAGGTACGCCAATCGCAGCACCTCGTGACGAGATGCGTACCTCGCAACGCGGGCGACGGGGATCGCGCAGCCGTGGGCAGCGCGCGGCGCGTCAGGCCGTGACGTTGCCCAGGGTGCGCTCGACGACGATCTCGATGACGATGCGCTCGGCGTTCGGACGCGGCTCGCGGTAGCGCGCGGCGTAGCGTCGCACGGCCTCGGCGACGCGCTCGGGATCGCGGGAGACGGTGGCGGGGCCCTCGACGGTCGTCCACCAGCGGCCGTCGACCTGCGACAGCGAGACGCGGGTGCCGGGCCTCGCGAGCAGCATCCTCGCCTTCGTGCTCGTGCCCGAGGCGATGACGCGCACGAGGCCGGCCTCGGCGTCGTACGTCGCCCCGACCGGGACGAGGTGGATCGAGCCGTCGCGTCGCGGAGTCGCGAGCATGCAGAGGCGGTACTCGGCCCAGAAGTCGGCGAGGGAGGGTGGGGATGCGTCGGCCATCGCCTCGAACGCTACCGGCCCGCGGCTCGCCGCGGAGCGTGGCGTCCGACCCAGTCGTCGCCCGACGAGCGGCCCCGGCTCGCCACGGAGGGGGCCGCCTAGCCCGCCCGTCTCCCGACGAGCACGGCCGTCGCCGCACGCACCCAGCGTGCCGGCTCGGCGAGGGCGGCATCCACCGACGGCGCGACGTCGACCGCCGCGACCGCATCGTCGATGCCCGCATCCGCGAGCGCGTGACGGTCGACCGCGACGCGACCCGCCACCGCGACGCACGGCACGCCGAGCGCGGCGGCGTGCCGCGCGATGCCGACGGGTGCCTTGCCCAGCAGCGACTGCGCGTCGAGCGAGCCCTCCGCCACGATCACGAGGTCGGAGGTTGCGATCGCCGCATCCAGGCCGAGCAGCTCGGCGATCAGCTCGACCCCGTCCGCGGCGCGCGCGCCGAGCGCGACCTGCAGCCCGCCCGCGATGCCGCCACCGGATCCACCCCAGCCCGCCGCCGCCAGGTCGCTGCCGAACGTCGCGTCGAGCACCGCCGCCCACGATCGGAGGCCCGCGTCGAGCGCGGCGACGCCCGCGGCGTCGGCCCCCTTCTGCGGTGCGAACACGGCGGCGGCACCTCGCTGCCCGGCGAACGGGTTGGCGACGTCGGAGCACAGCACGAGCTCCACCCCCTCGAGCGCAGCACGGGCGGCACCGGCGTCGACCGAGCGGATCCGAGCCAGCGCGCCGCCGCCGCCCACGACCTCGGAGCCGTCGGCGTCGAGCAGCCGCACGCCGAGCGCCCGGAGCGCCCCGATCCCGCCGTCGGTCGTCGCCGATCCGCCGATGCCGAGCACCACGCGGCGAGCGCCGGCCGCGACGGCCCGGCGCACGAGCTCGCCGGTGCCGCGCGTGTCGGCGGCGAGCGCGGTCGCCGGGGTCGGGTCGACGAGTCCGAGCCCGCTCGCGGCCGCCATCTCGACGACCGCGGTCTCGCCCGAGAGCGCCCACCGCGCCTCGACCAGATCGCCGAGGGGCCCGCCCACCCGGTCGACGCGAGCCTGCGCACCCGACGCGATCACCGCATCCACGGTGCCCTCGCCGCCATCGGCGAACGGCAGCTGGACGACGTCCGCATCGGGCAGCGCGTCGACCACGCCCGCCGCCATCGCCGCGGCGGCCTCCGCAGCCGTGAGCGTGCCCTTGAACGAGTCGGGCGCGACGAGCACCCGCAGCGCGTCGCCCACCTGCTCGGCCCTACTCGGCCTGCTGCGCGCCCCAGCCGTGGGCGCCCACGATGCGTGCGCGCACGTCGACGCGGGCGCGCTCGCGGTCGGGGTAGGGGCGGCCGCCGTAGTGCTGCGACAGCGAGTCGATGCCGGCGAGCTCGGGGTCGTCGGCGATGTCCTCGACGACGAGCTGCAGCGACAGGTGCGTGTACCAGTTGGTCTCGTCGATGACGTCGAGCGCGAACCGCGGATCGCGGCGCAGGTGCCCGAGGCGCACCCGCTCGGCGTCGAGGTTCACGAGGATGCGGCCGTCGTCCTCGAGCAGGTACCAGGTCGCCACGGCGACCGGCCGGCCATCCTTCGCGAGCGTCGCCATGACCGCGGGGTTCGGCTTGCGCAGGAACTCGAGGGCGTCATCGCTGAGCGTCGTCATGCCTCCACGGTACTCGGGACGGCTCACGTGATCTGGTCGAGCTGCTGCGTGTGATCGGGCACGGATGCAGTGTGCGCGTAGCCGCGCACGCGCCGGTCGATGAACGTCACGGCCCACAGCGCGATGCCGATGACGAGCAGCACGCCCGCGATGCCGTACTGCGCGAGGTCGCGCCCCGAGGTCCACGGCAGCACGAGGTAGATGCAGGCGACGACGCCGACGATGGGCAGGAACGTCGGGGTCGTGAAGTGCGAGTGCTCCACAGGGTCGCGTCGAAGCACGAGCACCGCGACGTTGACGACGCCGAACACGGCGAGCAGCAGCAGCGACGTCGTGCCGCCGAGCAGCACGACGATCGGGTCGTCGGTGTTCACGGACACCCACGCGATGAGGCCGAGCGCGATGACCGTCGTGACGAGGATCGCGACCCACGGCGTGCGACGCGAGGGCAGCACGCCCTTCAGCACCGGCGGCAGCACGCCCTGCCGGCTCATGCCGTACAGCAGGCGGCTGGCCATCATCATGTTGATGAGCGCGGTGTTGGCGACGGCGAACATCGAGATGAACGGGATGAGCGCGTTGATCGGGAAGCCGGGTGCGGCCGTCTCGACGACGGTCACGAACGGTGCGGCGTTGCCGGCGAGCTCGCCGACCGGCACGATCGCGACGGCGAGGATCGACACGACGACGTAGACGACCGCCGTGATGCCGAGGCCCGTGAGCATGACGCGCGGGAAGATGCGGTTCGGCTCCTTCACCTCCTCCGCCATGTTCACGCTGTCCTCGAAGCCGACCATCGCGAAGAACGCGAGCGACGTCGCGGTGCTCACGGCGAGCAGCACGCTCTTGTCCTCGGGGGTGTCGAACAGGATCGCTCGCGAGAAGTCGGCCGTGCCGCCGAAGACGGCGAACATCGAGATGCAGATGACGAGCAGCAGGCCCGAGAGCTCGATCGTCGTCAGCACGACGTTGAGGCCGACGCTCTCGGCGACGCCGCGCAGGTTCACGAGCGCGAGCAGGATCATGAAGCCGAGCGCGATGGGCAGCGGCGAGACGCCCTCGAGGCCGAAGCCGATCGTGAAGTTCGCCGCGAACGCGCTCGACGCGCTCGACGCCGACGTGATGCCGGAGCACATGACGGTGAAGAGCACGAGGAACGTGACGAAGTGGATGCCGAACGCCTTGTGCGCGTAGAGCGCGGCACCCGCGGCCTGCGGATACTTCGTCACGAGCTCGAGGTACGAGCACGCCGTGATCGTGGCGACGGCGAACGCGATGAGGAACGGCACCCACGCCGCGCCACCCACCTCGGCGGCCACCTGGCCGGTGAGCGCGTAGATGCCGGTGCCGAGGATGTCGCCGACGACGAACAGGAGCAGCAGCTTCGGCCCCATCACCCGCTTCAGCTCGGGCTGGTCGGTGGAGGCGGTGGCGTCTGCGTCGACGGTCATGGCGACAGTGTGCGCCACGGATGGCGCGTCGGTCTAGATGCGGTGCCCTTCGAGACGCGGGCTCGCTGCGCTCGCGCGCTCCTCAGGGAGCGGGGGTGGGGTTCGCTCCGCTCGCGCGCTCCTCAGGGAGCGGGGGCGGGGCTCGCTGCGCTCGCGCGCTCCTGAGGGAGCGGGGGCGGGCTCGCTGCGCTCGCGCGCTCCTGAGGGAGCGGGGGCGGGGCTCGCTGCGCTCGTGCGCTCCTGAGGGAGCGGGGGCGGGCTCGCTGCGCTCGCGCGCTCCTCAGGGAGCGGGGGCGGGGCTCGCTGCGCTCGCGCGCTCCTGAGGGAGCGGGGGCGGGGCTCGCTGCGCTCGCGCGCTCCTTGGGGAGCGGGGGCGGGGCTCGCTGCGCTCGCGCGCTCCTTGGGGAGCGGGGGCGGGGCTCGCTGCGCTTGTGCGCTCCTGAGGGAGCGGGGGCGGGCTCGCTGCGCTCGCGCGCTCCTCAGGGAGCGGGGGCGGGCTCGCTGCGCTTGCGCGCTCCTTGGGGAGCGGGGGCGGGCTCGCTGTCCTCGGTCGCTCCTCAGGGAGCGGAGGCGGGGGCTCGCTGTGCTCGGTCACTCCTGAACGAGCGGGGGCGCCGCATCCGCTCCCTGAGGTGCCGAGCGCAGCGAGCCTCGAAGGGCGCACGACGAAGCGCCCCGGCCCGCGCGATGCGGGCCGGGGCGCTGCGTCGGTCGCCGGGAGGTGCGACCGGGTCAGGCGGGGATCAGAAGTCCCAGTCGTCGTCCTCGGTGGCGACGGCCTTGCCGATGACGTACGACGAGCCGGAGCCTGAGAAGAAGTCGTGGTTCTCGTCGGCGTTCGGCGACAGGGCCGAGAGGATCGCCGGGTTCACGTCTGTCACGGTCGACGGGAACAGGGGCTCGAACCCGAGGTTCATGAGCGCCTTGTTCGCGTTGTAGTGCAGGAACTTCTTGACGTCCTCGGTGAGGCCGACGCCGTCGTAGAGCTCGGCGGTGTACTTCGCCTCGTTCTCGTACAGCTCGTAGAGCAGCGTGTACGCGTAGTCCTTCAGCTCGACCTGCTCGGCCTCGCTCAGCTTGGCGAAGCCCTGCTGGAACTTGTAGCCGATGTAGTACCCGTGCACGGCCTCGTCGCGGATGATGAGGCGGATCATGTCGGCCGTGTTCGTGAGCTTCGCGTGGCTCGACCAGTACATGGGCAGGTAGAAGCCCGAGTAGAACAGGAACGACTCGAGCAGCGTCGAGGCGATCTTGCGCTTCAGCGGGTCGTCGCCCTCGTAGTAGTCGACGATGATCTCGGCCTTGCGCTGCAGGTACGGGTTCTCCGTCGACCAGCGGAAGGCGTCGTCGATCTCCTTCGTCGACGCGAGCGTCGAGAAGATGGACGAGTACGACTTCGCGTGCACCGACTCCATGAACGCGATGTTCGTGTAGACGGCCTCCTCGTGCGGGGTGATCGCATCGGGGATGAGCGAGACCGCGCCGACGGTGCCCTGGATGGTGTCGAGCAGCGTGAGGCCCGTGAAGACGCGCATCGTGAGCTGCTGCTCGGCCGGCGTCAGCGTGCCCCACGACTGGACGTCGTTCGACAGCGGCACCTTCTCGGGCAGCCAGAAGTTGTTCACCAGACGGTTCCAGACCTCGAGGTCCTTGTCGTCCTGGATGCGGTTCCAGTTGATGGCCTGCACGAGGTGGTTGTGCCGGTGCTGGCGCTTCTGCGACTCGGTCTGCGTGCCGGCGGCGAGCGTCTCGCTCGTCGCCTCGCGCTCCGCCGCGATCTGCTCGCGCGTCTCGTCGATCGGAGCGTCGACGATCTCGTCGAACGCGCCGGCGGCGCCGGTGCTGTGCTGGGTGTCGGTCATGTCCTCATCCTCGATCTCTCGTCGCGTCGCTGCAGCCCTAGAGCATGCAGGAGACGCAACCCTCCACCTCGGTGCCCTCCAGCGCGAGCTGGCGGAGACGGATGTAGTAGACGGTCTTGATGCCCTTGCGCCATGCGTAGATCTGGGCCTTGTTGATGTCGCGCGTCGTCGCGGTGTCCTTGAAGAACAGCGTGAGCGACAGGCCCTGGTCGACGTGCTGCGTCGCCGCGGCGTAGGTGTCGATGATCTTCTCGGGGCCGATCTCGTACGCGTCCTGGAAGTACTCCAGGTTGTCGTTCGTCATGAACGGCGCCGGGTAGTAGACGCGACCGATCTTGCCTTCCTTGCGGATCTCGATCTTCGCCGCGATCGGGTGGATCGACGACGTCGAGTTGTTGATGTACGAGATCGAGCCGGTGGGCGGGACGGCCTGCAGGTTCTGGTTGTAGATGCCGTGCTCCTGGATGAGCGCCTTCAGCCCTCGCCAGTCGTCCTGCGTCGGGACGTGCACGCCGGCCTCGGTGAAGAGCTGCTCGACGCGCTGCGTCGCCGGCACCCACGCCTGGTCGGTGTACTTGTCGAAGAACTCGCCCGAGGCGTACGTCGACCGCTCGAAGCCGTCGAAGACCTGGCCCTTCTCCTGCGCGATGAGGTTCGACGCCCGCAGGGCGTGGAACAGCACCGTGTAGAAGTAGATGTTCGTGAAGTCGACGCCCTCGTCCGAGCCGTAGAAGATGCGCTCGCGGCCGAGGTAGCCGTGCAGGTTCATCTGGCCGAGGCCGATGGCGTGGCTCATGTCGTTGCCGCGGGCGATCGACGGCACCGAGTCGATGTTCGACTGGTCGGACACCGCCGTCAGGGCGCGGATCGACGTCTCGATGGTCTGGCCGAAGTTCGGCGAGTCCATCGCGAGGGCGATGTTCAGCGAGCCGAGGTTGCAGGAGATGTCCTTGCCGATCGACTCGTAGCCGAGGTCCTCGACGTACTGCGACGGCGTGTTCACCTGCAGGATCTCGCTGCACAGGTTCGACATGTTGATGCGGCCGTCGATCGGGTTGGCCCGGTTCACCGTGTCCTCGAACATGATGTACGGGTAGCCCGACTCGAACTGGATCTCGGCGAGCGTCTGGAAGAAGTCGCGGGCGCGGATCTTCTTCTTCGTGATGCGCGAGTCGTCGACCATCTCGTGGTACTTCTCCGTCACCGAGATGTCGGCGAAGGGCACGCCGTAGACGCGCTCGACGTCGTACGGCGAGAACAGGTACATGTCCTCGTCCTTCTTCGCGAGCTCGAACGTGATGTCCGGCACGACGACGCCCAGCGAGAGCGTCTTGATGCGGATCTTCTCGTCGGCGTTCTCGCGCTTCGTGTCGAGGAATCGCATGATGTCGGGGTGGTGCGCCTGCAGGTACACCGCTCCGGCACCCTGACGGGCACCGAGCTGGTTCGCGTAGGAGAAGCTGTCCTCGAAGAGCTTCATCACGGGGATGATCCCGGACGACTGGTTCTGGATCTGCTTGATCGGGGCGCCGTACTCGCGGATGTTCGTGAGGTTGAACGCCACGCCGCCGCCGCGCTTCGACAGCTGCAGCGCGGAGTTGATCGAGCGACCGATCGACTCCATGTTGTCCTCGATGCGCAGCAGGAAGCACGAGACGAGCTCGCCGCGCTGCTTCTTGCCGGCGTTGAGGAACGTCGGGGTCGCGGGCTGGAAGCGGCCCGTCGCGATCTCGTCGACGAGCGCCTCGGCCAGTCGCTCGTCGCCGGCCGCGAGGGCGAGGGAGACGTTGACGACGCGGTCCTCGTAGCGCTCGAGGTAGCGGTTCCCGTCGAACGTCTTCAGCGTGTACGACGTGTAGTACTTGAACGCGCCGAGGAACGTCGGGAAGCGGAACTTGTAGCCGTAGGCGCGCTTCATGAGCGACTTGATGAACTCGAACGAGTACTGCTCGAGCACCTCGCCCTCGTAGTACTCGTTCTCGACCAGGTAGTCGAGCTTCTCCTTCAGCGAGTGGAAGAAGACCGTGTTCTGGTTGACGTGCTGGAGGAAGTACTGGTTCGCAGCCTCGCGGTCCTTGTCGAACTGGATCTCGCCGTTCGGACCGTAGAGGTTGAGCATCGCGTTGAGCGAGTGGTAGTCCATCTGCGGCGAGTGCGTGCCCGCTGCGGACTGCTCGGTGGTCACAGTTGCCACAGGTCGTCCAATCGTTGGTTGAGGATGCTGACGTCGTCGGGAGTCCCGAAGACCTCGAATCGATGCAGGTAGGGCACGTCGCACTTCGCGGCGATGATGTCGCCCGCGATGCAGAAGTCGGCCCCGAAGTTCGTGTTGCCGCCGGCGACGACGCCGCGGAGGAGGGATCGGTTGCCCTCGTCGTTCAGGAAGCGGATGACCTGCTTCGGCACGGAGCCCCTGCCGTGCTCGCCGTACGTGGGCGTGACGAGCACGTACGGACGCTCGACGTGGAGGGCGGGCTCGCTCGCGTGGAGCGGGATGCGCGACGCCGGCCTGCCGAGCCTCGACACGAACCGTGCGGTGTTGCCCGAGACCGACGAGAAGTAGACGATCTCGGGTGCCACGGTCGGCGCCTCGAGGAGCATGGTGGGGTCGCTGTCGATGCTCAGGCGGAGAGCGCCTGGATCTTGTCGGGGCGGAAGCCCGACCAGTGGTCGGCACCGGCGATGACGACGGGCGCCTGCATGTAGCCGAGGTCCTTGACCGTCTGGAGGGCCTTGTCGTCGACGGACACGTCGAAGATCTCGTAGTCGACGCCCTGGGCGTCGAGCGCGCGCTTCGTGGCGGTGCACTGCACGCAGGCGGGCTTCGAGTAGACGGTCACAGCCATGGGGTCCTGCTCTCTCGCGGGCGACTTCAGATGATTCGGGATGCTCGGCCGAAGCCGGGAGTGCCCACTATATGTAGGGCCACCGACATTCGTCGGGCACTAGATGCGGCGTTTCTCCACAATCTGTACAACGCTTCTCCACGGCTTCCGATTCCTGCCCAGCACTGGCGCGGAAGTTGCCTGTGGACTCGGTTCTCCACACCTGTGGACAGTCGTTTCGCGACACGCCGACGGATGCTTACAACCGTGTCATTCGATGCGCGGATGGCGTCCGTGCGATCGGGACCAGGCTGCGCCCGACCACCGACACGTCCGGGCCGGCCCGGATGGCGACGCGGTGCCCCGGGAGCAGGGATCGCCGCGAGGGTCAGGGCGCCGGCGGCAGCACCGCGAACGCCGCGAGCTGCACGGCGACCATCTCGTAGTAGGTCACCAGCGCGACGAGCTGCATGAGGTGCTCGACGCCGAGCACCGCCTCCGCACCCGCGAACGCGCCCGCATCGAGGCTCCGATGCGCGAGGAGCAGCCTGGCCACGTCGAGCGCCGATCGCACCTCCTCGTCGGCGTCGTCCGGTGCGCCGCCGGCGCGGATCGCTGCGAGATCGGCATCCGTCCAGCCCACGCTGCGGCCGGCGCGCTCGTGCGCGAAGATCTCGAACGCGCTGTCGTGCGCGTACGCCACGGCGAGGATCGCCGCCTCGCGTGCCCGCTCCGACAGGGCGATGCCCCAGCGCATCTGGGCGCCCAGGCTCGCGAGGGCCGATCCGATCGCCGGCGAGGCGATCCAGATCGACGGCGGACCGAGCAGCTCGCCGTCGTCGGTGGCGAGCGGGAAGACCGCTCGCGACGCCGCAGGCCGATCGACCGTCCAGCGTCGGGCGAGCTCGCGCTGGGCGTCGGAGTACTCGGAGGGGTGCGGTGGCCGATAGCGAGGCATGCGCGTCCGATCTGGGTGCGGCGGAGGGGTCGGGATGGCCGCGGTCCGAGCCGTCAGCTCGCGAGCCCCGCGAGCTCGTGGTCGAGCCTCGATGTCGTCATCCACACCGCGATCTGGGAGCGCGAGCGGAACTCGAGCTTGTGGAGGGTGCGCTGGATGTGGCCCTCCACGGTGCGCGTCGAGAGCACGAGTCGCGCGGCGATCTGCGCGTTGCTCAGGCCTTCGACGAGCAGCTCGGCGACCTCGCGCTCACGGCGGGTGAGCACGTCGGTGCCCGCGCGCTGCTCGAGACCGGCCGCGGTCGACCCGATGCGCACGAGCTCGCTCCGGCCGAGTCGTCGGCCGTGCGACGCGAGCCTCGCGAACGGCCGTGGTCCGAGGGCGCGACGCACGCGGCCCTCGACGCCGTCGCCGAACGCATCGCGCGCGAGCGTGCGTGTGCTGTCCATCCGGCTCGCGCCGGCCAGCAGCACCGCCGCACGCTCCGCGTCGCCGGCCCTGCTCGCGAGGACCGCGAGCAGCCGGAGCGTCGTCGGCACCCCGGCGCGATCGCCCATGGCGTCCATCATGAGCAGCGCCTCGCGGGCGGTCTCGCTCGCGCGCTCGTCGAGCCCACGAGCCATGAGCGAGATGGACAGCAGGACGAGCGAGTGGGCGATGCCCCAGCGGTTGCCGCGCGCCCGCATCCAGGCCACCGATGCGCGGACCTCGCGGTCCGCGCCATCGTGGTCGCCGCGCATCACGCGGACGAGCGTGAGGAAGTAGCGCTGCTCGGCGAGCAGCGCGGTGCGGGGGCTCCGACGGGTGCGCTCGACGACCCCCTCCAGCATGCACTCCGCCTGCTCGAGGTCGAGCCGTCCCGCGTGCACGAGGGCCTCCAGGAACTCGGCCGGCATCGCGTCCGTGTCGGCGCGGAGCGCCTCGCCGTCGCGCACCGCGTACCGGGTGCTGCGGGCCGACAGCTCTGCGGCGTGCGAGGCGTCGCCGCACAGCACCGAGAGGAACGCCGCGCAGCGCAGCGCCTCGGCGGCCGATGCGTCGCGCAGCGGCCTGCTCGCGATGGCGCGCTCGAGCCACGCCCGTGCCTGCGGCACCAGGCCGAGCGCGGTCCACTGCCTCCGCAGGGCCACGATGAGATCGATCGCCTGCGCGGCGAGCGCCGGGTCGTCGACCTGGCGTTCCAGCAACGCCTCGAGCCCGCGACGGTGCTGCAGGAGGTGTCGTGCGGCAGCCGGCTCGGCCGCGTCGCCGGCGGCTGCCGCGAACGCGCGCGCAGCGGCCACCACGTGGGCGTCGATCCGTCGTCGGAGGTCGTGCTCGTCGAGGTCGGCGCGCGCATGCGCGGCCCGGGCGACGGCGCGCACCGCCCGGAACGCGCCGTCGACGTCGGGGTCGCGCATGAGGATGGAACGGTCGACGAGGTCGCAGAACGCAGCGACCGTCGCGGTGCGCGTCGACGGCGCCGCGTCGTCGTCGACGAGCGTCGGCAGGCATTCCAGGGTGAGCGGCTCGCGCAGCATCCACGCCACCGACAGGAGGCGGCGCTCGAGATCGTCGCTCGCCGCCACGAGCGACTCGGCTCGCGCGATGACCGACCTTGCGGCCGGGAGGAGGTCGGCGAGCGAGTCGGCGGAGCGCAGGCCGTCACGAACGGACTCGAGGGGGAGGAAGCGGGTGGCGGCCGCGGCGAGCTCGATCGAGGCGGGCAGGCCGTCGCACTCGGCGCAGATGTCGCGCAGCAGGGTGATCGTCGCCGGCGTCGGCGCGAAGCCGGGCTGCAGCGCGACGATGCGGTCGACCAGCAGGCGTGGCGCATCCCACTCGAGCGTCGATCGCACGGAGGCGCGCCCGCGCGGGGGATAGCGCAGTGCCGGCAGCTCGAGCACGTGCTCGCCGGCCGCCCCGAGCACTCGAGTGCTCGTGACGACGAGGCAGGCGCCCGGGACCTCGTGCAGGAGACGCTCGACCAGCGCTCGAGCGTCGTCGTGGTCGTCCGCGGCATCGAGGAGCAGGATGCCCGAGAAGGAGTCGGCCACCGATGGCGAGGGCTCCACCCGCACGCGTGCGTCGAGCGTGCGACGCGGCTCGAGCCGCCGGACCCCATCCCGGTGTCCGCGGCCGAGCTGCTCGACCAGTCGTGCCGCGAATCGGCTCTTGCCGACGCCGATCGGTCCGGTGATCGTGAGCAGGCGGCTCGTGCCGAGCACGCGACGCGCGAGCGCGAGCTCCGGGCCCCGCCCGACGAAGGTCGTGGCGTCCTCGGCGACCGGTGTCGCCGCGACCAGGGTCTCGCGCTCCATCGCGCACGCTCCTTCACGGGCCTAATGTTCGTGATGCGAGCATAGCGCGCGTATGGCGAACAATAGGCGGAGCCGCTCAGTCGAGCCCCAGGAGCACCGCCTGGTTGCCGCCGATCATGCGACGCACGTCGCGCTCCGTCACCCCGGAGTCCAGCAGCCGGGGGAGCAGCCGCCGATAGCCCTCGATGGGCAGCGGGTTGCCCTCCTGCCCGAGGTCGGAGCCGATGATCGTGTGCTCGGGCCCCACCTCGCGGATCCAGTCGAGCAGCACGTCGAGCCCGAAGAGGGTGCCGGAGTGGTACATGCCGATCTCGTGCTCGAAGACCGCGCCGAGCGACGCGAGGTGCCTCGCCAGGTCGTGGTCGATGCCGGCGATGTAGTTCGGATGGCTCACGAGCACGCGGCGCTGGCCGGCCGCGTGCGCGGCCTCGACGATCGCCGTCGCCTCCTCGGCGCCCAGGTGCCCGGTGCTCGTGATCGCACCCGCGTCGCGCGTCATCGCGATGATCTCCTGCGCGACCGGCAGCACCTCGCCATGGTCGTCCGTCACCCGCACCTCGTCCTGCGCTCGCATGCCCAACGGCTGGAAGTGCGCCTTCGTGCGCTCGTGCTCGCGGGCATGCGCGAGATGCGCGGCCGACGAGATCGTCGGGAACCACACGAGTCGGCCACCCATGCGAAGCGCCAGGTCGACGGCGTGCACGTTGAGCCCGCCGGCGACGCTGTTCAGCGCGAGGCCACCGAGCACCTGCGTGCGGATCCCTGCCAGCTCGGGCGCCATCGCCAGCACGTCCGTGACGGTCGAGTGGTAGTGGCACTTCACGAGGATCGCCCGGAAGCCGGCCTCGTCGGCCTGCCTCGCAGCCTCCACGTGCGTGAGGCGTCGGGGCATGGGCGATGGCCCCGAGTGCGTGTGCAGGTCGATCGCTCCGTGGAGCAGTGCGTCGATGGCGCTCATCGTCGAGCAGTCCTCTCGCTGGGATGGGATGCCGACACGCTATGCGGGCTCTCGGCGACGCGACGGTGGCGCGGGGCGAGTGAGGTGGTTTCCCCCATCCGGCGAGCGATGCACGTGCCGAATGGGGTGGTGCCACGCTATCGGCCGCACCGCGCGTGCCCGTGTGATGGGAACCGCACGTCCAGAGTCGGACGTCGACCCATCGAAGGGACCGCGCATGAGCGAACCGAGGGCACGCGCCGCCATCGTCACCGGCGCCACGGGAGGCGTCGGCAGAGCCGTCGTGGAGCGCATGCTCGCGCGGGGCTATCGCGTGGTCTGCGTCGACCTGGCGGCAGCACCGCCGGAGTGGGCCGACGACGAGCGCCTCGTGCTGCTCGAGGCGGACGTCGCGCTCGAGGCGACCGCCGACGAGGCCGTGCGGCTCTGCCTCGAGCGCTTCGGCCGACTCGACGTGCTCGTCAACGACGCCGCGCTGTTCCTCCGGAAGATGCTCGCCGACACGACGCTCGACGACCTGCGACGGCTGCTGGCGGTCAACGTCGTCGGCTCCTTCCTCATGACTCGGGCGGCGATCCCCGCGCTGGCCGACGTGCAGGGGGCGATCGTCAACGTCGCCTCGTCCTCCGGCCTCAAGGGCACGCCCGGCCAGGCCGCGTACTCGATCACGAAGGGAGCGATCGTGCAGCTCACCCGGCAGAGCGCGGTGGAGCACGGCCCCCTCGGCATCCGCGTCAACGCCGTCGCGCCGGGCCCCATCGACACGTCCTTCGTCGCCAAGGCGATCGCTGCGGGCTCCGTCGAGGGACCGACGCCGGAGGAGGTGCGCGCGGCCAGCCCGCTCGGTCGCATCTCGACCGCGGAGGAGGTCGCGGACGCGATCGTGTGGATCGCGGAGTCGCCCGCGACGAGCGGCGCCATCCTGTCGATCGACGGCGGGGTCACGGCGCGCTGACGCGCCGTGACGAGCATCATGACGACCGCGAGCGCATCCACCCCGTCCACGACGGGATCCGCCCGACGCGTCGGCGAGCCGCTGCTCGTCGTCGACCGCGTCGGCCACGTGTACGGCACCGGCGCGACGGCCCACCGCGCGATCGACGAGCTGTCGTTCGCCGTAGAGGCCGGCGAGCTCGTCTCGATCGTCGGCCCCTCGGGCGCGGGCAAGACCACGCTGCTGCGCGTCCTCGCCGGGCTCATGCGCCCCACGGAGGGCACCGTGCGCCTGTCCGGGCGGGTCGTGGACGCGGTGCCACCGGGCATGGCCATGGTCTTCCAGGACTACTCGCGATCGCTGCTGCCGTGGCTCACGGTCGCCAGGAACGTCGCCTTCTCGCTCGGCGGCGGCGGTGGTGGTCGACGCGGCGCGGCGGAGCGTGCCGGCATCGTCCAGGAGAGCATCGACGCCGTCGGCCTCACCGGGCACGAGCACCGCTATCCGTGGCAGCTCTCCGGCGGGATGCAGCAGCGCGTCGCCATCGCGCGTGCGCTCGCCTACCGGCCGAGCCTGCTCCTCATGGACGAGCCGTTCGCGTCCGTCGACGCGCAGACCCGCGCTGGGCTCGAGGACCTCGTGCTCGGCATCCAGGAACGCACGGACGTGACGATCCTGTTCGTCACGCACGACGTCGACGAGAGCGTCTACCTCGCCGATCGCGTCATCGTCCTCTCTCGACCGCCGTCGACCGTGGCGGCGGAGCTGCACGTGCCGCTGCCGTCGCCTCGCGACCAGATCGGCACGAAGGAGCTGCCAGCGTTCGTGAGCCTGCGCAGCCAGGTCGCGCGGCTCATCCAGCACGGCGGTCGGTCCGACGGGTCCGGCCCGAGCACGACGTCCGCGTCGGCACCCGCCGACGCAGCACCCCACCTCGATGGAGAGGCACTCCGATGAGCACTCGCACGATGCGCAGAGCACGACCGACGACGAGGACGGCTGCGGTGGCGAGCGCCGCGGCAGCCGCCGTGATGCTGGCGGGCTGCGCCGCGGGCGGGGGGACCGACGGCGTGGACGCCGGGTCGATCGCCGAGATCGCGGAGACCGCCGATCCGACGGCCCCCGAGGTCGATCGGATCCAGGGCGCGGTGTGGCAGGGCGCCATCAGCGCGCAGTGGTTCCTCGGCTCGCCGACGGCCGAGGGCTACGGCGTCGAGCTGGCCTCGGACTGGATGACCGATGCGACGGTGGGCCGCGCGCAGCTCGTCGCCGGTGAGATCGGCATCGTGCCCGGCTCGTCGGTGGGAGCGGTGCAGCTCGCGCAGAGCGGCGTGGATGCGCTCATCGTGGCGGGCAACTACGAGAGCGAGGAGGGCAGGCAGGTCGTGTACGCGATGCCCGACTCCGGCATCGAGACCGTGGCCGACCTCGAGGGCGCCACACTCGGCGCGACGTCGATCACCGGCAGCTGGCCCAATCGCATCCGTCTCGCGATCACGGAGGAGGGCGGCGACCCGTCCAGCCTCTCGCTCGTCGCCACGACGTACGGCGACATGGCAGAGCAGCTCCAGTCGGGCACCGTCGACGCGGTGATCGCAGCGTCGTTCGCGCTGCCCGCCGTGCAGGCGACCGGTGCCGAGCCCATCTTCGACGTCGGAGGCGGCGAGTACGCGGGTCGGCCCGAGAACGTGTGGCTCACGACGCGCGAGTTCCACGAGGCGAACCCCAACGCCATCGCGGCCTTCCAGTGCGCGATGGTCGCGGGCGCCAGGCTCGCGAACGAGCGGCCCGAGATGGAGCGCTACATGGCCGACACCCTCGGCTGGGACGACGGTCTCATCGCGAGCTCGCCGTCGCCGATCTCGATCGACGCCCCGCTCGACGTCGCGGCGGTGCAGGCCGACTGGGACGACGAGGTGGCCGTCTCGGGCGCGCCCGAGTTCGACGTGGGCTCGCTCGTCATCCCGATGCCCGCCGAGTGCTAGGTCCGCGACCGTGACCGCTCCGCTCAGCGAGGCCGTTCGGGGAGGAGGCGTCGAGGCAGCGGATGCGAGGTCCTCGACCCCGGTGCGCGCCCGCCGCGCGCCAGGACGGTCGCCGAGGGCCTGGACCGCATGGAGCCGCATCGCGCTCAGCCTCGGGGGCGTCGTGGCGTTCGCGGTGCTGCTCGAGGTCGTGGCACGGGTCGGGTTCGCGAACCCCGACTACGTCCCGTACCTCTCGCAGACCCTGGCGCGCTTCGGCGCGCTGCTCCTCGAGCCGGAGTTCTACGGACAGGTCCTCGACACGATGTCGGGGTTCGTGGTCGGCATCGTCATCGCGACGCTGCTGGGAGTCGCGCTCGGCGTGCTGTTCGGGCTGTGGGAGATCACCTACCGCTCGGCACGCACCGTGATCGAGATGGTGCGGCCCATCCCGGCCGTCGCCCTCATCCCGCTTGCCATCGTGCTCTTCGGCACCAACCTCGGCATGAAGACGATCATCGTCGTGCTCGCGAGCATCTGGCCCATCATGTTCAACGCGCTCTACGGGGTGCGCAACGTCGACCCGCTCATGCGCGACATGGCGCGCTCGTTCGGCCGCTCGAGGCTCGACGTCGTGCGCAGCGTCGTCATCCCGGCCGCGCTGCCCATGATGTGGGCCGGGGTGCGCATCTCGTCGACGATCTCGCTCATCGTCGTCATCACGCTCGAGCTCTACCTCGGTGGATCGGTGGGCGTCGGCGGCATGATCGCGGAGGCTCGCGCCGGCGGCAACGACGTGCTCTCGGCCTACGCGGCCATCGTCGTGGCCGGCGTGCTCGGACTCGTCGTGAACGTCGCGCTCGGCGCCGTGGAGCGCCGATGGCTGGCATGGTCGACGACCACCAAGGAAGGCTGACATGACGACGGTGGGGACGAAGGCCGGCGCTCGCCTCGACTCGGGGGCGGCGCACGCGGGCGGCGCCGCGCGCGCACGGCGATGGGCCATGGTCGCTGCGACACGGCTCGGACTGCTCGTGGTGCTGCTCGCCGCCTGGCAGGTGGCGGCCACCGTGCAGCCGAACCCGCACCTGCCGCCGCCCATGAGCATCCTCGACGCCGCGCGCAGGCTCTTCGTGACCGGTGGCGCCTACCTGTCGCCCGAGACGGCCTGGCTCGGCAACGCGCTGCCGACGATCGCCCGTGCGCTGGCGGGATTCGCCCTCGGGTCGCTGTGGGGCGTCACCCTGGGTGTCGTCGTGGGACTCTCGCGGCCGTTCCGCGTCGGCACGGGATGGGTCATCGAGTTCCTTCGCGCGTTGCCGGCCTCGGCAGTGCTGCCGCTGTTCATCGTCGTGCTGGGCGGCACCGACGCCATGCGCATCGCCTTCATCGCGTGGACGCTGTCGCTCTACCTCGTGATCAACGCCGCAGGCGGCGTCGCATCGGTGGAGCCGACGCTGATCCTGATGGGGCGGTCGCTTCGACTGCGCCGAGCCGCGATCGTCCGGCGCATCATCCTGCCGGCGGCCCTGCCGCAGATCTTCGCAGGCCTGCGCATCGGCACGAACAGCGCGATCATCCTCGCGATCGTGTCCGAGCTCTTCGTCGCGAGCGACGGCATCGGGTACCAGATCCGACTCACAGGCAGCAGCTTCGACTACCGCGCGATGTGGGCGTGGATCCTGCTGCTGTCGCTCGTCGGCGTCGCGATCAACGTCGTCGTGGAGCTCGTCGAGCGTCGCGTGCTCGGCTGGCACCGCCGCTCGCACTGAGCCACGACCCGGACGCGACGAAGGGCGGAGACCGTCGGTCTCCGCCCTTCGTCACGCGCTCAGCGGAAGCGCAGGCCGCGGCCCCTCGTGAGTCGGGTGCGCAGGAGGTACACGAGGTGGGTCCGCGGCCACTGCGTCACGTTCGCACCGCTCGCGACCGTGTAGTAGTTCGTGCAACCGGAGCTCATCGCCGAGGCGTGCGTGTCCAGCTGCTCGTCGATCCACTCGACCCAGCGGGTGGTGGCCGCGGCATCGGTGTCCACGACCCGACTGCTCGAGCGCTCGATCCGGCGGATGGCGGCGACGGCGACCTCCGCCTGCCGCTCGAGCTGGGCGATGATCGAGGTGCCACCGTTGGTGTTCGGCCCGTAGAGGATGAAGAAGTTGGGGAAGTCCGGCACGGTGATCCCGAGGAACGCCGTGGCGCGCTGCGCCCACGCGTCGTGCAGGTCGCGTCCGCCGGTCCCGCGCACCCGGAGGTTCGCGAGGAACTGCTGCGGCTGGAACCCGGTGCTGAGCACGAGCACGTCGACCTTCCGCTCCGTGCCCGTCGCGTCGACGATGCCGTCCTTCGTGACGCGCATCACCGCATGCGGCACCAGCTCCACGTTCGGCCGGTTGAAGGCCGGGTAGTACGTCGTGGCGACGATCGGGCGCTTGCAGCCCCACGGGTAGTCGGGCGTGAGCGCTGCACGCGTCTGCGGGTCGTGCACGGTCTCGGCGATGTAGTCGGTGCAGAGCTGCCGCATCTCGCGCTGCCTGCTGCTCTCGACGTCGTTGGCCTTGAAGCGTCGCCCGGCGACGGCGAACTGGTAGGCGCGATGGATGCGTTGGGCGAACGGCACGTGGCGGTACGTCCATCGCTCCCGCGCCGTGTACGCGCGCTCGCGCTTCGGCTCGATCCAACCGGGCTCACGCTGGTACACCGTGAGCTCGCCGACCTCGGGTGCGAGCGCTGGCACGACCTGCGCCGCCGTCGACCCCGTGCCGACCACCGCGACGCGCTTGCCGGCGAGGTCGTGGCCGTGCTCCCAGCGCGAGGTGTGGAATCGCACGCCCTCGAACTCTTCGAGCCCGGGCCAATCCGGGTAGCGCGGCACGTTGAGCAGGCCGACGGCCGAGACGACGAAGTCGAATCGCTCCGACGTCCCATCGGAGGCGTGCACCGCATAGGTGCGGTCGGCGTCGCTCCACTCGACGCGCTCGACCTTGGTCTCGAGCCGGACGTGGGGGCGGAGGCCGAAGCGGTCGACGACGTCGTTGGCGTACGCGAGCAGCTCGGGCTGCGTCGCGTGCGTGCGCGGCCAGTCGTGCTTGACGAACGAGAACGAGTAGGCGTGCGAGGGGATGTCGACCTCGCATCCCGGATAGCGGTTCTCGAACCAGGTGCCGCCGATGCCGGACGCCTGCTCGAAGATCGTGAACTCGGCGGACGTGCGCCGCTGCAGCTTCACGGCGAGCGCGATGCCGCCGAAGCCCGATCCGATGATCGCGACGCGCAGCCGTGGGCGGCGGGGCGTCGGTCGGCGGCCGGACGCGCGACGCGTCGTGGTCGAGCTCACGCCTCCGCTCCGGTCGACGACGCGGCGGGGGACGGCATCGGATAGTCGGCGGCGTTCAGCACCCATCCCTCCATCGACGAGAAGTCCACGCGCGGCGGGCTGAAGATGTCGACCAGGTGGTTGGTGCCCATGCCCACCGCCTCGCTCGTGTGCTGGCTGGGTGGCGGGATGATCGCGACCGACGGTGCCGTGGTGCGATGGTGCTGGTCATCGCGCCACACGGTGCTGTCGGTCGTCCAGGGCCAGCGGACGTGGTGCACGTACTCGCCGTCGAGCACGAGCGAGCACTGCTCGAAGTCGTCGTGATGGTGCGGGGAGAGCCGCGTCGCGTCGCGCGGGCCCGGCTGCGGGCGGATCCAGTTGACCATGAACGTGGTGCAGCGATACAGCCGGAAGGGGGAGCCCGGCAGGGTGGGCACCGTCAGGTCGTAGACCCGGACGCGGTAGCCGCCCACGGGCTCGGGCCAGGCTGCGAACTCCGGCACGTTGTGATGCGGGAGCGCGTAGTCGGCGGCGTTCGCGGCGAGGTCGACGAGGTCGGTGGCCGTCGAGCGCACGAGACGGATGACGCGTCCCGAGCCCGCGGCTCGCACGCGCGAGCGGCCGGGCGGCAGGACCACCATGCGCTCGCCGGGCACCTCGACCCGCTCGCCTCGGGCCTCGACGACGAGCGAGACTCGCGGGTCGGCGGCGATGACGACGTGCTCCTCCGGCTCGTCCCGCTCGCCGAGGTCGGTGTCGCCGTCGACGATCGACCAGCCGAGCACGAAGTTCTGCCCGCGAGCCCACCAGTCGCGGCGGCCAGGCGGCTCGATCGCCGGGGCGAGCTCCGAGAGCTCGACGGTGGAGAGCCCCGAGTAGTCGGTGGCTGCAGGTGCCGCGGCGGGGGTCGCCGTGGCGAGCGCCGAGCGCGGGTCGGAGGCGCCGTAGGGCATGGAGGTTCCCTTCGTGGTGCGGCCGGCGATCGGTCGCAGGTGTCGGAGTGCGGTCGTCGAGGTTCGGGCCCGGATGCTCGGCGTCCGGGCGAGGCGGTCAGAGCGAGCGGAGGCGATCGTGCACGTCGGCGACGAGGGAGGTGCCCGCCGCGCGCAGCAGCCCCGTGTCGTTCGAGACCATGACGTAGGCGTAGCCGCGGCGGGCGGCCGCCTCGACCTGCTCCGCGGTCTGCACGGCCGTGCCGACCGGGAGGCCACGGGCCGCGGCCTCTCGCAGCAGGCCGTCGACGGCCTCCGTCACGGCGGGGTCGGTCGCGCTGCGGCCGCTCGAGAGCTGCAGGTCGCCCATGCCCACGAAGACGCCGGTGAGGTGGGGCACGTCGAGGATGTCGGCGGCGCGCCGGAGGGCGCCGAGCTCCTCGAGCTGCACAGCACGCAGGATGTCGTCGCCGCGCGCCAGGTAGTCGGCGAGACCGGCGCCGCCCCAGCGTCCCGCACGGGACGTGGAGCCGTTGCCGCGCTCGCCCGCGGGCGAGAAGGTCATGGCCGACGCGGCCGCCGCTGCCTCCGCAGGCGACTCGACTCGGGGCACGAGGATCCCGTCGATGCCGCTGTCGAGCAGACGCTGCAGATGGCTTCCCGAGCGGTCGGGCGCGCGCGCGAGCACCTGCATCCCCGCGCCCTGCGCGACGACGATGGCGGCGTAGGCGCTCTGCAGGTCGAGCGGCGCATGCTCCATGTCGATGACGACGAAGTCGAAGCCCGCGATCGCGAGGATCTCGACCGCCTCCAGCGACGGCAGCTTCGACCACGTGCCCACGAGCGTGCGGTCGGCCTCGCGCAACGCTCGCGCGAAGCCGGGCACGTGGGGGGTCATGCGTCGAGCCCGATGAGGTGCGCCGGGTTCCGTTGGATCATCGTGGCGAGGTCGTCCTCGGCGACGCCCAGCTCGAGCAGTCGCGCGAGCAGCCTGCGGTAGCCCTCGACGGGAAGGGGATTGCCGACCTGGCCGAGGTCGGAGCCGAGCACGGTGCGCTCGGGGCCGACGGTGCGGATCCAGTCCACGAGCTGCTCGGCGGGGAAGATGTGGTCGCGGTCGTACATCGCGATCTCGTGCTCCACGTACGCCCCGAGCTCGACCATCTCGGCGAGACGCTCGCGGCCGATGTCGGAGACGTAGTCGGGGTGGCTCACGAGCACCCGGTCGTGGCCAGCCTCGTGCGCCGTGCGCACCACGGCGAGCGCCTGGTCGGCGTCGAGATGGCCCGTGGAGATCAGGGCGCCCGCATCCCTCGCCTGCTCGACGATGATGCGCACCTCCGGCCGCACGGCGTCGCTCCACCCGCCCTCGGCATCGGACTCGAACACGCGCACCTCCTCGCTCTGCAGCATGCCGAGCGGCTGGAAGTGCGCCTTCGTCTCGGCGTGCTGCTCGGCGTGGGCCAGGTGGGCGCTCGACGAGATCGTCGGGAACCACACCATCCGCCCGCCCATGCGGAACGAGCGATCGGTGGCCCAGGGGTTCAGGCCGCCGTTGGCGCTGTTGAGCGCGATGCCGCCGAAGACCTGGATGGGCAGGGGCTCGAGCTCGGATGCCATCGACAGCAGGTCCGTCACGGTGTCGTGGTAGTGGCACTTCACGACGATCGCGCGGAAGCCCGCGTCGGCCGCCTGCCGTGCCGCCTCGACGTGCGTGATGCGACGCGGCATGGGTGAGGGCCCGGAGTGGCAGTGCAGGTCGACGGCTCCGTGGAGCAGGTCGTCGATGACGGTCATGGTGTCTCCTCGGGTCGCATCGGGTCGTGCTGGCTGGGGCGCATCACTTGATCGCCATCGCGTTGGGCGGCGAGCCGACGCCGCCGGGCACCGCGAGCGGCTTCGCGGTCAGCAGGAAGGCGTGGTCGCCATCGTCGGCGCAGGCCTGGGCGAGCTCGTCGAGACGCCAGAGCTCGCCGAGGTAGATCCCGAGCAACGCGAGCAGCGGTCGGTGCAGCATGCCGTTGTGCACGGGGCCGCGCTCCGGCCGCGGCTCGTCGGGATCGACGAATCCGGAGTCGGGGTCGACGGGGAACGCCTCGACGCCGGCGTTGTCGGACGCGATCATGGCGATGCCCTCGTCCCACAGCAGCTCGAGCATCGCGTGACTCTGCGCGATGCCGGGGGAGCCCCAGCGCGCGCGGCGCTGCGCCTGCTGCTCCTGCGTCAGGCCGAGCCAGTCGCCCGCCCAGCCCGTGCGCAGGAGGATGACGTCGCCGCGTCGGAAGTCGACACCATGGAAGGCTGCGGCAGCGCGCAGGTCGTCGGCCGTGAAGGCCTCGTTCGTCGCGACGTCCAGATGCCGCCCCCGCGACGCGAGGTACCGGGGCATGTCGAGCAGCACGCCGCGCGTGACGATGCCGTGCTCCGCCAGCAGCTGGATGCCGAGCGCCTCGGTGCCCTCGGCCACGTCCTCGTCGGCCACGCCCCCGTAGAAGCCGTGCACCGGATGCCGCATGTGGCGCAGGCCGTCGATCTGCGACGTCGACTGCAGGTAGAACGAGTCGAGCCAGTCGTCGCGGTGGTGCGGGTTGTTCGCGAAGATGTGGTGCTCGGTGGCCGGGCGGGTGCCCGCGATGCTCGGCACGAACGCATTGATCGGATAGTCGAGGTCGAAGACGCGGCCGGTCCGCACGAGGCCCGCGGCGTGGACCGCCTGCTCGGCGCCCGCGAAGTGCAGCGCGCCCAGCTGGTCGCCCTCGCCGAACACGTTCCACGACGACCCGGCGGGAGCGTCCGTGCGCGCCAGCAGCTCGCGGTACGTCGGGACGACGCGGCCCGCGGCGTCAGGCATCGGACGCCGTGGGCGCCGCTGCGCCGTCGCGGGGCTGCCGGGCGGCGCCGGGCGCCGCCGCAGCGTCCGTGGCCGCGACGACGCCGGGCACGGCCGTCCCGTTGGTCTCGAGCGCGACGTTCGCGTCCGCGGCGGCGTTGCCCCCGCGCATGTCGGCCCGGGCGAGGTCGATGCCGCGGGTCTCGGGGGAGGCGATGACGCTGCCGATGATGAGCGCCCCCGCGATCACGAGCAGCACGACCGGGGTGAGGGTGAGCGGCATGAACGACGACAGGCCGGCCTGGTAGGCCGCGAAGAACCCGGGGATGACGACCGCGAGGGAGTAGCCGATGCCCCATCCCGACGACCGCACCCGCGTGGGGAAGCGCTCGTTGATGTACGACGGCAGCGTGCCGATCGTGAATCCGTTGACGCACTGCACGAAGAAGATCACCGCGATGAGCAGACCGAAGGGCAGCGGGACGTCGCTGCCCAGCAGGGCGAAGAGCGACGTCATGACGACGAGCACCAGCACGCCTGCCGTGAGCAGGATGGGCTTGCGGCCGAAGCGGTCGCTGAGGTGCCCGGAGAGCATGTACGCGAAGGGCACGACGATGTTGGCGAAGATCACGCTGAGGCTGAACTGCGTGGGGGTGAACCCTCGGCCGATGATGAGCTGCGGGATCACGGATCCGACCATGTTGACCATGAAGAACACGCCGGTCATGAGGATGAACACCTGGATGAACGAGCCGATGTTGCCCTTGCCCAGCATCTCGCGGATCGGGTTCTTCGCCTTCTCGGCGGTGATCCAGATCACCGACTCCTCCACGTCCTTGCGCAGGTAGCGGGCGGTGACGAAGCCGAGGATCGCGCCGACGACGAACGGGATGCGCCAGCCCCACTGCACGTAGGGCGAGTCGATCTCGGCCGCGGGTGCGACCTGCAGCGCGAGGAACGTGAACACGCCGATCGCGAGGTAGCCGACGGTCGACGCGCTCTGCACGAAGCCGCCGACCAGGCCGCGGCGGTTCGTCTTGGCGTACTCGATCGCCATCGGGGTCGCGGCGGTGTACTCGCCACCGAGGAAGACGCCGTCGACGAAGCGCAGCAGCAGCAGGAGCGAGATGGCGGCGACGCTGCCGATCTGCTCGGAGCCGGGCAGGCAGGCGATCACGAGCGTGACCGCGCTGAAGCCGTAGATGGCGATGGCGCCGACGCGCTTGCGGCCGAGGCGATCGGACAGGTGCCCGAAGAGGATGGCGCCCACGGGGCGGCCGAAGAGGGTCGCGGCGAGCGTGAAGCCCGTCACGACCGCGGTCTGCGCCGGGTCGAGGCCCTGCGTGAAGTAGATCATCGCGGGGAGGAGCGCCACCGATGGCAGGTAGATGTCGAACGAGTCGATGAGGAAGCCGAAGAAGGCCCCGCGGATCGCGCGTCGACGGCGCACCGTCGGATCGGTGGTGGACGTGTCGACACCTGCTGCAGTGCTCATGGGGACCTTTCGATGCTGGGGGACTCGTCGTCGGGTCCCCTCCACCGGGGGAGGCGGGCGGTCGCAGCGCGTTCCTCGGTGAACGTCCCCGACTGTACGGTCGTCATGCGAACATGTCAATCCGCATTCTGAACATTGCCCGATACGGTTTCAGCGGTGGATGCAGCCGGCGCGCTCGACGGCGGTGGGAGGATGGCGAACGCCCGCAGCTGGAGGGCCATCATCCGGTAGTAGCCCACGAGCGTCACGACCTCGAAGGCGGCCGTGGAGCCCAGCGCGTCCGTCGTCCGGCGCCAGTCGAGGTCGGAGAGGCTCTCGCCGGTGAGCAGCGTTCGCACGAGGTGGACGAGGGTGCCCTCTCGCGCGTCCCGCGGCGCGAAGGCCTCGGCGGCGAGATCGGCGATCTCCTCGAGCGAGAGCCCCGCGCGCACCGCCGCTCGATGGTGCGCGTAGCGCTCGAAGTCGCTGTCCTCGTGCTCCGCCACCAGCAGGATGGCGATCTCCCGTTCGCGAGGGGTGAGCGTGAGCTCGAAGCGGACGTGCTGCCCCAGGCGCTCGAGCACCAGTCCCAGTCGAGCCTCGAGCATCCATGCCGCGGGTGGGCCCGTGAGCTGCCCGTCGGCCGTCACGAGGCTGAAGTCGGAGCCGGGCGCCGCACGCGTGCCGGTCGCGTATCGCTCGTAGAGCTCCGCCTGCGGGCCCTCGAGGCGCATGGGGTCGATGCGGGGCGTGCGCGTCATGCTGCGGCCTCCGAGCCCTGGACGGCGACCTGGGCCTGCACGGCCCCCGCGCCCCGCGGCTCCGGCACCTCGCGGCGGAGCAGCGCATGCGGGTTCACCACGAGCATCCGACGCAGCTCGTCGGGCGTGCACCCCAGGTAGTGGAGCTGCTCGGCGAGCGTGCGCAGCGACTCGGGGATGGGCGGCACCCAGCGCGAGAACACGTCGGACGACAGCACCACGTGCTCCGGTCCGATCTCGCGGATCGCGTCGGCGAAGTCGCGCACCGAGTGATGCGACTCGGGATTGATCAGCGGCGCGCTCGAGAGCTCGACGTACGCGCCCAGCCTCGTGAAGGCGTGCAGCTGGGAGGGATCGTCCGTGAAGTGCAGCGGATGCGTGAGCATCACGGGGACGTCGAGCCGCCGGCAGAGCTCGACGACGGCGTGGCTCTCGTCGAGCGACAGGTGGCCGGTGCCGAGCAGCAGGCCGCGCTCGGCGCACACGGCGATCGTGTCCGCGACCTCCGGTCGCAGCGCTCCGCGAGCGTCGAGGGCGGAGATCGCGTGCGCCCGGGCGTACTCGGCGAAGGTCGCCGTCTGCCGTTCGAGGAGCCGCGAGATGTAGCCCCATCGCTCGACGTCGGCGCTCGCACCCCACGTCGGCATGAAGACGACCTGCGCGCCGTGGTCGGCCGCCCATCCGACAGCCGTGGGCGAGATCCCTCCGACCTGCGGGTTGAGCGTGATGCTGCCCAGCACGTCGAACGGGGTGTCGCCGAGGTCGCGCTGCACGAGCGCCGCCCGATCCATCGTGGGCCACAGGTGCGACTTGAGGACCCATCCGCGCATGCCGTAGGCGTGCGCGAGCCGGGCGACGCCGATGTCGGGCCCGCGGTTCATCGTGCTCGCCGACAGGTCGGGCTGGCCGTGCGCATGCAGGTCGAACGCGCCGTCGAGGAAGCGCCCGAAGTCGGGCGGCAGCGCATCGGCGAAGGTGGGCGTGGCGGGGTCGTGGTCCATCGGATCCTCATCGATCGGTTGCGGTGCGGTCCCTCCGCTGCCACGCTGTGGCACCGACACAGAAAGTTCGGAGTGTGACATGTCGGTTCGCATGACGATCATGATCGGCTACGTGCGCTGGCGCAACCGAGGTCGCCACCATCCGGACGCGATGGATCGCGCCCTCGCGACACGTGCGCACCCGGCACCGGTGCCCGAGCGCGTCGCGCGGTGGTGCGAGGTGACGGAGCGAGCGGTGCAGGGTCGGCGCGTGGTGACGCTCAGGCCCAGGAGTCGCGCCGACGGCCCACCCGCTGCGTCGGTCGACGCCTGCCAGGTGGTGCACGTGCACGGGGGAGCGTTCGTCTTCGCCATCCAGGACCTGCACTGGCTCGCGCTCGCGACGCTCGCCACGCGCTCGGGCGCGACCGTGCACGTGCCGCTGTACGGCCTCGCGCCGGCGCATGCGGCACCGGAGGCCCTCGAGCTGCTCGACGAGGTGGTGGCATCGGTACGCGGCTCCGCCCCGGGCCGGCGCGTCGTGCTCTCGGGGGACTCGGCAGGAGGTGGGCTCGCCCTCGCGCACGCCGTCCGGACCAGGGATCGAGGAGCGCCGCCCGTCGACGCCCTGCTCCTGTGGTCGCCGTGGCTCGACGTCGCGGTGCCCGATCGCGACGATCCCCGGCTCGAGCGGCGCGAGCCCATGCTCACCGTCGCCTCGTTGCGACGCGCCGGGGCGATGTGGGCGGGTGCGAACGGCGTGCGCGATCCGCGAGCGAGCCCCATCCATGCGGATCTCGTGGGTCTGCCCCCCATCACGACCCTCGCAGGCGGCCGCGACCTGCTCGTGGAGGACGCCCGGCGGCTGCATCGCGCCGTGCATGCCGTCGGTGGCGCATCCACCCTCCGCGAGTGGCGGGGCGGGTTCCACGTGTTCATGGCGGCGATGCGCACGCGGGAGTCGCGCCAGGCGATCGCGATGGCCGCGGACGTGCTGCGCGGGGAGCGGCCCGATGGGCGCGCGGCCGCACCGTCAGGCAGAGGGCGCTGACTCCTCGACATGCGCTCCGAGATCCGCGCCGATGGCGTCGGCCGTCGCGACGAGGCTCGTGACGATCGGCGACGTCGCGCCGAGGTCGACCTCGGGGCCGACGCCCATCACCGCGACCGTGGCGGCGATGCCCGTCGCGTCGAGCACGGGTGCGGCGACGGCGAACAGGCCGCCCGAGCTGTAGACCACGGCGAAGCCGTCGGAGCGCGCCTGGGTGGTGGCCGCCTCGTACTCCGCGCGCTGGCCCGGCGAGGCCGACTCGGCGAGGTAGTCGGCGCGCTCGCGATCCGTCATGTGCGCGAGGAACACGTGCGTCTGCGCGGCGGTGTGGTCGAGCTGCGTACCCTCGCGCACGGTCACGACCATCGTGCGGCTCCGGTCCTCCTCGACCAGGGCCACGACCGGTCCGCGCGCGCCCCAGATGCTCACGACGGCGGTGAGTCGCACGCTGCCGGAGAGGGCGGCCAGGTGCCGAGGGGCCACGGTGATGACGCGCCTGCGGGCGAGCGCGTGGATGCCCAGCTGCAGCATGACGCCGCCCAGCGCGAAGGCGCCGCGGCGCGAGCTGCGCTCGAGGATGCCGGCCGCGACCAGCGAGACGCAGTAGCGATAGGCGGTGGTGCGGTTCAGGCCGAGGCGCTCGGCGACCTCGGCCGCGGTGAGCTCATCGGTGTCGGGCCCGAAGAGCGCGCAGATCTGGCCGACGCGCGCGACCGACTGGATGTCGGAGCTCGAGGCCTCGTCGGTGTCCCGCTGGTTCGCCATGTCGACATGATAGTTCAGGGTGCGAACATCGCGGACTGCTCGACGGCGACACCATCCTTCCGATGGTGCACGACCGCCAACTGGCATCCGCGCTTCGTCCGTCAGTCTTGCATTTGCCCGTCGCGCGCTTGTGCGAAGGAGGCGCAGGAGAGCCGCGGGGCTCGGCCAGCCAGGTCCCGAACAGCGTGGGACCACTCTGGTCAGGGGCACCCCCGGGGTGGAACGCTGGAGCCCTCCCACTCTCGAGCAGTTCTTGACATATTGTCGGACAATCAGGCATCGTGGCGTCGATGCCACCGGCGTCCCAGTACAAGGAGGTACTCGTGAGCAAGGGCTCTGCGACGGCCGCAGCGCCATCGAAGTCGAGGGTCGCCGTCGCGGTTGCCGTCGGCAACTCCATGGAGTGGTTCGACTTCGCGGTGTGCGGCTTCTTCGCCGTCATCATCGGCCAGCTGTCCTCGAGCGGCCCGAGGCGCTCGCGATGAGCGCCATCGGGCTCACGGTCCACCTGCTGCCATGCCCGGTCGCGGGAGCACTGCCGGCGTCCAACCGCTCGAGCGCGAGCGCGATCGGCTTCGACACCGACGCCGACGCGACGACCACCGGACGGCGACAGGAGCAGCGATGAGCGACCCGGCGACGACCGACGCGAGCAATCGCGTCACGATCGTGCAGTACGGCACGCGGCAGGGCCGCAAGTCCGAGGTGTACCTGAACTGGGGCATCTACGGTCGGCCCGACGAGCCGATCGGCATGGACTACTTCGTGTGGCTCGTCGACACGCCCGCAGGCCCGATCGTGGTCGACACCGGGTTCTCGAGCACGGGCGGCGCGAACCGCGAGCGCACGTTCCTCGTGCATCCGACCGATGCCTTCGCCGCCCTCGGGATCGACCCGTCGACTCGACCGGAGGTGCTCGTCACCCACGCGCACTACGACCACGTCGGCAACCTCGACCACTTCCCCGACTCGCGCATCACCATGGCCGCTGCTGAGCACGCGTTCTGGACGAGCCCCATGGGTGCGCGGGCGCAGTTCCGGCACTCGACCGAGGACGTCGAGATCGACGAGCTGCGCCGCGTGGAGTCCGAGGGCCGGCTGCGGACGTTCGTCGACGAGCTCGAGGTCGCGCCGGGCGTGCGGATGCTGCGCGTGGGCGGGCACACGCCCGGGCAGTCGATCGTGCTCGTCGACACCGCGGCCGGCACCGTCGCCCTCGCCTCCGACGCCATCCACTACTACGAGGAGCATGACGACGACGTGCCGTTCGCATTCGTCGCCGACCTGCCCGAGATGTACGCGGGCTTCGACCTGCTGCACGCCATGGTGGCCGACGGCCGGGTGCAGCACCTGGTGTCGGGCCACGACCCGTCGACGCTCGACCGGTTCGGTCGCATCGCCGACGGTCCGCTGCCGGGCCTCACGGCCTGCATCGGATGACGAGACCACGAGACGACAGAGGAGGACGCACGACATGACAGCACCCAGGAGGTTCGAGGGGCTCGTCGCCATGGTGACCGGCGCGATGGGAGGGCTCGGTGCCGCCTCGGCTCGACGGCTCGCGGCCGAAGGCGCCTGCGTCGTCGCCGTCGACCGCGACGAGCGCATCGTCGAGGCAGCGGCGCAGCTGCCGGGCGACGCGGTCGGCGTCGTGGCGGACATCGCCGACGAGGCCGCCGTCGACGCTTCGATGGCCGCAGGGATCGCCGCCTTCGGGCGCATCGACCGCTTCCATCTCAACGCCGGCATCTTCGGCTCCTTCGCATCGCTGCCCGACCTCGAGGTCGACGACTTCGAGCGCGTCATGCGCGTCAACGTCACGGGGCAGCTGCTCGGCATCCGCGCGGCATTCCGGCACTACCGCGACCACGCTCGGGCCGGCACCTTCGACGGCGGCGCCATCGCCGTCACCGCGTCGATCGCCGGGCATCGCGGCTCGGCCGACCTCATCCCGTACCAGACCTCGAAGCACGCGGTGGTGGGACTCGTGCACAGCGCGGCCGTCTACGGTGGGCCGCTCGGAGTCCGCGTCAACGGCGTCGCACCGGGGATCGTGCCTACGGGCCTCTTCGCCGATGCCGCGACGCAGGCCGGCGGTGGCGACGACATGGTGCGTCGGGCCTCCACGACCCCGCTGCGTCGCGCAGGCCGCGCGGAGGAGATCGCGAGCGTGGTCGCCTTCCTGCTCTCCGACGACGCGTCGTACACGACCGGGGAGATCGTGTCGGCGGACGGCGGTGCCGCGATCGTCAACACCGTCCGCCCCGCGGGTGGCGCCGGCGCATGGGATCCGGCCGTCGTCGACCAGGGCATGTACGCCGACTGGCGAGGGGGCCCCCGTGGCTGACCCGACGCACGCGGGCACGACCGTCGGCGCGCCCCGGGTCGGCTTCATCGGCCTCGGCAACATGGGTGGCCGCATGGCGCGCTGCATCACCGGCGCGGGCGTGCCCGTCCTCGGCTTCGACCCGCGCACCGCCGCGATCGGCGAGGCAGGCGCTGACGAGGCGGCGACCGCCACGGCCGTCGTCGCAGGCAGCGACGTCGTGCTGCTGTCGCTCCCGGACTCGAAGATCGTCGAGGCCGTCGTCTACGGCGACCCGGAGCTGCTCGCGGCCGTGCGGCCCGGCCAGGTCGTCGTCGACCTGTCGACCGCCGCGCCCGAGTCGACGCGCCGCATCGCCACCGACCTCGCCGACCGTGGCGCGACGTACCTCGACGCCGGCATCTCCGGCGGTGCGGCCGCAGCCGATCGCGGAGCCCTCACGCTGATGATCGGTGGCGACCTCGAGGCGCTCGAGAGCGTGCGACCCATCCTCGACCGCTTCTCGTCGGGCATCCACCACTGCGGCGCCTCGGGTGCCGGGCACACGGTGAAGCTGCTGAACAACTTCCTCAACGCCATCGCGCTGTCGGCGACGGCGGAGGTCATGGTGGCCGCGCGGAAGGCCGAGCTCGACCTGCGCACGGTGCTCGAGGTGCTCAACGCCTCGTCGGGCGTGAACTTCGCCACGATCAATCGCTTCCCGCGGATCATCGAGGGCGACTACCTCGAGGGAGGGCTGACGAACACCCTCATGCTCAAGGACGTCACGCTCTACCTCGAGCTCCTCGCCGATCTCGGCGTGCCGAGCCTCAATGCCCCCGGCCCC
>NZ_BAAAQT010000008.1:289747-389384 GCF_039531815.1 Agrococcus versicolor | reverse complement strand
CGCCTCCACGAGCCCCCCAGCGACGATGAGGAGCAGCCGTGAGGATCATGCACCCCCGCGAGTTCGACGGCACGGCGGGCAAGCCCGGCTCGCAGTTCACAGGGTCCGCCTACCCGTACCTCACGATGGCGCAGACCGACGGCGTCACGATCAACACCGTCGACTTCACCCCGGGTGCGCGCACGCACTGGCATCAGCACGAGCACGGGCAGATCATCCAGGTGCTCGCAGGCAGGGGGCTCGTGTGCGCCGGCGGGGAGGTCCACGTGCTGCGCGTCGGAGACACCGTCTGGTGCCCGCCCGACGAGCGCCACTGGCACGGCGCCGCGCCCGACTCCTTCCTCGTGCACACCGCGATCTCGCTCGGTCGGACCGAGTGGGCCGAGCCCGTCGACGACGACGCCTACGCGCGGTCACCGATCGACCACGCCCCGCCTCGAGCGCCCGCCCACGCACGACCCCACGACGGAGAGGTGGCGACGGATGTTCGCTGACGGAACGCACGAGGAGACCTACCAGGAGGGTCTCGCCATCCGACGCGAGGTCCTGGGGGCCGACCACGTCGAGCGATCGATGGCAGCGGCGAGCGCCTTCTCCCAGCCGATCCAGGACTACGTGACCGAGGTGTGCTGGGGCGGCATCTGGTCTCGCGACGGGCTCGACCGGGCGCAGCGGAGCCTCGTGAACCTCGGCATCCTCACGACCCTGAACCGATCGCACGAGCTCGCGGTGCACGTGCGCGGTGCCGTGCGAAACGGCGTGACGGTGCAGCAGATCCAGGAGGTCCTGCTGCAGACGGCGATGTACGTGGGCGCGCCGGCTGCGCTCGAGTCGTTCCGCATCGCGGAGCGCGTGCTGCGCGAGGAGCTCGGCGACCAGGCCGTCGACGGACCCGCAGCCGAGGTGGGTGCACCGTGAGCGCGACGGTCGCCCTCATCGGGCTCGGCAACATGGGCACCCCCATGGCGCGCAGGCTCGTGGACGCCGGCAGCAGCGTGCGTGGGCATGACCTGTCGGAGGTGGCCCGGGAGCGGTTGCGCGACGGCGGCGGCATCCCGACCGCGACGGCAGCCGATGCAGCAGCGGGCGCCAACGCGGTCATCCTCATGCTGCCGAGCTCCGTCGTCGTCGACGCCGTCGTCGACGACCTGCTCGCCGCGGGTGCGATCGGGACCGACGCGCTGCTCGTCGACATGAGCTCGTCCGAGCCGGCTCGCACGCAGGCGCTCGCCGTGCGCGTCGAGGCAGCCGGCGTCGCGTTCGCCGACGCTCCCGTCTCGGGTGGCGTGCGCGGTGCGGAGCGCGGTGCGCTCACGATCATGCTCGGCGCGCGCGACCGGGACCGCGAGCGCGCGCATGCCCTGCTCGCGCCGCTCGGTCGCGTCGTCGACTGCGGCGACGTCGGCGCGGGCCACGCGGTGAAGGCGCTCAACAACCTGCTGTCGGCCACGCACCTGTGGGCGACGGGCGAGGCGATCGAGGCGGGCAGGCGCTTCGGCCTCGACCCGGCGGTCGTGATCGACGTCGTCAACGGCTCGAGCGGTCGCAGCGGCTCCACGGAGGTGAAGTGGCCGACGTACGTGCTGCCCGGCACCTTCGACTCGGGATTCGCCCTGCGGCTCATGCTCAAGGACATGCGCATCGCGGCGAGCCTCGCCGACGGCGTCGGCATGCCCTCGCCGCTCGCCGACCTCGCTATCTCGCTCTGGTCGGAGGCTGCGGATGCCCTGCCCGCCGATGCGGATCACACGCGGGTCGCGGAGTGGATCGCCGCTCGTGGCGACGCAGCGGGGCCGGGCGACGAGGCACGCGATGGGTAGCATGCCGGATATGGCGGAGTCTGCGGTGCAGCGATGGGGCGGCGCCCGCATCGGCCGCGTCGCCGCGCCCGTGAAGGAGCAGGTCGTCACCGCGATCCGAGACGCGATCCTCGACTTCCAGCTGCGACCCGGCGACCGGCTCGTCGAACGGGAGATCATCGAGTCGATGAGCGTCTCCCGCGCGACGGTCCGCGAGGCGATCAGCGTGCTCGCGAGCGAGGGCCTCGTCACGATCGTGCCGCAGAAGGGCGCGCACGTGACGTCGCCGTCTCCGGGCGACGCGGAGGACCTCTACGAGGTGCGCGCGTCGCTCGAGTCGCTCGTCGTGCGCAGGTTCATCGACCGCGCGACCGACGAGGAGGTCGCGCAGCTGTCGGCCACCGTCGACCGGATGGCCGACCTGCTGGACGAGGCGCCGACGATCGTCGACTTCCTGCGGGCCAAGGACGAGTTCTACGACGTGCTGCTCGCCGGCGCCCGCTCCTCGTCGCTCACCCAGCTGCTCGGCAGCATCCAGGCCCGCGTGCGACTGCTGCGCGTCTCCTCGCTCTCGACCTCCGATCGTCTTCCGCACGTCGTGCAGGAGATGCGCGAGATCGTCGACGCGATCTCGGGCCGGAATCCCGATCGTGCCGCCCGCCTCATGGCGGAGCACGTCCACATGGCGTCGCGACTCGCGCTGCGCACCCTGCGCGCGCAGTCCTGAGCACCCGCTCGACGTCGACCCGCCGACCGCGCCGCCGGCGCGGCCTCCATGCACCCCGCGAAGGAACGACCATGCCCCTCACCCCCCGGCAGCAGCAGTCGAAGGACGCCTTCCTCGAGCAGCGCGGCACCTGGAGCCCGCTGTGGGAGTCGATCGCCCGGATCGATCCCGACTTCCTCGACGCCTACCGCGAGCTCTCGATGGTGCCGTGGCGCAAGAACCATCTCGACGCCAGGACCAAGGAGCTCATCTACATCGCCGTCGACGCGAACGCCACGCACATGTACCTGCCGGGCGTGCGCCAGCACATCCAGGCGGCCTTCCGGCACGGGGCCACCGTGCAGGAGATCATGGAGGTGATCGAGTGCGCCTCCACGCTCGGCATCCACGCCATGAACATCGGCGTCCCGATCCTCGTGCAGGTGCTCGAGGAGCAGGGGCTGCGCACCGGACCCGCCGAGCTCGATGCCGAGCAGCAGCGCATGAAGGACGAATTCACGGCCGCCCGGGGCTACTGGCACGGCTTCTGGGACGAGATCCTCGAGCTCGATCCCGAGCTGTTCGAGGCCTACACCGCCTTCTCGAGCGTGCCGTGGCGCACGGGGACGCTCGAGCCCAAGGTGAAGGAGCTCGTCTACATCGCCTTCGACACTGCCGCGACCCACCTCTACCAGCCGGGCCTCAAGCTGCACATCGAGAACGCGATCGGCTACGGCGCGACCGCGCAGGAGATCCTCGAGGTGATGGAGATCGCGAGCGTCATCGGCATCCATGCGGCGACGAGCGCCGTGCCGATCCTCGTCGAGGAGGCGGAGGCCGCAGGCAAGGAGCTCGGCTGACGCGCGAGACCGGGCCCCGTTCGACCACCGACACGTCCCGGGACGCAGGAAGGCGCCGCCCGGGTGGGCAGCGCCTCCATGCACGATCCGCTCAGGCGTCCGGCTGCTCGGGCGTGCCGCCCGAGGTGGGGTCCTGGTGCGCCGGCTCGTCGCCGCCGCCCGCGCCCGTGGGGAGGTCGTCGACGCGCTGCTGCTCGGCGCCGTCGGGGCTCGTCGAGCTCGAGTGCTCGGTGTGCTCCTCGTGGTGCGTCTCGGTGTGCTCCTCGTGGTGGCTCATGCGTGCTCCTCTGTCGTCCTTCGCCCGCCCTGTCCGAGCGGTCCCTCCAGGGTCCGCCGTCGACGGCGCCGCCGCCACGGGTTGCGGATGACGCCGACGACCGGGTCGAGGATGCGGTGCGCGCAAGCCGGTCGCCCGCATTCGCGGACGGCGCGCATCGGCGGGAGACTGACGGCGTGGACGATGCGCGAGGGTGGGCCGAGTCGGCGATGTGGTGGCACGTGTACCCGCTGGGGTTCACGGGCGCGCCGATCCGAGAGACCGAGGCGGAGCATCCCGAGCCGCATCGCCTGACGCGCATCGAGGCGTGGCTCGACCACGTCGTCGAGCTCGGCCTCAATGGCATCGCGCTCGGGCCGATCTTCGCGAGCACGACGCACGGCTACGACACGACCGACCACCTCTCGATCGACCCGCGCCTCGGCGACGAGGACGACCTGCGCAGCCTCGTCGCGGCGGCCCACGATCGCGGCGTGCGCGTGCTGCTCGACGGCGTCTTCAACCACGTCGGCCGCGAGCACCCGGCGTTCCTGTCCGCCCTCGAGAGCGGCGAGGGCGCTGCGCTCTTCCGCCTGGGTGCCGATGGCAAGCCGGAGGTCTTCGAGGGGCACGACGCGCTCGTCGAGCTCGACCACTCGTCCGACGCCGTCGTCGACCTCGTCGTCGAGGTCATGGACCATTGGCTGCGGCTCGGGGTCGACGGCTGGCGGCTCGATGCCGCGTACAGCGTGCCGACCGCGTTCTGGGCGCGCGTGCTGCCCGCGGTGCGCGAGCGGCATCCGCAGGCGTGGTTCCTCGGCGAGGTCATCCACGGCGACTACGCGCAGATCGTCGCCGAGTCGACGATGGACTCGGTGACGCAGTACGAGCTGTGGCAGGGCATCTGGCACGCGCTCGCCGACGCGAACCTGTTCGAGCTGCAGCACGCGATCGTGCGCGACGACGAGCTGCTCGCCGCCTTCGTGCCGTACACGTTCGTCGGCAACCACGACGTCACGCGCATCGCCTCCGCCGTCGGGCCGGACCTCGCACCCCACGCGCTCGCGGTGCTCATGACCGTCGCGGGGACGCCGGCGATCTACGCGGGCGACGAGCTGGGGATGCAGGCGGTCAAGGAGGAGCGCATCGGCGGCGACGATGCCGTGCGGCCCGAGATGCCGCCCGTGCCGCCGACCGCCGACGAGCTCGACGGGCCCGCGGCGCACATGCTGCACGTCACGCGCACGCTCGTCGCGATCCGCCGCCGGCACCCGTGGCTCACGCGTGCGCACACCGACGTCGTCGACGTCGCGAACGGCACGATCGTGCTGCGCACCGCCACGGCCGACGCGGCGATCGTCACGCTCCTCAACATCACCGGCGAGGCCGTGACGCTGCCGGCCGCGGATGCGACCGAGGTGCTCGCGGGCGACGACGTGCACCTCGCGGACGCGCACGCGACGCTGCCGCCGCGTGGGTGGGCGGTGCTCGGCGGCTGATCGCGGGCGCCTGGCGCCCGTCGCCCAGTGCTGGCTGGCGATCGAGGGCGGTCGGCGCCACCGTCTGGCGCTGCCGGCCCATCGCCGGGCATCCAGTGGCCCTCCCCTGCGCGACGGAGGCGGCTCGCAGCCGCGCCGCCTACCGTTGCCTGCATGACCGGAGCCCGCACCGCGTACCTGCCGATCGCCATCGTCTTCGGCATCGCTGCGATAGGCTTCCTCGCCGCCGGGAACTCGATCTGGGTCGCGTTCCTGCCGATCGCCATCACGTTCCTCGTCCTCAGCCGCAGCAAGGACGACGAGGACGACGACGGTGACGACCTCCACGGGACGCCCGGACCGCCGCCGCGGGAGATGGGCCCCGACCAGCGCTGAGATGCGCGCGTGAGCGGGCCGCCGCGTACGATGCGTCCATGGCGCCGCGCTCGGGCGCGCATCTCAGGCTGACCGGGCTGACCGCGGGGTCGGGCGCCGTCGGCTCCCGGTGAGATGTGCGCGTGAGCGGGTGCGCACGGCGCAGGCGTCCATGGTGGGCCGCTCAGACGTACATCCGACGCAGGGTGCCGGCTGAGCCAGGTCACCCACGGCGCCAGGTCACCCCAGCCCACGCAACCCGGCCCGCCCGCGCCGCGGCCCCGCCCGCGCCGCCACCCCACCCGCCCCGATACCCCGGTGCTACGCTCGCGCGATGCAGCCGACGACGGGAGCGCCGGGCTCGTCGGCGACGCGCCGCCCCACCGTCAAGGACGTCGCGCGCGAGGCCGGCGTCGGCGTCGGCACCGTCTCCCGCGTGCTCAACGCGCAGGGCGCCGTGAGCGCCGACAGCCGCTCGCGCGTGCTCGCCGCCGTCGCCTCGCTCGAGTACGTGCGCGACACGGCGGCGCGCGAGCTGCGCAGGGGAGCGTCCGCCTCCGTCGGCCTCCTCGTCGAGGACGTCGCCGACCCGTTCTACTCGCAGCTGCACCGGTCGGTCGAGTCGACCCTCGAGCGCCACGACCTCACGCTGCTGGCCGCGTCGTCGGGCGGATCGTCGTCGCAGGTGCGACGCATCGTCGACGGCCTCGCCGCCCGCCGCGTCGAGGGGCTCGTCGTGACGATGCCCATGGATGCCGACGAGTCGCGGCTCGCGTCGATGCAGCGCGACGGCGTGCACGTCGTGTTCGTCGACCGGCCCGCGGTGACGTTCGAGGCCGACAGCGTGCGCACCGACAGCCGCCTGGGCGCGCGCCTGGGCATCGAGCACCTGCTGTCGCGCGGGCATCGCCGCATCGCCGTGCTGCTCGACGACGCCCGCAACCACACGTCGGGCGAGCGCATGGCCGGCGTGCACGACGCCATCCAGGGCGCGGGGCTCGGGCCGGATGCGGTGGTGCTCTCGCAGGAGGCTCCCGACGCCGACGCGATCGGCGCCCGGCTCGCGCACCTCTTCGCGAGCGACGCGCCGCCCACCGCCGTCTTCACGGGCAACAACCGCACGACGGTCGCGATGCTGCGCGCCTCGCGCGCGCTCGGGGTGCGGCTCGACGCGGTCGGGTTCGACGACCTCGAGCTCGCCGACCTGCTCGACCCGCCGCTCACGGTCGTCGCGCAGGATCCCGCGGCGATCGGCGCGATCGCGGCGCAGATGCTCGTGGATCGCCTGGCCGGCCACGAGGGGGCGGCGCGGCTGCACCTCGTCGCCCCGTCGCTCGTCGTCCGCGCGCCGTGACTTGACGTACCCCGAGCGGGGCCTCTAGCGTTGCGGGAGAGTGGAATCGATTCCAACTCGTGCTCGCGTCAAGGAGGACCGATGCCCGTTCCCACGCCCGCCCGCAGGGGCGCCGCCCGTCGATGGATCCCGGGGGCGCTCGCCCTCGTCCTCGGCATCGGCGTGCTCCCCGTCGTAGGCATCGCGCCGACCGCCGAGGCCGCCGACCTCGATCGCGCGTCGCTCGTGAACCCGTTCGTCGGCACCGAGAGCGAGGGCAACGCCTACCCGGGCGCGACCGTGCCGTTCGGCATGGTGCAGCCGAGCCCGGACAACACGAACAGCTACGCGTCCACCTCCTACGCGTACGACGACCGTCGCGTGTGGGGCTTCAGCCAGCGCCACGTGAACAGCGCGGGCTGCCCCGCGGCCGGCGAGCTGCTCGTCACCCCGACGACGACCGAGGTGCCGCGCACCGACCGCGAGTTCCTCGCGATCACGGGCGATGAGACGGCGGAGGCCGGCTACTACGCCGTCGAGCTCGAGGGCGACGTCACCGCCGAGCTCACCGCGACCGAGCGCACCGCCGTGCACCGCTACACGTTCCCTGCGACCGAGACGGCGAACCTGTCGTTCAACCTCGGGCAGACGCTGCGCGACGCGGGCGCGAGCTCGCTCACGTGGGTCGACGACCGCACGCTCGAGGGCTGGATCGACAACGGCGGCTTCTGCGGCGGCACCGACGCGCAGCGCATCTTCTTCAGCGCATCCTTCGACCGCGCACCCGCCGAGCACGGCGCATGGGGCGCGGATGCGGCGTACGTGCCGGGCCTCGAGACGAGCGAGAGCGCGGGCGGCAGCCACGGCGCCGTCGCGGTGTTCGACACGACGGAGGACCAGTCGGTCGAGGTCTCGATCGGCATGTCGTTCGTCGACGTGGCCGGCGCGCAGGCCAACCGCGTCGACGAGCTCGACGGCGGCCTCGACTTCGAGGCCGTGCGCACCGAGGCGAACGCGTCGTGGAACGCGATGCTCGGACGCATCGACATCACGGCCTCCGAGGACCTGCAGCGCATCTTCGCGACGCAGCTCTACAAGGCGCTCCTGTCGCCGACGATCGGCAGCGACGTCGACGGCCGGTACCGCGGCATGGACGGCGCGGTGCACGTCGCCGATGGCTGGACCTACCACCAGACGTTCTCGCTGTGGGACACCTACCGCACGCAGGCGACCCTGCACGGCATCATCGTGCCCGAGATCGCCGAGGACATCGTCCGCTCGATGTACCAGCACCGCGTCGAGGGCGGCTGGCTGCCGCGCTGGTCGCTCGGCGGCGTCGAGACGAACATCATGGCCGGAGACCCCGTGTCCGCCTGGCTCGCCGAGAACTTCACGCTCGGCACCGTGCCCGACGACATCCACGACGAGCTGTGGGGCTTCCTGATCGAGAACGCCACGACCGCGCCGCCCGAGGGCGTCGCGTCCGTCGGCAGGCAGAGCGCCGAGTTCTACATCGCCAACGGCCACATCCCCTACTACCCGGAGGACGAGCCGGGTCTCGGCCAGGACTTCGAGGAGTACCGCCACGGCGGCTCGTCGACGATGGAGTTCGCGATCTCCGACGCGGCGATCGGCGCCGCGGCGCAGCGGATGGGCGACGACGAGACCGCGGCGATCTTCCTCGAGCGCGGCCAGAGCTGGCAGCGGCTGTGGAACCCCGACGTCGAGCTGAGCGGCGGCTTCCAGGGCATGGTGAACGCCGTGACGCCCGACGGCGAGTTCGTGCAGACGCCCGAGATCGCACCCGTGCAGCAGACCGGCTTCCACGAGGGCGTGCCGTGGCAGTACCAGTGGATGGCGAACCAGGACTTCGCCGGCATGCAGGACGCCATGGGCGGCAGCGACGCCTTCCTCGACCGACTCGACTTCTACTTCGGGATGGATGCGCTGCAGGCGGCGCCCGGCGAGCGGCCGGCGTCGTGGGATCCGGGCGGCAGCAGCTACTACACGAGCATCGGCTACAACCCGGGCAACGAGCCGACCATCATGAACCCCTGGCTCTACAGCTCGGCAGGTGAGCCCGCGCACGTCGACGACGTGCTCGCGGCGAACCTCAACCTCTTCCCGAACACGCCCGGCGGCGGCGTCGGCAACGACGACCTCGGCACCCTCGGGTCCTGGTACGTCATGGCATCCATCGGCATCCAGCCGGTCGTGCCGGGCTCGGGCATGCTGGCGCTCAACGCGCCGCGCGTGCAGGAGGCGGTCGTCACCCTCGGCGACTCGGGCGAGACGGTCACGCTGTCGGCGCCGGGCGCCACGGAGTCGACGCCGAGCCACATCGCCGGTGTCACGGTGGTGGGCGAGCCACGCAGCGAGACGTGGATCGACCTCGAGCAGCTGCGCGCGGGCGGCGAGATCGACTTCGCCCTCACGCAGGATGCCGCGGCGACGACGTGGGGCACCGCCCCGGCCGACTGGCTGCCGAGCGTCGCCGACCCGCTGCGGGCGCAGGTCGACGTGGCCGTGCAGGACGCGGAGGTGACCGAGGACGTCGCCTCGACGATCGAGGTCGCGACCGTGACCGTCGCCGAGGTCGCGGATGCCGCCGAGGGAGAGGCGGCTGCGGCCGCCGTGACGAGCGTCGACGACGTCGAGCTCGCCGCGACCCTCGAGCTCGACGGCGCGCAGGTGCCGGTGACGGCGCAGCGCGACGGCGACCGCTGGGTGCTCACCTCCACGGTGACGCTGCCCGAGCCCGGCGTCGTCGACGGCACGCTCACCGTGGCGTCGGCGAGCGAGACGCCGCGCTTCGCACCGGAGGCGCTCGCGCCCGTGTCCGTGCCCGTGACCGTGACGGTCGTGGCGGCAGCGGTCGAGCCGTCGCCCTCGACGCCGTCCGTGCCGCCGACCGACGGCACCCCGGCGCCCTCGACGCCACCGGTCGCCGGTGGCAGCGGCGGCAGCGGTGGCGGGCTCCCGGCGACGGGCGCCGACGTCGCACCGTGGGCGATCGTCGCCGGGCTGCTCGCGCTGCTCGTCGGCGCCGGGCTCGGGATGCGGGCGCGCACGTCGCGCCGCGCGGTCGACGCGGGCTGATCCACGCCGAAGGGGCGCGGAGGGCGACCTCCGCGCCCCTTCGGCATGCCGGGGCATCGGCCTCGTGCGGCGCAGGGGCAGCCGCGGCCCGGCCCCGCGGCGACGGCCCCGCGTCCGGCATGTGGCACGGTTGGCGGAGGCGATCGGGGAGGGATGCATGGCGCGCTGGCGACTGCAGAGCACCACCGCGTGGGTGCAGCGCATCCGCGCGACCGGGCGCGTGCCGTTCCTGCAGGTCGTGAAGACGAGCGTCGCGGCCGTCGCCGCGTGGTTCGCCGCCGACCTCCTCATCGCCCAGGTGCCGCCGATCTTCGCGGTCATCGCCGCGCTCATCGTCGTGCAGCCGAGCGTGAACCAGTCGCTGGGGCGGGCGCTCGAGCGCTCGATCGGCGTCATCGTCGGCGTCGTGCTCGCGACGGGCATCTCGCTGCTGTTCGGGTCGGCGGCGTGGATCATCCTCGTCGCCGTCGTGCTGTCGATCCTTCTGGCGTGGGCGCTGCGCCTGTCCCAGCAGACGTCGAACCAGATCCCCATCAGCGCGATGCTCGTGCTCGCCCTCGGCGCGGCCTCGCCGATCTACGCGATCGACCGCATCGCCGAGACGGTGCTCGGCGCGGCGATCGCGTTCGTCGTGAATCTGCTCATCGTGCCGCCGGTGCTGCTCGAGCCCGCGCGGCGAGAGGTGCGCGAGCTCGCGGAGGAGATCGCCCGCAGCCTCGAGCGTCTCGCGGTCGCCGCCTCCGAGCCCGTCGGCCGCAGCGCCCTCGAGGGCCACCTCGTGGAGGTGCGGCTGCTGCGCCCCATGCTCGCGCGGGCGCAGGTGGCGGTCGCGACCGCCGAGGACTCGCTCGCGCTCAACTGGCGCGGGCATCGGCACCGCGGCGAGCTCGCCGGCTACGACGACGCCCTCGTGTCGCTCGGCGTGCTCGTGACGCGCGTCGCCGGCATGACGCGGACGATGCGCGACCACTACGACGACTCGCTGCACCACGAGGCCGTGATGCGGCAGATCGCCGCCGAGCTGCGACGAGCGGCGCACGACCTGCGCATCCGCTTCGTGCTGGATGCGCCGGACGACGCCTCCGACACGGGCCCGCTGCTCACGGCACCGCTCGTGGTCGTGTCGCCGCATCCCGATCACTGGATCGTCATCGGGTCGATGCTCGAGGATCTCCGGCGGGTCCACGAGGAGCTCACTGCGGACTGACGCGGATCAGGGCGTCCGGCCGCCATCCGAGTCGTCGCCCTCCGCGTCGCGCTGCTCGATCGCGTCGATGCGCTGCGCCAGCCCCTCGAGCGCATCCCAGATGCGCTCGATCTGCCCGGTGTCCGTGACGTCTCCCTTGCCTTCGGTCGTGTCGGTGCTCATGCCCTCGTGCTCTCCGTCTCGCAGCGAGCGTCCCTCCCGTGATCGCATCGGTGTCACGGGTGAGACGTCGTCAGGCGGCCGATCGTCACGGTCGATCTTCGCCCGGGCGTGTCGCGGCCCCTGGCGCGCGCTTCAGGAGCGTGCGGCAGCGCCCGCACGCCGGGCCTCAGCGACGAAGCGCTCGACGAGGTGCGTGCCCTTCACGCCCGGCTCGACCTCGACGCCGCTCGACACGTCGACGCCCCATGGCTGCGCGAGGTCGATCGCCTGCGCGACGGTGTCGGGGGAGAGGCCGCCGGCGAGCAGCCATCGCCCGCGGATCGACCGAGCGGCATCCGTGGCGTCCCACGCGGTGCCGGATCCCGGCGTGGGCGAGTCGACGACGAGCACGTCCTCGCCGTCGTCGCCCGCGTGCAGGGATGCGCCCGAGCTCCACGCCGTCGCCCGCCACGCCTGCGGCACGCCGAGCTCGCGCAGCCGCAGGAGGTTGGCGCGGCCGTAGCGCGCGCCGTGCAGCTGCACGGCGGTCGCGCCGATCTCGAGCGCGACGGCGGCGACGTCGTCGGTCGCGCGGTCGTCGGTGACGAGCACCACGTCGACGCCCTGCGGGGCTGCTGCCGCCAGGGTGCCGGCGACCGCGGGCGAGAGGTTGCGCCGGCTGCGCTCGCTGAGGACGAGGCCGATCGCGTCGGCGCCGGCGTCGCTCGCCGCGACGACCGCGTCGCGCGTGGTGAGGCCGCAGATCTTCACGTACATCCCGGAGCCTCCGCAGCCGTCGACGAGCCTGCGTCCGCAGGCGCTCGTCACCAGCGTAGGCGCGTCAGGACGCCGAGACGTCGACGCAGAGGACGCCGCGATTGCCCTCCTGGTCGGCGATGACCGTGAGGCCCGAGGCGGCGCCGTCGTCGACCACGACGCCACCGGCGGCGACCGCGGCGGCGATGCGACGCGGCGCCTCCTCGGCGGCGACGTACACCTCGAGATGCCAGCGCTGCGCGCCCGCGTCGTCGCTCGCACCCCCGAACCACAGGTTGGGCACGCGCCCGGTCGCGTCGCGGATCTCGTCGCTCGGCGTGCCATGCCCCTGCGCATCGGCGCTGCCGGCGAGCAGCGCTGCCCACACGGGGGCGATCGTCGCCGAGGAGGCGGCGTCGAGCCCGAGCTCGACCACCGAGACGGCGGCGGGCTCGGCCTCGAGCCCCTGATCGGCGGCGATCTGCGAGATCGCGCGCGCGACGTCGACGTCGCGCTGCGTCACCCACTCCACGACGAGCTCGGCACCCGCGGCGTCGCGGTGCACGGCGTCGTCGCTCACGAGCCGCAGGTCGACGTGCGTGTCGCCGATCGTCGCGCGCGGGTGGTGCCCTGCGGCATCCCCCGCGTCAGCCACCGCAGCCAGCAGTCGCGCACCCGCTGCGAAGGAGCCGGTGCGGTACCGGGCGTGCAGCCCCTGCGCCAGCTTGCGCCAGTCGTCGAGGCCGGCGGCGGCGATCTGCTCGCCCGTGAGCATGTCCATGACCGAGGAACCTACTCCTGCCCGATGGGCGCGACCGCACGGCGCATGACGGTGTTGCGCAGGCCCTTGGGGCGGACGAAGGCGAAGCCCGCCTCCTCGTACATCGCGCGGGTGCCGTCGTACACGAACGAGCTGCTCATGCGCCGCTCGCCCACCTCGTGCGGATAGCCCTCGACGATGCCGCCGCCCTGGGTGCCGATCATGCCGAGGGCGCCGGCGAGCGCGACCTTGGCGTAGCCCTGCCTCCGGAACCGGCGGTCGACGAAGATGCACGTCACGCGGTAGTCGGGCACGAGATCCGCCTCGGCCAGGTACTGCTTCGCGTGATGGATGCCGGGCAGCTCGTCGGGAGATCCGAGCTCGGCCCACGCGACCGCCTCGTCGCCGACCATGACGAGCGCCGCGTGCGCCCTGCCCTCCTCGACGAGGCGGCGCTTGTAGTCGCGACTGCCGTCGTAGCCGGGGCCGCGATCGGCGCACGCGGGATGGAAGTAGGTGCACCAGCAGCCACCGAAGATGCCGCCGTGGCGCTCGACGAGCCCCGCGAACGCATCCCACGTGCCCACCGTCAGCGGCTCGATCGCGTGCGTCGTCGCCTCCATGGGCCGAGCGTAGACCTCGCCCCCGACCAGCGGGGCGGATGCACGCGTCGGCCGGCGGGTCAGCGCACCGCGCCCAGCACGCGACGGCGCGTCGCCCCGTAGGAGACCGCGCGGCGGCTCGCGCGGCGGCGCTCGACGCGCGTGCCGCGTCGCTCGATCACGGCCACGCCGAGGCTGAGCAGCGCGAGCATGCCCAGCAGCATGAGGGCGATCGCCGCGTACACGGCGACGCCCAGGTTCAGCAGGTCCTGCGCTCGATCCACGATGTCCATGTGCCACTCCCTCGACTCGCTTCGAGCCTCGCGGCAGGAGGGGGTGGAGCGCGTCGTCCGAAGGGGCCGACCCGGTCATCCTCGGGGATGAGGTGCGGGCGGACCGTGGGCCGACGAGCGGAGGGCGCCGACGCCCGCGCGTGCGGGGACGGCGCTCGCGATCAGCCCTGCGTGCGGCGCTCGACGGCCGCGATGGCCGCCTCGGAGACGGGCACGACGACGTCGTCCCACTGGTGGTCGCGCTCCACGAGGCGCGCGACGTACGGGCACATGGCCATGACCTGCAGGCCGTCCTCGCGCGTGGCGTCGAGCGCAGCCGTCACGAGCGTGCGGCCGAGGCCCTGGCCCGCGTAGGCGTCGTCGACCTTCGTGTGGAAGAAGATCCGGGAGCCCTCGGAGTCGACGTAGTACGCGCGACCCGCGATCGCCCCCGCGTCGTCGAGGATCTCGAACCGGTCTCCGGACTCCGCCTTGCGCACGTCGCTCATGCCTCGACACTGCCACCATCCGCCGCGTGGCGCATCCGACGTGCGGCAGGATCGAGGCATGCCCATCGAGCCCGACGTGAAGGACTGGACCTGGGTGCTCGAGCGCCCGTGCGCCGAGTGCGGCTTCGCGCCCGACGTCCCCGACGCCGACCTGCCCGCTCGCATCCGCGCCGCCGTCGGCACGATGCATCGCGCGCTGCACGACCCGGACGTGCGCGAACGGCCCGACGCCGCCACGTGGTCGAAGCTCGAGTACGCCGCGCACGTGCGCGACGTCTGCCGCGTCATGCACGAGCGGCTCACCTCCATGCTCGAGCGCGACGACCCGCTCTTCGCGAACTGGGATCAGGATGCGACGGCCGTCGAGGACGCCTACGCCGAGCAGCGCCCGCCGCGCATCGCGATCGAGCTCGACGTCGCGGCCGCCGACCTCGCCGACGCCTACGCGGCCATCCCCGCCGACGCCTGGGAGCGGCCCGGCCGCCGCTCGAACGGCTCGCGCTTCACGGTGCGCTCGCTCGGCGTCTACGCGCTGCACGACCTCGAGCACCACGCCTGGGACGTGACGAAGGGCTGAGCCCCTTCGAGGGTCGCTGCGCTCCCACCTCAGGGAGCGGGTGGGGGTCGCTGCGCTCCCCGCTCCCTGAGGTGCCGAGCGCATCCACGCGCTCCGCTCCCTGAGGTGCCGAGCGCAGCGAGCCTCGAAGGGTGCATCTGCGCGCCCCGCTCCCTGAGGTGCCGAGCGCAGCGAGCCTCGAAGGGTGCATTTGCGCGCCCCGCTCCCTGAGGTGCCGAGCGGAGCGAGCCCCCGCTCCCTGAGGTGCCGAGCGAAGCGAGCCCCCGCTCCCTGAGGTGCCGAGCGCAGCGAGCCTCGAAGGGTGCATCCACGAGCCCCGCTCCCTGAGGTGCCGAGCACGTCGGCTGGCGCATCTGGCCTCCGATCCTCGCCGCTGGCGGCGGCCGGGGGCGTTCGCCGCACGACGGCGTCAGTCGCCGGTGAACGTCCTCGGGTCCGCGCCGATGCGTGCTCCCTCGTCGAGGTCGTCGATCGCAGCGACCTGCTGCGCGTCGAGTGCGAAGTCGAGGACGTCGAGGTTCTCGCGCATGCGCTCGCGGCGGGTCGTCTTCGGCAGCACGACGCGGTCGTGCTGCAGGTGCCAGCGCAGGATCACCTGGGAGATCGTCCGCTCGTGGGCGGCGGCGATCCGCCCGAGCCCCGGATGGTCGAGCGCGGCGCCGCGCGCCAGCGGGCTGTATGCCTCGACCAGGATGTCGCGGTCGGCGCACGCTTCGACGAGGCTGCGGTCCTGATTCGTCGGGTGCACCTCGATCTGGTTCACGGCCGGGCGCGCGCCACCGTCGCGGGCGATGGCGTCGAGATGCTCGACGAGGAAGTTCGAGACCCCCACGGAGCGTGCGCCACCGTCGGCGGCGATCGCCAGGAGCTCCTGCCAGGTCTCCCGGTACAGGTCCCGGGTCGGAACGGGCCAGTGGATGAGGTAGAGGTCGATCGTCTCGATGCCGAGCCGCTCGCAGCTGCGTTCGAACGCCGCCCGCGTCGCGGTCCTGCCGTGCGCGTCGTTCCAGACCTTCGTCGTCACGAACAGCTCGTCGCGTGCGATGCCGCTCGCGGCGATCGCCGCACCGACGGCGGCCTCGTTGCCGTACGCGGTCGCGGTGTCGAGGTGGCGGTAGCCGACCTCGAGCGCGTCCTCGGTGATGCGCTGCGCCTCGGCAGGGTCGACCTTGAACAGGCCGAAGCCGATCTGCGGGATGGGCCGGCCGTCGGCCATGGTGAGGGTGGGGATACGGGCGCTCATGCGCTCCTCCGCTGGTCGCCGCGCGTGGCGGCTCGTCGTACGAGGTCGGTGAAGAGGGACCGCGACTGGGCGTGGGTCGCTGCGAGCTCCTCGGGGTGCCACTGGACTGCGAGGATCCTGCCATCGAGCGACTCGATGCCCTCGACCACGTGGCCGTCGTCGGTGTGCACGGTGGCGCGGAAGCCGGGCGCGAGCCGGCGCACCGCCTGGTCGTGGATGCTGTTCACGACGAAGCGCTCCGTGCCGAGCAGCGAGGCGAGCACGCCTGAGTCGGCGCGCACGCCGTGCACGAGCTGGTCGCGGGGCACGTCGGGGGCGTGCGCGTCAGGGTGGCCGTGCAGGGGCAGATGCTGCCAGAGCGTGCCGCCGGAGGCGACGTTCACCATCTGCAGCCCTCTGCAGATGCCGAGCACCGGCAGCGTCGTCGTCGCCCTGTGCCGCAGCAGCGCGAGCTCCAGCGCGTCGCGGGCCGGCTCGGGGTCGAACGCGACGCCCGCCTCGTAGTCCGCGCCGTAGTGGCTGGGGTCGATGGATGCGCCTCCGGCGAGCACGACGGCGTCGGGTGCGACTGCCAGGTAGGCGTCGAGCCCGTCCGCCGGTCGGCGCACGACGGCGACGCCGCCCGCTGCCTGCACGGATCGCTCGTACGGGAGGGTGTGCTGCATCTGGCCGGCGCTGATGAGCGTGATGGGCGCGGTGCGCATGAGGCTCCATGGGTCGAGTGGGGCGGGCGCGTGCCCGCCCCACCGTCGGTCGGGGTGCTGAGGAGCGGGCGGTCAGGGCCGATCGAACTCGACGTCGTCGGTGCCGGGGGTGAACTCCTCGGGGATCTCGGCGCCGGGGTAGAACTCCTCCACGAGCTCGTACCAGGTGCCGTCCTCGACGATGGCGTCGAGCTGCTCGTCCATGGCTGCGACGAGCGCGTCGTTGCCCTTCGCGACGGCGAAGCCGAGCAGGTTGCGGCTGTTCAGCTGCGAGTAGACGAGCTCCATGTTCGAGTCGGGGTACTCGTCGAGGTACCGGGTGGCGGTGCCGAACGGTGCAAGCCATGCGTCGCCCTGCCCGGCGAGCAGCGCCTGGAACGCGCTCGTCTGGTCGGGGAATCGGATCGGATCGAGCCCGAGCTCGTTGACGGCGTACTCCTCCTGCACGCTGCCCGTGGCGACGACGACCTCGAGGCTCTCGAGGTCGTCGAAGCTCTCGATCCCGCTGTCGGCGTCTGCCACGATGCCGAGGAACGCGAAGTAGTGCGGCGAGGTGAAGTCGCTGGTCTCGAGCCTGGCATCGGTGATGGTGACGCCAGCGCTGCCGACGTCGTACTGGCCGTTGTTGACGCTCGCCAGCAGCGACGCGAAGTCGATGGCGGTGAACTGCACGTCCAGGTCCATGCGGGTGCCGATCTCGCGGACCAGCTCGTTGTCGAACCCGGTGAACTCGCCCGACTCGTCGATGTAGGCGTTGGGTGAGCCGTCGGAGATGGTGGCGACCGAGAGGGTGCCGTCGGAGATGAGGCCGAAGTCGACGGTCGACTCGCTGGGCGTCGCCGCGGTCGAGCCGTCGGAGCCGGCGGATCCGGCGCAGCCTGCGAGGAGGGCGATGGTCGCGATGGCGCTCGCGGCGAGTGTGAGGGGGCGGGTGGCAGCCATGGGAGGGCTCCGATCTTCGTGGTGGGTGCTGGGGTGCGTGCGGTGGTGCCGTGCGGCGCCGGGTGGTGCCGGTGGTGCAGGCGTCGATGCGGTCGAGGATGGGCTGGGTCAGCCTGCGCCCGCGAGCGCGAAGCGCTCCGGCCGCAGGAAGTCGAGGTCGAGGTCGATGGCTCGGTCGGTCGCGAGGGCGGCAGCGATGTCGCCGACGCCTGCGGCGTGCTTTCCGCCGTGGCCGCTCTCGCCGGCGGCGACGATGACGTCGGGCATCGACGGCAGCGGGCCGAGCACGAACTGCTCGTCGGGGGTGCGGGTGCTGTGGCACACGTAACCCTCGGCGACGCGTGGGTCGAGGCTGGGCAGGAACCGTTCGACGGCGTCGAGCGAGGGATCGCCGTCGAGGTCGCGGAAGATGCGGTCGAGACCGTCGACCGACGGCTCGTCGCCGCGCGCGACGGCGCCGCGGGGTCCGACCTTCGCGAGGTCGCCGTCGGAGGCGCCGTGGCCCCAGTACCCGCCCCCGACGCCCATCTCGCGGATGAAGACCCCTGCGGCATCGAGTGCGGCGGGGGCACCTGCCGCCCCGGGTCGAGGCGCGAACCACGTCATCGGCATGCGCGTGAGTCGCAGCGGGACCTCGGGAAGCACCGTGGAGGTCCAGGAGCCGAGGGCCGCGACGACCTTCGGCGCGCGGAACGAGCCGCGGTCGGTCTCGACGCGTACGCCACCGGGGATCGCGGTGATGGCCTGCACGGTGACGCCGGAGCGGATGCTGACGCCCAGCGCGGTCGCCGCGGCGAGCGCCTCGCCGACGGCCGTCTCGATGCGCAGCACGCCCGAGAGCGGGTCGAGGACGCCGACGTCATCGGCGGCGAGCGCACCGTGGAAGGGGAATCGCTCGGCGATGGCGTCGCGCTCGAGCGTCTCGACGTCGAGCCGGGCCGCGTCCGCGGCGGCGAGCACGCCGGGGACGGCGATGCCGTCTGCGGGGCCGACGGTGAGACCGCCGCACAGGTCCACGATCGCGGCTCCCGAACGGGCCTCGAGCTCGCGGTAGAGCTGCAGCGAGCGCTGCGCGATCGCCGTGAGGCCGGGATGCTCCAGGCAGGCCGTGCGGAAGAGTCGCGTGCGTCCGTGCGAGGAGCCCTCGGCGTGGGGGCTCGCGAAGCGCTCGAGCATCACGACGCGGTGGCCTGCGGCCGCGAGCCGCCATGCCGCCATGGACCCCCATGCGCCGGCGCCCAGCACGAGCACCTCCGCATCCCAGGCGCCGGCGCGGCCGTGGACCGACATCACAGCACCTGGTCGAGGAAGCGGCGCAGTCGAGCGCTCTGGGGGTCGTCGAAGATGCGCTCGGGTGCACCCGTCTCGACGACGACGCCCGCATCCATGAACGTCACCTGGTCTGCGACGTTGCGGGCGAAGCCCATCTCGTGGGTGACGACGACCATCGTCATGCCCTCGCTCGAGAGCTCGGCCATCAGTCGCAGGATGCCCTTCACGAGCTCCGGGTCGAGCGCGCTCGTCACCTCGTCGAACAGCATCACCTGAGGCCGCATCGCGAGGGCGCGTGCGAGGGCGACGCGCTGCTGCTGGCCGCCGGAGAGCGCAGAGGGTCGGAACGGCGCCTTCGCGGCCAGGCCGACGTGGGCCAGCTGCTGCATCGCCTCCGCCTCGGCCTCCTCCCTGCCCATGCGTCGCAGCCGACGCAGCCCGAAGGTCACGTTCTGCAGCACGGTCATGTGGGGGAAGAGGTTGAAGTGCTGGAAGACCATGCCGACCCGCTGCCGGAACACGTTGGGATCGTCGCCCATGACGCTTCGGCCGTCGAGCAGGATCTCGCCGGCGTCGGGCTCCGCGAGCCGATTCATGGTGCGCAGCAGCGTCGACTTGCCCGAGCCGCTGGGACCGATGATGCAGGCGGTCGTGCCCTGCTCGACGTCGAGCTCGACGCCGCGCAGCACGTGATTGCTGCCGTAGGAGAGGTGGATGCCGCGCGCTTCGATGCCGACGGCGGCCGTGGCGGTCTGGATGGTGGTCACGAGACGGTCTCCTTGGCTGCCGGCTTCACGCCGGTGGTGGGGGTGGTGGTCGACGTCGGCTGGTCGAGGGCGCCCGTCTCGGCGAGCGGGTCGTCCTGCACGACGACGCGCTTGCCGTCGCGGAGGCGCTGGTCGATGAAGTTCACGAGGTGCGTGAGCGGCACGGTGATGATGAGGTAGCAGACTGCGGCGACGGTGAGTGCCGACTGGTTGCCGCTCATCGACGCGAAGTCCTGGGCGATGCGGAAGATCTCGCGCTGGTCGGCCTGGAGGCCCAGGTAGAACACGAGCGACGAGAGCTTGATGAGCTGGATCAGCTGGTTCATGGTGGCCGGCAGCACGCGCCGGATGCCCTGCGGGATGATGACGAACAGCATCGTGCTGCCCGAGGAGAAGCCGAGTGCGCGTGCCGCGTCGCTCTGGCCGACGTCGACGCTCTGGATGCCGGAGCGGAAGATCTCGCCCAGGTACGCGGCGGTGATGAGCGTGAGGGCCGTGATCCCGAGCGGGTACGGCGATGTCGTGCCGAACACGTCGCGGGCGAGCCAGAAGAGGCCCTGGCCCATGATGACGATGAGCAGGATCGCGGGGATGCCGCGCAGCACGTCGGTGTAGATGCGTGCCGGCCACCGGAGCCACCGCGAGTGCGACATGCCCATGACGGCGAGCAGCACTCCGAGCACGACGGCGAGCACTCCGGAGACGGCGGTGAGGAACAAGGTGTTCCAGATGCCGGCCGTCAGCATGACGGGCAGCACCTGCGCGATGTACTCCCAGTTGAAGAAGTTCTGGAAGAGCCTCGACAGAATTTCCACGTTCACGTCCCTGACGGTTCGGGTGCAGTGGGATCGAACCGATCCACACAACTGCTTGTTGAGATTTCTCTTCCAGAGTGCGGGGTCCTTGTTTCGGTCGTGTATCTCCGTCGTTTCAACTTCAAACCGATGTTGAGACCTGCAACTCCTGTTGTAGTCTCGAGTCGGTCGAGGATGCGCCTCGATCGGAGAGGCACCTCGATGGACGCACGATCGACGCAGATGGCGACCGATGGCGGCGGAGACGCCTTCATCCTGCGGATGCTGGAGCAGGTCGTCGCCACCCTCGGATCGGCTCTGCCGACGACCGTGGAGATCGTGCTGCACGACCTCGCGCGGATCCCGAACTCGATCGTCGCGGTCTCCGGCGACGTCACGAACCGCCGGATCGGCGACCCTGCCACCGACGTGCTGCTGCAGGCGGTCGTCTCGGGCTCCGACGACTCGATGGTGGGCTACCAGACCCGGCTGCCCGACGGCCGCGAGCTGCGATCCTCCACGCACATCGTGCGCAACGCGGCCGGGCAGCGCATCGCCGCGGTGTGCGTGAACGCCGACGTCTCGGCGTGGCTGCAGATGCGCGACCTCGTGACCCGGGTGCTGCAGCCGCTCTCCGCGACGCACACCCTCCCTGAGGCGCCTGCGTCTCCGGTGCCGACGTTGCGGCCCGTCGAGCAGGTCGCGGAGCCCGTAGGCGAGCGCTTCCCGCACGACGTCGACGAGCTCGCCGCGCATCTCCTCGCGTCGGCGATCGACGAGATCGGCATCCCCGTCGACCTCATGAAGAAGGAGCACAAGCTCGCGGTCGTCGCGCAGTTGCGCGAGCGCGGCATGTTCCTGCTCCGCGACGCCGTCGAGATGGTGGCCGGCCACCTCCAGGTGACGCGATTCACGATCTACAACTACCTGAACGAGATCGAGCGCACGAGCGGGGCCGAGAGTGCCTGAGCTCCAGGCCACCGTCGACGCGCTCACCGTCCAGGCGCTCCGCGCACGCGGTGGCGAGGCCTGGGCTGCCGTCCCCGAGCATGCCATCGCCGCGTGGGTCGCCGAGATGTCGTTCCCCGTCGCGCCGGTGGTGCGCGACGCCCTCGCCGACCTCGTCGACCGCGGCGAGCTCGGATACGTGTCGGCGCAGCGACGCCGCACCTACGAGGAGGCGGTCGCAGGCTGGTACGGCAGGGAGCACGGCCATCGCATCGACCCCGACCACGTGCACGCCGTGGGCGACGTCATCGAGGCGTACCGCAAGGCGCTCGCGTCGCTGCCCGGAGGTGCGCACGTCGTCGTGCCCGTGCCGTCGTACCCGCCGTTCCTGTTCGTCGCTGCCGAGGAGGGGCGCCGCGTCGTCACCATCCCGTCGAGCGCCGAGGACGGCATCGATCTCGATGCCCTGGACGCCGCCCTCGCACCCGACGCCCTCCTGGTGCTGTGCAATCCCAGCAACCCGTTCGGCCGCGTCTCGACGCGCGACGAGCTCGCGACGATCGCCGAGGTCGTCGAACGCCGCGGCGCACGCGTGCTCGCCGACGAGATCCATGCACCGCTCGTGCTCGACCCGCAGGTGGCGCACGTGCCGTACGCGTCCGTGAACGCCGCCGCCGCGGCGCACTCGATGACCGCGTTCTCTGCGTCGAAGGCATACAACCTGCCGGGTCTCAAGAGCGCGGCTCTCATCACGGCGAACGAGCGCGACCAGCGGTGGTGGACGACGCTCGGCGCGATCCCCTCGCACGGCGCGAGCATCGCGGGGATCGTCGCCAGCACGGCGGCGCTCGACGACGACGGCGGCTGGCTGGCCGACGTGCGCGCCTACCTCCTGGGCAACCGCGACCTCGTGCATGCGACGCTTCGCGAGATGCCGGCGCTGCGCGCCACGCCGCCTGCTGCGACCTACCTGCAGTGGGTCGAGCACGTGGAGGGCAGCACCGGCTCGCCGACGGCTGCCCTCGCCGCTCGCGGACTCGTCGTCACCGACGGCGCGGCGTTCGGTGGCTTCGACCACGCGTTCCGTCTGAACTTCGCATTGCCGAGGCCCGTGCTCGTGCGTGCGCTCGCGATCGTCGCCGAGACCTTCTCCGCCGCGTCCGCGGTCGCGCGCTGACGGCGTGCCGCGGGCACAGCCGACTCACCTACCCCGATCGAGGAGCCTCATCATGTCCCACTACGCCGACCCTTCCGACGCCGACTACACGCGCGTGTACAAGTCCGAGACGCCTGAGATGCTGAAGGCGTTCCTCGCGTTCGACCGGGCCGTGTTCGCCCCGGAGGGCACTGCGCTCTCGCTGAAGCACCGCGAGCTGATCGCCGTGGCCGTCGCGTTGACGACGCAGTGCAGCTACTGCATCGAGGCGCACACGCAGAACGCCGTGGCCGCGGGTGCGACCCAGCAGGAGATCGCCGAGACGTCGTGGGTCGCAGCTGCGATCCGGGCAGGTGGCGGGTTCGCGCACGGTCGCATGGCCTTCAAGTTCGCGGAGCACGCGCACGCCGTGTGAGTGCACGGGAGCCTCGCGCGGCGCGGCCAGCATCCGCCCTCGATGCAGCGGGGGCCGTCGTCCAGCAGCCGCTCGTGATGCGCCGGCCAGCGGGCGATCGCCGCGCGAGACCCTCGGGCTTCGATGGGATGACGGACCGCATCCGCCGTGGGCGAACGCGCCCTCGGAATGAGACGGACCCCTCCAGCGTCTACTTGAGCGTACGACGCTCAGATCCCTAGACTTGAGCGCAGCAGACTCACGTTTCATTGGAGGCAGGATGCCCTCGTTCCCCGGTCCCAGCGGATCCTTCGACGACTTCCTCGCTCGGCTCCTGCAGGCGCAGGGCGCCGGCAGGCAGGTCGACGTGTCGCGGCTGCTCACGCGCCGCGCGGCGTCGATCCTCGCTCGCGCCGTCGAGGGCGCGCGCGAGCACGGCCACCAGGACGTCGACGCCCTGCACCTGCTGCAGGCCACCGTCGCCCACCCGCAGGTCGCCGAGGCCATCCGCGCCGTCGGCGCCGACACCGACGCCATCGCGTCGGCCGCCGAGGAGCGCCTGCCCGCCGAGGCGGAGGCGACCGAGGGCCCGCAGGTGCTCACGGCGGGCGCCCAGCGCGTGCTGCGCGACGCCTACCAGGTGGCCCGCGCGAACGGTGCGAGCTACATCGACCCCGAGCATCTGCTGTTCGCCTTCGTCCTGGCGCAGGACACCGTCGGCGGACGCATCCTCGACGCCGCCGGCGTCTCGCAGGAGTCGCTCGGTCGCGCCATGGCCGAGGCGCAGCGCACGGGCGCCGAGCGCGGCCAGCAGGCGACGCAGCGCGACGGACGCGCGATCGACCCCGAGTCGACGACGCCCACGCTCGACGAGTTCGGCATCGACCTCACGGCTCGCGCCGCGGACGGCGGCATCGACCCCGTCGTCGGCCGCGCCGACGAGATCGCGCAGACCATCGAGATCCTCGCGCGCCGCACGAAGAACAACCCCGTGCTCATCGGCGAGGCCGGCGTCGGCAAGACCGCGATCGTCGAGGGCCTCGCCCAGGCGATCGTCGACGGCGACGTGCCGCCGCAGCTCGAGGGCAAGCGCGTCGTCGCGCTCGACATGACGGCCATGGTCGCCGGCACCCGCTACCGCGGCGACTTCGAGGAGCGCATCGGCAAGGCGATGGACGAGATCGCGGCGAACGCCGACGGCCTCGTCGTCTTCATCGACGAGCTGCACACGATCCTCGGCGCCGGTGGCGGCGAGGGCGGCATGGACGCGGCGAACATCCTCAAGCCCCGCCTCGCCCGCGGCGACCTGCACATGATCGGCGCCACGACGCTCGCCGAGTATCGGCGCATCGAGAAGGATGCGGCGCTCACCCGCCGCTTCCAGCCCGTGCACGTCGCCGAGCCCTCCGTCGAGGACGCCGTCGCGATCCTCCATGGACTCCGCCCCGCGTACGAGCAGCACCACGCCGTCCGCTACACGGACGAGGCCATCCGCGCCGCCGTCGAGCTGTCGCACCGCTACGTCACCGACCGCTTCCTGCCCGACAAGGCCATCGACCTCGTCGACCAGGCGGGCGCACGCCTGCGACTGCGACTCGGCCGCGCGGTCGACGTCGCCGCGCTGCAGGCGCAGCTCGCGACGCTCGAGGCCGACAAGTCGGCCGCGATCGAGCGCGAGGACTACGAGGAGGCGTCGCGCGTGCGCGACCGCATCGCCGAGGTCGTCGCCGAGCTCGACGGCACCCGCGCGCCGGCGTCCTCCGACGGCGCCGTCGTCGACGAGGCCGCCATCGCCGAGGTCGTCTCACGCGCCACGGGCATCCCGGCCGCGGCGCTCGGCGACGACGACCGCACGCGCCTGTCGCGGCTCGGCGACGAGCTGCACGAGCGCGTCGTCGGCCAGGACGACGCCGTCGAGGCCGTCGCTCGCGCCATCCGGCGCTCGCGCTCGGGCCTCGGCGACGAGACGCGCCCCATCGGCTCGTTCCTCTTCCTCGGCCCCACCGGCGTCGGCAAGACCGAGCTCGCCAAGACCCTCGCGGCCTCGCTCTTCGGCGACGAGCAGGCGATGGTGCGCTTCGACATGTCGGAGTTCGGCGAGCGCCACACCGTCTCGCGGCTCATCGGCGCCCCTCCCGGATACGTCGGGTACGACGAGGCGGGCCAGCTCACCGAGCGCATCCGCCGCCGCCCGTACTCCGTCGTCCTGCTCGACGAGATCGAGAAGGCCCACCCGGACGTCTTCAACCTGCTGCTGCAGGTGCTCGAGGACGGCCGGCTCACCGACGGCCAGGGACGCACGGTCGACTTCCGCAACACGGTGGTCATCATGACGTCGAACGTCGGATCCGAGACGCTCGCGAGCCGATCGGGTGCGATGGGCTTCGTGGCGCACGGCGGCTCGGGCTACTCCGAGCACGAGCTGCGCGCCCGCGTCATGGGCAGGCTGCGCGAGGCGATGCGACCCGAGCTGCTGAACCGCATCGACGAGATCGTGCTGTTCCGCGCCCTCGAGCGCGAGCAGCTGCAGTCGATCGTCGGCCTGCTGCTCGCCCAGACGTCGGGTCGTCTGCAGCGGCAGGGCATCCGCATCGACGTCGACGAGGCCGCCATCGCGTGGCTCGCCGAGCACGGCTACGAGCCCGAGTACGGCGCGCGGCCGCTGCGCAGGCTCATCCAGCGTGAGATCGACGACCGCGTCGCCGACCTGCTCGTCGGTGGAGCGGTCGGCGAGGGCGGTGCCGTGGCCGTGACGGTCGGCGAGGGTGCGCTCGTGGCGAGCGTCGCAGAGCGCGGCGCCGTCGAGGATGCGAGGATCGCGGCATGACCTCCACCGAGACGCATGAGCCCGCGGCGACCGAGCAGGGCCTGACGGTCTTCGGCGCCGAGTGGTGCCGCGACTGCCGACGCACGAAGGCGCAGCTCGACGGGCTCGGCGTGCCCTACCGGTACGTCGACCTCGAGGCCGAGCCCGACGCCGTCGAGGTGGCGCGCGAGATCTCGGGGAGGACGCAGATCCCCGTGGTGCTCTACCCCGACTCCACCCACCACGTCGAGCCGTCGAACGCCGACGTCGACGCCAAGCTGCGCGAGCTCGGCCTGCTCTGAGCCGGCCGGCACCGAGGGCATCCAGGCGCGCATGGCATCGTGATGCCATGCGCAGGACACGACGAGCGGCAGCCATCCGGCTGCCGCTCATCGCGTTCGCGGCCCTGTCGGGTGCGCTGCTCGTCGGCTGCGCGAGCGACGCCGACGCCGGCGGAGGCATCGACCTGCTGGGCGACGGGGGCGGCGAGGGCACGGGCTCCTGGCCGACGTCGGTGCCGAGGCCCGACCTGACGCTCGTCGAGGAGACCGACCTGCTCATCGCCTTCACCGCGACGTACGACCTCGGCGGCGGCTCGGTGGATGCGTACGTCGCCGAGCTCGAGTCGGAGGGCTTCACGACGCAGGGCCAGTCGACGTACGGCGACGGCAGCCACGTCGTGCTGCTCGAGGTCGAGGGCGATCGCCTCTACGTGACGATCACCGACGCCTGACCGCGTCGCATCGTCGCTCGGTCTCCGCTGCGCAGGCGATCCGCGCGCGTCAGCGACCGCGGAAGGTGGGGGTGCGCTTCTGCTGGAACGCCGCGAAGCCCTCGCGGTAGTCGTCCGAGCGGGCGAGGCGAGCCTGCGCCCGCGTCTCGTGGGCCATCGAGCGCCACAGACCGAGGCGCTCGTCGCGCAGCTCGCGCACGAGCTCCTTCGACGCGCGGAAGGCGAGCGTCGCGCCGGATGCCGCGTGGGCGGCCGCCGCTCGTGTGGCGTCGAGCACCTCGTCGTCGGGCAGCGACTGCGAGAAGAGCCCGGCGGCGACCGCCTCGGCGCCGGTCATGAGCCGCCCCGAGTAGATGAGGTCGAGCGTGCGATGCGTGCCGAGGCGCTCGACGAACAGCGCGTGGCCGCCGGAGTCGAGCGTCGCGCCGAGGTTCGCGAACGGGCTGCCGATCTTGGCCGACTCGGCGACGTACACGACGTCCGTCGCCACGAGCAGACCGAGGCCGACGCCCAGGCACGCGCCGTGGGCGGCCGCGAACGTCGGCGCGGGGAAGGCGGCGAGGTGCTCGAGCAGCGGCTGCACGCGGTGGCCGAGGAAGCCCTGCACGTCGTCGGTGGCGGGATCGACGCCCGAGATGTCGCGGCCGGCGCAGAACGACGGCCCCTCGCCGCGCAGCACGAGGGCGCGCACGCCCGCCGACTCCGCGTCGGCGACGGCCATGGCGAGGTCCTTGATCGCTGCCTCGTCGAGGGCGTTCCGCCGCTCGGGGGCGTCGAGCGTGATCTCGGCGACGTCCTGCTCGATGGTGAGGTCGATCATGCTGCTCCTTCGCGCTCGCGCCTCCATCCTCTCGCGTGCGGCGGAGGTGCGCGACCGGCTGGCTACTGCTGCTGCGGGGGATCGGCGGACGGATTCGCCTGTCCGTACGGCGCGGGCTGACCGTACCCGGCCTGCTGCTCGTCTCCGATGGGCTGGCCGTATCCGATGGGCTGGCCGTATCCGGCCTGCTGGCCGTATCCCGGCCCGGCCTGCTGGCCATATCCCGGCCCGGCCTGCTGGCCGTATCCGTACGGCGCCGGCTGGCCGTACGGATGCGGCTGCGCGTGCACGGGGTACCCCTGGGGAGCCTGCCCGTAGCCAGCCGGCCCGTACCCCGGATGTCCGTACGGGAGCTCCTGCCGCGTCGGCAGCGCGCAGAGGACGTTCCAGACGATGCCGAGCCCGGCGAGGCCGAGCAGCAGCAGCCACGGCGAGAAGCCCGCGTCGCGCAGGCGTCGCGCCGCGATGGCGTAGCCGGGCAGCAGGAACGGCAGCGAGATGCCGAGGATCGCGATCCAGGGCACGACGGTGACGGCGAGGATCGCGCCCGGGTCGGGTCGATCGGACGAGGCGACGCCGATGAGCGAGACCATCCAGATCCCGACGATCACGAAGGCCAGGATCGTCGTGATGATGGAGATGCCGAGCTGCGCCCACCAGAACTCGCCCCGGCTCGCGCGGCCCTGGAAGACCACGTAGCCCTTCCAGTAGCGGACGAAGGCGTCGCGGAAGCCGATGCCGTAGACGGGCACGCCGACGGGGACGTCGGTCGAGGGGGAGGACATGCCACCATCCTCTCGATCGCACCTGGGCGGCCCATCCATCGCCCGCAGCCGGACGTGACGACGGCCCGGATGCATGCGCATCCGGGCCGTCGATCGAGCGTTCGACGCTACTGCTGCTGTCCGTACGGGGGCTGCTGCGGCGGCTGCTGCTGTCCGTACGGCGGCTGCTGCTGCGCCGACGACGGCGGCACGGGCGGGTACGACTGCTGCGGCTGCTGCTGGCCGTAGCCCTGCTGCGGCTGCTGACCGTAGCCCTGCTGCGGCTGCTGGCCGTAGCCGCCCTGCTGGCCGTACGCGGTCGCGGGCTGGCCGTAGCCGCCCTGCGACGTGCCGGCGCCGTCCTTCGTGGGCAGCGCGCACATGATGAGCCACACGATGCCGAGGCCGACGAGGCTCAGCAGCAGCAGCCACGGCGAGAAGCCGGCGTCGCGCAGGCGGCGGGCGCCTGCGGCGAGCACGGGGATCGTGATGACGAGGCCCACGAGGCCGACGATGATGCTGGCGATGATCGTCGCGATGGGGGCGGGCACGGTCGTCGCGTAGGGATCGGAGTACACGGCCGTCGAGATCGCGGCGATCTCGATGCCCGAGATGATGCTCACGATGATGCCGAGGACGATGCCGATGATGGCGACGGCGAGGTAGCCGAACCAGAACTCGCGGCGCGAGGCACGGCCCTGGAAGGCGAAGTAGGACTTGAAGAGGCGCTTGACGGCGGGCATGAACCCGATGTCGTAGACCGGGGTCCCGACGGGCGCGTCGGCGTTCGAGATGCTCATGGGCCGATCATCCCGTGCGGCTCCTGGACGTGCGCTGCGCCTTCCGGCAACGGACGCTGAGTGCGAGGATGCGCGATCAGCCGTCGTAGTCGACGACGACGCGCTCGCCCTTCGGGTGCGACTGGCACGTGAGCACGTAGCCGCGCTCGATCTCGTCGGGCTCGAGCGCGTAGTTCTCGGTCATCGTGACGATGCCCTCGACGACCCGCGCCCTGCAGGTGCCGCACACGCCGCCGGCGCAGGCGAACGGCACGTCCTGCCGCACGCGCAGCGCGGCGTTGAGGATCGACTCGTTCGCCGCGACGGGGCTGTCGACGCTCGCCGACTGGCCGTCGAGCGTGAAGTCGAGCCGCCACGTCGGCTCGCCCGTGCGGACCTCGACGGGCCTGCCGGCATCCCCCTCGACGCGCTCGGGGCGGCCAGTCGTGAAGAGCTCGAATCGCACGTGGGCGGGGTCGACGTCGCGTGCGGCGAGCACGTCGCGGCACAGCTGCACGAGCTCGAACGGCCCGCACAGGAACCACTCGTCGACCGTCGCGGTCGGGATGAGGGCGTCGAGGATGCGCGTGAGGCGCTCCTCGTCGATGCGGCCCGAGAGCAGGGGCGCCGTGCGCTGCTCGCGCGTGAGCACGTGGTGCAGCGCGACCCGGCCGCGGTAGCGGTCCTTGAGGTCGGCGAGCTCCTCGACGAACATCACGTCGAGCTGCGAGCGGTTCGTGTAGAGCAGCGTGAAGCGCGAGTCGTGCGCCTGGGACAGGACGCGATGCGCGACGGCCATGAGCGGCGTGATGCCCGAGCCGGCGGCGATGCCGACGACGTGCGTGCCGGCGAGGTCGTCGAGGCCCGACGTGAACGTGCCCTGCGGGCTCATGACGTCGACGACCGTGCCCGGCTCGAGCGTCTCGTTCGCCCACGACGAGAAGACGCCGCCGAGGTCGCGCTTGATGGCGACCGAGATGCTCCCCGGGGTCGGAGGCCGGCAGATGGAGTACGAGCGACGCACCTCGCGACCGTCGATCGTCGCGCGCAGCGCGACGTGCTGGCCCGGCTGGTAGTCGAAGCGGCCGTGCAGCCGCTCGGGCACCGCGAACGTCACCTCGACGCTCTCGGCCGTGAGCGGACGCACCTCGGCGACCTCGAGCGCGTGGAACGAGCCTCGGCGCGACGTGTCGGCGGTGGGCGTGAGGTTCTGCGCGGCCATCTAGAGCACCTTGAAGAAGTCGAACGGCTCGAGGCACGCACGGCACTCGTAGAGCGCCTTGCACGAGGTCGAGCCGAATCGCGCGAGCTCCCGGGTGTCGAGCGAGTCGCAGCGGGGGCACTTCACGGCCATGGCGATGCGCACGGGGCCGTCGAGGTGCGGCGCCGTGCCGTTCGGCGGCGCGATGCCGTAGCGGCGCAGCTTCGCGCGGCCGTCGGCGGACATCCAGTCGGTCGTCCACGCGGGGGAGAGGGTGAAGTCGACGCGCACGTCGCCGTAGCCGGCGGCCGTGAGCTGCAGGACGACGTCGTCGCGCATCTGGTCGATGGCCGGGCAGCCGGAGTAGGTGGGGGTGAGCACGACGCGCACGCGGTCGCCGTCGCTCGCGACCGAGCGCAGCACGCCGAGGTCGGCGATGGTGAGCACGGGCACCTCGGGGTCGGTCACCTGCGCGGCGACCTCCCACGCGGCCCGCGAGGCGGCGTCGCCGTCGGCCTCGGGCGTCGCGGGGGTCGCGAGCGGCGCGCGGGTCACCACGACGCCCCCGGGTGCGCTCGTGCGAGCACCTGCATCTCGGCGAGCAGGTAGCCGAGGCGCGACGAGTGCATGCCCCGGCGTCCGCCGGCCATCGACGGCGCGACCTGCGGCATCGCGAGGTCGGCGGCGTCGAGGATGGCCTGGATGCGACCCAGCACGGGCTCGCGAAGGGTCGAGGGACGCACGGCGATGCCCTCGAGCCGGTCGATGACCGGCTCGTCGCGGAAGAGCTCGTCGACGAGCGGCCACACGTCGGTCAGCGAGCGCTCGATGCGCTCGCGCGAGAGCTCGGTGCCGCCTGCGAGGCGCAGGATCCACTGCGTCGCGTGGTCGAGGTGGTACGCGACCTCCTTCACCGACTTCGTCGCGATCGCGGCGAGCGCGGGGTCGGCGCTGCCTGCGAGGCGGCGGTAGAGCTCGAGCTGGAAGGCGGAGGCGACGAGCTGGCGCGCGATCGTGTCGCCGAAGTGGCCGTTGGGCGCCTGGAACAGCCACGCGCAGCGGAACGCGGGCTCGTCGCGCCAGTAGGCGAGATCGTCCTCCGAGCGGCCGTCGGCGGTGCCGGCGTAGCGCAGGAACGAGCGTGCGTGGCCGAGCACGTCGAGGCCGATGTTGCCGAGGGCGACGTCCTCCTCGAGCTCGGGCGCCCGCGAGATCCACCAGCCGAGCTGCTGCGCGAGCACGAGCGCGTCGTCGCCGAGCCACAGCGCGTACGCCGCGACGTCGGGGGTCGCGATCGAGCCGTCGGCGCCCGAGAGCTCGGCCGCGAGGTCGAGCTGGTCGACGCTCACGTCGCCGTGCGACTCCTCGCCCTCGACGCCCGTGGAGATGTCGTGGCCGCTCACAGGTGCTTCACGCCCTCGGTCTTCGTGTAGTAGATGGCGTGGCGGTAGTTCTTGCCCGCGGGGCTCTCGAACCACTCGCCCTTCTCGTCGGGATCGCTCGTCGTGATCCCGTCGGCCGGGGCGACCCAGATCGACACGCCCTCGCCGCGACGCGTGTAGAGGTCGCGTGCGTTGCGGATGGCCATGCTCGCGTCGGGCGCGTGGAGCGAGCCGACGTGCACGTGGCTCAGGCCGCGGTTGGCGCGCACGAAGACCTCCCAGAGGGGCCAGGCCTCGGTGCCGAGCTCGCCGGGGGTCGCCATCAGGCCGCCACCTGCTCGGTCGTCGCCTGCGTCGCGGCGTACGCGTGCGCCGCCTCGCGCACCCACGCGCCGTCCTCGTGCGCCTGGCGGCGGTGCTGCAGGCGCTGGGCGTTGCACGGTCCGCGACCGGCGAGGACCTCGTGGAACTCGGTCCAGTCGATCTCGGACATGTCGTAGGCGCCCGTCTCGTCGTTCCAGGCGAGGTTCGGGTCGGGCAGCGTGAGGCCGAGCACCTCGGCCTGCGGCACGAGCATCCCCACGAAGCGCTGGCGCAGCTCGTCGTTCGAGAAGCGCTTGATGTTCCACGCCATCGACTGCGCCGAGTTGGGCGACTCGTCGTCGGGCGGGCCGAACATCATGAGCGACGGCCAGTACCAGCGGTCGACGGCGTCCTGCGCCATGCGGTGCTGCGCCTCGGTGCCCTGCGACAGCTCGAGCAGGATCTCGAAGCCCTGGCGCTGGTGGAAGGACTCCTCCTTGCAGATGCGCACCATCGCGCGACCGTACGGGCCGTACGAGGCGCGGCACAGCGGCACCTGGTTGGCGATCGCGGCGCCGTCGACGAGCCAGCCGATCGCGCCCATGTCGGCCCAGGTGGGCGTGGGGTAGTTGAAGATCGACGAGTAGCGGGCGCGGCCGGCGATGAGCTGGTCGGTCATCTCCTCGCGGCCGATGCCGAGCGTCTGCGCCGCGGAGTAGAGGTAGAGGCCGTGGCCGGCCTCGTCCTGCACCTTGGCCATGAGGATCGACTTGCGCTTGAGGCTCGGTGCGCGCGTGATCCAGTTCGCCTCGGGCTGCATGCCGATGATCTCGGAGTGCGCGTGCTGCGAGATCTGGCGCACGAGCGTCTTGCGATAGGCGGCGGGCATCCAGTCGCGCGGCTCGATGCGGCCGTCGGCGTCGATGATGCGATCGAACTGCGCCTGCGCCGCCTGCTCGTCCGGGGACGGCTGGGTGGTGGACGCGCTCGCGGGGGCGAGTGGTGCGGTCATCGTCGGCTCCTCCTGCCTCGTCCGGGCCATCCGAGTGGATTACCGAACGATCGTTCAGTTACTATAGCGAAACGACGCGATCACGGCACCCCCCGAGATCGAGACGCCCGAGCACGAGGGAGTGCGGATGCCCGACGCAGCCACCAGCGAGACGACCGACGATCGTCGCGACGTCGCGACCGCATCCGGTCTCGACGGCGACGCGATCGCCGCCGCCCGCCCGCACACGCGGGCGATGCTGCTGCGCGACGCGGCCTCGGCCCTGCTGGGCATGCGCGTCGAGCGCGACGAGGACGGCATCGCCGTCGCCTCGCTCGTCGTGCGCCCCGAGCTCACGAACGGCTTCGCCATCACCCACGGCGGCCTCGTGTTCGCGCTCGCCGACACGGCGTTCGCGATCGCATGCAACGACGGGGAGTCCGTGACGGTGGCGCAGGGCGCCGACATCACGTTCCTCAAGTCCACGCACGTCGGCCAGACGCTCGTCGCCACCGCGACGCGTCGCACGAGCAGGGGTCGCACCGGCCTCTACGACGTGCAGGTCACCGACGAGACGGGCGACGTCGTCGCGGAGTTCCGCGGCCGCTCGTTCACCACGGCACGGCCGTTCCCCACCCCCTGATCACCCCTGGCGGCCGACCGGCCGGCGATGCCGCCCGAGCGCGCGGCGCGCACGACCGATCGACGCAGACGAAGGAGTCGAAGATGACGACGACGAACCCGAACGGCGCCATCGTCGCCGCGCGCATGCGCGTGGCCGCGACGCCCGTCGAGGAGCGCGACCCCGAGGAGCGCCTCGACCGCGCCGACCTCGAGGCCCTGCAGCTCGAGCGGCTCCAGCAGACGGTGCACCATGCCTACGCGAACGTGCCGCTCTACACCGCACGGCTCGACGCCGCGGGCGTCGCGCCCGCGGACATCCGCACGCTCGCCGACGTCGCCCGGCTGCCCTTCACGACGAAGGCCGACCTGCGCGACACCTACCCGTTCGGCATGTTCGCCGTGCCGATGGACCAGGTCGCCCGCATCCACGCATCCAGCGGCACCACCGGCAAGCCGACCGTCGTCGGCTACACGGCAGGCGACCTCGAGCGCTGGGGCGACCTCGTCGCCCGCAGCCTGCGCGCCGCCGGCATCCGCCGCGGCATGAAGGTGCACAACGCCTACGGGTACGGCCTCTTCACGGGCGGCCTCGGCGCCCACGCCGGCATCGAGCGCCTCGGCGCGACCGTCATCCCCATGTCGGGCGGCCAGACGGCCAGGCAGGCGCAGCTCATCTGCGACTTCGAGCCCGACGCCATCCTCTGCACGCCCTCGTACCTCCTCACGATCGCCGACGCGCTCGAGGCCGCCGGCGTCGACCCGCGCTCGACGAGCCTCAAGGTCGCGGTGCTGGGCGCCGAGCCGTGGACGAACGAGATGCGTCGCGAGCTCGAGGAGCGCCTCGACATCGACGCCGTCGACATCTACGGCCTGTCGGAGGTCATGGGCCCGGGCGTCGGCAGCGAGTGCGTCGAGACGAAGGACGGCCCGCACATCTGGGAGGACCACTTCCTGCCCGAGATCATCGACTCGGAGACCGGAGCGCCGCTGCCCGACGGCGAGATGGGCGAGCTCGTCTTCACCTCGCTGACGAAGGAGGCGTTCCCCGTGCTGCGCTACCGCACGCGCGACCTCACCCGCCTGCTGCCCGGCTCGGGCCGCACGGGCATGCGGCGCATCGAGAAGATCACCGGTCGCAACGACGACATGATCATCCTGCGCGGCGTGAACCTCTTCCCCACGCAGATCGAGGAGATCGCGCTCGGCATCGCCGACCTGTCGCCGCACTTCGTGCTCGAGCTCACCCGGTCGGGGCGCATGGACGCGCTCACCGTCGGCATCGAGCCGCACCCCGACGCGTCGGCGGCCGCGGCGGCGGACGCGGCCGACCTCCTGCGTGCGCAGGTGAAGGAGCGCATCGGCACGAGCGTCGACGTGCGCCTCATCGAGCCCGGTCACCTGCCGCGCAGCGAGGGCAAGCTCAAGCGCGTGTACGACCTGCGCGACTGACGGCGGGGGCGCGGCGCTCGAGCCCGGGGATCCGACCGGATCTCCGGGCTTCGTCGTGCGCGGATGCGGTGCCTCGTCGGAGGCTGCGGGGTCGTCGTCGTTGACATCTCGCGCGAGATGCGCATATCCTGCAATCCTGCGCAGGAATGCAGTTCCGACGCAGGGACGCACTTCACGACGATGTGAGAGGGCCCGACATGGGGATCGCCGACTCGGCACGCATGATGAGCGGCAGCCTGTCCGAGACCGGCAGGCGAGCGCTCGACCACCTGCTCGCAGACCCTCAGGCGATGTCGCGCCTGTCGGCTGCGCAGGTCGCAGCGCAGCTCGGGGTCCACGAGACGACGCTCATCCGCCTCGCCTCTCAGCTCGGCTTCCCGGGCTACCGGCAGTTCCGCGCGAGCCTCGCCGACGAGGGCTCCGAGCCCGTCACGAGCGCCGGCCGCATGCTGAGCCGCCCGGACTCCGAGTACACGCTCGCGGCACTCGTCGACGACGAGGTCGCGGCCATGCAGCGACTCGCCCGATCGGTCGCGCAGGACGAGGTCGATGGCCTCGCCACCCAGATCCTCGACGCTCGCGCCGTCTACCTCTTCGGCCCGCCGTACGCGGCGACCGCCCTCGACCTCCTCGCCCGTCGTCTCCGCCGCGTGGGCATCATGCCGGTCACGCTGCCGACGAGCGGTCGCCTCATCGCCGAGCACCTGACGTCGCTCACCGAGCACGACCTCGTGCTGTCCTTCGTCTTCCGCCGGCCCGACCCCCGGCTGTCGCGCATCAACGCCTACGCGGCGAGCATCGGAGCCGCCACGGCCGTGATCGCCGACGAGGAGGGCCTCGGGCTCGACCCTCGTCCCGATCGCCTGCTCGTCGCTCCCCGCGGCCCGCGCTCGAACCAGCGCTCCCTCGTCGTGCCGATCGTGCTCATCTACGCGCTGCAGTTCTCCCTCTTCCACCTGGCCAGGGAGCGGACGAGCGACGCGCTCCTGCGCCTGGACGACCTCGCACGGACGGTGGGCGACGATGAGCCTTCGCACTGGGGATGACGACGTGGTGGCGCTCGAGGACGTCACCGCCGAGTCCGAGTCGACCTGGAGCCCCACCGGCTTCCGGATCGCGAACATCGTCGGCGCCGCCCTCGCGGTCGCCCTCGCCGCTGCGCTGCTGATCGCGTCGCAGGAGTACGCCTTCCGCGTCCGCTCGCTCCCCGGCCCCGCCTTCTTCCCCGTCATCATCGGGGTCGCCATGCTCGGTCTCTCGATCGCCTGGCTCGTGCTCGCGCTGCTCGGCCGCTACCGGGTCGACGCCGACACGGAGCCGCCGCCGGATCGCTCCGCGATGGTGCGGGCGGTCGCATCCCTCGGCGTCGTGACAGCGAGCGCATTCGCGATGCAGCCGCTCGGCTATCCGCTGACGGTCGCCATCGCGGTCGCGATCCTCACCCTTTTGGCTCGAGGGAGGCTGCGAGCGGCCATCCCGACCGGACTGGGCTTCGCCGTCGTGAGCTTCCTGCTCGTCACCACGGTGCTGGGCGTCCAGCTGCCCACGGGCGTGCTGCGGCCGCTCCTCGTCGGGCTCCTCTAAGGCCCGTCCCACCCGAACCGAACCGGTCCCCGGACCCTCGGGCGCTCGCGCTCGCGATGAAAGGCGATGTCGACGTGGACATTCTCGCTCAGCTGCTCGCCGGCTTCCAGACGGTGCTCACCCCCGTCAACCTGCTGTTCGCGCTCGCGGGCTGCGTCATGGGCATGGTCGTCGGCATCCTGCCCGGGTTCGGCCCGCCGGCTGCCATGGCGCTGCTGCTGCCGGTGACCTTCGTCGTCGGGCCCGTGCCCGGCATCATCATGATCGCCGCGATCCTCTACGGCTCGATGTACGGCGGCACCATCACCGCCGTCCTGCTCAACGTGCCCGGCGAGCCGTCGTCGGTCGCGACGACCCTCGAGGGCTACGCGCTGGCGAAGCAGGGCCGCGGCGGCCCCGCCCTCGTCATCGCAGCCGCCGGCTCCTTCGTCGGTGCGACCGTCGGCATCATCGGCATGGTGCTGTTCGCACCGCTCGCGACGGCGGTGCTCGGCCTCGGTGCCCGCGACTACTTCGCGATCGGCGTGCTCGGCCTCTCGCTCGTCGTCGGCCTCTCCGGCCGCAACGTGCTGAAGGGCCTCGTCTGCGCGCTCATCGGTCTCGCGATCGGCCTCGTCGGTCTCGACCCCGTGCTGGGCACGCCGCGATTCACCGGCGGGATGCCGGAGCTCTTCGACGGCATCGACCTCGTCGCCGTCGTCATGGGCCTCTTCGGCCTCAGCGAGATGCTCATCGGCCTCGAGCAGCGCGTCTCCAAGGGCAGGCTGACGAAGATCGGGCGCATCGCGCCGACGCGGGAGGACTGGCGCCGGTCGGTCGGACCCATGGCACGAGGCAGCATCATCGGCTTCTTCGTCGGTCTGCTGCCGGGTTCGCCGGGCACGGCTGCCACGTTCTTCTCCTACGCGCTCGAGCGCCGCTGGTCGAAGGGTCGGCAGCAGTTCGGACGCGGCGCCATCGAGGGCGTCGCCGGACCGGAGACCGCGAACAACTCCCTGGGGATCGCGACCATGGTGCCGATGTTCACGCTCGGCATCCCGTCGTCGGTGACGATGGCGATCATGATGGGCGCGTTCATCGTCCACGGCCTCACGCCCGGTCCGCTGCTGTTCCGCGATCACCCGGACGTCGCGTGGGCGATCATCGCGAGCCTCTTCGTCGGCAACGTCATCCTGCTGATCCTCAACGTGCCGCTGATCCGCGTCTGGCTCTACATCCTGAAGATCCCGTACGCGGTGCTGTTCGGCATCGTCGTCGGGCTCATGATCCTCGGCGCGTTCCTCGTGACGGGCACTGCCCTCAACATCCTCGTGCTCCTCGTCTTCGGCGTCTTCGGCTACGTCCTGCGCAAGCTCGACGTGCCGTTGGCACCCATCGCGCTCACGATGGTGCTCGGCTCGATCCTCGAGGAGAACCTCGTGCGCGCCCTTCTGCTGTCGGACGGCGACGTCACGACCCTCGTCGGCAGCCCGTTCTCGGCGATCCTGCTCACCGTCGCCGCGCTCGCGCTCGTCGGGGCGCCGCTGCTGTCGATGGGGGCGAAGCGCCTCGAACGGCGCCGCCAGCGAATCGTCGACATGGGCGGACTGCCCACGGGCGCCGTCGCGACCCTCGACGCGGCCGACCTCGCCGACGCAGACCCCTCCGACCGCTCCTCCACCGACCGACCGACCCCCACCGCATCCAAGGGAGAATGACCATGGACCGACGCATCGCATCCGCCGCCTTGGCGGCGATCATCCTGCCCCTCGCGCTCGCAGGCTGCTCGTCGCTCACCTCGAGCGGGGACGGTGGTGGAGGCGGCGACGCCGCCGACTTCCCCGGCTCCGAGCCCATCACGATGATCGTGCCGTTCAGCGCGGGCGGCTCGTCGGACCTCATGGTCCGCGGCCTCGTGCCGTTCATGGAGGACGAGCTCGGCACGTCGATCATCGTCGAGAACACCGTCGGCGCCGGCGGGCAGATCGGCCTCACGTCCCTCGCGAACGCGACTCCCGACGGTCACACGATCGGGCTGACGAACCTGCCCTCCGCGCTCGCCTACGTCAACGAGGACCGCGGCGCGACGTACGACCAGGACAGCTTCGAGGCGCTCGCGACCGTCAACCGCTTCCGTGGCATCGTCGCGGCGTCGAGCACCGGTCCCTGGACCTCGATCGAGCAGGTCGTCGAGGCCGCCCAGGCAGCGCCGGGCACCATCACCGTCGGCGTCGACGGCCTCGGCGGCGACGACCACATCGTCGTCACGGCGTTCGAGGAGGCGGCGGGAGTCGACTTCACGATCGTGCCCTTCGACGACGGCTCGGAGAAGATGACCGCTCTCATCGGCAACCAGATCGACCTGTCGTTCGGCTCGGTGCCGACCTTCCGCGCGCAGATCGAGACGGGATCCGTCTCGGCGCTCGCCGCGCTCGACGCCGAGCCCATCGTCGGGCTCGAGGACGTGCCCACGACCGAGAGCCTCGGCTACGACGCCGTCTGGGAGTCCTACAACGTGCTCTCGGCTCCGGCAGGTCTCGACGCAGGCGTCCGCGACACGCTCGAGGCGGCGATCGAGGCGGCCAGCGAGGCCGCGATGCAGGACGCCGACTTCGAGGCGCAGATGACCAACGGCGGCTACGAGTTCGGCTTCCAGGACTCGGCGTGGACCAACGAGAAGTGGACCGACCTCGACGCCCTGTGGCGCGAGCTCGTGCCGCTGGCCCTCGCGCAGCAGTAGACGACCCCACGACGATCGAGGAGACACCCATGACGACAGCGGACATCACGGCGACGGCGGACCCGCGGCTCGCTCGCCTGCTCGAGCTCGGCACGAGCACGGTCTACGAGGGCACGGGGGAGGAATGGTGGGTCGAGCCGAGCATCCGGCCCGCCTGGCGCGGCGCCCGGCTCGTCGGCCCCGCCTTCCCCGTGCTCGCGGGCCCGGGCGACAACCTCGCCCTGCAGCGCGCGGTGCGGGAGGCGCCGAGCGGATCCGTGCTCGTGGTCGAGGCCGGCGGCGGACGATTCGGGCACTGGGGCGGCATCCTCACGGAGATCGCGCTGCTGCGCGAGATCGCCGGACTCGTCATCCACGGCACCGTGCGCGACATCGATGAGATCGAGGGTCTCGGCTTCCCCATCTTCGCGACCGGCATCGCGATGCGGCACGCGCAGAAGACCGATCCCGGCGTCATCGGGGAGCCGATCGAGCTCGCCGGACGCGCCGTGCGGCCCGGCGACGTCGTGGTCGCGGATGCCGATGGCGTCGCGATCGTCCCCGCCGACCGGCTCGACGAGGCGGTCGAGAACGCCGAACGACGGTTCGCGCAGGAGCGCGAGCGCATCGCGACCATCCGCTCCGGCGAGGTGCCCGCGATGAAGGTCGAGACGCCGGCGCATGGTTGACGCGTCCGCGCCGACGGGGTGGCTCGTCGGCGCGTACGCGGCTTCGCCGAGCCGCATCGGCTGGGACGCGGGGGCCGAGCGGACGTACCTCGACGCCGTGCGCGCCATGCCCGGCGTCGTCGGACTCGAGATCCCGTGGACGGGCGCGGGCCTCCACCTGCACGACGAGCCGTGGCTGCTCGCCTGGCTGCCGGCGGATGCGCAGATCGTCGTGACGACGGCACCGGAGACGTCCGCACGGCTGCGGGCGTCCGCGGCGTTCGGCCTCGCCTCCACGGATGCCGATGGGCGCCACGCCGCCGTCGACGCCGCCAACGCCCTGCGCGACGGGGTCCATCGCCTCCGCGACGCGCTGCCCGACGGCCGGGTCGTCGCAGTGGAGCTGCACACCGCGCCGCTCGCGACTCCCGGGGCGTCGTCGGCCGATGCGCTGCACGCCTCCCTGTCCGAGCTCGCCGCGCGGGACTGGGCGGGTGCGACGCTCGTCGTCGAGCACTGCGACGCATGGTCGCCGGATCGCGCGCCCGCCAAGGGGCACATGCGCCTCGAGGACGAGATCGCCGTCGCGGCCGATCTGCGACGGGCGGGGCTGCCGGTGGGGGTCTCGATCAACTGGGGCAGGTCCGTCATCGAGGCACGCGATCCGGACGGGGCGACGCGGCACGTGGCGCTCGCAGCCGATGCGGGCGTGCTCGAGGGCCTCGTCCTGTCGGGTGCCGCGCCCGAGGCGACCCCGCTCGGCTCCGCGTGGGCCGACGTCCACGTGCCGTTCGCGGACGGAGGCACCTACGCCTCGTCGCTGCTCACGTCCGAGCGCGCTGCCGCGGCGATCGCGCTGGCTCCGACGACGGCGTTCCGAGGCGTCAAGGTCGCGGCTCCGCCGACGGCGAGCCTCGACGACACGATCGCCGTCGTCGCCCATGCGCTCGCCGCGGCGGGCGCAGGTGCGCCTGCGTCGGCGTGAGCCGTCCTCGGTGAGCGCGACGCCGCGCTGGCGGCCGGCGCTCGCGACGCAGGCGCTGCTGCTGCAGGTCGCGTGGGTCGGCGTGCGCGTCATGCTCGGCTACCGCGCGCTCGAGCTGGGTGCGGACGCGCCGTTCATCGCCGTGCTCGCAAGCGCCTTCGCCGCTCCAGCGCTCGTCGGCTCCGTCCTCGTCGGCAGGCTCGCGGGCCGTGTGGGTGGCGCGGTCGTCGTCGCTCTCGGCTCGGTGCTCGTCGCGGTCGGCTGCGCGTTGCCGCTCTCGGCACCGACGCAGTCGTGGGTGCTGCTCGTCGCCGCGGGCATCGTCGGGCTCGGCAGCGTCGGCGTGTTCGTCGGACAGCAGACGTACGTCGCGAGCCGCACGCGTGGCAGGGCGAGCGACGGCGACTTCGGCACGCTCGCCACGGCCGGGTCGCTCGGGCAGCTCGTCGGCCCGCCCGTCGTGACGGGCGCCGCGGTGCTCGCGGCGACGCCTAGGGCGCCCGACACGACGATCGGGCTCCTCGTGTGCTCCATCGCGGCCGCGTGCTCGGTCCTCCCCGCGCTGCTGCTGCGAGCCGCGGACAGGTCGACCGCCTCGCAGGCTCCCGAGCCGGTCGCGCCACAGGGCTCGCTCGCGGTGCTGCGGACCCCCGGGCTCTGGCGGGCGATCCTCGTCAGCAGCGCGATGCTCGTGACGATGGACCTGCTCTACACGTTCCTGCCGGCGTGGGCGGCCGAGCGCGGCATCGACGCCGCGGTGGTCGGAGCGCTCCTCTCCTTGCGCGCGCTGGTCTCGGTGGCCAGCAGGCTCGGCCTCGCACGGCTCGTCGCGAGGTTCGGACGCAAGATGCTCATCGTCGTCTCGATGGCCCTCGGCGTCGGTGCGCTGGCGCTGCTGCCGATGTCTGACGCGACGGCCGCGATCGCCGTGATGGTCGCGCTCGGCATCTGCCTCGGGCTGCCGCAGCCCCTCACGCTCGCATGGGTCGTGCAGATCACCGCCGAGCGCGACCACGGCGCCGCGCTGGGGTTGCGGATGGCGGGCAATCGGCTGGGTCAGACCGCCATCCCGCTCGCGATGACCGCCGTCGCGGGCGCGTCGGGAGCGAGCGGCGTCATCTGGGGGAACGCGGCCGTCCTGGCCGTGGCGACGGTGCTGGCGGCGCTGTCGTCGCCCGGCGGCCCGCAGCCCGCGCGCCTCCGACGGTGAGCCGAGGCTTCCCCTCCCACCCTCCGGGCGCTACGATGTGAGAGCACACTCTCAGTTAATGGAACGAGGATGCGCGTGCGAGCGGCATCGCCGCCGGGTCGGACGTGCAGCACCTCCTTGCAGAAGGAAGCCCCCATGAGCGATCGGACGTACGCCCAGGCGGTCGCGGCCGGCATCTGGTCGAGCGGAGCCGACCATGTCGGCTACATCCCCTCGGTCACCGTCGCCCCCGTGATCCAGGCCCTCGTCGAGACCGACGGCGGTCGCGACGGCGTCTCGCCGCACGTGACGCCGCTGTCGCGCGAGGAGGAGGCGGTGGGCGTCCTCGGCGCGCTGCCGCTCGCCGGGCGCTTCGGCGCCGTCGTCATGCAGGACAACGGCTTCGGCAACAACCTCACCGCGCTGACGACCTTCTCGGTCTCGTACCACCTGCCGCTGCTCATCGTCGCGAACACGCGCGGCAGCCTCGGCGAGTACAACTCGATGATCCACTCGATCAGCCAGCACGTGCCGTCGATCCTGCGCACGCTCGGCGTCCCGATCGTGGAGCTGGACCGACGCTCCTCGACGGACGACTGGCACGACGTGGTCGCGGAAGCGGGCACCCACGCACGCATGACGTACCGACCGGTCGTCGTGCTCGCATCGTTCTGGAACACCGACGGGAAGGTGGCATGACCATGCGCCGCATCGAAGCACTCGAGCATCTGGTGGCGCTCACCGAGCACGACCCACTCGTCGTCACCTGCGCCGCCACGAGCCGCGAGCTCGCGTCGATCGCTGACCGGGACAACCACCTCTACCTGCTCGACTCCATGGGCCTCGTCGGCTCGGTCGCCACGGGCCTCGCGATCGCCGCCGAGGGCAGCGACGTGCGCAAGGTCATCGGCATCGAGGGCGACGGATCGCTCCTCATGAACCCGAACGTGCTGCCGACGGGCGGCTTCCTCGCGCCGTCGCGACTCTTCATCGTGCTGCTCGACAACCGCGTCTACGGTTCGACCGCAGGGCTGCCGACCTACGCCGATCGCATCGACCTCGGCGCCCTCGCCGCCGCCTCCGGCTGGACGACGGGCACGGCCGACGACCCGGCGTCGCTGCGGTCGGAGTTCGCTCGCCTCGTCGAGGCCCCGGGGCCGACGCTGCTCCACGTCCGCATCGAGGCGGGCAACGCGGCCGACATCGCGAAGCTCCTCATCGATCCCGTGTCGATCACGCTGCGCTTCACCGCGTGGATGACGGCTCGCCTGCCGCAGCGGGTCGTGTCGTGACCGTCCTCGAGGCCACGGGCTTCTCGACGGTCGACCCATCGACGGGCGAGCCGATCGAGCGCTTCGACTACCACTCGGACACGCAGCTCGACGTCGTGCTCGCTCGCGCCGAGTCGGCGCACGCGCGATGGCGCACGACCAGCATCGAGCACCGCATCGAGGGGATCCGTCGTCTCGCGTCGATCCTCGCCGGGCGTCGCGAGGCGCTCGCGACGCAGATCGTGCGGGAGATGGGCAAGCCGTTCGCGCAGGCCCTCGGCGAGATCGACAAGTGCATCGCGACCTGCCAGCACTATGCGGACAACGTGGCTGCGTTCCTCGAGCCCAGACGCGTCGACGTCGGCGAGGACGCCGCGAGCGTCCACCTCCGTCCGCTCGGCGTGGTCCTGGCGGTCCTCCCCTGGAACTACCCGTGGTGGCAGGTCGTCCGTGCCATGCTCCCCGCGATCGCACTCGGCGACACCGTGGTGCTGAAGCACGCGGAGTCCGTCACGGGATGCGCCGTCACGGTGGAGCGGGTGCTCGCCGAGGCGTTCGGCGAGGACGTGCTCGTGCTCGCGATCGCGTCCGGCGCGCAGGCCGGCGCCATGATCGAGGACCCTCGCATCGCAGCCGTGACCTTCACCGGGAGCGAGCGCGTCGGCGCGATCGTCGCGCAGACCGCCGGCAGGGTGCTGAAGAAGTGCGTGCTCGAGCTCGGCGGCTCGGATCCGTTCATCGTGCTCGAGGACGCCGACGTCGCCGCGGCTGCCCAGGCCGCGGTGCGCTCGCGGTTCCTGAACAACGGACAGAGCTGCATCGCAGCCAAGCGCATCGTCGTGCAGCGGTCGATCCGCGACGACCTCGTCGACGCCATGCGCGCGCATGTCGCGGCACTGCGGGTCGGCGATCCCTTCGATCCCGAGACGGAGGTCGGCCCCATCGCGCGCCAGGACCTGGCCGAGACGCTCCGCGAGCAGCGGGCGAGGGCGGCGGCGGGCGGCGACGCGGTGCTCGTCGGAGGTCCCGACCCTGACCGGCCGGGATCGTGGTTCGCGCCGACGCTCATGAGCGCGAGCGACCGGACGTCACCACTGCTCGCCGAGGAGACCTTCGGCCCGCTCGCGGCGGTCACGGCCGTCGACGGCGTCGACGACGCCATCCGAGTCGCGAACGACACGCAGTACGGGCTCAGCAGCGCGCTCTGGACCGCGGACGTGGAGCGAGCCCACGAGCTCGCCGCGCGCATCCAGGCGGGCTCGGTGTTCGTCAACGCCATCTCGATGTCGGACCCACGCCTGCCCGTCGGCGGCGTCAAGGCGAGCGGCTACGGGCGCGAGCTCTCGGACTACGGCATCGCGGAGTTCGCCAACGTGCAGGCGGTGCGCGTCGGCGCGTGACGGCGACCGCCCCGCGCGGGATGATGGCTGGATGAGCCAGACCGCGCGACCGGGTTCGTCGGCGGGCGCCGGGGCCGGCGACCCGTCCGACGTCCCGGGCGCGATCGTGTCGCCCTCACGACGCCGTGCTCCGCGCCAGGACGCCATCCGCAACGAGCGGGCGTTGGTGGCCGCGGTCGGCGAGCTGCTGCGCGAGGACCCGGAGGAGGCGACGATGCCCGCGGTCGCCGAGCGCGCAGGGCTCTCGCTCGCGACCGCGTACCGGTACTTCCCCACGCTCGAGCAGCTGCATCGTCGCTTCATGCTCAGCGTCGTGGAGCACGCCGATGCGACCACGACCGACTTCGAGCAGCGCGGTCGCGAGCTGTTCGAGCGCATCCTCGCGCACTGGATCGACGTCGTCTCGGTGTACGGGCCCGCCATGGTGCTCGTCCGCTCGCGCGAGGGGTTCCTCGTGCGGCTCGAGGCCGGCGAGGGCCAGGCCTCCGCCCTCGATCGCATGTGGGGGCGAGCGATCCGCGACCTCATGCGCGAGGCGGGCGTGGCCGAATCGCGGTACCCGCTCGCGCTCGGGCTCTACAACGCGCTGCTCAACTCGCGCGAGATCCTCGACGTCCGCGACGCGACCGGCATGGCCGACGGTGCGCTCGTGCAGCACCTCTCGCGGGTGTATCGCGCGGCGCTGCGAGGCCTCGCAGACGAGGCGTGACGATCCTCAGCGCCGGGCTCCGCCGACGAGGCCGGCCTTGAGGTCGACCTCGTAGGCTGCCTGGCGCTCGACCCTGGCGAGGATGTCCGCGAGATCCGCAGCCGGGAGCACGATGAGGCCGTCGCCATCGCCGACGATGACGTCGCCGCCGGTGCAGACCACGTTGCCGCACGCGATCGGGAGCCCGACCGAGCCGGGGCCGTGCTTGTACGGGCCGGCGGGGCTCACACCGCGCGAGTACACGGGCAGGCCGAGCTCCTCGAACTCCTCGACATCCCGCAGCGCGCCGTCGATGACGACGCCGGCGATGCCGCGCGCGACGCATCCAGCGCCGAGCAGACCGCCGAACACCGCACGGTTCACGTCCCCCTGCGCGTTGACGACGAGCACGTCGCCCGCGCGTGCCTCGTCGAGCGAGCGGTGGATGGCGAGGTTGTCGCCCTCGCGCACGAGCACGGGGAGGACGCTGCCGGCCAGCGGGCGGATCGCGGTGCGGGGCCGGATGGCTGCGGCCATCATGCCCATGCGCTGCAGCACGTCGCCGATGAGGGCGACGGGGTGCTGGGAGATGGCCTCCACGAGGGCAGGATCTGCCGTGCGCTCGAACGGGACGACGGTGATCGACGACGCATCGACCTCGAGGAACATGGCGATCTCCGGTCCGTGGACCGCCGGCGGCCCACTTAAGTGACACCACACTATCACTTTGGCGAGCGCGATCTCGGAAAAGGCGCAGGCGCGATGCTCGACGGGCGAGGCAGCACGTCCCGAGCGTGCGCGCAAGCGCATGCGCCGGATGCGCGGCGGCGGGAGGATCGGGACATGGCACGCATGCTCGTCATCGCCGCTTCGAGCGGCATCGGAGGCGCGACCTCGCAGATCCTGCGCGAGGCCGGGCACGAGGTCGTCGGCACCTCGCGGGGCGGAGACGGGGACGTGACGCTCGACGCGACCGACTTCGACGCCGTCGAGCAGGCGGTGGGGGAGCACGGGCCGTTCGACGGCATCGCGTGCTTCGCCGGCTCGCTGCTGCTGAAGCCGGCGCACCTCACGACGCGCGACGAGTACGACGCGACCGTCGCCGCATCGCTCACGACGTCGTTCGCGACGATCCGCGCCGCGGGCAAGCACATGCGCACGGGCGGCTCGGTCGTGCTCGTGTCGTCGGCGGCCGTCATGGCCGGCCTCGCCAACCACGATGCGATCGCCGCGGCGAAGGCCGGCGTCATCGGGCTCGTGCGCTCGGCCGCTGCCACCTACGCGCCGCGCGGGCTGCGGGTCAACGCCGTCGCGCCCGGTCTCGTCGAGACCTCGCTCACCGAGCAGCTCACCGCCTCCGAGACCGCGCGCGCCGCGTCCGAGGCGATGCACGCGCTCGGCCGGCTCGGACGGCCCGAGGACGTGGCGGCCGCGGTCGCCTTCCTCCTCGACCCGGCGCACGACTGGATCACCGGCCAGGTGCTCGGCGTCGACGGCGGCCTGTCGTCCGTGCGCCCTCGCCAGCGCGCCTGAGACCCGTGCCGACGCAGCGCGCCTAGGGCTTGGGCGGCAGGTCGATCGCGACGTCGGCGGCTCGCTCGACCCACTCGGCGAGGGTCGCGTCGTCGTCGAGCACGGCGGCCTGTACCCGCACCCACGTGCGCGACGGACGCCCGGGCGTCATCTCCATGGGGCCGGCGCCGTCGAGCACGAGCAGGCCGTCGCGATCCTCCTCGAGCACGCGCACCATCATGCCGCCGGAGCCGAGCACGCAGACGGCCATGTGCTCGTGCACCATGAACGCGAGGCCGCCGAACATGCGGCGCTCGTCGACGGGCTCGAACGGCGCGAGCAGCGGGCGGATGCGCTCGACGAGCTGCTGGTCGTAGGCCATGGGCCCAGCGTGGCAGCGACCGCCGACGTGCGCGAGCGCGGATGGGCGACCTCCGTGCGCGAGGATGGAGGCGTGAGCGACGTCGAGCAGCGCAGGGGCCGCCCCGGCTACGACCGCGCGGGCATCCTCGCCGTCGCGGTGGCGACGTTCATCGAGCACGGCTACGACGCGACGTCGATCGCCCTGCTCGCCGAGCGGCTCGGCCTGTCGAAGTCGGCGATCTACCACCACTTCGCGTCGAAGGAGGCGCTGCTCGCAGCCGCGCTCGACGCGGCGCTCGGCGGCCTCGAGGCCGTCGTCAGCGAGTCGGAGGCCGTCGGCGGCCCCGCCGAGGACCGGCTCGCGCACGTGCTGCGCGGGGCGGTGCACGTGCTCGTCGCCCGGCTGCCCGAGGTCACGCTGCTGCTGCGCGTGCGCGGCAACACCGCCGTCGAGCGCGACGCCGTGCGGCGTCGACGCGACTTCGACCGCGCGATGCAGGCGCTCGTCGTCGAGGCGCAGGACGCGGGCGCGGTGCGCGCCGACGTGGATGCCCGCATCGTCGAGCGCCTGCTGTTCGGCATGGTGAACTCGCTCGTCGAGTGGTACCGACCCGACGGCCCGGAGGGCGCGGCGAGGCTCGCCGACGACGTGCTCGCCGTCGCGCTCGACGGCATCCGCGCACGCTGATCGCCTGACCGCGGCACGGCCGCGCCCGTGTCGCTCGACGGCATCGGTCGTCGGAGTCGCGTGTCCCGCATCCATCCTCGGTGCAGCCTCGCACCCTGAGTGTTGCCTGGGAGTCCTTCGGATCCCATGGTGAATGAGATGAAAAGGGTTCGGATTTCGTCGTCGATCCGCCGGGGTACGACGAAGTGCGCATTCCTCCAACGAGGGACTCCTGGGACGGCTCAGGCGTTGTCGAAGTCGTGCATTCCTCAACTTCAGGGTGCGGTTCCTTCGAATTCGTAGGAGCGTTGCAGACGGCCGCATGGCCCACGCGACGATCGCGACCTCCATGCCCGCTGCGCTCCGGAACGAGCGCATCCCCGAGAAGAGCTCCCATGCCTCGTCCCACCATGCGCGCCCGCACGCGCCGCATCGCGCTCGCCGCGGTGGCGGTCGTCGGCGCGCTGCTGCTGCCGATCACCGCGCTCGTCGTCGCAGCCCCGGCCATGGCGGCCGGCTCCGACGGTCCGACGCCCTACACGGTGACGGCCTCCGGCGTCACGCTGCCCGACGGCGCGACGTTCCAGGACAACGGGCACGTCAACGTGCGATACGTCGTCGACGGTCGTCAGCGACCCGCCAACGCTCACTTCGAGGCGAAGTGCGTGACCCGCAGCGACGCCGAGTGCGCAGGCGAGCGCCACGATCTCGCGCAGTTCATCGGCCAGCGCACGCTGCCGTGGGACGCGATGGGCCTCCCTGCGAACGCCTGCATCGTCTGGGTTCAGATGTCGGCCTACAACGAGCACTTCGGCGAGGGCGGCCAGGCACCCGTCTGCCGCACCACCGCGAGCGTGCCGGCGCCTCCGGCGCCCACCACGCCGTCGGAGCCGACGCCCACCACGCCCTCCGAGCCCGCGCCCACGACGCCGTCGGAGCCGACGCCCACCACACCGTCCGAGCCCGCGGTCGTGCACCCCCAGATCCAGGACTACGTCGGCGCGTGCGACGCGGCCTTCGTGCTCGACAACTCGAGCTCGACCGTCGACGTGACCTACACGGTCAACGGCGTCTCCTACCTCGTCGCGGCCGGCACCGGCATCCACACGGACGCCGATGGCACGCGCATCGCTCCGGTCGACGGCCAGTACGTGATCACGACCGACTCCGGTCGCACCTGGACCTTCCCGGCCCGCTCGTGCGTCGTCGAGCCGCAGATCCAGGACTACGTCGCAGCCTGCGATGCGGCCTTCGTGCTCGACAACTCGAGCTCGACCGTCGACGTGACCTACACGGTCAACGGCGTCTCCTACCGCGTCCCCGCAGGCACCGGCATCCACACCGACGCCGACGGCACGCGCATCGCTCCGGTCGACGGCCAGTACGTCATCACGACGGACACGGGTCGCACGTGGACGTTCCCCGCCCGCGCCTGCGGCGTGACGCCCGTCCCGAGCGAGCCGGCGCCGTCCGAGCCCGCGCCGAGCGAGCCCACGCCGAGCGAGCCCGCGCCGAGCGACCCGGCCCCGTCGGACCCGGCCCCGTCGGACCCGGCCCCGTCGGACCCGGCCCCGTCGGAGCCCGCGCCGAGCGAGCCCGCGCCGTCGGGCCCGACGCCGAGCGACCCCGGCACCGACGTCCCCGCGGTGGAGGAGCCCACGCCCTCCGAGCCGACCCCGTCTGAGCCCGCGCCGAGCGACCCCGCCCCGTCGGACCCGGCGCCGAGCGAGCCGACGCCGTCCGAGCCCGCGCCGAGCGACCAGCCTGCGGTCGACGTCGATCCCGCCGTCGACGTGCCGGCGAGCGCCGCGCAGCCCGCGGCCGCACAGCCCACGGCTGCGCAGCCGACCGCGCCCCAGCCCACCGCCGTCGCATCCAGCGACGCCACGTCGCTGCCTCGCACGGGCGGCGAGCCGCTCCTGCTCGTCCTGCTCCTCGGCGGAGTCCTCATGGCCGTCGGCGCCACCGTGCGACTCGCGCGCCGCTGACCCGATCCCGCCTGGCGCACGACGCCCCCTCGACGCCCCGGACCCCGTGTCCGGGGCGTCGTAGCGTGCAGGTCGAGCCGTACGACAGCATGTGGGGCACGACTGCGACCTGTCGTCGCGTGGCTGGAGGACATGGCCGGTGAGGATCATTCGATTCCCTCTAGCGCGATTGCCCGAGAATCCATAGGCTCACCACAGGTCGAGCCGTCCGCTCGATGCCGAGTCAGACATCGAACGATGGAGCTCCCATGGATCTGTGCGTCCTTCCCCAGACGGGCATGGGTGAGCAGTGGCTGCTCCTCGTGGTCGTCGCCGCCGTCGTGCTCGCCGCAGGCGTGGCGCTCGCCGTGAGCGGCCGCGCGCGCCGCAGCGTCCTCACCGGTCTCGGCGCCCTCGCGATCGTCGGTGCGCTCGTCGTTGGAGGCATCGGTGGCGCGCCGTCGGCGCAGGCCGACGCCGGCTCCGCCGACTGCGTGACCGCGCCGATGCGCCCGGCACCGGCTGCTGCCGCGATCGTCGTGACCCCGGGCATCCCGACCACGACCGTGCAGTGCGCTGCCGAGCCGACCCTGCAGGTCCCCACGACCACGGGCGTCGTCTACTCGCAGACCCGCACCGGCTCGTCCGTCACGGTCACCGCTGCAGCCGCTCCCGGCTACGCGCTGCTCGCCGGCGCCGTGACGTCGTGGACCTACGACCTCACCCCGACGACTCGCGCCCCGTGGCCCGTGACGCTCCCCGCCACGACGCAGGCGACGCTCCTCGTCGACTTCTCGAACCAGTCGGACACCTACCCGATGGATCCCGCCGACCCCGTGCTCGTCCCGAGCCTGCAGGCCGCGCAGGACGCCGGTGCGCTCACGTACGCGCTCGATGGCTCCGGCTACACCGAGAGCCAGCAGTTCGGCGTCTTCGACGGCGAGACGGACGAGCAGCTCGCGACGGGCACCGTGCGCATCACGTACCCGGTCGACCTCGCCTACGACTTCGCCGAGAACCAGTACCTGCTGACCTTCATCGGCGAGCCCGAGGACCTCGACGCGCAGTACGACGCCCAGCTCGATGCGCTGACCGCGCCGTTCCCGGGCTCCTACGCCCGGCCGGTCGCCGACTTCCCGCCCGCCATCGAGATCACCGGGCTCGAGATCGACGCCTCGTACGAGCCCGGTCCGGGCTGCGCCACGGAGACCGCCGTCGTGGCGCTCGAGGCGGACGTCGAGTTCGTCCTGCCGCCCGTCCTCGACCGCGAGGGTGTCGATGCGCTCGGTCGGGCGCTGCCGGACAGCGCGACCGCGTTCGGCGAGCCGGCCCAGACGCTGACCGAGGACGAGGGCACGCAGGAGTCCGCGCTGACCGACCAGTCCGCGCCCGTCGAGGGCCCGGCCGTGACGGATGGCTCCGACGCGTCGGACGCCTCCGACGCGACGGATGCTCCCGACGCCGAGGAGCCGACGGTCGACGAGTCGATCGTGGTCGTCGAGCCGTAGCCCTCGACGACGTCAGACGCCGACGCCCCGGATGCCCCGAGCCTCCGGGGCGTCGTGCTGTCCGCGGCACTGTCGCGAGCGGCCGCGCGAGCGTACGCCCGCGACATGGTCGAGCTGCAGCCGGATGACGTGGATGCGACGATGCCGCCGAGCGGCACCGGATGCGCGGAGTGCGAGCAGTCCGGCGGCTGGTGGGTGCATCTGCGTCGCTGCGCCGCCTGCGGGCACGTGGGCTGCTGCGACTCGTCGCCCAGCCAGCACGCGACCGCCCACTGGAGCGCGACCGGGCACCCCGTGATGCAGTCGTTCGAGCCCGGCGAGGACTGGGGCTGGCACTTCCGCGCCGAGGAGCCGGTCGACGACCTCGTGCTCGCGCCGCCGTCGAGCCACCCCGACTCCCAGCCCGCACCGGGTCCCGCCGGCCGGGTGCCCGACGACTGGCGCGACCTGCTGCACGACTGACGTCCGAGCGACCGAACGCGACACGCGGTGCCATGGAGGTGAGCGTTCCTCGATAGGCTCTGCACAGGAGTTCGAGCGTCGCTCGATGCTCATGGAGCACCGAAGCGACCTTGGAGGTCTCGATGGATCTGTGCGTGCTGCCCCAGACGGGTGCTGATGGGATGACCTGGCTGTTCGTCGCCGCGATCGCGGTGTCGGCGGTGGTCCTCGGCGCGGTGCTGCTGCGCAGCGGCCGCGCCACGCGACGCGGTCTCGCAACCGGCATCGGGGCCCTCGTGCTCGTCGGCGCCCTCGCGCTCGGAGGGCTCGCCGCGGCACCGCGGGCCTCGGCCGACGCCGGATCCGACTGCGTCGCCCAGGCGCCCGCTCCGGCGGCGTCGCAGCAGCCCGCGGAGGGCTCGGTGCCCGCGCCGACCACGACGCCCGCGCCGACCACGACGCCCGCGCCGACCACGCCCGCGCCGACGACGCCCGCCCCGACCACGCCGCCCGTCGAGGAGCCCGAGCCGATCGCCGTCGTGCCCGTCGCGCCGACCGCCCTCGCGCAGTGCGGTGGCGAGCCGACGATCGCCGTGCCGACCGTGGAGGGCGTCGCATACGCCGAGTCGCGCGCGGGCACGACCGCGACCGTCACCGCGACGGCGCTGCCCGGCTACGTCATCGCCGACGATGCGCAGACCGTCTTCACGTTCGACGTGGCCGCGACGGAGGCCGCACCGTGGCCCGTCGTGCTGCCGGACGTGATCCGCGTCGGCCTCGACCCCTTCACCGGGCGCTACCTGCCTGCCGATCCCGCACTCGTGCCGGCCCTCCAGGCCGCGCAGGATGCCGGCGACCTCGCGTACGCCATCGACTCGAGCGGCGCCACCGTCATCGTCGATGTCGACGTCATCGACCCGAGCGGCGAGGCATCGTTCGTGGACACGTTCTCGGCGCCCTACCCGCTGCAGTTCGCCTACGACTTCGCCGCTGGTCGCTACACGATCTCGACCGACGACCCTGCAGGCGTCGAAGCGGTGAACGCAGCGTTCCAGGCGCGCATCCGCGAGCTCCAGGAGCAGAACCCCGACTTCACCGTGCAGCCGGACATCTTCTCGCAGCGCGTCGAGGGCGTCGTCATCGCCGCCTCCTACGAGCCCGGCCCCGGGTGCTCGACCGCGCAGGCGATCGTCCCCATCGCGGTCGCCGTCGTGCAGCAGGAGAACTGACCGCCGCATCCCCGGCTGAGCGAGCCGTCGCGCGGGATGCGTGCGCGACGGCCCGCTCGGGCGTGATCTCGGCGGATGCCGACCCGAGGTAGGCGTAGCATCCGAGCCATGGAACGCTCGATCGTCGTCGCCGCACCCGTCGAGGTCGCATACGACCGCGTCCTCGGCGACGAGCTCACCGGCCTCTTCGACCGTGGGCACCTGCTGCTGCCGGCGATCGACGCCACCGTCACCCTCTCCGGCCCCACGCGCTGGGGCACGGAGGTCGGGCAGTCGCGCCGGATCGTGCTCGCCGACGGCGGGTCGATGGTCGAGACCGTGCGCACCATCGACGCGCCCGAGGCCACGACGTACGAGATGAGCGACCTCACGGGGCCGTTCGCGACGCTGTTCTCGGGCGTGCTCGGCGAGTGGACGTTCGAGCCGCTCGGCGGCGGCACCCGCGTGACGTGGCGCTGGCGGCTGCGCCCGCGCTCGGTCGTCGGACGGATCGCGGCGCCCGTGATCGCACGGATGTGGCAGGGCTACGCGGCGAAGGCGCTCGAGCGCATCCAGACCTCGTTGGGCTCGCCGCGCGGCTGACGCGCGCGTCGCGCCTGCGACGTGATGTGCACTCTATGGTGAAGATCGCTCGACTCCTGGCGTAGTCTATGGATCGCGTGATCGAGCGGTCGCTCGATGCCGAGACATCGAACGACCCGGAGGAACCATGGATCTGTGCGTGCTGCCCACGACGGGCGCCGATGGCGGGGCATGGGTGGCCGTGGCCGCCGTCGCAGCCGTCGCGCTCGTGCTCGGAGGACTCCTGCTGCGACGCGGCGTCTCGCGTCGCGCGGTCGGCACGGGGATCGCAGCGCTCGCGCTCGTCGGCGTCCTCGCGCTCGGCTCCGGCGGCGCCGCGTCGTCCGCGTTCGCCGACGCCGGCACGAGCGCCGACTGCGTCAGCGCAGGCCAGGCAGTCGCGCCGAGCGCCGCACCCACGGCCGCGCCGACCACCGCGTCGACCGTCGCCCCGACGACGCCTCCGAGCGTCGAGCCCACGACGCCTCCCACGGACGAGCCGGCGACGGTCGTGACGCCCCTCGCGCCGACCGCAGCCACCCAGTGCGGTGCCGAGCCCCTCGTCGCCATCCCGACGCAGGAGGGCGTCTCCTACGCCCAGACGCGCGACGGCGACGTGCTCACGCTCACCGCGTCCGCGCTGCCCGGGTTCGTCGTGGCGAGCGGTGCGCAGACCGTCTTCACGGTCGACGTCGCCGCCACCGAGCGCGCCGAGCCGCCCGTGGCCGTGCCCGCCCAGGTGGCGACGGTCCCGCAGAGCGAGCAGGAAGGCGTCCTCACGCTCGGTGCCGTCGATCCCACGCTGATCCCCGCCGTCGCCGAGGCCGCCGCAGCAGGCTCCCTCGAGTACGAGCTGTCGACGACGGATCGCCTGACCTACGGGTACTCGGTGCTCGACGGGACCGGCGCGACGATCGCGACCGGCACGGTGTCCGCGCCCTTCCCCACGACCGTGACGTACGCGGACGGCGCCTACGCGCTCTCGTACGCGAACGCCGACGTCTCCGCCGTCTTCGCCGAGGTGGAGAGGCAGCTCGACGCGGTCGAGGCGCAGTATCCCGGCGCCATGGTGCAGTCCACGAGGACTCCCACGGATCTCGGCATCCGGCTCACGACCTCGTACGAGCCCGGCCCGGGCTGCGAGACGAGCATCACCGAGTCGACCATCGTCGTCATCGACCAGATCGCCCCGCGGCGCGATGCGGTCGCCCCCACGCAGGGCGGTCTCCTGCTCGCCCCCAGCGACTCGCTGCGCTGACCTGATCGACGACGGGAGCCGCGCACGCCGTGCGGCCCCCGTCGTCGTCGGCGCGTAGCCTGGCGAATCGGACACCGAGGCCCCGAGGCAGGACGACATGCGCGCGATCATCCAGCACCGGTTCGGACCGCCGAGCGACCTCCGCGTCGGCGAGGCGCCCGAGCCCGAGCTCGTCGACGGCCGCGTGCTCGTGCGCGTCGCCGCCGTGGGCCTCAACCCGCTCGACTGGCACGAGGTGCGCGGCGACCCGTGGATGCTGCGCCTGCAGCGGGGCGTGCGGTTCGGCGACGGACGCGTCGTCGGCGGCGACCTCGCCGGCACCGTCGTGGCCGTCGCGGACGACGTGACGGACCTGGCCGTCGGCGACCGCGTCGTCGGCGCGGCGCAGGGCGCGCTCGGCGAGGTCGCCCGCGCGCATCCCGCGAGCCTCGCCGTGCTGCCCGACGCCGTCTCCTTCGAGGACGCCGCCGCGCTGCCCGTCGCGGGCGTCACCGCCGTGCAGGCGCTGCGCGACGTCGGCAGCCTCGCGAGCGGCGAGCGCGTGCTCGTGTGGGGTGCGTCGGGCGGGGTCGGACACCTCGCCGTGCAGATCGCCCGCATCCTCGGCGCGAGCACGGTGGATGCCGTGGCCTCGCAGGCGCGCGCGCCCATGCTGCGCGAGCTGGGCGTCGACGCCGTGCACGACCGCGACGGCGCACCGCCCGCTGGCCCCTACGACGTGGTGGTCGACGGCGTCGCGACCGCGTCGGTCGCGACCCTGCGCGGCATGCTGGCGCCGGGCGCGCGGGTCGTCACGGTCGGCGGCCTCGGCGGCGGGCCCGTCCTCGGGCCGTTCGCGTCGATCATCCGCCGCCGCATCTCGGGCGTCGCGCAGCGCGTGCACGCGCGCGGCATGCTCGCGAGCCTCACGACGAGCGACCTCGCGCTGCTCGCCGGCTGGACGGCAGAGGGGCGGCTGCGCCCCGTGCTGCAGGACGTCGTGCCGTTCGAGGAGGCACCCGCCGCCCTCGCGCTCCTCGAGCGGGGGCACGTCGCGGGCAAGCTCGTCGTGCGGGTCGCCGCAGACGCCTGATCCCGGCCCGACCTGGGTCGAGCCGGGATCACGGCCGGAGCGCGGCGCGTCAGGCGGCGACGGGCTCCGGAGCGGCGTCCTTCGCGACGTAGGTGAGCACGTCGTACTGCGCCACCACCTCGTCCGCCTGGTTCAGCAGGCGCGCATCCCAGCGCACCTCGCCGTACTCGTCGGTCTCGCGCGGCGTGATCTGCTTCGCCGTCAGCTCGACGCGGATCGAGTCGCCGGGCGACACGGGCGTCATGAACCGGAGGTTCTCGAGCCCCGTGTTCGCGAGCACGGGGCCCGGCGCCGGCTCGACGAAGAGCCCGGCGGCGAACGACACGAGCAGGTAGCCGTGCGCGACGCGGCCCGGGAAGAACGGGTTCGCGGCCGCGGAGGTCTCGTCCATGTGCGCGTAGAACGTGTCGCCCGTGAAGGCGGCGAACGTCTCGATGTCCTCGAGCGTCACCTCGCGCGACGGCGACACGACCTGGTCGCCGATGCGCAGCTCGGCGAGCGACTTGCGGAACGGATGCGTGCCGCCCGAGGTCGCCGGCGCCCCCGCGTGCCACACGCCCGTGAGCGCCGTGAGCATCGCGGGGCTGCCCTGGATCGCGGTGCGCTGCATGTGGTGCAGCACGGCGCGGATGCCGCCGAGCTCCTCGCCGCCGCCCGCGCGGCCGGGGCCGCCGTGCAGCAGCATCGGCAGCGGCGAGCCGTGGCCGGTCGACGCGCGGGCGTCGTCGCGGTCGAGCAGCAGCACGCGGCCGTTCGAGGATGCGATGCGGCGCGTGAGCGTCGAGACGAACGCGGGATCGTGGCTCGCGACCGACGTGACGAGCGAGCCACCGCCGCGCACGACGAGGCGTGCGGCGTCGTCGGCGTCCGCGTAGCCGACGATCGACGAGACCGGGCCGAACGCCTCGACCTCGTGCAGGGCGTCGGCGTCCGCATCGGCGAAGCGCAGCAGGATCGGCGACGCGAAGGCGCCGTCGGGCGCGAGGCCCGTCGAGCCGTCGGCGTGCACGACCTCGGGCGCGTCGAGCGAGCCGACGACGAGCTCGCCGCCCGCGTCGGTGAGCCGCTGCACCTGGCGCAGCACCTCGTCGCGCTGCTCGGTCGACGCGAGCGCACCCATCGTGACGCCCTCGGCACGCGGGTCGCCCAGCACGACCTTCTCGGCGATGCGCGCGCGCACGGCCTCGACGACGGCATCCACCTGCTCGGCGGGCACGATCGCGCGGCGGATCGCCGTGCACTTCTGGCCGGCCTTCGCCGTCATCTCGGCGACGAGCCCGCGCACGAACGCGGCGAACTCCGGCGTCTCGGGCACGGCGTCCGGCCCCAGCACGGAGGCGTTGATCGAGTCGGTCTCGCTCGTGAAGCGCACGCCGCCCGTCTGCACGTGCGCGTGCGAGCGCAGCCGCTCGGCGGTCGACGCCGAGCCGGTGAACCCGACGATGTCGCCGAGGCGCAGGTGGTCGAGCAGGTCGCGCACCGAGCCGGAGACGAGCTGCACCGTGCCGGCGGGCAGCAGGCCCGACTCCACGAGGATGCGCACCATGTGCTCGGCGACGTAGCCCGTCGGTGTCGCGGGCTTGATGACGGTCGGCATGCCCGCGAGGAACGCCGGGGCGAGCTTCTCGAGCGATCCCCAGACGGGGAAGTTGAACGCGTTGACCTGCACGGCGACGCCCGGCAGGGTCGTCGCGATGTGGCGGCCGAGGAACGAGCCGTCCTTCGACAGCGGCTCGACCGGACCGTCGAGGTAGACGGTCGACTGCGGCATGTCGCGTCGCCCCTTCGACGAGTACGTGAAGAGCACGCCGATGCCGCCGTCGACGTCGACCCACGTGTCGGCCTTCGTCGCACCCGTGCGGGCCGAGAGCTCGTAGAGCTCGTGCTTGCGCTCGGTGAGCGCGAGCGCCATCTGCTTCAGCAGCATCGCGCGCTGGTGGAACGTCAGCGGCGCGAGGCTCGCCTGCCCCACGGTGCGCGCGTGCTCGAGCGCACCGGCGAGGTCGAGCCCCGCCGTCGACACGCGCGTCACGACCTCGCCGGTGGATGCGTCGCGCACCACCGCCGCGTCGTCGGCGTCGCCCTCCGCGGGCGTCCACCAGGCATCCTGCACGTAGCTGGGCAGCACCTCGGTCATCGTCGTCCTCCTGTGCGTGGTCGAGCGCTCGGCTCGGTCAGTCGTAGTCGTAGAAGCCCGCGCCGCTCTTGCGGCCCAGTCGCCCCTCGGCGACGAGACGGCGCAGGAGCGCGGGCGGGGCGAAGCGGGGGCCGAGCTCGCGCTCGAGCTGCTCGGCGATGCCGAGGCGCACGTCGAGCCCGACCACGTCGGTCGTGCGCAGCGGTCCCATGGGGTGGCGGTAGCCGAGCTCCATGGCGGCGTCGATGTCGGCGGCCGACGCCACGCCCTCCTCGAGCATGCGGATGGCCTCGAGGCCCAGCATGACGCCGAGGCGCGAGGAGGCGAACCCGGGGGAGTCGCGCACGGTGACGGCAGCCTTGCCGAGCGCCTCGACCCAGCCCTGCGCCGCCGCGACGACCTCGGGGTCGGTCGCGTCGCCGACGACGACCTCGACGAGGCGCGACGCGGGCACGGGGTTGAAGAAGTGCAGGCCGACGAAGCGCGCAGGGCGCGCGAGCGCGGCGGCGAGGGAGCCGACGCCGATCGACGACGTGTTCGTCGCGAGCACGGCGGATGCGTCGAGCACGGCCTCGGCGCGTGCGAGCGCCTCGGCCTTCAGCGCGGGATCCTCCGGCACGGCCTCGATCACGAGGTCGCAGCCGGCGAAGGCGGCGGCGTCGGTCGCCGTGGCGAGGGCTGCGACGAGCGTGGCCCGGTCGGCTTCGAGGCCACGCTGAAGCGAGCCGTCGATCGCGCTCGCGACACGCTCGGCTGCAGCGGCTGCAGCCTCGTCGTCGCGCTCGACCACCGTGACGTGCGCGCCGGCGACGACGAAGGCGTGCGCGATGCCCGCCCCCATGCGGCCGCCTCCGAGCACGCCGACGCGCGCGGGCACGCCGCTCATCGGTTCGCCTCGGCGCTCGCGCGCGCAGCCTTCGACGGGCGCTCGAGGAACTCGGTCATGCGGCGCTCCTTCCCGGGGCTCTCGAACAGCACGGCCTGCTCCTCGCAGTCGACGCGCGGATGCTGGTCGCGCGGCGCCGCGAGCGCACGCTTCGTCGCGCGGACGGCCTGCGCGTCGAGCGTCGCGATGCGCTCGGCGGTCGCGACGGCCTCCGCGAGCGGGTCGTCGACCACGCGCGACACGATGCCCAGGCGGAGCGCCTCGTCGGCGTCGACGATGCGCGCCGTGAGCAGCAGGTCGGCAGCGACGGCGTGCCCGGCGATCTCGGGCAGGCGCCACGTCGCTCCCGCCGCGGCGAGGATGCCGAGGCCCGGCTCGGGGTTGCCGAGGCGCAGGGTGGGGGAGGCGATGCGGATGTCGGCGGCGAAGGCGAGCTCGGCGCCGCCGCCGAGCGCGAAGCCCTCGATCGCGGCGATCACCGGCATCGGCAGCGCGTGGACGCGGGCGAAGGCCGTCGCGTTGATGCCGCGCAGGGCGTCGGCGGCGCGGCGCTCGCGCAGCTGCGCGATGTCGGCGCCTCCGGCGAAGACGCCACCGGCGCCCGTGAGCACGAGCGTGGCGGGCGCCGCCTCGAGCTCGTCGCACAGCGCGTGCAGGTCGTCGATCGTCGCCTGGTCGATGGCGTTGCGCCGCTCGGGGCGGTCGAGCGTCGCGAGCACGTACGCAGCGTGGCGCTCGACGCGCAGCGCGCCGCTCACGAGCCCGCTCCCCGAGGTGCGAGCGAAGCGAGCCTCGAAGGGTGCGCGACGTCTGGGCGCCCTTCGAGACGGCTGCTCGCTGCGCTCGCGGCCTCCTCAGGGACCGGGATGGCGCTGCTCGCTGCGCTCGCGGCCTCCTCAGGGAGCGGGATGGCGCTGCTCGCCGCCTCCCTCGGGGCCGGGGTGGCGCTGCTCGCCGCCTCCTCCGGGGCCGGGGTGGCGCTGCTCGCTGCCTCCTCCGCTCCCTGAGGTGCGAGCGAAGCGAGCCTCGAAGGGTGCGCGACGGTGGGGCGCCCTTCGAGACGGCTGCTCGCTGCGCTCGCGGCCTCCTCAGGGACCGGGATGGGGCTGCTCGCTGCGCTCGCGGCCTCCTCAGGGATCGGGATGCGGCTGCTCGCTGCGCTCGCGGCCTCCTCAGGGGCCGGGATGGCGCTGCTCGCTGCGCTCGCGGCCTCCTCAGGGACCGGGATGGCGCTGCTCGCTGCGCTCGCGGCCTCCTCAGGGACCGGCATGGCGCCGCTCACCGCACACGCTCCAGGATCATGGCGGTGCCCTGGCCGACGCCGACGCACATCGTCGCGAGGCCGCGGTCGGCGCCCTCGCGCTCCATGCGGCCCAGCAGCGTCACGACGATGCGGCAGCCCGACGAGCCGAGCGGATGCCCGAGCGCGATCGCGCCGCCATCCGCGTTCACGATCTCCGGGTCGAGCCCGAGCCGACGGATGCTCGCGAGCCCCTGCGACGCGAAAGCCTCGTTGAGCTCGACGGCGCCGATGTCCTCGATCGAGAGCCCGGCGCGCTCGAGCGCCTTGCGGGTGGCGGGGACGGGTCCGAGGCCCATGATCTCGGGCTCGAGCGCCGCAGCGACGCCCGTGACGATGCGCGCGCGGGGCGTGAGGCCGAGCCGCTCGACGGCCGCCTCGCTCGCGACGACGATCGCCGAGGCGCCGTCGTTGAGCGACGACGCGTTGCCGGCCGTGACGACCGAGCCGCCGGGCACGACCGCGCGCAGGCCCGCGAGGGTCTCGAGCGAGGAGTCGCGACGCGGGCCCTCGTCGACCGAGACCTCGCCGGTGCGCGTGGGCACCGCGACGATCTCGTCGACGAACCTGCCTGCGTCGATCGCCGCGATCGCGCGCTCGTGCGAGCGCAGGGCGAAGGCATCCGCATCCGCACGCGTGATGCCGTCGATGCGGGCGACCTCCTCGGCCGTCTCGGGCATCGAGAAGACCGCCTTGTCGCGCGCGGCGAGGCGGGGGTTCGTGAAGCGCCAGCCGATCGACGTGTCGAACGCCTCGCCGGGCTTCGCCCACGCGCGCTCGGGCTTCGCCTGCACCCACGGTGCACGCGTCATCGACTCGACGCCGCCCGCGACGATCACGTCGGCGTCGCCGGCGCGGATCGCCTGCGACGCGAGCTGGATGGCGGACATGCCGGAGGCGCAGAGCCGGTTGACCGTGATGCCGGGCACGTCGTCCGGCAGGCCCGCGAGCAGCACGGCCATGCGCGCGACGTTGCGGTTGTCCTCGCCGGCCTGGTTCGCGGCGCCGAGGATGACCTCGTCGATCGAGGAGCCGTCGAGACCCGCCCGACGGACGGCCTCGCCGACGACGAGGGCTGCGAGGTCATCGGGCCGGACGGACGCGAGCGCCCCGCCGTAGCGACCGATCGGCGTGCGCACGCCGCCCACGAGGTATGCCTCGGGCATCCGTCCTCCTCGACACGCTGCGGTCGGAGGCGCGGGATCGCGAATTCCTGACCGTTCGTTCAGGAATGGTATCGCACCCCGTCGGTGCGGTGCCAGCCGCACGGTGCCGCGTGCCGCCGGGGGCTGTCAAGGGCGCGCGCCCGGCCCCGTCCGGTTCCTAGCCTCGTGGCACCGCAACCAACGATCACGGGAGGCATCACCATGGCCCAGCTCGACGGCAAGAAGGTCGCATTCCTGCTCACCGACGGCTTCGAGGACTCGGAGCTCACGAGCCCCTGGGAGGCCGTGACCGGCGAGGGGGCGACCGCGACCCTCGTCAGCCCGAAGGACGGCAGCGTCGAGGGCAAGAACGGCCACAGCCAGGCCGTCGACCTCGCGGTCGCATCCGCGAGCGCCGAGGACTTCGACGCGCTCGTGCTGCCCGGCGGCGTCGTGAACGCCGACCACCTGCGCATGGACGAGGCATCCGTCGCCTTCGCCGGCGCCTTCTTCGACCAGCACAAGCCCGTGTCGGTCATCTGCCACGGCGCGTGGATCCTCACCGAGGCCGACGCCGTGCGCGGACGGACGCTCACGAGCTACCCGAGCCTCAAGACGGACCTCGTGAACGCCGGCGCCACCTGGGTCGACGAGGAGGTCGTCGTCGACCAGGGGCTCACGTCGAGCCGCACCCCCGACGACCTCGATGCCTTCAACGCGAAGACGATCGAGGAGATCTCCGAGGGGCAGCACACGGGCCAGTCGCGCTGACGCGCCCAGCGACGAGCGGCGGGGTGGGCCGCATGGGGGCGGCCCGCCCCGCCGCTCCTGCATGACGCGGTCCGCGTGAGCCGTGAGCGTCGCACCCGCCGCGCACGACGAAGGGGCCGCCTGGATCGCCGGGCGGCCCCTTCGTCATGCGTCGAGCGTCAGCGCCAGACGATGGGCTGGCCGTCGTAGTCCGCGTACGGGGTGTCGTACGCCGCGTAGATCGCGCCCCCGAACTCCTGGCCCTCGCGCGTCGCGACGATGATGCACGTCGTGTGCACGGCGCCGGAGTCGACCTCGGGCTCGATGGAGGCGGTGTCGCACGGGGCGAAGTCGCCGAACACCGAGATGCTCTGCAGGCCCGTGCCGTTCGCGTCGACAGCCTCGAAGTCGGTGTAGATCGAGTTGAAGGCGAGCTCGGCCGTGGCCGGCTCGAGCTTCGTCAGCTCGATGTCGACGTACATCGGCTCGTACCCGACGAGCTGGTCGATGAAGTCCTGCTCGAGGCCCGCCGCCTCGAAGTCGGCGATCGAGCCCTCGCGCACGCCCGTCACCGTGACCGAGACGAGCTGCGCGCCCTCGCCGAGCGGATCCCACGAGATCGTGGCGGGCTCGCCGAACGCGAGCTCGGTGCCGGGGGCCGTCTCCTCGCCGGCGACGGCCGGTGCGGACTCCTCGGCCTCCTCCGACTCCGTGGGCTCTGCGCTCGTCGCAGGCGCCGACGTCGCGGGCGGCGCCGACTCGACGGGGGCTGCCGGCGGCTGGGGGATGCAGCCGGTGAGGCCGATCGCCGTCGCGGCGGCGAGGGTGACGAGCAGGGGTGCGCGGCGTGCGGGCATGGGGAAGGCTCCTCGATCTTGGGGGATGCCTCCACCGTAGGGAGGGCGCGCTGGACGTCGCCTGCAGCCTCCCTGACCGTCAGGTGAGGGATCCGCACGGCACGTCCCGCCCGCGTTGTCCAGCGCAGGCGCGGCCTCCGTGGCGCCGATAGCGTCGACGCATGCCCGATCGACAGGACGTCCACCAGGCCACCGGCGCCGCACGGCAGGCCGCCGGCGACGCCGAGCGCCATGCCTCGCGCCTCGAGCGCAGCCCCGTCATGCGCACCCTCGCCCGAGCGGGCCACGTCGCGAACGGCCTCGTGCACCTCGCGCTGTCCGGCGTCGCCGTCGCGGTCGCCGTCGGCGCCGGCGGAGGATCGGCCGACCAGGGCGGTGCGATGCAGTCGATCGCGTCGACGCCCCTCGGAGCCGTCGTCGTCTGGGCGATCGCCGTCGCGATGATCGCCCTCGCCGTCTTCGCGCTCCTCGAGGGCGTCGCGCAGCGTGCGAGCGAGGGTGCGAAGGCGCTCGCGAAGGGCGTCGGCAAGGCCATCGCGTACGGCGCGATCGCCGCGACCGCCATCTCGACCGCGACCGGCAGCGGCGGCGGGGGAGGCGGCGACCAGCAGGCGCAGTCCGTGACCGGCACGCTCATGGCACAGCCGTTCGGCCAGGTGCTCGTGGGCATCGTCGGCGTCGGCATCGCCGCGATCGGCATCGGCTTCGTCGTGCAGGGCGTGCGGCGCTCGTTCGAGAAGCACATCTCCCCGCCCGCATCCGCACGGAAGGCCGCGCGCATGCTCGGCACCGTCGGCTACGTCGCGAAGGGCGTCGCGATCGTCCTCGTCGGCCTGCTGTTCGTCGTCGCGGCCGTCACGCACGACGCCGGCCAGGCCGGCGGCCTCGACGACGGCCTGAAGTCGCTGCAGGAGCTGCCCTTCGGGCCGATCGTGCTGCTCGTCGTCGCGCTGGGCATCGGGGCGTACGGCATCTTCTCCATCGCGCGCGGCGTCTGGACGTCGAAGCGCTGACGTGCTCGACGCGGCGTCGGGGCGGGATGCCGCGCTGAGGGATGTGGCGGGTGGCGTCGGGGCCGCCGACCGCGGCGCGCCGGCGACATGCGCGGCTGAGCGGGTCGGCGTGGATCCCTCGTACGTGGCGGGTCGCTCAGCGGGGCATCTCGCCGCGTGAACGGTGCGTCAGCGGCGGCGGCCGCGCATCGCCGACCGCAGACCGGTCGGGGGATGCGGTCGGCCGCGCGGATCCGTCGGCCCTGCGGCGGGTGCATCCGCGGCGTCGGGCACCGTGGCGTTCGGGACGTCGCCGTCCGGCATCGCGTGCTCGCCGGGCGCTGCGTCGCCGGCCTCATCGTCGCTCGGCGCGAGGCGTGCGCCAGCGAGCGCCTGCAGCCGGGCGTCGAGCGCGCCCAGGTCGACGGGTGCGTCACCGAGCTCGCGACCGAGGATGCGCAGCACGCGTGCGGCCGTCTCGGCGTCCTCGGGCGTGATGGCGGCCGCGATGCGCTCGCGCACGGCCGCGTCGCCCTGGCGTTCGCGCGCGCGGGCGACGGCCCGGGCGACCTGCTCGACGAGCAGCTCGAGCGCGGGACTCCTGGGTGGGGGCATGGCCATGGCGCTCCCTTCCGCCTCCACCCTCCGCCGTCGGCCGCTCGGCGTCAATCCCGCCCGCGTCGATGCCCCTCCGCGTCGATGCAGCTCCGCGTCGATGCAGATCCGCGTCGACCGCGCCCCGGCGTCGATCGCACCCGAGTCGATCCAGCACGGCGCAGCCGCCACGCCGGCCGCGGGACCGCGCACGTGGCTAGGCTCGTCGCGTGCTGCTCAGCGACCGCGACATCCGTGCCCGTCTGGACTCCGGCGACCTCGGCCTCGACCCGTTCGACGCGTCGATGATCCAGCCCTCGAGCGTCGACGTGCGCCTCGACCGCCAGTTCCGGCTCTTCGACAATCACCGCTACCCGTTCATCGATCCGTCGATCGACCAGCCGGAGCTCACGCGGCTCGTCGACACCCCCGACGGGGAGGCGTTCATCCTGCACCCCGGCGAGTTCGTGCTCGGCGCCACCTTCGAGCGCGTCTCGCTGCCCGCCGACGTCGCCGCGCGCCTCGAGGGCAAGTCGTCGCTCGGGCGGCTCGGGCTGCTGACGCACTCGACCGCAGGCTTCATCGACCCCGGATTCTCGGGGCACGTGACGCTCGAGCTCGCGAACGTGTCGACCCTCCCGGTGAAGCTGTGGCCAGGGATGAAGATCGGCCAGATCTGCTACTTCCAGCTCACGAGCCCATCGGAGCACCCGTACGGCACGGGCGAGAACAAGAACCGCTACCAGGGCCAGCGCGGGCCGACGGCGAGCCGCTCGTCGGCCTCGTTCCACCTCACGCCCGTTCCGCCGGCGCCGCTGCCCGAGTCGTAGGAGCGAACAGCTCGGCCGGTCCCGCTCGCGGTCGACCGGTCACGTCCTGCGCCGAGTGGTCCAGATCTGGACCGTTCGACACGCGAGTGGTCCAGATCTGGACCGTTCGACGCGTCTCGAGCGCAGATGTCGACCGTTCGACGCAGAGAGTGACCGCTCGAGGTCTGAGTGGTCCAGATGTGGACCAATCGACGCGTCTCGAGCGCAGATGTCGACCGGTCGACGCAGAAGGTGACCGCTCGAGGTCTGAATGGTCCAGATGTGGACCACTCGATCGGCCGCGGCGCCCTCACGGCGCGATCGGCGTCACCGTCCTCGTCGCAGCATCCCAGCGGCGGATGGCCACGCCCGTGGCGACGATCTCGCCGCCGATCAGCGGCAGCGCGCGCTCGAGGTCGGCGAGCCGCAGCCGTCGTGCGAGGGTGACGTGGGGCGTCCAGGTGCCCGGAGCGACGTGATCGACGTCGTCGCCGGCGCCCGCCGCCTCGAGCACCGCGGAGTGCAGCGCCAGCAGCGCCGCGGAGGGCACCACCGACCGCACGAGCACGCGCCGATCTCCGTCGCCGAACAGCATCGGGGCGCCGAGGACGAGCGGCAGCGGCACCGCTTCCGGCGGCAGCTCCGGCGGCTGCGCGAGCCCGCCGCGGCGCGCGAGCAGCGTCACGTGCGGCCTGTTCGACGGCGACGTGTGCGGCGCCATGCTCGAGACACCCGCCTGCGCGAGCGCATCCCACTCGGCGCGCACGAGCGCCTCGGCATCGGCGTCGAGCAGCAGCTCGAGGCTCGTGATCGGGCTCGGGTCGCGCGGCTGGTCGTCCACGGCTCCAGTCTGCCTCCGGCCCGAGGCGCGCACGACGAGGGGCCGCACCGTGCGGTGCGGCCCCTCGGATGGGTGACGGTCGTGCCGTGCGGCTCAGGCGCGAGTGCGGCCCTCGCGCAGGTGCTCCGCGCGGACGGCACGCGCGATGGTGCGCAGGGTGCGCATCGTCGCCTCGTGGTCCGCGTGGCTCACGTGCTCGGCCATCGTCCGCTCGACGGCGTCGCGGCCGGCGCGATGCTCCGCGGCGGCCACGAGGCGCGCCGTGCGCAGGATGCGTCGGTCGAGCCGACGCGGCCGGCCGTGCATGCGCTGCGAGCCGTGCTCCGCGGACCCGTGACGGTGCCCGCAGTGGCCGGATGCGACGCGCTCGTCGCGCGAACCGTGCTCGCCGAGCAGGCCGTGCTCGCCGAGCAGGCCGTGCTCGCCGCGGTGCTCGCGGCGCGCGTCGTCTCCCGAGCGCCGGCTGCGCCCGTCGGACGGGCGCTGCCAGCGGTGCTCGCGGCGGGCGCCGGGCTCACGGGCAGGGCCGTGCTCGCGGTCCTCGACGTGCGCATCCGGTCGGCAGGACGGGCGCTGCCCGCGGTGCTCGCCGTGCGCATCGCGTCCCGCGAGGGAGCGGCGTCCGCCGCGGTGGTCGCCACGGCGGTGCGCGTGGTGGGTGTCCCGCTCGCCGTCGTGGCGCGGGTGGCCGCAGCGGCGCTCGTCGGTCGCTGCGGGGTCGATCTGGTCATGGGTGTCGTGGCTGGTCATGGGTTCCTTCGCTCTGAGCGTGTCGAGATGCCGGGCGCCGTGGTGGCGTCGGGTCCGCGTCGCCATGGGTGGCGTCCGAGCGGACCTGTCCTGTCGCATCGAGTGCATGTCGTCGTACATGCATATGTAGGATGACATGCATGTGCCCTCCACGTCAAGCATCGGAGCCGGACGACGCCGCCTCCGCGGTCGCCGACGCGCTCGACGCCCTCGCGATCCTGCGGCGCGGGCGAGGGCTGCCGGGCGGTCCGGACGGTCCCGGGCGCCGTCCCGCGCCGTGGCCGTCGCGCGAGCTGCACCGGGGATCGCACGGCTCGCGCCAAGCAGGCGGCCGCGACGGCGGCCGCGACGGCGACGGTGCACCTCGCGACGGCGCACCTGCCGAGGGCCGCCCGGGACACGGGCGACCGAGCCACGGAGACCACGACCACGCCGATCCCCGAGCAGAAGGCGCAGGCCGAGGCCCAGGGCCGCGCGGGCGAATGCTCGCGGTGCACCGCGCGCTCACCGTGCTCTCGAGCGCGGACCAGCCGATGTCGATCACCGATCTCGGCACCGCGATCGGCATCGACCAGCCGCGCGCATCCCGCGTCGTGCAGATGCTGCAGGCCGAGGGGCACGTGCGCCGCGAGAGCGATCCGTCGGATGCGCGCCGCACGCGCATCGCCGTCACGGCGAAGGGGCGCGCGCACGCCGACGCGCATCGCGAGCGCCGCGCCGCTCCCGTCGCGGAGGCGCTCGAGGCGCTCGACGCCGACGAGCGCGCGCAGCTCGCGCACCTGCTCGCCCGCCTCGTCGAGGCCTGGCCGCGCGCCTGACCGGCCCGCCGGGCATGGAATGCGCCCCCGGCGAGGTCGTTGCACCCGGTGAGGGCGCCGCTACCACGCAGCCCCGCACGAACGACAGCCGCGGCCCCCGAGCCGCCCGAGATCACGAGGAGGGTGCAGCATGGGGAGCATGCGCTACGGATACAAGGCCAGCGCCGAGCAGTTCACGCCCGCGGAGCTCCTCGACCTCGTCGTCGAGGCCGAGCGCGTCGGATTCGACTCGGCCTTCATCTCGGATCACCTGCAGCCCTGGCGGCACGAGGGCGGCCACGCCCCGAACGCCCTCACGTGGCTCGGCATGGCGGTGGAGCGCACGAGCACGATCGTGCTCGGCACCTCGGTGCTCACGCCCACGCTGCGGTACCACCCCGCCGTGATCGCGCAGGCGTTCGCGACGCTCGGGCAGGTGCACCCCGGCCGGTTCATCCTCGGCGTCGGCACGGGCGAGGCGCTCAACGAGCACGCGATCGGCGTGCCCTTCCCCGAGGGTCCCGAGCGCTTCGCGCGCCTGCGCGAGTCGGTGCGCCTCATCCGCCAGCTGTGGAAGGACGACCTCGTCACCTTCGAGGGCGAGTACTACTCCACCGACGGCGCGACGATCTACGACAAGCCTCCGGGGCCGATCCCCATCTACGTCGCCGGCGGCGGCCCCGCGACGACGCGCTACGCCGGGCGCGTGGCGGACGGGCACATCTGCACGTCCGGCAAGGGCGACGCCTACTACCAGGAGACGATCATCCCCAACCTCGAGGAGGGGATCGAGAAGGGCGGCCGCGACGGCGCCGACGTCGATCGGATGATCGAGATCAAGGTGTCGTACGACCGCGATCCCGAGCGCGCGCTCGAGAACACCCGCTTCTGGGCGGCGCTGTCGCTCACGCCCGACCAGAAGCAGTCGGTGCACTCGCCGACCGAGATGCAGCGGCTCGCCGACGAGCTGCCCATCGAGCAGGTCGCGAAGCGCTGGATCGTGTCGTCCGACGCGCAGGAGACGGCGGACGCCATCCAGCACTACGTCGACCTCGGATTCACCCACCTCGTCTTCCACGGCCCCGGTCAGGACCAGCAGCGGTTCCTCGACCAGTTCGCCGAGGATGTCCTGCCACTGCTGAAGAAGGGAGCATGATGCAGATCACGATCATCGGAGGCCACGGCAAGGTGGCGCTGCTCACGGCGCCCCTGCTCGTCGCCGCCGGACACGACGTCCGCTCGATCATCCGCAACCCGGAGCACGAGACCGACGTCGCCGCCACGGGCGCGACGCCCGTCGTCGCCGACGTCGAGTCGCTCGACGTCGCCTCGCTCACGGGCCTGCTCGAGGGCTCGGATGCCGTCGTCTGGACGGCGGGCGCCGGCGGAGGCTCGCCCGAGCGCACGTTCGCGGTCGACCGCGACGCCGCCGTGCGCACCATGGAGGCCGCGCAGACGGCTGGCGCGCACCGGTACGTGATGGTGTCGTACTTCGGCGCCGGACCGGACCACGGCGTGCCCGCCGACTCGTCGTTCCGCGCATACGCGGATGCGAAGACCGAGGCGGACGCCGCGCTCGAGGCGTCGAGCCTCGACTACGTCGTCCTGCGCCCGTCGGCGCTCACGCTCGACGCGGCGACGGGCGCCGTCGACGTGCGGCAGCTCGACCCCTCGGTCGAGTCGGGCGAGATCGCCCGCGCCGACGTCGCCGCGCTCATCGCCGGCGTGCTCGCACGCCCGTCGCTCACGCGCGCCATCGTCGAGGTGAACGGCGGCTCCACGTCGATCGACGAGGCGCTCGACGCCCTCGCGGGCTGACGCAGCCGCATCCACGGAGCACGACGCCCCGCCGCACCCCCTGGGAGCGGCGGGGCGTCGCCCGTAGTCTGGGCGCGTGCCGACCGCCCCGGAGACCCCTGCCGAGCACGCCTCGACCGAGCCCCGCGCATCCGCGCCTCGCGCCTCCGAGCCCGGTGCCGCCGGCCGCGAGACGGACGGCCGCGAGACGGACGGCCGCGAAGGGCCGACGCCCGCCACCACGCATCCGCTCGCGATCGTGCCGGCGGCGCTCGTGTCGCTCTCGGCCGTCGTGCTGTTCGGCTTCCTCGAGACCATCCCCGGCTACATCATCCTCGTCGCCGGCGTGCTCGGCGGCGTGCTCACCGACCGCGCGGGGCTGTCTCGGCGCCTCGGCGCCGATCTCGCCGTCATCGCCGCGAGCCTCACGGTCATCAGCCTCGTCGAGCTGCGGGCCGACGTGTCGTGGGCGGGCTTCGCGCGGTTCACGCTCGTGCTGGGTCTCGCCCTCGTCATCCCGTTCGTCGTCACGCGCTACGTCTACCGGGAGCGGTCGGTCGCCTTCCCCTGGCGCGGCGGCCGGTGGACCCGAGCGCAGTGGACGTACGTGGGCGTCGTCATCGTGCTCGCGTACCTGATCCTCCCGTTCTACTTCCTCGGCTCCGGCGTGTACCGCAACTGGCCCGAGCTCGCCGACGGCGGCGAGGTCGCGCGCTTCCTCGTGGGCGTCAACGCCGTGGGTCTGTGGGACGAGCTGTTCTTCATCTGCATCGTCTTCACGCTGCTGCTGCGCCACTTCCCCTTCTGGGTCGCGAACGTGCTGCAGGCGACGATCTTCGTGTCGTTCCTGTGGGAGCTCGGCTACCAGTCGTGGGGTCCGCTGCTCACGATCCCCTTCGCGCTCGTGCAGGGCCTCATCTTCCGGCTCTCGAAGCGCAACCTGCTCTACGTCGTCACGGTGCACCTGCTGTTCGACGTCGTCGTCTTCCTCGCGATCGTCGCCGGCCGCATGCCCGAGCTGCTCTGGATGTTCCCGCTCGCCGCGCCGCTCGTGCGCTGACGCAAGCCCCTCGATCCCTCGGCGCGTCCCGGCGTACCGTGCCGTCATGGCCATCGCACGCAAGCCCGAGATCGTCGTCGACTGCCCCGACCCGGGCACGCTCGCCCGCTTCTACGCCGCGCTGCTCGACTGGGAGCACACCGCCGACGCCGACGGCTCCTGGGCCGAGGCGTACGGCGAGGGCTCGGCGCCCCTCTGCTTCCAGCGCGTCGACGGCTACCGCGCGCCCGAGTGGCCAGGGCAGGAGCATCCGCAGCAGATGCACCTCGACGTGCGGGTCGACGACATCGCGGCGGCCGAGCCGCAGGTGCTCGCCCTCGGCGCCACGCTGCACGAGATGCAGCCGAGCACCGACGGCGGCTTCCGCGTCTTCGTCGATCCCGCGGGGCACCCGTTCTGCCTGTGCCGCGCGAGCGCGGACGACGCGACCGCCTAGGACTCCGACCAGACGCCGAGCTCGTTGCCCGCAGGGTCGGCGAAGTGGAAGCGGCGCCCGCCCGGGAACGCGAACGGCGGCACCGTGATCGTGCCGCCCGCTGCGCGCACGGCCTCGACCGTGGCGTCGAGGTCGTCGGAGTAGAGCTGCACGAGCGGGCGCGCGTCGCCACGCGCGATGCCGCCCTGCTCTCGCCCCTCGCCGGCGATGCCGACGTAGTCGGGGCCGTAGTCGGCGAACGACCAGTCGAACGCGCGCTCGTAGAAGGCTCGCGCGGCCGGCAGGTCGGGTGCGGAGAGCTCGACGTAGTCGATGGCGTGGTGCGTGTGGGCGGCGGCGTCGCTCATGGGTCCTCCTCGGTGGTGGCGCCATGGTGGTGCCCACCACCGACACGCGCGCCTAGGCTCGAGCGGTGACGAGCATCATCCTCGACGTGGACACCGGCATCGACGACGCCCTCGCGATCGCGACGGCGGCGCGCAGCGACTCGATCGACCTCGTCGCGTGCACAGTCGTCTGGGGCAACGTCGACGTCGAGCAGGGTGCGCGCAACACGAGCCAGATCCTCGCGCTCGCGGGCCGTGCCGACGTGCCCGTCGCCGTGGGCGCCGCCGGCCCGTACGGCGGTGGCGACGCGTGGTACTCGGCGCACGTGCACGGGGCCGACGGCCAGGGCGGCTGCGCGGACCTCGACCACGTGCCCGCGCTCGCCGACGAGTCCGCGGTCGAGACCATCCTTCGCGCCAGCCACGCCGTCCAGGACCTCGAGCTCGTCGCCGTCGGTCCGCTCACGAACCTCGCGCTCGCGCTCGACGCCGATCCGACGCTGCCCGAGCGCATCCGGCAGGTGACCGTCATGGGCGGCGCGGTGCTGCGGCGCGGCAACGTCTCGGAGTTCGCCGAGGCGAACATCCATCACGACCCCGAGGCCGCCGCGCGCGTGCTCGAGGCGGCGTGGGAGGTCACGCTGGTCGGTCTCGACGTCACGACGTCCTCGATCATCACCGACGACATGCGCGCGCGGCTCGCCGCGGGAGACGCCCTCGGCAGGCAGCTCGCCCGCATGCTCGACGGCTACATGGACTTCTACGAGCCGCTGCTGGGCATGCGCGCAGCGCTCAACCACGATGCCGTGGCGCTCGGGATCGCGACCGGACTCGTGCGCACGACGCGCTCGCCGCTCGCGACCGTCACGGTCGACTGCTCGGACGGACCCGAGCGCGGGCGCACCCGCGCGACCCTCGAGCTCGTCGACGGAGCATGGCGCGACGAGCCCGAGGCGAGACACCGTGTCGTGCTCGAGGTGGGGTACGGATTCGAGGAGCAGATGGTCGAGCTCATCGCAGGTCCTTCGACATCGGAAACGACCGGAGAGTAGGCTCCTGCTCGCCACGGAGTCCCACGGACCCACCAACCGATGCCGCTGGCCGGCGAAGGCATGGGAGGAGCGAGCGATGCACGTGCGAGAGGTCGGTGCTGCCGCGGGAGTGAGCGTCGCGCTCGTCAAGTTCTACGTCCGCGAGGGCCTGCTGCACCCCGGCGTGCGGGAGTCCGCGAACAGCACCTCCTACGACGACTCGCATGTCGCGAGGCTCCGTCTCATCCGCGCGCTCGTCGAGGGCGGTCGCCTGCCGCTCGCCGCGGTGGGCGAGCTGCTCGACGCCATCGACGACGACACCCTCCCCATCGACGTCGTCGTCCGCGACGCGCATCGCGCCGTCGCTCGCGTCGACCACTGCCCGTCGGAGCGGGCGCTCGCGCTCGTCCGCGAGGCCGCCGAGGCGAACGGCTGGCTCGTGAGCGACGACAACCCCGGCATCGCGCAGTGCGCCGCCGTGCTCGACACCGCGCTCGCCGTCGGCCGCGAGGACGTGCGCGAGATGCTCGACGTGTACGCGGAGCCCGTCGAGCTCATCGCGCGCGAGGACCTCGCCGCCGTCGGCCGCGCGGCCGAGACCCGCGTGCGCATGGCCGAGACCGTGATCCTCGGCTCCGTCTTCGGCGACGCCATGCTGCTCGGGATGCGGCGCATGGCGCAGGAGCACCTGTCGCGGGCGAGGATGGCGGGGTCCGCCGACGCCGAGCGGGCCGAGCACGATCGACCCGCGCACGATGCGCAGGACGACGAGACGACCGCGCGCCGCACGCCGCGGCCCGGCGGCGGCTCGCACGACCGCGCGGCCGCGGCCGACGCGTAGACCCGCGCGGCGGATCGAGCGCAGGGCCGGCGGCTCGAGCCCGCGCGCGGCGGATCGAGCCCGCGGTCGACGCCTAGGGCCCGCGGTCGACGCCTAGAGCCCGCGGGCGACGGCCGCAGCCGCGCCGAGCCAGGCGCGTCGCGTCTCGGGGCGCAGCGCGCCCAGGCGCAGGTGTCCGTCGACGAGCCCCTGGTCGAAGGGGATGCGCACGACCTCGCGAGCGAGCGGACCGTAGCCGCCGATGACGCCGTCGACGTCCTGCCTCGACGCCTTCGGGTCGGCCTGGCTCACGACGACGACCGAGCGCTTCGCGAGGATCGCCGAGCGCTCGTCGCGCTGCGCGAGCGCCTCGAGCAGCAGCGCGCCCGCCTCGGCGTGGTCGGCCCTCGTCGTGGTGGCGACGACGATCTGGTCGGCGTGGTCGATCATGCGCAGCCACATGGGGTCGGACTCGTCGTTGCCGGAGTCGATGACGATGAGGCGGTAGTACTTCGACGCGACGGCGTGGATGGCGTCGACGTCGCCCGGGTTGACGCGGTTCTCGTGCGCGAGCCGCATGGGCTTCGAGCGGAGGACGTCGAACTTGTCCTGCGACTGGTGATGCACGAAGCTCGCGAGGTCGGCGGACTGCGCCCCGACGCCCAGCAGGCGCTCGGCCTGCGGCAGCAGCTCGAGGAGCGTGGCCTCGTGCGGCCCGCGCTCGGTGCGCCAGCCGAGCGTGCCGCGCGTCTGGTTGTTGTCCCATGCCAGGACCCCGGCCCCGCCGAAGTGGGCGAAGACCGCCGAGAGCAGCACGGTCGTGGGCGTCTTGCCGGCGCCACCCTTGCCGTTGACGACCGCGATGGTGCGCGGACCGGGCCAGTGCTGGCTCACGGCGCGCTCGTCGGCGCGCTCGGCGAGCTCCTCCTGGCTCGGCGTCATCTTGAGGCCCATGCGCGTCATCGCGCCGCGCAGGCCCTGCTGCGCGGGCGCGTCGCGCTGGCTCGCCTCGAGGAACGAGTGGCGGCCGTCGGCGGTCATGGGGCCGGTCAGCTCGCCGGGCGCGTAGCCGGGCTGGCGCTCCTGCTGCTGGGCGGCGGGCTGCTCCGCGGGCGCCTGCGGCATGGCGGGGATCTGCGGCTGCGGCACCTGCGGCACCTGCTGCACCGGCGCGGCGTACGCGGAGGGCGCGGGCGTCGAGGCGACCTGGCCGGGCTGGTAGGCGGGCTGCGCCGGCGCGGCGGCGGGGGCGCTCGGCACGGAGGCGATGGGACGGTGCGCGGCGGGTGCCCGCGCGACGGTCTCGTCGAGCAGCGGGTCGTATCCGGGCACCGACTCGATGGGTGCCTGCAGCGGCACGGAGGGGGACGGCTTCGGGGCGGCCGTCTCGACGAGTCGCGACGACGCGATGGTGTCGTCGAGCGACGGCTCGAAGGAGGGCAGCGCGGGCGAGGCCTGCGGCTCGGGGGCGGGCTGGGCCGCATGCGTGGCGGGGAGCTCCTGCGCGCCGTGCTGCGCCTCGGGCTCCGGTGCGGGCTCCGGCTGCGGCGGGGCGGGCGCCTCGGCCTGCGCTGCGGGCGCGGGTGCGCTCGGCGCGGCGGCGGGCTCGGGCGCGCGGACGGCGGTCGACTCGAGGTCGTCGAGATCCTGGAGGTCGTCGCGCGAGGCGAGCGTCGCATCCTCGACGCGGTCGACGGATCCCGTCTGCCCGAACGACGGCACGGATGCCACGAACGGTGCGGCGGGCGGCGCGCTCGGGGCTGCGGGCGGCACGGGTGCGGCGGGCGTCGACGGGGCGGAGGCGGGCGCGGCAGGCGCCGGGGCGGGCGCGGACGCGAGCGGCGGCGTGGTCGGCAGCGGCTCGGGCGAGGGCGGCGGCGCGAGCTGGCGCACGTCCGTCACCGACCCATCCGGGTGCACCACGATGTCCCAGTCGCCGTCGGCACCCGTGATCGAGACGCCGATGGGGCGTCGCAGCGCGGCGGCGAACTCGGCCGCGTGCGACACGATCGCCGTGCGCGTCTGCGGGAACCCTCCCCGCTCGAGGTGCCGGTGGGTGCCGTTGACGTCGAGCACACCGGACCCGTCCTGGCGGATCTCCGCGCGGATGCGCGTCTGCGGCACGATCGGATCGCTCACGGACCCCTCCAGACCTCGGACATTCCGCGATGAGGCTACTCGCTCCGCGAGCTCCGAGCCTGGACGCGGGTCGGGAGCGGCGCCCGTGCGCGAGGGGCGGGGTGCCTGGCGACTACGCGACGCGCTCGAGCAGGCCCGTGTCGACGTCGTAGAGGAAGCCGCCGACGCGCACGTGCTCGGCGACGAGCGGGTGCGACGCGACCTTGTGGACGTCCTCCGCGAGGGTGCGGCGCTGGTCCGAGATCGCCTCGACGGCGAGCCAGTGGGCGTCCTGCCCCGCGGCCTCGCCCACGCGCGTCAGCAGCTGCTCCTCGCTGTTCGTCGCGACGGCGCAGCGCGTGTGCTGCACGAGCAGCACGCGGTCGACGCCCAGCAGCGTGCCGCCGAGCACGAGGCCGACGAGCACGCGCTCGGTGGCGCGGCCACCCGGATTGCGCAGGATCTTCGCGTCGCCGGGCTTGAGGCCGAGCATGCCGAGCGGATCGATGCGGGAGTCCATGCACGTCACGACGGCGACGCCCGCACGGGCGATGCCGTCGAACCCCTGCATGTCGAAGTCGTCCGCGTACGCGCGGTTGGCGGTGAGCAGGTCGTCGAAGGCATCGTCCACGACTCAGAATCTACGCGCAGGCGCACGCCGCGCACGCCCGTGCCGCGCATCCGTCCACCACGGCCCACGTGGGAGCGGGATGCGATGGTGGCGCCGAGCGACGGCACGGGCGATGCTGAGGGGATGGGCACACGGATGCCCGTGGAGGAGAGACCATGCGCATCCTGCTCATCGGCGCCGGTGGCGTCGGCGCCGCCTTCGCCCGCATCGCCGCACGTCGCTCCTTCTACGAGGCGATCGTCGTCGCCGACTACGCGCTCGAGCGGGCCCAGGCCGTCGTGGCCGCCGTCGGCGAGCGGCACGGCGACGAGGTCGGGGCCCGCTTCACGGCCGCGCGCATCGACGCATCCGATCCGGCCGCCGTCACGGCCCTCGCTCGCGAGCACGGCGCGACGCACGTCATGAATGCCGTCGAGCCCGGCTTCGTCGACGCCATCTTCGCCGGCGCGTTCGAGGCCGGATGCGACTACCTCGACATGGCGATGAGCCTGTCGTCGCGCCACCCCGAGCGGCCCTACGAGGAGGTCGGCGTCATGCTGGGCGACCGCCAGCTCGCGAAGGCGGACGAGTGGGAGGCCGCGGGCAGGCTCGCGCTCGTCGGCATGGGCGTCGAGCCGGGCCTGTCGGACGTGTTCGCCCGCTACGCCGCCGATCACCTCTTCTCCGAGATCGACGAGCTCGGCACGCGCGACGGCGCGAACCTCGTCGTGCGCGACGAGCACGGCGCCGAGGTCTTCGCGCCGTCGTTCTCGATCTGGACGACGATCGAGGAGTGCCTCAACCCGCCCGTCGTGTGGGAGCGGGGCCGCGGCTGGTTCACGACCGAGCCGTTCTCGGAGCCCGAGGTCTTCGACTTCCCCGAGGGCATCGGACCGGTGGAGTGCGTCAACGTCGAGCACGAGGAGGTGCTGCTCATGCCGCGCTGGATCGATGCGCGTCGCGTGACGTTCAAGTACGGCCTGGGCTCGGAGTTCATCGGCGTGCTGCGCACGCTCAACCTGCTGGGGCTCGACGCGACCGAGCCGCTCCGCGTGCGCTCGAAGGACGGCCCCGTCATGGTGTCGCCGCGCGACGTCGTCGCGGCGGCGCTGCCCGACCCGGCCACGATCGGGCCGCGCATGGAGGGCAAGACGTGCGCCGGCGTCTGGGTGACGGGCACGGGCGTCGACGGCGAGCCTCGCTCGACGTACCTGTACCACGTGGCCGACAACGCCTGGACGATGGCCGAGTACGACTCGCAGTGCGTCGTGTGGCAGACGGCGCTCAACCCCGTCATCGCGCTCGAGCTGCTCGCGACCGGCGCGTGGAGCGGCGCGGGCGTCCTCGGTCCCGAGGCGCTCGACGCGAAGCCGTTCCTCGACCTCATGGCGCTGCCGATCGACGAGGGCGGCTACGGCCAGGCGTGGGGCATGCGCGAGCAGCCGACTCCCAGCGCGATCGCAGCCGGAACGGCGACGATGGGCGACACGCCGGCGTGACCGTTCGCGGCTGCCGGACATGACGGAGCAGATCCCCTCGCCGTGAGGGGCGTCGAGACCCGAGGAGCCGCATCGTGCGCACCGTCCCCATCCTCGCCGGAGGCATCCTGCTCGCGCTGTCGCTCGGCACCGTGACCGCGGTGGCCGCGACCGCCGAGCCCACGACGACCACCGCCGTCGACCGGATCGTCGTCGAGCCTGCCGTCATGCCGCAGGCGACGTCGCCGCAGACGGCGCCCGTCGTCGTCGTCACGCCCGCCGAGACGTCCGCGCCGACGCTCGTGCGGCCGAGCCCGGCCGTGGCGTCGGCGTCGGAGCCGGCCCCGCAGCCCGAGCCGCAGCAGGTGCCGGTCGAGCCCGCCCCCGTCGCCGACGTCGGGGACACGGGGAGCGCCGGCCCGCACCAGGAGGACGGGGGCGTGTACGCGGGACACCCCGCGTACGTGGACGCGCGGTGCACCGACGTCGTGCCCCAGAGCGTGACCGACGCGATGTGGAATGATCGCGGCTTCACGCGCTACGGCATCCACTTCCCGGTCGACTGGTACTTCCCGTGGCAGGGCTACCCGGCCGACGAGCTGCAGACCATGGCGCAGCACTGGCTCGCGAACTGCACGTGGTCGGACACGGTCGGCGGCTCCGGCGCGACCCTGCACGTCGACTTCGGCGCAGGTCTCGACGCCGCGGACATCGCGCTCCTCGAGCAGCAGAGCGCGGCATGGGAGTCCGTCGCCCTCTCGACCGGCGACGTGCTCCGGATCGACGCGTCGCGCGCGGAGCAGCAGTTCCCGGCCGTGCGGGCGTACGTCCTCCAGGGCGACCGCTGGATGCGGATCTGGGCGGGCAACGGTGCCGATCCCGTCGAGCTCGCGGAGACGCTGCTCGCCTCGGGCCTCACCTGGTCGTGACGGCGGCGCGCGACGGCGGCCCACCCGGCCGCCGTCGGGCGCGTCGTCAGGTGCGCCGCCCATGATGGAGCGATGGAGCTCGGAGAGCTGGCCCGGCGCATCGACGCCATCAGCGCCAGGTACGCGCAGATCTACGGCTTCGAGCGCGACGGCGACTGGCTGCTGCTCAAGGTGCAGGAGGAGGTCGGCGAGCTCGCGCAGGCGTGGCTCGCGAAGACCGGCAGGCAGCGCGACAAGGGGCTGACCGCCACGGAGATCGACGAGCGGTTCGCCCTCGAGGTCGCCGACGCCATCGGCATGCTGCTCGCGTTCGCGCAGGTCACGGGCGTCGACGTCGAGCGTGCGATGGATGCGAAGTGGCTCGTGTGGGACCGGCGCACGAACCAGCGCGACGAGGATCTCGACGACGCCGAGCGCGCGCTCGAGGGTCACGCGCTGCGCGGCGAGGACGGGTCCGACGACGGCACGATCGCTCCTCGGCCCGAGGTCGGCTGATGGCCTCGAGCGTCGTGCTCGTCAACGGCCTGCCCGGCTCGGGGAAGTCGACGCTCGCACGAGCCCTCGCGGCCGAGCTCGACGTGCCGCTGCTGTCGAAGAGCCTCGTGAAGGCGGGCATCGTCGGCTCGACGCCCCACATGGGCCTGCCGGGCGCGATCTACGGCGCGCTCGCGATGGACGTCGTGTGGGCGCTCGTGGGTCGCAGCGACGAGCCGCCGATCGTCGACTCGCTGTGGCTGCGCTCGCGCGACCTCGGGTTCGTGCAGGAGGGGCTGCGGCGCGCGGGCTCGCCGCATGTCGTCGAGGTGTGGTGCGACGTCGACCCGGTCGTCGCGCACGAGCGGGCGCTCGCGAGCCGCGATCGTCTGCGGGCCCGTGAGCGCTTCGCGCGGGAGTGGGACGACCTGGTCGCGAACGTCGGGCCGCTCGGCATCGGCGACCTCGTGTCCGCCCCCTCCCTCGAGCCCGTCGACGCCGCCGAGGTCGCCGCACGCATCCGTCCGCTGCTGCGCTGAGGGCGGAGGCGGCGCGGGGTCTGCGCCGCGGCAGGGCGGCGGTGGACCAGCGCGTGGGGCGACGGCAGGATGTCGGCATGACGATCGGCGACGCTGCGGGCGGCCCGGCGCCGGCGGGCGGCGAGCGCAGGTGGCGGCCCGGGTCGCCCGGCGTCGTCGAGCTGCCGGACGGACGCCTCGTGCGCGGTCGCGGGCTGCGGCGCGTGCCGCTCGCATCCGGCGACGAGCCCGACCTCGGCGCCTACCTGCTGCGTCGACCGCCGACGATGCCGTGGGAGCACGAGTGGATCGCGTGGCCGGACCTCCGGCTGCCGCGCGACGTGCCGCTCGCGCTCCGCACGCTCGCGCGCATCCACGCTGCCGCGGCCACGCGTCGCGTCGAGGTCGCGTGCGACGGCGGCATCGGCCGCACGGGCACCGCGCTCGCGATCCTCGCCCGCATGGCTGGGGTGCCCGCATCCGATGCCGTCGCGTGGGTGCGGGAGCGCTACGACCCGCGCGCGCTCGAGACGCCCGCCCAGCGACGCCTCGCGCGCGAGGTCGACCTCACGGCGATCGGCGGCTGAGGCTCGGCGCCTCCCGGGTCTACGCCCCGCGGGACTCGGGTGCCAGCACGACGACGCAGCGCTCGACCTCGTGACGGCGCACCATGCCCGCCACGCGCTCCACGACGCCGACGAGGCGGTACTGCCAGCCGTACTTGCGCGCGAGCGCCCGCTCCACGCGTGCGACGGTCGCGGCATCCTCGTGCACGCTCGCGACGACGTCGACGGACTCCGTGCCCGGCGTGGGCCTGCCGCGCATGTCCGACGCCTGCACCGTCACGTGCGGGTCGCGCCGCATGCGCTTGACCTTCCACGACCCCGGCGCGGTGGTGACGCCCGCCGTGCCGTCGCCGAGGTCGACGATCCACACGGGCGTGCCCACGCCGCCTCCATCGCGCTTGAAGGAGGTGAGCAGCACGGTGCGTGCGTCGGGGATCGTCATGGCGCCATCGTCCCACCGCCGACCGCCGCGGCGGGCCGCACGCGGGCCCCTGTCGCCCCCGAGACGGCGACGCTAGCCTCATGGCATGCGTGAGGCCATCGTCGTCGGAGCAGGGATCGGCGGCCTCGCCGCCGCCAAGGGGCTCGTGGATGCGGGGTGGCGCGTCACGGTGCTCGAGGAGGACGCGGCGCTGCGCGAGGTCGGGTCGGGCATCGTCCTGACCGCCAACGGCCTCGTGGCGCTCGACGCCCTCGGGCTCGGCGACGCCGTGCGCGCCGTCGGCGTCGAGGCGCTGCCGCTCGGCATGCGCACGGCGCAGGGCACCCGCCTGCAGCGCGGGGCGGAGTTCGCCTCGAGCGCCATGACCGGCATCCATCGCACGACGCTGCACAGGATCCTCGCCGAGGGCGTCTCGGGCGTCGAGATCGTGACGGGCGCGCACGTGCTCGCCGTGCACCCCGGAGCCCGCCCCCGCGTGCGCGTCATGGAGGGCGGCGAGGAGCGCGAGCGCGTCGCCGACCTCGTCGTCGGCGCCGACGGCATCGACTCGCTCGTGCGGCCCGTCATCCGCGCCGACCTGCCCACCGACTACGCCGGCTCGACGTGCTGGCGCGGCGTCGTCGCCCGCCGCCTGCACTCGCCCACCGGGTCGCTGCAGTGGTTCGGGCAGGGCTCCGAGGCGGGGATCGTGCCGATCGATGGCAACCGGCTGTACTGGTTCGTCGCCGCGCGCGCCCGCATGGGTCGCACGGCCCGCGACGAGCACGCCGCGGCGCGCGACGCCGTGCAGGGCTACGAGGCCATCGTGCGCGAGCACGTCGGGGCCGATCCCGAGTCGCCGGTGCTGCGCCACGACCTGCGCTACCTGCCGACGGGGCTGCGCACGTTCGTCGCCCCGGGCGTCGCGCTGCTGGGCGACGCGGCGCACGCGATGCTCCCGACGCTCGGCCAGGGCGCCGCGTCGGCGCTCGAGGACGCCGCGACGCTCGGCGTGCTGGCCGCTCGATCCGACGTCGACGACATGCTCGCCGCCTACGACCGGCTGCGCCGCCCGCGCACGCAGCAGCTGCAGCGGCTCGCGCATCGGCTGTACCGCTCGGGGCTCGACGTGCGGAACCCCGTGCTCGCCGCCGCGCGCAACGGCGTCTTCCACCTCGCGCCGACGCTCCTCGCGGAGATCGCGGCCGACTGGATGCTGCGCTGGTCGCCGCCGAGGCGCTGACGCCCACCCACCACGTCCCGAGGTGCGCCTGCTGCGCCGGGGTGCGGTCGCAGGCGCACCCCGCAGCAGCATCCGCACCTCGCGGCGGAGACCTCGCCCGGCGGCAGCGCCCGCGCCTCGCGGGCGGTCAGGCGTCGCGCTCGGCGAGCAGCAGGGGGAAGACGTGCACCCGGTTGAGGGGCGCCTCGAGCGGGTCGTCGATGCCGGAGGCCGGATCGACCCAGCGCGCGTCCTCGAGCTCGGCCTGCACGACCGGATCGATCGGGCCGTCGTGCGCGAAGACCGTCGCGCGCACGACGAATCCGGCCTCGTTCGCGGCCGCGGCGTCGAACGCGCCGACGAGGCGCAGGGCGGCCGGATCGACGACGACGCCGAGCTCCTCGTGCACCTCGCGGGCCGCGCATGCCGCCGCCGACTCGTCGCCCTCGGGCTTGCCGCCGGGCAGCATGAACATCGACGTGCCGCGCTTGCGCACCGTCAGCACCCTGCCGTCGCGCGAGAAGCACACCGCCGAGACCGTGATGATGCCCACCCGACGAGGCTAGCCACCCGCGGGGCGTCGTCGTGCACCCGCACGCGGCCCCGCGTCACTCCGCGCGGCGGTACGCCCGACCCTCGGCGTCGCGCGTCAGGAAGCCGGCGTCGACGAGGTCGCGCCGCAGCGTCGCGGGATCGCGCCACACGGCCGCGAGCCTGGCCGTCACGGTCGGCTCGTCGACCTCCTCGCCGGCCGCGACCGCACGCTCGGCCGCCCAGCCCATGAGCGCCATCCGGTCGGCGGGGCGGCGCGGCCAGTCGCGGATGCGGCCGTCGTGCACGAAGCGCTCGATGCCCTCGCGGCTCGGCGCCCGATCGAGCGTCGCCGTGAACGGGTCCCTCGCCCACACGAGCCCATCGACGACCTCCACGAGCCCCACGCGCTCGAGCGCGTCGATCCGACGGCGGTCGACGGCCGGCAGGCGCTCGACGTCGAGCGGCGCGAGCCGCGAGGCGGCGACGGTCGCCTCCGCGAAGAGCAGCCGTCGGGCGTCGTCGGCGAGCACGGCGAGCAGCGGACGCGGATCGGCGGGCATCCCAGCAGGCTAGTGCGGCACCGTATGCGCCACGCCCTGGATCGCGACGTTCGTGGCCGACGCTCAGCCGGCGACGCGGGTGACGAGCTTCGACAGCACGATCGCCGAGCGCGTGTGGTCGACCGATGCCGCCGCCCGCACCTTCTCGAGGGCCTCCTCGAGGGCGATGACGTCGCGGGCGCGCATGATGACGATGGCGTCGGCCTCGCCCGTGACCGTGCCGGCCTCGACGATCTCGGGGACGCCCGAGAGGATGCGCTTGAGGTCCGTGGGCGAGACGGTGCCGCGGCAGAAGAGCTCGACGTACGCCTCGGTCGCGAGCCCCTCGACCTTCGGATCGATCTGCACGGTGAAGCCCCGGATGATGCCGTCGGCGACGAGGCGGTCGACGCGGCGCTTCACGGCCGAGGCCGACAGCCCCACGACCTGCCCGATGTCGCCGTAGCCCGCGCGGGCATTCGTGCGCAGCTGGTCGATGATGCCCTGATCGATGCGGTCCATGCGCAAGATTCTACGACCAAAGCATGAGATTTGCATGCATCCTGCGTCAGAACCGCCTGTGGCGCGTGAGATCGCTGCAACCATGGAAGGCATGCAGCCCGATCTCGCGACCATCCCGACCTCCGAGCGGCAGGCCGACCGCACCGCCGTCCACAAGACCGTGCTCATGTGCCGCCCCGACTACTTCACGGTGAGCTACCGGATCAATCCGTGGATGCACCCCGAGCATCCCACGAGCACGCCCACCGCCGTCGCGCAGTGGCAGACGCTGCACGACGCGTACACGCGCCTGGGCTACGACGTGCACCTCATCGACCCGATCGACGGCCTCAACGACATGGTGTACTCCGCCAACGGCGGCTTCACGCTCGACGGCAAGGCGTACGGCGCCCTGTTCACGTACGAGCAGCGCGCCGCCGAGGGCCCCGCCTACATGGCGTGGCTCGAGGAGGCAGGGTTCGACGTGCACGTGCCCGAGCACGTCAACGAGGGCGAGGGCGACTTCCTCGTCTCGGGCGACGCGATCCTCGCCGGCCACGGCTTCCGCACGACGCTCGAGTCGCACGACGAGCTGCGCAGCATCTTCGGCCGCGAGGTCGTGAGCCTGCGCCTCGTCGACCCGGCGTTCTACCACCTCGACACCGCCATCGCGATCCTCGACGACGAGAACGTCGCCTACCTGCCGAAGGCGTTCGACGACGCGAGCCGTGCCGAGCTCGAGCGCCGATACCCGGATGCGGTGCTCGTGGGCGAGGAGGACGCGGCCGTGCTCGGCCTCAACTCCTTCGGCGACGGCCGCTCGATGGTCATCGCCGCCCGCGCGAAGGGCTTCGAGCGCGACCTGCAGGCCCGCGGCTACGAGACGATCGGCCTCGACCTGTCCGAGCTGTTGCTCGGCGGTGGCGGCGTGAAGTGCTGCACGCTGGAGCTGCGTCGATGACCGCCGCATCCGTGGCGGCGACCGACACCCGCACGGCCGCCGCGATCGCGCAGGTCGAGGAGCACGCGGCGCACAACTACCACCCGCTGCCCGTCGTCGTGGAGTCGGCGTCGGGGGCGTGGGTGACCGACGTCGACGGCCGCCGCTTCCTCGACTGCCTCGCCGCCTACTCCGCCGTGAACTTCGGCCACGGCAACCCACGCCTCGTCGAGGCCGCCAAGGCGCAGCTCGACCGCGTCACCCTCACGAGCCGCGCCTTCCACTCCGCCGCGCTCGGACCGTTCGTCACCGAGCTCGCAGCCCTCGCGGGCAAGGAGATGGTGCTGCCCATGAACACGGGCGCCGAGGCCGTCGAGTCGGGCATCAAGATCGCCCGCCGCTGGGCGTACGAGGTGAAGGGCGTGCCCGACGGGCAGGCCGAGATCATCGTCGCCTCCGGCAACTTCCACGGCCGCACGACGACGATCGTGTCGTTCTCCGACGACCCCGAGGCGCGGCAGGGCTTCGGCCCGTTCACGCCCGGGTTCGTCACCGTGCCCTACGGGGATGCGGACGCGCTCGCCGCGGCGATCACGCCGCGCACGGCCGCCGTGCTCATCGAGCCCATCCAGGGCGAGGCGGGCGTCGGCATCCCGCCGGCCGACTACCTCCCGCGCGTGCGGGAGATCACGCAGCGCGAGCGCGTGCTGCTCATCGCCGACGAGATCCAGTCCGGCCTCGGCCGCACCGGCGCCACCTTCCGCTGCGAGCAGCTGGACGTCGTGCCCGACCTCTACCTGCTCGGCAAGGCGCTCGGCGGCGGCATCGTGCCCGTGTCGGCCGTCGTCGGCGACGCCGACGTGCTCGGCGTCCTCACGCCCGGCAGCCACGGCTCGACGTTCGGCGGCAACCCGCTCGCGGCGGCCGTCGGCCTCGAGGTCGTGCGGATGCTCGCCGAGGGCGACATGCAGCGACGCGCGCTCGCGATCGGCGCCCGCCTCGAGGAGGGTCTGCGCGCCCTCGTCGGCCACGGCGTCACCGAGGTGCGCTGCGCGGGCCTGTGGGCGGGCATCGACATCGACCCGGAGGTCGCCACGGCCCGCGAGGTCTGCCTGCGGCTCATGGATCGCGGCATCCTCGCGAAGGACACGCACGGTCAGACGGTGCGCCTCGCGCCGCCCATCGTCATCGAGGAGTCGGAGATCGACATGCTCCTCGAGGCGTTCGGGGCGTCGCTGCGCGCCTGACGCTCGATCGCCGGAGCACGGTCGGCCCGCACGGACGGGGTCGGCCGTGCTCGGCTGCGTGATCGGCGTGCGCCGTCGAGCGGCGAGCGGCTAGCGGCAGACGTCGGCCAGCACGTCGTCGATCGCGCCATCCGCCTCGGACAGCGCGTAGTCGACGGCGGTGATGGTCGCCGACACGGCGAAGTCCAGGTCGCCCGCGGCCTCGCGCAGCTCCTGGATGCGGTCCGCGATCCGGTCGAGCGAGGCGACGAGCCCATCGTCCGTCGCGTCGTCGCGTGCCGCGTCGATCGCCTCCTCCACGAGGTAGGTCTGCTCGATGAGCGCGCCGGCGTACGTCCCCTCCTGCTGGCGGGGGAGCGCCTCGTCGAGCGTCTCGTACGCCTCGTCGATCGCCGTCACGTCGGCGCACGCCTCGTCGTCGGGCTGCCCGGCGCAGCCACCGACGCCGAGCGCGACGACGACCGCGAGCGCGAGCGGGAGTGATCGCAGTCGCATGCCGCCGACCCTAGGCATCGATGCTGCGAGTCCGCGGTGCGCGCCCTCATGCCCTGCTGCGCGCCAGCGCGGTTCGCGACCTCGACGACGGCCCTGGTCGAGGCATCTCGACAGGCGCTCGCCGGTCCGCCGACCTGGACGGATCGCGGTCAGCCCACGACGGGATCGACGGTGATCCAGTCGACGTCGCCCGCGCATGCGGTGAGGCCGTCGACCTGGACGAAGGCGGCGTCGGTCGCCTCCGGCGGGTAGACGCGCCAGCCGTCGGCCGGCTCGGCCTCGCACGACTCGCCGAGCGGTCCGCCGCCGCCCGCGACGTTCACCATCCGCATCGACGCCGTGGCCGAGGCGCCCGGCTGCAGCTCGACGGCGTCGAACGCCGCGTCCGAGCGGGTCGCGGGCTGGCCGATCTGCTCGCCGTCGCCACCGCCCACGGCGGAGACGCCCGGGAAGCCGGCGAGCGTGCACGCCTCGGCGCTGACGTTCTCGAACGTGAAGGTCACGGTGACCGATCCAGCCCCCGCGTCGCCCGTCTGCTGGGAGATCGCGAGCCCTGCCGCCGTGCACGACCCCTCGGGCGCAGCCGATGCGGACTGGCTCGGCGAGACGGCGGGCGGCGACGCGCTGGGCTCGGCGCTCTGCGTCTGCGACGGCGTCGGCGCCGGAGCGGCGCTCGGCTGGGGGTCGCCACCGCAGCCGGCGAGGACGGTGACCGCCAGCGCGGCGGCTGCGAGGGCGACGGGGGTGACGATGCGCATGCCGTCACTCTGCTCCCCGATCATGGCGGCGGGCGGACGGCTTGCGATCCGCCGCGGATCGGGCCACCATGCGCCTTCGGTTGCATGCCGCATGCGGCATGCAGCCGCGCAGGCGCGAGAGGATGGACGCATGCCAGCCGATCTCCGCTTCCGGACCGTGTGGCAGGTCGATGCCGAGCCCGAGGTCGTGCGAGCGGCGCTCGTCGACGTCGGCGCGTACCCATCGTGGTGGTCGAGCGTGCTCGAGGTCGAGGGCGACGAGGGTGCCGACCGCACCGTCGCGCTCCGTGGGCCGCTGCCGGCGCCGCTGCGCATCCGCGTGTCCGGCCTCGACGCCTCCGACGGCGTCGTGGCCGCCCGACTGCACGGCGACGTGCTGGGCTGGTGCTCCTGGCACCTGTCGACTGCACCCGCAGGCGGCACGCGCGCCGTCATGCAGCAGCACGTCATGCTGCAGCGTCGCTCGCTGCGCGCGCTCGTGCGCGTCGCGCCGAGGCGCCTGCGGTCGAGCCACGCGGCGCTCATGCGCGCGGGCGAGGCGGGCCTCCGCTCGCTGCTCGCCGGCTGAGGCTCGTGACCTCGGCCGACGGGTCGAACGCGCTCCGGCGTCGCGCGACGGGCTAAGGATCCCGCGCCTGACGAAGGCTCATGTCTCGGGCTCGCACCGCTAGCATCGGGGCCATCGGCAGGGTCTCCGCATCCGTCCGAGATGACACGACGCGATGGAGTCACCATGCCCGAGGCCACGACCCGCCGCGCACCGCGACGGCCGCGTCCCATGCGCGCCGGTTCGCGCGTGGCGCTGCTCATCGCGGCGGCGACGGCGCTCATGCTCGGATGGTCGACCATCTCGCCGGTGGCGACCGCGCACGCCGCTCCCGTGACCGTGTCGGGCATCGTCACGGACGCCGCGGGCGCGCCGCTCTCGGACATCCTCGTGGAGCTCGCGGGTCAGGTCCCCTATCGGCCGGCGGTCTCGTACCGGACCGGTGCGGACGGCCGCTACACGCTGTCGGACGTCGCACCCGGGACGTTCCACCTGTCCCTCGACGACCGGGGGTCGCGCGGCGATGCCCTGAACTTCGCGTCCGCATGGCGGACCGTGGTCGTCCAGGACGGCATCCCGCGCACGATCGACGTGACGCTGCAGCGCAACGGGCTCGTCGTCGGCTCCGTGGTGGAGGCCACCTCCGGCGAGCCGGTCGTCCACACGTCCCTCGCCGCGACGACGGGATCCGGCATGGAGCTCGCCTGGACCACGACCGACGCCGTCGCACGCTACGCGGTCCAGGTGCCGCCGGGCCCGGTGCGCATCCGCCCGGGCGGCTCGTCGCCGTACATCGCGGCGGGCGATCGCACCGGGGTGCTCGTCGAGGCGCGCTCGGGCGAGGAGGTCGAGGCGCCGCTGCTGTCGCTCCTGCGTGGTGCCGTCGTGACCGGGCGAGTGGTCGACGCCGACACCGGAGCGCCGCTGCCGGGCGTGACGGTCGCCGCCGGCTGGGGCGTGGGCACCGTCCCGGTGGGCCCCTTCGGCACCGTGCAGACCGACGCGGACGGCCGGTACGAGATGGGCCTCCGAGGCGAGGAGGATGCCATCCTCACCGTGACCGGCCCCTGGTACACGGCCTCGCAGGACTACGCCGAGCCCCGAGGCGTCCCGCTCACGACCGCGTGGGAGGGCGCGTACGAGATAGACTTCGCACTGCACGTCGATGGCGACGGCGATGGCGTCTCCGACGACGACGAGGCTCGGCTCTCCTCCGACCCGTCCGTGCCGGAGGCGTTCCCGATGACGCGGCGGTTCGGCGGTGCCGACCGGTTCGAGGTTGCGGTCTCGATCTCGGAGCTCATGACGGAGCCGGGCTCCCCGCTGTTCCTGGTCAGCGGACGCACGTTCCCGGATGCCCTCGCAGCGGGTCCGGCTGCGGCCTCCGTCGGCGGCGGGGTGCTGCTCGTGCAGCCCGACGCGCTGCCGGACGCCGTCGTCGAGGAGATCCGACGCGTGCGGCCATCGGAGATCGTCGTGATCGGCGGACCGAGGTCGGTCTCGGACGCCGTCCTGGCACAGGCGGGGGCGCTCGCCGGCGTCGCACCGACGCGCATCGGAGGCGCCGACCGCTTCGCCGTGGCGGTGAACGTCGCGGATGCGTTCTTCCCCGGTCATCAGGACACCGTGCTGCTCGCGAACGGGCAGAGCTTCCCCGATGCGCTCGGCCTCGCGTCGGCCGGCTCGATGCCGGGTGCCGAGGCGCCCGTGCTGCTGACGACGCCGGCCTCGCTCCCCGCGGGAGTGCAGGCAGCCCTCCAGCGCATGGATCCGAACGAGGTCGTCGTCGCAGGCGGCGTCCGCTCGGTCGAGGAGCCGCAGATGGCGAGCATCCGCGCGGCCGCCGGCGTCGCGCCGCAGCGCATCGACGGGGCCGATCGCTACGCGGTCTCCGCAGGCATCGCGGCCTACTTCGCGCCGGAGGTCGTGACGGTGCCGGCGGTGTTCGCATCCGGCTCCACCTTCCCGGACGCGCTCGCGGGCTCGATGATCACCGCTCGCACGGGAGCGCCCCTGCTGCTGACGACGCCGCAGTGCCTGTACACGTTCGGCATCGATCCGAGGATCGGTGCGACGTACCGCTACGTCGCCGGCGGTCCGGCGTCCGTCGCGGAGGGTGCGATCGACCGGTACTGCTGACGCGCGGCATCCCTCGCGCGACGGGGTAGATGCCCGGCGACCGCAGGCGTACCGTGACGGCCATGTGCCGCAACATCACCACGCTGCGCGGGCTCGAGCCGGCAGCGAACGACGACGAGGTCGAGGCCGCCGCACGGCAGTACGTGCGCAAGGTCTCGGGCATCACGCATCCCACCGAACGCACGCGCGAGGCCTTCGAGCAGGCGGTCGCCGAGATCGCCCACATCACCCGCCACCTGCTCGAGGATCTGCCCGATCGCAGGCAGCCTCCCAAGACGGTGCCGCCCCTGCGCCGCCCCGAGGTGCGGGCGCGCATCGCCGCGCGGGAGGCTGCCGCGAGCTGAGCCACGGTCGTGTGGTGAGCCAATCCTCTTCGATGCACCGGGGCCCACGTAGCCCGCGGTGGACGACTGGCAGGGAGAGGGTCAATCCGGCGTCTCGCGTCGCATAGACATGAGCGCATGACAGGGACGATCCGTGTTCGGACTGTGCTCTCGACGGGCGCCGTGATCGCGCTTTCGAGCTTGGGTGTCGGATTGCCTGCGTCCGATGCAGATGGAGGCAGCGAGCTTGCCGAGACGCCAGTCGGGGCCGTGGTCGTCGCCGTTGCCCCGGAGGTCTTCGAGGACGTGGCCACCGATGTCTCCGTGTCGGAGAGCGAGGCTCGCGTCGAGGCCGTCGCCGTGGATCCGATGACGCAGCAGGAATTCGCCGAAGGATCAGCGACCTTGCACGCAGAGGAGGTTGCCATCGAGCTCACAGGACTCGTGGGCGACACGTTCACGGCCGAGATCCTCACGGTGGCTGACGATCCCGCCATCATCACCGATGACGGCGCTCTCGTCGTCGAAGCGTCTCCCGGTATCGAAGTGCTGGTGATCGTGAAGGAGGATGCATCGGTGCAGATCGTGGCTTCGATCGAGTCTTCTGACGCATCGGAGCGGATTCCGCTCGATCTCGGTGACGGAGAAGCGGTCGACATCGTGGTGGACGTCGACGGCCTGGCGACCGTCCGCGACCCTCAGGGAGCATTCCTCGGATTCGTGGCTCCGCCATGGGCCCTCGACGCCGAAGGCCGCTCCGTACCCACTCACTTCGAAGTCGACGGCACCATGCTCGTACAAGTCGTGAACCATGCCGCTGGCGACTTCACGTATCCGATCGTCGCGGACCCATACCTCGGCAAGAACCTGTTCCAGGGCTTCACCTACAGCGTCACGCTGAGGAAGCACTCGTTCTCGAAGTCCGTCTTCGGCCAAAGCATCCATCGTCCGACGAACTACGGCATCTTCTTGAACCAAGGGTGGGCGGAGTTCCAGGCTCGCAACCTCGGACAGAGCCGGGTCAACGTCTCGGTGCGTCAGCAGTACGACTGCCATGCGGCTGGCGGCTACTTCGACCTCGCGGGTGTCACCTGGGACCTCGAGTACGACCGCCCCGCCCGTACCCTCGGCAATTGGTTCTTCGGCTCAGCGATCCACCGTTGCAACTGGAACACTGCCAACCGATACTGAGGTGAGGAGCTCATGCAGCAACGCGCCCTGGCAGTCGCCATCGCGGCGATCGCCGTGATCCTCAGCGGCTGTGCGCCCAGCCAGACCGTCGATCTCGCGACCGTCTTCGACACAGAGGCGAACGACGTGCTGACCAGCCAGCGCGATGCCACCGACGAGCTCTGCGACGGGTCCTCGAATCCCTGCATTCAGGCTCTGACATCCGATCAGGCGTCGATCTTCTCGTATGCCTCGACTGAGGACGCTCTGCACCACGCTGAACGTGACGACTCCGTGATCGCGGACGTGTTCCTCGTGCGCTGGCAGGACGATGCGCCGGCAGCAGGCCGGGTGTACGTCGAGTCCCTCCTCGGCGACGCCCACTCCTCCGACTAGGCCGCCGCGAACAGCTCCAGCGCGATGTCGTCGGGGTCGCGGAACTCGAGGATGCTGCCGCCGCCGATCTCCTTGACGCCCTCGTGCGCGACGCCGAGCTCGTCGAGGGTCGAGACGGCGTCGTCCAGCACGTCGCGGGATGCGACCGCGAAGCTCACGTGGTCGAGGCCGACGCGGTCCTCGTCGTAGCGGTCCTCCGAGGAGGCGACGGGGCGCAGGCCGAGCAGGCCGCCGGGGAAGGCGTAGATGACGCCGCCGAACAGGAACGCGAGCTGCTCCTTCGTCGCCTCGTCGGCGTCCTCCGGCGGCGCCTCGAACGCGACGTCGAAGCCGAAGACGGCCTCGTAGAAGGCGCGGGAGCGCGCGATGTCGGTGACGGTGAGGCGCATGTGCGCGTAGTCGGTGACGGTGATGGGCATGGCTGCTCCAGACGATGGTGGAGCCCTGACGCTAGGTGCCGCGGCCACCTGCCCGCACGGCCTTGACGGCCGCGCATCCGGGCCTCAGTCGCGCGCCGTGACCTGCCGCAGCGTGTCCTCGAGCGCGACCCACGGGAGCATGGCGCACTTCACGCGCATGGGGAACTTCGCGACGCCCTCGAACGCCGAGGCGTCGCCGAGCAGCTCGAGGTCGGCCTCGTCGTGCTCGCCGCGCGTGCGCAGCATGCGGCGCATCGCGTCGACGCGGTCCTGCGCCGCCGCGCGCGTGAGGCCGGGCACGTCCTGCCCGAGGATCGACGCGGAGGCCTGCGAGATCGAGCAGCCCTGCCCCTCCCAGCCGACGCGATCGACGTCCGCGCCGTCGATCGTGATGCGCAGCCGCACCTCGTCGCCGCACGTCGGGTTGCGCTCGAAGCGCTCCGCGTGCGCCGACTCCGCGTCGAGCGCACCCTCGCCGTGCCTGGCCTTCGCGTGGTCGAGGATGATCTGCTGGTACAGGTCGTCGAGGCCGCTCATCGTCCGACCCCGAAGTAGGCGCGGACGCCGCTGACGGCGTCGAGGAAGCGGTCGACCTCCGCCTCCGTCGTGTAGAGGTACGTGCTCGCACGCGTCGTCGCGGCGACCCCGAGCCGGCGGTGCAGCGGCTGCGCGCAGTGGTGGCCGACGCGCGCGGCGATGCCCTGCGCGTCGAGCACCTGGCCGACGTCGTGCGCGTGCACGCCGTCGACGACGATGCTCGCGAGGCCGACGCGGTCGCGCCCGGCGGCGGGGCCGATGAGGCGGATGCCGTCGATCGTCGCGAGGCCCTCGGCGAGTCGGGCGCCGAGCGCCACCTCGTGCGCGGCGATGGCCTCGAGGCCGACGGCGTCGAGGTAGTCGACGGCGGCCGCGAGCCCCACGACCTGGGTCACGGCCTGCGTGCCCGCCTCGAAGCGCTGCGGGGGCGGCATCCACTCGGCACCCTCGAGCGTCACGGTCGTGATCATCGATCCGCCGGTGCGTGCCGGCGGCAGGGCGAGGCCGAGCTCGCGGCGCAGGTACAGCACGCCGACGCCGCCGGGCCCGAGCATCTTGTGCGACGAGAACGCCGCGGCGTCGACGCCGAGCATGTGGAGGTCGAGCGGCATGTGCGGCGCCGACTGGCACGCGTCGAGCACCGTGAGGGCGCCGACGGCGCGGGCCGCCTCGACGATCTCGGCGACGGGCGCGACGAGGCCCGTGACGTTGCCGACGTGCGCGAAGGCGACGACGCGCGTGCGCTCGTCGATGACGGCACGGGCGTCGTCGGCCGTCCACACGCCGTCGTCGTCGACCGGGATGACCCGCAGCGTGGCCCCCGTCGCGGCGGCGAGATCCTGCCACGGCAGCAGGTTCGCGTGGTGCTCGGCCTCGGTCGTGACGATGACGTCGCCCGGGCCGAGGTCGACGAGCGACTCGTGCGGCGACCGCTGCGCGCGAGCGAGGGAGAGCGACACCATGTTGAGGGCGTCGGTCGCGTTCTGCGTCCAGCTCACCTCGTCGGCGTCGGCGCCGACGAACGCCGCGATGCGCTCGCGAGCGTCCTCGTACGCGACGGTCGCGAGCGCCGCGAGCGTGTGCGCGCCGCGGTGCACGGCGGCGGTGCGCGTCTCGCCGAACGAGCGCTCGACGTCGAGCACGGGCGTGGGGCGCAGCGCCGTCGCGCCGGTGTCGAGGTAGGCGAGGGGATGCCCCTGCACCTCCTCGGCCAGCTCGGGGAAGTCGCCGCGGATGCGGTCGAGGGCCTCGGGTGCGATCGTCTGGTGCTGCATGCGTCCTCCGTGCCGGGCGGGCCGACGTCCCATCCTCTCGCGTCGGCGTCGGCGGGGTCGACCCGCGGCGTCATGCCATCGGCGAACGCCTGGCCCGCCCTGCCCATCGAGGCGGAGATCGCGCCGGGGCCGCGCCGTTCAGCCCCGCGTCAGCGCGCAGCGGCCAGGATCGGGGCATGCGGGTGCTGCTGGTCGACGACGAGGTGCGGCTCGCCGACGGCGTGCGCCGCGGCCTCGAGGCCGAGGGGATGACGGTCGACGTCGCCCACGACGGCGTCGACGGGCTGTGGCGAGCGCGGGAGTTCGCCTACGACGTCGTGCTGCTCGACGTCATGATGCCCGGCATGTCCGGCTACCGCGTGTGCCAGACGATGCGCACCGAGGGCATCTGGACGCCCGTGCTCTTCCTCACCGCGAAGGACGGCGAGTGGGACGAGGTCGAGGGCCTCGACACCGGCGGCGACGACTGGCTCACGAAGCCGTTCTCGTTCCCCGTGCTCGTCGCGCGCATCCGCGCCCTCGTGCGCCGCGGGGGCCGCGAGCGTCCCGTCGTGCTCGAGGCCGGCGACCTGCGGCTCGACCCTGCGGCGCGCACGGTGCACCGCGGCGAGACGGAGGTCGAGCTCACGGCGCGCGAGCTCGCGGTGCTCGAGCTGCTCCTGCGCCGCAAGGGCGAGGCCGTCACGAAGACGCAGGTGCTCGACGACGTGTGGAGCGAGGACTTCGACGGCGACCCGAACATCGTCGAGGTGTACGTCGGGCGCATCCGGCGCAAGGTCGACCGCCCCTTCGGGCGCGACGCGATCCAGACCGTGCGCGGCTCGGGGTACCGGCTGGCGGCCGACGGTGGCTGAGGCGGCGGAGGCGGCGGAGGCGAGGGCGGAGGTCGCGGAGGCGTCACCGCGCGGACGGCGGCGCGCGTCGATCCGCGTGCGCATCACGGCCGCGGCGCTCGCGGTCGTCACGATCGCGTTCGGCGTCGGCGCCGTCGCGATGGTGTGGACGCTCGAGCGCACGCTGCAGGCGTCGGTCGCCGAGCAGCTCTCCGACGAGCTCGCCGCGCTCGCCGAGGGCGTCGACGCCGGCACGATCCAGACGGCGGCGCTCGTCGATCGCGACGACGACGTGCTGGTCGCGCTGCGATCGTCGCGCGGCATCGTCGTCAACGCGCCGGACGCGGCGCTGCTGCCCGTGCCCACGGGTGCCGACGCGATCGAGGCGGTGGTCGCAGGCGAGCACTACGTCGTCGTGGCGGCCGACGTCGCGGACGGCGCGATCGTCGTCGGCAGGTCGGTGCGCGAGATCGACGACGCCGTGTGGACGGCGACGTGGCTGCTCGCGGTCGCGGTGCCGCTCGCCGTCGTCCTCATCGGCACCGTCGTGTGGATCGTCGTGGGGCGCGCGCTCGCGCCCGTCGACCGTATCCGCGCGCAGGTCGATCGGCTCGACGTCACGGCGCTCGACCGCCGCGTGCCGACGACGGGCTCGGGCGACGAGGTCGACCGGCTCGCCGGGACGATGAACCGCATGCTCGCGCGCGTCGACGACGGCGTGCGCGCGCGGCAGCGCTTCGTGTCGGATGCGTCGCACGAGCTGCGCTCGCCGCTCGCGACCATGCGCCAGTTCGCGGAGCTCTCGCGCGCGCATCCCGAGACGACGACGCCGGGCGAGCTCGCCGACGTCGTGCTGGGCGAGGGCGAGCGGATGCACGGCATCGTCGAGGGGCTGCTGCTGCTCGCGCGGCTCGACGAGCACGGCACGCAGGCGCGCAGGACCGTCGACCTCGACGACCTCGCGCACGCCGAGGCGTCGCGCGTGCGCTCGCTGGGCGGCATCGTCGACGGCACGGCGATCCGCGTCGCGCCGGTGGCGGGCGACGGGCGGCTGCTCGGGCGGGCGCTGCGCAACCTCGTCGACAACGCCATGCGGCACGCCGCGACGCGCATCGCCATCGGATCGGTCGTGCGCGACGGGCGCGCGATGGCGTGGGTGGACGACGACGGCGCGGGCGTCGCCGAGGGCGAGCGCGAGCGCGTCTTCGAGCGATTCGTGCGCCTCGACGAGGCGCGGGCGCGCGACGACGGCGGATCGGGCCTCGGGCTCGCGATCGTGCGCGAGGTCGCGCGCGCGCACGGCGGCGACGCGTGGGTCGCGACGTCGCCGCTCGGCGGTGCGCGCTTCGTGCTCGAGCTGCCGGCGGCACCGACCGACTGACGGTGCGAGACGCGCCCCTGGGGCGTCAGTCCTGCAGGGCGATCGCCCGCAGGTGGCCTGCGAAGCCGCTCGGCGCGCGGCCGTCGCGGCGGCCGGAGGTGAGGACGGATGCGCGCGTCGTCGGCACGACGCGTCGGCCGGCGGCGCGCAGCGCCGTGACGAGCGAGACGTCCTCGTGCGCGGCGAGCGGCGGGAAGCCGCCGACGGCGCGGTAGGCGTCGAGCCGCACGCCGAGGTTCGCGCCGTGCACGCGCTCGCCGAGCCCGGCCTTCGCGTGCCAGCGGGCGAGCACGGCGGCGCTCGCATCGTCGGGCCGCAGGTGCACGAGCCCGAGCACGGCGTCCGCGCCCGCGTCGGCGAGCGCGAGGTGCACGGCGAGCCAGTCGGGCGGCACGACGCTGTCGGCGTCGGTCGACGCCGTCCACACCGTCGCGGGGTCGGCGCCGTGCCCGTCGTCGGCGAATGCCCCGACGCCCCGGTGCCGTGCGACGCCCACGCGGGCGGCGGCGATCGACACGACCTCGACGCCGTCGTGCGCCGCGGCCACGGCGGCGGTCGCGTCGCGGCACGCGTCGGCCACCACCACGACGCGCACGACGACGCCCCGTGCCTCCACGACCGCGCGTGCGGCGGCGATGCCGTCGAGGCAGCGGTCGATGCGGTCCTGCTCGTCGCGGGCCGGGACGACGACGCGCACCTCGCGGATGCGCCTCATCGGCCCGCAGGCGGCATCGAGGCGGGCACCGCTCGCAGCTCCATCCGCACGTCGGCGTCGACGTACGCGGCGGCGCGCGGCGGCAGGCGATCGTCGTCGAACGCCGCGTGCACGGCGTCGGCGTCGAGCGGCCAGCCGCGCACGGGATGCCGCCAGTGGCACAGCACGACGGCGCCGTCGGGGCGCAGGCTCGACGCGACGCGGTCGACGAGCCCGGCGAGGGCGGCAGGCGACAGGAAGTAGCCGACCTCGGAGACGACGACGAGGTCGAACGCGCCCTCCGGCCACGTCGCCGGCACCGCACCGCGCAGGAGCGTCACGGGCAGCTCCCGTGAGCGCTCGGCGGCGCGAGCGAGGGCCGCGGGCGACGAGTCGATCGCGACGACGGCATCCGCCCGCCGCGCGAGCGCCGCCGTCGTCACGCCCGTCGAGCAGCCCACCTCGAGCACGCGGCCGAGCCGCTCGGCAGGCAGCATCGCGAGCAGCAGCGCGCGCTTGCGCAGCTCGTACCACCGCTCGTCGGCGCCCCACGGCTCGTCCTCCGCGGCGTGCAGTCGGTCGAGGCGATCGTCGTCGACGGCGGCGTCTGCGACGACGAAGCGCTCGACGTCGGTGCGGAAGTGGGCGAGCACGTGCTCGCCGAGCAGCACCTCGTCGCCCTCCGCGGCCGACAGCGGCCGCACCTGGCTCTCGTGGGCGGCGATCGCGACGTCCTTCGACGTCCGCTCGTCGGCGTCGAGGGCGAGGTGGCTCAGCGCGAGGCCGTCGAGCGCGTCGGCGCTGCCGGCATGCAGCAGCCAGATCGGGTACTCGAGCAGCCGCGCGTCGGTGCGTGCGGCGGCGACGGCGGCCGCACGGCCCGCCGCCTCGTGGTCGGGATGGCCGTCGAGCCTGCACGGCGCGACGAGGAGCGCGTCGCGACCGTCGCCGACGACGCCGACGATCGCGGCCACGACCTCGTCCTGCGCGTCGGCGACCGCCCCGTCGGCGATGCCGAGATGGTGCAGGCGATCCGCGTCGACGCCCAGCGCCGCAGCAGCGGCGACCGACTCGACCCTGCGGCGCGCGCCGAGCGCGGCGCTGCCGAGCGTGGGGGAGCGGGGATGCGAGGCCTCGCCGTCGGTGAGCAGCACGACGTCGACCGCGATGCCCAGCCGCGCGCAGCGCAGCATGAGGCCGCCCGCGCCGAGCGACTCGTCGTCGGGATGCGCCGCGACGACCACGACGCGCGCCACGCCCGCGAGGTCGAGGGGATCGCCGATCATGCCGGCCCACGCGTCGACGGGGATGCCGGCGTCGTCGTGCCGGAAGGTCACCAGCGCGCCCCCGTCGCCACGAGGGCACGGCCGAGGGCGACGTCGTCGCGGTCGGCGTGGTGCTGCCGGGCGTAGATGTGCAGGTCGGCCACGCGGCGGGCGTGCTGCGCGTCGAGCGCGAGGGGCGCGGGGCCCAGCGCGCGATCGGCGCATCCCAGCACCTCGTCGACCGTCGCGGCGGCCACGCCGCGAGCGCGCAGGGCGAGGACCGCGGCGTCGTCGACGGCACCCGCGTCGATCGCGGAGGCCGCCCCCGCCAGCAGGGCGCCGCTCGCGGCGAGCGCGCGGTCGACGCGGCCGAGCAGCATGAGCGCGACGTCGTCGGGCTCGCGGCGATCGGCGGCCGCCCGCATCGTGCGCGCGACGCCGACGGCGCCGCCGTGCCAGATCGCCGCCACCCCGATGCCGCCCCACGCGAACCCCGGGCGCTCGAGGTACCAGCCCGGCTCGCCCACGGGCTGCGCGCGCACGTCGTCGAGGCGGATGGGCACGCTCGGCACGTCGGCGAGCCCGTGCGACGCCCAGGCGGCGGCGTCGTCGACGGTGACGCCCGCATCCGCGAGGTCGACGGCGAACAGGCCGCGGCGGTCGTCGACGACGGCGGTGACGAGCGCGCGGTCGAGCCGGCTCGCGAGCGAGCACCACGGCTTCGAGCCCGTCAGCCGCCAGTCGTCGCCATCCTGCTCGGCGACGAGCCGGTGCCCGGCTCCCTCTGCCGCGAAGACGCCCCACGTCGCAGCGTCGTCCTGCGCGGGGCTCGCGCCGGCCTCCGCGAGGATCGCGAGCGCGTCGAGGTGCGGCTCGAGCGTGCGCGCGACGCCGAGGTCGATCGCAGCGACGCTCGCGAGCGCCGACCAGAGCGTCGCCGTCGCGCCCGCGCCCGGCAGCGGGAGCGCGGCGGCGACGGCGCCCGCGACGTCGAGCGCGGCGCCCACGCGATCCTCCGCCGCGGCGGCGGAGGCCGCGAGGGTCGCGATGGCCGCCACGGTCGATGGATGCGCATCCGTGCCCAGCAGCACGATCGGCGGTGCGGCGGTGCTCACGAGTCGCGGTCCATGCTGCGACGCTATCCAGCCCGATGCGCGCATCGGGCCCCTTGCGCGAGGCGCCGACGGATGCGACGCCTCGCCTGACAGCGCGTTCAGGATCGTTCAGACGCGCGTCAGCGCCCGCTCGGCAGGGTGGTGCACATGAACGACCAGACGCCCCGCGATCCGCAGCAGCCGATCGACGCGAACGACCCGACGCCCCAGCACCCCGTGGCACAGCCGGGTGCGCAGCAGGCGCCCGCCGACACGTCGGCGCACACCCTCCAGCAGCCCACCGTCGAGCACCCGGCCGCCGGCGCCGACGCGCCGAGGCGTGGCCGCGGCATCCTCAAGCCCGTGCTCATCGGCGCCGGCGCAGCCGCCGTCGTGCTCGCCGTCGCCGGCATCGGCATCGGCGTCGCCGACGCTCTCGACGACGACGGCGACGACCAGGTGCGCACGCAGCCCGGCGTCACCGCGCCCATGACCTCCGGCGGCCCGCAGGCGCCGAGCCCCACGAACGACGACCAGGGCCAGGGCGGATCCGACGACGGCCAGGCGGGACCGTCGCCCGCGGGCCCCGGGGTCGACGCCTCGGCGAGCGAGCCTGCCGCCCTCGTCGACGCGATCGACGCTGCCGTCGCGGCCGCCGACGGCGAGGGCGCGACGTCCGTCGAGCTCGAGCGCGACGGCTGGAAGGTCGACGTGCTGCTCGCGGACGGCACCGAGGTCGACGTGCGCGTCTACGCCGACGGCCGCGAGGCGCTCGTGCAGCAGGACGACGACGACTCGACGGGCGACCCGCTGCTCGACACCGGTCGCATCGCCGACATCGTCGACGCGGCGATCGCGGCCGCCGGCGGTGGCACGGTCGACTCGATCGAGAGCGAGGGCGACGACAGCCACGCCTTCTCGGTGCAGGTCGACCTCGGCGGCGATCGGGACGTCGACGTCGACCTCGCCGAGGACCTCGCGGTCGTGTCGGTCGACGACTGATCCACCAGCCACCCGCACGCAC
>NZ_BAAAQT010000008.1:188796-289695 GCF_039531815.1 Agrococcus versicolor | reverse complement strand
GCGACGCCGGCCGTCAGCGGCGGGGGCGGAGCCGTTCAAGCTGGGTGACGTGCTGGGGTCCGAGCTCTTCGAGGGCGTGGACGCCGAGGAGGCGCATGGTGCGGGCGATCTCGTCGGTGAGGATGGCGAGGGCGCGGTTGACGCCTGCTTGGCCTCCGGCCATGAGGCCGTAGAGGTAGGCGCGGCCGATCATGGTGGAGCGGGCGCCGAGGGCGATGGCGGCGACGATGTCGGTGCCGGACATGATGCCGGTGTCGAGGTGGATCTCGACGTCGGCGCCGACCTCCTTCGCGACCTCGGGGAGGAGCAGGAAGGGCACGGGGGCGCGGTCGAGCTGGCGGCCGCCGTGGTTGGAGAGGGTGATGGCGTCGACGCCGAGGTCGGCGAGGCGCCTCGCGTCGGCGAGGGATTGGACGCCCTTGACGACGATGGGGCCGTCCCAGGCGGCGCGGACCTCTTCGAGGGCGTCGTAGTCGACGGACGGGTCGAACATGGTGTCGAGGAGCTCGGCGACGGTGCCGTCCCATTCGGAGATCGCGGCGAACTCGATGGGGGCGCCGGTGAGGAACGACCACCACCATTCGACCTTGGGTGCGGCGTCGAGCATGGCGGTGGGGGTGAGGCGCGGGGGGAACTGCATGCCGTTGCGGCGGTCGCGGTGACGGGCGCCGGCGACGGGGGTGTCGACGGTGATGTGGAGGGCGTCGTAGCCGGCGGCCTTCGCGCGGTGGACGAGCTCGATCGAGCGGGAGCGGTCGCGCATCATGTAGAGCTGCATCCACAGCCGTCCGGTGGGGGAGGCGGCGCGGGTGTGCTCGATCGAGGTGGTGCCGAGGGTCGAGAGGGTGAAGGGGATGCCGTAGGCGGCGGCCGAGCGTGCGCCGGCGGTCTCGCCGGCGGTGTGCATGAGGCGGGTGAACCCGGTCGGCGCGATCGCCAGCGGATACGCGGAGCGGGTGCCGAGCACGTCCCAGCCGGTGGAGACCGTCGAGACGTCCTCGAGGACGGTGGGATGCAGCTCGATGTCCTGGAACGCCTGGCGTGCACGGGCCAGGCCCACCTCGTCCTCGGCGGCGCCGTCGGTGTAGTCGAACGGCCCCTTCGGGGTGCGGCGCTTCGCGATCGCTCGAAGGTCCCAGATGTTCGACGCCCGTCGCAGTCGCGTCTCGGCGGGGTTCGTGATCGTCGACAGGTCGATCATCGTCCGGACCAGGTCGATCGGGGACTGCGCGGCCATGGCGGCTCCTGGCTTCGTACGGTGGAACGACGTCGGTATGACGTCATACGTCTATCATGGCGATCCGACGCCCGAAGGGGAACCGGATCGCCGTCTCTCGGCGACAGGGTCGCACATCTCGCGCCGCGAGCCCAGGGCGGATCCGGCGCGCGACGGATGCGTCGCAGGCCGTCGCGGCGCCGCGATCAGCTCGCGAGCAGCAGCGTCAGCAGCTCGCCGACGGCGCGGCCGTTGCCGGCGACGTGCCACCGGTGGCCCCGGTGCTCGAGCACCTCGGTGCGGCCGCCGGCCGCCTCGACGAGCGCCTTGCCCGGCAGCCAGTCCCACTCGGCCGTCGAATGCTGCGCCCACACGCCGATGCGGCCGCCGGCGACCCCCGCGAGGTCGCACGACCCCGACCCGAGCACGCGCAGCGTCGCCGCACCACCGACGATCGCATGCCACGGCTCCGCGACGTCGGGGTCGTCGAGCGTCGTCGGGTGCACGTAGGTCGCGAGGCTCACCTCGGCGAGCGAGCGATCGACGAGCGGTGCCACGGGCACGCCGTCGAGCGTCGTCGCGAGGTCGCGCCCGCCGACCCAGGTCTCGCCCGTCACGGGCTGGTGCACGGCGCCGACGACGACGCCGTCGGCATCCTCGAGCGCGATCGCGCTGCACCAGTACGCGAGGCCCGAGAGGAAGTTGTAGGTGCCGTCGACCGGGTCCACGACCCATCGCCTGCCCGTGGAGCCCGCGGTCGACGCGCCCTCCTCGCCCAGCACGCCGTCGTCCGGCCGCTCGTCGCGCAGCACCTGCGCGACGAGCTCCTCGGCGGCATGGTCGGCGGCGGTCACGACGTCCGAGATCGACGTCTTGAAGCTGGCCTCGAGCCCCCCGGCGCGCATGGTCGCCGCGAGCGATCCCGCGTCGCGGACGAGTCGGATGGCGAGGTCGGCGTCGGTCACGCGTTCAGCCTAGGAGCAGCGGCCCGAGGCGCTCGGGCGCACGCGGCGGCGGCGCGAGACGGATGGCCCGCACGCGCTCGACCGCCCCGGCGCCGTCGCGGGACGCCGGGGCGGTCGAGGATCCAGATCGCGGTGCTCAGAGGCCGGGCGCGGTCGACTCGGTCGAGCGCCCCGCGTCGTCGAGCACGAAGGTGATCTCGAGCACGACCTGCCACGTGGCGATGCGGCCGTCGTCGATCCTCACCGTCTGGTCCTTGACCCACGCGCCCTCGACGCCCCGCAGGGTGGCGTTCGCACGCTCGATCCCCGTCGCGATCGCGTCCTCGAAGCTCGTGTCCGAGCGGCTCGTGATGGTCGTCACCCGGGCGACGCTGCTGGTCATGTCCGTCCTCCTTCGTGTCGGTGCGCAGCAGTCAACGGCGGCTGGCACGCACGCCGGGACCCCGTTGCGATCGCACCGTGCGTGTGGGTCGCGCGATGCGCAGCATCCGCGACGCCGTCGCGCAAGCGCTCGACGCGATCCCGTCGGTCTGCGCACGCTGGAGCCTCGAACGAAGGGAACGCACCATGAAGGTCGCCGTCATCTACTACTCGTCGACGGGCACGAACCACCGCCTCGCGCAGGAGGTCGCCGCCGGAGCGGAGGAGGCAGGGGCCGAGGTGCGTCTGCGCCGCGTCGCCGAGCTCGCGCCCGAGGCCGCGATCGACTCGAACCCCGCATGGCGCGCCCACGTCGACGAGGTGGCGCCCGCCGTCGAGGAGGCGACGCTCGACGACCTCGAGTGGGCCGACGCGTACGCGTTCGGCACGCCGACGCGCTTCGGGCTGCCGGCGGCGCAGCTGAAGCAGTACATCGACTCGGCGAGCGGGCCGTGGGGCCGAGGCGTCATGGCGGGCAAGGCCGTCACGAGCTTCACGTCGGCGATGAACGCGCACGGCGGCCTCGAGTCGACGATCCTCGCGCTCAACAACGTCTTCTACCACTGGGGCAGCGTCATCGTCCCGCCCGGCTACACCGACGACCTCCTCTACGCGGCGGGCGGCAACCCGTACGGCACGAGCCACGCGACGGGCACCGAGGGCGAGCCGCCGTCGACGGCCGTGCTCGCCGCCGCGCGCTACCAGGGTCGTCGGCTCGCAGAGATCGGCGCGCGGCTCGTCGACTGACCCGTGCCGCGACGTGGGCGCGCCCTCTCGGCGCGTCCACGTCGCGACCGCCTAGCCTGTCGTCGATGAGCGAGCACCTGGAACTCGGCCCTGCCCCGCGACCCACGACCGGCGACGACCTCGTCGCCCGCATCCGCACCGCGGTGCTGCGCGACGCGACCGACGCGCTGCGACCCGGCGTCGAGCGGCTGCTCGACGGCCTCGTCGCGACGGTCGAGGGCGCCGACGTCGTCTCGCTCGACCTCGACGGCACGGGCGTGCGGCTCGACGGCCTCCTCGCCGACGACGCCGGCGTGGGCGACCTGCTGCCCACGAGCGCGGCAGACGTCATCGCCTCCGAGCCGGGCGTGCTGCGGCTGCTCACGGTGCGCGCGCATCCCATCCACGTCGAGGGCGTGCCCGTCGAGCTCGGGCTGACGCTCGAGGACCTGCGCATCCGCTGGGTCGAGGTCGCGGGCGGCACGGTCGGCCTCGACGTCGTCGAGCCCGACGAGGCGCACCCGGTGCGCGGGCATCTGCGCGTCGAGGCGCCGCAGGCCGAGCTCGTCGAGGTCGTGCGGGGCATCGCGGAGCGCACCGCCGCCGAGCAGGGGGTCGAGCTGCGCGAGCTCGACGTCCGCCTCACGTCCGACGGCCCGCGCACGGTGCGTGCCGAGATGGACGCACGCGTCAAGAAGGGCTTCCTGGGTGCGCCCGCGTCGGCGTCCGCGACCCTTCGCGTCGACGACGCGCTGCGCGTGCACGTCGAGGACCTGCGCGTCACGTCGTCGAACGTGCTCGTCGCAGGCCTGCTCGGCGCGGTCCGGGGCCGCATCGAGGATCGCGTGCGCGAGCCGATCGACCTCGCGGCCCAGCTGCCGGCTGGCGTGCGTCTCACGGACGTGCGTGTCGAGGCCGGGGAGCGCATCGGCGTCGAGGCGCGCCTGGGCTGATCCCGCCGTCGTCGCCTCGCCGCCGACGCCCACCGTCTCGCGCCCCGCGCGAGGGTCCCTCCCGCATGTCCTCTCGTCCGGGTTTAATGATTTCGGATGTGAACCACCCGTGGCTCAACTATCTCGTCTGATGTCCTGATTGACTGGGGATCTTCCCGCGCGGATCACGCAGGAAGTAGTCGTTTTCAGTGAGCAACCATCACCGAGTCGAGAGTCGCGAGTGGGAACGTACGGACACCGGGCATGGGACGAGCTCCTCGTGCCCGCCCTCGAGGAGACGGCGCCGGAGGTGGCGCACGCGCTCGCATCGCTGCGGGCCGCGGAGGCGTCGCTGCAGCGTCGCCGCAGCGCCTCCGCGCGCCCTCGATCGGTGGAGCGCGCCGTGCTGCGACACGTCGTCGAGCAGGCGGATGCGGACGAGCCTGCGACCCCGTCGCGCATCGCCGAGCTCGCGGGCCTGACGCGACCGACCGTGTCGGTCGCGCTCCGGCGGCTCGAGGAGCATGGGCTCGTGCGCAGGCAGCGGCACGCGCGCGACGGGCGCCGACGCATCGTCGTGCCGGCGCCGCACGTCGACCTCCTCGCCGGCGACGCCGAGCTCGTCGACGACATCCGCGCGATCACCGAGCGGCTCACGTCCGAGCAGGCGGCCTTCCTCGTCACCTTCCTCGAGGGGCTGCGACGGGCGATCGACGAGGTCGACGCCTAGGCGCGCCTCGCCGTCGCGCCGACGGGTCGCGGCAGATCGTGCTCGTCGTGCGCAGTCGGATGGAGCACGGCCGTCATCGTCGGCCGACCCGCTGCCGCGTGCGCCAGGGTGCGCACAGGTCGACGCCCTCGGCGTGGTTGGCCTCGTGCATCATGTGCTCGAGCCGGGCGGGCTCGAGGCCGGCGCCGGCGCCGGAGGTGCGGATGACGACGTCGGCGGCGCAGCGCAGCCACAGCCGCTCCCTCGCCGCGTCGTCGCTGCGGACGCGCACGAGGAACGGCTCCTTGCGTCGCATCTTGGTCACCATGACCACGGTGAAGTGCCGCAGGGCGTCGTCGTCGAGCTCGAAGCTCGCCGTTCCGTAGTGCAGGGTTCCCATCGCTGCTCCTGTCTCGCGAGGTCCTTCTACCCCGGAGACGGGGGCATCGGGGTACGGCCGTCGCGACGACGGTACTTGTACGCTGATCGAGATGGTTGCGAGACGCAACGATCTCGGTCCGGCTCCGCTGTGCTGGACCCGACGAAGGCACGCGGGGACGAGGGGGTGTCGGGCATGGATGACCCGACGAGCGTCGCGTACGCGATCGAGGAGCTCCGCCTCGCCGAGTTGCGGCTCGACCGCCGACGCGAGGCCGCCTCGAAGCCCGGCGCGACCGAGCGCGCCGTGCTGCGCCACACGTTCGAGCGCTCCGACGCCGGCGATCCAGCGACGCCGTCCGACCTCGCCGACTACGTCGGCCTCAGCCGCTCGGCGATCTCGATCATGCTGCGACGCCTCGAGCGCCAGGGCCTCGTGCGCACGCTGCGCCACCCCGGCGACGGCCGGCGACGCGTCGTGATGCCCGTGAGCCGCAACGACCACCTCGGCGGCGACGACCTCCTGACCGACCGCATCCGCGAGGTGACCCGCCGGCTCACCGACGAGCAGGCGGCGTTCGTGACCGACGTGCTCGAGGAGCTGCGCGAGGTCGTCGACCGCACCGAGGTCACCTCGGGCGACCCGAGCTGATCGCGACCTCCCGCCCTCCCGCGCGCACCCGCATCCACGGATCCACGCGCTCCGTGCCGACACGGGCTCGAAACACGAGCCCCGCTAGGCTCGCGACATGGGTGACCTGTTCGACGACTACGACAAGCCCTTCGCGAATCCTCCGAGGCGCACGGGCACCCCGTGGGACGAGATGTTCGACGAGTCGGGCACCCCTCGCACCCCGTACCGCGAGATCCACACGGCCCTCGAGGACATGACGCAGCAGGAGCTGCGCGGCCGCGCCGACGCGCTCGCCCGCTCCTACCTCGCGCAGGGCGTCACGTTCGACTTCGCCGGCGAGGAGCGCCCCTTCCCGCTCGATCCCGTGCCGCGCATCATCACGAGCGAGGACTGGGCGCACGTCGAGTCGGGCGTCAGGCAGCGCGTCCTCGCGCTCGAGGCGTTCCTCGCCGACATGTACGGCCCGCAGCGCGCCGTCGAGGACGGCATCATCCCCGCAGCCCTGATCTCGTCGTCGACCCACTTCCACCGCCAGGCGGCGGGCGTCGCGGGCGCGAACGGCGTGCGCATCCACGTCTCGGGCATCGACCTCATCCGCGACCAGGAGGGCGAGTGGCGCGTGCTCGAGGACAACGTGCGCGTGCCCTCCGGCGTCTCGTACGTCATCTCGAACCGACGCATGATCGCGCAGACGTTGCCGGAGATGTTCTCGTCGATGCGCGTGCGCCCCGTCGGCGAGTACCCCGACCGGCTGCTGCAGGCGCTGCGCGCGTCGGCGCCCGCGGGCGTCGAGAACCCGACGGTGGTCGTCCTCACCCCCGGCGTCTTCAACTCCGCGTACTTCGAGCACACGCTGCTCGCCCGACTCATGGGCGTCGAGCTCGTCGAGGGCCGTGACCTGTTCACGAGTGGCGGCCGCGTCTACATGCGCACGACGAACGGCCCGACGCGCGTCGACGTCATCTACCGCCGCGTCGACGACGAGTACCTCGACCCGCTGCAGTTCCGCCCCGACTCGATGCTCGGCAGCCCCGGGCTGATGCTCGCGGCGCGCCTCGGCAACGTCACGATCGCGAACGCGGTCGGCAACGGCATCGCCGACGACAAGCTCGTCTACACGTACGTGCCCGAGCTCATCCGCTACTACCTCGGCGAGGAGCCCATCCTCAAGAACGTCGACACGTGGCGACTCGAGGACGAGGGTGCGCTCGAGGAGGTGCTGTCGAGGCTCCACGAGCTCGTCGTGAAGCCCGTCGACGGATCGGGCGGCAAGGGCCTCGTCGTCGGCCCCGACGCGACGCCCGAGGAGCTCGACGAGCTGCGCGCACGCCTCATCGCCGACCCGCGCGGCTGGATCGCGCAGCCCGTCGTGCAGCTGTCGACCATCCCCACCCTCGTCGAGGACGGCATGCGGCCCCGCCACGTCGACCTGCGACCCTTCGCGGTGCACGACGGCCACGACGTGTGGGTCCTGCCCGGCGGCCTCACCCGCGTGGCGCTGCCCGAGGGGCAGCTGGTCGTGAACTCGTCGCAGGGCGGCGGGTCGAAGGACACGTGGGTGCTCGGCGACCCGCGCGAGCCGGTCGCGAGCGTCGACGCCGACGACGAGTTCGGCGGGTCGGGCGAGCCCATGACCAGGCCGATCAGCATCGTCGGGCACGAGCACCGCCAGGACCAGAGCCCGCAGGATGCCGCGAGCACCCGGCAGGCCGAGCAGCAGCAGCAGCTGCGCGACGAGGACGGAGTGCCAGCATGCTGAGTCGCATCGCCGAGAGCCTGTTCTGGATCGGCCGCTACATCGAGCGGGCCGACGGCACCGCCCGCATCCTCGACGTCTACCTGCAGCTGCTGCTCGAGGACACGTTCGTCGACGAGGACACCGCGTGCCGTGCGCTGCTGGCCGTCATGGGCAACGACGCGCCGCCAGACCGCACGCTGCGCCGCGGCGACGTCATCGCGTCGCTCGCGATCGACCGCATGGAGACCACGTCGATCGCGTACTCCGTCAACGCCGCCCGCGAGAACGCCCGTCGCGCCCGCGAGATCATCTCCACCGAGCTGTGGGAGGTGCTCAACACGACGCACTCGGGCATGCCCAGGCGCGTGTCGGGCGAGAAGGTGCACGAGCTGTTCGGCTGGGTGCGCGAGCGCGCCGCGCTCGCGACCGGCATCGCCGACTCGACCGCGAGCCGCGACGACGCCTGGTCGTTCATGACCCTCGGCCGCTCGCTCGAGCGCGCCGACATGACGGCGCGCCTGCTCGCGACGCGCGCGCTCACCGAGGACGCCGGACCGTCGTGGACGACGATCCTGCGCTCCGTGGGCGCCTACGAGGCGTACCTGCGCACGTATCGCGGCGTGCCGTCCTCGACGAACGCCGCCGAGTTCCTCATGCTCGACCGCCTCTTCCCCCGCTCGATCCTGTTCAGCGTCCTGCGCGCCGAGCAGTGCCTGCGCGACATCGAGCCGCGCCACGAGCGAGTCGGCTACGGCGACAGCGCGCAGCGCATGCTCGGCCAGGTGCGCGCCGAGCTCGAGTTCCGACCCATCGGCGAGATCATCGCCGACCTGCCGAGCGTCATGGACGCGGTGCAGACCACGACCACCAAGGTCTCGGAGGCGGTGCGCGAGCGCTACTTCCCGACCCACAACCTGCCCGCATGGGTGGGAGAGCGAGCATGAGCCGCATCCGCATCCGCCACACCACCGGCTACCGCTACAAGGCGCCCGCCGTCGCGTCGTACAACGAGGCGCGCATGCTGCCGTCGACGAGCGACGGGCAGTTCGTCATCTACTCGAACCTCGACGTGCGCCCCTCGACGTCCGTCAACACCTACGAGGACTACTGGGGCACCAAGGTCACGTCGTTCGACGTGCTCTCGCCGCACACCGAGCTGCAGCTGACCGCGACGAGCCTCGTGGAGGTGCGCCCGCGCCTGACCGGCGGGCACGACATCACGTGGGAGCAGCTCGCGAAGGTGTCGCGTCGCGCGACGACGTACGTCGAGCAGCTGGGCCAGACCGACCGGACGCGGCCACTCGACGACCTCGCCGAGCGCGCCCGCAGGTTCGTCGACGAGACCGAGACCCCCGGCGAGGCGGCCGCGGCCATCGCGCGCTACGTCGGCGAGGAGATGCAGTACATGTCGGGCGTGACGCACGTGCACACGAACGCGCACGAGGCGTGGGCGAAGCGCAAGGGCGTCTGCCAGGACATCGCGCACGTGACCATCGGTGCGCTGCGGTCCGTCGGCATCCCGGCGAAGTACGTCTCCGGCTACCTGCACCCGCGCCCGAACGCCCAGATCGGCGAGACGGTCGTGGGCGAGTCCCACGCGTGGGTCGAGTGGTTCACGGGCGACTGGCAGGCGTGGGACCCCACGAACCTCATCGACATCGGCGAGCGCCACGTCAAGGTCGGCTACGGCCGCGACTACAACGACGTCGCGCCGCTGCGCGGCGTGTACGCCGGCGCCGGCGGGTCCGAGCTGTTCGTGACCGTGGAGATCACGAAGGAGTCCTAGCGGTTCGCGAATTCGTCGCCTGCCTTCGATGAATTCCGCGATCGGTGTTGCGCATTCTCGAATGATGCGGATATGCTCGCTCTCGTCCACGGCGCACGCCGCATTCCCGTCGAGAGAGGAGCAGCCCATGGTCACGAACGCAACGCGCATCCGCCCGGTGCTCTTCTCCGGGTCGCACTAGCGCCGCGAGCACGTCGGCACCGCCGGCCGTGAGGCGCATCGCCTCGCAGCCCCCGTGCATCGTCTGCCCACGCAGCGCCCGTCTCCCCGCCTGAGCCGCACCGGCTCGCGCCGCGGAGCCGAGCACGCGTCGGCGTGATCGCGTCACGACACCGAGCCCGACGGGCTCGCATCCCGAGCCCAACGGGCTCGCATCACGCTCGCATTCGCGAGTGCATGCTCGAATCGCATTCCTCGCGCAATTCCCTTCGCGCGCCGCGTGCATTCTGCGCGCCATTCGGCGCGCGCTCGAGCGCGCATTCGCGAATGCGGCCACCCCCATATCGGCGCGCCGTCGCGCCCGCATTCGAAGGACCCTCCATGTCGACCCTGACCCGACCCGTGCGGCTCGCATCCGTGCGACCTGCGAGCCCAGCCAGGCGTGCGCTCCTGGCGCTCGCCGAGGTGCTGGCGCGCATCGCGTTGCACCGCCCCGACCGACGCGCGACGACCGTGCGCGCCGAGGCCGAGGAGCGCCGCGATCGCGACGCGCTCCGGCTCATCGCGCTCGCCCCGCCGCTGCGATGACCACCGACGGCGCGAGCCCCGGCCCGCGCATCCGCCCACGAGGGGCCGTCCGCCACGGACGGCCCCTCGTCCGTCGTGCGCGCGTACGCTGACGCCATGACCCGCCCGGGCGATGCGGCACGGCTCGACCTCGAGACCCTCGTCGCGATGCGGCGCGTGCGCGACCGGATGGATCGCGACCACGCGCAGCCCCTCGACCTCGATGCCCTCGCCCGCTCGGTGCACCGGGCGTCCGGCACGCTGTCGCGGCAGTTCCGCATCGCCTTCGGCGAGACCCCCTACCGATACCTCATGACCCGGCGCATCGAGCGTGCGATGGTGCTGCTGCGCCGCGGCGACCTCTCGGTGACGGAGGTCGGCCTCGCCGTGGGCTGGCAGTCGCTCGGCACGTTCTCGACGCGGTTCGCCGAGCTCGTCGGCGTGCCGCCGAGCGTGTACCGCGACGAGGGCGCGCCCTTCCAGGAGGGGATGCCGCCATGCATCGTGCGCATGCTCACGAGACCGGTGAGGAATCGAGAAGCCGCCAGGGCCCCCGCGCTCGTACGGTAGGCGCATGGGCATCACGATCCACTCGAGCTTCCTCCCGCACGTCGACGCGGAGGCCTCGCTGACGTTCTACCGCGACGTCCTCGGCTTCGAGGTGCGGCTCGACGTCGGCGCCGGGCGGATGCGCTGGATCACCGTCGGGCCCGAGGGCCAGCCCGACACCGCGATCGTGCTGCATCCCGCCACCGTCGCGCGCGAGCTCACCGACGACGAGCGCGTGCTCATCGACGAGCTCGTCGCCAAGGGCTCGTACTTCGGCGTCAACCTCGCGACCGACGACCTCGACGCGACGTTCGCCGCCCTCGAGGCCGCGGGCGCCGACGTCGTGCAGGAGCCCATCGAGCAGGACTACGGCCTGCGCGACGCCGCCGTGCGGGATCCCGCCGGCAACCTCATCCGCATCCAGCAGACCAGGAGCACCCCATGACGAAGTCCGGATTCAGCGACGACGAGCGCGCCGCGATGCAGCAGCGCGCCGAGGAGCTGCGCACGACGAAGGGCCTCAAGGGAGCCGCGCGGATCGCACGCGAGCTCGAGGCGTGCGTCGAGGCCATCGACGGGCTCGACGGCGTCGACCGCGACGTCGCCTCGACGCTGCACCGCATCGTGACCGAGGTCGCGCCGCAGCTCGCTCCGAAGACCTGGTACGGCTTCCCGTCGTACGCCGACGACGGCGGCGTCGTCGTGTTCTACCAGCCGGCGTCGAAGTTCGGCACGCGCTACGGCACCGTCGGATTCCAGGAGGGCGCACGGCTCGACGACGGCCCGATGTGGCCGACGGTGTTCGCGGTCGTCGAGGTGACGCCGGCGGTCGAGCAGCGGCTGCGCGAGCTCGTCGCGAAGGCCGTCGCGACCGCCTGAGCCGTTCGGCCGGGGCCGAACGGTCGAGACGCCTGGCACGTCCGCCGCGCGCGTCGCAAGGGCCCGGCGCGAACGCTGCGACCTTCCTAGGCTCGGGCGGATGGCTGCTGCATCGATGACGTCGGGCGCGGCGGGCGAGGCTGGGAGCCGACCGCGTCGCGTGGCGAGGCGAGCGCTCGGCGCGCTGACCTCGCGCGACCGGCTCGTGCTCGCCGCGAAGGCCGCGGGCGCCGCGACGATCGCGTGGCTCATCGCGCGGTCGATGCCGGGCTTCCTCGACCAGTACGCCTTCTACGCGCCCTTCGGCGCCGTCGTCGCGATGATGCCGTCGGCGGTCGAGTCGCTGCGCACCGGCTGGCAGACGGTGCTCGGGCTGCTGATCGGCGGTGCGCTCGCCATCGGCACGATCGCCATCGGGCTCCACGGCCTCGTGACCGTGCCGCTCATCGTGATCGTCGCCATCCTCGTCGGCGGCATGCTGCCGCCCGGTCCCGGCCGCGACTACGTGCCGGTCGCGGCGATCTTCGTGCTCATCGCCGGCGGTGGCGACGCCGAGGCGTACGGCATCGCCTACGTCGTGCTCACCGGCATGGGGGTCGTGATCGGCGCGGCCGTGAACCTCACGGTGCTGCCGCCGCTGCGCACCGTGCCGGTCGAGACGCACCTCGAGTCGCTGCGGTCGGCGACCGCTCGACTGCTCGACGACCTCGCGGATGCGATGGAGGACGCCGAGCAGCCGCCCGTGTCGATCGAGGAGCGCGCCGCCGGGCTGCAGGCCGTCGCCGACGACGTGCGCGACGCGCTGTGGGATGCGCAGCGCACCCGGCGCGCGAACCTCCGCGCCCGCGGCGGGCGCTTCGCGGTGAGCGGCAGCGAGCGCGCCCTCGGCTCGCTGCAGGCGGGGGTGCGCGACCTCACGGCGCTCGCCTCCGTCGTCTCCGAGGAGCGCGTCACGCCCGACGTGCCCGACGCGCTGTCCGTCGAGGCCCGCGTTGCCGTCGCGGAGGCGCTGCGCGCGCTCGCGATCGCGCAGGTGGGCGGCGAGCAGGAGTCCGGCGCGGTCGCGTCGACGTCGCAACGAGCTCGCGGCCTGCTGCTGTCGTGGGAGCCGCCGACGCGCGCCGCCGCCGCGGCGGTCGGGGCGATCGCGCACCACCTCGGGGCGCTCGAGCAGCAGGCGACGGGGAGGCGGCCGGGCGACGCCTGACGGGCCGTGCCGGCCCGCCGGATCCACGTGTCAGCGGCACGTCGAGCGCGCTGCACGTCCCGGTGACGTGTGCGGCGTGGATGCGGCGGCGATCGCCGCCGCTCGCGCATGACACCCCGTGACGTGCGCGGGCGCGCGCGGCCGGACGCACGGCCTAGCCTGGCTGCATGGCCGATCGCGAGTACGGGTTCCGCACGCGCGCCATCCACGCAGGCAACATCCCCGATGCCGTGCACGGATCGCGTGCGCTCCCCATCCACCAGTCCACGGCGTTCGTGTTCGACGACTCCGCCGACGCCGCGGCCCGCTTCGCGCTGCAGAAGTACGGCAACGTCTACTCGCGGCTGTCGAACCCGACGGTCGCGGCGTTCGAGGAGCGCATCGCGAGCCTCGAGGGCGGCATCGGCGCGCTCGCGACGGCGTCGGGCCTCGGCGCCGAGTTCATCGTGTTCGCCGCCCTCGCCGGTGCGGGCGACCACATCGTCGCGGCCTCGAGCCTCTACGGCGGCACGGTGACGCAGCTCGACGTCACGCTGCGTCGCTTCGGCGTGGAGACGACGTTCGTCGCCTCCGACGACCCCGCCGACTTCGCCGCCGCGATCACCGACCGCACGCGCCTCGTGTTCGTCGAGACGGTGTCGAACCCCTCCGGCGCCGTCGCCGACCTCGAGGGCCTCGCCGACGTCGCGCACGCCGCCGGCATCCCGCTCGTCGTCGACGCGACGATCGCCACCCCGTACCTCAACCGCCCCATCGAGTGGGGCGCCGACATCGTCGTGCACTCCGCGACGAAGTTCCTCGGCGGCCACGGCACGACGCTCGGCGGCGTCGTCGTCGAGTCGGGCCGCTTCGACTGGGCGAACGGCCGCTTCCCGCTGCTCGACGAGCCCGTGCCGCACTACGGCGGCATCACCTGGAACGGCAACTTCGGCGAGTACGCGTTCCTCACCCGCCTGCGCGCAGAGCAGCTGCGCGACATCGGGCCCGTGCTGTCGGCGCAGTCGGCCGCGCAGCTCGCGCAGGGCGTCGAGACGCTGCCGCTGCGCATGCAGAGCCACGTCGAGAACGCCCGCGCCGTGGCCGAGTGGCTCGAGCAGGATGCGCGGATCGAGCGCGTCTCGTGGGCCGGGCTGCCGTCGCACCCGCATCACGAGCGGGCCGCGAAGTACCTGCCGAAGGGCCCCGGCTCGGTGTTCTCGTTCGACGTCGCCGGCGGTCGCGCCGTCGGCCAGCGCCTCATCGAGGGCGTCGACCTCGCGAGCCACGTCGCCAACATCGGCGACACGAAGACGCTCATCATCCACCCCGGATCCACGACGCACGCGCAGCTCACCGAGCAGCAGCTGCTGGATGCGGGCGTCGGCCCCGGCCTCGTGCGCATCTCGGTGGGCCTCGAGGACGTCGACGACATCATCCACGACCTCGACCAGGCGCTCGCGCGCGCGACGGAGGACCGATGACCGACACCCGGACCGCCGTCGACGAGCCGCAGGGCGACGCCGAGGTCGTGCAGCTGCAGAACGGCCTGACGTGCTCGGTGCCCGCCTCGTCGCCGCTCGCGCGCCTGCTGCGATCGCAGCGCACGTGGGTCGGGCCCGACGCGAGGCAGCGGCTCGCGATCCTCCGCGCCGCGAAGACCGTCGCGATCGTCGGGGCCTCGCCGAACCCGACGCGCTCGTCGTACTTCGTCGGCACGTACCTGCAGCAGTCGAGCGACCTCGACGTCTGGTTCGTGAACCCGAACGCGACCGAGATCCTCGGCCAGCCCGTCTACCCCGACCTGCGGTCGCTGCCGGGCGTGCCCGACATCGTCGTCGTGTTCCGCAAGGCGTCGGACATCCCGTCGGTCGTCGACGACGTGGTCGCGATCGGCGCGAGCACCATCTGGGTGCAGCTGGGCATCTGGAACGAGGAGGCCGCGTACGACGCCGAGGCGCGCGGGCTCACGGTCGTGATGGACCGCTGCATCAAGGTCGAGCACGCCCGATTCCACGGCGGCCTGCACCTGCTGGGCTTCGACACCGGGCAGATCAGCTCGCGGCGCACGCTGCGCTGACCGCCCACGCAGCCGACCCGTCCAGCATCCACCCGTAGCCTCTCGGCATGACCGCCGTCGCGCCGCCGCTCCCCACCGCGCCGCTGCCGCCGGAGCACGCGCGCGCCGCGCGCCGTGCTGGCGCCATCGGGGGCGCGCTCGTGGGCGTCGGCCTGCCGCTCGCGGCCTCCCCGCTCATCGCCTGGGCGTTCACCGCCTTCTGGCTCTGGAGCCTCTCGCTGACGGGACCCGGCATCGACGAGCCCCTGCCCGAGGACGTCGCGTACTTCCGCCAGATGGGCGACCTCATGGCGTCGCCGATCGCCATCGCGATCGGGTTCCTCTGCGTGCTCGTCGGCGGCGGGCTCGTCGCGCTCGGGATCGTGGCCGGCATGCGACGCCTGCGTCGTGCAGGCGTGCACCGCCCGGTCGGCGTGCTGCTGCTCGGTCTGCTGCTCGCACGCCTCGGCTCCTGGGTGGTCGCAGCGGTGAGCGGACTCCCGGAGATGCTCGGCGTCGCCTGGGTGCCGGCGCTCATGCTCACCCCGACGGTGGACGGCCTCGACGGGCCCGGGGCCGCGCTCGAGATGCTGCCGGTGACGATCGTCGCGACTGCGGCGATGGTGGTCGTCGGCGCGGTCGCCGCCGCCGGCGTATGGCTCGGGATCGGTCTGCTCACGACGTGGGGGATGGCGGCGGCGCTTCGAGCGCGGGTGCCCCTGACGTGGCAGCAGGCGCCGTGGCAGCCGGCGGCGTGGCAGCCCGGAGCCCTGCAGTCGACGTCGGGCGGGCCGCAGCCCGCCCCCTGACGCGCCGCGTCAGCGCACGTGGTGCCGGCCGCGCGGCACGACGAGCGGCGAGCCGCTCACAGGATCCTCGACCACGATCGACTCGAGCCCGAGCACCTCGCGCACGAGGTCGCTCGTCAGCACCTCCGACGGCGGGCCGTCGGCGACGAGCCTGCCCTCGCGCACGGCGAAGAGGTGGTCGGCGTAGCGGGCCGCGAGGTTCACGTCGTGCAGCACCATCGCGATCGTCGTGCCGCGCGCGCGGTTGAGGTCGGTGAGCAGGTCGAGCACCTCGACCTGGTGCGCGAGGTCGAGGAAGGTCGTCGGCTCGTCGAGCAGCAGCACCTCGGTCTCCTGCGCGAGCGCCATCGCGATCCACACGCGCTGGCGCTGCCCGCCCGAGAGCTCGTCGACCGGGCGGTCGGCGAGCGCGGTCGTCTCGGTGAGCTCGAGCGCACGTGCGACCGCGGCGTCGTCGCCGGGCGCCCAGCTCTGCAGCAGGCGGCGGTGCGGATGCCGGCCGCGGGAGACGAGGTCGGCGACGACGATGCCCTCGGGCACGATCGGCGTCTGCGGCAGCAGGCCGAGCCTGCGGGCGAGCTGCCGCGTCGGCATGGCGTGGATGTCGGCGCCGTCGAGCACGACCGATCCCGTCGACGGCTTGAGCAGCCGGGCGAGCACGCCGAGCAGCGTCGACTTGCCGCTCGCGTTCGCGCCGATGATGACGCTGATGCGCCCGGCGGGGACCGCGATGCCGATGCCGTCGAGCACGGGGCGATCGCCGTAGCCGGCGACGATGTCGACGCCGGCGAGCGACGTCGTCGTGCGTGCGGTGGCGTCGGTCTCGGGAGCCTCGCTCACAGGGAACCTCCGGTTCGGCTCTGTCGCATGAGCAGCAGGAGCAGGTAGGGCGCGCCGATGATGCCCGTGATGATGCCGACGGGGAAGCGCAGGTCGAACGCGTGCTGGCCCAGCAGGTCGCACAGCAGCACGAGCGTCGCGCCCGTGAGGCCCGCGGGCAGGATGCTGCGCGAGCCGGGGCCCGTCATGCGTGCGGCGATGGGGCCGGCGAGGAAGGCGACGAAGGCGATGGGTCCCGTGGCGCTCGTGGCGACGGCGGACAGCGCGACGGCGCCGAGCAGCAGCAGGAGGCGCACGCGCGAGGCGCGCACCCCGAGTCCGATCGCCGCGGCGTCGCCGAGCTCGAGCTGCGGCAGCCGCGTGGAGAGGACGAGGAGCAGCGGCGCGAAGAGCGCGAGGGCGACCACGAGCCAGATCACGTCGTCCCAACGCATGCCGTTGAGGGATCCGGACAGCCAGCGCATCGCCGTCGGCACGTCGAACGACGAGGCGCGCAGCAGCAGCCAGCCGACGACGGCGTCGAGCATGGCGCCGATGCCGATGCCGACGAGGATGATGCGCGCGCTCGCGGCGGAGCCGACGGAGACGGCGAGGATGATGCCGGCGGTCAGCAGGCCCACGACGAGCGCCAGGAGCGCGACCGACGCCCCCGACCAGCGCAGCACGAGGATGCCGAAGACCGCAGCGGCCGATGCGCCCGCGGTGATGCCGATGATGTCGGGGCTCGCGAGCGGATTGCGCAGCAGCCGCTGGGTCGTGACGCCGGCGATGCCGAACGCGAAGCCCGCGAGCATCGCCATGACCGCGCGCGGCATCCGCAGCGTGCCGATCGTGAAGGCGCCGTCGACGTCGGCGCCGACCGCCACGCCGACGACGTCGAGCGGCGAGTAGATGGTGTCGCCGAGCATGACCGACAGCAGCAGGAGCGTCAGCACGGAGCCCGCGAGGATGCCGACGACGATGCGCGTGCGGCGGCCGCGGCGGCGGCGGGATGCGGCGAGCGCCGCGACGTCGAGGGTCGAGACGGCCATCACAGCCCCTGCATCCGCGAGCGGCGGGCGATGACGATGAGCACGGGGGCGCCGACGAACGCGGCGACGATGCCGGCCTCGACCTCGGCGGTGTCCTGGATGAGCCTGCCGACGACGTCGGCGAGCAGCAGCAGGCCCGCTCCGCCCAGCAGCGACGCGGGCAGCAGCGCACGATGGTTGGCGCCGACGAGGAGGCGCAGGACGTGCGGCACGACGAGGCCGATGAAGCCGATCGGGCCGGCGAGCGCCGTACCCGCGCCGCACAGCACGACGCCGGCGACGGCGGCGGTGAGGCGCCACGGGCCGACGTCGACGCCGAGGCCCTTCGCGGCCTGCTCGCCGAGGGCCATGGCGTCGAGGGCCGGGGCGCTCAGCAGCCCGACGACGACGGCGATGCCGATGACGGGCGCGATCACGAGCATGCGATCCCACTCGGCACCGCCGATCCCGCCGATCTGCCACTGGCGGAAGATCGTGAGCACGTCGGTGCGCGGCAGGAGGATCGCCGAGACGAGGGAGGCGAGGGCGGCGCTCGTCGCGGCGCCGGCGAGCGCGAGCTTGATGGGGGTCGGGCCGCCGCGGCCGATCGAGCCGACGACGTAGACGAAGGCGGCGGCGAGCGCGGCGCCCACGAGCGCGAGCGACAGGTACTGCCACGGCGAGACGATGCCGAGGAAGGCGATGCCGATGACGACGGCGAGGGCGGCGCCGCCGTTGACGCCGAGGATGCCGGGGTCGGCGAGCGGGTTGCGCGTCACGCCCTGCATGAGGGAGCCGGCGAGGCCGAGCGCGGCGCCGACGAGCAGGCCGAGCACCGTGCGGGGGATGCGCTCGCGCACCGCGATCGCATCGATGGTGCCGATGGACGGGTCGAGCACCGCGCGCAGCGCGGTGAGCGGGTCGACGTCGCGCACCCCGAGGGCGAGCGACGCCACGATGGCGAGGACCACGATCGCTCCGCATGCCGCGAAGGCGATCGTGGTCCTCGTCGCGCGGCCTGCGGTTCGCCGGTCGGCGACCGCGAGCTGCGTCACTGCGCGTTCTGCGCTGCGGCGTCGAACACCGCGACGTACTCGTCGAGGGCCCAGGGGATCGAGAGGGGCGTCGGCGTGAGGGCGGCCGCGAGGGGCGTGCCGTCGGTGAGCAGGGCGACGGCGCCGCGCTGGATCGCGGGGATCGTGCCGAGCAGCGGGTCGGCCTGCAGCTGGTCGAGGAGCGTCTGGTCGCCGTAGGCGACGATGAGGTCGACGTCGTCGAACGTGTCGGCCTGCTCGGCGCTCACGGTGCCGAAGAACTGGCCGGCGTTGTCCTCGCCGAGGGTCTCGACCGACGGCGCGGGCGCGAGCCCCAGCTCGTCGAGGAGCTGGATGCGGGTGTCGAGCGGCGTGTAGGCGCTGATCGTCGACAGGTCGGTCGGGTCGACGAAGAGCATCGCACCCGACAGACCGGCGAACGCGGCGCCGTCGGCGGCCGCCGCGACCTGCTCGTCGATGTCGGCCTCCACGGCGGCCGCCTCGTCCTCGAGGCCGAGCGCCTCGCCCGTGACGGCGAGCGACTCGCGCCATGGCGTGCCCCACGCGTACTCGGGGTAGGCGACGGTGGGGGCGATCTCGCTGAGCGTCGCGTAGTCCTCCTCGGTGAGGCCCGAGTAGGCCGCGAGGATGACGTCGGGGTCGGACTCGGCGACGGCCTCGAAGTCGATGCCGTCGGTCTCGTCGAAGAGCACGGGCGCCTCGCCCCCGAGCTCGTCGAGGGCCTCTGCCGTCCACGGCAGGATGCCGTCGCCGTCGTCGTCGCCGTAGGTCTGCGCGGCCATGCCGACGGGCACGACGCCGAGCGACAGCGCGATGTCCTGGTTCGCCCAGTTCACCGTCGCGACGCGCTCGGGCGTGCCCGGGATCTCGGTCGTGCCGAACGCGTGCTCGATCGTGATCACGTCGTCGCCGGCGGCCCCGGAGCCCGGGTCGGCGGGCGCCGACGAGGAGCAGGCGGCCAGGACGGCCACGACGGGGAGGGCGAGGGTGAGCCTCAGGGCTCGCTGCATGGGAGGGCCTTCGATCGGTCTGGGTGCCCGGCTGCGTCGTCGAGGCCGTGCGGGTACGGACTGAGGGTAGCCTAACCTTGCCGATCCCGGCGCTCCCAGCCGCGTCGCACGCCTCGTGGACGTCACCCGAGGTCGACCGTCGTGCCCCGCTCCCAAGGTCTCTCCAGGCGCGTCGAGCACGATGGGGAGGTGACGACCGGACAGCGCATGGAGCTCGGCTCCTCCGCGTCCTCCCACGTGCCGAACCTCGCGGCGCAGCGCGCCTACGCCGCATCCGTCGCCCCGCCGCCCAGGCCGCCGCTGCCGCCCGAGCGGGCGACGCGCGCGCGCCTCGCGGGCGGGCTCGGCGGCACGATCATGCTCGTCGGCGTCGACCTCGCCGGCCTCGGCATCCTGCTGCTGCTCCTGCCGCTCGTCGTCGAGTCGTTCGTGCGGTGGCTCTCGTCGCTGCCGGCCGAGGTCGACGCGACGGTCGCGGGCGCGACGATCGAGCAGCTCTACGCCGGGCCGTGGCCGTGGATCGCGGCCGCCCTGCTCGTGGTCGGGCCGTCGGCGATCGCCCTCGGCGGGCTCGTGAGCGTGCGCACGCTGCGCGCCGCGGGGTTCGCGCAGCCCGTTCGGCTCACGCTCGCCGCGTTCGGCATCGCCATCGCGGGTCGCGTCGTGCTCAGCGTCTTCACGGCGCCCTTCTCGAGCCTGCTGTCGCCCCTGCTCGAGCGCGGCGCCGCGGGCCTGTCCGACGGCGGCGGCGCGCTCGTGGGCACGATCGTCGCCATCGTCGTCGCGTGCGCGATGAACGTCGCGATCGCGGCGGCGATCGGCATGGTGGCGTGGTGGTTCCTCGCGCACGCCCGGCGCCCGGCCGATCCTGAGGTCGAGCCCGAGGGGCACGGCTGGTCGTCCGCCGTGCGGCAGCACCGCCTCCCGCACTGACGCGCCCGGGACGCGACGAGGCCCCCGCCGTCGGCGGGGGCCTCGTGCTGCGCAGGGCGCGGGACGGGTGCGGTCAGCGCACGCCGAGCAGGTCGATGACGAAGACGAGCGTCTTGCCCGAGAGGCGGTGTCCGCCGCCCGCGGGGCCGTAGGCGAGGTGCGGCGGGATCGTGAGCTCGCGACGTCCGCCGACCTTCATGCCCGGGATGCCCTCCTGCCAGCCGGCGATCAGGCCGCGCAGCGGGAACTCGATCGACTGGCCGCGGTTCCACGACGCGTCGAACTCCTCGCCGGAGTCGTGCTCGACGCCGAGGTAGTGCACCTCGACGGTCGCGCCGGGCGTCGCCTCGGCGCCCTCGCCGACGACGACGTCGCGGATGACGAGCTCGGAGGGGGCGGGGCCGGTGGGTGCGTCGATCTCGGGACGCGTCAGGTCGCTCATGCCTCCATCCAACCGCACGTCCGTCGCGGTGCGCGCGGCCTTGCGCGAACGGCGAACCCGCTGCGCTCGCCCGTGTGAAGCAAGTCTTGCGAAGTGGCTCTTTCGAAGGTATGCTTTCGAACAACCCGCAGATCGCGGGGCGACGAAGGGAGCAGGCCATGCGACGCATCCACAGCGACATCCGACCGGGACGCGACGAGGAGATCCACCGCGCCCGTCGCCTCGCGGACGCCGTCGAGCAGCGCCACGCGCAGCTGCGGCAGACGGCGATCGCGACGCACGGGCTGCTGCGATGACCGACGCCGACGCATCGGCTCTGCCGGAGGCGACGCCCGATCCCGCCGCCCGGTCGCTCGTCACGAGCGATCCGGCCGTGCTGCGGGCGCTCGCGCACCCGCTGCGCGTCGAGATCCTCGCCGTGCTCGACGACCTGCTGGAGGCCACGGCGACCGAGATCGCCGAGCGCGTGGGCGAGAGCCCGTCGAACTGCTCGTTCCATCTGCGGCAGCTCGAGAAGGCCGGCTACATCGAGCGCGCCGAGCCGCGCGGCACCGCGAAGCCGTGGCGACCCGTGCACGCGAGCCGCAACCTCCGCCCGGACCCCGAGGATGCGGCATCCGTGCGCACGTCGGCCGCGCTCGGCTCCCTCTACGTGCAGCGCGAGGCGAGCCGCGTCGTCGACTTCCTCGCCACGCCACCGGTCGGCGACCCCGAGTGGGTGCGCACCGTCATGATCAACAGCTCCGAGGTGTGGGCGACGGCCGACGAGCTGCGCGAGCTCGGCGAGCGCATCGTCGCCCTCACGGCGCATCTCGAGGGCCGCTCGTCCGACCCGTCGCGGCGCCCGCCGGGCAGCCGGCGCGCCTTCCTGTTCGCCACGGTCAACCCCGATCCGCGCAGCGAGCCGACGCCGCAGGGCTGACCCCGGCCCGATCGGCGCAGGCGGCGGCATGGGCCCGCGAGCCCGGGATCGCGGATCGGCTGCCGGCTGCGCCCGCGCGGTGCCAGGATGGATGCCGATGCCCACCGAGACCGCCCGCCCCGCCCGCCGCTACGTCGCGTTCGTGCTCATCGGGCTCGTGGCGGGCTTCATGTCGGGGCTCTTCGGCGTCGGTGGCGGCATCGTCATCGTGCCGCTGCTGCTCGCGTTCGGCGGGCTGCCGCGCAAGCTCGCGAGCGGCACGTCGCTCGCCGCGATCGTGCCGACGAGCGCCGTGGGCGTCATCGCCTACGCGACGCGCGGCAGCGTCGACGTGCTCGCCGCCGCGCTCCTCGCCGCCGGCGCGGTCGTCGGCGCCCAGCTCGGCGCGCTGCTGCTCGCGCGCCTGTCCGTCGCCGCGGTGCGCATCGTCTTCATGGTCTTCGCGCTCGTCGTCGCCGTGCAGCTCTTCCTCGTCGTCCCCGAGCGCGGCGACGGCATCGAGCTCGACGGCTGGACCATCGCGGGCCTCGTGATCGTCGGCCTCCTCACCGGCGTGCTCTCGGGCCTCATCGGCATCGGCGGCGGCGTCGTCGTCGTGCCCGCGCTCATCCTGCTGTTCGAGTCGAGCGACCTCGTCGCGAAGGGCACGTCGATGCTCATGATGGTGCCGACGGCCATCTCGGGCACGATCGGCAACCTCGTGCGGAGGAACGTCGACCTCGTCGCCGCCGGCATCGTCGGCGGGGCCGCGTGCCTCACGACCGCGCTCGGCGCCTGGGTCGCGACGATCCTCGACCCCCGCGCCGCGACGATCCTCTTCGCGGTCTTCCTCGTCGCCGTGCTCGTGAAGACGGCGATCGAGGCGTGGCAGGCGCGCACGCCGCGCGAGCAGCGAGGCGACGCGACCGCCTGACGCGCTCGCGCCCCGCGATCAGGCGGGCGCTCCCTGGCATCTCGCATCCGGGCAGGGCATGCTCGGCGCATGGATGCGCGTGGCACGCCGCCGCCGAGCGGCACGCAGGGCGAGCCTGCGCCGTGGCCGCCCCGCGCCGAGCCGCCGCACCGCGCCGATCCGCCGCAGCATCCGGGCGAGCCGCCGCCGTCGCCCGCGTACGCGCGCCCCGCCGCCCCTGCGCCCTCGGTCGCGTGGCCCGCCTCGACCCCCGCCCGGGAGGCCGGTCCGCCGCCGTCCCCGGCCTACGGCTCGTGGCCTCCGCCGCAGCATCCGACCGCGTCGTCCACCCCGCAGCCCTCCCCAGCCGTCGGCCAGCGCACCACGATCGGCCGCGTGCTGCGCGTCTGGTGGGCGGGTCGCCTCCGGCGCCTGGTGCCGCGCGGCGTGCCGTGGACGGCCGTCGCGCTCGCGGTCGTGCTGCTCGCCGCGTGGCTGCTGTTCGCCGACATCCTGCTCACGCCCGGCGTCGTCATGACGTATCCGGGCGACGTGCCCTCGCGCGCCTGGGCGCACGACGTCGTCGGCTGGGTCGCGCTGATGACGACCTTCGGGCTCGGATTCGCCTCCGCCACGATGCTGCTGCAGGTCGGCAGACCCCGGTGGCGGTGGGCGTCCGTCGCCCTCACGGTGCTGTCGTCGGCCGTGACGCTCGGGCTCGTGACCTCGGGGCCGGGGCAGGCCATCGGGTGGGTCGCCGGCATCGCCGGCGCCGGGCTCGCCGCGTCGACCCTCGCGGTGCTCGCGGCGCTGCTGTCGCGCCAGCGGGTGCACCTCGCGGTCGCGGCGGCGTTCGCGCTCGCGATCCAGTGGGGCCTCGTCACCTGGGTCGGCGCCATCGAGCCGTTCGAGTGGGTCTTCCTGACCTCGTGGACGAACCTCGCCTTCCCCGTGCTCGTCGCGATCGGCGCGATCGCCATCCTGGCCGTCGCCGTCTACGCCCAGCAGGTGCACGCGCGCGCCGACCGCATCGGCCGGCGCGTCCTGCTCGCGAGCTGGGTGCCGATCGCCGCCGCCGCGATCGCCCTCGCGGTCGTCGCGCTGCGCATGGGACCGCTGTCCACCCTCTTCGGCGACGTCGACGCGAACCTCTGGGGCATCGGGCCGCCGTCGTCGTGGCCGCACGCGCTGCTCGTCGGAGGCCTCGTGGTCTGGCTCGTCGCCCGCTCGGGGCGCCGTCCGCTGCGCCCGCGCGGCCACGTGCTCACGATCGTCGTGCTGTCGATCATGGCGGGGATGGCCTACCTCTCGTTCTTCGTCACCTACCTCCTCATGCGGCTCCTGTCGACGTCGCCCGAGATCGGCGACGCCGTCGGGGCGGCGCTCTCGACGAACGCGACGCTCCTCACGCTCCTCGCCTCGACGCTCCTGCTCCTGCCGATCCTGCTGCCCGCGTTCCGGCGCACGACCGGGCGCGTCGGCGCGATCGTCGCGCTCGCCGTCGCGGTGCCGCTGCAGCTGTGGATGCTCGCGTCCCTCGACCTCGGACTGCCCTGGCCGCGCTTCGCCGCGTCGCCGTCGCAGATCGCGGCCGTCGTCCTCGTCGCCGTGCTCGGCCTCGCCATCTGGGGTGCCGTGCGACGTCGCGACGTCGTCGACCGGCACCTGCTGCTGCGTCTCGCCCTCGTGCCCGTGCTGACGATGCACGCCGGGCAGCTGCTGCCGGGCGTCTGGCGCGACGACTACGAGCAGGCCCTCGTGGTCGTGCTGAGCCTCGCGGGCCTCCTGCTGCTCGGCGCCCCGCGCACGGGGACGAAGGAGGGGGATGCGCGCGCCATCGTCGCGCCGTTCGCCGTGCAGATGGCCGTGCTCGGGTCGGTCATCGTGGCGCGCACGCTCGGCGCGCTCGCCGACGACGAGTCGACGACGATCTCGGTGCTGTACCTCACGATCCCCGTCGCGACCGTGCTGTGCTGCCGCCTCGAGGACGCCTCGGATGCGTGGCGCCTGCAGGCCTCGACGATCGACCTGCAGACGATGCGTCGTGCGCGCGGTCCCGTGGCCGTCGGGCAGCCCGCGTCGCAGCAGCCCGCATCGCAGCCGCTGACCGCGCATGACGCCGCGCGACGCGCGCCCTCGCCGCACCCGGGCCTGCCGACCTAGCGTCGGCGGCATGAGCATCCAGACCACCACCGCAGGCAGCCTGCCGCGCACCGACGCGCTGCTCGAGGCGAACCGCGCCAGGCCGCTCTCGGCCGACGGCTTCACCTTCGAGGCGACGGGCGAGCACGAGGCCGCCGTCGCCGCGGCCGTCGCCGACGTCGTCGCCCGGCAGCGCGAGGCGGGCATCACGCTCGTCGGCGACGGCGAGTACGGCCACACGATGCGCGCGGCGATCGACTACGGCGCGTGGTGGACGTACTCGTTCCAGCGCTACTCGGGCCTCTCGCTCACCGACACCGACTTCTTCACGCCCGACCCCGTGCTCTCGACCCCGGGCGACGTGCGGCTCACGGCCTTCCTCGACCGCCGCGACTTCACGGCGTTCGCCGAGGCGTACGCCGACCCGTCCGCGGGCATCGGCACGGGCGAGCAGGCGACGGCCTTCCCGACGACGACGGGCCCCATCGCGTTCACGGGCCTCGCGCAGGTGCAGGCCGACGTCCGCAACCTCCAGGCGGCGCTGCAGCCGGGGGAGCAGGGCTTCCTCACCGCCATCTCGCCCGGCAGCGCCGCGCGCGTGGGCGACCAGCACTACGGGAGCGAGGAGGAGCACCTCTTCGCGTGGGCCGACGCCGTGCGCGAGGAGTACCGGGCGATCACCGACGCCGGGCTCGTCGTGCAGATCGACGATCCGTCGCTCGCCGAGAACTTCGACCAGATCCGCCCCGAGCCGAGCATCGAGGACTACCAGCGCTTCACGCGCATCCGCATCGAGGCGCTCAATCACGCGATCGCGGGCCTGCCGCGCGAGCTCGTCCGCCTCCACCTCTGCTGGGGCTCCTGGCACGGACCGCACACGACCGACGTCGAGCTGCGCCACATCCTGCCGGTCGTGCTCGATGCGAAGGTCGGGTCGCTGTCGTTCGAGGCGGCGAACGTGCGCCACGAGCACGAGTGGGCGGTGTGGGGCGAGCTGGGCGACGCGGTGCCCGACGACCTCGTGCTCGCGCCGGGCGTCGTGAGCCATGCGACGAACGTCGTCGAGCATCCGGACCTCGTCGCGCAGCGCATCCAGCGCTTCGTCGACGTCGTGGGCGCCGATCGCGTCGTCGCGTCGACCGACTGCGGGCTCGGCGGGCGCGTGCATCGGCAGATCGCGTGGGCGAAGCTCGACGCGCTCGGCGAGGGCGCGGGGCGCGTGCGGGCCTGACGTTCGGGCCCCTCGTGCGGTCGGGAGTCGAGGCCCGCGCTGCGCGTCGAGATGCGCGCGACCGCCCCTGGGGCATACGGTCGCGGCAGGACGGCTGAGACGAGGAGCCCCGGATGCGCATGTACGCGTGGCGACGCACCGACGAGTCGACGGGTCACGCCGTCGCACGCGTGTCGGCGATCGACGGCGGTCGCCGGTACCAGGGCACCGAGGTGCTCGCGACGCCGGATGCCGTGTCGTGCTCGTTCACGGTCGACGTCACGCCCGAGTCGCGCCCGCTGCGCGCGATCGTGCGCGCCTTCTCGGCCACGGGATCCCGCGTCGTCGAGCTCGCGACCGACGGCTGGCGGTGGACGGTCGACGGCCGGCACCGCCCCGAGCTCGACGGCGTCACCGACCTCGACGTCGCCGCGTCGCCGCTGACGAACGCCATCCCCATCCGCCGCCTCGGCCACCTCGCGGTCGGCGAGGAGGCTGTCATGGACGTCGCGTGGATCGACGTGCCCTCGCTCGCCGTGCACCGCGTGCAGCAGGTCTACGCGCGGCTCGAGGCCGTCGAGGGCCTCGATGCGTGGCGCTACGCCGACGACGAGCACGGCGCGTTCGCGCTGACGGTCGACGACGACGGCGTCGTGGTCGACTACGAGGGCTTCGCCGAGCGGCTGTCGCCGACGCCGCGTCGCCACGACGCCTAGCGAGCCACCCGCGCGCTCGAGGGGCGCGCGCGACACGAGGAGACGGACATGCGCGCACGATCCACGATGATGCGGGGGGCGCTGCTCGTCGGCGCCGGCGTCGCGCTCGGCCTGCAGATCGCCAAGGTGCGGGCTGCGGCGGCCGCCGTCGACCCGCAGTACCGGACGCCGTGGCTGCTCGTGCCCGACGTCGCGGTCGGCTCGGGGCTCGTCGCGCTGTCGCGCCGTGCCACGAGCCCGCCCGCGCCGATCGCGGCCGGCGTCGTGGTCGACGACCGCGTCGTGCCCGGCCGCGACGGTCGGGACGTGCGCGTGCTCGTCTACGAGCCCGTCGACGCCGGCGACGAGCCCACGCCCGCGCTGCTCTACGTGCATGGCGGCGGCTACGTGCTCGGCGACCCCGTGACGTACCACGACCGCTGCTCGTCGATCGCGGCGGCCCTCGGCATCCGCGTCGTCAGCGTCGACTACCGGCTCGCGCCCGAGGCGCCCTTCCCCTCGGCGCTCGACGACTGCGTCGACGCGCTGCGATGGATGCACGAGGCGGCGGACGCGGAGGGCATCGACGCGACGCGCATCGCCGTCGGCGGCGACAGCGCCGGCGGCGGGCTCGCCGCGTGCACCGTGCAGGTCGCGGTCGACGAGGGGCTGCCGGTCGCCTTCCAGCTGCTCGTCTACCCGATGCTCGACGACCGCACCGTCACGCGCCTCGACCACGCCGGCACGGGTCGCTTCGTGTGGTCGGCGGGCTCGAACCGTCACGGCTGGACCTCGTACCTCGGCCTCGCACCGGGCGACCCCGGCGTGCCGCCGTATGCGGCCGCCGCGCGACGCGAGGACCTCGCGGGCCTGCCGCCGGCATGGATCGGCGTCGGCGAGCTCGACCTCTTCCACGAGGAGGACCTCGCCTACGCCGACCGCCTCCGCGACGTGGGCGTCGAGGTGGAGGTCGTCGAGGTGCCCGGCGCCTTCCACGGCTTCGACCGCGTCGTGCCGAACGCCCCCGGATCGCGGACGTTCGAGCGCGAGCTGCACGAGGCGCTGCGGGCGGGGCTGCGGCTCGACTGACCGGCGCTCGATGTGCGTCGCCGCCGCGATCTCGCGTGAGCGGGGCGCGGGCCGCACATGTCGTCTCGCGGTGCGCTCAGCCGTGGATGCGGTGGCCGAGGGCCCGCCACGAGGTGCGGCGTAGGGTCGAGGCGTACGCGAGGAGGGGTGCGGATGGGCGTCGTCGACGAGCTGCGCGGCAGGCTGCGCGCCGAGCAGGTGCTGACCGACGACGCGACCCGCGAGGCCTACGCGCACGACGACGCCGAGTGGGCGCCGTACGCGCCGCCCGCCGCCGTCGTGCTCGCCGAGACGCTCGACGACGTGGTCGCGACCGTCGAGGTCGCGAACGCCACGGGCACGCCGATCGTGCCGCGCGGCGCCGGCACGGGGCTCTCGGGCGGCGCCAACGCGATCGCCGGCTGCATCCTCCTGAGCCTCGAGCGCATGACGCGCATCGTCGAGGTCGACGTCGACGAGCGCTTCGTCGTCGCCGAGGCCGGCGTGCTCAACGACGACCTGCGCCGCCACGTCGCGACCCACGGCCTCTGGTACCCGCCGGATCCGGCGAGCCAGGCCATCTCGACGATCGGCGGCAACGTCGCGACGAACGCCGGCGGCATCTGCTGCGTGAAGTACGGCGTCACGACCGACTACGTCATGGGCCTCACGGTCGTGCTCGCCGACGGCCGCGTCGCCCGCATCGGCCGGTCGACGGCGAAGGGCGTCACGGGCTACGACCTCACGTCGCTCGTCGTCGGCAGCGAGGGGACGCTCGCGATCGTCGTCGAGGCGCGGCTCAAGCTCCTGCCGCTGTCCGGCCGCGAGGATCGCGTCGTCGTCGGCACCTTCTCGTCGCTCACCGACGCGGGCCGCGCCGTCGCCGCGATCGCGCGCGACGGCATCGTGCCGGCGGCGCTCGAGCTCGTCGACGCCACGTGCCTGCGGGCCGTCAACGCGTGGCAGGGCCTCGGCATCCCCGACGACGCCGCCGCGATGCTGCTCGCGCGCGTCGACGAGACGGGCCAGGCGGGCGAGGCGCTCGCCGATCGCGTCGCCGCGCACCTGGCCGCCGCCGACGCGTCCGGCATCGAGCGCGCCTCCGACCCCGACGAGATCGACCGCCTGTTCCGCGCGCGCCGCCTCGCCTACCCCGCGCTCGAGCGCCTCGGACCGGTGCTCACCGAGGACATCTGCGTGCCGCGCATGCAGGTGCCCGAGATGCTCGCGCGCATCGAGCGGATCGCGGCGGAGGCCGACGTCACGATCGCGAACATCGCGCACGCGGGCGACGGCAACCTGCATCCGCTCATCGTCGTCGCGGCCGACGACGCGGAGGCGCGGGCGCGGGCGAAGGTCGCGTTCGACCGCATCGTCGACGAGTGCCAGGCGCTCGGCGGCACCGCGACGGGCGAGCACGGCGTGGGCCTCCTGAAGCTCGATGCGGCGGCCGTCGAGATCACGGGCGTCGAGCGCGAGCTGCACGCGGCGGTGAAGCACGCCTTCGACCCGCGCGGCCTGCTCAACCCCGGCAAGGCGATCCCCGTCTGATCCGTCGCTCCGCATCGATGCGGCGTGTCGCGTGCCGATGCCGCGCGAGCGCACGAGAGTGGCGAGCACCGACCCTGGAGGCTCTCGTGAGCAGCATCGTGACCGTCGACGACGGGTACCGCGTCCACGTCGCCGAGCACGGGGATCCGACGGGTCGCGTCGTGGTGCTCGTCGCCGGATTCAAGGCGGCGGCGACGTCGTGGCGGTTCCAGATCCGCTCGCTGAGCGACGCCGGCTACCGCGTCCTCGCGGTCGACCTGCGCGGCCACGGCGCCACCGAGGCCATCGGTCGCGGCGTCACGATGCAGCGGCGCGCCGCCGACCTCGCCGCGGTGCTCGAGCAGCTCGAGCTGCGCGACGTCACGCTCGTCGGCGGCTCGATGGGCGGCAACACCATCTGGGCGTACGTCGAGGCGCACGGCACCGACCGCCTGCGCAGCATCGTCGTGGTCGACCAGACGCCGCGCATGCAGAACGGCGACGGCTGGCTGCACGGCTACTACGGCTACGACGCGAGCAATCGCGACACGTTCTTCGCCGAGGGCATCCCGCCCACGGGCGTCGGCACGCCGATCTGGCGGCGGGGGATGCGCCTCGTGCGCATCCTGCAGGCCATGGGCGACGCGGGCCGCGGCGGGCTCAGCCCGGCCGAGCTCGACGTCCTCGGCGACCACGCGAAGGCCGACTGGCGACCCGTCATCGCGAGCACGGACATCCCCGTGCTGCTCGTCGCGGGTGCCGAGAGCGAGCTGTGGCCAGCGACGCACGCCGCAGCGGCCGCGGCGCTCGCGCCCGAGGGGGAGTCGGCGGTGATCCTGCGCGCGGGGCATGCGACGAACATCGAGCAGCCCGAGGCGTTCGACCGCGGCCTGCTGGCGTTCCTCGCGCGCACCTGAGGCGCTCGCGGCGCGCCGACCGGCGTGTCGTGAGCCGAATGCGGCCGATCGTGCGGCGGATGCGACTCCGCAGGGTACGGTGAGCCCGACTCACTTCTCCGCGACGTCGCGTCGCTCTAGCGAAGGTGGACCGATGGCCCACAGCCTCGAGGTTCCCGCACGTCCGATCCGCAGAGCGCTTCGCGCGTTCGTCGCGCTCGCCGTCGCATCCACGACCGCCCTCGCCGGCGTGCTGATCCTGCCCCCGACGGCCGCGAACGCGGTGTCGACCCTCGATCAGTCGAACGAAGGCTCGGACACCGTCTCGTCGACCACCCGCGGGCAGGCGTCGGGCCCGCTGGGGCAGACGTTCGTCGCTGGACGCTCGGGCGCCCTCGTCACGGTCGAGCTCCTCGTGACCGGGTTCGTCGCCACCACCGTGCCGTTCTCGATCGCCGTCGGCGGACCGGACGGGCTGATGGCGTCGGCGAGGACCTCCACGAGCCAGGAGGGCTGGGTGCAGGTGCCGATGACGTCGCTGCGACCGCTGGTCGCCGGGACGACGTACCAGATCGCGATCCTCGTGGATTCGCCGAACGGCGTGCTCACCTTCCCGCTCGACGACGGCTACGCCGCCGGCACCTCGTCCGAGCAGGGCCTGGACATCGCCTTCCGCACCTACGTCGACGTGCCGGCGACGCCCGTGTCGTTCTCCGGCACCCCGGCGACGCTGACGGTGGGCACGCCGATGACGTTCACCTACGACGTGCAAGGCACCCCCGTCATCGACGTCTCGTGGCAGGGCTCCATGCCGCCCGGGCTGTCGCTGTCGAGCACCGGCGTGCTGTCGGGCACGCCCACGCAGGCGGGTACCTACGCGCTCCGGCTCGTCGGGTCGAACCCCGCGGGCACGGTCGGCTACGACTCGACCATCACCGTCTCGCCCACGCCCGTCGCGCCCACGATCTCGGGCACGCCGACGCCGCTGATCGCGCGCACGGCGGCAGCGCCGTACGCGTACGCGATCGCGGGGACGCCGCAGCCGGCCGTCACCGCGACCGGCACGCTCCCGCCCGGCATGACGGTGTCGCCCGAGGGCGTGCTCGCGGGGACGCCGACCGCGGCCGGCACCTACGCCTTCCGAGTGACCGCCGCCAGCACGGCGGGTGAGGCCTCCGTCGACTCGACCGTCGTCGTCCGGCCTGCGCTCACGGGCACGCTCGACCAGGCGAGCGAGGGCGCGACGTCGAGCCAGATCGTCAGCGGCTCGGTGACGCAGTCGTTCGTGGCCGGCCGCACGGGCGCGCTCGACGCCATCGCCGTGCACGTCGAGCAGGCTGCCGGGACCAACGGGCAGTCGTTCGCCATCGACGTCCTCGATGCCGACGGCTCGACCGTGCTCGGCACCGGGACCGCTCGGATGACCCCGGGGTGGATGACCGTGGCGCTCGACCGGCCCGTGCCCATGACCGCGGGCTCGGGCTACCGGTTCGTGCTCCGCGCGCTCGAGGGCGGCCGCACCTGGTTCCTCGGCAACGACGCGTACCCGGGTGGCGAGAGCTCGCCGGGCGCCGACCTCGACTTCCGCACCTTCGTCGACCCGTTCCTCCTGCCGCCGGTCGTGCAGGAGCTCGCCGGCGAGCTCGTCGTCGACCAGCCCGCGAGGCACTCGTACATCGTCGGCGGCATCCCCCGCGCGACCGTCACCATCGAGGGCACGCTGCCCGCCGGCCTCACCGTGGCCTCGGGCGGCGTCCTGTCGGGCACGCCGACCGAGACCGGCCGGTTCGCCTTCACCGTCCTCGCCACGAACGGGGTCGGACCGGTCGTGGCCGTGCCGACGTCGATCACCGTCGTCGAGCCGCCCCTCTCCGTGCCGGCCGACGCGCCGACGTCGGTGCAGGCCGTCGTGCAGCGCTCCGGCGAGCCCGGCATCCGCGTCTCGTGGGAGCCGCCCGCATCGCTCGGCGCGGGCACGCTGCAGCGCGTCGAGCTGACGTACGTCGAGGACGGCGCGGTCTACCCGCTGCCCGCCGACGCCACGACGTTCCTCGTCTCGTCCTCCTCGCTCACCCCGGGTGAGCGCGCGAGCTTCGAGGTGCGGTACGTGACGACCGCGGGCCTCGGCGCCCCCGGTACGGCGAGCGTCATCTGGCCCGGCCCGCCCGGCTCGCCGACCGGTCTGGCCGCCGTCGCCGGCGACGCGACGGTCTCGCTCTCGTGGGCGGCCCCCGCCTCCGACGGTGGCTCGCCGATCACGGGCTACTACGTCGAGCAGTTCTCGAGCGGCAACGACTGGATGGTCGCGACCGCCGAGGTCGACGTGGCATCCGGCACCGCCGTCGTGACCGGGCTCGAGAACGGCGTCGCGTACGACTTCCGCGTCGGCGCGCGCACGGATCTCGGCACCGGTCCGCCGTCCGCGCAGGCGTCGGCGACGCCGTTCGCGTTCGCGCCGACCGTGACCGGACCGACGGGCTCGCCGCTCGCGGGCACCACGGTGCTGCCGAGCGACGCCGTGACCGTCTCGGCCTCGTCGCTGCCGACGGGGTCGACGGTGCGCGTCGTGCTGCAGCCGGCCGGTGCGGCGCCGATGACGCTCGTCGACGCTGCAGCCGCAGCCGTGCCGCTGGCGGAGGCGACGATCGGCGAGGACGGCGTGCTCGCGCTGACCGCACGCATCCCGGCCGACACGGCTGCGGGCGCGTACGAGCTCGCCGTCTCCCTCGACGCACGCGAGCCCGTGCTGGTGGCGTTCGCCGTCGCCGCGGCGCCGGCGACGCCGGGCGGCTCGCAGCCGCCGGTGCCTGGTGCCGGTGGGACGCCGGGCGCCGGTGGCGTGCCGGGTGCCACGCCGGTCACCCCCGCACCCGTGCAGCCGACCGCCTCGGGCACGGGCGCCCTGCCGCGCACGGGCTCGGATGCGCTCCTCCCCCTGCTGGTGCTCGCGCTCGGCGCGCTCGCGGCCGGCGCCCTGCTGCGCCGACGCGGCATCGCCGGCTGATGCCGTGACGGGTGGCGGCCGGGCACCCAGCCGCCACCCATCCGTCGCGAGCATGCTCGTGCCATGCGCGCGACGGCAGGCCTCGGCATCCCGATCCTCGTGCTGAGCCTCGCGCTCACCGGGTGCGTGCCCGAACCCGCGGCGGCCGACTGCGAGCGGTTCGACGCCGTGCTCGCCGCCTACGATGCGGCGGATGCGCGCGTGCCCGAGCCGGCCGCGTCGGGCGAGCCCGAGGCGAACGTGCCGCTCTTCGAGGGCTACTCCGCCCTGGGCGAGGAGACCGCCGCCGCCGCGAGCGACGTGCTGCCGCAGATCGATGGGCCAGAGTCGGCCGAGCTCGTCGAGGCCGTGATCTCGGCCGCCGAGACGCTCGAGCGGACCTCGCAGGACGCCATCGCGCTCGTGCAGGCGGGCGACGACCCGGGCCGATACGGGCCGGAGGCCCAGCCCGGCTTCGTCGCGCTCGGCCTCACGAACGCGATCGGGACCGTCCGCCTCCACCCCTGCCACGACTGACCTGCACGACGCTCGACCCCGGCACGCGATCGAGCCCACGGAGCGGCGGCGTCGCGCACAGCCGCGGCGCAGTAGCGTCGAGCCATGACCGAGCGCCTCACCTACATCCTCGTCGACGGCGAGAACATCGACGCCACGCTCGGTCAGTCGGTGCTCGGGCGTCGACCCGAGCCGCACGAGCGTCCGCGCTGGAACGTCGTGCTCGACCACGCCGAGCGCGCGTGGCAGCAGCCGGTGAAGGGTCTGTTCTTCCTCGCCGTGCAGGAGACCCTGCCGATGTCGTTCGTGCAGGCGCTGCTCGCGATGGGCTACACGCCCGTGCCGCTGCAGGGCGACGGCAAGGTCGTCGACATCGCCATCCAGCGCACCGCCGACGCGCTGCGCGCTCGCGAGGCCGACGTGATGCTCGTGAGCCACGACAGCGACTTCGCCCCGCAGATGACGGCGCTCGCCGACGGCACGCGCCGCGTCGGCATCGTCGGGTTCGCGGAGTTCATGGCGTCGACGCTGCGCGGGGTGCCCGGCGTCGAGTCGTTCGACCTCGAGTACGACGTGCAGGCGTTCAACGCGCGCCTGCCGCGCGTGCGCATCATCCCGATCGACGAGTTCGACCCGCAGCTCTTCCTCTGATCGGCTCGGGCCCACGGCCCGATTCGGCGCCGTCGCCCTGCGGGTGATGGGATGGATGCGGCGGGCGCTCGCTCGCCGCCCCCGCATCCGCAAGCCGGAAGGCCGCCATGCCGCACGCATCCGACGCCCGCGTCGTCTTCCTCGACGTCGACGGCACGATCATGGACGAGGCGGCGCGCGTCGCCGACTCCACGATCGAGGCGGTGCGTCGCGCACGCGCCAACGGGCATGTCGTGCTGCTGGCCACGGGTCGCGCGCCCGGCGAGGTGCCCGACCACGTCGCGGCGATCGGCTTCGACGGCGCCATCACCGCCGGCGGCGGCTACGCGTCGATCGGCGGCGAGCAGGTGCTCGAGCGCACGATGGACGCCGAGCACACCGCGCGCATGGTGTCGGTCTTCGAGGAGGCGGGCGTCGACTACTACCTGCAGACCGACGAGGGCGTGTACCCGACGGCGCACGTGCATCTGCTGTACGCCGACTACCTGCGTCGGTACGCGGGCGAGACGTTCGAGGGCATCGAGCCGCACGAGCACCCGCGCGTCGCACCCCTCGTGCAGCGCGAGCCGCTGCCGACCGAGGGCGTCGCGAAGGCGATGTTCATGGGCGAGGACCTCGGGCTCTTCGCACGCATCTCGGAGGGACTCGGGCCCGACTTCCACGTCATCACCGGCACGATGCCGAACCTCGGCACCGCGAGCGGCGAGGTGAGCCGCGCCGGCGTCACGAAGGGTGCCGCGATCGAGGTCGTCCTGCCGCTGCTGGGATTCGACGCCGAGCGGGCGATCGGCATCGGCGACTCGGCGAACGACGTCGAGATGTTCGACGTGTGCGGCATCGGCATCGCCATGGCGGATGCCGTGGTGGAGGTGCGGGAGCGCGCGAGCGAGTTCACGACCGGCGTCCTCGACGACGGCATCTGGAACGCCTTCGTGCGTCACGGGCTCGTCTAGCGGCGGCCGAGGGCCTGCGCGCGCGATCCCCGAGGGGGGCCAGCGATCCCCTAACGGGAGCGCTCGCGTCGGCGTGTCGCGGCGTGTCGGACCTACGCTGAGCGAGATTCACCTCTCGCGATGCCATGCCGACGTCGCTCGATCGAAGGCGCCCCATGGCCACCGCATCCGTCACCCGTCCCCGTCGCGTCCTGCACGCGCTGCTCGCGGGCGTCGTCGCCGCGACCACCGCGCTGACGGGCGCGCTCGTCGCCCCCGCGGCACCGGCCGACGCTGCCGCAGGCCCTGCCGCGGCTCCGCAGGCCGACCCCGCCATCGTGCCGCCGACCGCGCCGAGGAACGTGGCGATCGCGACGCTGCGGGACGGCGGTGTGCGGGTCACCTGGCAGGAGCCCGCCGACTGGGGCACCGGTACCGAGCGCAGCTACACCCTGCAGTGGCAGGGCGTGAGGACCACCTCCAGCACGACCCAGGTCGTGTTCGAGCCGACGGTCTTCCAGGTGGGCGTGACCTACTCGATCGTCGTCTCGACCTACACGACCCAGGGCGCCGGTTCGGCGGCACCGGTGCAGTACACGCGCACCGGCCGGCCCCAGGCTCCGACGGCCGTGACGGCCGTCCCGGGCGGCCCCGGCACCGTCGCGCTCGACTGGGCGGCCCCCGTGAACACCGGCGGCCTTCCCATCACGCGATACGACGTCTTCCAGCGGCAGGTGGGATCGGGTGCATGGGTCCCCGGCCCCTCCGGCATCGCGCCGACGCAGCGAGGTGCCTTCGTGACCGGGCTCACGGTGGGCGTCGAGTACGAGTTCAAGGTCGTCGCCAGCAACTCGGTCGGCGAGGGGTCGGATAGCGGGACCGCCCGCGTCGTCGTCATCGACGTGCCGCGCCCGCCGACGATCCAGAGCTACGTCGTGGGTGACGGTCGCGTCGACCTCACGTGGGAGGCGTCTCCCGGCGCCGCCTCGTATGCGGTCGAGGTCAACCAGGGTGGCAGCGGCTACGTGGAGTGGCCGTCGACGATCTCCGGCACCTCGGGGTTCATCACGGGTCTCGCCAACGGCACCTTCTACGACGTCCGCATCGGCGCGATCAACGCTGCGGGCCGCTCGGCCTCGACCTCCGTGCGGGTGCAGCCGATCGCCCCCGAGGTGCCGGACGCCCCGCAGTCGCTGCAGGCGACGCTCGCAGGTCCCGAGCGGGTGCTGCTGCAGTGGCAGGCGCCGGCGAGCGACGGCCGCTCGCAGATCACCTCGTACGTCGTCCAGCGCTTCGTGCAGGGTGTGGGATGGACCGGCATCGGCCAGCCGTCCGGCCTGTCGCTCGAGGTCGGCCAGGAGGCGGGCACCACGGTCCAGTACCGCGTCACCGCGGTCAACGCCGTCGGGGAGGGCTCGCCGAGCGGCAGCGTCTCGATCGCGGCGGTCCTCGTGCCGGCTGCGCCGCAGGGTGTCGTCGCGACGCGAGGCGACGGCTCGGTCGCGCTCTCGTGGAGCGCCGTGCCCTCGAGCGCCGAGGCACCGGTCGACGGCTACGTCGTCGAGCAGCGCATCCCGGGCGGCCCGTGGGGCGCGTCGACGAACGTCGCGATCGACGGCACGACCGCTCGCATCACCGGCCTCGTCAACGGGACGACGCTCGAGCTCCGCGTCCTGGCGGTCAACGCCGCCGGTCGAGGCGCGGCGAGCGCCGCCGTGACGGCGACGCCCGCGACGGTGCCCGGCGTGCCGCTCGCGCTCCAGGCCTCGGTGGGAGGCCCCGGGGTCGTGCTGCTGCAGTGGCAGGCGCCGACGAGCGATGGCGGCGCCGCCCTCGACGTGTACACCGTCGAGCGACGATTCGCAGGCGAGTCGACCTGGCGCATCTGGACCATCACGGGCGGCACGTCCGTGCGGCTCGGCCAGGAGGTGGGCGAGGCGCTCGAGTACCGCGTCTACGCGCGGAACGACGTGGGTGCCGGGCAGCCCACGGGAGCCGTGACGTTCATCGCCATCACGACGCCGGCGGCCCCGCAGGACGTCGTCGCGACCGGAGGCGACGCCAGCGTGACGCTCACCTGGAGCGCCGTGCCGTCGACCGCCGCGGCACCCGTCGACGGCTACGTCGTCGAGCAGCGCATCGGCGACGGCGAGTGGGCCGCGCCGACGTCGGTCGCCATCGTGGGCACCTCGGCGGCGATCACCGGCCTCGCGAACGGCACCGCGATCGAGCTCCGCGTCGTCGCGGTCAACGCAGCCGGCCGCGGCCCGGACGGCGCGACCGTCACGGCGACGCCGGCGACGGTGCCCGGAGCGCCCACCGGGCTCGTCGCGGTCGCGGGCGCCGGCCAGGTGACGCTGACGTGGACGGCTCCGGAGGCCGACGGCGGCGCCGTCGTCTCGGGCTACGTCGTGCAGCGACTCGTCGACACGTCGTGGGTGGCGGCTGCGAGCACGTCGGTCGTCGGCACCTCCGCGACGGTCGGCGGGCTGACGAACGGCGTCGAGGTCGCGCTGCGCGTCGTCGCGGTCAACCGCGTCGGCGCCGGGGCCGCGAGCGGGTCGATCGCCGCGACGCCCTTCACGGTGCCGGATGCCGTGACGGGCCTGCAGTCGACGCCTGCATCCACCACGGTGTCGCTCACGTGGGTCGCCCCCGCGTTCGATGGCGGCTCCGCCATCACGGCGTACGTCGTCGAGCAGCGCATCGCAGGTGGCGACTGGGCCCCAGCTGCCGCGGTCGTGACCGGCACCTCGGCCGTCGTCTCGGGCCTGACGAACGGCGAGTCGTACGACCTCCGCGTCGTGCCCGTGAACGCCGCCGGCCGGGGTGCCGTCGGCGCCACGGTGTCGGAGACGCCGTACACGGTGCCCGACGCGCCGACCGGCCTGCGCGCCACGGCTCAGGACGAAGCCCTCTCGGTCGCATGGACCGCGCCCGCCTTCGACGGCGGCGCCGACGTCGAGCGGTACGTGCTCGAGATCCGCGCCGTCGGCGCTACGGACTGGACGGCGGTGCTCGCCGACGACGTCGACGGCACCACCGCCCTCGTCTCGGGCCTCGTCAACGGCCAGGCGTACGAGCTGCGGGTCTCGGCTGTGAATGCGGCGGGCGCCGGCATCCCCTCGGACGCCATCACCGCCGTGCCGATCACCGTGCCCGGCGCTCCGACGGGGCTCGCCGCGACGCCCGGCGACGAGCAGGCGACGCTCGCCTGGGTCGCTCCGGCGGTCACGGGCGGCGCGACGATCGACGGCTACGTCGTCGAGCGGCTCGTCGACGGCGAGTGGATCGCGGCAGCCGCGACGATCGACGGCACGACCGCGGTCGTGACGGGTCTCGAGAACGGCGACGTCGCGAGCCTTCGGGTCGCGGCCGTGAACGCGGCGGGCACGGGTGCGCGCAGCGCCACCGTCGAGGTCTCGCCCTTCACGACGTCCGATGCGCCCATGGGTCTCGTCGCCCTGGCGAGCGACGGGCAGATCGTCGTCTCGTGGCAGGCGCCGACGTCCCTCGGCGGCCGTGACCTGCTCGGCTACGTCGTGCAGCAGCGCGTCGATGGCGAGTGGACGGTCGTCGCGACGACCACCACCGCCACCACCGTGACGCTCACGGCGCTGCCGAACGGCGTCGCGGTCGAGCTGCGCGTCGCGGCAGTGACCGCGGATGCGGGTGCCGGGGCCTTCACGGCACCCGTCGCCGCCACGCCGTTCGCGTTCGCGCCGACCGTCGTCGGCCCGACGGGTGCGCCGCTCGCCGGTGCCACGCTGCGCGGCGGCGACGTCGTGACGGTCACCGCCCAGGGCCTGCCGACCGGCGCGCGCGTCGTCGTCGAGCTGCGCTCGACGCCGGTCGAGCTCGCCTCCGTGCTCGTCGGCGCCGACGGCGTCCTGCGGGTGCAGGCGCGCATCCCGGCCGATGCGACCGTCGGCGCGCATGAGCTCGTCGTGCTGCTGACGGGGGAGGACCTCGTGTTCGCGCCGTCGGTCACGGCGTTCGCGATCGAGGCCACGCCCGTCGCGCCGACGCCCTCGGCCCCGGCGCCGACGGCGGGTGGCTCGTCCTCCGGTGGCTCGTCGCACGGCGGCCCGTCGTCCGGCACCGCGACCCTGCCCCGCACGGGTGCGGAGGGGCTGCTGCCGATGCTGCTGCTCGCGTTCGCGCTGCTCGGCGCGGGCGTCGCGGTGCGACGTCGCACGGCGGTGCGCGAGCGCTGATCCGAGCGCGACCGACGGCGGCGGCCGACCCTCGGGTCTGTCGCCGTCGTCATGCGACTGAACGTCGCGAAGTTCGGTGTCCGATCCGCTAGGTGCGCGGCACGGGGTACGTCTATGGTGAGTCTGACTCATCTCTCGTAGCGGCCCGTTCGGCGCTCCTCTCGAAGGCACCCGATGGCATCCGCATCGCTCGCATCCGTCCGCCGTCCCCTGCGTGCAGCGCTCGCCGGCATCCTCGCCGCGACCGTCGCCCTCGGCGGCCTGCTCCTCGCCCCCGCGCCCGCGGCGCAGGCCGCAGGCACCGTCGACCAGGTCAACGAGCCGTCGGGCGTCGAGACCCACGCAATCACTGCGCAGTCGGGCGACTTCTTCACCTTCACCGCGGGCCGCACCGGCCTCCTCGATGCGCTGGACCTGTACGTCGCGGCCGCGCTGGACAGGCCCACGCTCACGGCGGCCGTCTTCGACTCCGCCGGCGCGACGGTGTCGAGCGGCGCCACGATCGTGCCGAGCGTCGGATGGGCGTCCCTGCGCTTCGCGGAGAAGGGTCTCGTGACCGCCGGTCAGACGTACGTCGTCCGGATCGAGAACCAGAGCAGCGCCGGCACGCTCGTCTTCCCCCTCAACGACGGCTACCCGGGAGGCTCGTTGGACGCCTCCGGAGGCGACCTCGCGTTCCGCACCTACGTCGACGACACCGACACCGTCGCACTGCCGCAGATCCTCGGCACGCTGCCCGACGGCGTGCTCGGGCGTCCGTACTCGGCCGCCCTCACGCTCCAGGGCACGCCGCAGCCGGGGGTGCAGGACTTCACGGGCACGCTGCCTCCCGGGCTCACGCTCTCGTGGATCGGCACGCTCGAGGGCACCCCGACGCAGATGGGCACGTTCGAGTTCTCCGTGCAGGCGTCGAGCACCGCCGGGTCCGTCACCCGCGCGTTCACCGTGACGATCGCCGACCCGCTGCCGTCGGAGCCGCAGGACCTGCGCTTCGAGTACCGGAACGGCTTCGTCGTCGTCGACTGGAGCCCGCCGCTCTCGATGGGCACGGGCACGTTCGAGCACTACGAGGTGTCGACGAGCCTCGACGTCCCCGTCGCGCGCACGACCGAGTCCGGGCTCGCCTACGAGCTCGGCCTCGGCGAGAGCGCGGACTTCTCCGTGCGCGTCGTCACGAGCGAGGGCACCGGCCCGGCCGGGTCGGCGACCGCCACGTACATCGTCGCCCCGTCGCGACCGCTCGACGTCACCGCCGTGCCGCAGGGCGATCGCACGATCGCGCTCGCCTGGAGCCCGCCCGCCGATCTCGGCGGCTCGCCCGTGCTGTCGTACGTCGTCGAGCGCCAGGTCGACCAGGAGCCGTGGACGCCGGTGCCCGCGAGCGCCATCGACGGCACGACCGCACGCATCTCGGGGCTGACCGAGAACTCGTACCACCAGTTCCGCGTCGCTGCCGTGACGGCCGCCGGGCAGGGCGCGTTCAGCGCGCTCGTCTCTGCACGTCCCAGCACCTTCGCGGCGGCTCCGACGCTCCTCGGGGCGTCGTCGGGCGATGCGCGGATCTCGATCTCCTTCCAGACGCGGCTGTTCGACGGCGGCTCGGCCATCACGAGCTACCGGGTGGAGCGCTTCGTCGACGGCGCCTGGATGACGATCGGCGAGGCATCCCCGACCGGAGACCCGGCCACCGTCGACCTCCTCGGCCTCGTGAACGGCGAGAGCCATCGCCTCCGCGTCGTCGCCGTGAACGCGGCCGGCGCCGGACCCGCCTCGAGCGAGGTCTCGTTCGTGCCGAGCCGCGTCGCCGCTGCGCCCGGCTCGTTCACCGCCGTGCCCGGCGACGGTCGCGTCGACGTGTCATGGACCGCTCCGGCCGACGGCGGCGCCGCGATCACGTCGTACGTGCTCGAGCAGCGCCCGGCAGGCGGCGAGTGGACGCCGGTCGACGCGTCGCGTGTGGTGAGCACCACCGCATCCCTCGTGGGGCTCGCGAACGGCACGGCCGTCGAGGTGCGGGTCGCAGCGATCAACGTGCGCGGGCAGGGTCCGTGGGCGACCGTGTCGGCGGCGCCCCGCACGGTGCCCGGGGCGCCGACCGCGGTCGCGGCGACGCCCGGCGACGGCACCGCTTCGCTCTCGTGGACGGCCCCGGCGAGCGACGGCGGCGACGCCGTCACCGGCTACGTCGTGCAGCAGCGGGTCGCGGGGGGCGCGTGGATCGCATCCGTCACCGCCCAGCTGGGTGCGGGCACGGCGACCGTCACGGGTCTCACGAACGGCGTGGCCGTCGAGGTGCGCGTCGCGGCCGTGAACGCGGCCGGCACCGGCGCGTGGAGCGAGGCGGCGTCCGTGACGCCGCGCACCGTGCCGGGTGCGCCCACCGGCCTCACCGCCCAGGCGCGCGACGCCTCCGTGTCCCTCTCGTGGGCCCTGCCCGCATCCGACGGCGGGGCCGCGATCGACGCCTGGCGCATCGAGGCGAGCGCCGACGGTGGCGAGTGGGAGACGGTCGACGCGACGGTGCTCGCCGGCCGCAGCACGCTCGTCGAGGATCTGACGAACGGCGTCTCGTACGCCTTCCGCGTCACGGCAGGCAACGTGGCGGGCTTCGGCTCGCCGAGCGGCATCGCATCCGCGACGCCGTTCACGCTGCCCGAGGCGCCGACGTCGCTCGTCGCGACGCCCGGTGCGGCATCGATGCAGCTCTCCTGGGCCGCACCGGCCGTCGACGGCGGCGCCGACGTCACCTCCTACGCCATCGAGCTGCGCGCCGAGGGCTCCGAGGAGTGGATCGTGTCGAACGCGGTGGTGCTCACGGGCACCATGGCGAGCGTCTCGGGTCTCGAGAACGGCGTCACGTACGATCTGCGCGTCGCCGCGATCAACGCCGCAGGCCGTGGCCCGTGGGTGCAGGCATCCGCGACGCCGCGCACCGTGCCGGACGCCCCGGTGGACGTGGTGGCATCGCCGCGCTCAGGCGGCATGGCCGTGACGTGGGAGGCGCCTGCGTTCGACGGCGGTGCCGACCTCGACGGCTACGTGTTGCAGGTCAGCCGCGCGGGCGAGCGCAACGAGCTCGAGGAGCCCATCTGGGTCACGCCCGAGCAGGTGACCTTCACCGGTGCATCCGCCATCGTCGACGGGCTCGAGGACGGTGTGGGCTACAGCGTGCGCGTCGCCGCGGTGAACGTCGCCGGCCCGGGTGCCTGGAGCGAGGCCGCGAGCACGACGCCGCGATCGCTGCCCGGCGCGCCCGTCGACCTCTCCGCGTTCGCCAGCAGCGGCCGCGTGCAGCTGACATGGCTGCCGCCGCTGTCCGACGGCGGCGCTCCGATCGAGCGCTGGGTCATCGAGCACCGCGTCGTCGGCGACGACGCATGGACGGTGCCTGCCGAGACCGAGGGCACGCAGAACCTCGTGACGGTGCTGGGTCTCGACGACGGCACGACGTACGAGTTCCGGGTCGCCGCGGTGAACGCCGCCGGCACGGGTGCGTTCAGCGCGGCGGTGTCGGCGACGCCGACCGGTCTCGCGACGGCGGTGCAGGCGCTGGTCGCGACGCCCGGCGACGGCAGCGTGCAGCTGTCGTGGGAGGCGCCGGAGTGGAACGGCGGCACGCCGATGCTCGCCTACGACGTGCGCGTCACCACGCCGGACGGCGAGCCCGTGCTCGCCCTCATCACGGTCGACGGCATGAGCGCGGTCGTCTCGGGGCTCGAGAACGGCTCGCCGATCGTGCTCACCGTCGTCGCCGTGAACGTGAACGGCCCCGGTGCTGGCGCGAGCGTCGCCACGACGCCCTTCGTCTTCGTGCCGACGATCCTCGGACCCGACGGCACCGACCTCGCGGGCTCGACCCTGCGAGCGGGCGACGAGATCCTCGTCCGCGCCTCCGACCTGCCCGTCGGTGCCGAGGCGATCGTCGAGCTGCACTCGACGCCGATCGAGCTCGGCCGTGGCCTCGTGGACGCCGATGGAGAGCTGTCGCTCGTCGTGACCATCCCCGAGGGCGTGCCCGCGGGTGAGCACGAGGTCGTCGTGCGCCTGGTGGATGCGGGCGCCGACGTGGTGCCCATCCGCGTGCCGGTGACGATCGCCGCGCCGATCGTGACGCCGCCCGTGGTCGACCCGCCCGTGGTGACGCCTCCGGTGGTCACGCCGCCGGTGGTCGCGCCTCCGGTGGTCGTCGCTCCCGCGCCTGGTGCGGCCGGCTCGGGTGCGGCGCCGGTCGCGCCGTCGCCGTCGGCCGGCTCGGCGGGCGGTGCGGGGCACCTGCCGCGCACGGGGTTCGACGCGCTGCTGCCGATGCTGCTGCTCGGCGCGGCGCTCCTGCTGGTCGGCGTCGCGGCACGCAGACGCCCGGTCGCGCGCTGACGCGACGAGGCCCCGCTGGATCAGGAGATCCGGCGGGGCCTCGCCCATCCGACGACCTGCTGGGTCAGCGCGCGAGGAAGTCGATCAGCGCGCGATTGAACTCGCTCGCGTGCGACACGTTGAGTCCGTGCGGGGCACCGGGCACGAGCACGAGCTCGCTGTGCGCGATGGCCGCGTGGGTGCGCGCGCCGGAGCCCTCGAACGGCACGATGCCATCGGCGTCGCCGTGGATGACGAGCGTCGGCACGGTCACCTTCGGCAGGTCGTCGCGGAAGTCCGTCAGCCCGAACGACTGCATCGCCTCGAGCATCGCGAGCTTGTCGGCCTGCTGGCCGAGGGCGATGGCCTCCTGCCGCTGCGCCTCGGTCACGAGCACGGTGCCGTCGGCGTTCGCCGAGAAGAACTGCGTCGTGAAGTCGTCGAGGAACCCGTCCTTATCGGCTGTCAGCTGCGCGGTCATCTTCCCCGCCTGCGCAGCGCTGAGCGGGCCGTCGGGGTCGTTCGGCGTCTGCATCATGTGCGGCGGCACCGCGGCGGCGAACACGACGGAGCGCAGGCGCTCCTCGCCGTGGCGGGCGACGTAGCGAGCGACCTCGCCGCCGCCCATCGAGAAGCCGACGAGCGTGACGTCGCGCAGGTCGAGCGCGTCGAGCAGCCCGGCGAGGTCGTCGGCGAGGGTGTCGTACCCATAGCCGGCCTTGGGCTTGTCGCTCTGGCCGAAGCCGCGGCGGTCGTACGTGATGACGCGGTGGCCGGCCTCGACGAGCGGCTGCACCTGCTCCTTCCAGGAGGCTCCGGACAGCGGCCATCCGTGGATGAGCACGACCGGACGGCCGGTGGCCGGTCCGTGCTCCTCGACGTGCACCTGCACGTCCTTGAGGCCGAGCATCCTGGTGTTGACGGAGATCTCCGACATCGTCTTCCCTTCGTGGGTCCGTGTCCTCGAGACCCACCGTCGCAGGCCGTGCGCGGCGGCGCAGGTGGGTGAGATGCGTGCGCGCGTTCGCTATCGTGCGCGGTCGGTTCTTGGTCGGTGCGCGGTCGGTGCGCGGTCGGTGCGCGGCCGCTAGTGGGCCGGTGCGCGGCCGGAGAAGTCAGGTCAGAGCGTCGGCGGCCACGTGACCGCCGGATCCACGCTCCAGCGACACGCCACCCGCACATTCCACCCGACGCCTCGCTCACGCGTGGATGCGGCGGTGGACGAGCTCGGGGCGAGCAATTGACCGGTGGACAGCGGCCGGATCCACACTTCAGCGAAGCGCTAGCCGTGCATTCCATCCGGCACCTCGCTCACGCGTGGATGCGGCGGTGGACGAGCTCGGGGCGAGCGCCTGCCCGGTGGAGGACCGCCGGATCCACGCTTCAGCGAAGCGCCAACCGCGCATTCCACCCGACGACTCGCTCAGGCGTGGATGCGGCGGTACCGGCTCGGGGCGAGCGCCTGCCCGGTGGACAACCGCGGGATCCACGCTCCAGCGAAGCGCCAGCCGCACCATCCATCTCGCTCCTCGTAGAGGCGTGGATGCGGCGATAGGCGGGTTCGGGGCGAGCGCCTGCCCGGTGGACAACCGTGGGATCCACGCTCCAGCGAAGCGCCAGCCGCGCATTCCGCCCGACACCCCGCTCACGCGTGGATCGGGCGGCCGGTGTGGCCGAAGGGCGTGATCGCCCAGTGCTCAGCGCCGGGATCACGGCCCAGCGCCCCGCCGCTCGCACCATCCATCCGCCGCCCGGCTCACGCTCCAGCGGACCGCCGGCCGCACCATCCATCCGGCGCGCCGCTCAACCGTGGATGCGGCGGTCCGGGAGGAGGAGACGACACCGGCGCATCCTCCGGACACGAAAGCGGGGCGAGCCCGAAGGCCCGCCCCGCATCCATCCGTGCTCCGCTTGCGCGGACCCGGTCACTCGAGCTTGAGCGCCTTCGTCGGCTCGGCCGTGCCCTCGCGGTACGAGCGGCGGCGGGCGGCGCGGGCGATGAGGAAGAGGATCGTGCCGACCACGATGTAGGCGCCGGCGATGAGCCACGTCTGCGCCGACTGCTGCGTGAGCAGCGCCACCGAGGCGATGAGCGCGAGGATCGAGACGATCTTCGGCGCCGTGAAGTGCTTGTGCGACACCTTGTCCTTCTTGAGGACGAGCACCGACACGTTGGCCGAGATGAAGACGAGCACGAGCAGCAGCACGGTCGTGTCGGCGAGGGTGCCGACGTCGCCGACGAACGACATGGCCACGGTGACGAGGCCGACGGCGAGGATCGCGACCCACGGCGTCTTGCGGCCCGGGAGGACCTTGCCGAACACGGCGGGCAGCAGCTTCGCCTCGGCGAGGCCGTACGTGGCGCGCGATGCCATGACGAGGAACAGCAGGGCGCCGTTGCCGATCGCGACGAGCGCGATGATCGCGAAGAGCCACGGCGGGAACGAGAAGCCGGAGGCGGTGATGACCTCGAGCAGCGGACCCTCGGAGTTCGCGAGCTGCTCCGTCGGCACCACGATGCCCGCACCGATCGCGATGGCGAGGTAGACGACGGCAGCGGTGAGGATGGCGCCGAACAGCGCGCGTGGGTACGAGCGCGACGGGTCCTTGACCTCCTCGGCCATGTTCGCGGCGGCTTCGAAGCCGAGGAACGAGAAGAACGCGGTGATGGTGGCAGCGAAGGCGCCGGTGAGCGGCGGGATGTCCTCCGCGAAGGTCGTGATGCGCTCCGGGTTGCCGCCGCCGCCGCCGATGACGAGGGCCGCGATGGCGATGATGATGATGAGGCCGGTCATCTCGATGAGCGTCGCGCCGACGTTGGCGATGAGCGACTCGCGCACGCCGCGGATGTTGATGATGACGAGCAGCGCGATGAAGAAGATCGTGACGGGGATCGTCGGGACGTTCGGCACGAGCGCCTCGAGGTAGTCGCCGGCGAACGCGTTCGCGAGCGCTGCGGAGGTCGTGATGCCCGACGACAGCATGAGGAAGCCGATGAGGAAGGTCACGTACGGCTTCTTGAACGCGCGCTCCGCGAAGCGGGCGGCGCCACCGGCGTGCGGGTACTTCGTGATGAGCTCGGCGTACGTGCCGGCGGTGAGCAGCGCGAGCGTGAGGGCGAGGAGCAGCGGGATCCACAGCGCTCCGCCGACGTCCTGCGCGAGCGTGCCCACGAGCGTGTAGATGCCGGCACCGAGGGTGTCGCCGACGATGAAGAAGAAGAGCAGGAGGGTCGTGATGCCCTTCTTGAGCTTGGTTCCGGAGTCGGCTTCGACGGTGCGTGCCGCGGGTGCGTCGGTCATAGCCGATCACGATGCCACGGATTGGCGATTGGTAGTTGCTATTCGCGACGAGTTGCGCAGATATGTGTGGCGTGGCAGGGCGGGGTTCTCGGCCTAGGGCGAGAGTCGGTGTCGCATCCTTGCAAGGAACGGACCGAGAACGCGCGTGCAGAACAGGCTGCCGGGCTCGTCCTTCGCGGATGCGCGTGGTCGGACGCGCCCTGGCTCCGCGAATGGCCATGGGGTCGGCCGACATGGCGCGGGCCGACCGCTCCGAGCTGGGGCGAGGGTCTTCGTCCGCTGCGTTGGGGAGGTGTCGTCGCTCCGACGTTGCGCGCAACGCCCTTCACTGAGCCTTCGTCATCGTTCGCCACCTCAAGTTGACGATCTCGCGTGATCCGCCGGCCTTGCGCCGTCCCATCTGGGCAACGTCGAATATAAGACGGAAAATTCGACAGAACGGATCCCATGATGCTGATGAAGACCATCGCTCTCGCCGCGTCAGGCGTCCTCGCGCTGACGGGCGGAGCCCTGATGCTCCCGCAGGCCGACGCCGCCCTGAGCCCAACCACCGCCGCCGAGCTCGAGCAGCTCTTCGTCGACCATGATGTTCCGCAGCATCAGTGGCAAGGATTGCTCGATGCCGTGGAGGCAGGCGTCCCGGTCGGCGCTCAGACCGACCAGCCGCCGGTATCGACCGAGTCGTACGCGCGAGGCGCGATGGAAGGCACCATCTCTCGTTGGGCGGACGGCTCGTTCGCGACCTCTCTCGAGGAAGTGCCGGTCGAGGTGCAGCCAGGCCAGGTGATGGCGCGTGCTGTTGCTGGATGCGTCCGCTACACGTCTGCGGGTGCGACGAGCTCGACAGGCTGCATGGTCTCCGAGACGGTGTTCAATCTCACTACCTCGTTCCAGGCCAACTACTGGCAGTCGGTGAGCCAGGCTCGCATCACGCGTGCGTGGAACTACAACGCGTCGTGCATCGGCTGCTCGTGGACGTTCGAGCATTTGCGCATCACGAAGGGCACCGGCTTCTCCAATTCGCGCCCGTCCACTGCCGAGCTCGTGCTGATGGTCACGATGTTCGGGAGCAATTCGCGGACGTGGCTGCAGCTGTCGGTCGGACCGACGGCCGTGAGCACGCAGAAGAACTATTGATCGGGTCTGGCAGATGGGTCCTTCTGGCGCCGTCCACTTCGCGATCTTCTACAGCGTCGTCGGCGCGATCCTCCTGGTCGCGGTGGTCGTCGTGGTGACGATCCTCGTGCGTCGGGTTCGCGGCAAGCGAGACGCAGCAGACGCTGCGCACAGTCGCCCGAACGAGCGTGGATGAGGAGGTGCTGCACGCTGGCTCTTCGTGCTGCCGCAGGAAGTCAGGGGCGATCGAGCATCGCGCTCGCCTCGTCGTGCCCTGCTGCGACCGTCGCAGATATGGCCTGCGGGCGCCGGTCTCACTACGAGCAACCCGGATCGTCGGGATAGGCGAGGCAGTCCCCGCGGGTCAGCACCGTCTGCACTTCGAACACCTGCACGCCTTCGGCTGGCGCGGCGAGGTCGAGCGAGCCGGGAACGGGTGTCCATCCCGCAGCGCTGCCGAGGTCGGCCTCGAAGGTGACGGCGACGGACGCCGTGTACTGGCCCCGCGCGCCGTAGGCATGGCTGGTCGATGTCTCGGCCCAGTCATCGCTCGCGCTTGACCAGCGCGCACCCCCGTCGGGCATCGTGACGATCGTCCCGTCGCCGTAGTCGAAGGTGAAGGCGGTCGGCCGCCACCGCACCTGCACGGGCTGGCCGAGCAGGGTGCCGTCCTGCACGTGCTCCGTCGCTGTCGCGACGAAGTTGGTTGGGATGCCGAGCACGCCCCATCCCTCGGGCTGCACGACGAGCTCGCCGACGGCGGGCGTGAAGCCGACGAGGTCGGAGATGGTGATCGGTGCGGGTGTAGTGACGGCTTCGCTTTGCGAAGAGCACGGAGATTCTCGTCGTGCGCAGCGGAGCGGACGCTGATTCGAGCGCAGGTCTGGGGTCGCTGATTCGGTTATGGCAACACTCGGTGTTTGAGCGGGCACCGCTTGGGTGGCGCACTGACTCGCGACGCCAAGGAACTGGTCGCCCCAACCCACACCTTGCTGACACGAGGCCGCGGCGACCGGAAGGCCACTCTGCGTCGGTACCAACGCAACGAGCAGGGCAACCACGATTAGGGCGCGCAAGAGACGGCTCCGTCCTCAGGGAACTCAGTTGCGAAGACGGTCCCCGCGCCGCCACGCCACCTGATCTCGAAGGTCACGACACGGACCTCAACATCGCCGCCAGTAACGGGGTCCCCCGCGCCGTCAACGACCCGATTCTCGCTTGTGTCCAAGCAGCCGGTCAGTGACACCAAGGCGTCCTCGGCTGAAGTCATCTCGATTGAGGTCGCGTGGACCGCGAGCAGCTGAGACTCGCCCTCAAGCCTGTAGCCGCGATCGACGTATGACTCCACCTCCGCAACGATGTTGCTAACGATCTCCGGGGTAGCGATTTCCCCGAGTTCCTCGGGCACAAGAAGTTCTGTGAACGCCGCGTCGGTCAGGCGGACGAAGCGAGAAGCCGTCGCTTCGGCCCCTGCGATCGCACTAGCTTCACCGGCTGCACTTGCTTCAGGATCCGGCGAGGTCGAAGGAGGTGGCTCGGCCGTCGAACCTGGCTCGCATCCTGTCAGTGCCGCAAGAAGGCCGAGGCAGGCAGCGGTGATTGCTCTTCGAAAGTACGGTCGCGGCATGTGCGCGAGGTTAGGTGCCACAAGAAGACGCCTGCGCGGCTTCTCCACAAGGCATCGTGTCAGTGGTCGACGCGACACTGAGGATCGTTCAGGGAAGACGATCGAAGGAGACGCCATGACCGATCCGAACTACGCAGCGATGCTGCTGGTCATCGACCGCAGCGGCTCGATGGCGAGCATCCGCGACGAGATGGTCCAGGCGCTCGAGGCTGCGATCGCCGAGCAGAAGGAGGAGCCGGGGCTGCTCACCGTCGACGTCGTCACGTTCGACAACAGCATCGAGCATGCGGTCGTCCTCGGCGATCCTGAGACGGTGCGCATCCGGCTCGAGCCTCGTGGTGGCACCGCGCTGTACGACGCCGTCGGATTCGCGGTGCAGCAGTTCGGCGCGCAGCTCGCAGGCATGCCGGAGCACGCGCGGCCGTCGAGCGTGCAGGTGATCGTCGTGACGGATGGCATGGAGAACTCGAGCCAGGAGTGGTCGGCGGAGTCGGTCAAGGCTGCGGTCGAGCGTCAGCGCACCGAATTCGGCTGGGACTTCGTCTTCCTCGGCGCGAACCAGGATGCCGTGCTCACCGGGGCGCGCCTCGGGTTCGCGGGCGACGCCTCCATGACGTACGCGCCGGCCCCAGGAGCGGTCGGCACGCTCGGTGCCTCCATGAGCCGGTACATGTCCGACCTGCGCCGCGGCGAGCGTCGCGGGTTCGATGACGGCGAGCGTGACTCGGCTGCGGGCGCATAGATTGGGCGAGAGTCTGCGGTATTGAGAGGTCGAGGTTGATGGACTGGTACACGCTTCTCGAAAGGCCGAGGCTTCGGGTCTCCAGTCTCGAGATCGGAAGTGTCCCCAACACGCCGGGGCTCGACGTCTGGATGCGTGACGGCGAGGTCGTCTATCTGGGCAGCACCTCGAACCTCAGGGGCCGGGTGCGTACGCACCTCTCCACCTCGCTCGATCTCTCGCGCTCTGCGCTTCGTCGCCACGTGGGCGAACTCTTGCTGGGGATCCCGCACTCCGCGCTTCGAGATCGCGTGGCACCGCCCGCTGGGGCGCACGATGTCGACGTCGTCGCCTCGTGGCTCGCCGATTGTTCCCTTGGTTGGCTCGAGTGCGGCTCCCGCATGGAGGCCAGAGGCACGAAAGTCGAACTGCTCGAGATGTGGCTACCGGTGCTGCAGCGGAAGGCCAGTTCCTCCATGGACGAGGCCGACGTCCACAAGCGAACGCGGATGCCCGTCGAGTCGTGACGTAAGGTCGCGTCAGGAGGCGCCGCCATGCAGCCAGTCGCACACGTCGGGATCGATCTCGCCTGGGGCCTTCGTGGTCGGACCGGCATCGCGGCCGTCGACTCGAGTGGTGCCCTGACGGCATCCGACACGCTCAGCACCGACGACGAGATCGCCGCCTGGATCGAGCGCCATGCGCCACGAACCGGCGTCGTCGCCATGGATGCCCCGCTCGTCGTCGCGAACCCCGCAGGGTCGCGGCCGTGCGAGAAGCTCCTCCACGCCGTCTTCGGGCGGTTCGATGCCGGCGGCTACCCGTCCAACACCTCCAATCCGCACTTCGACCCGCCTCGCGCGTTGACGCTCGCGCGGCGGCTCGGGCTGTCGATCGATCCTGCGCTGCCGCACCGGGAGCACGTCGCGATCGAGGTGTACCCGCATCCCGCGATGATCGGCATCTTCGAGCTGGGCCGCACGCTCAAGTACAAGCGCAAGAAGCAGAGCGCCGAGCTGCAGCTCGCCGAGACTCGTCGACTCCTCGACCTCATGGAGGGCATCGCCGAGCTTCGTCTCGGGGACAGCCGGGACTGGGCCCGCATCCGAGAGGTCGTCGACGCATCGACGAGCCGCGGCGCGCTCGGGTCTGTCGAGGACGAGATCGATGGCATCTTCTGCGCGCATCTCGCCTGGCTCTGGGCGCAGCGTCCTTCGGCGCTCCAGGTCTACGGCGACGTCGAGACGGGATACATCGTCGCGCCGCCTCCGCCGACCTGGGCACCGACGGCGCGTCTGACCCAGCCGAGGCGCATCGGGGACGACGAGGAGACGCTGCCACCGGCAGGGTTGGAGGACACGATGACCGAGGATCAGCCCCGACGACACGCCTCGCATGTCTTCGTCACGCGCGGAAGCCTCCTGAGCTTCGCCTGCGATGCCTGGCTCCTGCCCAGCGACTTGCGGGGAGAGGTGACCGAGGCGTGGCGCATCCCCGACGTGCGACAGCGGGTGCGTCGATCCCTGACCGACGCCTACGAGAGCGGGGATCGCCTGGCGGTGCCGCTCGCGGCGCTGAAGGACGACGCCGAGCACGGTCCTCTGCCGATCCTGACGGCGGTGCCCTTCGCGGGCGTCACCGCGACCGGTGGCCCGGAGCACCTCGACCGAGCCGTTCGCGAGTTCATCGCCGTCGCGGCCGCGGCCGTGGGATCGAAGCCGTCGTCGACGTCCCGTCCCGTCCCGCTGCTCGCGATGCCCACGTTCGGGACGGGCGCCGGGGGCGGCGGCAGCATCCGGGGCGAGGTGCTCGCCATCATCCTTCGCGCCGCCTCGGTGGCTGCAGCGCAGCACGGCGTCGACGTCGCGATCGTCATCAAGGATGCCGCGACGTTCGCGCACGTGCAGATGGTGCGACGGCAGCTCGAAGGCGGCGAGCGCGACCCGTGGGCCTCGCTCTCCGAGGTGCAGCGCGACGCCATCCCAGAGCTCGCAGGGCTGGCACGTGCGGGGCGGCTCGTACCCTTCATGGGTGCGGGCGTCAGCGTCAGCGGCGGTGGTCCCACCTGGCGCGGCCTCATCGAGCGGCTCGCGCAGCGCGTGGGGCTCGGCACGGACGAGGTGGAGGCGATCCTCGAGCAGGGCCGCTCGCCGCTCGATCAGGCCGCCATCCTCGAGCATCGCTTCGCCGAGGCCGCGAGCGGCGAACGCGACGCGTTCCGCCAGGCGATCGCAGACGAGGCCAACCTCGATCGCTACGGACTCGCACCCGCCCTGCTCGCCACGCTGGCTCCGCCACAGGCGATCACCCTGAACTACGACGAGCTCTACGAGCGAGCCACAAAGGACATCGGCGGCGATCGAGTCGCGGTCATCTCCGACGGCCAGCTCGAGGCGGGCGCCTCCCGCTGGCTGCTGAAGCTCCATGGCAGCGTCGGCCGTCCCGAGTCCATCGTCCTGACCCGCGACGACTACCTCGGCTACAACGCGACACGCAGCGCGCTCTCGTCGATCGTCAAGGCGAACCTCATCACGCACCACCTCCTGTTCGTCGGCTTCGGCTTCACCGACGACCACTTCCACGAGATCGTCCACGACGTGCGCAGCGCGGTGCAGCGCTCCGATGGCGTTCCCTTCGCGACGGCACTGCAGCTGCGGGTCGATCCGCTCGACGCGCTGCTGCTCGGACGCACGGCTCGATCGATCGACATGGGGATCAGCCAGCTCGAGCAGGGGGAGGATGCGATCGCCTGGGCCGGTCGGCAGGTCGAGATCTTCCTCGACGCGCTCGTCGCCCACGCGGCCGACAGCCACGACTATCTGCTGCGGCCAGGCTTCGAGACGGCGCTCACGCCTGCGGACACGGCGTTGAAGTCGGCGCTGGAGGCGTTCATCGGCGCGGTCGACGACGTCGCGACGTCGTCACCCGCCTGGGCGGTGGTCGAGGAGATGCTTCGGAGGCTGGGAGACGAGTCGGCGCCCCGCTGACGAGGCGACCCGAGGTCAGCGGCGCCGGAACAGCTGCGCGGGCTTCCCCACGCCGCCGCGCGCGAGCTCGCCGGTCTCCTCGAGGAACGGCAGCATCGCCCGACGGAACGTGTCCGGCTGCAGTCGATGCCCGGCAACGGCCTCGTGGATGCGACGCAGCTCGCGCAGGGTGAACCCCTCGTCGAGGAGGCGGTCGGGATCGGGTCGCTCGGCGTAGCGTTCACGCATCCATTCGGCGGCGTGGACGACGATCGCGTCGTGGTCGAAGTCGAGCCCCGTCGCATCGACGAGCGGCGTCGCCTCGAGCCCCCCGGTTGCCCCGGCGCGCACCACCGTCACGTGCGCGACCGAGAGCACCCACCCGCGCGAGTCTCGATCCGGAGCGTCGAACACGAGCAGCTGCTGCGGTTCGACGTCCTCCACGCCGGCCTTCTGGCGCAGCGATCGGCGCACGGCATCCGAGAGCCGCTCGCCTTCATGGAGGAAGGTGCCGGGCAGGCGTCGCCCGCCGCGCGCGTCCGCCACGAGCCCCACCCGCAGCTCGTCGTCGACGATCGTCAGCACCGCCGTATCCACCGCGACGGAGGGTCGCGGGTAGTCGCCGAGGTCTCGGCCGCTGCGGCTGCGTTCCACGCTCATGCTTGCATTCAAGCAGATTCGCGCTAATGTCGGAGGCATCGGATTAGATCAGAAGTGAGCAAACAGGCGGGGGCTCCGCCACGACGAAGGGAGTCGACATGCGACTCAGCACCATCCAGAAGGATCGCGCCCTCGGCGCGATCATCGCCTCCGCGGCGGGCGACGCGCTCGGCGCACCGTACGAGTTCCAGGCGCCGTTGCCGACCGACGCCGACGTCGTGCTTCGCCCCGGCGGCCCATGGGAGCTCGGCGAATGGACCGACGACACCGCGATGGCAGTGCCGATCCTCCGGGCGCTCGCCGAGGGGCGACGTCTCGACGAGGAGGCGACGCTCGACGCGCTCGTCGCCGAGTGGGCCGGATGGCGACGCGGTGCGAAGGACGTCGGCGTCCAGATCGGTCGCGTGCTCGGCACGATCCGAAGCCTCACCGCTGCCGACGCGCGTCGTGCCGCTCGCATCCTGCACGAGCAGACCGGCCGGAGCGCCGGCAACGGAACGCTCATGCGCACGGCGCCTGTGGCGCTCGCCTTCCTGGACGAGCAGCCCGGCACGGAGGATCGTCTCGCGGCCGCCGCTCGTGCCATCAGCGATCTCACCCACTTCGACCCGGAGGCGGGCGATGCCTGCGTGCTGTGGAGCCTCGCCATCCGCCACGCGATCCTCACCGGCGAGCTCGACCTGCGCGGCCAGCTCGCGCGCATCCCGGCGGATCGCCGCGACGTGTGGGCAGGCCGCATCGACGACGCAGAGCGTCGCATGCCCTGGGACTTCCCGAAGAACGGCTGGGTGGTGCAGGCCCTGCAGGCCGCGTGGTCGGCGATCGTGCACGCCGACACCCTCGAGCAGCGACTGGTGCTCGCCGTCCGCTGCGGCAACGACACGGACACGGTCGCTGCGATCGCCGGTGCCCTGGCCGGTGCCGTGCACGGCGTGACCGCGCTGCCATTCCGCTGGCGTCGCCACCTGCACGGCTGGGCGGGCGAGGGGAGGGTCGGCACCCACCTCGACCTCCAGCAGTGGGCGGTGCTCGCGATGGGGAGGGGCCGCGCCGATGCGAAGGGGTGGCCGTCGGCCGCACGGTTCCCCGTGGGCGTCGATCAGACGCTCCTGCGGCACCCCCTCGACGAGGGCGTCTGGCTGGGCGACCTCGCGGCGCTCGACCACCTGCCGGCGGGCGTCGATGCCGTGGTCTCGCTGTGTCGCGTCGGCACCGAGCAGGTGCGGGTGCCGGCCAGCGAGCACCACCTGGTGTGGATCGTCGATCAGGATGGCGCGAACGCGGACGTCGACGGCGTCCTCACCGACGCGGCGGACGCGGTGGCGACGTTCCGCGAGGAGGGCTGCACGGTGCTGGTGCACTGCTTCGAGGCGCGGAGCCGGACGTCGGCGGTCGCCGCGGCGTACGCGGTGCGGCACCTCGGGGCAGCGCCCTCCGGTGCGCTCGAGGCAGTCTCGGGGGCCCTGCCGAACTACGGCCCCGAGCGCTTCCTGGTGGATGCGGTGCGTCGACTCACGCCCGCTGGCGGCGCACGGTGATCGCCGATCGCTTCTTGCTGCATCAGGCTTGGTGGATCCTGTCCGAGCTCTGCCGTCGCCACGAGCGGATGATGCTTGGGCGCTTCACGCATGAGCGCGACGGCGGCGTGCTGCTCGCCAAGCGCCACGACGTCGGCGTGGCAGCCAACCTCGTCGACGGCGTCCGGGTCCTGCAGCAGTCCGGCTCGACGCTCTTCACGTGGGACACGATCTTCCGGGCGGGAGGCGCGCACGACATCGTGCGGCAGATCGAGCGCATCTCGCCCCTCGGCATCGCCGAGAGCGCGCCGGCGACCACCCACCGCACCCTCGTCTACCGCCTGGCTGCGCAGCTGCTCGCCCTCCGACTCGACGACCGTCACGACTGGACCATCGAGCCGCTCGATGCGGCCGCGGTGATCCAGGGTCGAGCTCCTGCGGATTCGCTGGGCGAGGTGGACGGATTCCCGACCGTCCTCGCGGATCTCGCGCAGCAGCGCGAGGCGTTCGCGTCTGCGACCGAGATCCGCTTCGACGATCCGACGGTCGTGCCCCACCTCTGGGTCGTACGTCGAGACGTCCACGTCGCGATGGTGCTCGACACCGATGGCTTCGTGCACACGCGCGCGAACGGGCTCGTCCCCGCGTTCACCATCTACGAGGAGCGTGGGCGTGATCTCGACCGGGTCGTGCGGGCCGTGCTCGAGGCGGCGTAGGGACGCCTAGGAGCGTGCCGATCAGTGCAGAGGGCTCGTCACCAGACGCGTCGCGAACGCGAGGAAGACGACCCCGATCGCGGTGTTGCCGGCCACCGCGACGAGCGGTCGCCTCCGCACCGCCTCGGCGAGACGCGCCCCGACGAGGATGAGCGTCGTCAGGTAGAGCGCGCTCGTGATCTCGAGCAGTCCGCCCAGCAGCAGGAACGTCAACGCAGGCGCCTCGTAGGTGGGGTCGACGAACTGCACGAAGAAGGCGAACATGAACAGGATCGCCTTCGGGTTCAGGAGGCTGACGATGAGGGCGCGGCGGAACGGACGCTCGCGCCGAGCCACGCGTGCGGGCGCCGGCGCAGCACGCTCGGCAATCAGCGCCTCCTCGCGCACGTCGATCTCCGAGGCGTCGATGCCTGCAGCGTCGAGTCGGGCGAGGTCGACGGGGGAGGTGTCGGGTGCGGTGCGCACCTCGCGCCGCCCGCGCCACTGCCTCCATGCCGCGCGCAGCGACGTGAAGGCCAGCCAGGCGAGGTAGAGCGCGCCACCCCACTGCACGACCGTAAAGAGCATCGGGTTGGCGGCGAGCACGGATGCGACGCCGAGCGCTGCCAGCACGATGAGCACGCCGTCGCCGAGGAAGACGCCGGCAGCCGCCGCGTAGCCGGTCCGGATGCCGCGGCGGGCCGCGACCGACAGCACGTACAGCGAGTTCGGTCCGGGCATGAGGACGATGACGGCGAGCCCGACGAGGTAGCCGCCGAGGTCGGTGACGCCCAGCATGCAGCGATCCTCGCATCTCGTGAGGCAGGGGCGGCAGGTCGGATGCTGCCGTCGGTCGGTGAGACCCGCAGCTACGGCATCGCGGCGGTGAGGATCGGTTCGAGCACGATCCTGTCGTGCACGTCGTCGCGCAGCAGCCTCGTGCGACGGTGGGCGAGCTGCTCGCTCGAGATCTCGACCAGCTGGATGCCGTAGAGCGCCAGCTGCGTGCGCCGCCGCTCGTCGTATGCGAGCCGCTGTCGCGTGCGGTCCGACAGCGCTTCGCCTTCGATCTCGGCGAGGGGGCGGATCGCTCCCTCGAAGTACTGCGCGACGAGCGAGCGCTCGGGCCAGTACGCGTCGACGGGCAGCCTGCGTCGGCTGCCGCGCGCATCGGGGTCGGCGCGCAGCCAATCGAACGCGTACTGGCGCAGCGAGCGGAGGCCGATGATCTGCTCGCAGAGGGTCAGGACGTAGTGCTCGTCGCTGTCGGGCCGGACGGGTCCGGTCGACAGCGGGATGTCGAGCGTCTTCACGCGCGACGGCATCGTCAGAGCACGTCGGTCTCGACGTGCGCGAGCGGTGCCGGCACGGCGACGTCGTGCTCGCCGGCGGCGGCGAGGCGTCGCGCCTCGACGACATCGTGCGCGGGGGCTCCGCCGTCGGCGACGATCCACTCGCCCACGAGGGTGCGCGATCCGTCCGGCGTCTGCAGCGCGACGCCCGTGACCTCGAAGACGCCGTAGAGCGTGTGCTCGAGGCGCACGGTGGCGAGTTCGCCGTGCTGCAGGTCCGTCGCGGGGACGACGTCGCCGTCACCGTCGCCCAGCCCGTCGAGCACCTCGAACGCGCGAAGCGGGCTCGTCGGCTTGCCCGTGCCGGAGTCGAAGGGCCGGGCTGCGAGGAGTCGAGAGCCATCGGAGACGGTCACGGGCACGCCCGCGTACTCGAAGAGGCCGTAGCGATCCTCGCGGAACGTCGCGCGCACGGTGTCGAGCGCGTCGCGCTCTGCGATCGCGGTCGTCATCGCGGCGACGTCGCGCTTCGTGGCGGTCTGCGCTGCTGCGAGTCGGTCGATGGTGCTCATCGGCGGTGTCCTCTCGTCGGTGAGTCGTGCTTGGAGGATACGGGGACTCGAGCCGACGCCATGCAGATCCTAGGAATCTGTGGACGAGCGCATCGGTCGAGGTCGATCCCAGATCGCTGCGTACTCGTCCGCCACCATCGGCCACACTCTCGCGATCCCCTCGTCGAGCGTCTCGATCGGGGCGTCGATCGGGTCGAAGATGACGAACTCGTGCGGGATCTCGCGCCCTGCGCTGTCGCGGCGGCCGAGCGGATCGAGGAAGCGCAGCACGGTCGCGCCTGACACTCGGAGACAGAGGTCCGTGGAGTCCTGATAGCCGGAAAAGACGCTGTCGTACGACGAGAGAGGATCCTGCAGCCCGGCGTCGCGTAGGAAGCGGAACCCCCACTCCTTCCCGCGAGTGGCCCAGAGGAATCTCACCGCTGGCTGCGGAGCAGCTTCCTGTCCGCCTCGCCCTTCTCGAGATCCATGCCGAATCGAGTCAGAGCTGCGCGCAGGTAGTCGTGCTTCGCCAGCGCCGTCGCGTTCGCTTCCTTCAGCCTGTCGCCCACAAGCCGCAGCGCCTCATCGACCGTCTCCTTGGAGAGAAGGCCGATGGCGAATGCCACCGCTGGCCCGAACGGAGGCGGCAGGCGCTGGGCAAGAAGCGCGGCGCCGCCAAGGACCACTCCAACGAGAGGCTTCACGTCGGCGACCAACTGCTCAGCGACCTTACGCGGCAGGTGCTGCCCATCGGCCCAGCGCAGGTGCCGCTGCACAGGCAGCATTGCAGCGATAGGAAGGATGAGGTCGACCCCGACCCGCTTGCCGAGCTCGATCCGCTCCTCGCCGAACTTCGCCGACGACAGGAGCGTGAAGTCCTCGCCGACCGACAGCGCCTCCTTGCCCTCTACGAGCGTCCCCAACACGTCACGGAGCTCGTCGATGTCGGGGCCAGCCTTCTCGATGAGGAGGTCCCGGAACGCGAAGACGTCGAGATCGGGGAGGAGATCGCTCTTCGAGAGCGCGAAGATCCAGATCCTCGGGAACTCGACGAGCGGCTTGCCTCCGTCGAGCAGGTCGTCGCGCAGGCCGATCAGCGTGTTCTTGAAGTTGCTCATCACGTGACGGAGGTAGCGCTCCTCCTCGCCAGCGTTGTCGAGCAGCTTCTGCCCGTCGATGAGGATGAGCGCGACGTCGGCTCCGAGAAGAGAGCGGAACGTGTCGACCCGTCGCTCCGCCTCGATGTCGGAATCCGGCCGGCCGTCGAACCACTCGCCCGGGTAGTCGTGCCAGACCAGGCGCATCGCGTCGAAGGGTCGCGCCCGCGCGACCCTTGCGTTGCCGTCGGTTCGGAACTTCAACGAGAAGCCGTAGGAGGTGGCAGCGAAGCGGTTCGGCATCGGAACCCGCGCTGAGTCACGCATGCCGAGGTAGTTCCGATGCAGTCGAGCGCCCTGGCCCGCTTCGTCTGCGATCAGGTGGAACAGGTTGTCCTTCGCGTACCCAGGCTCCTGCGCGGCGCCGTAGAACGACGACAGCAACACGGTCTTGCCGCTGCCGCTCTCGCCGAAAACTGCGATGGACTGCTCTTGCTTGCGGCTCAACTTCACTCCCTCAGAGTAGGTGTTGCGACGCTAGGTCGCGAGGGTGACTCGACGGTCTCTTCGATCAGCCGAATGAACCGGCTCAGCGTCGAGACACCAGCCGGCGTCGTCGGCAGATGGTCCATCAGCGCCGGCGAGTGCACGAGGTATGCGGCCCACTTCGCGCGTGAGATCGACACGTTGAGCCGATTGCGCGACAGGAGGAACTCGATGCCACGAGGCACGTCCGTCGCACTCGAGGCCGCGAGGCTCACGATTGCGATCACGGCCTCGCGACCCTGGAACTTGTCGACCGTGCCCACCTGCACCGATGCGATCTCAGGGTGCCCCGAGCGCCTGGCCTCGGCGGCGAGCGCGTGGCGGATTCGCTCGACCTGCGCGTTGTAGGGCGTCACGACGATGAGGTCGTCGGCGACGAGACGGCGGGCCGCGGCGCCCGCGGTGCCGATCCACCCAAGGCCCAGGTGCAGCGCGACGATCCCCGCCACACGTTCCGCTTCGTCTGCAGACTCGTTCGAGTTGCCGTGGTGCTCCACCGGCACCGCGTGCAGTCCCGGGGTCACGCCGTCGAGTCGGCGCCCGACCGTCTCTCGGTGCGACGCGAGCTGGCCGTCGTAGGACAACCTCGACACCGGGTCGCTCATGGCTGCGTCCATTCGGCGGCTCTCCGCGAGGAAGTAGCCGAAGTCGTCGGGCAGCACCGCTTGGCCATCGATCACGTGACCCAAGGCGGAGTCGCCGACCGGCGCCGGGTGCGAGCCCTGCGTGACCTGTGGCAGCTGCTGGGGGTCTCCGAGCAGGAGCACACGCGCGGACGATGTCGCCGCAGCGATGGTGTTGGCGAGCGAGTACTGGCCCGCCTCCTCGATCACGAGCAGATCGAGCTGCTCGATCGCGACTCGCCCGCGGTTGGTCAGGTCCCAGACCGTCCCTCCGAGGACATAGCCGACGTCGGCACGGTCACTGGCCCAGGTCGCGTGACCGTTTGGTCCGATGGTGCTGAACTTGCGACCGTCGTAGTGAGTTCTCGACTCGCCGTTCGGGATCGCCTTGCCTACGAGCGACGCGTCCATGCCAGCGGTGACGATCGCGTCCAGCACGTTCTCCACGACCTTGTGCGACTGCGCAACGACGCCGACATGCCAACGATGTGTCCGTACGAGCTCGCTCACCACGTGCGAGGCGAGGTACGTCTTGCCTGTACCGGGTGGTCCTTGCACCGCGAGGTATCCGCGATCCATTCGGGTGAGAGAGCCCACGACGGCGCGGACGCCGTCATCTGCGTCGCGCATGGGCTCGAGGCCGCCCGACGTCTCAGGAGGCATTCCGAGCAGCAACGAGGCCATGGCATCGGCGGGCCACGCCGGAGCGGCGTCTCGCACACGCTCGCCCCACATCTCGATCGCTTCCACGAGGCTGCGATGCCGGGGCGGTTGGCCGGGCGTGACATGGGTGGGGTAGGTGCTCCAACCCTCCTGATCGTTGCCCTTCAGCTCCTCGACCCGGAGGGCACCGTCCTCGGACTCCGCAGGATCGAGGATGGTCACGCTTCTCGGAACGCGTGCTCCGGGCTGGTTGTCCGGTGGGACCTCGGGGGCGTCGTCCTCGAGGTAGAGGACGTGGCCCTCCCCGGGCTTCGGCGTGCCTGAGCCCGGAGCCCACTCCCCGCGTAGCCGCAGGATGCGGCGCAGCTTCTGCTGTCGGCCCTCCTTGTGCCACGAGCGCTCGACCTCCGACGACGTCACGGTGAAGACCCCCCGCGTGCCTTCCCAGTCTTCGGGCGGCTGCACGAGGCGGTCGAAGTGAGCCCACCAGAAGCTCTTGTTCTCACGACGGTGGAAGTCGATGGCTGCGGCGGCCAACTCGTAGGCGCGTGCGACACGCGGATCGTCGGAAGCGTCCGCGAGGGCGCGGAGGTCGAGGTCGAGCTGACTCTCGTCGAACGGATCGAGTGCCGCGGCCGCATCGCGCGCTTCAACGACGAGCCCCTGAACCTCGGGCCGCGAACGGAGCCAATCGCGCAGGCGGAGCGTCGAGATGCAGTCGTACTCGTTGTAGTCGGCGATGTCGACGAGGATCTGATGAGCATCGGCTTCTCTGCCCTCGCCGAGAGCGGCGCGAGCCCGCACGTACTCCGCGATCGAATCGCCGGCGTTGGTCACGCCATCCTCTCGGCGCAGCTCTTCACCCATGTAGAGAGGTTCGAGCTTCTTGATCGAGTACGACTCGACTCCGATCCGCATCGCCGAGCGCACCACCGTGTACAGGTCGACCAGCAGCCCCTCACGCAGCCATTGGTCGATGATCGCCTCGCCCTCACCGTGGCGCGCGGCGATGCTCAGCAGGTGCGCCTTCTCGTAGGACGCGTAGTGGTAGATGTGCATGCCGGGGTTGTCGGCACGTCGTCGCTCGACGAACTCGAGGAATCGCCGCAGCGCTACCCGCTCCTCGCCTTGATCGTGCGCCCAACGACAGTCGAAGGCGCCCTCAGAATCGACCCACCCGAACAGGTAGTCCAGACCCCAACGCTGCGCGTCGGCACGACCCGGTTCGACGTACATCGGATCGCCTTCGAAGTCGAAGAAGATGTCGCCCGCATCGGGCGCCGGAAGGGCGGCGATGGCACGTGGATCGATGACCTCGACGGGAATCGCACCCTCCGCCGCCTGCACCTGCAGGCTGGCCTGCAGGTGCAGCCTCGCGTACGTGCGCTCGGGGACCTCACACCCGTCGGGTCGCGTCGACGTCTGCGCGAGGGCCGCCACCGTGCGGATGCCGACTGCGCGGAGCCGAGCCCGTTGCGTGAGCAGCATCCCGGCGACGCGGATGACGTCGTCGGCCTTCTGCGCGACCGGGGCGCACTCGTCGCAGCGGCCGTCGATCGCGTAGCGGTCATCGCCCCACTGGACAGGACCGGTTGCGCGGCGATGCTCGGCGACGAGCTCGTGCATGCGCGCGGTGCGTCGACGGAAGACAGGAGCAACCTCGTCGATGTGCGCAAGCTCGGCACGCCCGTCGCCGAGGCGCAGCTCGACGTGGTCGTCGGCCGCGACCCCCATGCGTCCGAGCTGCTCGTGGTACGCGGCGAGCTGCAGCAGCGCAGTCACGCGCACGTGGCGAGCGAGCTTGGTGTCGACGACTCGGTATCGGCCGTCGGGTTGGCGCACCAGGAAGTCCGCGAAGCCCACGAACGGCAGCGTGGGATTGGACTCATCGAAGAACACGCCCTGGAACACCACCGCCACGCCGGCCCGCAGCGCCTCGAGCGTGCGCGACGCGAGCGCTCGCAGCTCGTCGGCGTCCCTCGCGTCGGCGGGCTTGGGCAGTTCCACGACTCCCTCGGCATGCAGGGTGCGCAGATGCTCGAGCCACTCTCGCTCGTGCACGTCGCCGAGCTGACCCGCTCTCTCGAGCATGGCATCTGGCGTCGGCTTCGGGTCGTCGATGCGCCCGAGCTTGCGGTCGAGCCCGCGTAGGAATGCGTACTCGCACTCGGATGCCGCCTTGAGGTCGCTCGCGCTCGTGACGAGCGCCTCACCCATGAAGTACATGCCGGCTCCTTCGCCGTCAGGGGTAGAGCAGGGCTCGTGCGCGCCGCACGAGGTCGTCGTCGCGTTCGAGGAGGGCGTCCGAGGCATCGAGGTGCGCGGCGACGTGCTCGAACGCGGCGAGCGTGCCGACGATCGGCACATCCCAGCCGCCCATGCTCGAACCGCCGCCGCCGAGCATGGCTGCAGCGCCGTCAGCACGGGACGCGAGGCGGTGCAGGCGTCCGTCCTCGAAGTGCTGGCTCGGGATGTCCCAAGCCGGGAAGCGCTCGAGCCGCTCGGTGAGGAACGCGCCGACCTCGACGCTCTCATCGAGGTGCTCGTACTCGTCGATGGCGCTTGCGGTGACTCCTGCGAGCGTCAGAAACTCCCGCACGCTCGCTTCGCGAGGCCATCCGGCGAAGTCCTCGGCGGTCGAGGCGTCAAGCAGCTCGAACTCGTTCTCGTCGGTCTCGATCCCGGCGCTCGAGGCAGACTCGTGGGTGTATCGCATCCCGGTCGAGCCGAAGACGAAGCGAGGGACTGCATGCATGACGTTGCCCTTCTCGAAGACGGCCGGTGCCGCTGGTCGCATGGTATGGCGTCCCGGTGACATTGCGTCGCAGAGAACTTTCGAGGCAGACGTGGATGAGGAGTTCCGCTACGCCGGGGCGACGGCGCAAGCGCTCCCTGCGCGACTACTCGCGTCTCGCGCCGAGGTACTCGACTTCGCTGACACGACTGCCGACTGACGAAGACCGGCGCCTGAGGTCAGTTGCCCCTCGAGTGCAGCTCGTGCCCACCCGCGAACCAGATGCCGGTCTGCCAGGACTTCCGATAGGTCCCCAGGAAGCCGATCGGCTTCACGACGACGTCGATGCGCCATGCCGAATTCCGATGCACCGGCAGCGAGCCTCCAGCCTCGCGAAGCGCGGTCGTCCACCCAGACGCGGATTCGCACATGAGCACTGCGCGCCTCGAATCTCGGTCGAGACTCAAACGGCGTTCAGGGTCTCCGTCGAGCGGGCCGCTCCAGTGGCCCTCCAGGTGCTTTCCCCAGGGCGAGTCGCCTCCGCTGCCGACCTCACGCTCCGTGACGATCGTCCCGCTCCACCTCTCGGCGTCATCGGAGTCATCTCCGCGGCTGCCGAACACCCCGCTGGTGTGGCCCGGCTTGTCGTGCGCCCAGCCGAGATATCGGTTCAGGAGGCCGTCTGACTCCCAGATCGCATCGACCAGGGCGAGACGCGGGTCATTGGTCGGCTTCCCGGAGTCGTACCACCAGCGAAGGCCCCAATCGTGCCGAGCCCAGCCCAGGGAGTACGTGAGCACGTGGTGCAACGCGTTCCAGTAGCCGACGGCATCTTCGTCGACCGTCTGGTGCGAGGGCGCGATCGGCATGCTCGATCCGGTATACGGGGCTTGCAACGCCCGATAGACGAGCGGGATGCCCCAATCCCAGTGCCACTCGCCACCGACCTGTTGCCTCGCGCTTCCGGAAACCCCGTCGAGTCCGCGCGGTGGCGCGGGCTTCGACACCCGGGTGAACCAAGGGACATGCTCCTTCATGAAGAGCTCACTGGCTCTGCGTGCTCGAGGAGTGATTCCGGCGCACGCACGGACCAAAGCGCCTCGGGCTCGTGCCCAACCGCCGCGCAGTTCGCGAAGGCCTCATCCTCCGATTCCCCGATTGTCTCGACGATCTCCAACTCCTTTCCGACGGCATCGGTGCCGGAATCTAGGACGAAGCGGTAGACGTACGGGCGGTCGGGATGCGGCTCGATGAGCAGCGGCCGAGTCGGCTCCATCGCGCCGTCGCTCACGACCATGCCTAGTTCGACGCGATCGCCGATCGACTCTGCGCTCAGGAGGGGCTGTCGAGCTCGTGCGGCAATCGTCACGTCGCGAACCGCCTCATCGATTGCAAGGACCGGGAAGGCACGGATCCCGCGCCAGTCGGCGTGGTGCAGGCGCTCGGACCGTGCGAGGTGCCAGTCGTCGTCGTAGGGCAGCAGCTCGACGAGGTCATGCTCGCCGAGTCCTGTCACGGCAGCGATCAGCCGAACGGCCTCGACGGCAGCTTGTCGGGGCTGCTCATCGAGGGGAACGAACCATGTCGTGCCGTGTCGCTCTGTTGAGTGCCGGTGAGCAATCTCGATCACCGTTTCAACACGAGCCGCGTCATCGCCGGAGCCGTCGAACTCGAAGCGAATGACGAGGCGCCTCCCCGGTTCATGCTCGAGGCGCAGGTTGATGGGCGATTCGGTGAACTCGTTGGCGTCGAGATCCTGGAGGCCCGTGCGGTCGACCAAGACACCCAGCCGAAGTCCCCAGTCGCCATGTGGTCGGTCGGCGATCAGGCGGATCTGACGCTTGTACGCAAGCGCGAAGGCCTCCTCGTTAGAGGCTCGAACGACTCCCCGGACTGGCCAGAGCAGGGCGAGGTGATCGGCGCCACTGTACCCGCTCGCACCGATGAGGTCGCGTGCGGCGTACGCCAGCTCGGCCCCGAGCAAGCCGTCGAGGGCGTTCTCGTCAAGACCCGCGGTCATGGCTGCGGCGAGAACGTCCTCCGACCGGATGCGCGTGACAAGTGCATCGCGATCCGCAGCCGTCAGAACCGTCAATGCATGCTGCAGAGCGTCGCGATGCGCTTCGCGCGAGCGAAGGACGCTGCTCGCGACCCTTCGGATCGCCCGTTCACGGCGGCCAGCGCTGGCAATTCGAAGCGTCGGGAACAAGGTCCGCGCCTCGGGATACCACTCCGCGAACTCGTCCACATGCGCTCCTCGTTCGAGCCTCGCGTCGCCCGTTGCGACGTCGCGATTCAGGCACAGCGTACGCGGCCCGACACGCCGACCCGAGGTTCTGTCAGGCGTCACCCGTAATGTCGGTCTACTCACCTTCGAAGGGGCGGGAGACATGGGCGAACTCATCCAGATGGGACACGGTGCCGCAGAGCTGCGGGAGCGTATCGCGCTCGTCGCTGCCGAGCACGAGCAGAAGCTTCTGGAGGCAGCTCAGCTCGACGCGGAACGGCTCGCCCTCGAGGATCTGCTGGCCCGCATCCTGGCCGAGATGGCGGATGCCGCGCGCCACCCCGTCGGGCTCGACCTCTACGACTGGCAGCGAGAGGCGCTGGACACGTGGCACCAGAACGAGCGCCGCGGTGTCATCGAGGCGGTCACTGGCGCTGGCAAGACTCGGATCGGCGTGGCGGCCGCGCGCGAGGCGATGGCGATGGCGCGATCGGTGATCGTGCTCGTTCCGACGATCGAGCTGCAGGGGCAGTGGGCGGTCACGCTGCAGCAGCATCTTCCGACTGCCCGCATCGAGCTGCTCGGTGGCGTGCAACGCCCGCTCGAGGATGCTGACATCTCTGTGGTCGTGGTCCACACCGCCGCGCAGAGGAAGATCCGCCGCCGCTTCCGCTCGGCACTCGTCATCGCCGACGAGTGCCACCGATACGCCAGCGACACGTTTCAGAAGGCACTCGACCGCTCGGCCGAATGGCGCCTTGGTCTCACCGCCACGTTCGCCAGACCCGATGGCCTGCACTGCAAGGTGCTCGACCCGTACTTCGGCGGCGTCATCTTCAGCCTCGGGTACGCGCGGGCGCTCGCCGACGGCGTCATAGCACCGTTCGACATCCACTTCGTTGGCGTCGATCTCGTCGGTGACGACCGCGCGGAGTACGAGACGCTCACGAGCCGCATCCGTCGGCTTCAGGTCGCGCTCGAGCAGTCGATCCCGGCGCGCTGGTCGACATTCGGTGAGTTCATGCGACTCGTCGAGATGGCAGCTCGCGATCCGCGAGGCGGTCAGCTCACGGCTGTCGCCCGAATGTTCACGAAGGCGATCTCGGACCGGCGACGCATCCTCGCTGACAACCCGGCGAAGCAGGAGCTTCTCGTGCAGCTCGCTCCCGCAGTCGCGGCTGCGAAGGGGGCACTCGTGTTCACGAATACACGGCAGACGGCCGTGCGTGCCGTCGAACTTCTCGAGGCGGAGGGCCTCACTGCGACCGCGGTGCACAGCGATCGCACCCGTGATGAGAGGAAGGAGGCGCTCGAGCAGTTCCGCGCTGGCGTGCAGCAGCTGCTCGCAGCACCCCGCGTGCTCGACGAGGGCATCGATGTGCCGGAGGCCGACCTCGCCATCGTGCTCTCGGCAAACCGCAGTCGTCGCCAGATGATCCAGCGCCTCGGTCGAGTCGTGCGAGTGAAGCCGGACGGCCGCCACGGTCGATTCGTCATCGTCTACGCGATCGGCACGGTGGAGGACCCGGAGGTGGGCTCGGGCCACGAGGAGTACCTCGCTGAGATCACGCCGCATGCTGCTGAGCTCGATTATTGGGTCGCGCCCGACGACGTGGATGCGCTGCTCGAAGCGCTCGGCACTGTCGTCGTCGAAGCGCCGCTGGCCGAGATCGTGCCGATCGACGCCGCGCCAAGTGCTGGCGGGGCGGTTCACGGCGACGAGCGGAGCGAGCCCTGGCCCGACAGAGACGTCGAGATCGTCTCCATCCCGATGGAGGAGGCCGGCCTTCCGCCTGTCCCATTGGTCGGCGAGGCGGGTCCCGAGCCGAGCATCGAGCGATCTGGAGAGGTGCGTGAGGGCGCCGACCCCGAGCGAGGCGACGCTGCGGCCGGCTACCTCGCTGTCGCCGCTACGCCCAACGACCGACCCGAAGGGTGGCCGCTCGACTGGCGCGACCTCTCTGTGCTCACGAGCGTGACCGACGACGCCATCCGGGACTACCTGCGCTCGATCAGTCGATTCCGGCTGCTCGAGGCGCATGAAGAGGTCGTGCTTGGCACGGCGATCAGCGACGGTCTCGCTGCAGGCGAGACATCGAGCGCAGGCATGATCCGCCGCGAGGTGCGCGCCCTACGAGCGCGGATCGCCCTCGGGCGTGAGGCAGAGGAGATCCTCGCCTCCTGCAACCTGCGTCTTGCCGTGAGTCTGGCGAAGCGGATGCCGCAGATCGGCTCATCGACGTTCCTCGACCGAGTACAAGACGCGAACGTCGGCCTCATGGCGGCCGTGCGCAAGTTCGACGCCACGAAGGGGTTCAAGTTCTCCACCTACGCGACGTGGTGGATTCGTCAATCCATCTCCCGCGCGGCAGCCGACAACGATCGGGCGATCAGGCTGCCCGTCCACATGGTCGAGAAGGTCAACCAGGTGCGCACTGTCGAGGCGCGCATCGAATCGGAGACCGGAGCCATCCCAACCCTCTCCGAGCTCGCCGCTGCGCTGGAGTGGAAGGAGAAGGATGTCATCGCGGTTCGTCGCATCATCACCGACGGTGACGCGATGACCTTCGACATGCCTGTCGGCGAGGACGATGACGTCGCGCTGCTCGTGCTCCTCGGCACGGAGGACAACGTCGCAGACTGGATGGAGGAGGAAACGACCACCTCCGCGGTCGCCAAGTCGCTCGAGCAGCTCTCGCCGCGCGACCGTCAGGTCATGGAGATGCGATTCGGCATGGGCGAGTACGACGGCTACCGGCACACGCTCGATCAGATCGGCGACGCGTTCGGCGTCACCCGCGAGCGGATCCGGCAGATCGAGGGGAAGATGCTCACTCGGCTCCGCCGGGATGAGCAGCTCCTCTCTCTGGGTCGCGAGTTGGGGTTCGTGAATGCCCAGTCCGTCGTCGAAGCGGTCGAGATGCCGTCTGCGATCGATGCTGCGTAAATGCAATGGCGTGTCTCGCGCGGCCGGGCGTGCTCGCGTATCGGAGAGTGGACGATTGAGGACGCTGATCGCTCGCGTCCCTGATGAGGAGCGTGGCTGATGGTCTCGGGAATCGTGCTGAAGGGAACTCTGCAGGAAGGCCTCGACCTCCTCGCCGAACGACTCGACCCCATCATCGCGAGCCGCCTGGCGAATGTGCTCCACGGCTTGTCGTGGCCCGTCATCCTCACGGAACTCGACCGGTCCCGCGGCAAGCCCGGCAAGCACTATGACGCCTTCGACCTACAGGCGCAGTTGCGCATGCTCACCGAGCGACTCGGGCAGCTCGGCCACCCGTTCGAGACGGAGGATCAGCCATCGCGTCTCATCTCGACGATCGGCAACGAGCTGCGAATCGTCCGCAACCGGTGGGCCCACGGCCACACCTGGACCGCGCTCGATGTCTGGAGGGCGCTCGACTTCGTCGTTCGGCTCCTCGATGGGTTGCAGGACGTCGACGGTGCGACGCGGGCGATCGGACTCCGCGACTCGATCGCAAAGGACGTGCTCGGCGAGACGGGTCATGCGCCAGCGGCCGTCGCGGCCCCGCTCGGCGCGACCACGCAGCCGCAGGCAAGCTCGGCTGCGCCGATCGTCATCGAGGTCGACGAACCCGTCGATGCGAGCGCCGAGACGGTCGAGCCTGAGGAATCAGTGATCGAGCGCGACGATGACTCCTCCACCCCGACGATCGGATCACGACGGAGCACGTTCGAGCCGTGGACACCTGTCCTCGTTGGCGACCTGCAGGTGCTCGATGACCTGCCGAAGAAAGCAGCGAAAGAGCAGGTTCGCGCTGTGGCCGTCGAGATCGTCGATTTCGAGGCACCAGTGCACATCGACCGTCTCGTGCAGCTCATCGCCGGTTCGTTCGGCCTCTCGCGGGTGTACCCAGCCAGAGCCGCGCAGCTGGCCCGTCAGGTTCGCGCTGCCGGACTCACGGTCGACGACGACAAGTTCGTCTGGCCATCGGGGTTCGATGCGGAGGCGTGGACGGAGTTTCGGCCGAGCTCGAGCGCGGTCCATCGCGAGTTCCAGAGCATCAGCCCACGCGAGATTCGCAACGCGGCTGCGTACATTGCGGCCCAACAGCCGAGTCTCGAGCGAGCCGAGCTCGAGCGGAGAGTTCTTCAGACGTTCGGCAAGAAGCGCCGCACAAAGGCGATCGCGGCGCACCTCTCGAAAGCGCTCGGGTAGCCGGATGGATTGCGCACCTCGGCCCTCGCACGACCGATACCGCCAGGCTCGGTCTGGGCGCACGGTAGTTAGCATGTCGTCACCGGCGTCGCTCAGGCACTGCGTCGCGAATGATTGCGAGGGTACCCGTGGATGATGCCGACCCCCAGCCTGCGAGGAGGGCGCGCTGATGCCGATCATCGACAACGTCAGCGAACTGTTCGGCGACGACCTCAAGGCTCAGATGCAGCCCGGCGAGCGCGTGCGGATCGCGGCGTCCACCTTCTCCATATTCGCCTTCGAGGCGCTCAAGGACGAACTCGAGCAGGTGGAGGGTCTCGACTTCATCTTCACGCACCCCTCGTTCCGCGAAGCAAATGCTGCTCAGAAGCCCGATGCGGAGCAGCGACAGTTCTTCATTCCAAGCGATCCGCGTCGCGATTCCGCCCTTTACGGGTCAGAGTTCGAGATCCGCCTCCGCAACAAGCTTAACCAGCGCGCGATCGCTCGCGAGTGCGCTGAGTGGGTACGCAAGAAGGTGACCTTCCGAACGAATCGCACCGGAGCCCCGATGCAATCGTTCGCTGTCGTGGGCGAACATACGGCGTACCAACCGCTCCAGGGATTCACTGCTGCGGATCTTGGCTACGAGCAGGGTCCCGGTGTGACGAACTGGGTCATCAAGAACGAGTCCCCGGTCGAGTCGAAGATGTATCTGAAGCTCTTCGACCAGATCTGGCACAACGAAGACCAACTTGAGGATGTGACGCAGAGGGTTCATGACCACATCGCCTCTGTCTATGAGGAGAACTCACCTGAGCGCGTCTACTTCCTCATTCTCTTCAACGTCTTCTCGAGTTTTCTCAACGACCTTAGCGAGGACGTGCTACCGAACGATCGCACGGGCTATCAAGACACCGAGATCTGGAAGGCTCTCTACGATTTCCAGCGCGATGCAGCTATCGGCATCATAAACAAGCTCGAAACTTACAACGGTTGTATATTGGCGGACTCCGTCGGCCTGGGGAAGACATTCACGGCCCTGGCTGTCGTGAAGTACTACGAGCTGCGAAACAAGTCCGTGCTCGTGCTTGCTCCAAAAAAGCTCTGCGACAACTGGCTCACCTACAACCAGCCGATCGTGACTAACCTTTTCGCCAAGGATCGTTTCAACTACAAGGTCCTTGCGCACACCGATCTCTCACGTGATCGCGGCAATGCCTTCGGGATTCCTCTGGATCAGGTCGCCTGGGGAAACTTCGATCTGGTCGTCATCGACGAATCTCACAATTTCCGGAACGCTGACTACCTCGAAGAGCGCGAGACCCGTTATCAGCGGCTCATGCGAAGAGTCATCCAGGCGGGCGTCAAGACCAAGGTCTTGATGCTCTCGGCGACGCCGGTGAACAATCGCTTCACGGATCTTCGCAATCAGCTTGCACTCGCCTACGAGGGCGAGTCCCAGGCCCTCGGATCGAAGGTGCGTCTCTCGACAAGCGTCGAAGAGGTCTTCCGCCAGGCGCAGCGCGCCTTCAACGAGTGGACGCAGCTGCCGGGGCAGCAACGCACCGCCGAGGCCATCCTTGGTCTGCTCGACTTCGACTTCTTCGAGCTCCTGGACGCGGTCACGATCGCGCGATCTCGGAAGCACATCCAAGCCTTCTATGACACGAGCGAGGTCGGTGCATTCCCCCAGCGCCTTGCGCCGGTGTCCTTGCGACCCGAACTGTCTGACGTCGCCGGTGCCCCATCGTTCAATGCGATCTTCGACGCACTCGCCGAGCTGACCATGGCCGTCTACGCACCGCTCTCTTACGTTTTCGAGAGCCGTCGCGGCAAGTACGAGGAGCTGTACGGCAATGCTGGAGCAGCTGCAACCGCGCGCGATGGGGGTGCAACCATCGGCGCGGTGGGGCGCGAGTCCGGTGTGAAGCAGCTCATGACCGTCAACCTGCTGAAGCGACTAGAGAGCTCAATCGAGTCATTCAGGCTGACGCTCGAGCGAATGGCCCACGGAGTCGGCGAAGCGCTCGCTGACCTCGACGCAGGCGTGACTGCGGCGAATGACCTAGGGAGAGAACTCCGCGACGTTGACGCCGAGGATGACGACTTCGAGGTACCGATCGCCGCCGTCGGCGGCAAGGTCAAAGTCGATCTTGCCGACATGGACGTCGAGAGCTGGCGTCGAGACCTTGAAGGCGACATGGCCGTCATCGAGCGACTGCTTGCAGGCGTCAGGCTGGTGACGCCCGAGCACGACACGAAGCTCCAGGAGCTCAAACGCCTCCTCGCCGAGAAGCTCTCGGCGCCGCTAAACGAGGGCAACCGAAAGATGCTGGTCTTCTCGGCATTCGCGGACACCGCGAAGTACCTCTATCGGGAGCTCGCACCGCTCGCGCGAAAGGCTTCGGTCGAGGCCGCCCTCGTCACGGGGCAGGGCAGTCCCACGACGTCGCTTGGGGCCGGATTCGATTTCCAGCGCACTCTGTCGCTGTTCTCGCCTCAGTCGAAGCGCCTGCACGTGATCCTGCCCGACGAGACGCGAGAGATTGATCTGCTGATTGCAACGGATTGCATCAGTGAGGGTCAGAATCTTCAAGATTGCGATTATCTGGTCAATTACGACATCCACTGGAACCCAGTTCGAATCATCCAACGCTTCGGTCGCATCGACCGCATCGGTTCATCGAATGAGCGAATTCAGATGGTAAACTTCTGGCCGGCGATTACGCTCGACGAGTATATCAACCTCAAAGAGCGCGTCGAGAACCGCATGATGATTGCGAATGTGGTGGCCACCGGCGACGACAATCTGCTCATGCCTCAGAGCAAAGATGCCGAGTTCCGCAAGGAACAGCTCCGAAAGCTTCAGGACGAGGTAATCGAGCTCGAGGACGTTCGAGCCGGGATCTCCATCACTGACTTGGGTTTGAATGACTTCAGAATGGACCTCCTCGCCTTGAAGGAGCGATTTGGAGACATCGCGTCTTCGCCGAAGGGCATCCACGCCGTGGTGCCCTCTCGGCCCGGGCAGGGCCTCTTTCCCGGTGTCATCTTCGCCCTGCGAAACGTCAACGCCGACGAGCACCTCAACCGCGGCAACCGCCTGCATCCGTACTACCTCGTGTACCTCGGCGATGACGGCTCTGTTATCGCCGACCATACCCAGGTCAGGCATCTGCTCGATCTGGTGCGGCTCGGAGCGAAGGATGCAACCGAGCCGATCTGGAGCGTCTGTCGACTCTTCAACGAGGCAACGCGTGACGGCGCTGAGATGTCGAAGTACAACGGCCTCCTTACGGACGCGATTCGATCGATGATCGAGGTCACGGACGAGCGGGACATTGCCAGCCTCTTCGCCCCGGGTCCGAGTACTGCGCTCGAGCAGACGATCGCGGGCCTCGACGACTTCGAGCTCATCGCCTTCATCGCAGTGGTTGACGAGGCGGCATGATCTACGCCTGGCCCTCGCGGTCGCAATATGGGGCGGTCATCCCGAAAGCCCAGATCTACGAGCATGGTCCTGTGTCCACTCGGACGAGGGCGCGCTTCGTCGACGAGGTTCGCGAGTTGCGGTGGTCGCACAAGTTGTCTCCTAGGACGACCGGACTCCCCGCGTCGAAAGCGATCAACGAGATCGAGGTCATCGCGGTTCGCGCCAAGGGTGAGCGGGTGCATCCTTCAGTCCTTGAGGCCATCGCCCGTGCAGTACCTGAGCCTGTCGTCTTCGAGGTCATCTCGGACGTGGGGATTATGACCGCGATGCTCAACGAGGATCCGAGACGGACCTTGTTGAGTGCAGATCCTGATGCCCTGGACGGAACGAGAACTGCGCTGCCCGTTGCGATTGACCTCGCTTCACTCGTCGATGCTCTGCGCCTCAGCCTCATGCCGCTTGCAGCCCGTCGAGGTGAGAACGCTGAGGACCTGCAGCGGCGGTTGGTCCGGATCGATGCCCTTAGCCGTCGAATCGCGATGCTCGAGAGGCGTGTGCGCAGTGCGCTGCAACTCAATCGCCAGATGGCATCCCGACGAGAACTAGTTGCCGCGCGTGTGGAACTTGCAACACTGATGGAGGAAGACGAGAAGTGAACGCCGACGGATTCACAATGCACTCGCGAGATCAGACAGCGCACAATATTGACGCTATCGCTCGTCTCTTCCCTGGCTCGGTGGTCGAGACCCGTGACAAGGGCGGCGCGGTGCGCCGGGCCATCGACTTCGACGCCCTGCGCCAGGAGCTCTCGGATCACATCGTTGAAGGACCGCAGGAGCGCTACCACCTCAACTGGCCAGGGAAGCGCGCCGCGTCGTTCGTTGCCAGTGCGCCGACCACACAGACTTTGCGACCGATGCGGCATGCCTCCGTCGACTTCGACACCACACGCAACCTCTTCGTCGAGGGAGACAACCTGGAGGCACTCAAGATCCTCCAGGAGTCGTACCTTGGCAAGGTCAAACTCATCTACATCGACCCGCCCTACAACACTGGCAACGACTTCGTATACTCAGACGACTTCTCGCAGTCGACAGAGTCATACCTGGAGCGCACAGGCCAGCGCGCCTCGACCGGCGAGAGGCTAAAGGCGAACCTTGAGTCGAATGGTCGCTTTCACTCTGACTGGCTCAGCATGATGTATCCGCGGCTGAAGCTAGCGCGCAACCTCCTTCGCGAGGACGGCGTGATCTTCATGTCAATTAACGACGCCGAGTTTGAGAATCTCAAGCACCTCGGCAACGAAGTCTTCGGCGCGGGTAATTTCGTCGGCACAATGGTCTGGGCTGCCGGGCGCAAGAATGATTCACGATTCATCTCGGCGTCGCACGAGTATATTATCTGCTTCGCTCGCGACCTTACCGGACTGCGGGAACGAGCAATTGACTGGAAGGTGCGCAAGAGGGGCCTCGACGCGATTTACAAGACCGCTATTTCGCAGGTCCGACTTCATGACGGAGACTTTGAGGCGGCGTCAGCCGGGCTCAGGAAGTGGTACTCGTCGCTCCCGGACGGCGATGAAAGTAAACGGAACAAGCACTACTCGCGCGTGGACGCCCGCGGTGTGTACTTTCCGGGTGACATCTCGTGGCCGAATGGTGGTGGACCGCGATTCGAGGTCCTGCACCCGAAGACAGGCCGGCCTGTCAGGATCCCTACGGGAGGGTGGCGTCTTCAACAGGATGCAATGGCGACGTATCTCAGGGAGGATCGGATCCACTTCGGGCCCGATGAGACTACGGTTCCCACTATCAAGCGCTATCTCCAGGACACTGAGATGGAAGTGGCTTATAGTGTCTTCTATCAAGACGGGCGCGCCGCGACTAAACGTCTTCGAGAACTTCTGGGTGCGGCGGTATTTGACTTTCCCAAGGACGAGACCGTGCTTCAGACACTCGTCGATATGACAACCGCCGACGACGACATCGTCATGGACTTCTTTGCGGGCTCGGGATCAATGGCACATGCCGTCATGGCCGCGAACGCGAGTGACAGGGGTCGGCGTCGGTTCGTCCTTGTGCAGCTTGATGAGACCGTCGACCCGCGGTCGGGCGCGGCGAAGGCGGGCTTCTCGCACATTGCAGAGATTAGCCGTGAGCGAATCCGTCGAGCGGCTGACGAAATCCGCGGGAAGTCGGATCTGGGAGACGCGGACTTTGGCTTTCGAGCGCTCCGGGTCGGCTCGAGCAATTTCGTCGACGTCTTGACCACGGCGGATGAACTTGACCAGGCGACCCTTCTGGGATTGGCGGCCTCGATCCACGAAGACCGTTCCGACGAGGATCTGTTGTTTCAGGTTCTGCTCGAGTGGGGGGTCGACCCAACGCTTCCGCTGGAGCGCGAGCAGATCGACGGGCAAACGATCATGAGCGTAGACGGTGGCGCTTTGCTGGCCTGCTTCAGCGAGCGCCTCACGGAGGCCGTCGTGCTGGAGATGGCTCGTCGTCAACCTCTGAGGGCCGTCGTCAAAGATGCGGGGTTTGTGACGGACGCTGCGCGAATCAACGCTGAGCAAGTCTTCGCTGAGCTCGCACCCGGCACCCGACTTAGGGCGCTGTGATGGAGCTTCAGTTCAAGGTCCAGCCGCATCAGACCGCGGCCGTTGACGCCGTCGTCGAGTGCTTCTCTGGCCAACCGAGACTGGACGGCATCGAGTATCAGATTGACCCTGGGCGCTCGAACCGTATGGCAGTCGACTCCGGGCTTCGAAACGCTGAGCTCGCGCTCGGACGGGACCAGTTGCTCGCGAACATCACTCGAGTGCAACAAATCACCCCGGGCCTCAAGCGTTCCACCGGCCTTGTCGCCAGCCCCGCTGCGCCGATCAACCTCGACGTGGAGATGGAGACGGGTACGGGAAAGACCTACGTGTACATCAAGACGATGATGGAGCTGTATCGACGCTTCGGCTGGTCGAAGTTCATCGTCGTCGTGCCGAGTATCGCCATCCGGGAAGGCGTGTCGACGACATTCGCTGCAACGGCCGCCCATTTCGAAGAGGAGTACGAGACGAAGGCGAGGCACTTCGTCTACAACTCGCGACGACTTCACGAGATCGAGAGCTTCTCCGCGAATCCCGGAGTGCAGGTGATGATCATCAACGCTCAGGCGTTCAATGCGACCGGGGCCGACGCGAGGCGCATCAACGAGGAACTCGACGAGTTCCAGTCGAGGCGCCCGATCGATGTGATCGCTGCGAACCGTCCGATTCTGATCATCGATGAGCCGCAGCGGCTCGGTAGCGATCCGAAGAAGCCCTCGAAGACGTTGCAATCGCTGGCGGCGTTCAAGGCTCTCTTCGCCCTCCGATACTCGGCGACACATCGCATCGACCACGACAAGGTGCATCGTCTCGATGCCGTCGACGCGTATCGACGGAAGCTGGTCAAGCGCATCGAGGTGCGAGGCATCTCCGTGCGTGCCCTTGCGGGAAGCAGTGCGTACCTTTTCGTCGATGGAATCGAGGTCGGTCGTGGCCCCGATTTTCCGCGCGCTCGCGTCGAGCTCGAGGTGTCGTCGGCGTCCGGGATCGGAAGGCAGGTGCGCCGGGTTAGCAGAGGCACCAGGTTGCACGATCTCTCCGGTGGGATTGAGGCATATCGTGACTTGATCGTGATCGACGTCGACGCGGCGACGGCGACGGTCACTCTGAGCAGCGGCGACGAGATTGCTGTCGGAGAGATCAGCAAGGACGTCACCGACGACGTGAAGCGTGTCATTCAGATCCGAGAGGTGATCGCGGCTCACCTCGACAAGGAACGCCGGCTCTTCGGGCAGGGCATCAAAGTCTTGTCGCTCTTTTTCATCGACACGGTCGCGCGCTATCGGGACTACGGGCGTGCGGACACCCTTGGCGAGTACGCGCTCGCGTTCGAAGAGGAGTATCAGCGGGCCGTGTCCCAGTTGCTGGGCGAACTTGCTCTCGACGACGAGTCGCGTGCGTACCGCGAGTATCTCGAGAGCATCTCGGCGCGTGCGACGCATCAGGGCTACTTCTCCGTCGACAAGCGATCCGGCACGCAGGTCGACGGAAGAATCAAGAAGACCGGCGATGAAGCTGGATCCTCGGACGATTCCGACGCGTACCATCTCATCCTCCGGGACAAGGAACGCTTGCTCAGCCTCGCGGAGCCAGTGCGCTTCGTTTGGTCACATTCGGCGCTCCGTGAAGGCTGGGATAACCCGAACGTCTTCACGATCGGAATGCTGAAGCGTAGCGACAGCACGACGTCTCGTCGCCAGGAAATCGGCCGCGGGCTGCGGATCGCCGTCAATCAGCGTGGCGAGCGAACTGACGCGCCGGGAGCGGTGCACGACATCAACGTGCTGACGGTCGTGACCGACGAGGCGTATGCGAGCTTCGTCCAGGGTCTGCAACAGGAGATTGCGAGCACCCTCTCCGCGCGACCGCGCAAGGCGATGCCAAAGTACTTCGAGGGACAGGTCGTCCTCGACGCGGCGCGCGATGAGGCGAAGGTGATCTCCGCCGACGAATCTCTGCAGCTCCGCCATTGGCTGGCAATGCACGGATTCGTGGATCACCTGGACCAGTTGACGCCAGCGTGGATGGATCGCGATCTCGCGGGGGAGCTGCCGGCGCTCCCCGAATCGCTCGCGGCGTTCGCACACCAGGTGATCGGACTCATCGACGCGCTGGTGGTCGACATCCCGCGACCGATAGATGGGCGTGCAGCCACGACGATCGCGCTGAACGCTGCGAACTTCGAACGATCCGAATTCCAGGACCTCTGGAAACGGATCAGCAAGCGAGCTATCTACCGAGTCGAGTTCGACTCCAACGATCTTGTCGATAAGGCGGTGGCCTCGCTCGATGGTTCGCTCAAGGTCCCCGCCATGCAGTACGTCGTCGAGGAGGGGGTGCAGGCCGCGGACCTCGAGGCGCATGATCTGACCGAGGGCACGGGCTTCGCCGGGCATCAGTCGCGACTGGAGCATGCCAGCCTCAGCGCAGGTTCGACCGTGACGTATGACCTGATCGGCGAGGTTGCTGCAAAGACTGCGTTGACCAGGCGCACATGCGCTCAGATCTTGAGGCGAATCAAGCCCACGACGTTCGCCTTGTTCCGACGGAATCCTGAGCGCTTCATCACAGAGGCAAGCCGCCTCATCGACGCGGCGAAGGCAGATCGCGTCGTTCAGCACATCGCGTACGACCTTGTGGATGGCGCGCTCGATTCGCACATCTTCGCGGGCGGGCAGACCTCAGTTCCGCTGAGCAGCCTCGGCGCACGCCTCGAGAAGAGCGTCCAGGACTTCGTCGTCACGGACTCTGCCGTCGAACGACACTTCCTCGAGGCTCTCGAAGCAAGTGGCGAGGTGGTGGTCTACTCGAAGTTGCCTCGTGCGTTCTCCATCCCAACACCGGTCGGGCGCTACAACCCGGACTGGGCCATCGCGTTCGACCGAGACAGGGTCCGGCACGTCTACTTCGTAGCGGAGACCAAGGGCTCGGCGGACGCCTTCGACCTCCGGCCGGTCGAGCAAGCGAAGATCGATTGCGCCAAGCGATTCTTCGAGGATCTTGCCCGACCGGAGGACCCCGACGCCGTTCGGTATGACGTCGTGACTGACTTCGAGAGCCTGCTTCAGCAGGCCACGGGTCCAGTCTGAGCTTTAGACCGCCTGCGCTGACGGACTCGCTGCCAACCTGTCGAGCAAGCCGACTGTCCTAGTCGATGAGGGTGGACGCTTGCGCTGCCGCCTGTATCTCGCGGTCGGGCCCGGGCCAGACTTCGGTGATTGCGCGAGCGAGCGCCGTTCCTCTTGCAGCGATCTCGGCCTCAGCCCACGCGTCCGTGTACTCGAGGACCTCCTTGTTGAGCACGAGCAGGTTGAACTGCTCGAGAAGGCTCCACTTGCCGCGACCGGGCTTGCCGCCTTCTGAAAGTCCACTCGCGTCTGCATCTGTCCAAGGGCGGTTCGAGAGTGACGAGTTCAGCGATTGCGTGACCAGGGTGAGGTTGCCGATCGAGTGGACGAGTCGGTCGCGCCGCTGGGCGGCTTCGGGCTCGAGCGGAAGGGTCGCTTCCCAATGCACTCGCCACTTCTGCGGCATGATGTGCTCGATCGTCAGCCCGGGCGGGAGTGTGACGGCCCCGAACTTCGGGTTCTCGGCCCTCTTGTGTGCCTCGACGGCGCGGAGCACGGTTGCGATGCGGCCCTGCTTCACGTTGCCGAACATCTTCAGGCGGACGAGATCGTCGACGAAACGCTCGTCTGACGGCCACTCGCGAGTTCCCGCCGTCTGCTGGGAGAGGAACGAGCGGATCGCCTCCCCGGAGGCGGCGGGATCCAGGTTGCGAAGCGACTTCAACAACGCGACGACAAGCTTGTTCATGTCTTTGGACGTCAGCTGAAGCATTGTGCGACGCACGACCCAACTTTCGATCGCATCAAGCCCAACTTCGACTTGATCGCTCGGGACGCCGTGGTTGCGCGAGATGACCCAGAGAAACACCGGGGTAGTTCCAGCGAGCTCCATGGCCTCGATGACGCGAGAGCGGAAACGTCCGATCACTGTGTCCGAGGCAAAGTCGCCGAGCCCCCGATAGGTATCCGCATCGTTTCGGAGTTCCCGTAGGAATCTATGGGCCCTATCGGCGTCGGTCATGAAGGGCTCGGCGTAGTCGATGAAGGTCCGGAAGGCGAGTTCTTGCTTGACCTCTTCCTGCCTCCGCATCGTCAGCCAGTAGTGCAGGAAGATGTCGACTCTCGACCGGCTCGCGCGCCCCTGGACGATCTCTCTGCGCCACCAGTCGGTATCGAAGTCCTCCCAGATGCTTCGGGACCAGAGATCTACGTCGGCGCCGAGCTCTTCACCGCGTCGGAAGACCCAGTTCTTGATCAGGTCTGCCTTGAGCAGAGGAGTCCCTCGATCGTTGAGAGTCTCGAAGATCAACTGGGCGTCATCGTCGCCCGTGAGGTCGATCGCCACGACGACCAGCCGTCCTGCCAGTGTCTCGGCGAGTTCATGGGCGCGGTCTGCGAGGTCCGCGGGGGGCGTACGGCCATCGGCATCGGGTGCACCCGAGAGCCACCGACGCGCCTCACCGCGGAAGAACTCATGGGCCCCCGTCAGTTGTCCGACCTCGGGGGGACGTGGCTCGGACGGGTCCATGGCGTGCGCGAACTCGTCTCGGTTCGCCTGAGAGGGCCAGAGCTTGAATCGCTGCTGCGTTGAGCGGTACGTCGACTGCTTGTTGAGGATGAGCTCCTCGAGGCGTTCTGCCTCCTCGAAGCGCTCGTGTTCCACGAAGACCGACTCCACCGCGTCCAGCATCAGCTGCAGCGTGGTCAGTCGCTGCTGTCCATCGATGACGTTCAGCTCGATCAACCCCGAGCTTCCGGCGCGCTTGACTTCGAACACGACCGCGCCGAGGAAGTGGCTCGCGAACTGCTTCGAGCCCGGGCTCAGGTGACTCTCGGTGACGCGCACGATGTCGTCCCACAGCGGGGACCATTGGTCTTCCTCCGTCCACACGTAAGGCCGCTGGTAGGACGGGATCGCGTAGTGCTTGCGCCCCTCGAAGAGTTCGGTTGCGTTGGCTTTGCTGGGTTGCTGCATGATGTCGCCCTTCGGCCGTTGACTCGGACTACGCTATGGCTGTTTCTGCGCGGGTGCTTCGATTGATTGACGCGACCTTGCGTGTCGGCGCCAGCCTCTGGCCTCACGGTTAGCTCGCCCGTCTGGGCTCGGGTCCTTGTTGCATCCAGGGATCCTCCATGCCCGCGACCACTATTGACGTACGCGCTCCGGCCTTCGTGGCTGTCCTCGACGTCGCCGAACTGAGTCTTGGCGTGACATCTGACTGACTGCCGGTGTGGCGTCGCACGGGCTGCCGGCTCGAAACCCGCCTGGCCTCGAGGTGCCCGCCGGTGACTGACCGCGTCTTGTCAGGCGAGCCACCGCCCCGTACTCTCGACTCAGAAGAAGAACGTGTCGTTCGATTATCGAACGGGAGCGTCTCGCACGACAACGCAGTCGACGGAGGACCCATTGCAGTTCCATCACGACGGGTACGTCTCCGGCGACCCCCGCGTCCAGCCCGCGCGCGGCACGGGCATCAATCGCCCGACCGAGATCCCCGACCAGGTCGACGTCCTCATCGTGGGCAGCGGCCCCGCAGGCATGCTCCTCGCCGCGCAGCTCTCGCAGTACCCCTCGGTCACGACGCGCATCATCGAGCGCCGCGCCGGCCGCCTCGCCGTCGGCCAGGCCGACGGCATCCAGGCGCGCAGCGTCGAGACGTTCCAGGCGTTCGGGTTCGCGGAGCGCATCACGCAGGAGGCCTACCGCATCACGAGCACGAGCTTCTGGGGTCCGCGCGACGACGACCCGGCGAAGATCCACCGCACGAAGCGCACCGACGACGACGCGAACGGCATCAGTGAGTTCGAGCACCTCATCGTCAACCAGGCGCGCGTGCTCGACTACTTCGCCGAGGCCGCGCTGCAGGGCCCCGGCCGCATCGAGCCCGACTTCGGCATCGAGTTCGTCGCCCAGGAGCGCGACGACCACCCGACGCATCCCGTGCTCGTCACCATCCGCGACTCCGGCGCGACGAAGGAGGCCGATGATGCGGCGCTCGCCGCCGCGACCGGTCTGCACGCGGAGGCCGCGCGGCTCGCGGTGAACGAAGCGACGGCGCCGCCCACCGCATCCATCCCGACCGGCGGCGACGACCGGCCCACCCGCCAGATCCGCGCGAAGTACGTCGTCGGCTGCGACGGGGCCCGCTCGAACGTGCGCCGCTCGATGGGCCGCACGCTCGCCGGCGACCAGGCGTTCCACGCGTGGGGCGTCATGGACGTGCTGCCCACCACCGACTTCCCCGACATCCGCATGAAGTGCGCCATCCAGTCGGCGGCGGGCAGCATCCTGCTCATCCCGCGCGAGGGCGGGCACCTCGTGCGCTTCTACGTCGACCTCGGCGAGGTGAGCGCCGACGACGCCGGAAAGGTGCGCACGACGACCGTCGAGGAGACGGCGAAGCGCGCGAACGCGATCCTCTCGCCGTACACGCTCGAGGTGCAGGACGTGGCCTGGTATTCGGTCTACGAGGTGGGCCACCGCCTCTGCGACCGCTTCGACGACGGGGTGGATGCCGACGGCACCGAGCGCGCACCGCACGTGTTCATCGCGGGCGACGCGTGCCACACGCACTCGGCGAAGGCCGGGCAGGGCATGAACGTGTCGATGCAGGACGGCTTGAACCTCGGGTGGAAGCTCGGCGCCGTGCTCACCGGGCAGAGCCCCGCGGCGCTGCTCGAGACGTACTCGGCCGAGCGACAGGTCGTGGCGCAGAACCTCATCGACTACGACAAGACGTGGTCAAGCCTCATGGCGAAGAAGTCGGCCGAGCTCGCCGACCCCGACGAGATGACGCGCTTCTACGTCGACCAGGCCGAGTTCCTCTACGGATTCCGTACGACGTACGAGCCGTCGATGATCACCGGCACGGGTGAGCACCAGGCGCTCGCCGCCGGCTTCCCCATCGGCAAGCGCTTCAAGTCGTACCCGGTGGCACGCGTCGCGGATGCGAACTTCGTGCAGCTCGGCCACCAGCACCGCGCCGACGGCCGCTGGCGGCTGTATGCGTTCGCGGATGCGTCGGGGGAGGCGCTCGCGACGTTCGCCTCTGCCGCGCCCGAGGTGCTGGCGCGCTTCACGCCTGAGGGGGCGGACGTGGATGCGGTCTTCGACGTGAAGGTCGTGCTGCAGCAGGCGTGGCAGGACGTGGACCTCGGCGAGGTGCCGCCGCTCTTCCTCCCCAAGGTCGGATCGCTGCAGCTCACCGACTACGAGAAGGTCTACGCCGCGATCGCCCCGCGCGACTGCCTGCCCGCGGCGCCGAAGATGGCGGTCGGGACCGACTTCGACGCCGACATCTTCGACGCGCGCGAGGTGTCGCGCGATGGGGCGATGGTGCTCGTGCGGCCGGATCAGTACGTGGCGACGGTGCTGCCGTTGAACGCTGCGGGGGACCTGACCTCATTCCTGGATGGAGCGCTGCAGCTCTCGCGCTGAGCGCCAGCGTGTCGTCGGTGGTCGCACGGATGATCGGTGGCGTGGATCGCCGATCCGCACCGGCGCGAGCCGGTACGCCTCGAATGGGAGGAGCCGAGATGGCCAAGCCGTCGAAGGCAGCGCTCTCCAAGGCAGGGAAGACGCTCTCGTCGTCCTCGTCGTCTTCGGGAGCGAAGTCCAACGCCGGGAGCACCCTCGGCAAGGGCTGAACTGGTGGGCGGGCCCGCAGTGGCCCGCCCGCTGGGTGAAGGACGGCAGTGGATCTGTGGTCCGGCGACGACGGATCGTCCGTTCCTGGGATTGCACGCGAGCAGTGGCGAGAAGGTCGACGGGTCGACACCTGACTGACCGGGAGCGCCATGACCCTTTCCGCCCCGCCCCGACGATCGCTGATCGTCGTCTCCGCGCTTCTCGCGTTCGCAGCATTCGTGCTGGGTGTGCTCATCACACTCGGCGGGACCGCGATCGCCTGGCGACTCGTCGACGAATCGCGACCCGGCCTCATGCTCGCAGAACTCATGACCAACACCACACCCGGGTTCGCGGATGCGCCGAGACCCGCCGCCGACGCCTGTGGAGACCGCTTCGGCTGCATGGAGGGCGTCGAAGGTGACGGCGTCTCGATGTACCGATACTTCTCGCTCGATCTCGCCCGACAGGCCGTCGTCTACGACGACTCCGACCTCTACCGATCTGATCGGATCGTCATCGTGTTCGATGCCGATGGGTTGTCCGCTGACGAGCGCTTTCAACTGCTGCAGGTCGTCGAGAGTACGTGGACCGGCAGCAGCGACTGAGCCGCGGTCCTAGACGAAGCCGACGGCCCGGACCGGCGCACCGTCGCCGGCCAGACGCAGCGGGAAGAAGCCGATGCGCGTGCGGTCGGGCACGTCCTCGAGCCCGCACAGGTTCTCGACGATCAGCCCGTCGCCTCCCAGCACCACGTCATGCACCGGGAAGTCCGCCGACCCGCCACCGGTCAGGTCAGGGCTGAGGGTGTCGACCGCGAGGATGCGCATCCCACGATCGACCAGCTCCTGCGCCGCATCCGCATCGAGCGCGGGATGCTCGAGCGCCCGCTCAGAACCCAACCACTGCGCCCATCCCGTGTCGATCACGACGATCGCTGGCACAAGGTCCGGCAAGGCACCAGCAGCCGAGAGCCGCTCCCACCCGTAGACCTCCCGAGGCGCGAGCCCCGGCGCGCGGATCACCAGCGCCTCCCCGAACAGCTCGTCGAGCGACACGTCCGCCATCGTCCGCCCGCCGGGCACCGTGTGCGACGGCGCGTCGATGTGCGTGCCGGTGTGCGACCCCATCTGCAGCGAGGCCACGGCGACGCCATCGGACTCCACCGACAGCGCCGACGACACGTGCACCGACGGGTCGCCCGGGTAGACGGTCATGCCGTCGACGATCGGATGGCTGAGGTCGACCAGCCGCCCGGCACCAGCGCCATCGACGGGGCGCGCGTGCGTCATGCCGAGGCCGAGACCGGAGCCTCGTCGCCGACGGTCTCGTCCGCCAGGTGCCGACTCGCGACCGCAGGCGTCGACGCCCGCCGCCCCCACGACGCCGCGAGGTACACGACGACCGTGAGCAGGAACGCCGGCACCGTCGCGCCGATGGGCAGCGGCCACACGTACGCCCACACGTACGCCATCACCGCACCGACCGCCCAGGCGACCACGGCGATCCAGTTCACGCCACCGCGGAACCAGAACCGCCCACCCTTCGCGCGCAGGATGTCCCGGTCGTAGCTGCCGCGCGACACGATGAAGTAGTCGACGATCATGATCGCGAAGATCGGTGCGAAGAGGGCGCCGATGGTCACGAGGAACGTCGTGAACTGGTTCAGCAGGCCGAAGAACGTCGAGCCGACGATCGACACCGCGCCCAGCACGAGCGCCGTCGGCAGGAAGCGCACACGGGCGCCGGGCAGCGCGTTGACGACGCTCGTCACCATGCCGTAGACGACCATCGTGTTCGTCGCCATGACCGACAGGAAGATGGCGACGGCGAAGGCGGCGCCGAAGGGCTCGATGATCGTCACCGGGTCGAACGCCACCGGCTCGCCGCCGCGGATGACGACGTAGGCGATGGCGGTGGCGCCGAGCGACATCGAGATGACGGTCGACAGCGTGTAGCCGATGCCCGAGCCGATGACGCCGGCGCGGGTCGAGGCGGCGAAGCGGTTGAAGTCGGCCGACAGCACCGTCCACGAGATGGCGGTCGCGACGACGGCGTCGAAGGCGAGGCCCGCCGTGTAGAACGGCGCGTCGGGACGGGCGATGCCGGAGAAGTCGGCGGGCGAGGCGTTCAGCAGCACGACGACCAGGATGTACGCGGCGATCGCGAGGATGACGGCGGCGAACCACGGCTCGACGCGCGAGACGCCCGCGTGGCCGAAGATCGCGAGGATCACGACGATCGTCTGGCAGATCACGGCGAAGAGCACGGGGCTCGAGAAGCCGGTGGTCGTCGCCACGATGTAGTTGAGGGCGGTGCCGGCGAGCATCGCCTGCACCCAGCTCCACCCCATGAGGATGAGCACGTTCACCGCGACGGGCAGCAGGCTGCCGCGCGTGCCGAACGGGCCGCGCGTGAGCGCCATCGTCGGCAGGCCCGTGCGGGTGCCGATGGCGCCGATCGTCACGAGCACCGCGGCGCCCACGAGCGTGCCGCCGACGATGAGCGCGATGACGAGGCCGAACGGCAGGTCGGGCACGAACAGCGTGCCCGTGAGCAGGGTGGTCACGACGAGGTTGGCGGCGAGCCAGATCATGAGCGTGCGACCCAGCGAGTGGGTGCCGCGCACGGGCCTGCCGTCGTCGTCATCCGTGGCGATGCGGCGTTCGAGTCGTGCGATGAGGGACATCTTCGTCTCCTGGGTGGCCGCGGGCCGATGCCGGCGGATGCGAGAGGTCAGGGCTTGGGGGAGAGGTGCTCGTGGATGGCGAGCAGCCCGGCAGAGGAGGCGCGGAACACGATCGTCTCCCGCTCCTCGTACGACTCGGGGCCGTCGGGCGTGACGACCGAGGTGCTGACCGTGTGCGAGAAGACGGCGCCGCCGGGCATCGGGGTCACGAGCTGCTCGCTCGAGACGCACGAGACGACGCGCCATCCGCTCGCCACCCACTCCCGCCACAGCGCCTCGTAGGCCTCGCGGCGGTCGAGCCGCTGCGGCTCCGTGTGGAAGATGAAGCTCGCCTCGGGCGCGAAGAGCGCGAAGTAGCGATCGCCGTCGGTGGCGGCGAACGCGTCGACGATCGCCGCGGCGGCGTCGAGGATGTCCTGCTCGGTGGGGTCGCTCATGCCTGCTCCTCGGATGCGGTCCGCGGCGCCATGGCGCTGAGGAGCTCGTAGACGACATGGCTCGCCGCGACCGCGGTGAGCTGCGCGTGGTCGTAGGCGGGGGAGACCTCGACGACGTCGGCGCCGACGATGCGGAGGTCGGCGAGCGCGCGCAGGATGCGCAGCAGCTCGCGGCTCGTGAGGCCGCCGGCCTCGGGGGTGCCGGTGCCGGGGGCGTGCGCGGGGTCGAGCACGTCGATGTCGATCGAGATGTAGAGCGGCGCATCGCCCACGCGGGCGCGGATGCGGGCGATCGCGGCGGCGACGCCCTCCTCCTCGAGGTCCTCGCTCGTGACGACGGCGAAGCCGAGGCGTGCGTCGTCGCGCAGGTCCTCCTTCGAGTACAGCGGACCGCGGATGCCCACGTGCATGCTCGCCGTCTGGTCGATGAGGCCCTCCTCCGATGCGCGGCGGAAGGGCGTGCCGTGCGTGATCGGCTGGCCGAAGTACGTGTCCCACGTGTCGAGATGCGCGTCGAAGTGCAGCACCGCGACCGGCCCGTGCTGCGCGTGCACGGCGCGCAGCAGGGGGAGCGCGATCGTGTGGTCGCCGCCGATGGCGACGATGCGATCCACGTCCTGGCCGAGTGCGTGCGCGCCGGCCTCGATCTCGGCGACCGCCTCCGACAGGTCGAACGGGTTCACGGCGATGTCGCCGGCATCCGCGACCTGCTGCGCGCCGAACGGATGCACGTCCTGCGCGGGGTTGTAGGGGCGCAGCAGTCGGGAGGCCTCGCGCACGTGCGCCGGGCCGAAGCGCGCGCCCGGCCGGTAGCTGACGCCGCCGTCGAACGGGATGCCGACCACGGCGATGTCCGCCCGGCCGACCTCGTCGAGGCGGGGGAGGCGCGCGAAGGTCGCGATGCCGGCGAAGCGCGGCACGCGGCTCGCGTCGACCGGACCTCGCGGCGCTGCGGGTTCGCCGTGTTGCATATTGGGCAACCTTCTGTATCCTTGGGACAACTATGGGCGACCGTACTCCCGCGTGGAGTCGGGCGTCAAGCGATGCCGTGCTCGAGGACAAGGCCCACCATGCGTGCGATCCATCCCGCGGCCGACGCCGCCATCGCCCCGATCGGCGCCAGGCTGCGGTCGGTGCGCACTGCGCAGGGCATGACGCTCGCGCAGGTGGCGGAGACGACGGGGCTGTCGAAGGGCTTCCTCAGTCGGGTCGAGCGCGACGAGACGTCGCCGAGCCTCGCGACCCTCGTGCAGCTGTGCCAGGTGCTCTCGCTGCCGGTCGGTGCCCTCTTCGAGGAGCCCGAGATGCACCACGTCTCGTTCGACGCCGCCCCGCGGGTGAACCTCGGCGGCGCGCACGTCGACGACCGGCTCATGACGCCGCGCGGCGAGGAGCGCCTGCAGCTGCTGCGCTCGGAGCTGACGCCCGATGCCCACGGCGGCACCGACCTCTACACGATCAACTGCCAGGTCGAGGTGCTGCACGTCGTCTCGGGCACGGTGCGCCTGCAGTTCGTCGACCGCTCGGTGCTCGCCGTCGCGGGCGACGCCGTCACCTTCCCCGGCCGCGAGCCGCACACGTGGCGCGTCGAGGGCGGTGAGCCGGCGGTCGTGCTGTGGGTGCTGGTGCCGGCGCCGTGGAGCGGGTCGGCGTAGGGGCGGTCGCTTGTCTGAGACGTGATGTCGGATGCATCCGGCATGCTGTCTGCATCGCTTGCGCAGACGGCGCGACACGGTGAAGGGGCGAAGATGCCTGACCGCAGGACCTTCGACACGATCGAGGCAGCACTCGAGGCGTTCAACCTCCCGTCGGACAACCTCGCCGCCGTCCGGGACCATCTCTCCGAGCGTGAGTACGAGCAGCGCTGCTACATCGTCTCGAGCGGTCAGTACATCGGCCTGAAGGAAGCGGGCAGCCTCAAGACCGTCTACATCAATCGTGGATTCATCGACTACCGCGACGGTGAGAACGACTGGACCCGGATCCTCCTTCCGAGCAACAAGATCAGAGACGGTGGCTACACCCAGGGCAAGGGATACCAACGCGAGGCGCAGGCGTGCCCGAACTGCGGATCCCGCATGCCCCTGAGTGGCGTCTGCGACCTCTGCTGACGACGTCGCGGGCGGTAGGCGCAACCCGTCGCCGCTCGTCGCGCTCGGGCCTAGCGTTCACATGAGGCACTCGCCGCCGAAGGGAAGCACCATGAAGATCCTCGTCACCGGAGCATCCGGCCGCGTCGGCCGCGCGACCGTCGCCCACCTGCGCGAGCACGGGCACGAGGTGCTCGGCATCGACCAGGCGCCGTCGCCCGACGGGCCCGACGGCGGATCCATCGTCGACCTCGCCGACTTCGGGCAGGTCGTCGAGGCGATGAGCGGCGTCGACGACCGCCTCGGCGGCTTCGACGCCGTCGTGCACCTCGGCGCGGTGCCGGCGCCGGGCAAGCGGCCGAACGCGACGATCTTCGCCAACAATGCCGTCTCGGGCTACAACATCTTCGCCGCCGCTCGCATGCTGGGCATCCGCAAGGTCGTGTGGGCGTCGAGCGAGACGGTGCTCGGCCTGCCGTTCGAGACGCCGCCGCCGTACGTGCCCGTCGACGAGGAGTACACGGTGCGGCCCGAGTCGACGTACTCGCTCGGCAAGGCGGTCGAGGAGGAGATGGCGCGGCACTTCGCCCGCTGGCAGCCGGACGCGTCGATCATCGGCCTGCGCTTCTCGAACGTGCTCACCGACGACGACTACCGACGCTTCGACTCGTGGCAGGACGACCTGTCGGCCCGGTCGTGGAACCTCTGGGGCTACATCGACCATCGCGACGCGGCGCAGGCGGTGCGGCTCGCCGTCGAGGCCGACCGCACGGGTGCCGAGGTGTTCATCGTCGCCGCCGATGACACCGTCATGCGCCGCCCGAGCGTCGAGCTGCTGACGGGTGCCCTCGCGGGGCTCGAGCGGCGCGCGCCCATCGAGGGCCGTGCGACGCTGCTCAGCAACGCGAAGGCGAGGCGCGAGCTCGGGTTCCAGCCCAGGTTCTCCTGGGTGGATCGCGTCGACGCGTGACCAGCCGTCGCTCGCGGGAGGATTGAGGGATGGACGCCACGCGCATCGTGCTCGCCGCGGCGCTGACCCTGCTCGTCGCCGTGGCCATCGCGCTCGTCAGCCGATGGATGCGGCGCCGGCCGACGGCCGCGATCGACGGTGGGGTGCGGCTTCCCATCGCCTTCGCGGTGCTCGCGTGGGTCATCGTCGCTGCCGGGGCGATGATGGCGCTCGTCGCCTTCACGCTCGACGACGCCGACGACCCGCTGCCGATGCGCATCGCATCCGTCGCGATGGTCGTCGGCGGCGTCGGCCTCGTGCTCATGCATCGCAACTGGCGCCTCGCAGTGCTCGACGACCGCGTGTACCAGCGCACGGCATTCGGCCGCGTGCGGTGCGTGGTCTACGACGACATCGCGTCGTCGAGCCTGACGCGTGCGTACGGTGCCCCGCTGCTGCAGGTGCGCTCGCGCGACGGGAGCCGCATCGCGGTGAATCCTGCCGCGTTCGACGTGCGCCCGCTGCTGCAGGCGATCGCCGCAGGCGAGTACCACGCCCACACCGGCGAGCGGTGGGGATGAGCGGCCGCACGGCGTAGCCCGTCGGCGGCTCATCGGAGGCACGCCACGTGCGTGCACGGGTGCCGAGGTCTTCACCGCCGCCGCCGCCGACGCTGTGATGCGTCGCCCGAGCGTCGAGCTGCTGACCGGTCCGCTCGCCGACGTGCCGGTGCGCGGCGCGATCGACGAGACGGACCACGTCGCGCCGTGGGCCATCGGCGGCGTCGCCTGCGGCCAGCGACGACTCTCGACGGAATGCCAGCTAGTGGCGCGAACCGGCGAGACGGTTGGAGGCGAGCGCATTGAGCGAGACCTTCTGCTCCGCGGCCTCCAGCACGAGCCGGCGGTGGATCTCCTCGCCCACGCGGACGACGAACCTGCCGGAGAACCTCCGCTCCGAGATCGGCTCGGGCGGCGTCTCGCCCGCAGCCTCCATGTCCGCCACGACCTCCGTGACGAGCCGACGGATGCCCGCGAAGGCTGCCTCCTGGTCTTCGTCGAGCCATGAGAGCGACGGCATCTCGGCCACGGTGCCGACGTACTCGTGGTCGTCCATCGACCACTGCACGCGGTAGGTGTAGTGCTCGGCGTTCACGGCTCCTCCTTCGCCAACCTGTCGATCGCCCACAGGACCTGCTTGACCTGGTACGGCTTCGCGGATCCATCCTTGCTGCGCTGGATGTTGACCCTCGGATCGCCCCGCCATGGTGTCCGGTAGACGCGGTGCGACGATCCGCTCGTCCTCGGAGCGCCGAAGTGATGCGCGCACACCTTCGCCACGTCGTCGAAGCGAACCCTTGCGGGCGCTCGACGCATCTGCTCCAGGATTCGCTCGATGCTCGGCACTCGCGCACGATACTACCTGCAGTACTACGCCGGGTCGAGGTCTCCACAGGTGCGACCGCGCCGCGCAGCGCTCAAGCGCGAGACGGCAGCTCGGTCGCGGCCCACTGAGCGATGCGCTCGTTCCGCGCGCGGAGGAACGCCACGCAGCTCGATCGGTAGTCGCGGTAGTCGGCGGCGTCCTCCGGCAGCGGGCTCTCGTCGAATCCGCGGAAGGACCGCATGAAGGCGACCCCACCGTCCGGGCCGACGAGATCCTGCAGCAGGAAGAACTCGACGTACCGGTCGAAGGACTCGAAGAGGTCGAAGAAGTCGCGATACGCCTCGAGGACCGAGCCGAGCGGACTCGCCTCGCCCTCGTAGAAGAGGCGGATGCACTCGAGGGTGAGATCGAGGCGATCGCCGATCGACGCGGTCCATCCCCGTGCCATGTTCAGCGTCTGCACGCCTGGTCGGCGTTCGCCGGGGAAGACCATCATCCCCGCGATGGTGTGGTTGAGGTGCTGGAACTCGTCGAGCTCGTCGGGCGCGCACTGCTCGATGATCGGAGCGAGTCGGCGCCATGAGCGATAGGTCGGTACGCAGGTGTCGCTGGCGAGGAAGAACTCGCCCAGAAGCGACGCGTGATGCAGGTATCGACGTCGATTCGAGATGTCGAGATCGAAGATCGTGCCGTTCGGCAGCGCCTTGCTCCAGAGCAGCTGGTGGTAGCGCCTCAGGGTGGCGCTGGTCGTGTCGGGGTCACCGCTTCCTGCGTCGCTGCGCATGTCGAAGGTGACGTCGATGGTCGGCTTCGGCGGCTCCATGGCGCGAGCGTAGGGCGCAGGGCTGAGAGGTGTGCTGGCTCGGCCGCCCCGTAGTCCATCGGCGGCGCAGGGGAAGCGCATGGCACCCGCCCCCTACTGTCGAGAGCGTGACGAACGACGAGCTCGCGCCGACGAGCGCGCGATCCGTCGCAGCCGTGGTGTTCAACCCCGTGAAGGTACGGGAGGCGGTGCTGCGCGCCGCCGTCGAGGCGGCCGAGCGTGAGCACGGCTGGGCGCCGTCGCTCTGGTTCGAGACGGGCGCTGCGGATGCGGGTGCCGCAGCCGCGCGCGAGGCTGCGGCGCAGCATCCCGACGTCATCCTCGTCGCGGGGGGCGACGGCACGGTGCGCGCGGTCGCCGAGGCCATGCACGCCTCGGGCATCCCGCTCGCGCTGCTGCCCTCGGGCACCGGCAACCTCCTGGCCCGCAACCTGCGCCTGAGCCTCACCGACCTGCCGCGTGCGGTCCGGGGCGCCTTCGCAGGCGTCGACCGGCCGCTCGACGTCGGCTTCGCCGCGACCCGCACCGAGGACGGCGTCGTCACGCGCCGCGCATTCCTCGTGATGGCGGGCATCGGCCTCGACGCGAACATGGCCGCGAACACGAGCGCCGAGCTCAAGCGACGCATCGGCTGGGGCGCCTACGTCGACCCCATCGCCCGCTCGATCCTCGGCAACGCGCAGTTCGGCCTCCGCTATCGCATCGATCGCGGCCGCTCGCGCAGCCTGCGCGCGCACACGATCATCGTCGGCAACTGCGGCACGCTGCCCGGCAACATCCTGCTGCTGCCCGACGCCGTCATGGACGACGGGCTGCTCGACGTCGTCGCCTTCCGCCCCACGGGCGCGTTCGGATGGATGCAGATCGGCTCGCGCCTTGCCGCGTACAGCATGTTCCACCGCTCGACCGCGGGCAGGCAGATGCTGCAGCGCACGCCCGACCTCAAGCAGCTCGCCCACGTGCAGGCCGCCGAGTTCGAGGCGCGCTTCGACGAGCCGCAGCTGCTGCAGCTCGACGGCGACACCGTGGGCGACGTGGTGGGGGTCGCGCTGTCGGTCGTGCACCACGGGCTGACGTTGCGGGTGCCGCGGGGCTGACGCGGCGACGACGATCGTCGGCAGCGTCGTGGGCCGAGGCCGGCGGGCGGCCCTCGCCGCCGTCGACGCCTAGTCGTCCTCGAGCACGTACGCGCCGGAGTCGTCGGTGAACAGCGCCGTCTGGCCCGGCAGCGCCGAGCGCACGAAGCCGGCGACCCACGGGTAGGCGGCGACGAACGCGTCGACCGAGCGGATCTCGATGTTGGCGCTGTCCTGCATGTACTCGTCGGACTCGAGGCCGACGACCGACTGGAGGTCCTGGCCCGAGAACGTGATCCAGCGCGGGGGATGCTCGGCGTGCATCTTGGAGAGGAACACGGGCGCGTTGCCAGCGATGCCGCCGGCCTCGACCGCGCCGTCGCGCGTGACGTCGAGCAGCGCGTCGACCGAGCCCGCCGCCTCGACGAGCGCGTCCCAGCCGTTCGCGTTCGCGTACGTCGCCTCGGGGATCGTCAGCAGCCGCAGCGTGCGCACGTGGCCGAGCAGCTCGCCGTCGGCGGATCGCACCTCGTCGAACGACGCACCCCACCGCGACGGCGTGGCCAGGATCGCCGCGATGCGCGTGCCGCGGAGGAAGGGCTCGCTGTTGCGCCACGGAGCTCCGACCGGCGGCACGCGATGGTTCGTCGCGATGTCGTCGCACACGATCTCGAGCGCGACGCGACCGGCGCCCTCCTGGCCGGCGACGACCTCGACCGCGAGCTCGACGCGCTCGCCCGAGTCGGTCGGCAGCAGCGAGGCGCCGACGGTCATGAGGGTGATGGGCCCGTCGGCGGGCCGCTTCACGGCGACGCGGACGGTGCCGCCGATGCGGTCGTCGAGCACGGCGGGGTCGACGCCGAGCGCGTCGAAGACGTGGGCGGGGAAGGTCGTGTCGGTCACCCGACCAGTGTCGCGGAGCGGGCTCCGCGCGCGGTGGGAGGTGGCGGCACCTCGCCGCCGGGCAGCCCCGGAGCGACGGGGCGGGGCGCACGGCCCCGCCCCGACCCTCACGCCTGCGCAGCCGCCGCCGGCGCCGATCCGGCAGCGCCCGGCAGCACCTCGCGCAGCAGGTCGTCGAGCGTGACGACGCCGACGAGCGCCCCATCCGACACGATGGTCGCGAGGTGGGCGCGCTCGCGGCGCATGCGGGCGAGGGTGTCGTGCACCGACGCATCCGCCGTGACCGTGAAGGCGTCGCGCGCGAGCGACGACACGGGCGTCGACGCGGGCACGGCGAGCGTGTCGCGCACGTGCACCACGCGTGCGCCGGCATCCGAGCCGACGAGCACCCGCAGGTGGCCGGAGGCGGCGGATGCCGCCTGCACGTCGGCGGCCGTCGCGCCCGCGGGCACCGAGGTCGGCACCGCATCCGCCCGCACGACGTCGGAGACGACGAGCGTCGTGAGCGCGATGGCCTTCGCGATCGGCTCGGAGTACTGCTGCTCGAGCGTGCCCGCGGCCCGCGAGTGCGCGACGAGCTCGCGGATGGTGTCGACGTCCTGCCCGCCCGCCGCGGCCTTCTCGACCGGCTCGACGCCCGAGGCGCGCACGAGCCGGTTCGCGATGTGGTTGATCCACAGCAGGAACGGGCGCAGCGGCCACGTCATCGCCCGCGCGGCGATGCCCGTCGCCTTCGCGGCGGTCTCGGGATGCGCGATCGCCCACGACTTCGGAGCCATCTCGCCGATGACGAGGTGCAGGAAGGTGACGACGATGAGCGCGAGCATGAACGCGACGACGTCGGCGAGCACGTACGGCAGGCCCCACGACTCGAGCACCGGCGAGAGCGCGTAGTCGATCGCCGGCTTGGTGACGGCGCCGAGCAGGAACGTGCACACCGTGATGCCCAGCTGCGCGAACGCGAGCATGACCGTGAGCTCGTTGACGCCGCGCAGCGCGGCACGGGCGGACGCGCTGCGGGGCGCCTCCTCCTCGAGCCGGTGCCTGCGGGCGGCGAGCAGCGCGAACTCCACGATGACGAAGAAGGCGCTCGCGACGATGAGCAGCGTCGTGACGAGCGCGACCATCCACGGGCTCATCGGGCGACCTCCTCGCCGAGGGCGCGCGGGTCGACGGCGTCGGCCGCCGCATCCGCGCCCGAGCGGGCGTCCGCGCCCGCATCCGCTCGGTCGAGCTCGAGGAGCCGCAGCACGACCCTCGAGGGCACGTGCCGCTCGACGGCCGCGACCTCGATCTCGAGCCAGCGGTCGATCTCGATGCCCTCGACCGTCTCGCCCGCCCGCTCGGGCAGGTCGACGCGCACGACGTCGCCCTCGGCGGGCAGGTCGCCGTGGTGGCGGATCGCGACGCCGGCGATGGTCTCGTCGTCGGCGTCGGGCAGGTCGTGGCCGATGAGGCGCTCGACCTCGTCGACGTGGACGTCGCCGGGCAGCACCCACGTGCGGTCGCCGTCGACGACGACTGCAGGCTCCACGTCGAGGTCGTGCTCGTCGGAGAGCTCGCCGACGACCTCCTCGGTGAGGTCCTCGATCGTGAGGATGCCGTCGAACGAGCCGTGCTCGTCGACGACGCACACGAGCTCGTCGCGCGAGCCCCGCATGCGGTCGAGCGCGGCGGGCAGCAGCATCGTCGCGGGCAGCACGACCGCCTCCCGCATCACGTCGGCGACCGGCGCGTCGTCGGCGGCGCCGGAGCGCAGCACGTCGATGAGCTCGACGACGCCGACGGGGGAGTCCTGCTCGTCGACCACCGGATAGCGCGTGTGGGCGACGGCCATGAGCGCGCGCACCTCGCCGATCGTCGTCGTCGGGGCGACGGCGTCGACGCGCGAGCGGGGCACCATCGCGTGCTCGACGTCGCGCTGCGGGAAGTCGAGGATGCGGTCGATCATCACCGACAGGTCGGCAGGCAGGTGCCCGCTCGCCCGCGACTCCTCGACGATCGCCTCGAGGTCGCTCGCGGTCGCGCTCGCGTCGACGTCCTCGAGCGGCTCGATGCGCAGCAGGCGCAGGAGCGCGTTGGCGGCGACGTCGAAGACCGCGATGAGCCAGCCGAACGCGAGGAGGTAGATGCGCGTGGGGATCGCGAGGGCGCGAGCGAGGGGCTCGGGGTTCGCGATGGCGTAGTTCTTCGGGTACAGCTCGCCGAAGATCATCGTGACGATCGTGGCGAGCACGAGCGCGAGCGACGTGCCCACGAGCACGCTCACGGTCGGGTCGATGCCGACGCCACCGAGGAGCGTGCCCAGCGACTCGCCGATGAGCGGCTCGGCGACGTAGCCGATGAGCAGGCCGGTGACGGTGATGCCCAGCTGGGCGCCCGACAGCATGAAGGAGGTGCGCTTCGTGATGGCCTGCACGCGCGCCGCCTGCACGTCGCCGGCGGCGGCCTTCGCGGCGATGCGCGAGCGGTCGACCGACATGTACGCGAACTCCTGCGCCACGAAGAAGCCGCATGCGGCGATGATCGCCAACGTCAGGAGCACGCCCAGCAGCAGCGTCAACGCTGCGGCGAGCACGAGAGGTCACCCCCTCGGGCGATCGTCAGGTGCGGGCTGGGTGATCGACCCTCCGCGTCGGAGGAGGGGCTTCGATGGCTCACGGGTGTCTCTCTCGTGGGTCAGGGAACGCAGTGCCTCCAGGCTAGGGAGCGATCGCGACCCGAGGTGCCGATAGGGGCGCTCCCGGCCTCGATCGATGGGAAGGCCATAGGGATCGGGGCACGCGGTGCGCCGGGATGCGAGCCTGCTCGCGGCCACGGTAGGTGCCGTGGCGGGCGTCGGCGGTCTCGCCTAGGCTCGCCGCAACCGACCTCGGGAGCCAGCGTGACCACCATCGTCTCGACCCTGTTCATCTCGCTCGACGGCGTCGCCGAGATCGACCCCGACTGGCACTTCCCCTACTTCGACCAGGCGGTGGGCGCCGCGGTGGGAGAGGACTACGCCGACGTCGACGCGCTCATCCTCGGTCGCGTCACCTACGAGTCGTTCGCGGGCGCCTGGCCCGACCGCGAGGCAGCGGGCGGCGACGACGCCGGCTTCGCGACGGAGCTCGGCGACCTGCGCAAGGTCGTCGCGACGCGCGGCACGCAGGACCTCGGGTGGCGCAACGTCGAGCGCACGGGCGACGTCGTCGCCGCAGCGAAGGCGCTGCGCGACGAGGGCGTCGGCAAGGTGCTCGTAGCCGGCTCGATCCAGATCGTGCGAGCGCTGCTCGAGGCGGGCCAGCTCGACGAGCTGCGCCTCCTCATCCACCCCGTCGCCGCGCGCACGGGCGAGCGCCTGTTCTCCGAGGGCGCCGGCATGCAGCACTTCTCGCTCGTGAAGGCCGAGGCGCTGCCCACCGGCATGCTGCGCACCATCTACCGCGCCGCCGCGGGCCCGACGGCGGGCGGTCGGACGCCGGCCGCCTACGAGGACGCCGCCGAGCACCTCCCGGGCTCCGACGCATAGGCGGGCGGCCGCACGCGCGGCCTCGCACCACCTCTCGAACCGCGCATCGCCAGGTGCCGCGCGACGCCGTCCGGCGCATCTCGCCATCCTTCTCGCGAGATCCATAGGAGCGGGCCGCGTCCGATCGCGCCCGAACGTCCCCCACCCGTCGTCATGGGCGACCGGGCCACATGGCCCGAGGTGGACTCCTGCACGACATGGCGCGCCACGTCGGACGCGTGATGCATCCAAGCGTCGCTGACGCGACGTCATGACGCCATGGCGTACCCCGAGCAACGCCATGCGTACCCTTCTCGCCGCTGATCGTGTCGCTCTCGGCAATCCGGCCCCACTACCGCCGCGAATGGAACCTGACAAGCGCTCATCTATGCCGTTCGAAATCGAAGCAAGATTCCTCGTGACGAATCGCCAGGTGGCGACGTCTCATTCACGTAGGACCTCAGAGCACAGAAAGCGAGGAAGCCACCATGGCTACCACCCCCACTCCGAACACCGCAGCCGCAGCCGCCGTCTCGGGCACGACCACGGTCGTCGACCCGGTCGTCGCGAAGATCGCCGGCATCGCAGCGCGCGAGGTGCGCGGCGTGCACGACCTCGGTGGCGGCGCCGCCCGCCTCGTGGGCAACGTCCGCGACGCGATCGGCCAGCGCGACCAGGGTCAGGGCATCAAGGTCGAGGTCGGCGAGAAGCAGGTCGCGGCCGACGTCACGATCGTCGTCGAGTACCCCGAGCAGCTGCAGGTCGTCGCGGAGGACGTGCGTCGCGCCGTCGCCCGCAGCATCACCGAGCTCGTCGGCATGGAGATCGCCGAGATCAACGTGACCGTCACCGACGTGTTCATCCCCGGCCAGGACGACGATGACGCAGAGGAGTCGCGAGTCGCATGAACGGCTACACCATCGGAGCACTCGCCGGCCTGATCCTGGCCTTCTTCGGCCTGGCCTTCGGCCTCGGCGGATTCCTCATCGCCCTGCTCCTCGGAGCGATCGGCGCCGTCATCGGTGGCGTCGCCACCGGGCGCCTCAACGTCCGAGCAGCCGTGGACGCGGCACAGGGGCGGAGCCGAGGATGACCATCCCCGGCCGCGTCTCGATCGAGCCGCGCGCCATCCGGGCGATCGTCGAGGCGGCCACGGCCGACACCTTCCGCACCGCCCGCAAGGGCGTGAAGGCGAAGGTCCACGCCGACCACGGCCGCCTCGAGGTCGAGATCGCGACGCCGTACGGCGGTGCCGAGCCCGTGCTCGGCGCCGCCGCCCGCGGCCGCGACGCCGTGAGCGCTCGATCGAGCGAGCTCACCGGCGCACGATTCGACCGGGTGCGCGTGCGCATCACCGGACTCACGCAGCTGGATGACCGAAGGAGGGTCGAATGAGCTGGATGCGACGCTACGAGCGCCGCGAGCTGCATCGCTCGCGCTCGCTCACGTCCTCCATCGCACTGATCGTGACGGCGCTGATCCTGCTCGCAGGCGCGCTCGTGGCGATCCTGGGCCCCATGGGCCTGCTGCCCAGCGGCATCACGGGCGAGGGCGTGCACACGTTCCTCACCGCCTCGGGCGCCGCGAGCATCGCGACCGGCGCGGGCATCATGCTCGTCGGCATCGTGTGGCTCGTGCTCGGCCTCTCGAGCGCGCGCCGCAGCCGCAGGGCCCTGCAGCGCGAGGGCGTCGTCGTGATCGTCGACGACTCGACGCTCGCGAGCGCCATCTCCGGCACGGCCGCCCGCGCGGCCCGCGTCGGCGCCGACTCCGCACGGACCGTGCTCGGTCGACGCCACGCGCGCACGGTGCTCGAGTCGCAGGCCGGCTTCGACGCCGACCTCGACGCGGCCCGCTCGGCCGCGACGACCACCATCGATGCGCTGCAGCCCCGCAGGGGCCTGCGCGCCGACGTGAAGGCAGGCACGGCATGACCACCACGAACCGCGGCTGGAACCGCATCGTGCTGACGCTCGTCGGCCTCGGCTGGATCCTCGCAGGCGGCGTGCTCGTCGCCCGGCAGATCTGGCCCGAGCAGGCGTCGCAGGCATGGAACGCCGCACCGCAGGCCGTCGCCGACGGCTGGGACGCGCTCGCCGCGCAGCTCGGCCTCTCGGTCGGCAGCCTCGACCCGGCGGCGCTCTGGACGGTCGCGCTCGTCGCGGTCGCCGTGATCGCCCTCGTGTGGGCCATCGTCCACGCCGCCACGCGCGGCAAGGGCCGCACGTCCGACGCCGTCGTCTCCGACGACGTCGTCATCGAGGCGGGCCTCGTCGAGGACGTCTACATCGACGCCCTCGGCGCCCACCCCGACGTGCTCAAGGTCCATGTCTCGGCATGGCGCCGCAAGGGCGGCAGCGCCTGGCGAGCGGCGGTCGACGTGCGACAGCACGCCCGACTCGACGAGATCGCCGACCGCGCCGCCACCGCGGCGGTCGCGACGCGCGAGCGCATCGGCATCGATGCCCCGATCGTCGTGCACCTCACGAGCGGCGTCCGCGCCTCCATGGCGAAGACCGCTCGCGCGGCCTGAGCCACCACCAGCCTCATCCCCCGGCGTCGACGCCCGTCGTCGCCACACCATCATCATCGAAGGAGCACGTCATGGGTCTCGGAGACAAGATCAGCAACAAGGCCGAGGAGCTCGGCGGCAAGGCCAAGGAGGCCCTCGGCAAGGCCACCGACAACGAGCGTCTCGAGGCCGAGGGCCGCAAGGACCAGGCCTCGGCGACGACGAAGCAGGCCGGCGAGAACGTCAAGGACGCCGCCAAGGACGTCTTCGGCGACAAGAAGTAGTCGGCTCCGGCCGACCCGA
>NZ_BAAAQT010000008.1:95152-188725 GCF_039531815.1 Agrococcus versicolor | reverse complement strand
AGTCGCCTGTCCACTCGGCGCCGCGTGCCCGTGCGGCTGATCGCCGCCGCCGTCGGTGCCGTCATCGTCCTCGGCAACGGCCTGCTGGTGCTGGGCCCCGTGCTCGGCCTCGTCGGCGCCGCCGCATCGCTCGGCCCCGTGCTGCAGATCCCCGCGGGCGGCATCACGATCGCCGTGATCGTCGGCTTCCTCGTCGCGATCGCCAGCGTCGTGCTCGCGGGCATCGCCCGCCATCCGTGGCTCTCCTGGACCTTCGTCGTCTCGGCATGGGTCGCATCCCTCATCGCCTCCGTGTGGCCGCTGATCGCGACCGCCAACGCCGCCGTCGACCGCGCGGGCGACGTCATCCCCTGGATCGTCGACCTCATCCAGCAGGTCGGCTGACGCCTGGCGGCACCCGCCGACAGCGGACGCATGCATCGCACGCGGACGCAATGGGCAGCGCCGTCACGCGGCGACGCGTGACGCTGGACAGACACCACGACGACAGGAGCAGACGATGGCGAAGACCGACCTCGAGCAGGTGCAGACGATGCTGGACGGATTCCGGTTCGCGATGCTCACGACGCGCGACGAGCAGGGGATGCTGCAGGCGCACCCGATGACGGTGCAGGAGCACGAGTTCGACGGCGACCTGTGGTTCATCGTCGGTGCAGACGCGCCCGCGGTGCAGCACATCGGCATCGACCCGGCCGTGGGCGTCTCGTTCAGCGGCGACTCCGCCTGGCTGTCGATCGCGGGCACCGCGGAGGTCGTCCACGACCTCGCGCGCCTGAAGGAGCTGTGGAGCACGGTCGTCGAGGCCTGGTTCCCCGAGGGCCCCGAGGACTCCAAGGCCACGCTGCTCAAGGTCACGGCCTCGAGCGCGCAGTACTGGGACAGCCCCGGCCGGCTCGCGACGCTCATCAGCCTCGTGACCTCGAAGGTGACGGGCGAGGCCAAGGGCGGCGAGAGCGGCACCGTGCAGCTCGACTGACGCATCCCACCACGCCGAGGCGTCGCATCCGATCCCGGTCGGATGCGGCGCCTTCGTCGTGCGTCAACCGGTTTCGCGGATCCGGTCGTCCGGACAGGATTCGAGCATGCGATTCCTCGCCGATGACGACGCCGGCCCCTCCGACCCCCTCACCGCCGACCTGACGCCCGTGTTCCAGGCGCTCGGCGTCGTGTCCGCGGTGGTGATCGTGCTCGCCATCGTCGTGCTGGTGCTGCGATTCCTGCGTCTGCGCCGCGGCGACGCCTTCCCGCGGCCGCTCACGGTGACGGCCGTCGTCGCCGGTGCGATCGCCGTCGTCGTGCTCGTCATGGCAGTCGGCGCGGGGGTCGTCGTCGCATGACCTGGGCGCCGTTGCGCTTCGAGGCGACGATCGGCGTCGAGGTCAAGGGCGAGACGTGGTCGTGCATCGCGATCCCCGACTCCGCCGAGCACCTGGGCACCGGTCGGTCCGTGCGCGTCGACGCCCGCGTCGACGACGTGCTGCTGACGAACGTCGGCGCGATGCCGACGGGTGCTGGCGGACACATGGTGTCGATCTCTGCGGTGGTGCGGAAGCGCCTCGGCAAGGACGTCGGCGACCCGGTCGACGTCGTCGTCTCGCCGCCGGCGTAGTGCGCGGCCGAGCCGCTCCGGAGGCTGCGGCCAGGTCCGGCGCGAAGGTTGCGGCCCAGGTCCGGCGCGGAGGTCGCGACCGGGCCTGAAGCGCAGGCTGCTGCCGAGGGTTGGGCCGGAGGCTGTGGCTCAGCCCTGGACGAAGGGATCGTCGAGCGGCGTGCCCTGCTCGTACGGCCCGAAGAAGAGGTCGGCGCCGTCGGCGGCGAGCGTCGTGCCCGTGCCGTGCTCACGGTGGTCTTGGCCGGAGGCCACGGCCGCGACGTCGGCGAAGTGCAGCCGCCGCGTCGGGGCGTCGGGATCCGAGAACTCGATGCGCCAGCCGTCGCCGACGCGCGTGATCGACGGCTCCGAGAGCTCGACGTGCATCATGCCGTTGTGGCCCTGGAACGTCACGACGCCGCAGAAGCGACGCGTGTCGGGGTCGTCGAGCGCATCGGCGTCCGCGCCTGCATCCGCAGGTCGCGGGGGGAACGCGAAGCCCTCGGCCGTCTCGACGACGCCGTCGTCGAGCAGCACCTCGCCGTCGGACATGCCGAGCACGTAGGCGATGAGCGACGACTTGATGCGCCACACGAGGCTGCCCGGGGCGGGGGAGGCGGACGCGGGCGCAGCGGCCTCGGGGGCCGTCGTCGGCTCGATGTCGGGCATCGCCACAGCGTATCCGGCGCGGTCGGGCGCAGGCCGTGGATGCGGCCGGTTCGTCGCCTCGGGGATGCGACGCGCTCAGGGTTGCGCGGTGCTGGCACCGCGTCCAGCCCGTCGTGCCGTGCTCGCGCGGTGCCGCGCCGGCCGTGCGCTGCACGTGCGCTGGACTCGCGCTGCTCCCTCGCGCGGCCGTCAGCCGGTCGCGCCGCCCACGCGCGGCCAGTCGATCGTCGTCGCGAAGTCGAGCAGCGCCTGCACGCGCGGCGGCGGCGTGCCCTCCGCGCTCCAGATGACGTCGACGCCCACGGGCTCGACGGCGGGCTCGATCTCGCGCAGCTCGACCGGGAACCCCTCGTAGCTCGCGGCGTTCGCGGGCCGCTGCACGAGGATGCCGTAGCCGAGGCCGCGGCCGACGAGCGTGCGCACCGACTCGTAGCTCGCGACGCGCTGCCGGATGCGGGGCGTGAGGCCGCGCGCGGCGAACAGGCTGAGGATGTGCTCGCTCGACGGGGGAGCGTCGAGCAGGATCAGGTCGCGATCGACGAGGTCCTCGAGCGGCACGCGCTCCTGCGCCGCGAGCGGGTCGCCGGGCGCGAGCAGCACGTGCGCCGGCAGCGCGAACAGCCGCGCCCGCCTCGGGTTGCCCGGCACGAGCCGGTCGTAGACGAACGCGACGTCGACCTCGCCCGACTCGATGCGGCCGACGAGGCCGTCCTGCGTCGTCTCGAGCACGTGCAGGTCGACGCCGGGATGCTGCGCCGCGAAGCCCGCGAGCAGCGGTGGCAGCACCGTGGGCGCGAGCGTCGGGTAGCAGGCGACCGCGATGGGGCCGACGAGCTCGCCGTCGGCGGCGGCGAGGCTCGTCTGCAGCTCGCGCGCCGCGGCGAGCAGCGACCGGGCCTGCGCCACGACGTGCGCGCCCGCGGTCGTGAGGGTGAGGCCGTGCGCACGCCGTCGTACGGCGAGATGCGCGCCGAGCGTGCGCTCGAGCTCGGTGATCGCATCCGAGATCGCCGAGGCCGACACGTGCAACCTGGCCGCGGCGGCGGCGATCGTGCCGTCGTCGGCTGCGGCGACGAGGTAGGCGAGCTGCCGCAGCGTGAAGTCGGGCGCGGGTGGCGCGGACCTTCGCGCCTGCGCCATCGCGTCGCGTCCGTCGCCCATGCGCTCCTCCAGGCCTGCCTCGTCGACCGCAGTGCGCGGCCTTCCTCGACGTCTCCGAAGAAGCATCCCGCATCTCTCCGCTTTTCACGAGGAACTGGCGCGCGCATCCTGGAGGGAGCGCGGCGACGGAGCCGCGCCGGAAGCGAGCGCTCGATGCCGAACCCTCCCGTCGCCGACTGGGTGCAGATCGCCGACCTCTACCGCGACCCGTTCCCCATCTACGAGCGGCTGCGCGCCGAGGGCGGCGTGCACTGGGTGCCGAGCGTCGGCCGCTACCTCATCACGACCTACGACGCCGTGCACGCGACCGAGGTCGACCAGGAGACCTTCTCGGCGAACGAGGAGGGGTCGCTGCAGATCCGCGCCATGGGCCACTCGATGCTGCGCCGCGACGACCCCGAGCACTACCTCGAGCGCAAGGCATGGCAGCCCACGCTGCGACCCGGCGTCGTCAAGCGCGTCTGGCGCGGCGTCTTCGAGCGCAACGCCGCCCGATACCTCGACGAGATGATCGCGAAGGGGCCGGGCGAGGCCGACCTCATCTGGGACTTCGCCGCCCCCTTCGCCGCCGAGAACCTCCGCGAGATGCTCGGCCTGCACAACGTGCACCAGACCGACCTGCAGCGCTGGTCGCAGACCCTCATCGACGCGACCGGCAACTACGCCGACGACCCCGAGGTGTGGGCGAGGGGCAAGCGCTCGTTCGACGAGGTCGACGTCGCGCTCGACGAGATGCTCGCCTGGCATGCGAAGCACCCCGACCACTCGCTGCTGTCGCAGCTCATCCGCATCCCCGACTACCAGATGCCGATCGAGCGGATCCGCGCGAACATCAAGATGACGATCGGCGGCGGGCTCAACGAGCCGCGCGACGCGCTCGGCGTCGCCGCCTGGGCCGTGCTGCTGCACCCCGAGCAGCGCCGCATCGTCGAGGCCGACGCCGGCCTGTGGCCGACGGTCTTCGAGGAGACGATCCGCTGGATCTCGCCCATCGGCCTCTACTCGCGGCAGACGACGCGCGAGGTCGAGCTCGCGGGCGTCACGCTGCCGAAGGGCGCGCGCCTGGGCATCTGCATCCTCTCCGCCAACCGCGACGAGCGCGTCTGGGACCGCGCGGACGTCTTCGACGTGCGGCGCGAGGTGCAGCCGCACCTGGCGTTCTCGAAGGGCGTGCACGTGTGCCTGGGCAACTGGGCCGCGCGCTCGGCCGTCGCCGATGTCGCCCTGCCCATGCTCTTCGACCGGCTGCGCGGCCTCGACCTCGTGCCCGATCGGCCGGCCGAGGTCGGCGGATGGGTCTTCCGCGGCATGCTCGCGATGCCCGTGCGGTGGGATGCGGTGGCGGAGCCCGCCGCATCGGCTGGCTCGGCGGCGGGCGCCGACGCGCTCGACGCCGCCCGTGACGCCGCCGCCCCTGCGCTCGCCCCACGCATCGCGATCGTCGGGTCGGGACCCGCCGGCTGCTTCAGCGCGCAGGCGCTGCGTCGCGCGCTGCCCGCGGCCCGCCTCGACGTCATCGACCGGCTGCCCACGCCTTACGGGCTCGTGCGGCACGGCGTCGCCGCCGACCACCAGGGCACGAAGGCCGTCGCACGGCAGTTCGACCGGCTGTTCCTGCACGAGGACGTGCGGTTCGTCGGCAACGCGCTCGTCGACGCCGACGGTCTTGCACGCCTGCGCGACGCGTACGACGCCGTCGTGCTCGCGACGGGGCTCTCGGCGGATGCCCCCCTCGCGATCCCCGGCGCGGACCTGCCGGGCGTGGTCGGCGCGGGCGTCGTGACGCGCGTGCTGAACGGCCACCCCGACGAGACGCACGTGCCCGCGCTCGGGCGTCGCGTCGCGATCGTGGGACACGGCAACGTCGCGATCGACGTCGCGCGGCTCGTCGCGCGCGAGGCCACCGAGCTCGACGGCACCGACGTCGACGACGCCGTACGCCACGCCCTCGCCGGCGATGTGCGCGAGCTGCATCTCGTGGGCCGCTCGGCCCCCGAGCGCGCGCGGTTCGACCCGGTCATGGTGCGCGAGCTCGCCGGGCTCGCGGGCGTGGAGCACGTCGTCCACGACGTCGACCTCGATGTCGTGCCCGAGGGCAAGGACGCGCGACTCGATGCCGTGCGTGCGCTCGCGGCTCGCACCGTCGACGCGGTGGGCGAGGCGCGCGTGCGTGTGCACTGGTGGTTCGGCGCGACGCCCGTCGCGATCGAGGGATCCGGCGGCGTGGCAGGCGTGCGCATCGTGACGGCCGGCGGCGAGCGCGTGCTCGAGGTCGAGGCCGTCGTGTCCGCCATCGGGTTCGCGGCGGGGGAGGGGGCGCTCGTGGAGGCGGGCGCGCATCCCGACGGCCGAGTCGAGCCCGGCCTCTACGTCGCGGGGTGGCTGCGGCGCGGCCCCCGCGGCACGATCCCCGACCAGCGCGCGGACGCGAAGGGGCTCGCGGGCCTCGTGCTCGACGACCTCGCCGCGGGCGCCGTCGCGATCGGTCGCCCCGGCCTCGAGACCTTCGCGGGCTCGGTCGACTTCGACGGCTGGCGGCGAATCGACGCCGCCGAGACGGCCGCCGCGACCCCCGGCCGGCGGCGGGCGAAGCTGCGCACGGTCCAGGCGCAGCTCGCCGCCGCGGCGGACGCATCCATCCCGCTCGCCGAGGTCACGCGGACCGCGGCGGAGGGCGACGGCGAGGGCGCACCCGTCACGATCCTCTTCGGCAGCGAGTCCGGCGGCGCCGAGCTCGTCGCCGACGACCTCGCGCAACATCTCGCCGGCACCGCCGACGTCGTGGTGCTGGACCTCGCCGATGCATCCCCCGAGGCGCTCGACGCGTCGCGCCTCCACCTCGTCGTCTGCTCGACGTACGGCGACGGGGAGGTGCCCACCTCGGCGCGGCCCTTCCTCGATGCGCTCGTCACGGGCGACGCCGAGCTGGCGGGCTTGCGCTACGGGATGCTCGGCATGGGCGACCGCAGCTACGCGAAGACGTACTCGCGCGGGTCCGAGCTCGTCGACGAGGCGCTCGCCGCCTGCGGCGCGCGACGCATCGGCGAGTACGGCCGGCACGACGCCTCCGGCCCCGAGGACGTGACCGAGGTCGCGCGCGAGTGGGCGGAGGGGGTGCTCGCCTCCGAGGAGCGGTGGACCGTCGCGGCGGCACGCTGACGGGCCCCGCCGGGCGCGCCGCTACGCGCGGCGGCGCGCCCGAGCGATGGTGCCCGCAGCCATGAGCAGCAGCGCGAGTGCCACGAGGGCGAGCGTCGCGTCGGATCCCGTCGTCGGCAGGCGCGAGCCGGTCGGCGCGGGTGCCACCACCGGCGGCGCGGCGATCGGGGCCGCCGCGACGGGCGGAGCCACCACGGGCGGCGTCGCCACGGGGGGAGCCACGACGGGCGGGTCCACGACCGGCGGCGTCACGATGGGCGTGGAGGCGACCTGCACGACGACGGTCGCGATCACGTCCCCGACCGTGGCGGAGAGGGTGCGCGGCCCGGCCGTGACGAACGTGACGCTCGAGCCGACGATCACGTCGGTCGGGTCGCTCGATGCGAGCGCGCCCTCGGCCGAGACGGCGATCGCGTTGCCGTAGCGATCCTCGCCCGCGACCTCGACGGCCACCGAGCCGCCCTGCGGCACCTCGGTGGCGCTCGGGGTGATCGTCAGCGTGGCGAGCGCACCGGCGACCACGCGAACGTCGAGCGAGTCCCGCAGGTCGCCGACGGTCGCAGCCACCGTGCGCTCGCCGGCGACGGTCATGTCGATCGAGAGCCCGTCGACCACGTCGGTCGCCTCGCTGCTGGCGAGGGTCGCGGAGACCGGCACGGGGTTGCCGAACGCGTCGGCCCCGGTCGCGGCGAACGTCGCCGTCGAGCCGGCGATCACCGGCTCGCTCGGGCCGGCGAGGTCGATGACGGCGAGCGCCGCCGCCTCCACCGTGAGCGTCGTCGAGGTCGAGACGTCGTCGAGCGTCGCCGCGATGGTGCGGGCGCCGGCGGTCGTGGCCGTGACGCCGAGCCCTGCGACGTCGTCGGACGCGACCGTGCTCGACAGCGTGACGCCTGCGGTGGAGGCAGGGTTGCCGAAGGCGTCGACCCCCGTCACCCCGTAGGCGGTGGTCGTGCCGGCGATCGCCGATGCCCCGGTCGGGGTCAGCGTCAGCGTCACCGGGGCGGCGGCCACCACCACAAGCTGCACGGTGGCCGTCGGCCCGTCCTCGCCCAGCGCGACCGTGACGGTGCGCGTGCCGGCGAGCGTCGCGACGACGTCCCATCCGGTCACCTCGTCCGTGGCCTCGCTGCTCGTCAGCGCCGCGCCCTCGAGCGACGCCGCGTTGCCGAACTCGTCGGTCGCGGTGGCCGTGAGGGTCGTCGTCTCGCCGGCGACGGCAGCGTCGATCGGCGTCGTGAGCACGACCGACGCCGCGACGCTCGCCGACACTGCGAGCGGCTGCGCGGCGCGGAGGTCGCCGAGCGCAGCCGTGACGACGCGCTCGCCGGCGACCGTGGCGGTGACGGTCGTGCTCGTGACCGCATCCGATGCGATCGAGCTCGTCACGACGGCGCCCGTCGCGTCGGTCGCGTTGCCGAACTCGTCGGTCGCGGCGACCGTGTAGGGCACGGCCTCCCCGGCGCCCGCCGTGCCCGTGCCCAGCGTCAGGGTGAGCGCAGCCGCGGACGCGGCCCGCACCTCGAGGGACGCGGAGGCGCTCGCCTCGCCGAGCCGCGCGGTGAGCAGCGCCTGGCCCGCCAGCGTCGACGACACGGTGAAGCCATCCGTGGCGTCGCCCGTGATCGTGTCGTCGATGCGACTGCTCGTGAGCTCGGCACCCGTCACGTCCGCGGGGTTGTCGAACGCGTCGACGCCCGTGATGCGGACGGCGATGGACTCGTCAGCAGTGACGGTGCTCGAGGAGAGCGCGAGGCGCAGCTCGGCCGCCGTTGCTGCCACGACGTCGAGCGACTCCGCGTCCGCGAGGTCGCCGAGCGTCGCGGTCACGACGCGCGTGCCTGCGGCGAAGCCCGTGACCACGAGCCCGGCGACCTCATCGGTCGCGATGCTGCTCGCGAGCGTCGCGGCGCTCGCATCGGCGGCGTTGTCGAACTCGTCGAAGGCGGCGACGCCGAACGTGCTGCCCACGCCTGCGGTCGCGGCCGCGGTCGGCGCGCTCAGCTCGATGCGCACGGCCTCGCCGGCGACGACCCGCAGCGTCGCGGTGCCGGTGGCCCCGTCGCCCGACGTCGCGGTGATGGTGCGATCGCCGGCACGGGTCGCGAGCACCTCGAGATCGGAGATCTCGTCGCTCCGCTCGTCGCTCGCGAGCGTCACGCCGCTCACGGGTGCGGGATTGCCGAAGGCGTCGACGCCGGTCACGGAGACGAGGGCGCTCTCGCCGGCGGCGATCGAGGAGGGAGCGATCGAGACGACGAGCGACGAGGTCGCCGCGGGCAGCACCTCGACGGCGACGGTCGCGACGAGCCCGGATGCGGCGTCGCGCACCGTGATCGTGCGCGTCCCGGCGGAGGTGGCCGTGAGCCGCATCCCCGAGAGCACGTCCGAGGCGCGGTCGCTCGTCGCGACGCCCACGGGCTGGTCGAAGCGATCGCGGATGAGCGTCGGGATGTCGACCGTCTGCCCGGCCTGCATGCGCAGGGGCTCCGGCGCCGGGGTCACGACGTACGTCTGTCGCTCGACGACCGTGACGTCGGCGGTGATCGTCGTCGACGCGGTGAACGTCGTCCAGGTGCCGGTCGGCCCCGCCACGGACCAGACGCCCCTCGCGGTGGGCGGCAGCGTCTGCCCGACCGACGCGAGCGTCGAACCGAGCACGCGGCGCGGCTCGGTCGCACCCGTGCCGTACTGGAAGGTGACGTCGAAGTCGTTGCCCGTCACGGGCGCCGTGACGCGCGACGGATCCAGGAGGATGCGGCCGGCGTTGGCGACGGTGCCCGGCCCCGAGGCGACGATGCTGGCATCCGCCGTCCCGAGCCGCTGGATGCTGCCCGCGGAGGAGATGGTGAGCGTGCCCGCTCCCACGTCGTACGACCCCTGCAGGCGCAGCGCGCCGCCGATGGTGACGTAGCCCGGCCGGGCGCCGACCGTGACGATGGCGGGTCCTCCGTCGAGCGCGAGCGCCGAGAGCGTGCTGCCTGCCACGGTGCGGATGCCGCCGAACGTGGTGCCGCCCGGGTCCGCGGTGATGGCGGGGCCCGAGGAGCTCGTCGCGTTGAGCACGCCGGCGTTGAGGATGATGGTGGTGGGGACGGACATGCCTGCTCCGGCTCCGACGCCGGCGCCGCCGCCGAGCCCTCCCGTGGCGGTCCACAGGGGCGTGCCGAATCCCTGCAGGGTGACCGAGGGGGATCCCAGGCCTCCGGTGGAGGCGCCTGGTCCACCCGTGCCGATCCCGGCACCGGCGCCGTTGCCGTACGCCGTGATGATGGGGGCGCCACCCGACAGGGTGTTCACGCCCACCCGGACGCCGCCGACGCCGCCGCCGATGCCGGCGCCGTCGGTCCCGCCGCGGGCGGTGACCCGCGCGTTGCCACCGAAGATGATGTTGGCGTAGCTGGAGCCGCGGCCACCGCCGATGCCGGCAGCCTGTGCGCCGCCGATCGCCTCGATCTGGCCGCCCAGGATCTGGATGGGCTGGATCGACGTCGGCACGTCGCGCGGCAGGCCGATGCCGGCGGCGCCGTCGCCACCCGTCGCCGTGATGGTGCCGCTGCGGATGACGATGGTGCCGGTGGATGTGGCACCCGTGCGCCCGATGCCCGGCGCGCCGTCGCCGCCCGTGCTCCGGATGATGGCGCTCGAGAGGTCGAAGACGCCCGTGCCGGTCGCGCCGATGCCCGCGCCGCCGTCGCCACCCCACGCGGTGATCGAGATGGCCCCGGCGGTCGTGAGCGTGCCGGCGGTGGACAGGATCGCCGACTGCGTCGTACCCCGCGCGTCGACGACGAGCGTGCCGGGACCGGCGATCGTGAAGGCGGCGGACGAGGTCACCTGCGTCGCCTCGAGCCGGAATCCGCCCAGCTGCAGCGTCTGCCCGCAGGGCGCGACGAGGGCCTCGGCGTCGAGCACGTCGGCGGCGAGGGTGACGGTCGGCAGGGTGCAGTCGAGCAGCGCCTCGCGCAGCTCCGCACCCGTGGCTGGGGTGGGGGTGGCCGCCATCGCCGTCGTGGCGCCGAGCATGGTCAGCGGCACGGCGATCGCGACGGCCGCGAGGCCGGCGAGCGCACGCCGCGCACCCACGCGAAGGCTGCGACCTCGGGTGCCGATCGTCGAGCTGCTCGGCGTCATGCCGGTCGGTGCAACGACGGCGTCGGGAAGGGAGGGGCCGAACGAGGCCATGGGGCGCTCCTGCGTCGATGGCGCCGCACGGGTCGGGCCGGATATGAGAGATCCTCTCATCGTTGGCATGCCATCGGAAGCGCCAGTGGCGAGGAGATGTCGCTTCGAGGTTCGCTCGGCGCACGAGCGTCACCACGCATCCGTAAGGATGTGAGGAGTCATCACCGACGCGATTGCGAAGACGTCATATGTATGATCTACTGATGCCGCCGCCCTCCGGCGGCCTTGTCGTCAACGACGTCGACTGAAAGGCGCGAAGCCATGGCGCACCGTCCCCTCACCCGTCTTCCCCGCACGATCGTGGCCGGTGCCGCGATCGCCGGGATCGGCCTCCTCGCCGGCTGCGGCTCCGCCGGCGGCGGCGGCGACGTCGATCCCGAGTACGGCTTCGTCACGTCCGAGCAGGTCGACGACAGCCCCATCACGATCTGGGTCGACGCCACGCGGCAGCCGGCCGTCGAGGCGTTCCAGGCCGCGAACCCCGACATCGACGTCGAGATCGTCGTCGACGACGGCTCGGCAGGCGCCTCCGGCACCTTCCAGACCCGCATCGGCCTCGCCGACCAGGCGGGCGAGGGCTGGCCCGACGTCGTCTTCTCGTCGCAGGCCAACGACGCCGCGTGGGCGTCGCAGGAGAACGCGGGCCAGCAGGCCTTCGCCGCGCCGCTCAACCAGGGCTTCCTCGACGACGAGCTCCTCGAGGGCTTCACCGAGGGCGCGCTCGAGCCGTCCACGATCGACGACACGGTCTACGGCCTCCGGAACGACCTCGCACCCGTCGTGCTCTGGTACAACCAGGCGCTCTTCGACCAGCTCGGCTACGAGATCCCGACGACGTGGGAGGAGTACGAGGCGCTCGGCGAGCAGCTCGCCGCCGAGAACCCCGGCTACTTCCTCGGCTCGATCGGCGACTCGTTCGTCGGCCCCTACGTGTACTACTGGGCCGGCGAGGCCCCGATCTTCCAGGTCGAGGGGCAGACGTTCTCGTCCGACACCTCCGACCCGAACGCCGTGAAGGTCACCGAGATGCTCGACGCGATGATCGCGAACGGCAGCCTCACGCAGGACAGCCTCTTCAGCGCCGAGTTCGTCGCGCAGTCGGACCAGCTGCTCGCGATCCCGGGTGCCGCCTGGTACGCCGGCGCGCTGTTCCAGAACCCGGACAGCATCGCGGCCGAGCCCGGCGAGTGGGGCGCAGCGCCGCCGCTCACGTGGGAGGACGGCGACGACGTCACCGGCAACATCGGTGGCGGCATGTGGTACGCCTCGAGCCACTCGCAGAACCTCGACGCCGTCGAGACGTTCCTCGAGTTCATCGTGACGAACGAGGAGACGGCCGGCACCGGCGGCCTCCCGGCCTACCAGGAGGCGGCCGACACGTGGCTCGCGGGCCAGGCCGAGAGCGGCTTCTTCGCAGGCGACTTCGAGGGCGCGATCTCGACCGCGGCATCGTCGGTGTGGAGCGGCTGGGGCTACCCCAACTTCTCCCCGGAGACCGCCTACGCCAGCGTCATCGTGCCCGGCCTCGCCGAGGGCGAGACGATCGCCGACCTCTCGGAGGCCTGGCAGACCGCGATGGAGAACGAGGCGCAGACCGTCGGCTACACGATCGACTGACGCCCCTCTCCCATCCCCACCTCTGGAGCATCGAATCCGATGATCGACACCCGACCCGCGACCGCTCCCGCTCCTGCCAAGGAGCGGTCGCGGGCCGGTGCCCGCCGCGCGGCACCGGCCAGGACGCAAGGACGCATGGGCGTCGTGTTCGTGAGCGGCTACGTCCTCTTCCTGCTCGCCTTCGGCATCGGTCCGTCGCTCTACGCCGTCGTCCTCGCCTTCACGCAGGACGGCAGCTTCGTCGGGTTCGACAACTTCCTGCGCGTCTTCGCCGACTACCGCTTCCTGCCGGCCGTCGGTCACGTCGCCCTCTACATCGTCGTGTGGCTCGTGAGCCTCATCGTGCTCGTGGTGCTGCTCGCCCTGCTCGTCCACGCCATCCGCACCCGCTGGGTGTCGATGAGCGTGCGCTTCCTCTACTACATCCCCGGCGCCCTCGCGGGAGCGTCGAGCGTGCTGCTGTGGCTGTTCGTGCTCGACCCGTCGGTGAGCCCCGTCTCGTTCCTGCTGCGGGCGCTCGGCAACGAGTCGTTCGTGCAGGTGCTGCGCGTCGACACCCTGCACGTCGTGCTGGCGATCATCGCCTTCTGGACGGGCGCCGGCGGCTGGGTCGTCATCATGTACGGCGCGCTGAACAACATCAGCACCGACGTCATGGAGGCCGCGCGCATCGACGGCGCGGGCCCGGTGCAGACGGCCCTGCACATCCAGATCCCGCTGCTGCGCAAGTGGATCTCGTACATGGCGATCATGTCGCTCGCGGCGGGCACGCAGCTGTTCGTCGAGCCGCGCGTGCTGGCCCAGGCCAGCCGCGGCGTGGTCGGCCAGGACTACTCGCTGAACCAGCTCGCCTTCCTCTACGCCTTCCGCCAGAACGACTTCCACGGATCGGCGGCGATCTCGATCGTGCTGCTCGTGGTCGCGCTCGGCCTCAGCGCCTTCTTCGTCTTCAGGGGTGGTCTCTTTGAGCGTGACTGATCTTCGGACGCGCGACCTGCGCACCGTCACCGGCTCGCGCACGCCGCGCCGCCCCGCGCCCGCCGGTGGCATCAGCCCCGGCCGGTGGATCGGCAAGGCGACGAGCGTGCTCGTCATCGTCACGTTCGTGCTGTTCTTCACGGTCCCGCTCGTGTGGCTGCTCATCGCCCCCACGAAGGACGCGCGTCAGCTGCTGCTCGACCACCCCTTCTCGGTCGGCACGTTCGAGCAGCTCGCCGAGAACTTCCAGAGCCTCGCCGGATACCAGGGCGGCCTCATCTGGACGTGGCTCGGCAACTCGGTCACGTACTCGGTGGGCGCGCTCGTCATCACGCTGCTGATCTCGGTGCCCGCCGGCTACGCGCTCGCGCTCACCGAGTTCCGCGGCCGGCGGCTGCTGCTCGCGACGACGCTCATCGTCATGCTCATCCCGAACACGGCGCTCGTGCTGCCGATCTTCCTCGAGCTGAGCGCCGTGCGGCTCATCGGGTCGCCGCTCGCGGTCATCCTGCCGTTCTCGTTCTTCCCGTTCGGCGTGTACCTGACGTACATCTACTTCTCGACGACGATCTCGAAGGATCTGCTCGACGCCGCGCGCATCGACGGCGCGAGCGAGCTGCGCGTGTTCGGCACCATCGCGCTGCCGCTCGCGACGCCCGTGATCGCGCTCGTCGGCTTCTTCTCGTTCACGGGCAACTGGAACAACTACTTCCTGCCGTTCGTGACCGTCCCCGGTCGCAACGCCCCGTTGCAGGTCGGGCTCGCCGAGCTGCTGTCGAACGTGCCGCAGTTCAACCCGACCGGTGCCGCCTCGACGACGATCCAGCTGCCGGCGCTCGCGCTCGCGACGCTGCTCGCCGTCGCGCCCGTGCTCATCGTGTTCCTGTTCTCGCAGCGCTTCCTCGTGAGCGGCATGACCGCCGGAGGGACGAAGGAGTGACGCGCAGGCTCGGCATGCTCTGCAGGATGCGGCCCGAGCTGCGCGACGAGTACCTCGCGCTCCACGCGGCGGTGTGGCCGCAGGTCGAGGCGACGATCACGGCGTGCGGCATCCGCGACTTCACGATCTGGAGCCACGGCGACGTGCTCGTCGCCTCCTTCTCCTACGTCGGCGACGACTACGAGGCCGACCAGGCGCGCATGGCCGCCGACCCGACGACGCAGGCGTGGTGGGCGCGGACCGCGCCGTGCCAGGTGCCGTTCGACGACGGACTCGAGCCCGGCGCGACCGGGTCGTGGCAGCTGCTCGACGAGGTGTGGCACCTCGACTGAGGCTCGGGCTCGCTCGCGACCGCCGTCAGGCGTCGCTGGTGGTCGACGCGCGTCGACCGCTCATGACACAGGGACCGTCTGCGGGATGTCGTGCCGCGCGACGCCGGCGTCGATGGCGACGTGGACGTCGTGGACCGCATCCAGCACCGTCATGAGCGAGCGCTGGCCGCGGATGGTCGCGAGGGCCATGTGCGCCTCGCGGCGGCGGAACCACGCCCGCACCAGCGCAGCGGCCAGCGGCCCGCCGTCGACCGAGTCGGAGGGGGCGGAGCCGCGGTCGAGGCGATCGACGAGCGCGAGCACGCGGGCGCGACGCGTCGGCTCGCCGGCGGCCCACGGCCCGGCGAGGTCGATGTCGTCCATGCGCGCGACCACCGTGGACAGGCGGCCGATCGCCTGGTCGATCGCAGCGACGTACCAGCCCGTCGCGCAGCGGGTGCCCGCATCGCGCGTGGCCGCGTCCTCGCGGCTCATCGCTCGCCTTCGAGCGCGCTCACGTCAGCCGCGAGTGCCGACGAGCCGTCATGCGGCTTGCCCATGCCTGCCTCCCTGGCGATTCGGTCCGTGAAGCACCTGTCGCGAGCGTCGAAGGAGCGACGGTGCGCCGGTGCTGGGCTCGACGCTAGTCGTCGCCCGAGGAGCTGGTTGCAGGGGCGAAGGATCCGATCGGTGCACGGCAGCGTCGAGACATGAGGAGCGACAGGGTGGTGGATGTACCGACCACTCCGCCTCAGTCGCGCGCGGTGGGCAGGCGGCGGCGCGCCCAGGCCTCGGCGATGTGGTGCTCCATCGCCCGCTGCGCGCCTGCCGCGTCGCCGGCCTCGATGGCGTCGAGCACCGCCTGGTGCTCCTCGAGCGTGAGGCGCAGCGCCTCGGCGGCGGGGGCGCCGACGAAGCGGCTCGACTCGCGGGCGCGATCGAAGAGGATGCGCGTGATGGTGGGCGCGAGGCGCGTGCCCGACTGCTCCATGACCGTGAAGTGGAAGTCGACGTCGGCCTGGCTGTAGGCGTCGAAGTCGTCGATCGTCTCGTGCATGTGGTCGAGGGCGTGCTGCAGCGCCGCGGTGCGCTCGGCGGTGCGCCTGCCGGCGGCGGCGTTCGCCATCGATCCCTCGAGCACGCCGCGTACGACGGCGAGCTCGTCGAGGATGCCGAGCGAGTCGTCGTGCTCGACGAGCGCAGAGAGGACGACGGGGTCGAGCACGTTCCACGCGCTGGCCTCGTTCACCGACGTGCCGCGGCCCTGCGCGACCGTGAGGAGGCCCTTCTCCTCGACGCGCTTCACCGACTCGCGGATCACGGTGCGGCTCACGCCGAACGTCTGGCTCAGCACGCCCTCGGGCGGCAGCACGGCGCCCGGCTGCACCTCGCCCGTGACGATGGCCTCGACGAGGTCGTGGACGACCGCGACGCCGAGTCGCGCCGGCGGCGTGCGGGGCGTGGACGCACCGAGCACGGTGGTCGGCGCCTGCGCCGCGGCCGGGTCGGTCATGCAGTCAGCGTACTGGGCAGCACGAGCGATCCGTCGATGCGACGGGGGATGCCGGGATCGGCATCCTGCAGCTCGACCGGCAGCAGCGCGGCGGGGGCGTCCTGCCATGCGAACGGGCGCAGGAAGCGGCGGATGGCGGTCATGCCCACGGACGTGTGGAGCGTGTTCGTCGCAGGCCACGGGCCGCCGTGGTGCTGCGCCCACGAGACGCGGACGCCCGTCGGGTAGCCGTTGACGACGAGTCGGCCCGCGCGGTCGGCGAGGTCGGCGGCGAAGCCCGCGAGGGCGCCGAGCTCGGCGTCCTCGACGTGCAGCGTCGCCGTGAGCGAGTCGGGCACGGCGTCGAGCGCCGCCGTGACCTCGGCGAGGTCGCGGTAGCGCACGAGCACGACGAGCGGGCCGAACGCCTCCTCGGTCGCGGCGGGCGTGACGGCCGTCGCGTCGATCTCGAGCACCGCGGGGCTCATGCCGTAGCCCTCGGGCGCGGCGACGGGGGCGACGAGCTCGCGCGCCGCGCCGTCGTCGACGAGGCGGGTGCGGATCTCGTCGAACGACGCGTGGATGCGGCCGTTGAGCAGCGGCTGGGCCGCCGCGTCGCGAGCGAGGCTGACGACGGCGTCGACGACGGCATCCCCCTCGGCGCCCGCGGGCACGAAGGCGATGCCGGGCTTCGTGCACAGCTGCCCGGCCGATCCGGTCACCGACGCGAAGAGGCCCTCGGCGATCGCGGCGCCGCGGGTGGCGACGGCGCCGGGCGTGACGACGAGCGGGTTCACGCTCGCGAGCTCGCCGTAGAAGGGGATGGGGCGCTCGCGGCCCTCGATGACGTCGAGCAGGATGCGCCCGGTCGTGAGCGAGCCGGTGAAGCCGACCGCGGCGATGCGCGGGTCGGCGACGAGCGCGGTGCCCGCCGGCTGGCCGTAGACGATGCCGACGGTGCCCGCGGGTCCGCCGGCGGCCTCGACGCCCGCGGCGAGCGCCTCGAACGCGATGCGCGAGGTGCCCGGATGCGACGAGTGGGCCTTCGCGACGATCGGGTTGCCGGCGGCGAGCGCCGAGGCGGTGTCGCCGCCGGGCACCGAGAACGCGAAGGGGAAGTTGCTCGAGCCGAAGACGGCGACGGGGCCGAGCGGCACGAGCATGCGGCGGATGTCGGGGCCGGGGCCCATGGGCGTGGGGCCGGCGTGGTCGATGGCGGCCTCGAGGTACGAGCCCTCGTCGACGGCGTCGGCGAACATGCGCAGCTGGGTGGTCGTGCGCGTGAGCTCGCCCTCGAGCCGGGCGGGCGCGAGGCCCGTCTCGGCGCCGGCGATCGCGACGAGCTCGGGCCGGCGGGCCTCGAGCGCGTCGGCGCAGCCGCGGAGGAGGTCGGCGCGCCAGGCGCGCGGCCGCGTGCGAAGGTCGAGGAACGCGTCGTGCGCCGCCTGCGCGATCGCGGCGACCTCCTCGGCCGTCGTGGGCTCGATGCCCGAGTCGGTCGCGTCGCCCGTGCGGGGGTCGGTGGTCGTGAGGGTCATCGGGGGCCTTCCGTGAGGAGTCCGCGTGCCGCGAGGCTCGCGTAGAGCGCGTGGACGCCGAACGTCCAGGGGGCTGCGTCGTTGGCGTGCGCGACGCGGTTCACGAGCGCGCCGAGGCGAGGGGATGCGATGCGCACGACGTCGCCGACGTGGTGCGTGAAGCCGCGGCCGGGCTCGTCGCGATCCTCGCCGGGCGCGAACATCGTGCCGAGGTACAGCACGAAGCCGTCGGGGTAGCGGTGGTGCCGCAGCGCCTGCGCCACGAGGTCGGCGGGGTCGCGGCTGATGCGCGCGAGCGGCGACGTGCCGTCGAGCGAGAAGCCGTCGTCGCCGTCGATGCGCAGCGACACCGTCTCCTGCCGCAGCTCGTCGAGGCCGAAGCCGCCCGCGAAGAGGCGCACGAACGGGCCGACGGCGGCCGAGGCGTTGTTGTCCTTCGCCTCGCCGAGCAGGAGGGCCGAGCGACCCTCGATGTCGCGCAGGTTGACGTCGTTGCCGAGCGTCGCACCCACGATGCGCCCATCGGAGGCGACGACGAGCACGACCTCGGGCTCGGGGTTCGACCACGAGGAGTCCTCGCGCACGCCGACCTCGACGGCGGTGCCGACGGTCGCGAGCACGGGGGCCTTCGTGAAGATCTCGGCATCCGGGCCGATGCCGACCTCGAGGTACTGGCTCCACATCCCCTCGGCGACGAGCAGCTCCTTGAGCGCCATCGCCTGCGGGCTGCCGGGCACGAGCGAGTCGAGGTCGCCGCCGAGCTGCGCGAGGATGCGCTCGCGGATGGGGCCGGCGGCGTCGGCGTCGCCGCGCGCGCCCTCCTCGATGACGCGCTCGAGCATCGAGACGGGGAACGTGACGCCCGCGGCCTTCACGACGTGGAGGTCGATGGGGGAGAGCAGCCACGGGCCGCCGCCGTCGCGCGCCGTCTCCGGCGTGCTCGCGAGCACGGCCTCGACGGTGCCGAGCACCGGTCCGTCGGCGGCGGCGAGCGCAGCGACGGGGTCGGCGGCCTCGGTGAGGTCGAGCATGGTGGGGAAGGCGCGGCTGACGTCGACGAGCGCGCCGTCGCGCACGGCGACGACCGACGGCCCGCCGGCCACGGGATCCCAGACCCGGCCGACGAGCACGGCGTCGGCGGCGTCGTCGGGCAGGGCGGCGGTGGCGTCGCCCATCCAGTCAGCGGCCACGGAACACCCCCGCGCGACGCTCGGCGAAGGCGGCGCGGCCCTCGGCGGCATCCTCGGTCGCGAACGCGATGCCCTGCATCTCGCGCTCGTAGCGGATGGCCTCCGACAGCGGCAGGTTGCGCGCGGCGGCGAGCACGGCCTTCGCCGTCTCGGCCGCGATGGGCGGCCTGGCCGCGATCGTCGCCGCGAGCTCGCGGGCGCGCGGCAGCAGCGCCTCGGGCTCGAGGACCTCGCTCACGAGCCCGATGCGCAGCGCACGGTCGGCGTCGATGGCGTCGCCGGTGAGGAGGAGCATCGCCGCGTCGCTCGCACCGAGCGACGACGAGAGCATCGCGGCCATGCCGCCGCCGCCGATCCAGCCGAGCTTGATCTCGGGGGCGGCGAACGTCGCGGTGCGCGACGCGAGGCGGATGTCGCAGATGAGCGCCGTCTCGAGTCCGCCGCCGAGCGCGTAGCCGTTGACGGCCGCGACGATCGGCGTGCGGAGCGCCCGCAGGGCGTCGCAGTAGTCGCGCCGGTTGCGGAACTCCCACGGCGAGGCGTAGCGGTCGAGCGTCGTGATGTCCGAGCCCGCGCTGAACGCGCGCTCGCCCGCACCCGTGAGCACGACCGCGCGCACGTCGGGGTCGGCGTCGATCGCGTGCACGACGCGCTCGAGGGCCTCCGACATCTCCTGCGTCACGGCGTTGAGCTTCGCGGGGCGGTCGAGCGTCACGACGACGACGTGGCTGTCGCGCTCGACGCGCACCTCGTCGATGCCGGGATCCATCGCGTCGATGGTCGTCATGCGTGCGCTCCTGTCGTGCGTGCGGTTCGGAGGAGGCCCGCGACGCGCTCGTGCGCCTCGCGCGCGGCGATGCGGCCGGCGACGGCGTCGCGCACGAGGGCGGACGCCGCGGTCTGCACCGGCACGTAGCCGGCGAACCGCGGGCGCACCCACGCCGACTCGATCGTCGCGGCGGTCGCGCCGTAGAACCCGCCGGCCGCGGCGTCGACGTCCGGGTCGTGCCAGGCTGCTCGGCTGCTCGGCTGACCCTCGAGGGCGGGGATGCGCAGGCGCTGCGCCTCGTCGGACAGCAGCCACGCGACGTGCGCGAGCAGCGCGGGGCTCGGCGTGCTGCGCCGCGTGATGGCGATGCCCGTGCCGCCGAGCGTCGAGCCGATGCGGCCGTCGATCGCGGGCGGCGCCGCGAAGGTCACGTGCCGGCCGCCGCTGCGGCGCGAGTAGGAGACGTAGCCGTAGACGAGCGGCACGTAGCGCAGGTCGTCGCCGGCGCTCATGCGCTCGAGCAGCGCGATGGGGTTCTGCTCGAGCGTGCCCTCGGGCGCGTGGGCCGCGAGGTCGGCGAGCACGTCGATCGCGAGGTCCCAGGCATCGGCGGCGACGACGTCCTCGCCGCGGTCGCCGCCCGCCGCGACGGCGATCGAGCACAGCGAGAGGAACGCGTGCGGGCCGGCGAGGCTCGGCGCGACGCCGCCCGAGCGCGCGAGCGTGCGCACGGCATCCCAGTCGGCGGGAGCCTCCGGCACCTCCCCCTCGCGCCTGGCCGACACCTGCGTCGCGGCGTCGAGCGGCAGCGCCCACGCGCGCCCGTCGACGACGTACGAGTCGAGGCTCGGGCCGATGGATGCGCGCGCCCAGCCGTCGATGGTCCCGGCGTCGAAGAGCTCGTCGAGCGGCACGATGCAGTCGGCCTCGAGCGCGTCGCCCAGGTGCGGATGGTCGAGCACGACGAGGTCGTAGCGGGCGGCGGTCTCGGCGATGGGCGCCGACTCGAAGCCCTCGAGCGGATGCGCGTCCCACGTGAGCGTGTCGAGGCCGGAGGAGGAGAACGCGCGCGCGGTCGTCTCGAGCGCGACGCGGCCGCGCGGGTGGTCCCACGTGAGCCCGCGGTAGTCGGTCATCGCGCGACCTGCGGCTCGACGGGCTCGAGCGTCGTCTCCACCACGACGCCCGATGCGAGCAGCGCATCCACGCGGTCGTCGTCGATGCCGAGCTCGGCGAGCACCTCGCGCGTGTGCTGCCCGGCGAGCGGCGCCCCGCGGTCGATGCGCGCCGGCGTCGCCGAGAACCGGTACGGGAAGCCGGGCACCTTCACGCGGCCCTCGGTGGGGTGGTCGTACTCGACGAACGTGCCGTTGTGCGCGATCTGCGGGTCGTCGAGGAGGTCCTGGTAGCCGTAGACCGGCCCCGCCCACATCCCTGCCGCGAGCAGCTCGTCCACCCAGCGCTCGGTCGTGCCGGCGCGCAGGCGCAGCGCGACCTTCGCGTGGATCTCGTCGCGCCGCGCCCATCCGTCGACCTCGGGGTCGAGGCCCGCGAACGACGGCTCGCCGATGATGCGGCCGAGGCCCTCGAGGTCGGCGAACGCGAGCGCCATGAAGCCATCGGACGTCTCGAAGACGCCGTAGGGCGCGCGGATGTAGACGTGCGCGCTCGGCTCGGCGCCGCGCCGCTGCGGCACGCCGCCGACGGTGAAGACCGAGAGCTCCTGCATCTGCAGCGTCGTGAGCGCGTCGAGCATGTTGACCGTGACGAGCTGGCCCTCGCCCGTGCGCTCGCGGTGCAGGAGGGCGACGAGCACGGCCTCGAACGCCGTGGAGGCCGTGACGGCGTCGGCGAGGTACTGGCCGGCGGGCATGGGCGGCTCGCCGTCGCGGCCCGCCGAGAGCATCGCGCCGGACATCGCCTGCACGAGGAGGTCCTGGCCGGGGCGCGAGACGTACGGACCCGTCTCGCCGTAGCCCGAGATCGACACGTAGACGAGGCCGGGGTTGATGGCCGAGAGCGTCTCGTAGTCGAGGCCGAGGCGCTTCGCGACGCCCGGGCGGTAGTTCTGCAGGAAGACGTCGGCGCTCGCGACGAGCTCGCGCAGCACCGCGGCGCCGTCGTCGGACTTCGCGTCGATCGCGAGCGAGCGCTTGTTGCGGTTGAGCGACAGGAAGGAGACGTTGATGCGGTTGCCGCGCGCGCCGCCCGCGGCTGCGAAGCGCTGCCACTCGCCGGCGGTCGGCTCGATCTTCACGACGTCGGCGCCGAGGTCGCCGAGGCGCTGGGCGGCGAAGGGGCCCGCCATCGCGATCGAGCAGTCGAGCACTCGGTAGCCGTCGAGGGCGCCGCGGGACTGGGACATGTCGGTCTCCTGGGGGGATCAGTCGTGCACGCGCACCTCGGCGCCGTCGGCGGCCGAGGAGCGCAGGAGCGCGTCGATGAGCTCGACGCTGCGGGCGGCGACCTCGACGCCCGAGTGGTTCTCGGTCGAGGCGCCGGTGATGAGGTCGATGAAGCGCGCGGGCGGCACGAGGCACTCGTACTCGCCCTCGCCGGGCGCGATCGCGAGGTCCTCGCGCGTGCCGTCGTAGCGGCTGAGCGTCACGCGCTCGCGCTCGACGTCGAGCATGAGGGTGCCCTCGGTGCCGAAGAGCCGGATGTCGACCTGGTACGGGTCGCCGTCGGCAAGGGTCGCGGCGCCCGAGAGCGTGCCGAGGGCGCCGCCGTCGTAGCGCACGACGGCCGCGTCGAACAGGTCGACGGGTGCGCCTGCCGTCGCGACGCGGCCGGCGACCGTCGCAGCCCGCAGGCCGGTGAGCCACAGCAGCAGCGCCGACGAGTGGGTGATCTGCCCGTGCGCGTAGCCGCCGCCGTGCTCGGGGCTCGACCACGTGCTCGCCTGCGGGGCGGTCGCGGTCGCGGAGTCCCAGCGCTCGAGCATGTGGGTCGGGTCGCCGCCGAAGAGGCCGCGCGTGGGGGAGGCCATGTGGCAGACGGCGTGCTGGATCTCGCCGATCGCGCCCGCCTCGAGCATGCGCCTCGCGGCGATCGTGAACGGCTTGTAGTTCCAGCCGTAGGGCACGAGCACGTGCGTGCCGGCGCGCTCGGCACGCGCCACGAGGTCCCACGCCTGGTCGGCGTGCAGCGTCATGGGCTTCTCGCACAGCACGTGGAGGCCGCGGTCGAGCGCGGCGGCGGCGGCGCCGTGGTGGAGGTCGTGCGGCGTGGAGATGACGACGGCGTCGATGCCGGCGTCGAGCAGCACGTCGACATCGTCGGTGGCGACGCGGAAGCCGAACTCGGCCTGCACGGCCGAGAGGTCGCCGAGGCCGCACACGGCGACGAGCTCGACGTCGTCGCGCGCGGCGAGGATCGGCAGGTGGTTGCTCGTCGCCCACCAGCCCGCGCCGATGGCGCCGACGCGGACGCGGCTCACGCGGCGCTCCACGCCCGCAGGCCGTCGCGCATGCCCTGCACGGCGCGGCCGTGCGCGACGAGGCGCTCGAGGTTCCCCGTCACGGGGAAGATGAGGTACTCGGCGGCGCTCGCATCCCACGGGCCGACCTCGCCGGCGATGCGGTGGATGAGCTCGAGCGTCGTGCGCGGGCCGTCGGCCTCCGCGAGCGCTGCCTCGAGCGCGCGGTCGAGCACGTCGACGTAGTCGGCCGACTCGTCGAGGAAGGCGGCGACGCCCTCGCCCTCGTGGACGGGGTAGTGCGCCGTGAGCAGCAGCTCGGCGTCGTGGGCGCGGAAGCGCTCGATCGTCGCGAGGTAGGGGTCGACGTCGCGGTACGTCGGCGGGAACGCGGGGCGTCCGTCGGCGAAGGGCACGGTCGCGCCGAGCGTCGCGTCGCCGATGACGAGCGTGCGGTTGGCGGGATCCCACAGCGCGAGGTGGCCGGGGCTGTGGCCGGGCGCCTCGAGCACGTGCACGACGCGGCCGCCGCCGAGGTCGAACGCGTCGCCGTCGCCGATGGTGCGCGCGACGGTCGCGAGACGGGTGACCGAGCGGATGTGCTCGGTGAGCTCGGGCGGATCGTCGAAGCCGTCGGGCTCGTGGAACTCGCCGTAGCGACCGGCGATGAGCAGGTCGACGTCCTGCGTCATCGCCGCGTCGGCGACGCCCGCGAGCAGCTCGACGTGGGGCGCGGCCTCGAGCAGCGCGGCGCTGCCGCCGGTGTGGTCGAAGTCGCAGTGCGACGTCACGGCCCACCGCAGCCGATCGAGCGGCATGCCGATCGCGTCGAGGTAGGGCAGGAGCGTGCCTGCGATGCTCTCGTCGATGCCGGTGTCGAACAGGAGGACGCCCTCGGGGCCCTCGAGCAGGTACAGCGCGACGATGCGCTCGCCGAGCGGTGCGACGACGCGATGCAGGCCGGGTCGGATCTCCATGTCATGCGCTCCCTTCCGCGGCGAGCCGCAGTCCCGTGCGTGCCGACCGGACGTGCGGGCCGGCGGCCGAGCGCCATCCCTCGCCCGCCATGCGTGCGGCGATGCCGTCCTCGTCGATGCGGATGCCGGCGCCGGGCTCGTCGCCGAGCACGATGCCGCCGCCCTCGAACGACTGGTCGAGCGTCACGCCGATGGGGGCGCCGAGATCCTGCACCTCGGTGGGCATGGGGTTCGGCACGGCGGCGGCGGCGTGCGTGACGGCGGCGTTCGCGGTGGGGCCGACGATGCTCACGGGCAGGTCGCGCGCATGGGCGGCGACGGCGACGCGCAGGTAGTGCGTGATGCCCCAGATGGCGCCGACCTGCACGACGTCGACGGCGCCGGCGTCGAGCAGGGGCCGGTACTGCTCGAGGCCCGTGAGGTTCTCGCCCGTGGCGACGCTGGCGCGCACGGCACGACCGAGTGCGGCGTGGCCGTCGGCATCCCAGCGGCGCAGCGGCTCCTCGATCCACACGAGGTCGAGCTGCTCCTCGATCGCGGCGACGTGGCGCACCGCCTGCTTGCGATGCCACGACTCGTTGGCGTCGAGCATGAGGCCGGGGCGGTCGGCGTTGCCGCGCAGGGCGTCCTCGACGATGCGGAGCCTGCGCACGTCGTCGGCGACGTCGCGGCCGCCCTTGAGCTTGCCGCTCGCGTAGCCGCGCTCGGCCATCGACCGGTAGAGCGCTGCGAGCCGGTCGTCGTCGAGCGCGATGTCGAGGCCGGAGGCGTAGCCCTCGACGAAGCGGTCGCCCGCGCCGAGCAGGCGCCAGAGCGGCTCTCCCGCGAGCTTGGCCTTGATGTCCCACAGCGCGGCGTCGATCGTGCCGATGCCCCCGAACGTCGCGCCGCCGTGGCCCGACTTGAAGACGCGCGCGAGCATGCGGTCGTAGAGGGAGGCGACGGCGCGGGGATCCTGGCCCTCGATCGCGGGGAAGAGGCGCTCCAGGTCGTGGGTAGAGCCGGTCGCGATGCCCTCGACGCCCGCGTCGGTCTCGAGCACGAGGATCGGCACCTCGGTGATGCCGGATGCGACATGGCCGTTGACGTCGCCGACGGGGCGCCCCCAGTCGTGCTGCGTCGCCAGGCAGCGATACCCCGTGATCTTCATCATCGCCTTCGATGTCGGTGGGCGCACTCGAACGTGCTGCGAGACACCATACATCATATGTCTGATGTCCGTGCGGTACTGGTCGTGGCGAGTGCAAACGTATGATGTATGATCCAAGCAGTCTCGACGAGGAGGTCGCCGTGCGCAGTCGCACCGTCACGAGCAGCGTGCAGCTCACCGAGCTCGGCTTCGGCGCCGCGCAGCTCGGCAACCTGAACCGCGCGACGACCGACGAGGCGTCGACCGCCGCCGTGGATGTCGCATGGGACGCCGGCGTGCGGTACTTCGACACCGCGCCGCACTACGGGCTCGGCCTGTCCGAGCGTCGCCTCGGCGCGGCGCTGCGCGACCGCCCGCGGGAGTCCTACGTCGTCTCGACGAAGGTCGGACGCCTGCTCGAGCCCACGCCCGAGCATGCGGGCGAGCAGGACGGCCACGGCTTCCACGTGCCCGCGACCCACCGTCGCGTGTGGGACTTCTCGCGCGACGGCATCCTGCGCTCCCTCGAGCAGAGCCTCGAGCGCCTCGGCCTCGACCGCGTCGACGTCGTCTACCTCCACGACCCCGACGACCACCTCCAGCAGGCCGCGACCGAGGGCGTCGACGCCCTCGTGCGCCTGCGCGACGAGGGCGTCGTCGGGGCGATCGGCGCCGGCATGAACCAGTCGGCCGCGCTCGCCGAGCTCGTGCGCCGCTGCGACCTCGACGTCGTCATGCTCGCCGGCCGGTACACGCTGCTCGACCAGGGCGCGCTCGACGACCTGCTGCCGCTCGCGCTCGACCGCGGCGTCGGCGTCGTCGCCGCCGGCGTCTACAACTCGGGCCTGCTGAGCCGCGCCGACGTGCCCGACGACGCGAGCTTCGACTACCTCCCCGCCTCCGCCGAGCTCGTCGCCCGCGCGCGTGCGCTCGCCGCCCGCTGCGCCGCGCACGGCGTCACGCTGCCCGACGCCGCCGTGCAGCTGCCGCTGCGGCACCCCGCGGTCGTCTCGGTCGTGCTCGGCACGCGCACCGCCGAGCAGGTGCGCGAGGGTGCGCGACGCGCGAGCGCACCCATCCCGGACGCCCTGTGGGCCGAGCTCGAGGCGAGCGGCGAGCTGCGAGGCGTCGCGTGATCGTCGACGCCCACCTGCACGTGTGGGACCTCGCCCGCGCCGAGTACGCCTGGATGGACGCGGGCATGGGCGGCCTGCACCGCACCGTGACCCTCGACGAGATCGCGCCGGCGCTCGCCGCGCGCGGCGTCGACGCCGTCGTGCTCGTGCAGTCGGCCGACGAGCGCGGCGACACCGAGCTGCTGCTCGAGCTCGCGCGCGAGCACGCGCTCGTCGCGGGCGTCGTCGCCTACGCGCCGCTCGACGACCCGGATGCGCTCGCCGCCGACCTCGAGGCGTTCGCCGACGACGCCCGGGTGCTCGGCATCCGCAACCTCGTGCACGAGCGGCCCGCCGCGTGGTTCGCGAGCGACGCCGTCGAGCGCGGGCTCGCCGTGCTCGCCGAGCACAGGATGCCGCTCGACGTGCCGACCGACGGCTTCGCGGCGCTCGCGCGCGTCGCCGAGATCGCCGAGGCCCACCCCGCCCTGCCCGTCGTGCTCGACCACCTGGGCAAGCCGCCCGTCGGCGGCGGCCCCGAGGCCCGTGCCGCGTGGCGCGCCGCCCTCGCCGAGTGCGCACGGCATCCCACGGTCGTCGCGAAGCTCTCGGGCCTGTACGCCGCGAGCGGTCCGCTCGACGCGTGGACGGTCGACGACCTCCGGCCGATCGTCGACGACGCGCTCGACCTCCTCGGCGCCGACCGGCTGCTCTACGGCAGCGACTGGCCCATCTCCCTCCTCGCCGGCGGCGACGCGCGCACGTGGGATGCGATGCAGCAGCTGCTCGCACCCCTCTCCGCGTCCGAGCGCGCCGCGATCCTCGGCGGCACCGCCGCCCGCGTCTACCGCATCCCCTCCGAAGGAGCCGCATCATGACCGACCAGCCCTCCGGCCTCGCCCGCCTCGGCGAGCCCGGCGCCGAGATCCCCGTGCTCGTGCAGGACGGCGTCGCGTACGACCTCCGCAGCCTCACGAGCGACGTCGACGGCGCCTTCCTCGCCGGCGGCGGCATCGATCGCGCGCGTGCCGCCGCGGCCGCCGGCGAGCTGCCCGTGCTCGAGGACGCCGACGCCCTGCGCGTCGGCGCGCCCATCGCGACGCCGGGCAAGATCGTCTGCATCGGCCTCAACTACTCCGACCACGCCGCGGAGTCGGGACTCGCGATCCCTGCGGAGCCCGTCGTGTTCATGAAGGACCCCACGACGATCGTCGGACCGTTCGACCCCGTGCTCGTGCCGCGCGCATCGACGAAGACCGACTGGGAGGTCGAGCTCGGCGTCGTCGTCGGCACCGAGATGCGCTACCTCGACTCGCCCGCCGACGCGCTCGCGCACGTCGCCGGCTACGTGCTGTCGCACGACGTCTCGGAGCGGGAGTTCCAGCTCGAGCGTGGAGGGCAGTGGGACAAGGGCAAGAGCTGCGAGACGTTCAACCCGCTCGGCACGCGCCTCGTGCCCGCCGACGCCATCGCCGACCCGCAGGCGCTCGGCATGCGCCTGTCGGTCAACGGCGCGCTGCGGCAGGACGGCTCGTCGGCCGACATGATCTTCCCCGTCGCCCACGTGCTCTGGTACCTGAGCCAGTTCATGGTGCTGCGGCCCGGCGACCTCGTGAACACCGGCACCCCGGCGGGCGTCGGCCTCGGCATGGCGACGCCCGAGTACCTGCGCGACGGCGACGTCGTCGAGCTCTCGATCGACGGGCTCGGCAGCGCCCGCCAGGACGTGGGGCAGGCATGAGCGGCGACCTCGACGGCCTCGTCGCCGTCGTCACGGGTGGCGCCTCGGGCATCGGCCACGCCACGGCCCTCGCGCTCGCGGCCGAGGGCGCACGCGTCGCGGTGCTCGACCTCGCGGTCGACGCCGTCGAGGCGCCGCTGACCGGCTACGCCGCCGACGTGCGCGATCGCGCCTCGGTCGTCGCCGCGATCGACGCCGTCGCGCGCGACCTCGGCGGCATCGACGTGCTCGTCAACAACGCCGGCATCAGCGCCGTCGGCACCGTCGAGGAGAACGACGACGCCGACTGGGCGCGCGTGCTCGACGTCAACGTCACGGGCATGGCGCGCGTCTCGGCCGCCGCGCTGCCGCACCTGCGCCGCTCGCACGCCGCCTCGATCGTCAACGTCTGCTCGATCGCCGCGCTCAACGGGCTGCCCCAGCGCGCCCTCTACGCCGCGTCGAAGGGCGCGGTGCTCTCGCTGACGTTCGCGATGGCGACCGACCACGTGGCCGAGGGCATCCGCGTGAACTGCGTGCGACCCGCGACGGTCTCGTCGCCGTTCGTCGAGCGCATGCTGCAGGGCTTCCCCGACCCCGTCGCCGAGCGCGCGGCGCTCGACGCGCGGCAGGCGACGAACCGCATGGTGACGCCCGAGGAGGTCGCCGGCGCGATCGCGTACCTCGCGTCGCCGCGCTCGGGGTCGACGACGGGCAGCGCGCTCGACGTCGACGGCGGCGTCACGCACCTGCGCGTGCGTCGCTGACGCGGCGCTCGCCGTGACCCGCGCATCCATGCCGTGACCGCCGGATCCACGCCGCAGCGGGGCGCCGGCCGCACTACGCGGCTCGCGCACCGCTGAGGCGTGGATCCGGCGGCGCCGGCCGGCGATCGACGCCCAGCGGGACGCGTCAGGATGACCGCATGATGTCGAGAGCCTGGTTCGCGCTCGCTGCGCTGTCGGTCCTCGTCGTGCCCGTCGCGCTCCTGCTGCCCGTCGAGCCCGCCGTGCGATGGGCGATGCTCGGCTACGCGGTCGTCGTGATGACGCTCGGCATCGTCATGGGCCTGCGGGTGCGCAGGCGCGAGGCGCCGGCGGACCTCGTGCCCGTGGCGCCGGCGACGGTGCCGGATGCGCTGCCGAGGCCGTGGCCGCGGGACGCGTTCGCCGCCGCGCTCGCCGCGGCCTTCGCGCCCACGCCCTTCCGCGTGCAGGCGGCGCCCGATCGCCTCCGCGTCGTCGTCGACGAGCGCGACCCGCGCTACGTCGGCTCCGTCGAGCACTGGCGCCCACCGGTCGTGCTGCACTGGGACCTCTGGATCGCCCACGACGCCGTCGTGCTTCGCCCCGGCATCGACGGGCTGGCCTGGACCGCGCCCGGGGTGCCGCCGCAGCGCACGGGCCGTGCCGTGCCCGTGTCGCGACGCACCTGGAGCATCCTCGAGGCGCAGCACGCGAGCGCCGTGCATCCGCAGCATCCGTGGCGCTGGATCGCCGCGGACGTGCGCCCCACCATCGAGGCCGTGGCGGCGCGCGCCGGGCTGTCGGTGCGACAGGGCGTCGGTGGCTGACGCCGAACGCGGCCGCGCGCGGAGTCGATGACGGGTCGTCGGCGCGGGGGTGCCGGATCCCGTCGAGACGGCGCGATCAGCCCGCATGCAGCGCTCGCCTCGCGCGATGACGGCGGAAGGGTGCAAGATCGTCTCCGTGCCCCACGACGTGACGACCGATCTCCGTGAGATGCGCGAGGTCCTCCGCGCCTTCGACGACGAGACGATCGGCATCCGCGACGCTGCGCAGCTCGACCGTCTCGGGCCGTGCGCGGCGGCGGCGGCCGAGGCGCTCGGCGACACCGACCTCGACCGCTCGGTCGCGATGTGCATCCTCACGGCGACGCAGGCGGCGAGCGAGGCCCGCGAGGCCGCGGCGAACCACGCGCGCAGGCCCATCCTGCGGCCGATCGCCCAGCTGCAGTTCGACGCGCGCATCGACACGGCGAGCGGTGCGATCGAGACGGCGCTCGCCGACCTCGACGGCGACGCCGTCGTGCCCCCGCGCTCCTAGCCCGGCCGGCTCAGCGGCGCACGAGGCGCTGCAGCGCGAACGCCGCGATCGGCGCGTAGGCCATCGTCACGGGCAGCGGTCCGGCGATGACGAGCCGCGTGAGCGTGCCGGTCTGCAGCGTGCCGATCTGCGTCGCCGCGACGACCTCGTGCGCGAGCCGCAGCCGCAGCGGTCCCACGCGCACCGTCCACGTCCACGTCCGAGCCGCCTCGTCGACGGCGTCGACGCGGAAGCGCGCACGCAGCGGCCCCGACGCGACGTGGCCCGTGAGCCCGGGCCGGATGCGCGGCTCGTCGCCGTCGACGTCGACGCGATCGATGTGGCGCGCCCACGACGACCAGCGCTCGGGCCGCGCGTAGCGCTCCCAGGCGAGGCCGGGGTCGATCGGGCCGCCGACCGCGAGGTGCATCCTGCCGCGGCGCACCCTCATCGTGCTGCGCCCGTGCCCGCTGCCGCATCGTCGCGGGCAGGGCACCGGGCGTCGTCGCTCATGCGGGCAGGCTACCCGCCCGCGAGCGACGGCGTCAGGCCGCTGCGGGGAGCGCGTTCGACGAGCGCGTGGCCTCGATGAGGTCGCGCAGGACGCGCACCGCGGTCGTGCGGTCGTCGTCGGTGAGGCGCTCGGCGACGTCGAGGATGCTCGCCTGCATGCTGTCGATCGCAGCGACGACCGTCGTGGTCGCGCCCTCGTCGAGGGCGACGAACGACGAGCGTCGGTCGGTGGGATGGGGCTCGCGGCGCACGTATCCGCGCGCCTCGAGCCGGTCGATGAGGCCCGTGGTCGAGCCCGTCGTGATGTGCAGGCGGTCGCGCAGGTCGGAGGGACGCAGGGGCTTGCCCTGCTCGCTCGCTCGCGTGACGTAGCGGAGGCCGAGCAGGTCGAGGTCGCCGATCTCGAGCACGTCGGCCACGCGGCGCCGCAGCGCCTCCTCGGCATCGCGGTACTCGAGCAGGAGGTTCAGCATCGTCGCCGCATCTGCACTGGCCGTCTCGTCGTCGTAGGTGAAGCCGGTCGGCACGTGGTCGTCGGAGCCGGTCATCGGAGCCTCGCGAGGAGGGGAGGGACGTGGAACATGTTCACCACCCTAACATCTTCTGGACAGATTATCTTGGCAAACTTGCTAAATGGTGCTCGTTCTGAAAGTCTGGAGCCATGCAGGAGCTCGGGATCGACGACCTGGACAGGGCGCATTCGCTCGGTCTGGTCCACGCGATGCTGCGCCGTCCCGGCGCCCCCGTCGCGACGCCCACCCCCGACGTCCTCTGGACGTTGCTCATGGCAGGCGATGCCGCGCACTACGAGCGCAGCGCACCCGTCCGACTCCTCGCAGCATTCACGCGAGCCTCCATGGCTCGACGCCTCGACCTCGCCGGCGACCGCATCGTCTCCGGCTGACGACACGACACATAGGAGCGATCATGGGCACCTTCCACTACGGCACCGACGCCGCCTTCGACATCGACGACCTCACGCTCGCGCACCTCTCGGCGATCATCGTCGCCAAGCTGCGTCGCGGCGAGGCGTTCACGCTGACGATCGCGGGCATCGAGGGTCGCGAGACCCTCTGGGTGCACCCGACGGCCAACCTGCGCTGCGCGTTCACGACCAACGAGCAGCACGGCCTCGACCGCGACCGCCTCGACGAGATGATGCGCAGCACGCACCGCGGCTCCGGCCTCACGATCGAGCCCGTGCGGACCGCCATGCCGGTCGCGGTCGCGGCGTAGCACCCGAACCGAACCGGCCCGGCGCCGGCGAGCACCGCTCGCCGTGCCGGCCCGTTCGCATGTCCGGGCGCGAGCGTGCGACGGGCCGCCGCGACGCACGGCGTGCGACCCGCGTCAGGCCGCGGGCGCGCCCAGCAGCCGGGAGATCTGCTCGGCGGCGGCGACGGCCGCGGGCGCGAGCTCCTCGATCGACGTGCCGGGGTGCTCGAGCGCGATCGAGGAGATCGACAGGCCGTAGCGCGCCTCGCCCGTGTGGTCGCGGATCGCGGCCGAGACGCACACCGTGCCGACCTCGTTCTCGCCGAGGTCCATGGCGTAGCCGCGCGCCGCGACGCGGGCGAGCTCCTCGTGGAGCGCCTCGGGCGTCGTGAGCGTGAGCGCCGTGCGGGCGGGCAGGCCCTCGCGCGCGACGAGCCGGTCGACGCGGTCGGGGCTCCAGGTGGCGATGACGGCCTTGCCCATCCCCGAGCAGTGCATGGGGATGCCGAGGCCGACGCGCGAGCGCATGCGGTACGGCTTCGAGGCGTCCTCGCGGATGACGTAGACCATCTCGGCGTCGGTCGCGACGCCCACGTGCACGGTGCAGTCGACGCGCGCGACGAGGTCGGCGACGATGGGCCCCGCGATCGACGAGATGTCGACGCTCGCGAGCGCCCTGCCGGCGAGCGCCAGCAGGCTCGGCCCCGCGCGGTAGCCCGCGTCGGCGTCGCCCGCGACGAAGTCCTGCTCGACGAGGGTCGCGAGGATGCGGTGCACCGTCGCCTTCGCGAGGCCCGCCTCGGCGACGATGTCGGTGAAGCGCGGGTGCTCGAGGGCCGCGGTGAGCACGCGCAGCGTCTTCTCGCTCGCACCCGCTGCCGGGGCTGCGGAACGATCGATCTGCTCGAGCACCACGTCCATCCCTCCCGTCACCGCATCGCGGAGATCGGCACCGAGTCCATGTCGTCGAACGACTGGTTCTCGCCAGCCATCGCCCACACGAACGCGTAGTTCGCCGAGCCTACGCCGGAGTGCAGCGACCAGGAGGGGGAGAGCACGAGATCGCCATCCGCCGCCATGAGGTGGCGGGTCTCCTCCGGCTCGCCCATGAGGTGCACGACGCGCGCATCCTCGGCGAGGTCGAAGTAGAGGTAGAGCTCGGTGCGCCGGTCGTGCGTGTGCGCGGGCATCGTGTTCCACATGCTGCCGGTGTGCAGGCGCGTGATGCCCATGACGACCTGGCAGCTGCGGATGCCGTCCTCGTGGATGACCTGGCGCAGCGTGCGCCGGTTCGAGGTCGACTGGTCGCCGAGCTCGCGGATCGTGCCGTCCTCCGGCGTCGCGAGCGTGCTCGGGAACGTCGCGTGCGCCGGCGCCGAGAAGCCGTAGAAGCGCGCGGGCGTCGAGGCGTCGTCCGACTCGAACGTCACCTCGCGCGTGCCGCGGCCCAGGTACAGCAGCGCCTCGGGCGCCATGGCGAAGCGCTCGCCGTCGGCGACGATCGAGCCTGCGCCGCCGACGTTCGCGATGCCGATCTCGCGGTGGTCGAGGAAGCGCTCCGAGCGGATCTCGGGCACGGCCTCGAGCGCGAGCGGCGCATCCGTGGGCACGGCGCCCACGGCGACGACGCGGTCGAAGTGCGTGACGACGGTGCGCACCTCGCCGGGGGCGAGGAGCCCCTGCACGAGGTAGCGGTCGCGGAGGGCGGCCTGGTCGAGGCCGGGGATGTCCTCGGGGCGGCCGGGGCGGTGGGCGGAGGGCATGGGATTCCTCTCTCGGGTCACATGAGGCCGAAGAGTCGCGGCAGGGCCAGCGACACCTCGGGCACGAAGACGATGATGAACAGCAGGACGACGAGCACGGCCATGAACGGCATGAGGTGCTTGATGACGTGGTCGAGGCGGACCTTCGCGACCTGCGCGCCCACGAAGAGCACGGGGGCCGATGGTGGCGAGATCACGGCGATCGACAGGTTGAAGACCATCATGATGCCGAAGTGCACCGGGTCGATGCCGTACGAGATCGCGATGGGCAGGAAGATCGGCGTGAAGATCAGGATGGCCGGCGTCGGGTCGAGCGGGATGCCGATGACGAGCAGCAGCAGCATCATGATGAGCAGCACGACGATCTTCGAGTCCGTCCAGCCGAACAGGCCCTCGGCCATGAGCTGTGGCAGGCGCGAGTACGCCATGACGAAGCCCATGATCGTCGACACCGCGATGAGGAAGATCACGATCGACGACGTGCGGCACGCCTCGAGCAGGATCCTCGGCAGCTCGCGCACCTTGATCGTGCGGTACACGAACGACAGGGCGAGCGCGTAGAGCACGGCGATCGCCGAGCCCTCCGTCGGGGTGAAGAAGCCTGCCACGATGCCGCCGATGGCGACGACGATGAGGCCGAGCGACGGCAGCGCCTTGAGGAACGTCGCGAGGATCACCGAGGCGTGCGGCCAGGGCTTGCCCTTGAGGTTCGGGTGCCTGCGGGCGTAGACGAACACGACGACGGCGCAGGCGAGCGCCCAGAGGAACCCGGGCACGTAGCCGGCGAGGAAGAGCGCGCCGACCGACGTGCCGCCTGCGGCGAGCGAGTAGATGATGAGCGTGTTGCTCGGCGGGATGAGCATGCCGGCGGGTGCGGACGCCACGTTGGCGGCGGCGGTGAAGGCGGGGTCGTAGCCCTCCTTGCGCTGCATGGGCGCCATGGTGGCGCCGACGGCCGCGGCGCTCGCGACGGCCGAGCCGGAGACGGTGCCGAAGATCGCGTTCGCGAGCACGTTGGTCTGCGCGAGCGGCGCCGGCATCCTGCCCACGAGCACGCGGGCGAGGTTGATGAGCCGTTCGGCGATGCCGCCGTTGTTCATGATGACGCCGGCGAGCACGAAGAACGGGATCGCGAGGAGCGCGAACGAGTTCGCACCGCGCACCATCTGCTGCGCGCTCGTGACGGCGCCGTTGTCGAAGCCGGCGATGAGGAGCATGCACACCGCGGACGGCAGGGCGATGCTGATCGACACCGGGGCGCCGATCGCGAGGAGGACGACGAGGCCACCGATGAGGATGGCGCCGATGAGGCCGGGATCGATCATGCGCCGGCCGCCGCGGGGTCCTCGTGGAAGCCCTGGCGCCCCTCGTAGCCGGGCGCGAGCGTCCTGGCGAGGTGGATGAGCAGGAAGAGCGTCAGCAGGATCCCCGACAGGGGGATGGAGAGGTAGAGCTGACCCTGCGTGAGGGGCAGCACGGGATTGCGCTGCCCCCACGCCTGGATGGTCTGGTCGAGGCCGCCGTAGACCATGGCGTACAGCACGAACGCGAGCGTCGCGAGGTACGCGAGCACGTCGGTGATGCGCTGCACGGCCTTCGGCAGCCGCTCGACGACGAACTCCATGACCACGTCGGCCTTCTCGCTCACGGCGAGCGCGATGCCGATGAGGCTCACCCACACGAACGTGTAGCGGGCGAGCTCCTCCGTCCAGATGCTGGGGTCGCCGAGGACGAGCCTCGTGAAGACCTGCCACGTCACCAGCAGCACCAGCATCGCGAAGAGCACGACGCAGATGACGCGCAGCACGCGTGTCAGCCCCGTCTCGAACATGGTCACGGCGTTCGCCATGGTCAGCCTCGCGCCGCGTCGATCGCGTCGTAGATCGACTGCGTGAGGTCGGTGGTGACGCGCTGCTCGTGGATGGGCAGCACGGCCTCGCGGAAGACCTCGACGTCGACCTCGGAGAAGGTCGCGCCTGCCTCCTCGGCAGCGGCGACCGCCTCGTCGACGGCGTCGGCGAACAGGCCGAGCTCGGTGTCGACGCTCTCGGCGAGCAGCTCGTCGAGCGTCTCGCGTGCGTCGGCATCCATGCGCTCGAGCACGGCCGGGTTGCCGATGAGGTAGTCGGGCATCATCAGGTGCTGCGTGCGCGAGTAGAACGGCGCGATCTCCGCGTGCGAGAGCGTCGAGTAGATGAGCTCGTTGTTCTCGGCGCCGTCGAGCACGCCCGACTGGATGGCCGTGTAGACCTCGCCCTGCGCGAGCGGGGTGCCGACGCCGCCCATGAGCTCCATCATGAGCACGTTGGTGTCGGAGCCGATGACGCGGATCTTCTGGCCGCCGAGGTCCTCGGGGGTCTCGACGGGGCCGTCGGTCGTGTACACGTTGCGCACGCCGCCGTGGTAGGCCGTGAGGACCTGGATGTCGTCGTCGACGAGCGTCTCGTAGAGGTCGCCCATGATCTCGTCGTCGTTGAGCACCTCCATCTGGTGCTCGGGCGACTCGTAGAGGTACGGCAGGTTCACGACCGAGAAGTCGGACTCGAAGTTCTCGAGCAGGCTGCCTGCGACGAGCGCGAAGTCGAGCGTGCCGGACTGCACCTGCTCGATCGTGGCCGCCTGGTCGCCGAGCGTCTCGTCGGTGAAGAGCTCGAAGCGGTAGGCGCCGTCGGTGGCCTCCTCGAGCGCGTCCGAGACCTCGAGCAGCGCCTGCGCCTGGGGGTGGTCGATGTTCTGGTTGAACGCCACGCGGAAGACGGTCTGCTCGACGGAGCCGCCCTCTCCGCCCGATCCGCCAGAGCCGCCGGAGCACGCCGTCAGGGCGAGTCCGAGGGTCGCGATGCCGGCGATTGCGCCGATCCTCATGCTGCGCATGGATCCTCCTCGTTGAGTGTCGCGGTGCTTGCCACTGGGCCGACCGCTTCGGGTACGGTAGCGTGACGAAACGAAGTTCCGCAACGTGGACCTTCGGATGGAATCAGGTTTCACGGATCCAAGGGAGCATCCGCGCATGAGGGCAGCGCAGTACCGCGGCGAGCACCGCATCACCGTCGACGAGATCGACGCCACCGACCCCGGCCACGGCCAGGTGCAGATCGCCGTGGCGTACACGGGCATCTGCGGCACCGACCTGCACGTGCTGCACGGCTCGATGGACTCGCGCGTCACGACGCCGCAGTCGATCGGCCACGAGATGAGCGGCACGATCGCCGCCGTCGGCGAGGGCGTGACGGGCATCGCCGTCGGCGACCAGGTCACCGTCATGCCGCTCGACGCGTGCGGCGAGTGCCCCGCATGCCTCGCAGGCAACGGCCACGTCTGCCAGCGCCTCAACTTCGTCGGCATCGACAGCCCCGGCTCGCTGCAGGAGCGGTGGAACGTCGACGCCTCGCTCGTCGTGCCGCTGCCCGCCTCCCTCTCGCTGCGCCACGCCGCGCTCGTGGAGCCCCTCGCCGTCGCCTGCCACGACGTCGCCCGCGGCCGCGTCGCCGCCGGCGAGCACGTCGTCGTCGTCGGCGGCGGTCCCATCGGCCAGCTCATCGCCCTCGTCGCGCGCGCCACCGGCGCCCACGTGCTCGTCGTCGAGCCGAACGCCGAGCGCCGCGCGCTCGCCGAGCGCCTCGGCGCCGACGTGCTCGACCCCATCGGCGCCGACGTGCCCGCCATCGTCGACGAGCGCACGGGCGGCGCAGGCGCCGACGTCGTCTTCGAGGTCGCCGGCGTCGCCGCGACCGCGCTCTCGAGCCCGAGCCTCGCCCGCGTGCGCGGCCGCGTCGTCATGGTCGCGATCCACGCGCAGCCCGTGCCGATCGACCTGCACCGCGTCTTCTGGCGCGAGCTCGAGCTCATCGGCGCCCGCGTCTACGAGCGCGCCGACTTCGAGCGCGCCGTCGACCTGCTCGCGAGCGGCCAGGTGCCCGCCGACGAGCTCATCACGCGCGTCGTGCCGCTGCAGGACACGCAGGCCGCGTTCGAGGCGCTCGCCGTCGGCGACGCCATGAAGATCCTCGTCGACGTCCAGGGAGCCGACTCGTGAGCACATCCATGTTCGACCTCGCAGGCCAGACGGCCGTCGTCACCGGCGCGCGCCGCGGCATCGGCTTCGCCATGGCGCTCGCCCTCGCCGAGGCCGGCGCCGACATCGTCGCCGCCTCGTCGAGCCAGGAGGCGGACGGCGGCGAGATCGGCCGCCGCGTCCGCGACCTCGGCCGGTCGTTCGAGGGCCACGCCGTCGACTTCTCCGACCGCGCGGCCGTCGAGGCATTCGGCGCCCGCGTGCGCGGCGCCGACATCCTCGTCAACAACGCCGGCACCATCCGCCGCGCCCCCGCCGCCGAGCACCCGCTCGAGTGGTGGGACGAGGTGCTGCAGGTGAATCTCGCGAGCCAGTTCGTGCTGTCGCAGGCCGTCGGCGCCGGCATGCTCGAGCGCGGCCACGGCCGCATCATCTTCACCGCGAGCCTCCTGACCTTCCAGGGCGGCATCAACGTGCCCGGCTACGCCGCCGCGAAGTCCGGCATCGCCGGTCTCGTGCACGCCCTCTCGAACGAGTGGGCAGGCCGCGGCGTCACGGTGAACGGCATCGCGCCCGGCTACATCGCCACCGACAACACCGAGGCGCTGCGCGACGACCCCGAGCGCTCGCGCGCGATCCTCGAGCGCATCCCCGCGGGTCGGTGGGGCAGCGCCGAGGACCTCGGCGGCGCCACCGTCTTCCTCGCGAGCCCCGCCGCCGCGTACGTGACCGGTGCGATCCTGCCGGTCGACGGCGGCTGGCTCGCCCGATGAGCGCGCTCGCCGGCCACCGGCTCGTGCCGCTCGCGGCGCCCGCGACCGCCGCGGAGTCGGCGGCGCTCGCCGACGGCCTCGTCGCCGGCGGCATCGGCATCGTCGAGGTGGCGCTGCGCACCGAGCATGCGATGGAGGCCCTGCGCACGATCGCCGCTCGCGGCGACCTGGTCGCGGGTGCCGGCACGGTCCTCGACGCCGAGCAGGCGCGCGCCGCGATCGACGCCGGCGCCCGCTTCCTCGTGTCGCCCGGGCTGTCGGCCGACGTCGTCGCCGTCGCGCGCGACGCGGGCGTCGACGTGCTGCCCGGCGTCATGACCGCCTCCGAGGTCATGGCGGCCCGCGACCTCGGCCTGCGCGCCCTCAAGCTCTTCCCCGCGAACGTCGTCGGCGGCCTCGCGCTGCTCGACGCGTACGCATCCGTCTTCCCCGACGTCACGTTCATGCCGTCCGGCGGCGTGAGCGAGGCGACGCTCGCCGAGCACCTCGCGCACCCCGCCGTCGCCGCGGTGAGCGGCTCGTGGCTCGCCGGCGGCGCGGCGATGCGCGAGGGCGCGGATGCCATCGCCGCCATCGCCGCACGCGCCGTCGCGATCGCGGACGAGGTGCCGGCGTGAGCATCGTCACGCTCGGCGAGGCCCTCGGCCTCGTGCTCGCGCGCCGCACGGGCGGCTTCGACGTCGTGGGCGACGCCGAGCTGTCGTTCGGCGGCGCCGAGACCAACGTCGCGATCGCCACGGCCCGCCTCGGCGTCGAGACGTCGTGGATCGGCCGGGTGGGCGACGACGCCGTCGGCCGCCGCATCCTGCGCACGCTCCGCGCCGAGCACGTCGAGGCGCACGTCACGACCGACGTCGACGTGCCGACGGCGATCATGCTGAAGGACCGCCCGCACCTCGGGCGCAGCCGCGTCACCTACTACCGGCACGGCAACGCGGGCTCGCGGCTCACGCCCGCCGACGTGCCCCTCGACGTCATCGCCGCCGCCGACGTCCTCCACGTCACGGGCATCGGCCTCGCGCTGAGCCCGACCTCGGCGGATGCCGTGCTGCACGCCGTGCGCCACGCCCGCGAGGTCGGCACGGCCGTGTCGTTCGACGTGAACCACCGATCGAAGCTGTGGTCGCACGCCGACGCGGCGCCGCGGTACCGCGAGCTCGTCGCGCTCGCCGACGTCGTCTTCGCCGGCGACGACGAGGCGCGCATCCTCGTCGACGGCGACTCGCCCGAGGCGCTCGCCCGCGGCCTGCAGGCCATGGGGCCGGCGCTCGCCGTCGTGAAGCTCGGCGAGCACGGCGCGCTCGGCATCGACGCCGACGACGTGCTGCACGTCGACGCGTACCGCGTGCCCGTCGCCGACACCGTGGGTGCGGGCGACGCCTTCGTCGGCGGCTACCTCGCCGAGCTCGTGCGCGGCGCCGACCACGCGACGCGCCTGCGCACCGCTGCGGCGGCCGGCGCGTGCGCATGCCGCGCGGAGGGCGACTGGGAGGCCATGCCGACGCCCGCCGACGTCGCCGAGCTCGTGCGCGGCGGGGGCGACCCGGTCGACCGCTAGGCCGGTGGGGCGGGCGCCATCGCGCTTCCGCCGTCGCGCCTGCGCCGTCGCGCCTGCGCCGTCGCGCCTGCGCCGTCGCGCCTGCGCCGTCGCGCCTGCGCCGTCGCGCGGTCGCGCCTCCGCCGCTGCGCGGTCGCGCCTCCGCCGTCACGCCGTTGCGCTTCGCCGCTGCGCCTCCGCCGCCTGCTGTGCGAGTCGCGCATCGCCGGCGATCACGAGGGTGCGAGGGCAATGCTCCCTCGCACCCACCGGATCGCCTGCGCACCGCGACGGCCGGCGATCGGCGCGGTGGCGCCGATGCGGCGGCCGCTCGGCACCGATGCGACGATGGAGCGTGGTCTTCCCCCTGCGCTCCTGGCGTCCGCTGCTGCGGACGGGCCGTGCCGCGACGAGCCTGCGCTGGCTCAGTCGACGGTCGCTGACCGAGCGCTGGTATCCGCAGGGCATCGACGTCGGCGTGTGGCAGGGCCGCCGCACCCTCGCCGTGAGCTGGTTCCGGCAGGACCGCGCACGCCACCACATCGCATCCCGCATCGCGCTCGTCGACCTCGAGCGCGGCACGAGCGTCGACGTCGCGCTCGCGGTCGGCGGCGACGGCGGCCTCGAGCCCGCGCGCATCCACGCCGGCGGCATCGCGTGGATGGGCGACCGCCTGCTCGTCGCCGCGACGGGTGCGGGCGTGTGGGAGTTCGACCTGTCGGACGTTCGCGCCGTGCGCGGTGCCGAGGCGCGTCGACTCGTCGGCTCGACGCGGTGGCCGCTCGCCGCGCGCGGACGCGCCGTCGTGCGCACGCGCGTGCACGACGTGCCGATGCGCTGCTCGTTCCTCGCTCGCGCCTTCGACGCCGACGGCAGCCCGCAGGAGCGCGTGCTCGTCGGCGAGTACCGCAAGGACGACGCGGGCCGCATCGCCGAGTTCGCCGTGCCCGAAGCCCATGAGCCCTGGCCCGAGCCCACGTGGTCGGTCGCGCCGGGCATCACGTCCATGCAGGGCGCCGTGCGCTGGGGCGACACGGTGCTCGCGTCGCAGTCGCGCGGCATGCAGCCAGGCGGACTGTGGACCGGCACGCGCGACGGCCTGACGCGCAGCGGCGTCGACCTCCCCGTCGGCTGCGAGGACCTCGCGATCGACCCCGAGACGCGGACGCTGTGGACCCTCGGGGAGCACCCCTGGCGACGGCAGGTGCGCGGCATCCCGCTCGCCGACGCCGGCGTGGCCTGACCCGGCGTCGACCAGGGCGTCGCCGCCGCGATCACGCGTGAGCGGGGGTCGGGGCGGAATGCGCAGCCGACGTCCCGCTGGGCCGTGGATGCGGCGGTGGCCGGGACGGTGCGGCTCGGGTGCGGGTAGTTGGCCGCCGGAACCGCGCGTGAGCGGTGGTGGGTTGGAATGTGCAGCCGGTGGCCCGCTGGGGCGTGGATGTGGCGGTGGCCGGGACGGAGTGCGGCTCGTGCGTCGCCGCGTCGTCGCGGCGCCCGCCGGAATGACGCGTGAGCGGTGGTCGGGGTGGAATGCGCAGCCGACGGTCCGCTGGGCCGTGGATGCGGCGGTGGCCGGGACGGTGAGCGGTTCGGCTGCGGGCGGCGGCCGCCGGAATCACGCGGGAGCGGTGGTCGGAGTGGAATGCGCAGCCGACGGCCCGCTGGGCCGTGGATGCGGCGGTGACCGGGACGGAGTGTGGCCCGGGCGTCGTCGAGGTGGCCGCCGGAATCACGCGTGAGCGGTGGTGGGGGTGGAATGCGCAGCCGGCGGCCCGCTGGGCCGTGGATGCGGCGGTGACCGGGACGGAGTGCGGCTCGTGCGTCGCCGCGTCGTCGCGGCGGCCGCCGGAATCACGCGTGAGCGGGGGTCGGGGTGGAATGCGCAGCCGACCGGCCCCTGGGGCGCGGATGCGGCGGCGGAGCGGGGCGCTCAGGGGACGGTCAGCGTCGCGACACGGTGCCCTCCTACGCTGCGTGGGTGCATCCGGACGACGCAGGACAGACCGACGATCGCCGCGACGAGATCGAGGCGGCGTCCGCGGTACCCGCCTCGATGCCCCCCTCGGCCCCCGCCTCGGCACCGTCCTCGGCGCCCGCCTCTGCGCCCTCGTCGGCACCCGACGGGCGCTCCGCCGCCGATCGCATGTACGGGCCGCCGCAGGCCGTGCGGCTCGCGTTCGACACCGCGGCGCCGACGCTCGCGCTCGCCGTGCCGCTCGCGGTCGTCGCCCTCGTCGCCGGCATCGCCGTCCTCACCGCCGCCTCCGGCGCCCTCGCGGTCGTCGACCACGCCGTCGCGCCCGTGCGCCCCGGCCCGGCGGTGCTCGGCGCCGCTGCCGTCCTCTCGGCCGCCCTCTCGCTCGGCCTCGGCCTCGGCGTCACCGCCGCGACGCTCGCGCTGCTGGCGCGCGTCGATCGTCGCCGGCTCGGCGTGCTTGCCGCGCTGGCGGGCGCCGCGCGTCGCCCAGGCAGCGTGCTCCTCGCGACCGCCGTGGCGCTCGTGACCTCCCTCGCCGTCGCCGGCATCGTCGGCGTGCTCCTGCCGCTCCAGCCGGTCGCCGGCATCGCTGCGGCCGTCGGCGTCGTGGTCGTCGCCGTCGTCGCCGCGCCGCTGCTGCTCGCCTTCCCCCTCGTCGTCGGCGGCCGCATGGGGCTCGGCCCCGCCATCGGATGGGCGTGGCGTTCGCCGCACGCGATCGTCGCTGCGTCGGCCGAGCCGCTCCGCACCCCGCGCATCGCGGTCGTCGTCACGGTCGTCGCGACGGGCGTCGCGTCGCTCGTCCTGCAGCTGCTCGGTGGGCTGGTGCCGACGGGATGGTGGACGCCCGTCGTGCAGGTCGCGCTCGCGCTCGTCCCCGGTGCCCTCGCGCAGGTGCTGCTCGCGGCCGTCGCCGTGCGCGGCGTCGCGCTGCGCCTCGACGGTCCCGTGGCGGTCGAGGGATCGGAGCCCTCGACCGCGGTCGCGACCCCGGCGATCGGCGCACTCGCATCCGCACTCGCCTCCGGCGACGCGACCCCGAGCTCGGCCCCCGGCGCCACCGAGGCACCCGCCCGAACCCGCACCCGCCGCACGGGCCCGCTCGCCGGCATCGCCGTGCTCCTCGTGCCCGCCATCGTCGCGGGCGCGCTCCTCGCGGCGAATCCCTGGGGCGTGCCGGCGTACGCGGCGGCCGACGTGCACCGCATCTGGTCGTCGCCGCAGGTCGCCACGTGGGAGGGCGGCACGGCCGTGCTGTCGCGCCTCGGAGGCCAGGACTCGACCGTGCGCCTGTGCTCGGCCTCGACGTGCGGGCCCGAGCACGACATGCGCGCAATCCTCCCGTCGACCATCGCGCCCGCGGCCGACGGCGGCCTCCTCTCGGCGACGTGGTACCCGATCGAGGATGCCGCCGACGAGGAGTCGGGCAGCTTCGAGCTGCGCGTCGTGCACAGCTCGCCGAGCGAGCTGCGCGAGTGGGACCAGCCGGTCGAGGAGGTCGACGACGTCGACGACGCGGACGCGGATCGGACGCAGCCCTGGGCGGGCCTGCCGGGCGACGAGCGCATGCTCGGCGGCATCGACGTGTCGTTCCAGCTCGGGACGAGCGCCTTCGATCGCATCAACGAGTCGCTCATGGCCGTCGCGATCGACTCGAGCGGCGAGGCGCCCGTGATCGCATCCGTCGTCCGTCCGCTCGACTCGCAGGACGCGACCCTCGCGATCGACGCGTGCGCCGACGCGACGTGCTCGGTGAGCCAGCGCACCGAGCTCGACCTCGAGTGGGGATCGTGGAGCACGAGCTCGACGACGCTCGACGTCGCGACGACCGCAGGCGGCACGACGGTCGTCTCGCTCGCCGACCGCGCCGACGACGACGGCGAGATCGCCCTCCGACTCGTCACCCTCGCGACCGACGGCACCTCGACGATCGAGTCGCTCGACGCCGAGGTGCCCGGCGACGTCGTCACGGATCTCGACCAGACCCACGGCGCCCAGGTCGCGATCGGCGGCGACGGGCTGCCGCTCGTGCTCGTCCGCGCCGTCGACCGTGCGACGCTGCGACTCCTCGCCTGCCTCGACGTCGCCTGCTCGGACGCGACGATCACCGACGTCGAGCCGGCCACCGACGTGCTGCACTCGCCTGCGCTCGTCGTCGACGCCTCCGGCCGCCCGCTCATCGGCACGATCGACGCCGAGGGCAACGTCGCGCTGCTGTCGTGCGACGACGCGGCCTGCGCGTCGTGGACGAGCGTGGCGCTCGCGGGCACCGCGCCCTCGGATGCGGGCTCCTCCCTCGGGTTCGCGCTCGCGCTCGACGACGATGGTCGGCCGCTGCTCGCCGTCGGCGCGCGACGGGCGGTGGCGACGGACGCCGCCGACGCGGGCGTCGTGCTCGCGTGCGCGGCGGTGCGCTGCGGCGCCGACTGACGCGCGCGGGCCCGGGCCGCGCAACCCCCGCGCGCGGCCCGATGGCGGGCGGTAGCGTCTCCCTCGCACGTGGCCGGATGGCCGCAGCGCGTGCCCGCGACCCGATGGTGCGTCGTCCCCGCCGAGCGCCTCGCCGCTCGGACGCCACGACCCGAGGAGATGCGTGACCCACGAGCAGCAGCCGACGCCCGAGACCGACGCAGCCGCATCCATCCGAGTCAGCGTCGTCATCCCGGTGTTCCGGCCCCGCGAGGGCTTCGACGAGCTCATCGCTTCGCTCGACGCGCAGACGCTCGCGCAGGACCGCTTCGAGGTGCTGCTGTGCGACGACGGCTCGGGGCCCGAGACGCAGGCGCTGCTGCAGGAGGTCGCGAGGACGCGGCCGAACGTGCGCGTGCTCGACCTGCCCCACTCCGGCTGGCCCGGCACGCCGCGCAACCACGGCATCGACGCCGCGCGCGGCGACTTCGTGCAGTTCGTCGACCAGGACGACCGGCTCACGCCCGAGGCCCTCGAGCGGCTCGTCGCCTACGCCGACGAGCACGGCTCGGACGTCGTCGTCGGCAAGGAGGTCGGCGAGGGTCGCGACATCCCGAGGCGCATCTTCCGCGCCGACGTGCCGGACGCGCGCCTCGGTCGCGACCCGCTGCTGCAGATGCTCACGCCGCACAAGATGTTCCGCACCGCGTTCCTGCGCGAGCACGGCATCCGCTTCCCGTCCGGCCGCGTGCGGCTCGAGGACCACATGTTCGTCATGCGCGCCTACTTCGCCGCCGACGTCATCTCCATCCTCGCGAGCGTGCCCTGCTACGTGTGGGTGCAGCGCGCGGGCAGCGCGAGCTCGTCGCGCATCGACCCGCCCACCTACTACCCCCACCTCGAGACGGTGCTCGACATCGTCGACGAGCACGTCGAGGCGGGCCCGGATCGCGACCGGCTGCTGCGGCACTGGCTGCGTGGCAAGATCCTGCAGCGCCTCGCGGGGCCGCAGATGCTGCGCTACCCCGCCGCGTATCGCGAGCTGCTGCTCGACGTCGTGACGCCCATCGTCGAGCGCAGGTTCGGCCCCGGCGTGGATGCGGGCCTCGCGGTGCCGCATCGCATCCGGGTCGCGCTGCTGCGGGCCGGCCGTCGCGACGCGCTGCTCGCGCTCGCACGCTTCGAGTCGGAGCAGCAGGTGCGCGCCGAGGTGACGTCGGCGACGTGGTCGCGCGGCGGTGGCCTCCACCTGCGGATGCAGCTGGCGTTCGCGGGCGCGCAGGTCGAGTCGGAGGACGTGGCCGAGGACGCGGAGCCCGCTCCGGCGACGACCGAGGCCGCGCTGCGCCGCTGGGTCTCGTCCGGCTGGCTCGCCGACGCCCCCGCCGACGTCGTCGACCTCGTCGAGGCGCACGGCGAGGACCGCCTCGAGCTCCTCCTGCGCCGGGATGGCGCCGCCGACCGTCGCGTGGTCGCCGGCACCGTCGACGCGAGCGGCCGCGTCGCCGTGGCCATCGACCCGCTGCGGCTCTTCGCGCAGGACGACGACGCGAGCACCGCGACGCTCGTCGCCTGCGTGCGCCGCGCAGCCTGGACCTTCGAGACGACGCTCGCGATCGACGACGCCGTCGCGACCGCCGTCGGCGCCTCGCCGCTGCTCGCAGGTCGCTCGACGACGGTCGCGACGGAGGACGGCGCGCTCGTGCTGCGCCGAGCGGAGGCGGGACGCCTGCGCGACGCGGCAGGCCGCACCGCGAGGCGCGTCCGCCGCCGCCTCGGCGCCTGACGCTCCGGGCCGGCGCGGCGATGCGCCAGCGCTCCATGGCGATCCGCACCTCCGCGCGGTGCCAGGATGGAGGGTCGAGTCGAGGAGGACCATGAGCGTGTCGAGCGCCCCCGTCACGCTGCCGCCGTTGGGCGTCGGGCCGCACCGTCGCAGGCTCGGGCTCATGTCCGTCGTCGCCTGCCTCGGCGGCCTGCTGTTCGGCTACGACACCGGCGTCATCAACGGCGCCCTGCTGCCGATGACGCAGGAGCTGGGGCTCACGCCCGTCACGCAGGGCATCGCGACATCGTCGCTCGTCTTCGCTGCCGCCATCGGGGCGCTGCTCGGCGGCCGCATCTCCGACGCGCGCGGCCGGCGCACGACGATCCTCGCGCTCGCGATCCTCTTCTTCCTCGGCGCGATCGTGGTCGTCGCCTCGCCGAGCCTCGAGGTGCTCGTCGTGGGCCGAGTGCTCCTCGGCCTCGCCGTCGGCGGCGCGTCGACCGTCGTGCCCGTCTACCTCGCCGAGCTCGCACCGCACGAGATCCGCGGATCCCTGTCGGGGCGCAACGAGGTCGCGATCGTCGTCGGCCAGCTCGCGGCGTTCGTCGTCAACGCGATCCTCGGCGCGACCCTCGGCCACCTCGACGGCGTGTGGCGCGTCATGTTCGCCGTCTGCGCCCTGCCTGCCGCCGCCCTGTTCGTCGGGATGCTGCGCATGCCCGAGTCGCCGCGCTGGCTCGTCGACCACGGCAGGCGCGACGAGGCGCTCGCGGTGCTCGAGCGCATCCGCACGCCCGAGCGCGCCGCGGCCGAGCTCGCCGACGTCGAGGCGGTCTCGCGCATCCGCTCGGCGGAGCGCATCACGCTCGGCGAGGTCGTGCGCGACCGGCGGCTGCTCGCGATCCTGCTCACGGGCATCGGGCTCGGCATCGGCCAGCAGGTCACCGGCATCAACGCGATCATGTACTACGGCCAGACGGTGCTCGTCGAGTCGGGCTTCGAGCGGCAGGCGGCCCTCGTCGCGAACGTCGCGCCGGGCGTCATCGCCGTCGTCGGCGGCATCGTCGCGCTGTGGATGATGGATCGCGTGAACCGTCGCACGACGTTCGTGCTGGGCTTCGGGCTCACGACGGTGTGCCAGGTGCTCATCGGCATCGCCTCGCTCGCGCTGCCCGAGGGCAACCCCGCGCGACCGTTCGTGATCCTCGCGCTCGTCGTCGCGTTCGTCGGTGCGATGCAGACGTTCCTCAACGTCGCGTTCTGGGTCACGCTCGCCGAGATCTTCCCCATGCGCATGCGCGGGCTCGGCGTCGGCATCGGCGCGTTCGCGAACTGGATGGCGAACGGCGCCCTCGCGCTCGCCTTCCCGTCGCTCGTCGACAGCATCGGCATCTCGGGCACGTTCTTCGGCTTCGCGGTGCTCGGCGCGCTCGCGCTCGCCTTCGTGCTGTGGCGGCTGCCGGAGTCGCGCGGCCGCACGCTGGAGTCGCTCGAGGTCGACGTCGTGGGTCGCTCGCGCTGACGCTCGGGCGGGCTCGACGCCCGCGCGAATCCCGGGCCGACGCCCGCGCCGACGTCAGGCGGAGGTCGCGTGCGGCGCCATGGGGGCGAGGAGCGCTCGTGCGTCGGGTGCGGTCCACGCCGAGGGAGCGGCGTGCGACGGCAGCGCGAGGCGGACGACCTTGCCGGCGGAGCGCCGACGCACGAGCTGCACCGTGGACGCCACGGGCGTCGCGTCGCGACGAAGGGTGGTCTCTGCCAGCATCAGTCCTCCCACGACGGCCGGCGAGCGCGCTCGCGAGCGCCCACGAGCAGGGCGCCGACGAGCACGATCAGCATGAGCGCCGACAGGACGCCGTGCGCGATGACGACCGAGTCCATGGCCCCACCTCTCTCCAGCAGTCGTTCGGAGCCACGGACGGCGCGGATGCGACGCTCGAGCCCGCCGTCCCCCGTTCGCGCGCGGATCCGGAGGCCGAGCGAGGCGTGCGTGCAGTCCAGCGAAGGCTTGCGAACGCGACGAGCGGCGCCCGGGATCGCCCCCGGGCGCCGCTCGCCCCGTTCGCGCCCTAGACCCGAGACGCCTCCGGCCGCTCGCGCCAGGTGCGACGGACCGTGTAGGTGCCGAACACGACCCAGCCGATGACGCCCCAGGTGAACGCCAGCCACTCCATCTCACCGATCGCGACCCAGCCTGCCCAGGTGAGGAGTCCGAGCAGGCCATGGGCCAGGAGAGGCGACAGCCACGCCGCGATGTCGCGAGCGACCCGACGGCGCCACCGTCGCAGCTCCAGCGTCACTTCCGGCATGCGTACGAGCTCGGGTTCGGGCCGGGGAAGTTGAAGCTCACGGCGAAGCACTTGCCCGCGGCGTAGGCGTTGCCGATCGCGTTCGCCCATCGCACGAACTGCGCGGCGCAGACGGCTCCGGTGAAGACCGCTGCCGCCCAGCTGGCGGCGGCGATGCCGGCGCATGTGGCGATCGCCACCGCGTAGTTGCCCTTGTTCGCGTTCAGTGCGCGCGTCTCGGGCCACGACCACCGGATCTGCGGGTACCGGAGTCCGTTGTACTGGTACGGGTCGGCCACGACCGGGTAGGCGGTCTCGGCACCGACGGCGACCTGCTGCACGAGCGTGGAGCCGTCGACCGCGAACGACGTCTCGACCGCCGCGCCGTTCGCGTCGAACGCCCAGGGCGTCTCGATCGTCGCGAGCACGAGCTCGATGCCGGGCGCCTGCGCGTCGGTCTCGAAGACCTCGGCGCCGCCGTCGTCGAGCAGCCGCACCTGCGCGTCGCCGAAGTCGAACCGCACCTCGTCGCCGGCGGCTGGGGAGTCGAGCACGGCCTGGATGCTCGTGCCCTGCTCGGTGGTGCTCACCACGACGTGCGGCGCGGCCTCGCTCGTGGTCGCCGCGACGGCGAGCCCGTCGTCGGAGACGGTCACGGGCTCGGCCGTGCCCGACTGGTCGACGGAGACGTCGAGGTAGGGCTGCGCCGCGCCGTCGAGGCTGAAGGCGATCGTCGTGTCGCCGCTGCTCTCGACGGCGACCGGACCGCCGGGGCCGGGATCGGTCGCCACGGCCTCGCCGTCGCCCGCGAACGCGACGACCTCGGCGGCGTCGGGATTGACCATCTCGGAGATCGTCGCGAGCTCCTCCGTCTCGTCCGGTGGAGCCGACGCGAAGGCGGGCGTCGGCGACACGACGGCGAGCAGGAGGGCGAACGCGGTGACGTTCGCGCCCAGGAGCGTCCTTCGGGACATGGAGACCTCGTTCCGTGGAGTGGTGGGGATCGACCACGCGCCCGCTGCCCCGAGCCCGATCGACGTCGAAAGCATGGACCGTTCTTCGACATCACGCAGGGGTCGACGCCACCTCGTCGACTTCCGGTGACACGGCGGCACGTCATCCGCGCGATGGACGCGGCACCCAGCGCGGCCCGCCTACCCTCGACTCGATGCGCACACCCTCCCGACTCGCCATGGCCGCCGGCGCCACCGCCGCGATCCTCGTGGCGGGCGTCGCGTTCGGCGTCGTCGGCATGGCTCGGCTCGTCGACCCGCCCAGCCCCACGACGACCGTGACGGGCGCCGACGGCGAGCAGGTCGTGCTCGACTGGCGCGACTATCCGGCCGACCCGAGCGTCGATCCCGACGACGTGCTCGCCGCCCCGCGCGCGGAGGACGTCGTCGACGTCGGCTCGGCCGAGCTCGCGGCCATGCGTCGTGCGTTCGAGCCGGTCGCGCCCGGGCTCGCCTGGTCGACGCCCGACGCGCCCGACGTGCTCGTCACCGACGTCGGCGGCAACGGCTACGGCGGAGCGTCGCTGCACCAGGTCTACAACTCGCAGAGCGTCGAGGGCGTCGGGCTCGACGCGGATGCCGACTGGCACGCGCTCGGCGCCGCGGTCGACGCCGAGCTCGCCGCGCTCGGCTACGGGCCGATCGCCTGGGACTTCGATCGCGAGCCCTACCCGTACGAGACGCAGGAGCAGCGCGACGAGCAGATGGTCGCAGAGTTCGGGTCGCTCGATCCCGACGAGATGTGGCAGTGGTCGGGCATGGCCGAGCGCGACTCGATGTGGGTGTGGGTGACGATCTGGGACGAGCGCCGCCCCACCACCCCCGACGGCGCGTGGCCGGAGTCGGAGTCGGGCGTGAGCCTGTTCGTCGGCGGCACCGTCGTGTCGCACGACGACGAGCAGGCCTACGTCGACGGCGTCGCCCGCTTCGACGGGCTCATGCGCCCAGAGGCGACCGGCTCCGACTGAGGAGGAGTCGCGCGGCGCGAGCCGAGGGCCGTCACGTACTCGTGGCCGCCGCATCCACGCCTCAGCGCAGCGCCGGCCACACCATCCGCTCGGCCCATCGCTCAGGCGTGGATCCGGCGGCGACACGGCGTCCCCGCGACAGGCAGCAGCCCCGGAGCGATCCGTCAAGTGCTTCGGGCCGCGAGGCCCCGAGCCGCATACTTGCCTTCCCGGCGATGACGCCGATGCGGCTCGCAGACAGGAGAACCCCGTGGCACGAACGATGCGACGCAAGGCCGGCATCGCCGCGCTCGCCGTCACCACCACCGCGCTCGCCGGGTGCGCCGGCTTCGGCGGCGGCGGTGGCGGGGACGAGGGCGACGACACCCTGTCGTTCACGACGTGGGCGAGCGAGTCCGAGCAGCTGGCGCTCGAGGACCTCGTCGCGCAGTTCGAGGACGAGTCGGGTGCCACGGTCGAGCTGAACGTCGTGCCGTACGAGCAGATGTTCTCGAACATCGACGCGCAGCTGGCCTCGGGCGACGCCCCCGACGTCTTCCGCGTCGACTACGGCAACCTCGGCGTCTACTCGAGCCAGGAGCAGCTGCTCGACCTGTCCGACGCGTTCAGCGGCGACGAGGTCGACGCGTTCACGCCCGCGCTGTGGGAGGCCGTCTCGTTCGACGGCGCCCCCTACGGCGTGCCGCACCAGACCGACGTCTCGGCGCTCATCGTCAACCTCGACATGCTCGCCGCCGCCGGCATCGACGCCTCGACGCTGCCGACGACGCAGGACGACGCATGGACGTGGGAGGAGTTCGCCGACGTCGCGGCGCAGCTGCGCACCGCGCTGCCCGCCGAGCAGTACCCGTTCGTCGTCAACTGGCAGCAGGGCGGCACGCCGCGCTGGATGTCGTGGCTCTTCCAGGCGGGCGGCTCGTTCATGGCCGAGGACGGCACGCCCACGATCGACTCGCCGGAGGGTGCCGCGGCGCTCGACTTCACGCGCTCGTTCTTCGAGAACCAGTGGGTGCCGCCGACCTCCACCCCTGCCGGCACCGTCTACGCCGACTCGCTCTTCTCGGAGCAGACGACCGCGATGGCCTTCGTCGGATCCTTCCTCGTGCCCGACATGGACTACTTCAACGAGTTCGAGTGGACGGCGCTGCCGATGCCGCGCGACGAGCGCGGCGCGACCGACCTCGGCGGCAACGCCCTCGTCGCGACGGCCGAGACCGACCAGCCCGAGCTCGCGACCGAGTTCCTGCGCTTCATGGTCACCGAGGAGGCGATGTCGACCTTCTGCGCCGCCACGAACGAGCTGCCCACGCTCACGGCGCTCGAGGGCGACGCGATCGAGTTCGCCATCCGCCCCGACGTCATGCCGGTGTTCGTCGACCAGGCGACCACGATCGAGCCGGAGGACGTGCGACAGCTCACCTCGCCCGCCATGGCCGAGATCTCGGTCGCGATGCAGCGCGAGCTCGAGGCGGCCTTCGTGAACGGGCAGTCCACCGAGGAGACGCTCGCGAACCTCGACGCGGCCATCGCGGAGGCGTCGGGCTCGTGACGCAGGCCGTCGCGCACGCCGAGGGCGTGCGCCCGGGTCGCGTGCGCGTGCGGCCGGGGCAGCGGAGGGCTCGACGGCGCGAGGGGCTCGTCGGGCTGGGGTTCCTCGCGCCGAACCTCGTGCTCATGATCGGCTTCCTGTTCGTGCCGATCGTGCTCGCGGTGCAGCTGTCGTTCCAGGAGACGCGCGGGTTCGGCGACCCGGAGTGGGTCGGCGCGGCCAACTACGAGACGATGGTGCAGGATCCGGAGTTCTGGCGCAGCCTCGCCAACACGGTCCTGTTCACGGCGGTCACGGTGCCGATCGAGCTCGCCGCCGGCCTCTCGCTCGCGGTGCTGCTGAACTCGGTGCTCCCCGCCCGCGGCCTGCTGCGCACGCTCATCGTGCTGCCGATGGTCATCTCGGGCGTCGCGTCGGCGATGATCGCCGTCATCCTCTTCTACGAGTCGAACGGGCTCGTGAACAAGGTGCTCGAGGCCGTCGGGCTCGGACGGATCGCATGGCAGTCCGAGGGTGCGCCGGCGATGCTCTCGGTCATGCTCGTCGCGGTCTGGCTGCGGCTGGGCTTCAACATGGTCATCTACCTCGCCGGCCTGCAGGCGATCTCGCCCGAGCTGTACGAGGCGGCGCGCATCGACGGGGCGACGCGGTGGCAGCAGCTGCGCAGCATCACGGTGCCCCTGCTGGGATCGTCCACGTTCTTCCTGCTCATCATGAACGTCATCGCGTCGTTCCAGGTGTTCGACGTCATCTTCGTCATGACCGGCGGCGGGCCCTCGGGCGCGACGAGCGTGCTCGTCACCTACGCGTACCGCAACGGGTTCCTGATCCGCGAGCAGGGCTACGGCGCCGCGCTCGGCATCGTCATCCTGCTCATCACGCTCGCGTTCACGTTCCTCCAGTGGCGCACGAACCGCTCCCGCGACCAGGTCGGCTAGGAGATGCCATGACCGCTCCCGCCCAGCAGGTGCCCATCGCTGCGGAGGCCGTGCCCCGCGCTCCGCGCCGCCGAGGGCGCCGCGACGAGGCGCGCCGCGGCATCGTGTGGCGCACGATCGTCGCCGTCGTCGTGACGATCATCGTCGTCTTCCCGCTGTACTGGATGCTCGTCGTCGCGTTCTCGCCCCGCGGCGAGGTCTTCGAGCCCGGCTTGCGGCTGTGGCCGTCGAGCCTGACGCTCGAGAACTTCGAGAAGATCTTCGACCGCTATCCCGTCTGGACCTGGTTCGGCAACTCGCTCGTGATCGGCGTCTTCATCACGGCGATCACGACGACCGTCAACCTGCTCGCCGGCTACGCGTTCGCCCGCCTGCGCTTCGCCGGGCGCGATGCCGTGTTCCTGCTGGTGCTGTCGACGATGATGATCCCCGTGCAGGCGATCATGGTCGCCCAGTTCAAGCTCATCTCCGGGCTCGAACTGTACGGCACGTACTGGGGCGTCATCCTGCCGGGTGCGGCGGCGGCGTTCGGCATCTTCCTCGCGCGGCAGTTCTTCCTGTCGATCCCGGACGAGCTCGTCGAGGCGGCGCGCATCGACGGCGCCGGCCACATCCGCATCTTCCTGCAGGTCGTGCTGCCGCTGTGCAAGCCGCTCATCGCGGTGCTGCTGCTGCTGACGTTCCTCGGCTCGTGGAACGACTTCGCCTGGCCGCTCATCGCCCTCAAGGAGAACGAGCTCTTCACCCTGCCCGTCGGCCTCATCTACCTCAAGGGCCAGACGACGCCCGACTACAACGCGATCATGGCGATGTCGCTCGTCTCGGTCATCCCGATGGTGCTGCTGTTCCTCTTCTTCCAGCGCTACTTCGTGCAGGGCTTCGCGAGGAGCGGCATCCGCTGACGCGTGCCTCGGCCCCCGTCGTCGAGACCCTGCGACGTCCCCTCACCCGAGCGGCGGGGCCACCGCTCGGGATCGGGGCTTCGCAGCAGGGACGTCGCAGGTGGGCGAGAGCCGGGTGACGCCTCAGGCGTCGAGGCCGAGACGATCGAGCTCGCGCTCGACGAGCGTCACGAGCCCGTGCTCGCCGACCATGCCGTCGAGCGCTGCGAGCGGGTCGACGCCCGCGGGCGACGCACCGCGCAGGATGTGCCGGATCGCGCTCGCGGCGTCCTCGATCGCGCGCACGCATCCGAATCGCACGATGCGCAGCTCGTCGACCGCGGCGTCGGCTCCGTAGCCCTCGCGGAAGCGGCGGCGATGCTCCGGGCCGATCGGCATCGAGAAGAGCACGCCCAGCTCGACGAGCATGAGGTCGACCTCGCGCGGCGCGACGGCCGCCTCGTCGAAGTCGATGAACCACGGCAGGCCCTGCGCATCGAGCACGACGTTGCCGAGATGCGGATCGCCGTGCAGCGTCACGCGTGCGGTGGGCGTGCGATCGCGCTTGAGCCGCCGCTCGGCGCGCGCGAGCCGCCGCAGCCGCGGCCGCACCTCGCGCCATCGTGCTGCGAGCGCCGGGCCGGCGTCGTCGAGGAGCACGTCGAGCTCGTCGAGCAGCGAACCGGGGGAGCGATCGAAGCGGCGGATGCCACGTCTGCGCGCCGGGACGCCGGGAGGCTGCAGGTCGTGGATCGCGCGCATCGTGCGACCCAGCCGCTCCCACGCGACCTCATCGGCGCCGACCTCCACGGCACCGAGGCCATCGATCCACGGCATGACGACGAGCGCGATGCCGTCGAGGTCGGCGCTCACGCGGCCGTCGAGGGTCTGCACGGGGGCCACGACGCCCTCGACGCCAGCACGGCTGAGGGCGGCCGCCACCTCGAGCCCGAATCCCACGTCGCGCACCGTCGTCTTCACGGCCCAGGCGCGACCGGCGTCGTCGACTGCGGACCACACGACGGCATCGGCGTCCCAGCCGCCCGCGATCGGCTCGACGACGGCCATGCGCAGGCCGAAGCGCTCGAGGATCGCGTCGCGGACGCGCCCCGGATCGAGGTCGCGAGGCGAACCCCCGGTCGGCAGCGACATGGAGGCGAGCGTAGCGCGGGCGCCCTTCGAGGCTCGCTGCGCTCGCACCTCAGGGAGCGGGGGAGGGCTCGCTGCGCTCGCACCTCAGGGCGAGGGGGGCTCGCTGCGCTCGCACCTCAGGGAGCGGGGGGAGGGGAGGGGAGCGGGGAGGGAGAGGGCTGCGTCCGTTGGGGAGAGGGTCAGGGGCCGTCCAGGGGATGTGCCTAGCCTTGCCGGACACCCCCATGCATCCGAAGGATCCTCATGCTCGGTCTCGACCTCGGCGCCGTCGCGCTCATCGCACTCGGCGTCATCGTCCTGCTGCTGCTCGTGCTCGGCGCGATCCGCCGCTACCGCATCGCCGAGCCGGACGAGGCGATCATCGTCACGGGCCGCAAGGGCCGCACCTACGTCGATGCGAAGGGGCAGGAGGTCACCGACCTCTCGGGCCAGAAGGTCGTCACGGGCGGCGGCATCTTCGTCATGCCGTTCGTGCAGAAGCACTTCCGCATGTCGCTGCGCAGCCGACGCCTGCTGTTCAACACGACGGCGCAGACGCGCAACGGCATCACGATCCATGCGCAGGCCGTCGCGGTCATCAAGGTCGGCGGCTCGGAGGAGATGATCCGTCACGCCGCGCAGCGATTCCTCTCGCAGCAGGAGGAGATCGAGACGTCGACGCAGGAGGTGCTCTCGGGCTCGCTGCGCGGCATCATCGGCTCGCTCACCGTGCTCGAGATCATCCACGACCGCAAGGCGCTCGCCGACGCGGTGCTGCAGGCGGCCGAGGATGCGCTGACGAAGCAGGGCCTCAACGTCGACACCCTGCAGATCCAGGAGATCAACGACACCCAGAACTACATCGCGAACCTCGGCGTGCCCGAGTCGGCCGCGGTGCAGCGCGCGGCGGCGATCGCCAACACCGAGGCGCAGAAGTCGGCCGAGCAGGCGTCGATCGAGGCGAAGAAGCAGATCCTCGAGGCGAACCGCGTGCTGCAGCTGCAGGAGGCGGCCGTCCAGGCCGAGACCGACAAGGCGCTCGCGCAGGCGAACGCCGCCAAGCCGCTCGAGGATGCGGTGCAGCGCCAGGCGATCGTGCACCAGGAGGAGATCACCGCCCAGCGCGAGGCCGAGCTCAAGGAGCAGACGCTGAACGCCGAGGTGCGCAAGGTCGCCGACGCCGAGGCCTACCGCATCCGCATCACCGCGGAGGCGAACGCCGTCGCGCGCGAGACCGAGGCGAACGGCGAGCGCAGGTCGCGCGAGGCGCGCGCCGAGGCGCAGAAGGCGGAGGGCATCGCGGAGGCCTCGGTGACCGAGGCGCGAGGCAACGCGCAGCGCACGTCGCGCATCGCGGCCGCCGAGGCGCAGAAGGCCGAGGGCGAGGCGGAGGCCGTCGCCGTCGCGGCGAAGGGTCGCGCGGAGGCCGAGTCGATCTCCGCACGTGGTCGCGCCGAGGGTGACGCGATCGCCGCACGGGCCGCGGCGCTCGCCGAGAACAGCGAGCTCGTGCTCGCGCAGGAGCTGCTCGAGCGGCTGCCGCAGGTGGCCGAGGCGTTCGCGAAGGCGTACGCGTCGTCGAACATCACGGTCATCTCCGCCGACGGCACGAACAAGCTCACGTCCGACATGGTCGGCAACATCGCATCGATGACGACGATGATGAAGGACGCGACGGGCATCGACCTTCAGCAGATCATCAACGCGACCGCGCAGGGCACGGCCGCGGGCGCTGCCGTGGCCGGCACGCGCGGCTCGGTGGAGGGCGGCGAGCGGGGCTGACGCCGCCGGTCGGGTGGGTGACACGCCCAAGGGGTACATCGGCTGCCGAGCGACTTTCCGCGAGTTCCGAGCGCCGGGATTCCGCGCGGCGACCGGGGCAACGCGCGTTGCTTGCCGTTGCAACCACCTAAGCGCTGACGAATGCTCATCCTTGAGGCGTCGGCGTCCGTAAAATGAGCGCGTCCCGGCGCGCATGCTGTCGGTGCATCTCTGCGCTCCGCGCAATCGCCTGGCTTCATGCCCTCCGAGAGGTCCCACCATCGTGCTCGCACGCCGTCAGCGCCCCAGCAAGCTGCGGCACGGCCTCCTCGTCGGACTCGTCGCGGTGCTGGTGGGCGTGCTCGCCGCACCGCTCGTGGCGCCGCCGACCGAGGCGGAGGCCGCCTACGCGACGGGCGGGCCCGGCCAGTACGCCGACTCCATCCTGTGGATGGACTGGGGCACGATCTCGAACACGAGCACCACGACGCGCACGACCACCGCGACGGTGCAGGGCCAGCAGCTCGCCGTCACGTGCTCGCTCTCGTCGCTCACGCGCCTGCGCGGCAACGCCGGCGGCAACTGGCTCACGCCCTACACGCCCGGCGGCTACAGCGGCGACTACCTCGACGACCTCTACGGCGGCGCAGGCGCCATCGGCCTCTACACGCAGGACGCGACGACCGTCCGATTCGACGTGTCCTGCTCCGCGACGCTCGGCGGCGCGGCCTTCCCGCTCGACGGCCTCGTCATGGCCGACGCGGAGAGCACCAACAGCAACGAGTACATCCGCGCGACCATCCCGGCGGGCGCGACGTGGCGCATCCTCGAGACCGGACGCGGCGCCGCGTGCACCGCGCAGTCGGTGCTCGCGACGCGCACGACCGGCAACCAGCTCACGCTCGCCTCGACCGGCGAGTGCGGCTCCGGCAGCAACGTCGCCGTCGCGTACATGGATGGCGCGACGAGCGCGACGGGCGTCGAGGTCTACGGCGGCGGCCGCCAGGGCATCGCGCTCGGCGTCATGGCCGGCTTCGACCACAGCGACGCACCCGCGGGCCTCGGCACGGCGGCGCACGCGCTCTCGAACACCTTCTCCGGCGGCACGATCGGCACGAGCACGACGCCGACCCGCGTCAACGACACGGGCTTCGCCGTCGCGCAGCAGACGCAGTCGACGCCGCGCCTCGGCGGGCTCGTCGACGCCGAGCTCGCCCCGCTCTCGAGCCCCACCGCGCTCGGCGACGACCAGGACGGCCTCGACGACGAGGATGCGCAGGCCTCGGGCACGCAGCTCACGCTCACGCCGCGGCAGTCGCTGCCCGGCACCTTCTCGTGCACCGCCGCCACCGCCGGCGGACTCGTCGCCGGGTGGATCGACTTCGACCGCAGCGGCACGTTCGATGCCGACGAGCGCGCGTCCGGCAGCTGCGGCACGGGCGGCACGGTCGCGCTCGCCTGGACCGTGACCGACGACGTCGCCTCCTCGACCAGCGCGACGCCCACGGTCATGCGCCTGCGCATCGGCACGACGGCCGCGATGGTCGCGAACCCCACGGGCGTCGCCCTGCGCGGCGAGGTCGAGGACCACGCGCTCGTCGTCACCGCTCCGCAGCCGGTCGCGTCGAACGACGCGCGCACGACGCCGTTCGAGACGGCCACGACCGTGCCCGTGCTCGAGAACGACACGACCGGCGGGCTGCCCTTCCGTCCCGGCAGCGTCGAGCTGCGCTCCGGATCGACGTGGGTCACGACCCTCGACACCGAGCAGGGACGCTACGTCGTGAACGCGACGACCGGCGCCGTCACCTTCACGCCCGCCGCGGGCTTCGTCGGCACGACGACCCCGGTGACCTACCGCGTCTCGGACGAGGCCGGCAGGGCCACGACGGCGACGATCGCCGTCTCGGTCACCGCGCCGCCCGCGCCCGCCGCCAACGACGACGTCACGACGGGCACGCAGGGCTCGACGCAGACGGCGGCCGTGCTCGGCAACGACGTCCGCGGCGTCGCATCCGTGCCCCTCCAGCCCTCGACGGTGCGGATCGTCGACGGCACGAGCCTCGTGACGACCCTCGTCGTCGCGGGCCAGGGCACGTACACGGTCAACGCCACCACCGGGGCGATCGCCTTCGCGCCGCTGGCCGACTTCGTGGGCCAGGCATCCGGCGTGCGCTACCAGGTCGCCGACTCGCGCGGCGTGACGGCGACCGCTCGCTACACCCCGACCGTGACGCAGGTCGCCGTCGACGACGCGAGCACGGGCGCGCAGGGCGTCGCCCAGACCATCGCCGTCCTCGCGAACGACGGCGCGCAGGGCGTGACGCTCGATGCCGCGACGCTGCGCATCGTCGACCCGACGACCGGCGCCTCGGCGACGACGTACGTCGTGCAGGGCCAGGGCACGTACGCCGTGCGGGGCTCCACCATCGTCTTCACGCCCGTCGCCGGCTTCACCGGCGCCGCGACGCAGCTCGACTACCGCGTCGCGACCACCGCCGGCGCCACGGTGCAGGCGACGATCTCCGTCGTCGTCACGCCCGTCGTCCCCGTCGCGAACGCGGATGCCACCTCGGGCCCGCAGGGCGTCGCCCAGACCGTCGACCCCTTCGCCAACGACTCCTCGGGCAACGCGGGCATCGCCCTCGACCGGGGGAGCCTCACGCTGCTGAACGCGCAGGGCCAGCCCGTCACGACCGTCGCGGTCGCCGGCGGCACCTACGCCGTGAGCGGCTCCTCGCTCGTCTTCACCCCGACGGCCGCCTTCGTGGGCACGGCGCCGAGCGCGACGTACCGCATCGCGAACGCCAACGGCACGACGGCGACCTCGACGTACGCGGCCACGACGACGCGCGTGACGCCCACGGCGGCCAACGACGTGTCGCAGGGCGCGCAGGGCGCGCTCCAGCGCATCGACCCCCTCGCGAACGACGTGGCCGGCGACGCCGCCGTGCCCCTGAGCCGTGCGACGCTGACGCTGCTCTCCGGCTCGACCGCCGTCGTGGAGCTCACGATCGCGAACCAGGGCACGTGGCGCGTCGTCGACGGCCAGCTGACCTTCCAGCCGCTCCCGGGCTTCACGGGCGTCGCGACGTCCGTGCCCTACCGCGTCGCCGACGCGAACGGCACGACGACGACCGCGACGTGGACCGCGACGGTGCAGACCGGCGTGAGCCCCGACGCATCCACGGGTCCCCAGGGACTGCCGCAGACGATCGCCGTGCTCGCGAACGACGGCGCCGACGTCGTGCCGGCGAGCCTCCGCCTCGTCGATCCCGCCACGGGCCAGCTCGTCGCGCAGCTCGTCGTCGCCGGCCAGGGCACGTACCGCGTCGACGCGGGGCGCATCCTCTTCACGCCGCTGCCCGCCTTCCGGGGCGCGGCGACGCCCGTGACCTACGACGTCGAGGACCAGCAGGGCAACCACCGCCGCACGACCCTCGCCGTCACCGTCACGGCCGTGAACCCCGCGCCGCAGCCCGACACCACCACGGGCCCGCAGGGCGTCGCGCAGTCCACGCAGCCGCTCGCGAACGACCAGCCCGGCAACCCCGGCGTGCCCCTCGTGCCGGGCACGCTGACGCTGCTCGACGGCCAGGGCGCGCCCGTGACGTCGCTCGCCGTCGCCGGTGGCACGTACGCCCTCTCGGGCACCACCATCACGTTCACGCCCGACCGTGCGTTCGTCGGCACGCCGGCGACCGCGACGTACCGCGTCGCCGACGCCAACGGCACGACCGCGACGTCGACCTACGCGCCCACCTTCGCGCGCGTCACGCCCGTCGCCGCGAACGACGCCGCGACCGGCATCCAGGGCCTCGCCGTGTCCGTCGCACCGCTCGCGAACGACGCGCCCGGCAACGCCGCCGTCCCGCTCGCACCCGGGACCCTCACGCTGCTGTCGAGCACGGGGCAGGCCACCGACCAGGTGACGATCGCGGGCCAGGGCGTCTACGCGATCGACCGCTCGACGCCGACGGCGCCGCGCGTCGTCTTCACGCCGGCCCTCACGTTCGTCGGCACGGCCACGGCCGTGCAGTACCGCGTCGCCGACGCGAACGGCACGACGACCATCGCTACGGTCACGCCCACGCTCACGGCCGTGACGCCCGTCGCGACCGCCGACGTCGGCTCCGCGCGCCAGGGTGCCGCCGTCACGATCGCGCCGCTCGCCAACGACGCCGCGGGCGACGCACGTCGCCCGCTGCAGCCCACGACCCTCGCGCTCCTGGGCGCGAACGGCAGCGCGGTCGACGAGCTCGTCGTCGCCGGGCAGGGCACGTACCGCGTCGACCGCACGACGCCGACCTCGCCGCTCGTGCGCTTCACGCCGCTGCCGACGTTCACCGGGGCCGCGAACCCGGCCACCTACCGGGTGCAGGACGCGAACGGCACCGTCGCGACCGCGACGATCACGCCGACGATCACGCCCGTCACGCCCAGGGCCGAGGACGACGTGGCATCGGCCCGCCAGGGTGCGCCCGCCTCGGTCGCCGTGCTCGGCAACGACGCGCCCGGCGACGCCGGCGTCCCGCTCGACCCCGCCTCGCTGCGCCTCCTCGACGCCGCCGGGCAGCCGACGACGAGCGTCACGGTCGCAGGCCAGGGCACGTGGTCCATCGACCGCTCCGAGCCCACCCAGCCCCGCATCGTGCTCACCCCGCTGCCGACGTTCACCGGCGCGGCCACGCCCGTCGGCTACCGCATCGCCGACGCCAACGGCACGACGGACGACGCGATCGTGACCGCGACCATCGCGCCCGTCACGCCCACGGCCGCCGACGACGCAGCCGCGACGCGCCAGGGCGGCGCCGTCGCCATCCTGCCGACCGCCAACGACGCCGCCGGCGACGCCGCCGTGCCGCTCGTCGACGGCACCCTCGCGCTGCTGTCGGCGAGCGGGGCGCCCGTCGCCCAGCGCACGGTCGCGAACGAGGGCACCTACGCCGTCACGATCCGCGACGACGGCCGAGCCCTCGTCGTCTTCACGCCCGTGCCCGGCTTCGTCGGGCCCGCGACGGCCGTGCCGTATCGCGTCTCGGACGCGAACGGCACGACCGCGACCGCGCGCATCCTCGTGACGGTCGCCGCCGTGACCCCCGTCGCGCAGCCCGACGTCGCGACCGCGCGCCAGGGTGCGTCGGTGCGCGTCGACGTCGTCGCCAACGACGTCGCGGGCGACGTCGCCGTGCCCCTCGCGCGCCCGACGCTCGCCCTCGTCGACGCCGGCGGCGCGGCCGTCGACCTGCTCGTCGTGCCCGGCCAGGGCGTCTACCGCGTCGATCGCTCGACGCCGGCCTCGCCCGTGCTCGTCTTCACGCCCGTGCTCACGTTCTCGGGCACCGCGACGCCCGCGACGTACCGCGTCGCCGACGCCAACGGCACCGTGACGACCTCGACCCTCACGCCCACGCTCACGCCCGTCGTGCCCACGGCGGCCGCCGACGAGGGCTCGGCCCGACAGGGTGCGCCCGTCTCGGTCGACGTGCTCGCGAACGACGCCGCCGGCGACGCGGCCGTGCCGCTCGTGCCCGGATCGGTCACGCTGCTCGACGCCGAGGGCGCGACCGTGGACGAGCTGGTCATCGCCGGCCAGGGCACCTACGCGGTCGACCGCGGGGACGCGGATGCGCCACGCATCGTGTTCACGCCGGTGCCGACGTTCGTCGGCGTCGCGACGCCCGCGACCTACCGCGTCGCCGACGCGAACGGCACGCGAGCGACCGCGACCGTGACGCCGACGATCGGCGGCGTCACCCCGACGGCGGCCGACGACGTCGCGAGCGCACGTCAGGGCGCCCCCGCATCCGTCGCCGTCCTCGCCAACGACGCGGCGGGCGACGCCGACGTGCCGCTCGACCCGGCGTCCGTCACCCTGCTCGACGCCGCCGGCCAGCCGGCCGCGTCGGTCGCCGTCGACGGCGGCACCTACACGCTCGACACGAGCGTCGCCGCCGCGCCGCGCGTCGTGTTCACGCCCGACGCGACGTTCGTCGGCACGCCCGACGCCGTGCGGTACCGCGTGGCCGACGCCAACGGCACGACCGCGACCGCGACCGTCACGCCGACGATCGTCGGCGTCACGCCCGTCGCCGTCGACGACGTCGCCAGCGCCCGCCAGGGTGCCCGCGCCTCCGTCGACCCGCTCGCCAACGACCTCGTCGGCGACGCCGACGTGCCGCTCGACCCGACGTCGCTGACGCTGCTCGACGCTGACGGCGCCCCGGTCGCCGCCGTCGAGGTCGAGGGCGGCACGTACGCCGTCGACGCCTCCGGCGCGACGCCGCGCATCGTCTTCACGCCGCAGCCGAGCTTCTCGGGCGAGGCCCCGGCCGCGCGCTACCGCGTCGCCGACGAGAACGGCACGACGACGACCGCCCTCGTCGTCGCGACCATCGGCGCCGTGACGCCCATCGCGCGTCCCGACGCCGGCTCGGCCCGCCAGGGCGCGGCCGCGACGATCGACGCGCTCGCCAACGACGCCCCCGGCGACGCGGACGTGCCGCTCGACGGGACGAGCCTCGCGCTCGTCGGCGCCGACGGCCAGCCGACCGACAGCGTCGTCGTCGCCGGCCAGGGCACGTGGACCGTGGACCGCGCCGACGAGGACGCCCCCGTGCTCGTCTTCACGCCCGCGCCCGCCTTCGCCGGCATCGCGACGGCCGTGCCGTACCGCGTGCTCGACGCCAACGGCACGCAGGCCACCTCCACCGCGACCGCGACGATCGGCGCCGTGCTGCCCCTCGCCACCGACGACGCGGGCACCGCGCGCCAGGGCGCGACCGTCACGATCGACGCGCTCGCGAACGACGCGCCGGGCGACGCCGAGGTGCCGCTCGACCCCGCGACCCTCGTCCTCCTCGACGGCGACGCCGAGGTCCTGACCCTCGAGGTCGCCGGTCAGGGCACCTGGACCGTGGAGGACGGCGAGGACGGACCCCGCCTCGTCTTCGCGTCGCTGCCGGCCTTCGTCGGCACGGCCGCCGTCGACTACCGCGTGCGCGACGCCAACGGCACCCCGGCCGACGCCACCGCCCGCGCGACCCTCGAGGCCGTGACGCCGATCGCCGCGCCCGACGCCGGCGACGGACGCCAGGGCGCGCCCGTCACGATCGACGCGCTCGCGAACGACGAGCCCGGCGACGCCGACGTGCCGCTCGCGCTCGACACCCTCGCGCTCGTCGACGCGGACGGCGCAGCCGTCGACGCGCTGACCGTCGACGGCGAGGGCACCTGGTCGGTCGACCGCGCGGGCGAGACCCCCGTGCTCGTCTTCACGCCCATCCCGTCGTTCTCCGGCCTGACGACCGCGGTGCCCTACCGCGTGCTCGACGCCAACGGCACGGCCGCGACGTCGACGGCCGTCGCCGCCATCGCACCCGTCACGCCGCTCGCCGCCAACGACGTCGCCTCGGGCCGCCAGGGTGCCTCGGCATCCGTCGCGGTGCTCGCCAACGATGCCCGCGGCGACGCGGCGGTCGCGCTCGACCCCGCGACCCTCACCCTGCTCGGCACCGACGGCCAGCCTGCCGCGACCGTCGTGATCGACGGCCAGGGCACGTACGCGATCGACCGCGCGACGCCGACGGCGCCGCGCGTCGTCTTCACGCCCATCCCGTCGTTCACCGGCACCGCGACCGGCGTGACCTACCGCGTCGCCGACGCCAACGGCACGACGACCACCGCGACCGTCACGCCGACGATCGACGCCGTCACCCCCACGGCGGAGGACGACACCGCGTCCGCACGCCAGGGCGCGACCGTGACGATCGACGCCCTCGCCAACGACCAGGCCGGCGACGCCGAGGTGCCGCTCGACGCATCCACGCTCGCGCTGCTCGACGGCCAGGGCGCCGCGACCGACGAGCTCGTCGTCGCGGAGGGCACCTGGCGCGTCGACCGCAGCATCGCGACCGCCCCCGTGCTCGTCCTCACGCCGCGGTCGACGTTCGTCGGCACCACCGTGCCCGTCGGCTACCGCGTCCTCGACGCCAACGGCACCCCCGCCACCGCGATCGTCACCGCCGTGCTCGGCGGCGTGACGCCGGTCGCGACGGCCGACGAGGCCTCGGCGCGCCAGGGTGCGCCCGTCTCGGTCGCGCCGCTCGCGAACGACCGCGCCGGCGACCCCGACGTGCCGCTCGTGCCCGGCACCCTCGTGCTGCTCGACGCCGCCGGCGCGCCCGCGACGCAGGTCGTCGTCGACGGCGGCCGCTACGAGATCGACGCGAGCGACGCCGCCGCGCCGCGCATCGTCTTCACGCCCGCACCGAGCCTGACCGGCCCCGCGACGCCCGTCGCCTACCGCGTCGCCGACGCCAACGGCACCGCCGTCTCGTCGACCTTCACGCCGACCCTCACCGCCGTGACGCCCGTCGCGGTGCGCGACCGCGAGTCGGAGCGCCAGGGCCTCGCCGTCGTCATCGACGCGCTCGCGAACGACCTGCCCGGCCACCCGGACGTGCCGCTCGTGCCGTCGTCGCTCACCCTGCTCGACGGCGCCGGCCAGAGCGTCGACCGGCTCGAGGTCGCCGAGCGCGGCACCTGGACGGTCGACCGCACGATCGTCGACGCGCCCGTGCTCGTCTTCACGCCGCTGCCGTCGTTCGCGGGTCGCGCCACCGGCGTCGACTACGCCGTCCTCGACGCGAACGGCACGCGCGCGACCAACCGCGCCGTCGCGATGCTGGAGGCCGTGACGCCCGTCGCGGCGCCCGACCAGGCCGCCGCGCGCCAGGGTGCCCCGGCATTCGTCGCCCCTCTCGCCAACGACGTCGCCGGCCACCCCGACGTGCCGCTCGACGCGACGACGCTCACGCTGCTCGACGCCGCGGGCGCCCCCGCCGCGACCGTCGCCGTCGCCGGCGGCTCGTACGCGCTGACGTCCGTCGCCGGCGTGCCCACGATCGTCTTCACGCCCGAGGCGACGTTCGTCGGCACGGCTGCCCCCGTGACCTATCGCGTCGCCGACGGCAACGGCACGACCACGTCGTCGACCTTCACGCCGACGATCGCCGGCGTCGAGCCGGTCGCCGCCGCCGACGGCGGCGCCGCCCGCCAGGGCGCGTCGGTGACGGTCTCGCCGCTCGCCAACGACGTCGCGGGCCTCGCCGACGTGCCGCTCGACGGCGCGACGTTCACCCTCCTCGACGCCGACGGGCAGCCCGTCGGCGACGAGCTCGCCGTCGCAGGCGTCGGCACGTGGAGCGTCGACCGCACCGACCTCGCGGCGCCGCGCGTCACCTTCGCGCCCGAGCGCACCTTCACCGGCGACGCCACCATCCGCTACGGCGTCCGCGACGGCAACGGCACGCTCGCCACCGCCACGATCACCGCGACGATCGCGCCCGTGCTGCCGGATGCCGACCCCGACTTCGCGACCGCGCGCCAGGGCGCGCCCGCCGAGGTCGCCCCGCTCGCGAACGACGACGCGGGGCACCCCGACGTGCCGCTCGACGCCGAGAGCCTCGTGCTGCTCGACGACGACGCGCCCGTCGACGAGGTCGTGGTCAGCGGTCAGGGCACGTACGCCATAGACCGCTCGCAGGCGGCCCCGCGCATCGTCTTCACCCCGCTGCCGACGTTCGTCGGCGTCGCCACGGCCGTGACCTACCGGGTCGCCGACGCCAACGGCACCGTCACGAGCGCCACCTTCACGCCCACCATCGCGGGCGTGACGCCCACCGCGCGTCCCGATGCCGGCTCCGCGCGCCAGGGCGCCGTCGTCGCGATGCCCGTGCTCGCCAACGACGCCGCCGGCGACGCCGCCGTGCCCCTCGTGCCCGGCTCGCTCGTGCTGCTCGGGGCCGACGACGCCGTGGTGGACCGGGTCGTGGTCGACGGCGGCACGTACGCGATCGACGCCTCGGGCGCGACGCCCGTCGTGACCTTCACGCCCGACGCCTCGTTCGTCGGCACCGCCGTCGCCGTGCGCTACCGCGTCGCCGACGCGAACGGCACGACGGCGACCGCGCTGGCCACGCCGACGCTCGTCGCCGTCACGCCCACGGCCGCCGCCGACGCCGCGACCGCCCGCCAGGGCGCGCGGGTGGTCGTCGAGCCGCTCGCGAACGACGCCGCAGGCGACGTCGACGTGCCCCTCGACGCCACGACGCTCACGCTGCTCGACGGCGAGCTCGCCGTCGACGCCGTGCGCATCCCCGGGCAGGGCACGTACGCCATCGAGCGCGACGGCGATGGCGCGCCGCGCATCGTCTTCACGCCCGAGCCGACGTTCGTCGGCCCCGCCGACGCCGTCCGCTACCGCGTCGCCGACGCGAACGGCACCACCGCGACGTCGACGGTCGCCGCGACGCTCACGGCCGTCACCCCGGTCGCGAACGCCGACGCCGCCTCCGGACGCCAGGGCTCGACCGTGTCGGTCGCGCCGCTCGCGAACGACGTCCAGGGCCACCCGGACGTGCCGCTCGTCCCCGCGACGCTGACGCTGGTCGACGCCGCGGGCGTCGCGGTCGACGTCCTCGTCGTCGCCGACGGCTCGTACGCCATCGATCGCACGATCGAGGACGCGCCGCGCATCGTCTTCACCCCCTCGGCGAGCCTCGTCGGGCCCGCGACGCCCGCCGGCTACCGCATCGCCGACGCCAACGGCACGGCCGCGACGTCGACGTTCACGCCGACGCTCGTGGGCGTGACGCCCGTCGCCTCGCCCGACTCGGGCAGCGCGAGGCAGGGCGCGTCCGTGTCGCTCGCGGTCCTCGCGAACGACGTCGCCGGCGACCCCGCCGTCGCCCTCGACCCCGCGACCCTCCGCCTCGTCGGAGCGGACGACGCCCTCGTCGAGGAGCTCGTCGTCGCCGAGGGCACGTGGACGATCGACCGATCGATCGCCGCGACGCCCCGCATCGTCTTCACGCCGGTGCCGACCTTCGCAGGCCCGGTGCCCGTCGTCGCGTACGACGTCGCCGACGCCAACGGCACCCGTGCCACCTCGACGGTCACCGTGACGATCGACGCCGTGACGCCCGTCGCGGTCGACGACGTCGCCTCCGCCCGCCAGGGTGCCGAGGCATCCGTGGCGGTGCTCGCCAACGACCGCGTCGGCGACCCGCAGGTGCCGCTCGCGCCCGAGACGCTGACGCTGCTGGATGCTGCAGGCGCACCCGCCGCCACCGTGACGATCCCCGGTCAGGGCACGTACCGCGTCGACGCGTCGACCCCGAGCGCGCCGCGCGTCGTCTTCGCGCCGATCGCTTCGTTCGCCGCCGAGGCCACGCCCGTGACGTACCGGGTCGCCGACGCCAACGGCACGACGACGACCGCGACCGTCACCCCGACCATCGGCGCCGTCACCCCGGTGGCGAACCCGGATGCCGCGCAGGCGCGCCAGGGCGCGACCGTCACGATCGACGCCGTCGCCGATGACCGCGCCGGCATCGTCGACGTGCCGCTCGCCCCCGAGACGCTCACGCTGCTCGACGGCGTCGTCGCCGTCGACGAGCTCGTGATCGACGGCCAGGGCACCTGGCGCGTCGACCGCCGCGTCGAGGACGCGCCCGTGCTCGTGTTCTCGCCGCTGCCGACCTTCGTCGGCGCCTCGACCGTCGCCTACCGCGTCGCCGACGCGAACGGCACGTCCGCGAGCTCGACCGCGACCGCGACGCTCGTGGCCGTGACCCCCGTCGCCGCCGACGACGTCGCCTCGGCTCGCCAGGGAGCGACCGCATCCGTCGCCGTGCTGACGAACGACGCCGCGGGCGACCCCGACGTGCCGCTCGAGCGCGACACGCTCACGCTCGTCGACGCCGCGGGCGCCCCCGTCGAGACCATCGCGGTCGAGGGCCAGGGCACGTGGTCGATCGACCGTGCGAACCTCGTCGCGCCGCGCGTGGCCTTCGCGCCCGTGCCGACGTACGTCGGCACGCCCGATGCCGTGCGCTACCAGGTCGCCGACGCCAACGGCACGCTCGCGACCGCGCTCGTCGTCGCGACGATCGCGCCCGTGACCCCGATCGCGGTCGCCGACGCCGGCGAGGCCCGTCAGGGCGCGAGCGTGACGCTCGACGTGCTCGACGACGACCGCGCCGGCGACCCGCAGGTGCCGCTGGCGCCCGACACGCTCGAGATCGTCGGCGCCGAGGACGACGAGCTCGTCGTCGCGAGCCAGGGCACCTGGAGCGTCGACCGGAGCGGCTCCGGCGCTCCCGTCCTCGTCTTCGTGCCGCTGCCGACGTTCGCAGGCACCTCCACGGTCGACTACCGCGTCGCGGATGCGAACGGCACGATCGCCACGACGACCGCGACCGCCGTCATCACGCCCGTGACGCCCGTCGCCGTCGCGGACGTCGCCCGCTCGCGCCAGGGCGCGCCGGCATCCGTCGCCCCGCTCGCGAACGACACGGCCGGCGACGCCGGCGTGCCGCTCGACCCCGCGACCCTCGAGCTGCTCGACGCCGACGGCGTGCCGCAGGCGACCCTCGCGATCGTCGGTCAGGGCACCTACGCGATCGAGCGTGCGGAGGGCGGCGACCCGGTCGTCGTCTTCACGCCGGAGCCCGCCTTCGCCGGCACCGCGGACGCCGTGCGCTACCGCGTCGCCGACGCCAACGGCACGATCGCGTCGTCGACCGTCACCGCCGTCGTCGTCGCCGTGACGCCCGTCGCCCGCGACGACGTCGCCACCGGCCGCCAGGGCGCCCGCGTCGACGTCGCACCGCTCGTCAATGATGCCGCGGGCGACGCCGACGTGCCGCTCGTGCCCAGCACGCTGCGGCTCGTCGGCGCCGCGCCCGACGGCACCGTCACGGTCGCCGCCGGCACCTACGCGATCGACGTCTCGAACGCCGACGCGCCCCGCATCGTCTTCACGCCCGCCGCCTCCTTCGTGGGCGTCGCGACCCCCGTGACGTACGGCGTGGCCGATGCGAACGGCACGATCGCGACGGCGACCTTCACGCCGACGCTCACCGCCGTGACGCCCGTCGCCGACCCCGACGCCGCCACCGGCCTCCAGGGCGGGGTCGTGCGGATCGCGGTGCTCGCGAACGACGACGCCGGCCTCGCGGAGGTGCCGCTCGACCCGTCGACCCTCACGCTGCTCGACGCGACCGGCGCGCCCGTCACCGAGCTCGAGATCGCCGGAGAGGGCACCTGGACCGTCGACCTGGACGCCGAGGGCGGACCCTTCCTCGTGCTCGCCACCGTGCCGACGTTCACGGGCGATGCGACCACCGTCGCCTACCGCGTCCGCGACGCGAACGGCACGGCGGCCACGGCCGTCGTCGACGTCACGATCGATGCCGTCACGCCCATCGCCACCGACGACGCCGGGGCCGCGCGCCAGGGTGCGCCGGTCACGATCGACGTCGTCGCCGACGACCTGCCGGGCCACCCCGACGTGCCGATCGTCGCCGCGAGCCTCACGCTGCTCGACGCCGCGGGCGTCGCGGTCGACGTGCTGCTCGTCGGCGGCCAGGGCACCTGGAGCGTCGACCGCACGGACGTGGACGCGCCCGTGCTCGTCTTCGCGCCGCTGCCGACCTTCTCGGGGCAGTCGAGCGTCGCCTACCGCATCGCCGACGCGAACGGCACGACCGACGCCGCGACCGCATCCGCGACCATCGGCGCCGTGACGCCGATCGCGCAGCCCGACGCCGGCACGGCACGCCAGGGCGCGACCGTGACGATCGACGCGACCGCGAACGACGACGCCGGCGACGCCGCGGTGCCGCTCGACCGCGACTCGCTCGTCCTGCTCGACGCCGCCGGCGCACCGACCGACGAGCTCGTCGTCGACGGCGAGGGCACCTGGACCGTCGTCCACGCCGCGGGCGTCGCGCCCGTGCTCGCCTTCGAGCCTCTGCCGTCGTTCGCCGCCCGCTCGTCCGTGACCTACCGCGTCCTCGACGCCAACGGCACGCCCGCGACCTCGACGGCCGCCGCGACGCTCGCGCCCGTCGTCCCCAACGCGATCGACGACGCCGTCGCAGCCCGCCAGGGTGCCCCGGCATCCGTCGTCCCGCTCGCGAACGACGTCGTCGGGCACCCCGACGTGCCGCTCGACGCCGCGACCCTCACCCTGCTGGATGCGGCCGGCGAGCCGACGGACCGCGTGACGATCCCCGGGCAGGGCACGTACGCGATCGACGCGACGACCGAGGGCGGCCCGCGCATCGTCTTCACGCCCGAGGCGGCCTTCGCAGGCGTCGCCGACGCCGTGACCTACCGCGTCGCCGACGCGAACGGCACGACCGACGAGGCGACCGTCACCGCGACGATCACGGGCGTCGAGCCCGTCGCCGTCGCCGATGCCGCCGCGATCCGCCAGGGTGCGACCGCCACGGTGGCGCCGCTCGGCAACGACCTCGCAGGCCTCGGCGACGTGCCGCTCGACGCCACGACCCTCGTGCTCCTCGACGGCGACGAGCCGGTGGCCGACGAGCTCGTCGTGCCCGGCGTCGGTACGTGGAGCATCGACCGGTCGACGCCGACCGCGCCGACCGTGACCTTCGCGCCCGTCGCGACCTTCACGGGCACCGCCGCCATCGGCTACGTCGTCCGCGACGCGAACGGCACCCGCGCATCCGCCACGATCGCCATCACCGTCACGCCCGTGTCGCCGGTCGCGGCCGACGACCTCGGCGGCACCGAGCAGGGCGTGCCCACGTCGATCGACGTGCTCGCGAACGACGTGCCCGGTCACCCGGACGTGCCGCTCGCCGCTGCGACGCTGACGCTGCTCGACGGCGACGAGCCGGTCGACCGCCTGTTCGTCGACGGCGAGGGCACGTGGCGCATCGACCGCACGGTCCCCGCGTCGCCGACGATCGTCCTCGAGCCGGCAGCCGGCTTCCGCGGCGAGACGACCCCCGTCGCGTACCGCGTGCTCGACGCCAACGGCACGCCCACGACGGCGCAGCTCGTCGTCGACGTCGCGCCCGTCGTGCCCGACGCGGTCGACGACGTGGCGACGGCACGCCAGGGCGCGCCGATCTCCGTCGCACCGCTCGCGAACGACGTCGCGGGCAGCGTCGCCGTGCCGCTCGTGCCCGCCACCCTCGTGCTGCTCGACGCCGCCGGCCGCGCGGTCGACGTCGTCATGGTCGCGGGGCAGGGCTCGTACGCGATCGACGCGCGCATCCCGGATGCGCCGCGCATCGTGTTCACGCCCGTCGCGGGCTTCTCGGGACCCGCCGATGGCGTCGACTATCGCGTCTCCGACGCCAACGGCACGACGGCCGAGGCGCGATTCACGCCGACCGCGACGCCCGTCGCGCCGATCGCGACCGCCGACTCGGGCTCCGCACGCCAGGGCGCGCCCGCCTCGGTCGCCGTGCTGTCGAACGACGGCGCCGGGCACCCCGACGTCCCGCTCGTGCCGTCGACGCTCACGCTCGTCGACGCCGCGGGGGCCGCGGTCGCCGAGATCGTCGTCGAGCAGGGCACGTGGTCCGTCGACCGCTCGGACGCCCTCGCGCCGCGCGTCGTCTTCACGCCCATTCCGGCCTTCGCCGGCACGCCGGACCCCGTGGCCTACCGCGTCGCCGACGCCAACGGCACGACGGTCTCGTCGACGGTGACCGTCGCCATCACGCCCGTGACGCCCATCGCACGCGACGACGAGGGCACGGCGCGCCAGGGCGCGACCGTCGCCGTCGCCCCGCTCGCGAACGACGTGCCCGGTGCCCCCGGCGTCGCGCTCGTGCCCGGCTCGCTCACCCTGCTCGACGCCGCGGGCGAGCGCGTCGAGGAGCTCGACGTCCCCGGCGTCGGTCGCTGGACGATCGATCGTGCCGGCACGACCCCGCGCATCGTCTTCGCCTCCGACCCGACGTTCGTCGGCACGGCCGTCGTCGAGTACGCCGTCGCCGACGTCAACGGCACGTGGGCGACCGCGGCGATCGTCATCGCGAACGTCACGCCCGTGACGCCCGTCGCGACCGGCGACGAGGGATCGGCGCTGCAGGGCTCGCCCGTGCGGATCGCGCCGCTCGTCAACGACGCCCCCGGGGACCCCGCCGTGCCGCTCGCGCCGGCGACGCTCGCCCTGCTCGACGCCGCAGGCGCCTCGGTCGACACGCTCGTCGTCGACCGCGAGGGCACGTGGACGATCGACCGCTCCGACCTGCGCGCGCCCGTGCTCGTCTTCACGCCGCTGCCGTCGTTCACGGGGGAGGCCACGCCCGTGACCTACGTCGTCGCCGACGCCAACGGCACCCGTGCCTCCGCGACCGTCGCGGCGACCGTCGACGCGGTGACGCCGATCGCCACCCCCGACTCGGGTGCCGCCCGCCAGGGTGCCGCCGTGCGCGTCGACGTGCTCGCGAACGACGCCGCCGGCGACCCGACGGTGCCGCTCGACGAGGCCTCGCTCACGCTGCTCGACGCCTCGGGCGCCGCGGTCGCGTCGCTCGTCGTCGACGGCGAGGGCACGTGGTCGATCGACCGCTCGGGCGAGGACGGCCCCGTCGTGGTCTTCACGCCGCTGCCCTCGTTCGACGGCGTCGCGGCGCGCGTCGACTACCGCATCGCCGACGTGAACGGCACGACGGCGACGTCGACGGTCGGCGCGACCATCGGCGCCATCGCACCGATCGCGAACGGCGACCTCGGCACGGGACGCCAGGGCGCTCCCGTGACGGTGGACGTGCTCGCGAACGACGTCGCCGGCGACCCGGACGTGCCGCTCGACGCCGCGAGCCTGCAGCTGGTCGACGGCACCGGCGCGGTCGTCGCGTCGATCGTCGTCGAGGGTGCGGGCACGTGGACGGTCGATCGCACCGACCCGGCCGCCCCCGTGCTCGTCTTCACGCCGCTCGCCGGCTACGCGAGCACGACGCCCCCCGTCGCATACGTCGTCGCCGACGCGAACGGCACCACGGCGACGAGCACGGCCCGCGCGACGCTGACCGCCGTCGTGCCGCGCGCGATCGACGACACGACGACGGGCGCCGAGCGCACGACGCAGTCGGTCGACCCGCTCGCGAACGACCTCGCCGGCGACGACGAGGTGCCGCTCGTGCCCTCGACGCTGACGCTGCTGGATGCGGCGGGCGAGCCGGCGACGATCGTGGTCGTCGGCGGCGAGGGCACGTACGCCCTCGTCGACGGCCGCATCGTCTTCACCCCCGCGGCGGGCTTCGTCGGCACCGCGGTGGGCGTCGCCTACCGCGTCGCCGACGCCAACGGCACCCTCGCCTCCGGCCGCTACGCGCCGGAGGTCACCGAGGGCGCGACGGAGATCGTCGCCGACATCGTCGTGGTCGCACCGGCCGGCACGCCCGTGACGGTCGACCCGGCCACGGTCGCCCCCGGCCTCGTGGGCGCATCCGTCCGCATCCTCGACCCGCTCGGGGCGCAGGTCACGCGCCTCGTCGTGGCGGGCGAGGGCGTCTGGACCGTCGACACGGCCACGGGACGCATCACCTTCACGCCCGAGGCGGGCTTCGTCGGCGACCCGACGCCCGTCGAGTGGACGGGCGTGGATGCCGAGGGCACGAGCGTCGCGGGCGAGATCCGCATCGCCTACGAGGCCGGCCCGGTCGACCCGAGCGTGCCGCCGGTGGACCCGAGCGTGCCGCCGGTCGACCCGAGCGTGCCGCCGGTGGATCCGAGCGTGCCGCCGACGTCGCCGAGCGCCCCGCCCGCCGTGGGTGGCGACGACGGCACGACACCGGGCGTCGACCTGCCGCGCACGGGTGCGCAGCTCGCGACGTGGCTGCTCCTCGCGGCGCTGCTCGCGATCGCGGCGGGCCTGCTCATGGGGCGTCGCCGCCGAGGCTGATCGGGCGTCGCGGACTGCACGCGAGCGCGTGCTCGAGGGTGATGCGCCCTCGAGCCCCTCGCACGTCGTCCGCGGCGCCGAGCGAGGGCGTCAGGCGAGCAGACGATCGCCGAGCGACTCGCCCTCGGCGATGCCGGGCAGGATCGCGAAGACCGCCGATCCGACATGGCGGATGTACTCGTTCAGCAGGTCGGTGCGCATCGAGCGCTGGATCGTCACGAACTGCTCCGGGTCGCGCTGGAACGACAGGAACACGAGGCCGGCATCCAGCTGCCCCACGCTCGTCACGCCGTCGACGTAGTTGAACGGTCGGCGCAGGATGCGCGTGCCCGTGACCGACGGGTGCGCCAACCGCACGTGGGCGTTGGCATCCATCGCCGGCTGCCCGGTGTCGTCGGTCGCGTCGAGGTCGACGTCGTCGCGCTCGGCACCGCCCGTCAGGGGAGCGCCCTCGAGCTTCGTGCGGCCGATGACGCGCTCCTGCTCGCGCAGCCGCGTGCGGTCCCAGGACTCCACGGTCATGCGGATGCGTCTGGCGACCAGGTAGGTGCCGCCCGCGAGCCACGCCTGGTCGTCGTCGCCGACCCACACGTGCTCGGCGAGATGCTCGGGGTCGTCGACGCGCAGGTTGGCGCTGCCGTCCTTGAAGCCGAGGAGGTTGCGGGGCGTCATCGCGCGCTCGGCGCTGCCCTCCGCATGCGTGAAGCCGGTCTGCAGCCAGCGCACCTGCGCTCGGCCGAAGGCGATGCGCATGAGGTTGCGCACGGCGTGCAGGGCCACCTGCGAGTCGGCGGCGCACGCCTGGATGCAGAGGTCGCCACCGCAGCGGGCCGCCTCGAGCAGGTCGCCGGCGAAGAGCGGCAGGTCGACGAGGGCCGTCGGCCTGCGGTCCTCGAGGCCGAACCGGTCGTCGAAGAGGCTCGGGCCGACGCCGATCGTGATCGTGAGGCCGGCGGCGTCGAGCCCCAGCGCCTCGCCGGAGTCGGGCGGCGGCGCCTCGGGACTCGTGCCGGCGGCGCCGTCCTCGGCGACCTCGAGGCCCTGCGACAGCCGTGACGCCGCGTACGTCCAGTCGGCGAGCAGCTCGCGCAGGTCGTCGACGGTCGCACCCTCGACCATGTCGAGGCTCGCCAGCACGAGCGCATCGGGGGCCGGCGTCGTCACGCCCTGCTGGTGGGCGCCGTGGAAGGGGTGCGAGCGTGCTGCGCGCTCGCCGCGCACGACGGCCGACGCCGCGGTCGCGCCTCCGATGCCGCCGAGCGCGAGGCCGGCGCCGCCGGCGCCGAGCAGCCCGAGCATGCCACGACGCGAGAGGCCGCGTGCCCCGGTCGATCGCCCGTCGTCCTCGGCGCCGGAGTGCGTGTACGTTCTCACGTGAGGTGAGCCTAGCCTTACCTGGAGGTCGTGCATCCGCTGCGACCGCATCCGTCGACCGGAGCACCCCGTGTTCGTGAACTTCCTCATCGGCCTGCGCGAGGGGCTCGAGGCGTCGCTCGTCGTGGGCATCATCGTCGCGACCCTCGTGCGCGCCGACCGCCGCGACCTGCTGCCGCGCGTGTGGCTCGGCGTAGGTCTCGCCGTCGCGGGCACCGTCGCGCTCGGCGCTCTGCTCACCTGGGGTCCGTACGGCCTGTCCTTCCAGGGGCAGGAGCTGCTCGGCGGCATCCTCTCCATCGTCGCCGTCGTCCTGATCACCTGGATGACCGTGTGGATGGCGCGCACGGCCCGCGGCATGCGTGCCGAGGTCGTCGCGAAGGTGGGGGCCGCGCTCGCGAGCGGCGGCCTCGCGCTCGTGCTCGTCGCGGCGCTCGCCGTGATCCGCGAGGGCGTCGAGACGACGCTCTTCATCTGGGCCACGGTCGACGCGGCCGGCGGCGTCGGCCAGGCGACGCTCGCGGCGACCGCGGGCATCGCCGTCGCCGTCGTGCTGGGCTGGCTCGTCTACCGCGGTGCCCTGCGCCTCCATCTCGGCCGCTTCTTCACCGTCACCGGCGCGATCCTCGTCGTCGTCGCGGCGGGCGTGCTCGCCTACGGCGTCGGCGACCTGCAGGAGGCGGGCGTGCTGCCCGGCGCATCGTCGATCGCGTACAGCCTCGAGGCGATCCTCTCCGAGCACGGCTCGGTGCTCGGTGCCCTGCTCTTCGGCCTCGTGGGCTACACGTCCGAGCCGACGTGGCTGCAGGTCGTCGCGTGGTGGGGGTACGTCGTGCCCGCGCTCGTCGTCTTCCTGCGCATCGCGACCCGCCGCGCACCCGCGACACCCGCGCCCGACCTCACCCCCAGCACCCAGGAGCACGCATGACCCGTCCCACCCAGCGCATCCTCGCCGCGGCGCTCGCCGCCGCCGTGGGCGTCGGCCTCGCCGGCTGCGTGCCGAACGATCCCGACGCCGTCGCGATCGACGTCGCGATCGGCGACGGCACGTGCGACGTCGCGGTGGCCGAGGCGACCTCGGGCACCGTCGAGTTCGCGATCGTGAACTCCGGCACGCAGATCGACGAGTTCGAGATCTTCGCCGACGACCGGCTGCAGATCGTCGCCGAGCGCGAGAACCTCGCGAACGACGGCCAGCCGGTCGCGCTGCGCGTGCAGCTGCAGCCGGGCACGTACTACACGGCGTGCCGACCCGGCATGGTGGGACAGCCGCAGGGCGTCGCCGAGTTCACGGTGTCCGGCGACGAGATCGCCGTCGACGCCGACGACCAGGATGCGATCGACGCATACGTCGCGTACACGAAGTCGCAGGCGAGCGAGCTCGTCACCGCCGTCGGCGCCTTCACCGACGCGTACGTCGCGGGCGACGACGACGAGGCCAGGCGTCTCTTCCCGCTCGCGCGGCAGTACTACGAGCGCATCGAGCCGACGGCCGAGCAGTTCGGCGATCTCGACCCGGCGATCGACTACCGCCTGCCCGGCGCCGTCGCCGAGCTCGACGAGTTCACGGGCTTCCACCGCATCGAGCTCGACCTCTGGCTCGACGAGGCGCTGGCGAGCTACGCGGGCGAGACGTACGTGGATGCCGCGGGCGCCGAGCTCGCCTACCTCGACCTCGTCGACCCCGAAGGCCGTGCCGTCTTCGCCCCGCTCGACGCTGCCGGTCGCGCCGCCGTCGCGGATCGGCTCGTGGCCGACGTGCAGTCGCTGTACGACCTCGTGTTCTCGGACGACTTCACGCTGTCGGTCTCGGACATCTCGAACGGCGCCGTCGGCCTGCTCGATGAGATCGCCGCGCCGGACGGCAAGCTGCCCGGCGAGGAGGACGAGTTCTCGCACACCGACCTCTACGACTTCCTCGCGAACGTCGAGGGTGCGCAGGTGGCGTTCGAGTCCGTCCGGTCGCTCGCGGAGGCGTCGGACGAGGGCGCGGCGCTCGCCGACGACCTCGAGCTCGAGTTCGACGCGATGACGTCGCTGCTCGCGACCTACGGATCGTTCGACGCGGGCTTCGTCTCCTACGAGACGGTGACCGATGCCGAGCGGAACGCGCTCGCGGCGCAGCTCAACGCGCTCGCCGAGCCGCTGTCGCAGCTCACGGCCACCATCGTGGAGTAGCGCGGAAGTCCGATCGTCGGGCGCGGGGCGCGGGGTCTTTCGGCGCGTGGCTCTCGGCGTGCTGCTCGAGGCGCGCGGCGTCCGGTCGTCGGGCGTCGCGGAACAGCGCGTCACGACGACCGCTGCCGATGGGTCCGGTGGGATGGGGGCGGTGCGTGCCCGCTCAGGGGCGAGCGCCGCCCCAGTCGGCAGGCTTCGACGCGGCACCGTCGAGCCACAGCGTGTCCGACTCGTCACGGTGGGAGCCGGTCGACTCGAGGTGCTTCGTGCCGATGCCGGGTCCCTTCGTGATGACGTGCACCATGGCCATGCCGTGCCCGCGGCCGAGCCCGTATGCGTCGGCGAGCCACTGCAGGATCGGTCCGGCCTTCGTCTCGGCGCCGAACCCGAGCTCGTTCGCCTCGTCGACGAGCGCGCGGGGCGTCTTGCCGGTCTTCTCCTCCACGGCGTCGAGGTAGGCCTGGAACGACATCGCTGCTCCTTCGCATCGCGTCGCCGCGCGACCTCCCGCGCGGCGTCTCCCCGCATCCTGCCGCACCGGCTCCGCCACCGCATCCGTCCGTTCTGCGTCGCTTGGTCGAGATTGCACGCACACTGGTCGACGTCGCACGCACACTGGTCGACGTTGCACCTCGGGAGGCCGCATCTGGGTGCAACCGTGACCAGTCAGATGCAAACGGTGACCAGTCGAGGTGCAACGGCGACCAGACGAGGTGCAACCGTGACCAGTCAGGCTCTCCGTCGCAGAACGTGACCAGTCGCCGCAGGACGTGACCAGTCAGCCGACGCATCGCCCGCACGGCCCGGCAGCGCCCCGCATGACCCCATCCCGCACCACCCCACCCCTCACGGCACCTCCGCGAGCCACGACACGTGCCCCTCGCGGCGGTTCGCCTCGTCGAAGAGGTGGCCGACGCGCTTGTAGTAGTGCAGCAGGATCGCGCGGTCGAGCACGCGCAGCTCGAGGCTGCGCGCGAGCTCGGCCTCCATCGTCGCGGCGTCCTCCAGCTCGCGCAGCCACACGATGACGTAGAGGTTCGAGGCACCACCCGCGAGCGCCGCGCACATGCGCGTCATCGGCAGGTTCGCGATCTGCAGGGCCGTCGCCTCGAGCCGCGCCGCGGGCACGACGAGCCACATCGCGAGCGCGTGCGGCCACATCCGCTGCTCGAGCGACACGTCGATGCGCTGCTGGATCCAGCCGTTCGCGAGCAGCCGACGCACGACGCGGCGGGCATGGGCCTCGGACGTGCCGAGCCGCTCGGCGACCTCGCGCGGCGTCGCCCGACCGTCGCGCTCGAGGGTCGTCAGCACCGTGCGCCACTGCGCCTGCGTCGCGGCGTCGCCATCGGCGCGTCCGTCGTCGTCGGCGCGCGGCAGCACCACGTCGTGCGGCGGGCCAGCGGCGCGCCAGCGCGATCCGTCGGAGAACATGCGCGTCACGATCGTCGAGCGCACGGCCGTCACGGCGTCGTGGGTGCCGAGCCACGACTGGATGAGCCGGCGGAACTGCGCCATGTCCTCGGCGAGGATCGTGAGCACGAGGTCGCGATCGCCCGTCATGCCCGTGACGGAGATGACCTTGGGATGCTGTCGGAGCACGTGCGCGACGGCGTCGACCGTGCCGGGTCGGCAGCGCACCTCCGCGAGCCCCATGAGCAGTCCGGCGGTGAATCCGGCGTACGTCGTCGGCCACGCCGCACCCGTGTCGGCGATCGCCTGCCAGCGTCGGCGCGCGGTCGGCGCGCTCACCCCGACGGCTCGTCCGATCGCCGCCCAGGACGCTCGCGGGGCGTCCTGCAGCGCGGCCACCAGATCGAGGTCCGAATCCGACAGATCGTGCGGATGCGAGGAGGTCGGCAGGTGCATGTCGAACAGCATCGCAGCCGATCGCGGTCGGATCGATCAGGATGCACGGTTCGTGACATGCGATCGGCAGGATGCAACGCAACGTCCGTCCCGCATCCGCGGGTCTCCCACAGCTCGGAGCACGCATGGCCACCGACACCACCACGACGCTGACGCTCGCCGACGCCAAGGGCGTCGGCGGTCGCATCCTCCGCGGCATCGAGCGGGTGGGCAATCGCCTGCCGCACCCGTTCTACCTGTTCCTCATCATCGCGGGCCTCGTCGCCGTCGCTTCGGGCATCGCCGCGCTGCTGGGCGCCGAGACGATCGACCCGGCCACGGGCGACACCGTGCCGATCCGCAGCATCCTCTCGGGCGAGGGCGCGGTCTACGCGCTCACGAACGCGATCACGAACTTCGTCTCGTTCCCGCCGCTCGGCCTCATCATCACGGTGATGCTCGGCATCGGCGTCGCCGAGCGCCTCGGCCTGCTGAAGGCCGCGATGCGGGGTGCCGTCCTCGCCGCCCCGGGCTGGGCGGTCACCTTCGTCGTCGTGCTCGTGAGCCTCATGGGCAACCTGGCCTCCGACTCGGCCATGGTCATCCTGCCGCCGCTCGCGGCCGCAGCCTTCCTCGCCGCCGGCCGGCACCCGCTCGCGGGCTTCGCCGCCTCCTACGCCGCGGTCGTCGCGGGCTTCAGCGCCAACGTCGTGCCCGCGGGCACCGACGTGCTCCTGTCGGGCATCACGACGAGCGCGGCGCAGATCGTCGACCCCGAGGCATCCGTCTCGCCGGTCGCCAACTACTTCTTCATGGCCACGTCGACGCTGCTGCTCGCGATCGTCATCACGATCGTGTGCCAGCGCTACGTCGAGCCGCGCCTCACGCCCTACGAGGGCGGGGATGCGGATGCCGACGCGTCGAAGCCGCTCGAGCCCGTCGAGCGTCGCGGCCTGCGCATCGCGGCGATCTCGACCGTCGTCTACCTCGCGCTCGTCGCGACGGCGCTGCTCGTGCCCGGCTCGCCCCTGCAGGGCGAGGGCGGCGAGATCCTGCGCTCGCCGTTCATGACGGCGCTGCCGATCTTCATCCTCTTCCTGTTCCTCGTCGCCGGCGTCGCCTACGGCCTCGGCGCGAAGACGCTCACGAGGGCGACGCAGGTGCCCGAGCACATGACGGCTGCGGTGAAGGACCTCGTGCCGTTCATCGTCGTGATCTTCACGGCGGCGCAGGCCATCGCGTGGTTCAACTGGTCGCAGCTCGGGCTGCTGCTGGCGACCTCGGGCGCGGAGGCGATGGAGGCGTCCGGCCTCGGCGGCATCGGCGGCCTCCTGCTCTTCAGCCTCTTCGTGACGCTGCCAGCCCTGCTGCTCGCGAGCGGCTCGGCGCTGTGGACGCTGCTCGCGCCGATCTTCGTGCCGATGTTCATGCTCGCCGGCATCGACCCCGCCTACGTGCAGGCCGCGTTCCGCATCACCGACTCCGCCACCAACCCGCTCGTGCCGATGAACCCGATGCTGCCCGTCGTCCTCGGCCTGCTGCAGCGGTGGGAGCCGAAGGCGGGCCTCGGCACGCTCTTCAGCCTCGTCATCCCCTTCACGATCGTCATCTGGGTCGTGTGGCTGCTGCAGTTCCTCGTGTGGGGCCTGCTCGGCCTGCCCGTCGGCCCGGGCCACGGCCTCGAGCTGCAGTGACCCGCGCGCACCCCGAACCCCGTCCGACCAGCCCCAAGGAGGTCCTCCCCATGTCCATCACCACCGTGCGCCCCGCCGCCGAGGCAGGCATCGCCGCGATGCCCGAGACCGTCGCCACCCTGCAGTCCCTGCTCGAGTCGCGGCTGACGACGCTCGTCGACGTCGCCGCCGACCTGCACGCGCATCCCGAGATCCGCTTCACCGAGACGCATGCGGCCGCGCGGCTCACCGCGGAGCTCGAGCTCGCGGGCTTCGCGGTCGAGCGCGGCTTCGCGGGGCTCGAGACGGCGTTCGTCGGCCGCTGGTCGACGCCCGACGCCGGCGCCGACGCTCCGACGGTCGCGATCTTCTGCGAGTACGACGCGCTCGAGGAGATCGGCCACGCCTGCGGCCACAACGTCATCGCCGCCTGCGGCCTCGGCGCCGGCATCCTCGTGAAGGACGCCCTCGAGGCGTCGCCGGTGCCCGCGCACCTCGTCGTCATCGGCAGCCCGGGCGAGGAGGGCGCGGCGGGCAAGGTGCCGATGATCGACGGCGGCGTGCTCGACGGCGTCGACCTCGCGATCATGGTGCACCCGTCGGGCTCGGATGCCGTGCGCGGCTCGTCGCTGTCCCGCGTCGCGCTCGACGTCGACTTCCACGGCAAGGCCGCCCACGCCGCTGCCGCACCCGAGCTGGGCCGCAACGCGCTCGACGGCGCGACGCTCTCGCTCACGGCCATCGGCATGCTGCGGCAGCAGATGACCGACGACGTGCGCATCCACGCCATCATCACGAACGGCGGGCAGGCGCCGAACATCATCCCCGAGCGCGCCGCGCTGCGGATCTTCGTGCGCGCGGGCGACCGCGAGCACCTGCTGTCGGACGTCGTGCCGCGCGTGCGCGCATGCTTCGAGGGGGCCGCGCTCGCGACGGGCACGACGGTCGAGATCGCCGAGAACACGCCCGCGTACTTCTCGCTGCGCTCGAACCCGACGCTCGTCGACGTCGCCGAGGCGGCGTACGGCGTGCTCGGGCGCGAGCTCGAGCCCGACCCGACGCTCGCGGGGTCGACCGACATGGGCAACGTGTCGCACGTGGTGCCGTCGCTGCACCCGATGATCTGCCTCGCACGCGACGTCGCGCCGCACACCCGCGAGTTCGCAGCCGCGGCGGGCGACGCCGACCTCGCGACGCCGACGATCGCCGACGGCGCCGTCATGCTCGCCGCGACGGCGCTGTCGGCGTTCCGCGACCCGGCGATCGTCGCCGACGCGAAGGCGACGTTCGCGGAGTGACCCCGGCGGATGCGCGAGCATCCACGGTCTGCGAGGGAGGGGCGGTGCGCGAGGGCGTGCCGCCCCTCCGTCGTGCGCGGCCGACTGCCGGCGCATGAGAGGTCTCTCACGCACCCGTCACCTGCACCTCACCCCCGCTCGCGACAGTGGAGTCCGTCAGCAGGAGCACCACCGCAGCGAAGGAGTCCCCATCATGGAGCAGCGCACCTGGATCACCGTCGGCGCAGCCGGCACCCTCGGCCTCGGCCTCGTCGCGGTCGGCGCGCTCGCCACCGCGAACGCCATCGACGTCGACGACTCGGCGCACGTCGCCTCCGGCGGCGTCGTGGTCGGCAGCGGCCTCACCGAGCGCTCGAGCGTCACGGTCCGCGTCACCGGCGACCACGCCTCCGTGGTCTCGGCGCCCACCGCGACCACCGCCGTCAGCGCCCCCGCGGCGCCCGCACCCACGGCTCCCGCGCCGACGCAGGACGCGACCTCGGCCGTCTCGGCCCCGTCGGCCGGCGCCGCCCCCGCCCCGGCGCCCGCGCCGGCCCCCGCTCCCGCCGCGGCGCCCGCGCCCACGTGGGACAGCGCGCCGTCGGCGGCCAGCCCCATCTCGCCCGTCTCCGCCCCCTCGGTCGACTGACGCGGGCTGGAGGGTCGGTCGTCGCGAGACGTCCGGCCCCGAGGCAGCGCGAGGCCCCCGACGCCTGTGCGTCGGGGGCGTCGTCGTGCGTGGGGCGGGTGGCGACGCGCTGCCGTGCGAGAGAGGCGGACGGTGCCCTGCGGATGGTGCTGCGGGCGGTGCGCTGCAAGCCGTGCGCTGCGAGCGGAGCCCTCGCGTCGTGCGCGGAGCCGGCCGGCTCAGCCCGCGGCTGCCGCCGACGCGGGCGCGACGCCCACGAGCGCCGACGCCTCGTCGAGCATGCGGTCGGCACGCGGATGCGCGCCCTGCTCGGCGGAGGACAGCGCATGCGCCATGAGGTGCGCGGCCGTGAGCGCACGCGAGTGGGGGCCGTCGAGCCACCGGTCGCCCGCGACGTCGGCGAGCACGTGCAGCGCGACCGCGGCCTCCGAGCGTCCGGCGTCCTCGGTCAGCAGCGCGCTCGTCCGCGCGTGGCCGATGAACGCGGCGGAGTCCTCGTCCCGATCGCCGACGCCCGCGGTGTCGACGTCGATGAGGCCGCTCACGGCGCCGTCGGCGAAGAACAGCTGCCCCAGGTGCAGGTCGCCGTGCACGACGACCGGCAGCGTCACGTCCCGACGCCGCTGGTGCACGGCGTCGCGCAGCGCCATCGCGAGCCCGGCGCGGGCGGGCCACGAGCGCGCGAGGCGCGCGGCGTACCAGTCGATGCGGGAGGCGAGCGCGGGGCGGGCGGCGCCCGTGATCTCGGCGCGCTCGAAGCCCACGCGGGCGACGTCGACGGCCGCGAGCAGCGCATCCGGCGCGAGCTCGAGCGCGGCCTTCGGGCCGGCGAGCCCCTGCGCCTGCTCGATGAGCATGCATCCCTGCGGCGCCCAGCGCGGGATGCGCGGCACGGGCACGCCCGCCTTCGCAAGCGCCGCGTGCAGCTGCGCGATGTGCTCGGTGGCACCCGGCGGCACGATCTTCAGGAAGTGGTCGCCGTCGGCGCCCCGCAGCCGCAGCACGGCGCGCTTGCCCGGGCGGTAGGCGACGATCTCGGACTGGAAGGTGCCGGTGATGCCGAAGCGCTCGAGCAGGCGCGCGGCCGACTCGCCGAAGGCGGCGACGGGCAGCGTCGGCAGGCGCGGGTCGGCGGGGTGCAGCCAGACGCGGGCGCGCAGCTCGTCGCCCACGCGCAGCACGAGGCCGGTCTCCTCGGGCACGGACTCGCCCGAGGTGTCGACGAAGTAGGTCAGCTGCGTGCCGTCGTCGTCGACCTCGAACCCGGCGATGACGCCCGAGCCGAACGGGTCGCGCGAGATGAGCCGCCCGGTGCGACCGAGCGCCTCCTCGAGCAGGCGCGCCTCCATGCCCTCGATCCTCCCAGGATGCGCTGGGCGACCGCTGACCTTGCATGAGACTGCTCTCATGTGCAGCGCCGCCGGTGCGGGCGGCGGGCAGGATGGATGCATGGAGGACGGGCGGAGGCGGCTGCCGGTCGTCAGCGTGCGCACACGCATCGTCGCGGCGCTCGGGCTCGTGTCGGCGCTCGCGGTGCTCGCCGCGGGCGTGACGGCGTATCTCGTCGAGCGCGGGCGCATCCTCGACCAGGTCGACGCGCAGCTGCTGACGGCGGTGGAGTCGGTGCGGGCGCTCGCGGAGGATCCGCCGCCCGACGTCGGCGGCTGGCCGGATGCGGAGGGGCTGCTCGCGACGGCCCTGTCGCGCATCGCCCCCGACGACCACACCGGCGCGCTCGGCGTGGTCGACGGCATCCCGGCGCTCGTGCCCGGCGTGCCCATGGACGTCGACCTGACGCGCTTCGACGACCTCGCGGGCCGCGTCACGGCCGAGACGGGCGGCACGGAGGTCGTCCTGGGCACGACCGTCGACGCCGACGTCGTGCTGCGCTACGTCGCGGTGCCGCTCGAGGTGACGTCGGATGCGGGGGCGACGCGCGCGATCTTCGTCACCGGCTACGACCTCGAGGCCGAGCTCGCGGAGCTCGACGAGGCCGCGACGGTGTTCCTCGTCGCGGCAGCGCTCGGCGTGCTCGCGGTGCTCGTCATCGGCTTCGCGCTCGCGGGCAGGCTCCTGCGGCCCCTGCGCGAGCTGCGGCTGCTCGCCGAGCGCATCGCGGCGTCGGGCGTCTCCGAACGCGTGCCGGTCTCCGGCAACGACGACGTGTCGCAGCTGGGCGTCACGGTCAACGCGATGCTCGACCGGCTCGACGGCTCGATCGCGGCGCAGCGGCGCCTGCTCGACGACGTCGGCCACGAGCTGAAGACGCCCGTCACGATCGTGCGCGGCCATCTCGAGCTCATGGACGCATCCGACCCCGTCGACGTCGAGCAGACGCGCGACGTCGCGATCTCGGAGCTCGATCGCATGGCGGGGCTCGTGGGCGACATCCAGCGGGCGTCGAGCGTCGACTCGGCCGAGGCGTTCCGCATGCGCGCCACCGACGTCGCCGAGCTCACCGAGCAGATCCGCACGACCGCCGCGGGCATCGAAGGCGCGACGGTGCGGCTGGGGTCGACGGCCGCGGTCGTCGCGCTGCTCGACGTCGAGCGCATCACGCAGGCGATGCTGCAGCTCGTGCAGAACGCCGTCACGCACGGCGGCGGCGACGTGACGATCGCGTCGCGGCGCGCCGGCGACCGGGTCGAGCTCATCGTGCAGGACGCCGGCCCGGGCGTGCCCGAGGCGCACAAGGAGGCGATCTTCGAGCGCTTCCGCCGCGTCGAGACGGGGCGCGGCAGGGAGGGCAGCGGCCTGGGCCTCGCCATCGTGCAGCGCATCGCGCAGGCGCACGGCGGCTCGGCGCGGGTCGACGACGCCGTCGCGGGCGGGGCGTCGTTCGTCATCGCGCTGCCGCTCGACGCTCCGGTCGAGGCGGGGCCGCCCGCGGCCTCCCGGGCGCCGCGAGAGGATGGGGCGACCGCGTGACCGCGCGACCGAGGGGGAGCGGATGCCGTCGATCCTGATCGCCGAGGACGAGGAGCGCATCAGCGCGTTCGTCGAGAAGGGACTGCGGGCCGCGGGCTTCGCCACGACCGTCGCAGCGACGGGCCCCGCGGCCCTCGACCTCGCGCTCAGCGACGAGTTCGACCTCGTGGTGCTCGACGTCGGCCTGCCGGGCATCGACGGCTTCGAGGTGCTCGAGCGGCTGCGCGGCTCGGGGGCGACGGTGCCCGTCATCATGCTCACGGCCCGCACGTCGGCCGCCGACACCGTCGCGGGGCTCGAGGGCGGCGCCGACGACTACGTGCCGAAGCCGTTCCGCTTCGACGAGCTGCTCGCGCGCGTGCGGCTGCGGATGCGCCGCGAGGGCGCCGCGGCGTCGGCGGACGTCGAGGCGGACGGCGTCGTGCTCGACGTGCGCACGCGCCGCGCCCGCCTCGACGGCCGCGAGGTCGACCTGTCGGCGCGCGAGTTCGCCCTCGCCGAGGAGCTCATGCGCAACCGCGGCAACGTGCTCTCCCGCGAGCAGCTGCTGTCGCGCGTCTGGGGCTACGACTTCGACCCCGGCTCGAACGTCGTCGACGTCTACGTGCGCTACCTCCGCGCGAAGCTCGGCGCCGACCGCATCGAGACGGTGCGCGGCATGGGCTACCGCTTCCGCTGACCCGGGCGGTCCGCGCCGCCCGCCGCGCGCCGCCGGGATCACGGCTGAGCGGGTCGTCGGCCGCAATGCGCGCCTCACCCCTCGCTGGGGCGTGATCCCGGCGGCCGGTGGTCGGAACCCCGGCTGGGCTCCAGCCGCTGGCGTCTTCCTCCTCCGGAGCGATCACGGCTGCTCTCTCCGCCGGGATCACGGCTGAGCGGGTCGTCGGCTGCAATGCGCGCCTGGCCCCTCGCTGGGGCGTGATCCCGGCGGCCGGTGGTCGGAACCCCGGCTCGGCTCCAGCCGCGCTGAGGTCTTCCTCCTCCGCGGCGATCACGGTTGCTCTCTCCGCCGGGTTCACGGCTGAGCGGGTTGTCGGCTGCAATGCGCGCTTGGCCCCTCGCTGGGGCGTGGTTCCGGCGGCCGTTGGCCGGGTCCGGCCTGCGGCCGCCGCCGGGGATGACGGCTCGTGCTTCCGCCGGATCCACGGGTGAGCGGGTGGTGGGATGCGATGCGCGTCTGGCCCTCCGCTGAGGCGTGGCTTCGGCGGTCGGGGAGTGCGACCAGACGCCGAGCCGACCTTCGGAGACCACAGGGCGGGGTCCCGGCCCCGCGGCCCGAGGTCCGGGACGCCCGGTCTCGCGCCTGTGCGTCGGAGTGGAGGTCGGAGGTCGGAGGTCGGAGGTCGGAGGTAGCGTCGAGGCATGGTCGCCGTCGCCTTCATCGTCCCTCCCGATCAGCCGCCCGAGCGCTTCCGGGATGTCGCGGTCGCCGCCGACGCCGCCGGGCTCGACGAGCTGTGGGTGTGGGAGGACTGCTTCGCCGAGTCGGGCGTCGCGGCCGCCGCAGCCGTCCTCGCCTGGACGCCGCGCATCCGCGTCGGCATCGGCCTCATGCCCGTGCCGCTGCGGTCGGTCGCGCTCGAGGCCATGGAGGTCGCGACGCTCGCGCGCCTCTTCCCCGGGCGGCTGCTGCCCGGGTTCGGCCACGGCGTGCTCGACTGGATGGGGCAGGCCGGCGTGCGCGTGCAGTCGCCGCTGACGCTGCTGCGCGAGCACCTCGAGGCGCTGCGGCCGTTGCTGGCGGGCGAGTCGGTCACGGTCGACGGGCGCTCCGTGCAGCTCGACGACGTGCAGCTGCGCTGGCCCCCGGAGGAGGTGCCGCCGCTGCTCGTCGGCGCCATCCGTCCGCGCACGCTCGCGCTCGCGGGAGAGCTCGGCGACGGCGTCATCCTCACCGACGGCGCCGACGTCGACGCCGTGCGCGAGCGCATCGCCGTCGTCCGCGACGCCCGCGAGGCGGCCGGCCGCGACGGCCGGCCCGAGGCGGTCGTGTTCCTGTCGGTGCCGGTCGGCGTCACGGCCGACGCGCTCGCCGACGACATCCGCGCGCTCGACGAGGCCGGCGTGACGAGCGTCGCCGTCTGCATCGTCGAGGCGGCGGACGGGCCGCCGATCGGCGACGAGCGCATCCTCGCGGCGATCGAGGTCGTCGCCGCGGCGAGGGCCTCCGTCACCGCCTGAGATCCTGCCGGCCGCAGCTGCCGCCGACCTCAGTCGTCGTCGTCCTCGCCGACGTCGTCGTCATCGTCGTCGTCGACCGGGGGTGCTGGCTGCACCGGAGCAGGCTGCACGGGCGCGGGCTCGACGGGCGCGGGCTCGACGGGCGCCGGAGTCGGCTCGGTCGGCGCGGGCTCGGCGGGAGCCGACTCGCTCGGGGGCGTCGACGTGCCGGGCACGCTCACCGAGGCGACGCCGGTCGAGGTGCCCGCGGCCTCCTGCATCCTCGCCGTCAGCGACACGACGCCCCATGTGAGCCCCGCGAGCACGGCGACGCCCGCCGCGACGGCGGCGATGCGTGCGAGGACGCGCTGCATGCTCCGATCCTCGCAGCCTCAGGCCGAGGGAGCCACGCCGCCCGGCAGCGGCGTCGCGTGCTGCGGCACGAGCTCGGCCTCGCGCGGCGGCGGGGGAGGGGTGCCGTCGCCGAACGGCGAGCCGTCGCCGAGCTGCTCGCGCCCGTGCGGCTCGAGCCAGCCGTCGAGCGCGGGCCCCTTCGGCACGATGCCCGACGGGTTCACGTCCTCGTGCACCACGTAGTAGTGCTCCTTGATCTGCGCGAAGTCGATCGTGTCGCCGAAGCCGGGCGTCGTGAACAGGTCGCGCGCGTAGCCCCACAGGTGCGGCATCTCGGTGAGCCGCTGCCGGTTCGCCTTGAAGTGCCCGTGGTAGACGGGATCGAAGCGCGCGAGGGTCGTGAAGAGTCGCACGTCGGCCTCGGTGATGCGCTCGCCCATGAGGAACCGCCGGGTCGAGAGGCGCTCCTCGAGCCAGTCGAGCGCCGTCCACAGCCGGTCGTACGCGTCGTCGTACGACGCCTGCGATCCGGCGAACCCGCAGCGGTACACGCCGTTGTTGACCTCGGTGTAGACGCGTCGCATGACGGCGTCCATCTCCTCGCGCGAGTCGGCGGGGAGGAGGTCGGGGGCGCCCTCGCGGTGGTGCTCGCGCCACTGCGTCGAGAGGTCGAGGCTCATCTGCGGGAAGTCGTTCGTGACGACGGCGCCCGAGGGGACGTCGACGATCGCGGGCACCGTGATGCCCTTCGGGTAGTCGGGCACGCGTCGGAGGTAGGCCTCCTGAAGGCGCTCGATGCCGAGCACGGGGTCGACGCCGCCGGGGTCGAGGTCGAACGTCCACGAGCGGGCGTCGTGCGTCGGCCCGCACATGCCGACCGAGATCGCATCCTCGAGGCCGAGCAGCCTGCGCACGATGAGCAGGCGGTTGGCCCACGGGCAGGCGCGCGCGACGATCAGGCGGTAGCGGCCGGCCTCGACGGGCCAGCCGTCCTCGCCGTCGAGCGTGATGCGCGACTCGATGTACGCGGTGTCGCGCGTGTACTCCTGGCCGGGGGCGACGTAGTCGGAGGGCATGCCCCCACGCTACGCGCCGCATCCATGACCCTGCCCAGCGAGCGGGGAGGCTTGCGCGACGCAGGCGATCCGGGGGTCACGGGGGGCGATGCCCCCTCGCGACCCCGGGATCGCCTGCGAAGCGGTGTCCGGCGAGCAGGCCGATCAGGCCGCGATGACGATCTCCGACAGCGCCTTGCGGGCGCGCGGGGCTCGCTCGGCCTCGCGCAGCATCTCGGCGAGCGCATCGGCATCGCCGAGCGTGCCGAGGGCGATGACCGTGACAGGTGCGAAGCGGGCCTCGAGGCCGAACGACTCGGAGGCGGCCGCCGCGTCGAAGCCGGACATCTGGTGCACGACGAGGCCGTCGGCGTGGGCCTGGATCGTGAGGTGCGCGACGGCCTGGCCGAGGTCGTAGACGGCCGTCGGGTTGGCGCGGCCCTCGGCGTTCTCGGTCTCGGCGATGGCGAGGATCAGCACGGATGCGTTGGGCGCCCACTGCTGGTTGAACTCGGCCAGCGAGCCGACGACGCGGTCGAACGCCTCGGTGCCGCGGCGGGCGACGACGAAGCGCCACGGCTGCGCGTTGTAGGCGCTCGGGCTCCAGCGGGCCGCCTCGAGGGCCTTCGACAGCAGCTCCTCGTCGATGGCGACGGGCTCGTAGGCGCGCGGGCTCCAGCGTGCCTGCAGCACGTCGAGGATGTCGTGGTCGGTGGGTGCGGTGCGGTCGACGATCGTCATGGCTGCTCCTGGGTTCGAGAGGGCGGATGGACCGGTCGCCGTTGACCCGTGGAGTGGAACGCCGCGCAGCCGCGGCCATTCCCGATTCGTTCGAATCCGAAGGACCGCGTGTCGCGGATCAGGACTTCGTGGTCTGCAGCTCCTCGGTGGTCCCCATGAGGCGCAGCGTGCCGGTCCGCGTCATGCGGTCGGCGCGGCGCTGGCGCGTCCACCAGGCGGCGCCGATCGTGAAGGCGACGAGCGCCGTCGCGACGGCCACCATGATCGCCCAGCGCGGGCCGTACGCATCCGCGACCCAGCCGACGATCGGGGCGCCGATGGGCGTGCCGCCGAGGAAGACCGCCGAGTACAGCGCCATGACGCGTCCGCGCATCTCGGGGGCCGTCGACAGCTGCACCGTCGAGTTCGCGTTCGTCATGAACAGCTGGGCCGTGAAGCCGGCGAGCGCGAGGCCGGCGGCGAAGAGCCACAGGTTCGGCACCCACGCGAGGATCGCGCACGCGATGGCGAACGCGCCGAGTCCGCCGATGACGAGCGTCCACCTGGGGCGCTCGGAGCGCGCGGCGAGCAGCGCGCCGGACACGGATCCGATCGCCATCGCCGACGACAGCAGCCCGAACGTGTCGGCGTCGGCGCCGAACTCGACCGTCATGGTCGAGATGAAGATGGGGAAGTTCAGGCCGAACGTGCCGAGGGTGAAGGCCATCACCATGACGACGACGATGTCGTGCCGCCTGCCGACGTAGCGCATGCCCTGCACGATGTCGCCGAGGCCGCGCGCGCCGCGCGGGGCGGGTTGCAGCTCATGGCGTCGCAGCCGCAGCAGGGCGACGATCATCGCGATGAACGTGAAGGCGTTGAGCAGGAACACGGGGCCGGCGCCGAGGAGGGCGATCGACAGGCCGGCGACGGCGGGGCCCACGAGGCGGGCGCCGTGGAACGACGCGGAGTTCAGGGCGACGGCGTTCGAGATCTGGTCCTGCCCGACGATCTCGGAGACGAACGCCTGCCGTGCGGGGTTGTCGAAGGCCTGCGTCGAGCCGAAGAGGGCGGCGAAGGTCCACACCATCCACAGCTCGAGCACGCCCGAGAGCGCGAGCACGCCGAGCGCGAGCGACAGGACGCCGAGCGTCGACTGCGTGACGAGCAGCACGTTGCGCTTGGGGAAGCGGTCGGCGACGAGACCCGAGATCGGCACGAGCAGCAGCTGCGGGCCGAACTGCAGCGCCATGGTGACGCCGACGGCGGTGGCGTCCTGATCGGTGAGCTCGGTGAGGGTGATCCACGAGAGCGCCGTCGCCTGCATCCAGGCGCCGACGTTCGAGATGAGGGCGCCGACGAACCACGTGCGGTAGTTGAAGATGCGCAGGGACCGGAACATCATGCGTCGGACTCCGCGAGGCGCTCCATGATCCGCGCCGCCTGCTGCAGCGTCTGCCGCTCGTCGGGCGTGAGCGCGTCGATCTGGGTCGCGAGCCACAGGTTCCGTCGCCTGCGCGTCTCCTCGATCATCTGCTGCCCCTCGTCGGTGATGACGAGCAGCTGCTTGCGGCCGTCGGTCTCGTGCGGCGTGCGGTCGACGTAGCCGTGGTCGACGAGCCCCTGCACGGTGCGGAGCATGCTCGGCGGCGTCACGCGCTCCTTCGTGCTGAGCTCCTGCAGCGTGATCGCCCCGCACTTCTGCATCGTGCCGAGCGCGGACATGTGCGGGAATCCGAGCGTCTCGTCGGCGACGGCGCGGCGCAGGCGCCTGCTCAGGCGCGCGACGGCGATGCGGAGGTCGTTGGAGAGTGCGAGGGATCGAGGCATGCCATTCGTTAGCCTAACGAATGGAACGGCGCGAGGCCAACCCTCGCGGCGCGTCGCGTGCCACGCTGCGACGGCTGCGTCCCGGGTGCACCCGCCCGCTACACGGCGTCGTCGGCGACGGACACCGACTCGCACTCGCCGAGCAGCGTCGAGCGCACGGGCGCGAAGATGCCCGCGAGGTGCGACGCGTCGTCGGGGGAGATGCGCGAGAGGAAGAGCTCCTCGACGTGCCGCGCATGCAGCGGTCGCGCCTTGCGCAGCGTGCGCCGGCCGACGTCGGTGAGCACCGCGTCGGTGCCGCGGCGATCGGCGGTCGACGCCTCGCGGCGCACCCAGCCCTTCGCCTCCATCTGCTGCATCCGGTACGTGAGGCGACCGGGTGCGAACGCGAGCTGGCGCGCGAGCGTGCCCATGCGCATCCGCGAGTCGTCGGCCTCCGACAGCAGCAGGAGCACGTTGAAGTCGGCGAGGTCGAGCCCGCACGCGTCCTTGAGGCGCCGCTCGAGCGCAGCCGCCAGCATGGCGCTGCCCTCGAAGTAGGTGCGCCACGCCTCGGAGGCCGCGGTCATGCCTCCACGGTACGCGCCGTCGCTGGTCGTCGTCTGCGTCTCGACCGGCGTCATCGGCCGAGGAGCGACGCGAAGTCGTCGAATCCCTCGCCCTCGGGGTCGAACGGGTCGACCTTCCGAGCGCGGGGCATCTGGGTGACGAGGCGCGCGAGCTCCGCGCCCGCGCGGTCGATGCGCGTCTGCAGCGCGGCGTCCCGGCCCCAGTCCTCGGTGGCGGCGAAGACGCCCGTGGGGGCGACGACGGCGCCGAGGTAGGCGAAGAGCGGACGCAGCGCGGTGTCGACGACCATCGAGTGCCGCACCGTGCCGCCCGTGGCGCCCAGGAGGGTGGGGATGCCGGCGAGCTCGCGCTCGGCGATGCCGTCGATGAACGACTTGAACAGGCCCGAGTAGGACATCGCGAACACCGGCGTGACGGCGACGATCGCGTCGGCCGACGTGACGCGGCGGATGGCGTCCTCGAGCGCCGGCGGGGCGACGCGCGTGACGAGGTGCGTCGCGATGTCCTGCGCGAGCGGGCGCAGCTCGACCTGGTCGACCTCGACGGTGCGATCGGCGGCGGCGAGCACGGCCTGCGTCGCGGCGCCCAGGCGGCTCGCGAGCATCGTCGTGGTCGACGGGTCGCCGAGGCCGGCGCTCACGACGGCGATGCGGATGGTGTCGGTCATGGTGTCCTCCAGCGGATGCGGGTCGATGCGCGGATCGCGC
>NZ_BAAAQT010000008.1:74503-95079 GCF_039531815.1 Agrococcus versicolor | reverse complement strand
GCGAGATCGCCGCGGCGGTGTCGACGTCGTCGCGCACGACGGCGCCGGTGGCCGTCTCGGCGGCGGCTGCCGCGTCGCGGGCGGCGACGAGCGACGCGTGCGTCGGGGCGTCGGGCACGCCCGGGGCGCGCAGACGGTCGAACTCGGCGCGCAGCACCGGCACGACCTCGCGGCCGAGCATCTCGAGCTGGTCGAGCACGACCTCGAGCGGCAGGCCCGCGTGGTCGATGAGGAAGAGCTGGCGCTGGTAGTCGCCCGCGTAGTCGCGGAACGACAGCGTCTTCTCGATGACCTGCTCGGGCGTGCCGACCGTCAGCGGCGTCTGGTCGGTGAAGTCCTCGAGGCTCGGGCCGTGGCCGTACACCGGGGCCTCGTCGAAGTAGGGGCGGAAGCGACGCTTGGCCTCGGACTCCGTCTCGGCCATGAAGATCTGCCCGCCGAGGCCGACGATCGCCTCCTCCTTGGCGCCGTGGCCGTGGTGCTCGAAGCGGCGGCGGTAGAGCTCCACCATCTGCTGGGTGTGCTCCTTGTTCCAGAAGATGTTGTTGTGGAAGAAGCCGTCGCCGTAGTACGCGGCCTGCTCGGCGATCTGCGGCGTGCGGATCGAGCCGTGCCACACGAACGGCGCGACGCCGTCGAGCGGGGCGGGCGTCGAGGTGTAGCCGGTGAGCGGCGTGCGGTGCTTTCCGGTCCAGTTCACGACCGGCTCGCGCCACAGGCGGCGCAGCAGGTCGTAGTGCTCGATCGCGAGCGACAGGCCGTCGCGGATGTCGTAGCCGAACCACGGGTAGACGGGGCCGGTGTTGCCGCGGCCGAGCGTGAGGTCGACGCGGCCCTCGGCGAGGTGCTGCAGCATCGCGTAGTCCTCGGCGATCTTCACCGGGTCGTTCGTGGTGATGAGCGTCGTGGCCGTCGACAGCTGCAGGCGCGTGGTCTGCGCGGCGATGTACGCGAGGGTCGTGGTGGGGCTGGAGGAGAAGAACGGCGGGTTGTGGTGCTCGCCGAGCGCGAAGACGTCGAGCCCGACCTCCTCCGCCTTCTTCGCGATCGTCACGACGTCCTGGATGCGCTTGGCCTCGCTGGGCGTGCGACCCGTCGTGGGGTCGCGGGTGATGTCGCTCACCGTGAAGATGCCGAACTGCATGCTGCTCATGGCCGCCTCCTGTGTGGTCTGCCGATCCAAGTATTTCGAATCTGAAGCAATCTAACCACGCCGGGCGGGAGGCATTCCCGGTGCCGGGGCGCGTGCGGCCCGGGCGCGTCGCGCCATCCAGCGCGTCAGGACGCGTCGCTCGCGAGGTCGGCCTCGGCCGCGGCGAGCACGACGGGATCGCCGCACGCGGCCGCGAACGCGTCGATGCGGGCGCGGATCTCCCGGCCGAGGAGCCATTGGCCGATGGGCTCGGCGATCCGGCGGATCCAGCGCGGACGCACCGTGTACGTGTACTTCCACGTCGCACGCGTGCCGGCGATGCCGTCGTGCACGTCGTCGACGAACCGCCATCCGCCGCCGAAGCCGGCGAGGAACCACGGGCCGCGCACCATCGTCATGCCCACCGAGGTCGGCGGGCGATACGCGGCGTACTCGCTCACCATGCCGAGGCCGATGCGCGTGCGCGTCAGCGTGCGCACGCCCTTCGCGGGGCGGTCCGCGCCCACGAGGCGCTGGCTGCGCACGAACGGATCCCATCGGAGCCGCACCTCGCCCGTCGTCTGCGAGACGGCGAAGGCGATCCGCGGCTCGACGGGCACCCATGTCTCGACGGCGACCTGCGGCATGCGGCCAGCATCCCAGGGCCTCCCCGAGCGTCCGCCGACCGCGGCGCCACGGGGTCGCGGACGCGGTGCGCGCCCGCTACCGTCGCATCCACGCGGGCCCACGAGCATGCAGGAGGACGCGATGCAGCCCATCACCGAGCTCGGCCCCGACGAGGTCTTCGTCTTCGGGTCGAACGCCGACGGCGCCCACGCAGCAGGGGCGGCGCGCACGGCAGCCGAGCGCTTCGGGGCGGTGTGGGGCGAGGGCGACGGGCTGCACGGGCAGTCGTACGCCATCGACACGATGAGCGGGCCCGAGGTGCTCGCGGATCGCGTCGCCGCCTTCCTGCGGTTCGCCTCCGAGCATCCCGAGCTGCGCTTCCTCGTCACGCCGATCGGCACCGGCATCGCCGGCTACCAGGCCCACGAGATCGCCCCGCTGCTCGCGTCGGCGCCGCCGAACGTCGTGCTGCCGCCGGAGTTCGCCGACCTGCTCTGAGGCCTTCCGTGCGGCTGGCGGCGTCGGCCCGCCGAGCCCGGGAGACGGTCGCGACGGCCGTCGTGGCGGGCCGCAGCACGAAGCGTCGGCCCCCGCAAATCCATGCAGCGGGGGACGAAGAGGGGTAGCGTCGCACCACCGCACCCCTGTGCGCCCGCTCGCGGAGGCCATCCGCGTCGCGCGCGCCGCACCAGTGGAAGGACCCCGCATGAGCACGCAGCAGCGCACGGAGCCGGACGGCTCGTCACCCCCGACCGGACGGCTCGAGGTCGCCGACGTCATCGTCGTCGAGCGGAGGAAGGTCCGCACCGCCATCTCGGGCACCGTCGTCGGGAACTTCATGGAGTGGTTCGACTTCGGCATCTACGGCTACCTCACGGTCACGCTCGCCGCGGTCTTCACCGCCGACCTGCCCGATCCATGGGGCCTCCTCGTCACCCTGCTCGGATTCGCGATCTCGTTCATGGTGCGCCCGCTCGGCGGGCTCGTGCTCGGGCCGCTCGGCGACCGCATCGGCAGGCAGAAGGTGCTCTTCTTCACCATGGCGATGATGGCCACGGCCACGGCGCTCATCGGCGTGCTGCCGACGTCGGCGCAGATCGGCCTGTGGGCGATCGTGCCGCTGTACCTGCTGAAGATGGTGCAGGGCTTCTCGACCGGCGGCGAGTACGCCGGTGCCACGACGTACGTCACCGAGTTCTCGCCTGACCGCTCGCGCGGCTTCTGGGCGTCGTGGCTCGACGTCGGGTCGTACGTCGGCTTCGCCGCCGGCGCGTCGGTCGTGGCGCTCACGACGCTCGCGACCCAGGCGATCTCGGGCCCCGACGCCATGCTCGAGTACGGCTGGCGCATCCCGTTCCTCATCGCGATCCCGCTCGGCGCCGTCGCCATCTGGTTCCGCCTGCGCATCCCCGAGACCCCGTCGTTCGAGGTCGCCGAGCAGGCGAAGTCGACGCGCAAGGATCCGGGCGACCCGCTGGCCCGCCACGGCATCGTCGGCATCGTCCGCCACCACTGGCGCCCCATCCTCATCGCGATCGCGCTCGTCGCCGCGACGAACAGCGCCGGCTACGCGCTCACGAGCTACATGCCGACGTACCTCGAGAGCGAGGTGGGCGTGTCGAACCTCATGGCCGCCGTCGCGACCGTGCCGGTGCTCATCCTCATGTCCGCGTGTCTGCCCCTCATCGGGCGGCTGTCGGATCGCATCGGCCGCAAGCCCGTCTATGGCATCGCCGTGATCTCGACGCTCGTGCTCATGGTGCCCGCGTTCGCCATCATGCAGATCGGCGAGGAGTGGGCGGTCTTCATCGCGCTCGCGATGGTCGCCATCCCCGTCGCGTTCTACGTCGCCATCTCGGCCTCCGCGCTGCCGGCGCTCTTCCCGACCGCGACGCGCTTCGGGGCGATGGGCATCGCCTACAACCTCGCGGTGTCGCTCTTCGGCGGCACGACGCCCCTGTTCTCGCAGGGGCTCATCGAGCTCACGGGCAACACGTACATGCCGGCGTTCTACATCATGTTCTTCGCAGCGCTCGGCGGCGTCGCGATGCTCACGATGCGCGAGTCGGCGCAGCGCCCCCTCATCGGCTCGGTGCCCGCGGTCGAGACGCGCGAGGAGGCCGAGGCGGTCGTCGAGCGCCAGGACTCCGACCCGCGCATCGACACGTCGCAGATGCCGGTGGTCACCGCGCGGGGCTGACGCCCGGCCCAGCCGTCCTGGACCCCGACCGGCCGCCGCGAGAGGCGACCGGCCGGGGTCGTGACGTCTCACGCCCCGATCCGTCCACCGCCGCCAAGCCCGGACTGGTCACGTCTGCACCCTGACTGGTCACGATCGCACCCCGACTGGTCACCGTTGCACCGGCACTGGTCACGGTTGCTCCCCGACTGGTCACCGTTGCACCGGGACTGGTCACGGTTGCACCTCGAACGGGCCTCCGGAGGTGCAACAGCGACCACTCGACTCGTCGCTGCGCCCACGCCGCGGCCAGCGCCTCGGGATGCGGCAGCGACCCGACGCCGCGCGCGACGCGAGGTGCGGCAGGCTGGAGGCATGCTGCAGCTCGAGGTCGCCGTGTCGGACGTCGAGGGCGTGCGCGTCGCGAAGGCGGCGGGTGCCGACCGGGTCGAGCTGTGCGTCGCGCTCGAGGTCGGCGGCCTCACGCCGTCGCTCGCGCTCGTCGAGCACGCCGTCGCCGCAGCCGACGGGATGGGCGTGCACGTGCTGCTGCGCTCGCGACCCGGCGACTTCGTCGTCGACGCCGACGAGCTCGCGCTCGCCCTGCGCGACGCCGAGCTCGTGCTCGCAGCCGGCGCCGCGGGCATCGTCGTCGGCCCGCTGCTCGCCGACGGACGCTTCGACCTCGACGCCATGCGGCGACTCCGCGAGCTCGCGGGGGAGCGGACGCTCGTGGCGCACCGCGGCTTCGACGTGCGCGACGACGTCGAGGCGAACGTCGCCGACCTCGTCGCGATCGGGGCCGACCGCATCCTGACGTCCGGCGGCGCCGACTCGGCGCACGAGGGCGCCGAGCGCATCGCCCGCGCCGTCGCCGCGGCGGATGGTCGCATCACGGTCATGGCGGGCGGCGGCATCCGTCCCGAGCGCATCGGCGAGCTCGTCGCGGCCACGGGCATCGCCGACGTCCACCTCTCGGCGCGCACGCTCGCCGCGCCCGACGCCGGCTTCGGCGCGCGGCATCGCACCGACGCGGCGATCCTCGCGCGCATCGCACGCTGACCGGTCCGGCGCCCGAGGCGACGCCGTGGGGCGTCGAGGTCGCCGGGGCGGCGGGTCGCGACGTCGACCGAGGCCCTCGCGGAGCCCTGCTCCACCGAGCGCCGACGCATCCGAGAATGCCTCGATCGGGGCGCACGCGTGCCCCGCGCCGCGCCTCGGCTGCGCGCACGGGCTGGGTGGGGGGTACGCTGCACGCCGGAGCATTCGGAGGTGGCAGGTGCCCAAGTTCGCCGTCATCCGGCAGGACCACACGTTCGTGGACCTCCAGGGCGTCACGATCCACTGGTACACGTGGATGCCCGGCAAGCCCAAGGCGATCGTGCTCATCGTGCACGGCGTCGGCGAGCACGCCCTGCGCTACGAGCACGTCGCGCAGCATCTCGTCAACGCGGGCTACGGCGTCGCGGCGCTCGACCAGCGCGGCCACGGAGCCACGGGCCTCGAGCAGTGGGCGGGCGACGCATCGCGTCTCGGCCGGCTCGGCGCCGGCGGCGGCGCGGCGGTCGTGGGCGACGTCGTCTCGCTCGTGAAGCGGCTGCGCGGCGAGCACCCCGACCTGCCGCTCGCGGTCATCGGCCACTCGTGGGGCTCGCTCACGATGCAGCGCTTCCTCAACCGGCACGCGCCGCTCATCGACGCCGCCGTACTGACGGGCACCGCGTACCGCCTCCCGGGATGGATGGCGGCCGGCGACCTCAACGCGCGCCACAAGCACCTCGGCGACACCGGGTTCGAGTGGCTCTCGCGCGATCCGGCGGTGCAGGAGGCGTTCGCCGCCGACCCGCTCACCTTCCCCGCCGACGTCATCCGGCTCTTCGGGCCGCTCGAGACCGCGCGCCTGCTGGGCGTGCCCGCGCGCTCGCTCGGCATCGACATCCCGCTGCTCGTCGCCGTCGGCTCCGACGACACGCTCGGCGGCGAGGCCTCTGCGCGCAGGCTCGTGCGCGCCTACGAGGAGCGGTCGGGCCTCACCGACGTCTCGCTGCGCGTCTACCCGGGCGCCCGCCACGAGATCTTCAACGAGATCACGAAGTCGAAGGTGCTCGAGGATGTGACGTCGTGGCTCGACGCGCACCTCGTGCCCGAGCGCAGGGGACTGCTCGGGCGCAGCTCGACGCCCGCGCCGTAGCCTCCACCGCACCGCGCCGAGCGGCTCCCGCCCGGCACCCACCCGCGAGGGCGCCCGCCGACCCGCACCGCGACCAGGTCGCCGGGCCGCAGCCGCCCGCGCCGTACCCCGACACGACGCGCGGATGCGGATGTGCCGGGCGACGCGGGCTCGCAGGAGGACCATGGGCGCATGGACGAGGCACCGCACGCGCGGGCCTGGCGCATCGCGGCGCCGGCCCTCCTCGGCTGGAACGTGCTCGGCGGCGTCGTCGGCGGCGCACTGCTCGTCGCGGTCGTCGAGCTGACGCCCGGCGCGGCCGCGTCGGTCGTCGTCGTCGACTCGGTGCCGCTCGCGATCCTCGTCGTCGGCGTCGCGGCGATGCTCGGCGCCGTCGGCGGCCTGATGGGCGGTGGCACGCTCGTGCTCGCCCGCGGCCGGCGCCCCTCGCGGCGCACCCTCGTGCGCGGCGTCGCCGCGGGGCTCGTCGTCTGCGCGATCGTCGCGGCGGCGGGGCTCGGCGTGCCGATCCTGCCCGACGGCGCTCGGCCGCTCGCCGTCGCGATCGGCCTCGCCATCGGCGCCCTCATGCTCGGCCTCGCGTTCCGCGCGCACGAGGTGCACTGGCGCGAGGGCGACCACGCCGTGCCCGAGCCGAGCGTGTCCCGGCGCGAGGGCGGCCCCGGCCCCGGCCCAGCAGCATCCGACCCTGCCCGCGACCCTGCCGACGACCCGATCCGAGCGTTCGTCCACCCCGACCGCGACTGAGCGCCTCGCACGCCGTCGCGCCTAGGCTGGGAGTCGGTCCCACGCAGTCGAGGAGGCACGCGATGCACGGCGAGTACAAGGTCCCCGGCGGCAAGCTCGTCGTCGTCGACGTGGAGGCGAGCGATGAGCGCATCACGGCGTTCCGCCTCTCGGGCGACTTCTTCCTCGAGCCCGACGAGGCGCTCGAGCAGATCGACGCCGCCGTGCTCGGCCTGCCCGCGACCGCGACGGCGGCCGAGATCGGCGCCGCCATCCGCGAGGGCCTCCCCGAGGGCGTGACGATGCTGGGTCTCACGCCCGAGGCCGTCGGCGTCGCCGTGCGGCGAGCGCTCGCTCGCGCGACGTCGTTCGCGGACTACGCGTGGGAGGTCATCGACGACGAGCCGCGGCTGCCGATCCTGCACGTCGCGCTCGACGAGGTGCTCGCGAACGAGGTCGGCGAGGGCCGCCGCGGGCCGACGCTGCGCTTCTGGAACCTCTCGGGCCCCGCCGTCTACATCGGCTCGTTCCAGTCGTACCGCAACGAGGTCGACCCCGAGAGCGCCGAGCGCTTCGGCATCCCCGTCATCCGTCGCATCTCCGGCGGCGGTGCGATGTTCTCCGAGCCGGGCAACGCCATCACCTACTCGATGTACGTGCCCGCCGACCTCGTGCAGGGCATGAGCTTCGCCGACTCGTACGCCTTCCTCGACACGTGGGTCATCGAGGCGCTGCAGGGCCTTGGCATCGACGCGAGCTACGCGCCCCTGAACGACATCACCTCGCCGCAGGGCAAGATCGGCGGCGCCGCGCAGAAGCGCCTCGGCTCGGGCGGCGTGCTGCACCACGCGACGATGTCGTACGACATGGACGCGGACAAGATGGTGCAGGTGCTGCGCATCGGCCGCGAGAAGCTGTCGGACAAGGGCACGACGAGCGCGAAGAAGCGCGTCGACCCCCTGCGCTCGCAGACGGGCATGGCGCGCGACGCCGTGCAGGATGCGCTGAAGGCGACGTTCCGCAGGCTCACGAACGCGACCGACGGCACGCTGCGCGACGACGAGCTCGCCGCTGCCGAGGACCTCGTCGAGTCGAAGTTCTCGACGGAGACCTGGCTGCACCGCGTGCCGTAGCCGCGATCAGGCGCCCGCGGAGCCGCCCGTCACGAGCGTCACGAAGACCACGAACCAGACGATCGTCCACACGATCGAGCCCAGCATCGCTGCGATCGACAGCACGATCGCCCAGATCGCCATGCCGCCGCCGGCGAGCCGCTGCACCCGTGCGGCGATCGCGATCTGCAGCGCCGGGATGGCCGCGGCGATGGTGAAGAGCCCGAGCACCGGCAGCGTCGACACGACGATCGCGACGATCGACCAGATGAGCGCTCGCCGTGCGACGCGGGGCGAGCGCTGCGACGCGAGCATCGCATCCGGCACGGGCTGGAACTGCTGCGGCGGCGCGAACCAGCGCGGCTGCTGCGGAGGTCCCGGCGGGGGCGGCATGCTCATCGGGTCATCGTGGCAGGCGCGCCTGCGCGTTCCCAGCGATCTTCGGCCAGGATCGTGGCATGGACCTCTCCTTCGAGTTCACCCCCGACCTGATCGCGGTGTTCCTCACCCTCTTCGTGCTCGAGGTCGTCCTCGGCGTCGACAACGTCATCTTCATCTCGATCCTCGCGGCCAAGCTGCCCGTCGAGCAGCAGGCGAAGGCGCGCACCCTCGGGCTCACGCTCGCGATGGTCATGCGCGTGCTGCTCGTCTGCCTCGCCGGCTGGATCATCACCCTGCAGAACGACCTCTTCGAGGTCCTCGGGATGGGCTTCTCCGGCAAGGACGTCATCCTGATCCTCGGTGGCGCGTTCCTGCTCTACAAGGCGGTCACCGAGATCCACCACAAGCTCGAGGGCGCCGACGACCACGGCGCGGGCGCCGCCGCCAAGGCGACGTTCGGCGCGGTCATCGCGCAGATCCTCGCGCTCGACCTCGTCTTCTCGCTCGACTCGGTCATCACCGCCGTCGGCATGACCGACAACATCATCCTCATCATCACCGTCGTCGTGCTGTCGTTCGGCATCATGCTCGTCGCCGCCAAGCACATCTTCACCTTCGTCAACAACCACCCGACCGTGAAGATGCTCGCGCTCGCGTTCCTCGTGCTCATCGGCGCGTTCCTCATCGCCGAGGGCTTCGAGGTCCACATCGACAAGGCCCTCATCTACGGCCCGATGGCGTTCGCGATCCTCGTCGAGGTGCTCAACCTCGCCTACGCGGCCCGCAAGCGCAAGCGCGCGGAGGCCGCGACGTCGGAGGCCGTGCGCCTGCACTCGGGCTACACGGTCGAGGAGGAGCGCGAGGCGCTCGCCCGCTCGTCGAAGGCCACGACCGCAGAGCCGACGCCGAAGGCGTAGCGCCCGGCCCACGTCTGCGCTCCCTAGGCCAGGGTCTGCGCCTCGCAGGCTCGGGTCTCCGCTTCGCAGGCGATCGCGGGGACGCGAGGGGGATGCTCCCTCGCCACCCTCGGATCGCCTGCGAGACGCAGGCGGGCGGCGTGCCGTACGATGGCTTCGCTGCCCTCGGGCGGCGTTCCGGGGGATGTAGTTCAATGGTAGAACTGGTGCTTCCCAAGCACCCAGCGCGGGTTCGATTCCCGTCATCCCCTCCACTCGGCTCCGGCGCGTGCACCGCTCCGGCTCCGACTGACGACGCGGTCGCATCCGCTCGGCACACCCTCCTGCGGCTCGCGTCCGCCGTCGAGGCCCAGCCGTCACGAGGGGATGCCATGTCCGAGCCCATCACCGTCGCCATCGAGCGCCAGGTCGATCCGTCGAAGCAGCGCTACGCCCTCAGCTGGGTGCGGCAGGGCATCGACCTCGCGCACACGCATCGCGGCTTCCTCGGCTCGGGATGGGTGCAGGTGCGGCCGGGCAGCGACACCTGGCACATGCTCTACCGGTTCGACAGCGCCGCGAACCTGCACGCGTGGGAGGCGAGCGACGAGCGGCGCCTGTGGATCGACGCGGGCGCGGACTTCGCGCGCGAGGCGAGCGTCGAGCGTCGCAGCGGCATCGAGGGATGGTTCGACTCCGCAGCCGGGGAGGGCGTGCCGGGCGACCGCGTGGAGGTGCGCGCCGCAGAGCCCGTGCCGCCCCGGTGGAAGCAGGGCGTCGTCGTGTGGCTCGGGTTCTTCCCCGTCAACGTGCTCGTGACGCTGCTGCTCGGCCTCATCCCGGGCTTCACGGAGGTGCCCGTCGTGCTGCGCCTGCTCGTGACGAGCCTCGTGCTCACGCCGATCATGGTCGGCTTCGTGCTGCCGGCCGTCACGCGCCTGTTCCGTCCGTGGCTGCTCGCCGGGCGCGACTGACCCGCGCCGTCTCCGAAGCCTCCGAAGGGCGCCGCCGACCGGGCGGCGCCCTTCGTTATGCCGCCCGCACATCGCTGTGTCCTTGACTATGGTGTGTCTGACACAGTAACGTGCTCGACATGGACGAGAACGTCGAAGGTCACCGGCAGGAGCTGCGGCGCGGCACGATCGTGCTCGCGAGCCTCTCGCTGCTCACGACGCCCGGGCACGGCTACGGCCTGCTCGACGCGCTCGCCGCGCACGGCTTCCCCGTGGACGCCAACACCCTCTATCCGCTGCTGCGACGGCTCGAGAAGCAGGGCTACCTCGTGAGCGAGTGGAACACCGACGAGGCCCGCCCGCGCAAGATGTACCGCACCTCCGAGGCGGGCACCGCGCTCGTCGACACCCTCACCACCGACTTCGACGCGATCGCAGGAGCGATCGCCGCACTGCCCAAGGAGGGCTGAGCATGTCCGACACCACCCTGACCCAGCGCTACGTCGCCGCCGTCGTGCGCTCCGTGCCCGAGGACGCCCGCACCGACGTCGCGGCCGAGCTCGAGGCATCCATCCACGACCAGGTCGACGCCCGCATCGACGCCGGCGAGCCCACGACCGACGCGGAGCGCGCCGTGCTCGTCGAGCTCGGCGACCCCGCCGCGCTCGCCGCCTCCTACGCGGGGCGCCCGCTCACGCTCGTCGGGCCGCGCGTCTACCTGCAGTGGCGTCGCACGCTCGTGATGCTGCTGTGGATCGTCGTGCCGCTCGGCACCATCGGGGCCGTCCTCATCGACGCGCTCACCGGCGAGGCCGCCGGCACGATCATCGCCACCGGCATCACGACCCTCATGCAGATCGGCCTGCACGTCGCGTTCTGGACGACGCTGGCCTTCGCGGTCGTCGATCGCGCCGGTGCCGCGACGCCCATGCAGCCGTGGACGCCGGAGCGGCTGCCGCGGCTCGTGCCGCGCGGGGGCACGGCGGGCGAGACCATCGCGAGCGCCGTGACGATCGCCATCGCCATCGGCGCCCTCCTGTGGGATCGGCTCGTCGGCTTCGTCGTCCTCGACGGCGAGGCGGGGCCGGCCCTGACGTCGTCGCCGCTCGTGCTCGTGCTGCTCGTCGCGGTGCTCGTCGCGCAGTCCGCGCCGCAGCTCGCGGCATCGCGCAGCGGAGCATGGACGCGGCGGATCGCGGTCGCGAACGCCATCGTCTCGCTCGCGACGGGCACGCTGCTCGTCGGGCTGGTCGCCGCGGGGCTCGTGCTCAGCGAGCGCCTCGCCGACCGGCTCGAGACGTGGGGCGTCGCCCCGGTCGCCGGCGCGATCGCGATCGTCGTGCTCGTGGTGGGCACCGCGTGGAACGTCGTCGACGGGTTCCTGCGGGCCCGCAAGGCGCAGCGCGCCTGATCCGATCGGGACGAGGCCGTCCGCGCATGGTGCGCGGGCGGCCTCGTCGCGTCGGGCGGGCCGCGTCGGACGGGCCACGTCACGCGGCGGAGGGCGACGGCGTCAGGCGGCGGCGAGCACCTCGACGCGGTTGCCGAAGCCGTCGAAGCAGTGGAACCGCTCGTAGCCGGGGAAGGTCAGCCGGTCCGTCCAGACCACCTCGAAGCCACCGGCCTCGATGGCGGCACCGAGCCGTTCGAGCTCGCCGATCGACGGCACGATCATCGCCGGATGCGCCTTGCGCGCCGGCACGAACGGGTCCTCGCGGCCGACGTGGATCTCGACGACGACGGCACCGTCGTCGTCATGGGCGCGGAACCAGCAGCCGCCTCGCGCGGCCATCGGCTCGGGCTTCGGCACCTCGGTCAGCCCCAGGGTGTCGCGCCAGAACCGGCGGGCCTCGTCCTCGCCGCCGACCGGCATCGCGACCTGCACGTGATGGTGTCGCACGGGAGCCTCCTCGCTCGCGGGCATCGTCGCCCCGTCGCGACGCTATCGGGAATCGTCTCCGTCGATGGTGGTTGGATCCGTCATGCGACTCGTCATCCTGCACGGCTACGGCGCCTCACCCGCCTCGCACTGGTTCTCGTGGCTCGCCGACGAGGTGGGCGATCGGGCGCAGACGATCATCCCGGCGCTGCCCGGGACGGAGGCGCCGCGACGGGATGCGTGGGTCGACGCGACGCGGGCGGCGCTCGGCGACGAGGACGACGTGCTCGTCGTGGGCCACTCGCTCGGCACGGTCGCGGCGCTCCTCGCGGTCGCCGACGTCGACCGCGCGCGCATCCGCGGCGTCGTGCTCGTCGCCCCCTTCTGGGAGCCCGTGCCCGCGGTGCCCGGCGTCGACGCCGCCCTCGCGGCGCTGCCCGCCATCCCCGACCTCGGCGACGTGCCGGTCGTCGTCATCGCGAGCGACGACGACCCCATCGTCCCGCCGGCGCTGTCGGCGCGCGTGGCTGCGACGCTCGGCGTCGAGGTCGTCACGGTGGCGGGCGGCGGCCACTTCCTCGACCGCGAGGGCTGGACGACGCTGCCCGCCGCCCGCGACGCCGTGCTGGCGATGCTCGACGACTGATCCGGCGACGCCGGAGTCCGGCCCAGCCCGCGGCGCCTCAGCCGGCGTCGAGCACGCCGTGGCGCACGACGAGCGACGCCGCCTGCATGCGGTTCTCGACGCCGAACGCCGCCTGGATGCGGCCGAGCGACTGCTTCACGCCCGTCTGGCCCGCGTGGAGCGCACGCGCCAGGTCGGGGATCGTGAGGCCCTCGGGCAGCAGGCGCAGCACCGCGCGATCCGCATCCGACAGCGACGCGACCGCAGCCTCGACCCGACGGCGCTCGGCGAGCCGGTGCGGGTTCGCCGACTGGCGGGCGATGAAGGCGCCGACGATGGGGGAGAGCACGACCTCGCCCCGCACGGCGGCGTCGACCGCGTCCTGCCAGCGATCCGACAGGTCGGACTTGTGCAGGAAGCCGTCGAGGCCGGCCTCGAGCGCGTCGCGCACGATGCGGTCGTCGAGCTGCGCCGTCATGAACACGACGCGGGCGCGCGACGCCGCCGAGCGCCGCAGCGCCTCGACGGCGGCGATGCCGCTGCCCTCGCGCAGCCGCACGTCGACGAGCAGCACGTCGGGGAAGTGCGCGGCCACGAGCGGCGCGACCTCGCGCGGAGCGGACGCCTGGCCGACGACCTCGTAGCCGGGCACGCGTGCGATCAGCTGCCGCAGCGCATCCACGACGAACGCGTCATCCTCGACGATCGCGATCCTGGTGGGCACGCACCGATCCTAGGTCGGCGCCCGGGCCCGCCCATGGGAGCCGGGCCTCGACGCGGAAGCGGCCGCGCTCGTCCGCCCCCGCCGACAGCGATCCGCCCGCTGCGACCGCCTGCGACCGCATGCGGGCGACGCCCGTGCCCGAGCCCACGGCCGATCCGTCGCCCACGGCGTTCTCGACGACGATGCGGATGCCGGCGCGCTCGTCGCCCGAGACGGTGACGGCGATGACGTCGGCTGGCGGCGCGTGCTTCGCGGCGTTCGTGAGCGCCTCGCTGAGGATCCAGTACGCCGTGCGGTCGATCGCGGGCGTGAGCGGCGACGTGCCGGTGAGCACGATGCCCGCGTCGATGCGGTGGCCGGCGGCTCGGGCATCGTGCACGAGCGCGACGGCGTCGGCGAGGCCGCGCTCGGGCAGCATGCCGCCGGGCGCCTGCGGCCCGAAGTCGGCCTCGATCGCGCGCTGCACGTCCTGCAGCTCGATCGACGCCCTGCGCGCCTGGGCGACGAGCTCGTCGGCCGTGGCCCGTGCGTGCGGCGTGAGGTCGGCCTGGTCGCGCAGCACGGCGGCCTGCAGGTGCACGTGCGTCAGGGTGCGGGCGACGCCGTCGTGCATGGCCTGCGACAGCTCGGCGCGGCGGTCGACGACGTCGAGCCGCTCGGCGAGCGCCCCCGCGCGGTGCTCGGAGCGCTCGGCGTCGACCTCGGCGCGGCGTGCGCGCGTCGATGCGCGCACGATGAGGCCGTAGGCGACCGCGAGCACGAGCCCCGTGCCGGCGAGCACGATCGAGAGCGCCACGGCCGTCGCCGGCGCCTCGCGGGGCAGGAGGAAGGGCACGACGCCGTCGGCGCCGCGCAGCGCGTCGCGCACGACCGCGACGACGACGAGCGCCGCGGCGATGCCCGCCTGCACCCAGCGGATGCGCCCGCGCACGTGCGCGAGCACGCTGCCGAGCACGAGGATGGCGGCGGTGCCGTCGAGCTGCAGCGCGAGCACGAGGACGGCGGCGCCGGCGAGCGCGACCCACGGCAGCCGCCTCCGTGCGAGGAACGAGCAGGCGACGACGATGGCGCCGAGCCAGAGCACCACGCCCATGCCGGTGATCTCGAGCCTGCCTGCTGCGGGCTGCGTCGCCCCGGGCACCGCCGCGACCGACAGCGTCGCCACGAGCGCGATCGCCACGACGCCGAGCGTCGACGTCACGACGAACGCGGCGACGCGCAGCGCACGGCGACTGCGGGAGGGAGCGAGGGGCACGGACACGTCCGCATGCTAGCCGCGGCCGCCCACGCCCCACCGCGTCGCGCCGGTCGCGAACCACGACCGATCCGGTCGCCGACGCCGCCCGTGACGGCCTGCCGGCCGACCGCCCTCGCATCGCACGCTGGTCACCGACCAGGAGGGACCATCCCATGCACACCGCATCCAGCACCATCGCCCGCCGCCTCGCCGCGGCCGCCCCCATCGTCGTCGCCGCGCTCGCCCTCGTGGGCTGCGCCGGCGCATCCACCGCCGGCTCGGGCTCGCCGGCCGAGCCCGCTCCCGCCGCGACCGACCAGGCGGTGGAGACCGCGGCGCCCGCCGAGGAGGCGCAGCCCGGCGTCGGCCAGGTCGTGTCGTCGAACGGCTGGGACTTCACCGTCGTGTCGGTGGGCGCCGCCCAGGAGGCGGTGGGCGCGGGCGCGCTGTCGACCCCCGCGCAGGGCGTCTACGTCCCCGTGACCGTGACGATCGTGAACACGTCGAACGAGGCGCAGTTCCTCTCGAGCGACTCGGTCGCGATCGTCGACGCGAACGGGGCCGAGTACTCGGCCGACACGGTGGCCGGCGTCTACGACGACACGGCCATCCCGCTCGGCGACGTGAACCCCGGCATCGCGCTCACGGGCCCGGTGTACTTCGACGTGCCCGACGGCACGACGCCCACGGCCGTGACCTTCACGGGCGGGCTGTTCGGCGGCGAGACCGTCACCGTCACGCTCTGACCGTCGCGCACGAGGGGGCGGCGCTGCGGCGCCGCCCTCTCGTGCGTGCGCGGGTAGCGGCCGCCATCCGTGCGTGGGCGGGAGCTCGCCGCCCGCCCGCCGTGGGTGCGGGGTGCTCGCCGCCTCATCCATGGGTGCGCGCGAGCTCGCAGCCCCGCCGCGCTCAGTGCGCGCCGACCGCCCGCGCAGCCTCCACCGCGGCGCCGATGCCGTCGCGCCACGGATCGCCGTGGCCGGTGAGCACGACGCTGGCGTCGGTCGCCGCGAGCGCGTCGAGCGAGCGCAGCGCCTGCGAGCTGTCGGCCGTCGCCGCCTGGGCGACGATCTGCGGGCCGGTCGCGCCCGTGTACGGGTCGAGCGTCACGAGCGCGTCGCCGACGATGAGGGCGTCGCGATCGGGCAGCAGCAGCGAGACGTGGCCGGCCGTGTGCCCGGGGGTCGGCACGATCGTCGGGTCGCCCGGCAGGCGTTCCCCGGCCTCCATCACGCGGGCGTCGCGCACGCCGCGCACGCCGAGGGCGCCGGCGCCGGCCATCGCCGCGAGCGCGGGGAGCCCGCGCGGATGCCGCAGCGGGTAGAGCAGGCGAGCCCGTTCGGGTCGATAGGAGTAGGGATGCGCGGCGAGGCTCGCGTCGCCCGCCGACACCCACACGGGCACGCCCCAGCGGGTGCGGATGCGCCGGGCGAGGCCGACGTGGTCGAAGTGGCCGTGGGTGAGCACGACGCCCTCCACGTCCTCCGGATGCCTGCCGATCGCGGCGAGCGCGCGCTGCAGCGGCTGCCAGAAGCCGGGCAGCCCCGCGTCGACGAGCAGGATGCCGTCGTCGGTCTCGACGAGGTACATGTTCGTGTGGGCGACGGTGAGCCGGTGGACGCCCGGGGCCTGATCCCTGTGCAGCATTCGGCGACGGTACGTCGCACCGTGTCGGCGGTGGGACGCCGTGGCGGTGCCCTGGGTGCTCCTGGTAGGGGAGGTGCTCGGAATGCGCCTCCCGTCCGAGCAGGTGCTCCTGCGGCGCATGCTCCCGCTGCGGGACACGCTCCCGCCTCGAAGGCGGCGGGCCGGGCTCAGCCGAAGGGAAGCGTCGGCCACGTCACGACGCCGAGCTCGATCCACACGAGCGGCGCGGCGATCGCGAGCACGGCGACGAGCGCGAGGGTGCCGGCGAGCGCGACGTAGGCGCGGCGACGGCGACCGGCGGAGATGCGGTGCATGCTCCACGACAGCGGGGCGGCGATGAGCGCGACGATCAGCGCGATCGACGGTGCGACGAGATGCGGGATGCAGGCGAGCACCGCGAGCAGCACCGTGCCGACGATCGCCGCGTACGGGGGGCGCTCGGCGTGCGCGGCGGCGGCGGCGGCGTCGGCGTCGGCGACGGCGTCCGACGCGTCGTCGAGCTCGATCCGCTCGGGCAGCGGCACGCGGATGATCGGCGGCAGGTCGCCCCGTCGCAGCCGCTCGATCTCGTCGTCCACCCCTCCATGCTCTCGCGTCGGCCCGCCGCCCGCCGCCTCCGTGGGGCCCCGTTGCGAGGGACGCATCTCGTCATCGGGTGCCGTCGTCGGCGTACCTCGCGAGCGGGGTACCTCGCAGCGCGGGATGCGTACTCGGGAGCGACGTCGGTACCTCGCAACGAGATGGGTACCTCGCAACGGGGTCTGCGGCTCGCACGTCGCGAGGGTCGCTCGCCGCCCGCGTGGCGCGATGGATCCGCCGTCCGCTGCTGCTGCACGGCGCCTCGCCGTGCCGCCTACTGCTGGACGATCGGCGCGGTGTCGGGGGTGACCGGCGGCGTCCTCGACGCCGTCAGGGCGACGCCGATCGACGCGGCCACGACGATGCCGAGCGCCACCACCTCGATGCCGCCGATGAGCTCGCCGACGATGAGCAGCGCGAAGACGCCGGCCGCGACGGGCTCGAGCGACATGAGCACGCCGAACACCCGTGGCGGGATGCGACGCAGCGCCGCGAGCTCGAACGCGTACGCGATGGCGCTCGACAGGATCGCGACGCCGAGCGCGGGCAGCAGCAGCCACGGCTGCGCCACGACGCCCTCGACCGCCTGCACCGCGCCGAACGGCGTCGTCACGATCGCCGCGATGCACATGGCCGCCGTGAGCCCGCCGACGCCCGGCACGAGCTCGCCCACGGCATGCGAGGACATGATGTAGCCCGCCCAGCACGCGCCCGCCGCGATCGCGAGCAGCACGCCGATCGCGTCGAGCGCGCCCGTGAGCGACTGCGCGCCGATGATCGCGACGCCCGCGCCCGCGAGCAGCACCCACAGCGCATCCACCCATCGCCGCGACAGCGCGAGCGCGAGCACCAGCGGACCGACGAGCTCGCACGTGACCGCGAGGGCGAGGGGGATGCGGTCGGCCGCGAGGTAGAAGAGCAGGTTCATGCCGGCGAGCGCCACGCCCAGCAGCACGACCGCGCGCCACGTGCGGCGATCCCACGACCGCATGCGCGGCCGGGAGATGGCGAGCAGGATCAGCGACGCGAACCCGAGCCGCAGCCACGTGACGGCCGCGGGGTCGAGGTAGTCGAACAGGAGCTTCGCCACGGCGGCGCCCGACTGCACCGAGCAGATGCCGGCGAGCACGAGGCCGATGCCGATCCCGCCCCGCCTGTCCATGCGCACCATCCGACGCTAGGGGATGCGGGGGCATCCGCCGCGCACGCGCCACGACGCCGCGCTCGCGCAGGGGACGTCGCGTCGTCCGCAGGGAGGACGCGGACGTCCAGCAGCCCCACCTACGCTCGGCTGCATGCCGCCCGAGGAGACGACGCCCAGCCCGCCGCGCTCCTCGCCGGACGAGCCCGGTCGGCCCGGCCAGAGCCCGCCGCGCGCCACGACCGATCAGCCCCATCGGCCCGATCCGAGCCCCGCACCCGTCGCTCGCGAGCCGCGCTGGCATGCCCCGGCCGAAGCCGCGACGGCGCCCGTCGGAGCGCAGTCGCAGGCCTCCGCGCATCCACAGGCGTCCGCTGGGTCGGCCTCGATCCCCAACCCGACCGCTCCCTCGACCGACCACGCCGGCAGCCCCACGCACGCACCCACGTCCTCCGCCACGGCCGGCATCGAGGTCGTCGACGTGCGCCGCGCGTTCGGCTCGGTGCAGGCCGTCCGCTCCATGACGTTCACGGCGGCGCCCGGCAGCGTCACGGCGCTCATCGGCCCGAACGGCGCCGGCAAGACGACGCTGCTGCTCATGCTCGCGTCGCTGCTCGCGCCCGACGCGGGCAGCATCCGCATCGGCGGGGTCGACCCGATCGCCGACCCGCGCGTCGCGCGGCGCGTCCTCGGCTGGATGCCCGACGTGCTCGGCACGTGGCGCACGCTCAGCCCGCGCGTCGTGCTGCGCATGATGGGGCGCCTGCACGGCATGCCGACGCACGTCGCCCGCGCCCGCGCCGACGAGCTCGTCGCCGTCGTCGGGCTCGAGCAGCTCGCCGACCGGCCGAGCCGCGTGCTGTCGCGCGGGCAGCAGCAGCGCCTCGGCCTCGCCCGGGCGCTCGTGCACCGCCCGCGCGTCCTGCTCCTCGACGAGCCGGCCGCCGGTCTCGACCCCGCCTCCCGCGTGCAGCTGCGCGGGCTGCTGCGCGACCTCGCGACCGACGGCTGCACCGTGCTCGTGTCGAGCCACGACCTCGGCGAGCTCGACGAGGTCGCCGACGCGTCGGTGTTCGTCGAGGCGGGCGAGGCCGTCTCGGGCGACCGGCTCGCGAGCGCGCGCGGCTCGTCGACGACGTGGCGCATCCGCTCCCTCGATCCGGCGGCGCTGTCGCTCGCCCTCGGCCGCATCGGCGTGGCGATCGACCGCATCCGCGTGGAGGGGCCGTCGACGACGGTCGTCATCGACGCCGACGCGCACGCGGCCGACCTGCTGGCGCGGCTCGTCGCCGCCGGCGTGCCCATCGTGCACTTCGCGCCCACGGTGGGCGACATCGAGCGCACCTTCCTCGGCCTGAGCGGCCAGACCGGCGCGCCGGGGCTGCCCGCCCCGGGCCGCGTCCAGCAGCGAGGGGGCGTGCGATGACCGGCTGGATGGGACTGCTCGCCGTCGTCGTGCAGCTCGAGCTGCGCCAGCGCGTGCGCAGCGTCGCCTGGTACGTGCTGCTCGGCGTCGTCGGGCTCATCACCGGCGCCGTCATCCTCGTGCTGTACGCCGGCCTGTCCTCGACCCCCGCGGAGGTCGGCGGCATCATCTTCTCCACGGTGCTGTTCCTCGTGCTGCTCGTGGCGACGCTCGTGACGCCCGCCCTGTGCGGCGCCGCGATCAACGGCGAGCGGGACGCCGGCACGCTGGCCGCGACGCAGCTCACGCAGGTGACGTCGACCCAGCTCGTGCTCGGCAAGCTGCTCGCGACGTGGATCGCCTCGCTCGGCTTCCTCGTCGTCACGGCCCCCTTCCTCCTCGCGTCCGTGCTGCTCGGCGGCCTGCGCCCCGAGGCGGTCGCGATCGGCCTCGTCATCCTCGTGCTCGAGATCGGCGTGACCTCCGCGATCGGCGTGGGGCTGTCGGGCATCGTGCGCACGCCCGTGTTCTCGATCGTCACGACGTACCTCGTCATCGCCGCGCTCAGCGTGGGCACGCCGATCGCGTTCGGCATCGGCACGCTCGTCGTGCAGGAGACGCGCACCATCGCGAGCCCCATGTGGGAGTACTCGGAGGACGGCACGTCGAGCTGCGAGCTGGGCCAGCCGATCGAGATGACGCAGCCGCGCCCGGATGCCGTGTGGTGGCTGCTCGCGGCGAACCCGTACGTCGTGCTGTCGGACGCGATCCCGCCGTCGTTCGGCCTCTACGGCAGCCCAGACGACGCCTTCAGCGCCGTGTCGCTGCTCGTGCGGCAGGCGCAGCAGCCGCCCACGTGGCCGTCGTGCTCCGACGCCTTCGTGGACGGGTCCTACGAGGCGCAGGACGTCTACGACGAGGGCGTGCCGAGCTGGTTCGTCGGCCTCGCCATCCATCTCGCGCTCGCGGGCACGCTCGTCGGTGCCGCGATCGTGCGCACGCGGGCGCCGTCGAAGCGGCTCGCGGCGGGCAGCCGCATCGCCTAGCCCTTCGAGGCTCGCTCCGCTCGCACCTCAGGGAGCGGGTGGGGGAGGTGCTCGCACCTCGGGGAGCGGGTGGGGGAGGTGCTCGCACCTCGGGGA
>NZ_BAAAQT010000008.1:3889-74460 GCF_039531815.1 Agrococcus versicolor | reverse complement strand
GGGAGCGGGTGGGGGAGGTGTTCGCATCTCGGGGAGCGGGTGGGGGAGGTGTTCGCATCTCGGGGAGCGGGTGGGGGAGGTGCTCGCATCCCCGGTCCCTGAGGAGGTCGCGAGCGCAGCGAGCAGCCGTCTCGAAGGGCGAGCTACCGCCCGACGCGGTACAGCGCGAACGGGATGGCGGAGACGAGCGCGCTCGCGGCCGGCACGAGGGTGATGGCGACGAACACCGTCTGCCGCATCTGCTCGGTGACCTCGACCCCCGACTCGTAGCCGGCGACGGCGACGAAGAGGCCGAACACGAGCAGCGACAGCGCCGTCATGATCTTCGACGCGAACGTGAGCGTCGCGAACGAGATGCCGTCGCTGCGGATGCCGGTGCGCCGCTCGGCGTCGTCGACGGCATCCGCGATCATCGTCGCCTGCACGACGAGGAAGAGGCCCAGGGTGAGGCCGTTCACGAAGATGCAGGCGACGAGCGCTGCGACGTCGGCGTACCCGACGACCCACATCGCCGTCGAGACCACCGCCGAGGCGAGGGCGCTGCCGACGGCGACCGCGCGGGGCGAGACGCGACGCAGCAGCAGCGGCGCGAGGAAGGCGGACACGACCATCCCCGCGATGATCGCGGCACCGACGATCGTGAAGACGCCCTCGTCGCCGTACGCGATGACGACGAACACCGCGCCGCCGGACTGCACGACGAAGCGCCCGAAGCCCAGCACGGAGCCGGCGAGCACGAGCACGAGGGGGCGGTTGCCGACGAGCGAGCCGACGAGCGCGCGCAGCGGCACGCGGTCGGCCGTGACGACGCGCTCGCGCGTGTGCGTGAAGGCGAGCAGGAACAGGCCCATGCCGACGACGGCGACGAGGGCGACGGCCGTCGTCCAGCCGGCGGCGTCCGACTCCTCGCCACCGGAGAGCAGCCGGGCGAGCCACGGCATGCCGAGCGTCGCGACGCCGAGCGAGATCGCCCCGAACGCCCGCACGTTCGCGATGACGCGCGTGCGCCGGTCGGGGTCGGGGAAGGCGGAGCCGATGAGGCCCCAGAACGGCACGTCGCACATGGCGTACGCGAAGCCCCACAGCACGTAGGCGACGCCGAACCAGGCGAGCTGCAGCGGCTCGGCGAGCGTCGGCGGCACGGCGAACAGCAGCGTCGTCAGCACGACGAGCGGCACGGTCGACGCGAGCACGTACGGCCGCATGCGCCCCCAGCGGGTGCGCGTGACGTCGACGATCGATCCCATGACGGGGTCGGCGACGGCGTCGACGATGCGCGTGATCGTCACGAGCGCCGTCACGACGGCGACGCCGCCCGACGACAGGCCCGCGTGCTCGATGAGGTAGACGAGCATGAACGTCGTCACGGTGGTGAGCAGGAGGTTCTGCCCGATGCCCGCGGTGACGATGGCGGTCGCCTGCGTCCGCGGCGGCAGCGGCCGCAGCAGCCAGGGCTCGCGCCGTGCGGCGGTCGCGGCCTCCGGATGCGTCATGGCGACTCCAGCACGAGGGTCGCGATCTCGAAGGACCCCAGCTCGATCGCCGAGAGGTCGGCCGGGCCCGAGGGGCGCTCGAGCATGTCGGTGCGCCAGGCCGCCCGGTGCGGGATCGAGGTCGTCAGCGCCGTCGTCGTCGCGCGCCCGAGCGACTCGTAGAGCCGCACGACGACGCCGTCGGAGTCGTAGGCGGGCGCGATGGTCTCGACGACGACGCCCGGGTCGTCGACCGTCGCGAGCGGCGCGAGCGCATCGGCACGTCCGGGCACGATGCGCGGGGGTGCCTGCAGCCGGTAGCCGTCGGCGACGACCTCGTGCAGCGCGCCGGGAGCGTACGGGCGGATGGCGTAGGCGAAGGCGTGCGTGCCGCGATCGGCCGTGCGGTCGGGGAACGTGGGCGAGCGCAGCAGGGCGAGCGAGACGAGGCCGTGCTTCGCGCGATGGCCGTACTTGCCGTCGTTGAGCAGCGCGAAGCCGCCCGTGGCGTCCTCGACGGCGAGCCAGCGGTGCGCGCACACCTCGAACTGGGCACGCTCCACGCTGTCGCGCTCGGTCGTCGGGCGGCGGATGTGGCCCATCTGGATCTCGCACAGCGCCTCGTCGCCGTACCGGGTCGGGCGGTGCTCGGCGCGCAGCATGCGATGCGTCTGGTGCCAGTCGACGCGCGTCTCGAACCGCACGAGGCCGCTGCCGGCCTCGAGCACGACGTCCTGCTCGATGCGCACCTTCGGCCCGACGAGCACGTGCCTGCGCACGGCGCGCGGCCCGTCGACGTGCCACGACCGCTCGGCGACGCGCAGCGGTCGACCGGGCGCCGCCGCGGCCTTTCTCGAGATGTCCCACGCGTCGAACGGGATCTGCAGCGGGTCCCGGTGCAGCACGAGGCGGTTGAGCCCCTCGCCGGCGTGCTCGAAGCCGTCGGCGTCCACGAGCGACACGATGGCGCCGGTCGCGTCGTCGAACCGCGCGGCGAGCAGGCCGTTCGCGAGACCGGTCGCGTCGGCGACGAGCTCCGGATGCTCGGGCTCGGGCACGAGCGCGGCCGTCGCGTACGGCGCGACCCGCGCCCGCATCCACGTGCCGTCCACGCGCACGGGCTCGTCGCGCGGCACGGGTGCGAGGTTGAGGGCCGCCGGTGCGTCGCCGGCGGCGGGCAGCGCGTCGACGAGCGACGCGATGCGCGCCTCGACGATGCCCGCGAGCCGCTCGAACGCCGCGACGGACTCGCGGTGCACGCGTGCGATCGACGACCCGGGCAGGATGTCGTGGAACTGCTGCAGCAGCGCCTCCTGCCACACGGGCTCGAGCTCGTCGCGCACCTGCGCGCGCGTGGCGGGGCCGTGCGCGGACGCGATGGCCTCGACGTCGTGCAGCAGCCCCTCGAGCGTGCGGTTCCACCGCTTCGTGGCCGCCTGCGTCGTGTACGTGCCCTGATGCTTCTCGAGGTAGAGCTCGCCGTGGTGCGTGTGGCGCACGTCGCGGGTGGCGAGGTCGCGGAAGAAGTCGGATGCGCTGCCGCGGGCGACGCGGGGGAGGCCCGCGATGCCCGCACCCACCTCGCGGTCGAGCACCTCGTGGTGCACCTCGCTCGGCCCGCCGCCGCCGTCGCCACCGCCGTAGACGAGCAGCGCGGTGCCGAGGTCGCGCTCGGGATGCTGCCGCAGCCCCTTCAGCAGGCCGTCGGCGGCGGCGCGGCTGTTGTAGTCGCCCTCGGGCGGCATGTGCACGAGCACCTCGGAGCCGTCGATGCCCGCCCAGCGGAAGGTGCGGTGCGGGAAGTCGTTGACCTCGTTCCACGCGAGCTTGATCGTCTGGAACCACTCCATGCCCGTGCCGCGCAGGATCTGCGGCAGCGCGCCCGAGTAGCCGAACGTGTCGGGCAGCCAGCACAGGCGCAGGTCGTCGTCGCCGAGGCCGAGCTCGCGCCGCAGGAACCGGCGGCCGACGACGGCCTGGCGGATGAGCGACTCCCCGCTCGGCAGGTTCGTGTCGGGCTCGATCCAGAACGAGCCCTGCGCCTCCATGCCGCCGGAGGCGACGGCGGCCTGCAGCCTCGCGAAGAGCGCGGGCTGCTCGTCGCGCATCCACTGCATCTGCTGCGGCTGGCTCGTGCCGTACACGTAGCCGGGTCGCCGCTCGATGGCGTCGAGCTGCCTGGCGTAGGTGCGCGCAGCCTTGCGACGCGTCTCGCGGAGCGGCCACAGCCATGCCATGTCGAGGTGGCCGTGCCCGACGGCCGTGTAGGCGAGGTCGCTCGTCGACGGCGCCGAGAGCGCGGGGGCGAGCGCCGCGCGCGCGGCGTCGAGGTCGCCGGCGCGGAACCGCGACCACGACGCGTCGAGCGCGGCCCGCAGCGTGCGGCGCAGCGCCGCGTCGTCGGTGCCGCCCGCGAGCATCGTGAGCGTGAGCGCGTCGAAGTACAGGGCGTAGGCCGTCGCGTCGCGCACGGCGAGATGGGCGCCGTGGAAGACGGCCCGACGGAGGGGGTAGATGAGGAGGCCGTTGTAGGTCGCGTCGGCGTACACGTCGATCGGTTGGGTCGCGTCGACGCCGCGCACGGTGCGGTACCGCCCGCCGGGGTGAGGGAGGTCGCCCTGCAGGTACACGGTGCTCACGGCGTCGAGCACCGCGCCCTCGGCGTCGTGCACGAGCGCCTCGCCGCGGATGCCGAGCAGCACCTCCGCACGCGGATCGCTCGCAGCGGGGCCCGTGAGGTGGAGCCAGCCGCACTCGAAGACGTCGCCCCAGGCCGTCCCCGGGCGGATGGGCCGGAAGTCGTGCGGCTGCCAGTCGCCGAAGGGCGTGGGCTCGGGCGAGACGAGGATCGAGGCCTGCAGCGGCGCGACGCGGCGCCAGATGCGCGCCCGCATGGCGCGCAGCCTGCGGTACGCGGCGGGCTGCTCGGCCGGGAGGCCGACGAGCCAGCTGGCGAGCGCTCGCACGGCACCTCCAGGTCTCGAGGCCGTCGGTCCCACGCGCGTCGTCGGGCGGCTCGGCGCCAGCGTACGACCGCGAGCCCTGCGGCGCCTGAGCGTGCGGCGCATGCCGCGAACGGCATCGGTGCTGCGTGCGAGCATGGCCGTGCCCGCGCCGCCGGCGGGCGACGACGAGGGGATGCGGATGCCGAGCGACCGACTGCAGGCGCCGATCGCGCCGTCGCTGCGCCTGCCGCGGCTCGAGGACGTCGACGCACGCGCGGTGCACGACGCGGCGGTGCTCGATCGCGCGCGCATCGTCGACGTCGACTCGACGGGCGCCGACCTCGACGAGCTCGCGCTCTCCGAGTGCGCCATCGAGCGGTGGCAGGCGACGGGCGCCCGCATGCGGCACGCGCACGTCGTCGAGTCGCGCATCGAGCGGCTCGACGCCGCGACGCTCGACGCGTCGCGCACCGTGTGGCGCGACGTCGAGGTCGTCGCCTCCCGCATCGGCTCGATCGACCTGTCGGATGCGAGCATCCGCTCGGTCGCGCTCGTCGGCTGCAAGCTCGGCCACGTCAACCTGCGGGCGGCGCGCGTGCGCGACCTCACGCTGCGCGACTGCACGATCGACGTGCTCGACCTCGGTGACGCCGAGCTCGACCGCGTCGCCTTCCCCGGCTCGTCCGTCGCGACGCTCGAGCTGCCGCGGGCACGCATGCGGCACGTCGACCTGCGCGGCCTCGAGCCGCGCGCGGTCTCGCCCGTCGAGTCCCTCGCCGGCGCGACGATCGACGGCGACCAGCTCGCGCTGCTCGCGCCCGCGCTCGCGGCGCACGTCGGCCTGCGCGTCGTCGGCTGACGGCCCCTCGCGCCTCGCAGGCGATCCTGGGTCGTCGGCTGACGGTCCGTCGCGCCTCGCAGGCGATCCGTGGGGGTGGAGGGCGATGCTCCCTCGGCGCACCCGGATCGCCTGCACAGCGCAGGACGCGAGACGCGCGACGTGCGACATGAGACGCGCGACGCGGAGCCCGAGTCCGGTGCACATAGCCGCGCCCGAGGCGCGGACGTCAGACTGCCGCGCGTCCCCCTCCCGACCGAAGGGTCTCCCCATGCGTCCGCTGTCCGCATCCGCTCCGCTCGCCTCCGACGTCGCGCTGCTCGTCCTCCGCCTCGTCGTCGGCGGCGTCATGGTGGCCCACGGCGCGCAGAAGCTCTTCGCGCAGGGCATCGACGCGACGGTCGCGGGGTTCGCGGGCATGGGGGTGCCCATGCCCGAGATCGCCGCGCCGTTCGTCATCGGCGTCGAGCTCGTCGGCGGCGCCCTCATCGTGCTGGGCGCCGCGCTGCCCATCGTCGGGCTGCTCGTCGCCATCGACATGGCCGTCGCGCTCGCCCTCGTCCACGCGCCGTTCGGCGTCTTCGTCGCCGAGGGCGGCTGGGAGCTCGTCGCGGCGCTCGGCGCCGGCGCGCTCGCGCTCGCGGTCGTCGGTGGCGGGCGCATCGGCGTCGACGGCCTGCTCGGCGGGCGCTCGCGCCGCGGTCGCGGTCGCGCCTGAGCCGCCGCGCCTGAGCAGCCGCGCCCGACCCGCCTGGGCCTGAGCCGGGCAGGATGGTCGTCGTGACGATCCCCGCGAAGGCCACCGCCCTCCAGCAGCAGCTCGCGACGCTCGGCGTCGACGTCGAGATCATCCGCTTCCCCGGCGGCGTCCACACCGCGAAGGCCGCCGCCGACGCCCTCGGCATCGAGGTGGGGCAGATCGCGAACTCCCTCATCTTCTGGATGGCGGATGCCCCGCTGCTCGTCATGACGAGCGGCAGGCACCGCGTCGACACCGCGATGCTCGCGGCCGAGCTCGGCGAGGGGCCCATCGAGCGCGCGACGCCCGAGCAGGTGCGCGCCGCGACGAGCCAGGTCATCGGCGGCGTCGCGCCGCTCGGGCATCCCGCACCGATCCGCACGATCGTCGACGTCGCGCTCGCCGAGCACGACCGCATCTCGGCGGCGGCGGGCACGCCCGACACCGTGTTCCTGCTCACGTTCGACGAGCTCGTGCGCATCACCGGCGGCGAGGTGCGCACCGTCGGCGACTGACGAGCGCGGTGCGGCATACGCATCCGGAGGCCCGAGCGCAAGTCCAGCGGACGCACCCGCATCGCCCCGTAATGTCGTCGAGGTGAGCGACGCACCTGAGGTCTGGCCCGGCAACGCGTACCCCCTGGGTGCGACCTACGACGGGAATGGCACGAACTTCGCCCTCTTCACCGAGGTCGCGGAGCGTGTGGAGCTGTGCCTGTTCGAGGAGGACGGCACCGAGACGCGCGTGGACCTCGTCGAGGTCGACGCGTACGTGTGGCACGGCTACCTGCCGAACGTGCAGCCCGGCCAGCGCTACGGCTACCGCGTGCACGGCCCGTACGATCCGTCGCAGGGTCAGCGCTGCAACCCGTCGAAGCTGCTGCTCGACCCGTACGCCAAGGCGACGAGCGGCGACATCGAGTGGGGTCAGCCCCTCTTCTCGTACACCTTCGGCGACCCCGAGACCCGCAACGACGAGGACTCGGCGCCGTACATGACGCACTCCGTCGTCATCAGCCCCTTCTTCGACTGGTCCGGCGATCGCTCCCCGCGCATCCCCTACAACGAGTCGGTCATCTACGAGGCGCACGTGAAGGGCCTCACGCAGCTGCACCCCGACGTGCCCGAGGCCATGCGCGGCACCTACGCCGCCGTCGCCCACCCGAGCCTCATCGCGCACTACAAGAAGCTCGGCATCACCGCCGTCGAGCTCATGCCCGTGCACCAGTTCGTGCACGACTCGACGCTGCAGGAGAAGGGCCTCCGCAACTACTGGGGCTACAACACCCTCGCGTTCTTCGCCCCGCACGCCGAGTACGCCGGATCCGGCTCGCTCGGCCAGCAGGTGCAGGAGTTCAAGGGCATGGTGAAGGCCCTGCACGCCGAGGGCATCGAGGTCATCCTCGACGTGGTCTACAACCACACCGCCGAGGGCAACCACATGGGCCCGACGCTCAGCATGCGCGGCATCGACAACGCGGCGTACTACCGCCTCGTCGAGGACGACCTGCAGCACTACATGGACTACACGGGCACGGGCAACACGCTCAACGTCCGCACGCCGCACGCGCTGCAGCTCATCATGGACAGCCTGCGGTACTGGGTGACCGAGATGCACGTCGACGGCTTCCGCTTCGACCTCGCGTCGGCGCTCGCCCGCGAGTTCTTCGACGTCGACCGCCTCGCGACCTTCTTCGAGCTCGTGCAGCAGGATCCGGTGATCAGCCAGGTCAAGCTCATCGCCGAGCCCTGGGACGTCGGCCCCGGCGGCTACCAGGTCGGCAACTTCCCGCCGCTGTGGACCGAGTGGAACGGCAAGTACCGCGACACCGTCCGCGACTTCTGGCGCGGCGAGCCCGGATCGGTCGGCGACTTCGCGAGCCGCCTCGCCGGCAGCGCCGACCTCTACGAGGACTCCGGCCGTCGACCGTTCGCATCCATCAACTTCGTCACGGCGCACGACGGCTTCACCATGCGCGACCTCGTGTCGTACAACGAGAAGCACAACGAGGCCAACGGCGAGGACTCGCAGGACGGCGAGAGCCACAACCGCTCGTACAACCACGGCGTCGAGGGCCCCACCGACGACCCGTTCATCCTGTCGACGCGAGCGCGCCAGCAGCGCAACCTGCTCGCCACCCTCCTGCTGAGCCAGGGCGTGCCGATGATCCTGCACGGCGACGAGCTGGGGCGCACGCAGCACGGCAACAACAACACGTACGCGCAGGACTCCGAGATCGCCTGGATCGACTGGGACAGCGCCGACCACCCGCTCATCGAGTTCACGGCCGCCGTCGCGCGCCTGCGCCACGAGCACCCCACGTTCCACCGCAAGCGCTTCTTCACGGGCTCGACCGTGCGCACGGGGAACGGCGAGCGCCTGAACGACATCGTGTGGCTCTCGCCGCAGGGTCAGCCGATGGAGTCGAGCGACTGGGAGCAGCCGGACGACAAGACGATCGGCATGTACCTGAACGGCCACGGCATCGCCGGTCGCGGCGCCCGCGGCGAGCCGATCGAGGACGACCACTTCCTGCTCTACTGCAACGCGTCCGAGCAGGACGTCGAGATCACGCTGCCGTCCGACGAGTACGCGCCGAGCTGGGCCGTGGCGATCGACACCGGCGGCGAGGTCGGCGCGCAGCCGCTCGCGCCGGGCGCGACCGCGACGATCATGGCTCGCAGCCTCGTGCTGCTGCAGGAGGCGCACCACGTCGAGAGCGAGGACTCGTCGGTCGCCGCCTCGGTCGCGAGCCTCGCGCAGTCTGCGGACGACGCCGTCGTCGAGCCCTCCACGGCCACCGGCGCGATCGCGATCGGCCAGAGCCCGCGCTCGGTGCCCGACGGGGCGGCGGACGCCATGCGCGCAGACGCCATCGCTCGCGCCGAGCAGATCGAGCCCGCAGGCACCGACGACGCGGACGGGCACGCATGATGCGCGTCCCCACGAGCACGTACCGGCTGCAGATCACGGCCGACCAGACGCTCGACGACGCCGCGGGTCGCCTCGAGGCGCTGCACGACCTCGGGGTCGACTGGGTGTACCTCTCGCCGATCCTCGACGCCGAGCCCGGGTCGAGCCACGGCTACGACGTGATCGGGCACGACCGCATCGACCCCTCGCGCGGCGGCGCCGAGGGGCTCGCAGCGCTCTCGGCCGAGGCGCGCAGGCTCGGCATGGGCGTGCTCGTCGACATCGTGCCGAACCACGTGGGCGTCGCGACGCCGCAGCAGAACGCGTGGTGGTGGGACGTCCTGCGGCTGGGCCGAGAGTCGCCCCACGCCGATGCGTTCGACGTCGACTGGGCGCAGCACGACGGCCGCATCCTGCTGCCGATCGTCGGCGACGACGACGACCTCGGCGACGGCCGGGTGGGCCACGTCGCCATCGACGGCGACGTGCTCCGGTACTGGGACACCGCCCTGCCGATCGCTCCCGGGACCGGGCCGACGGGCGACGACGACGCGGATGCCGTCCTCGCGCGCCAGCACTACGTGCTCGGCAACTGGCGGCGCGGCGACGACGAGCTCGCCTACCGCCGCTTCTTCGCCGTGACGACGCTCGCCGCCATCCGCGTCGAGGACCGCGCGGTGTTCGACGCCTCGCATGTCGAGATCCGCCGCTGGTTCGACGAGGGCCTCGTCGACGGCCTCCGCGTCGACCACCCCGACGGCCTGCGCGACCCCGAGGGCTACCTCCGCGACCTCGCCGACCTCACGAGCGGCGCGTACGTGCTCGTCGAGAAGATCCTCGAGCCGGGCGAGGAGCTTCCGGCATGGCCGACGGCCGGCACGACCGGCTACGACGCGCTCGGGCTCGTCGACCGCGTGCTCACCGACCCGACGGCCGAGCAGGCGCTCGACGCCATCGAGACGCGCCTGCGCGGCCTGCCGCTCGACTGGCACGCCCTCATCCACCGCACGAAGCGCGGCATCGCCGACTCGATCCTCCACGCCGAGGTGCTGCGTCTCGAGCGCGAGGTGCGTGCGGCGCACGACGACGCGCCCGCCGACACCGCGGACGCGATCGCCGAGCTGCTCGCGTGCTTCCCGGTGTACCGCTCGTACCTGCCGCAGGGCGCCGAGCACCTGCACCACGCGGCCGAGGCCTCCGCCCACTGGCGCCCCGACCTGTCCGAGACCGTCGCATGGCTGCTGCCGATCCTGCTCGACCCGGCCGAGGATGCCGCGCGCAGGTTCCAGCAGACGAGCGGCATGGTCATGGCGAAGGGCGTCGAGGACACGGCGTTCTACCGCTACGGCCGGCTCACCTCGCTCAACGAGGTCGGCGGCGACCCGTCGGTCTTCTCGATCGCCCCCGTCGACTTCCACGTCGCGATGGAGCGCAGGCAGGAGCGCTGGCCGCACGCCATGACGACCCTGTCGACGCACGACACGAAGCGCGGCGAGGACGTGCGCGCACGCATCTCGACCATCGCCGAGGTGCCGCAGGAGTGGGAGGCGCTGCTCGAGCGGATGCTGCCCCACGCGCCGCAGCACGACCGCCCGTTCACGAGCCTCCTGTTGCAGGCCGTCGTGGGCGCATGGCCCGCGAGCCGCGAGCGGCTGCTCGCCTACGCCGAGAAGGCGTCGCGCGAGGCGGACTCCCGCACGCACTGGACGAGCCCCGACGCCGCCTACGAGGAGGGCCTCGTCGCCTTCGTCGACGCGTGCCTCGAGGGCGAGGGTCGTGCGGCGATCCAGGCGTTCGTCGACGCCGTGGAGCCGGGCTGGCGCGCCAACGTGCTCGCCGCGAAGCTGCTCGCCCTCGCGATGCCCGGCGTGCCGGACGTCTACCAGGGCTCCGAGGTGCGCGAGCTCTCGCTCGTCGACCCCGACAACCGCCGCCCGGTCGACTGGGCGGAGGCGGATGCGCTGCGCGAGCGTGCAGCGACGGAGCCCGCGCACGTCGACGACCTCGAGCACGCGAAGGTGCGCGTCGTGAGGGAGACGCTGCGCCTGCGTCGCGACCGCCCCGAGCTCGTGTCGTCGTACGCGGCGGTGCTCGCACGCGGCGCGGCCGCCCACCACGCCCTCGCGTTCGACCGCGGCGGTGCCATCGCGGTCGTGACGCGCCTGCCGCTCGGGCTCGCGCGACGCGGCGGCTGGGGCGACACGGTGCTGCCCGTGCCCGAGGGGCGCTGGGTCGACCTCCTCTCCGGCCGCGAGGTCGACGGCGGGTCGGTGCGTCTCGCCGATCTGCTGCGCGATCTCCCCGTCGCGCTCCTGGCCCCCGCGGGCCGATGAGCCGATGAGCGCCGACGATCGCGAGCGGCGGCAGCCGGATGCCGTGCCGCCGCTCGCGCCCGTCGAGCCGCTCGGTGCCCGCGAGGCGCCGCCGAGCCTCGGCGCGGTCGAGACGTGGGACTGGCGCTCGGGCACGGTGTTCTCGGGCATCGGCTCGACGAGCTCGTCCGGGTGGGAGCCGACCCCGTACGCCGGGTTCGGCCTCTCCGTCCCGCCGCCGCCCGCCGAGCCGCCGCCGGCCGCGCAGCCGACGATCGCGCTCCCCGGGGCCATCGCGCCCGAGGACGCCTGACCTGCTCGGACCGGGGACTCAGCCTGCACGCGGGCGACGGCGCTAGCGTCGCGCCATGACGACCCCCGCGGACGACGCGTCGCTCGAGCCTCCCGCAGCCGACGCGCCTCGGCGCTCGGCCCCGCGATCCATCGTGCCCGTGCCGGTCGGCAGCGTCGCGCCGCGTCCGGCATCGCCGTCGTCCGCGCAGGACCGCCCTCGTGCGGCGACGCCGCGACCGCCGCGACCGGACGCGGTGGCGTTCGGGGTGCTGCTGCTGCGCATCGCCCTCGCCCTCTCGGTCGTCGGCGTCGTCGTGCTCGCGATCGGCGCGGCCGTCGCCGCTGCGGCCGCAGCCGATGCGGGGCTCGCGGGCGCTGGGCTCGAGGTCGCCGCCGTCGCGCTCGTGGTCGCCGGCGTGGTCGTGGTCGTCGCCCAGGCCGTGCTGACGGTGCTCGTCGCCCGCGGCAGCGACGGCGCGCGTGCCGGCCTCGCGATCGTCGCGGCCGTGTCGCTCGTGCTCGCCCTCCTCGGCGGTGGAGGTGCGACGTCGATCGGCACCGTGCTGCTCGTGGTCGGCGTGGCCGCGCTCTTCGTGCCGTCGTCGTCGGCGTGGTTCCAGCACCGGCCCGCGCGACCCGGATCGTAGCGAACTCCCGCCCCCTCGTCCCAGGGGCGTGACCGCACCCCGCGCTCTGGTTGGCTGGAGGCATGGCCGACCACGAGTACCGAGTCTGGGCGCCGCGCGCCGACCGCATGCGCCTCGTCACCGACGGGGCATCCACCGAGATGGAGGACGTCGGCGGCGGCTGGTGGCGCCAGACCGGTCCCGCGGGGGAGTACGGCTTCCAGATCGGCGACGACGACGCCGTGCGCCCGGACCCGCGCTCGCGCCGGCAGCCGCGGGGCGTGCACGACCTGTCGCAGACCTTCGACCCGGCCGAGCACGCGTGGCAGGACGGCGAGTGGACGGGTCGTCGCCTGGCGGGTGGCGTCGTGTACGAGCTGCACGTGGGCACCTTCACGCCCGAGGGCACGTTCGACGCGGCGGCCGCGCAGCTCGAGCACCTCGCCTCCATCGGCGTCACGCACGTCGAGGTGCTGCCGGTCAACGCGTTCAACGGCACGCACAACTGGGGCTACGACGGCGTGCTCTGGTACGCGGTGCAGGAGCAGTACGGCGGCCCGGCCGGCTACCAGCGCTTCGTCGACGCGTGCCACCGCGCAGGCATGGCCGTCATCCAGGACGTCGTCTACAACCACCTCGGCCCGAGCGGCAACTACCTGCCGCTGTACGGCCCGTACCTCGGCGACGAGCGCAACACGTGGGGCGAGGTCGTGCAGGTGCGCGAGCCCGAGGTGCGCCGCTACATCGTCGAGAACGCGCTGTACTGGCTGCGCGACATGCACGTCGACGCGCTGCGGCTCGACGCCGTGCACGCGCTCGTCGACGACCCCGACGACCACATCCTCGAGGCGCTCACGGTCGGCGTCGCCTCCGAGTCGGCGCACCAGGGCCGCCCGCTGACGCTCATCGCCGAGTCCGACCTCAACGAGCCGCGCCTCGTCACGCCGCGCGAGGGCGGCGGCTACGGCCTCGACGCGCAGTGGAGCGACGACTACCACCACGCGATCCACGTGGCGCTCACGCGCGAGACGGCGGGCTACTACGCAGACTTCGAGCCCCTCGGCGCCCTCGCGAAGGCCATCGAGCGCGGCTTCTTCCACGACGGCACGTTCTCGTCGTTCCGCGGCCGCGACCACGGCAGCCCCATCGACGTCGAGCGCATGCCCTCGTGGCGACTCGTCGTCAGCGCGCAGAACCACGACCAGATCGGCAACCGCGCGATCGGCGACCGCACCGTCGACGTGCTCGACGACTCGCAGCTGCTCGTCGCGGCCATGCTGCTCTACGCGGGCCCCTTCACACCCATGCTCTTCCAGGGCGAGGAGTGGGCCGCGTCGAGCCCGTTCCAGTTCTTCACCTCGCACCCCGAGGAGGAGCTCGGCCGCCTGACCGCCGAGGGCCGCATCTCGGAGTTCGCCGCGATGGGCTGGGATGCCGACGTCGTGCCCGACCCGCAGGACCCCGAGACGTTCCGACGCTCGATCCTGCGCTGGGAGGAGCTCGGCTCCGGCCGCCACGCGGTCGTGCTCGAGGGCTACCGACGGCTCGCGACGCTGCGCCGCGACTGGGCGGCGCTCACCGACCCGTCGCTCGCCGCGAACCGCGTCGTCGTCGACGAGGAGGCGCGCACCCTGCGCGTCACCCGCAGCGGCTCGCTGCGCATCGCGGGCACGACGCCCGACGCGGCGCACGACGGCCGCGGCCCGGTCGACATGCTCGTCAACGTCGGCGACGCCGTGTGGGAGGCACCGGTGCCGCTGGGCGCGACCCTGCTGTTCGGCACGTCGGACGCCGTCGCGCTCGACGACGCCGCCGTGCACCTGCCGCCCGGCAGCGGTGCGCTCGTGGCGCTGCCGACGCAGCCCTAGCCGGCCGGGCCGGCGCCACCGCCGCATCCACGCTCCAGCGAGCCGTCGCCTGCACCATGCGGCCGGCGGCTCGCTGACGCGTGGATGCGGCGGTCAGGCGACGGAGAGCGCGGGCACGCGCGAGACCTGGAACCGCTGCCGGTAGGCGCTCGGCGTCGTCGTGAGGTGCTGCTGGAAGTGGTGCCGCATGAGCGCCGCCGTGCCGAAGCCGGCCTCGGCCGCCACGGCGTCGAGCGTGAGGTCCGTCGCCTCGAGCAGCTGCTGCGCGCGCCGCACGCGATGGCTCGCGAGCCACGCGGCGGGGGTCGTGCCGAGCTCGTCCTTGAAGCGTCGCGCGAAGGTGCGCTCGGACATGTGGGCGCGTGCGGCGAGCGATCCGACGGTGTGCTGCACGTCGAGGTGGCCGGCCATCCACTCGACGAGCGGCGCGAGCGTCTCGGCGTGCCGCTCGACGACGGGGCCCGTGGCGTACTGGCTCTGGCCGCCGTCGCGCTGCGGCGGCATGACCATGGCGCGGGCGATGGTGGCCGCGGCCTGCGCGCCAGCGACGAGCGTCACGAGGTGCAGCGCGGCGTCGATCGCGCCGGCGGTGCCCGCGCTCGTGATGACGCGTCCGTGCTGCACGTACAGCGCGTCGCACGCGACCTCGAGGGTGGGGAACTCCTCCTGCATGCGGTCGGCGTGGCGCCAGTGCGTCGTGGCGCGGCCGCCGTCGAGCACGCCGGCGCGGGCGGCGACGAACGCACCCGTGCAGAGCGTGAGCACCCAGGCGCCGCGGCGATGCGCGCGACGGATGGCGTCGAGCACCTCGACGCCGCAGGCCTCCTCGCCGCAGTCGCGGAAGGCGGGGACGATGACGACGTCGGCCTCGTCGGCGAAGGCGAGGTCGTGCTCGACGTGCAGGGCGAAGCCGCCCGCGGAGTCGACCGTGACGCGGCCGGGCGTCGGCGCCACGAGGCGGAAGTCGAAGCGGGGCACGCCGCGATCCGTGCGGTCGTCGCCGAACACCTCGCTCGCGACGCCGATCTCGAACGGGCTGACGCCGTCGTCGACGATGCACGCGACCGAGAGCGTCGGCACGGTGGCGGGATCTTGCTGCATGCCGTCCATCCTGCCACTGGTGGCAGGATCTGACAAGGAGTGCAATTGCTGCCATGAGCACCTTCCTCGTCCTCCTGTCCCTCCTCGCCCTCGCCGCCGTCGTCGGCACGATCCGCGACCTCCGCACCGACGGCCTGCGCGCCCGCGCCGTCGATCCCGAGCTGCGCAGCCGGCTGCTCGATCCCGAGGCGATGCGCCGCGCCGCAGCCGACGCTCGTGCGGCGCTCGCGGCCGCTCGCACGGCGCCCGTGCCACCGCGCCTCGCCGAGTACCGCTCGGCCGCTGCCGCCGCGCCCAGGCCGGCGCTCCGCGTGCAGCGCAGCCTGCGGTGAGCGGGCTCGGCGCGGCCGTCGCCGTCGCTCCACGAGTCGGCCACTGGCCGGCGGTGGAGCGGGCCGCGACCGGCGAGGATGGACGCATGCCTCCCCGCCACGTCGCCCTCGCCCTGCTCGTGGTGCTGCTGTGGGGCTCGAACTTCGTGGTCATCGACATCGGCCTCGAGGAGCTGCCGCCCTTCCTGCTGCTCGCGCTGCGGTTCACCGTCGTGCTGGTGCCGGCCATCTTCCTCGTGCCGAAGCCCGACCTGCCCTGGTCGACGATCCTCGCCGTGGGAGCGACGATGTCGCTCGGCCAGTTCGCCCTCCTCTACCTGGGGCTGTCGCTCGGGATGCCGCCCGGGCTCGCCTCGCTCGTGCTGCAGGTGCAGGTGATCGTGACGATCGCGGCGTCGGCGCTCGTGCTCGGCGAGCGACCGGGCCGCGTGCAGCTGCTCGGCATCGGGATCGCCGTCGTCGGCGTCGCGATCGTCGCGCTCGGCCGATCGGGCGACGTGCCGCTCATCGCCCTCGCGCTCGTCATCGTGTCCGCCGCGACGTGGGCGGTCGGCAACGTGATCACGCGCAAGGCGGGCGCCGCGAGCGGACTCGGCCTCACGGTGTGGTCGGCGATCGTGGTGCCCGTGCCCATGGCCGCGCTCTCGTTCGCCGTCGACGGCCCCGAGCGCATCGTCGACGCGCTCGCGAACGTCAGCCCGCTCGGCATCGGCTCCATCGTCTACACCGCGGTCGTCGCGAGCCTCGTCGGCTACGGCATCTGGAACTCGCTGCTCGCGCGCCATCCCGCATCGAGCGTCGTGCCGTTCGCCATGCTCGTGCCGGTCATCGGCATCGCGACGAGCGTGCTCGTGCGCGGCGAGCGCCCGGCGCCGGCCGAGCTCGTCGGCGGCGCGGTGCTGCTCGTCGGCATCGCCATCGCCAACGGCGTCGCGGCACGCATCGCCGACGTCGCCCGCGGCCGTCGCCGCGCACCCGATCCCGTGACGGCCCCCATCACGATCGCGAGCGTCGTCGAGGATCCGCCGGCCGAGCGCGACGTCGACCCCGCCGCGCGCCCGGGCACCGCCTGATCCGCGACCGCTCGCGTCAGGCGACCTCGTAGAGGTCGAAGCCGACGGAGGACTCGACGAGCAGTCGCCCCGCGCCGATGCCGCGCATGGTGCCGAGCACGCGCTCGGACCGCGCGGCGCCCGACCGGTCGCAGGCGACGACGGCGGTGGAGCCCGCCGAGTGCCACGCGTAGCCGGCGTCGATCCTCGAGAGCAGGAGGATCTCCTGCGAGCGCTCGATGCCGGGGCGAGCCTCGTCGCCCGCCCACGACCACTGCCGCCACGACGGGTCGTCGACGTCGACGTCGAGCATCTCCCTGCCCCAGGCGGCCAGCGGCCCGCCGTCGACGTCGGTGCCGATGCGCACGTCCGTGGTCAGCGCGGCATCGCCGGGTGCGCCCTCCGACACCGTCGCGAGCTCCTCGCCCGTCGTGGAGTCGACGAGCAGCACGCGCCCGGCCTCCTGGTCGCCGATGGCCAGGATGCCCGCGCCGGCCTCGAGGACGCGGAGGCCGGACTCCACCTGCCAGAGCTCCTCGCCCGTGTCGGGGTCGAGCACGACGTCGACGACGACGCCGGCCTCGCGCCGCATCGCGACCACGACGTCGGTCACGCTCGAGACGACGAGCCCCGGGCGCTCCCACAGCACGCTCCCGTCGGCGGCAGCGAGGCCGATGGTGCGTGCCTGCTCCTCGCGCTCGGGAGCCTCGCCCCCCGGCAGCACGACGAGCCCGGCGAGGCCCGCCCGGACGACGACCACGGTCTCGGTGCCGCCGATGGGCTCGACGGCCGAGTCGTTCGCGAGCGTCGAGGCTGGATCGCTGCGGTCGAGCGACGGCACGACGATCGCGTGCCAGCGGATGCCGCCACCCGCCAGGTCGACCGCCACGACCCCGAGCCCCGCGGTGGCCTCGGTCGAGGCGTTCGAGCAGATCGCCGCACCGCCCGGGCACGGGTTCTGATAGGTCGTGGAGAGGAGCACGGCGTCCCCGTCGGCGCCCGCGGTCACGAGCGTCGAGGGTGCGAACGACGTCGCCCCGATGCCGAGCGCCACGACGGCGGGCTCGACGTCGGCGAACGACCATGCCGTCGCGCCGGTCGTCGCGTCGAGCGCGAGCAGCCGTCCCTCGATCGTGTCCGTGTCGTCGTAGACGATGACGCGATCGCCGGCGAGCGCCATGGAGTAGAACGCGGTCGACGGCGTGACCTTCTGGCCGAACAGACGCGTGAGCGTCAGGTCCGGCAGGGCGTCGTCGATCGGGTCGGGCCCGCTGGCCGATGGCGACGGCGACGCCGCCGGGTCGCCGGACGCGCATCCGGCGAGCGTCAGGAGCCCGAGCCCCAGGAGGCCGGCGGAGCCCGTCAGCAGGGTGCGGCGATCGAGGGCGTGCATGGCGGTCACGCTAGGCGCGCCGCCTGGATGCGCGCTGTCGCGGCTCGGCGGTCTCGCGTGCGTCTCGCGGGCGCGCGGCGCGGGTAGCGTGTCGCCGTGAGGATCACGCGCGCTCGCCTGCTCGACGGATCCGTCGTCGACCTCGACGTCCGCGACGGCCGCATCGCCACCATCGCCGCATCGACCCCGGGCACCGGCGCCGGGCATGGCGACGTCGACCTCGACGGCCGCACGCTCCTGCCCGGGCTGTGGGACGAGCATGTGCATCTGTCGACGTGGGCGGCCCATCGACGACGCGTCTCGCTCTCCGACGTCGGCAGCGCGGCCGAGGCCGCCGCGCGCATCCGCGACGCCCTGCGCATGCTTCCCGGCGACGAGCCGCTCGTGGCTGTCGGCATGCGCGAGGGGCTGTGGTCGGATGCGCCCACGCGCGCCCTGCTCGACGCCGTCGCCGGCGACCGCCCCGTGACCGCCATCGGTGCCGACCTGCACGCGACGTGGTCGAGCTCGGCGATGGGGCGCATGCTCGACGTCGACCTGCCGGACGACGGCATGCTGCGCGAGGGTGCGAGCTTCTCGGCGCTCGCGCGGCTCGAGGCCACGGCCGACGACGTCCTGCGTCGCCGGTGGATCGGCGACGCCCTCGCCGACGCGACGCGGCGCGGGGTCGTCGGCATCACGGACCTCGACCTCGACGACGCCGTGGGGGCGTGGGCCGCGCGCACGCCGCCGCCCGTGCGCGTCGAGGTGGGCGTCTACCCGCACGACCTCGACGTGGCCGAGGCGCGCGGCGACCGCACGGGCAGGCGCATCCTCGAGCGCGTGCACGTCGGCCCGCTCAAGGTCATCACCGACGGCTCGCTCGGCACCCGCACCGCCTTCTGCCACGACCCCTACCCCGACGGCGGGCGCGGGGTCATGGAGGTGCCGCCCGCGACGCTCGCCCACGTGCTCGAGCGCGGCAGGCGGATGGGGCTGACGAACGCCGTGCACGCGATCGGCGACGCCGCGCTCGGCGCCGTCCTCGACGTCTTCGAGTCCGTCGGCGTCACGGGCCGCATCGAGCACGCGCAGCTCGCGACCGACGCCGACGTCGTGCGGATGGCGAGCCTCGGCGTCGTCGCGTCGCTGCAGCCCGAGCACATGCTCGACGACCGCGAGCTCGTCGCCCTCTACTGGGCTGGCCGCGAGCGCTTCGCGTACCGCATCCGCTCGCTGCTCGACGCGGGCGTGCGCGTCATCCTCGGCTCCGACGCGCCCGTGACCCCGCTCGATCCGTGGATCGCGATGTCTGCGGCCGTGACGCGCACGCGCGACGGGGATGCGCCGTGGCAGCCGCAGGAGGGCATCGACGTCGCGACCGCGATCGACGCGTCGTCGCGCACGCGCATCGCGGTGGGCGAGCCCGCCGACCTCGTCGCGATCGGCGCGGACCTCGCCCCCGAGGCGCTGCGCACCATGCCCGTCGACCTCACGGTCGTCGGCGGCGAGGTCGTGCACGCGGCGCTGTGATCGAGGGTCGCTAGCGGGGCACGTCCTGCATGACGGTGATGCGCGAGGTCCGCTCGTCGGCGAACCGGAAGAGGACGTAGCCACCCTCGACGCGGTAGCGGTCCCAACGTGGCGCCGAGGCCTCGGGGGCTCCCAGCGCATCACGGACCTCCTGGCGCGTGGCGGTGGCGGAGAGCCCGTCGATCAGGGCGTGCGGTCGGGGATGCGTGCCGTAGCCCTCCTCGGGCTGGGTGCGGATGAGGACCGACGCCAGCGCGCCGTCGATCCATCGCAGCTCGGTGCCGACCGAGCGCAGCACGAGGTAGTCGGCCGTGGTGCCGTCGTCGCGCAGGAAGCCGTCGACCTCACCGGGACGACCCGCGAGCGCGATGGCGTCGAGGACGTCGCCGTGACCCTGAGGGAGCCCGAGGACGCGCAGCATCGCCGCGATCTCGCCGCGGAGGCGGATCACGGCCGGGCCTCGATCGGCGACGCAGGGTGGTCGAGGGGACGCGTCGCGTGCTCGGCGGCCCGACGGGGCATGCGCTCCGGGGGGCGAGCACGGCTGCGCCCGGCGTCCGCGTGGTCGTGCGAGGCGATCGCGGGGGTGGTCGGCATGGTGCGACGGTACCGAGCGCCCACCCTCCGGGCCTGCGCCCGACCGCATCGCTGCGCAGGCTTGTCGGGTCGGCACCACGGATACCCCGATGCGCAGGAGGTATCCCACAATGCGCGTCGGGGCGTGCGGGGTCGGACCTGTCGCCCACGACAACGCTGCCCACGAACCATCGGCGCAGGCGTAGCGTCGCCGACACCAGCATCCGACGAGGGAATCCAGGAGGATCCGGTGGTCGACACCCTGTCCGCATCCGAGCCGCTCGAGGCCGACGAGGCGCACGCGCCCCTCGACCTCGCGCCCACCCCGCGCACCGGCACGATCGACGTCGACTGGCTCGGCCGCGATCTGCTCGGGCAGTGGGCCGATCGTCGCCTCGCCGCGCGTGCGAAGGCTGCGAACCCCGACTACCAGCGCATCGCGAACCTCACGATGGAGGACCACCGCGCCCGCGTCCTCGGGCAGATGCGCCTGCTCGCCGACGACGGCGCCGTGCTCGTCGCCTTCCCCGCCTCCATCGGCGGCGAGGACGACCACGGCGGCAACATCGCGGGCTTCGAGGAGCTCGTGCTCGCCGACCCGTCGCTGCAGATCAAGTCGGGCGTGCAGTACGGCCTGTTCGGCGCCGCGGTGCTGCACCTCGGCACGACGCGGCACCACGAGACCCTGCTGCCGCCCATCATGCGCTTCGACGTGCCGGGCGCCTTCGCCATGACCGAGACGGGGCACGGCTCCGACGTCGCGTCGATCGGCACGACCGCGACGTACGACGAGGCGACGGAGGAGTTCGTCCTCCACACCCCGTTCCGCGGCGCCTGGAAGGACTACCTCGGCAACGCCGCGAACGACGGCCTCGCCGCCGTCGTGTTCGCGAAGCTCGTGACGAAGGGCGTCGACCACGGCGTGCACGCCTTCTACGTCGACATCCGCGACCCGGAGACGGGTGCGTTCCTGCCCGGCATCGGCGGCGAGGACGACGGCTTCAAGGGCGGCCTCAACGGCATCGACAACGGTCGGCTGCACTTCGACGCCGTGCGCGTGCCCCGCCTCAACCTGCTGAACCGCTACGGCGACGTCGCGGCCGACGGCACCTACTCGTCGCCGATCGAGAGCCCGGGACGCCGCTTCTTCACGATGCTCGGCACCCTCGTGCAGGGCCGCGTGTCGCTCGACGGCGCCTCCGTCGTCGCCTCGAAGGCCGCGCTCGCCATCGCGATCCGCTACGGCGCCGAGCGCCGGCAGTTCACGGCATCGAGCGACGTCGAGGAGGAGGTGCTGCTCGACTATCGCAGGCACCAGAAGCGCCTCTTCACGCGCCTCGCCGAGACGTACGCCATGTCCTACGCGCACGACCGCCTGCTCACCGAGTTCGACGGCGTCTTCTCGGGCCGCACCGACACCCCCGAGCACCGCGAGGACCTCGAGACCCTCGCCGCCGGCCTCAAGGCCATGTCGACGTGGGCGGCGCTCGACACGCTGCAGGAGTCCCGCGAGGCGTGCGGCGGCGCCGGCTTCCTCGCCGAGAACCGCATCACGTCGCTGCGTCAGGACCTCGACATCTACGCGACGTTCGAGGGCGACAACACCGTCATGCTGCAGCTCGTCGGCAAGCGCCTCCTCGGCGACTTCGCGAAGCAGTTCAAGGGTGCGTCGGCGACGCAGCTCGCGCAGTTCGCGGCGAAGGAGTTCGCCGGCCGGGCCGCCGCGCAGGTCGGCCTGCACCAGGTGGCGCAGGACGTGCGCGACCTCGGCAAGCCGGCCACGGCATCCCGCGCCCTGCGCCAGACGGCCGTGCAGCGCGAGCTGCTCACCGACCGCGTGGAGACGATGGTCGCCGAGATCGCCGGACGGCTGCGTCACGTGCCGCGCGGCGACCAGGCGAAGTCGTCGAAGGCGTTCAACAACGTGCAGAACGAGCTCATCGAGGCCGCGCAGGCCTGGACCGAGCTGCAGCAGTGGAAGGCGCTGACGGAGGCCGTCGAGCGCATGTCGGGCGAGACCGCACGCGTCATGACGTGGGTGCGCGACCTCTTCGCCCTCACGCTGCTCGAGCGCCACCTCGCCTGGTACCTCGCCAACGGCCGCCTGTCCGGCGCCCGTGCGAAGGTCGTCCGCTCGACGATCGAGCGGCTGCTCGTGAAGATCCGCCCGCACGCGCTCGACCTCGTGGACGCCTTCGGGCTCGGCGACGAGCACCTGCGCGCCGCGATCGCGACGGGCGCCGAGGGCGACCGTCAGGCCGAGGCGCAGGCGTACTACGAGGCGCAGCGGGCCGCAGGCACCCTGCCGACGCCCGAGCGGAGCCCCCGCCGCCGCTGAGCGAGCCGTGCACGACGGGCGGGCGCATCCGACGGATGCGCTCGCCCGCCGCACGTCCGCGGCGGACGCACGGGGCGCGGCGGGTGCGCTCGGCCCGGTATCGTCGCAGCACGTGAGCGAGAGTCTGTGGGATGCGACCGGCGACGAGCTGCTGCGGCGCACGGCGTCCTCCGATCCGACGCCCGGCGGCGGCTCCATCTCCGGCGTCTCCGCGTCGCTCGGCACCGCGCTCGTGCTCATGGCGATCGACGTGACGCTCGCGTCGCCGAGGACCGACGAGGACACGGCCGCGACGCTGCGCGAGGCGCGTGAGCGCGGCGAGGCCATCCTCGGCACGCTGCGCACCGCGGTCGACGCCGACGTCGAGGTCTTCGAGGCGCTCATGGCCGCGTATCGCATGCCGCGCGACGACGACGCGGAGCGCGCGGATCGCTCGGCCGCCATCCGCGTCGAGACGGTCGTCGCGACCGTCGCGCCGCTCGACGTCGCCGATGCCGCGCTCGAGGCCGTCGCGTTCTCGGTCGCGGTCGAGCCGCTCGTGAAGGCCGACGTGCGCAGCGACGTGCTCGCCGGCCGCGACCTGCTGCTGGGTGCCGCGCGCGCCGCCCTGCGCACCGCCGACGTCAACCTCGCGGGCCTCGACGGCGAGCCCGCGCTCCACGAGCGCAGGCAGCGCGCGTGGGACGCGATCCTCACCGCTCTGTGATCCAGGAGACCCCATGACCGCGACCGTCGTCGACCCCACCGAGGTCGCGCGCGCCTACCGCGACGAGGTGCGCGCCTCCGTCTCGGCGCTCGCCGAGCGCGGCCGCTCGCTGCGCATCGTCGGCATCCTCAGCCAGCAGGACGGCCCGGCCGCCACCTACGCCCGCCACGCGTCGCGTGCGTGCGAGGCCGTCGGCATCGCCATGGACGTGCAGCGCGTCGAGCCGAGCGGGGTCGAGGCGGCGATCGCGGCAGCGAACGCCGACGCCTCGGTCGACGGCATCTTCCTCTACTACCCGCTCCTCGGGTCCGCCCAGGACCGCTGGCTGCGCGAGCTCGTCGACCCGCGCAAGGACATCGAGGGCATGCACTCCTTCTGGAGCCGCCTGCTGTACGAGAACCGGCGCTTCGTCGACGACGCCGGCGCGCAGCGGGCGATCCTGCCGTGCACGCCGCTCGCGATCCTCAAGCTGCTGCAGCACGCCGGCATGCGCGGCGAGGGCTCGGAGGCGCCGCTCGAGGGCATCACGGCGTGCGTCGTGAACCGCTCGGACATCGTCGGCAGGCCGCTCGCGGCGATGCTCGCGAACGACGGCGCCCGCGTGCACTCGCTCGACGTGCACGGCTCGCTGCTGCTCGAGCCCGCGATCGGCCGCCACACGCACGACGTGCGCGACTCGACCGCGACGCGCGCCCAGGCGCTCGCCGAGGCGGACGTCGTGGTCTCGGCGGTGCCGTCGGCGTCGTTCGAGCCCATCACGGGCGCCGAGCTGAAGCCGGGCGCGCTGCTCGTCGACGTCGCGGAGCGCCGGAACTTCGACGACTCTGCGCTCGAGGTGGCCTCGGCGTTCGTGCCGCGCGTGGGCCCCCTCACCGTCACGATGGCGACGCGCAACCTCGTGCGGCTCGTCGAGACGCTGCGGGACTGACGCCCGCGCCGCAGGGCGGCACGTCGTACGGTGACCGGATGGACGATGCGCACCCGCAGCCCCCTGCCGCCGACGGAGGGCGACGACGCCCGGATGCGACGCAGCGCGCCGAGGCGCTGAAGGAGCGCATCTACGTCACGTTCACGTCGCTCGCCGTCGTGATCGCCGTCGAGCGGTCCGGCACGCACGCGAGCGTCGGCGGCGCCGCGACGACGCTCGTGCTCACCGTCCTCGGCACGCTGCTGGCCGTGCTCGTCTCGGACCTCCTCGCGCACATGGTGCGGGAGGAGGCGCTGCCCGACCGCGCCGAGATCCGCCACCTGCTGTGGGTGAGCCTCGGCTCGCTGAGCGTCGTGGTCCTGCCGCTCGTGCTGCTCGGCGCCGCGGCCCTCGGCCTCCTCGGGCTCGACGTCGCCCTGCGGACGATCTCGGTGGTGCTCGTCCTGACCCTCGTCCTCGTCACGCTGCTCGCGGTCCGCAGGCTGCGCGTCCGGCTTGGCGTGAAGGTGGGCGCCCTCGTCGGCATCGCCCTGCTCGGCGTCGCGGTGCTCGTCGTCGAGCTCGCGGTGCACTGAGCCCGCGTCAGGCGGGGCTGTCGACCAGTCCGACGAAGCGCACGCCGATGCCGTCGATCTCGGCGCGCACCGTGCCGGCGGCCGGGCGCGGCGCCTCGGACGGGTCGTGGCGGTCGCAGACGACGGCCATGAGCTCGGGCCACCACTTCTTGGGGCGCTCCCACTCGACGAGCCCGCACACGACGCACTCGAGGCGCACCCACACCGGGCGCCCGCCCGCGGGCCGGTTGGCGCGCGACTGCACGAGCCACGCGGGCGGATCCGTCTCGAGCGCTGCGACGGCATCCTCGGCGATGGAGGAGGGGATGCCGTGCCGCTGCGCCATCTCGAGCGGGATGTCGAGCCGGATGGCGGCCTGGCGTCGCGTGAGCATCCCTCCAGCGTAGGCGGGTGGGCAGCCGAGTCGCGCCCTGGCTAGGCGGCCGCCGCGGCTCGTGCCGCGACGAGGTCGGGGTGGTGGATCGCGGCGACGTCGGGGTGCGCGCGCAGCCGCGACTTGAGGGCGTTCTCGCCGTAGGTGGCGTGGATGCGGTTGCCCGGGTCGTCGGAGACGCCGCGCGCATCGGCGGCGAGCTCGGGCGGCAGCTCGAGCACGGGGATGCGCGCGTCGAGGGCCGGGTTCAGGAAGAAGGGGATCGAGATGCGGTCGCTGCCGGAGCGCGGCGAGACGACCCTGTGCCGCGTCGCGTGCAGGTAGCCGCCCGTCGCGTGCTCGAGCAGCTCGCCGACGTTCACGACGAACGCGCCCTCGATGGGCGGCGCATCCACCCACTCGCCGTCGATCTCGACCTGCAGGCCGTCCTTGCCGGGCTCGACCCACAGCAGCGTGAGCACGCCGGAGTCCTTGTGGGCGCCGACGCCGTGGCCCTTCCTGCTGGCGGAGGTGCCGGGGTATCGCACGATCTTGATGAGCGTCGAGGGCTCGGCGAACGCGGCGTCGAACACGTCGGCGGGTGCGCCGAGCGACTCGGCCCAGGCGGCGAGCAGTCGCTGCCCGACCTCGGTGAGCCGGTCGTGCCACTCGCGCACGACGATCTCGAGCTCCGGCAGCGCCGAGGGCCACAGGTTCGGCCCCTGGAGGCGCCAGTAGTCGGCGTCGTCGCGGTCGACGGCGGGCCGCTCGGGGCCGATGTCGATCTGCTCGCGCCAGTCGACGGCGCCCTCGGTGCGCTCGCCGCCGACGCGCGTGTAGCCGCGGAAGTGCGGGCTGCCGACGTTCTCGATCGCGAGCTTGTCGGCCTCGGGCAGCGCGAAGAACGCCCGGGCGAGCCCGTGGACGCGGCTCTGCAGGTCGGGATCGATGCCGTGGCCGACGAGGTACAGGAAGCCCTGGTCGCGCGTCGCCTCGCGCAGCCGGGTGCGAAAGGACGCGGCGGATGCCTCGCCGCGATCGAGGTCGGAGAGGTCGAGGACGGGGAGGTTCGCCATGGCAGGCACGGTAGCCCCGGCCGCCGACGCGGCGCGAGGCGGCGTCGTCACATGACGCGGCGTGCGTCCTCGTGTGACGCGGGGCGGGTGGTTCGGGGGTGATCGACCGGTCGCGTCCTGCGTGCGGTGGTGGTCGATCGGTCGCGTCCTGCGTGCGGTGGTGGTCGACCGGTCACGTTCTGCGTGCGGTGGTGGTCGACCGGTCACGTTCTGCGTGCGGTGGCGGTCGATCGGTCACGTTCTGCGGCCGACGCTCGCCGAATGGTCCAGATCTGGACCACTCGACCGTCGAGCGGTCCAGATCTGGACCGTTCGGCCGCACGTCGTGACCCCTCGGCGCAGATCGTGACCATTCGGCCACCGGGACGTCCGAGGACGCGGAGGATGGCTGCCCCACCCCGTGAGCGGTCGCATCCTGCGTCGAGAGGTCGCGTTCTGCGGCCCACGCCCGTCGAGCGGTCCAGATGTGGACCGATCGATCGCACTTCGTGACCGGTCGGCGCAGGACGTGACCGGTCGGCGCGGAACGTGACCAGTCGGCGCAGGCCGCACCTCCTCCCGCGGGAGGCACCGAACGCCTCCCGCAGGCGGACGCCGACCGGCGCATCGCTGGCCTACGCTGACGCCATGCCCGCGCGCCCGACGAGACTCGCGATCCTCGGCGCGGTCGCCGCGCTCGCGATCCCGGGCGCCATCGCCATCTGGCGCGCCACCGCGTCGGCGTGGCATCCCGGCGCCGCGTGGGCGCGCGAGCTCGGCGTCGCACCCGCGGGGTGGACGCTCGCGATCGGCCTCGCGGCGACGGTGCTCGGCGCCCTCGCCGTGCTCGCCGCCGATCGCTGGCCGCGCGCCGGCACCCTCGTCGCCGCAGTCGTGACGACGGCGGCGTGGATGCTCGTGTTCGTGCCGCTGCCGCCCGCCACGCTGCCGCTCGCCGTCGTCGTCGTGCTCGCAGCGCGCGCCGGCCGCGCCGGATGGGCGGCGGCGGGCATCGCCCTCTTCCTGGGCGCGGGCGTCACGGCCGTCGCCGTGCTCGAGGGCACGCGCGGCATGCTCGTCGCGACCGTCATGACGTCGATCGCCCTCGCGGCCGTGCTCGTCGTCGCCGTCGCCCGTCGCGCCCGCCGCGAGCAGGCTCGGCGTGCGCGCGAGCAGGCGGAGGAGCTGGCGCGCACGCGGCATGCGCGCGAGCGCGAGGACATGGCGCGCGAGCTGCACGACGTGCTCGCCCATTCGCTGTCGTCGATCTCGGTGCAGGCCGGCGTCGCCCTCCACCTCGCCGATCGGGAGCCCGCACGGGCGACGGAGGCGCTCGCGACCATCCGCGACACGAGCAGGCAGGCGCTCGACGACGTGCGGCACATGCTCGGCGTCCTCCGCGGCGAGGCGGAGGGTCCGCTCGTGCCCGAGGCGAGCCTCGACGCCCTGCCCGCGCTCGTCGAGGGCGCCGCCGGCATGGGCATCCATCCCGCCCTCGTCGACCGGCTCCATCCGCGGCCGTCGACCGCCATCCAGTCGGCGATCGTGCGCATCGTGCGCGAGGCGCTCACGAACGCCGCACGCCACGCGCCCGGCGCGCACGTCGCGATCGACGTCGAGCGGCAGCCCGAGGGCGTGACCGTCCGGGTCGTCGACGACGGCGCCGGCGCACGAACCCCCGCGCAGCCCACGGCACCGGCGGGCGCTGGCACGGGCATCGTCGGCATGCGCGAGCGGGTCGCGCTGCTCGGCGGCACGCTCGAGGCCGGCCCGACCGAGCGCGGCTTCGCCATCGTCGCGACGTTCCCGGAGGCATCGTGATCACCGTCGCCGTCGTCGACGACCAGGCCCTCATCCGCGCCGGCCTCCATGCCCTCGTCGACTCGGAGGACGACATGCGGGTCGTCGGCGAGGCGGCGACGGGGGAGGAGGCGGTCGCGCTCGTGCACGCCGAGCGGCCGGACGTCGTGCTCATGGACGTGCGCATGCCGGGCCGCGACGGGCTGTGGGCGACGCGGACGATCGTCGCCGACCCGGAGCTCGCCGGCACGCGCATCGTCGTCGTCACGACGTTCGAGCTCGACGAGCTCGTGGGGGAGGCGATCGTCGCCGGGGCGAGCGGCTTCGTCGTGAAGGATGCCGACCCCGTCGACCTGCTGCGCGCCGTCCGCGTCGTCGCCGCCGGCGACGCCCTCCTGAGCCCCGGCGTCACCCGGCGGCTGCTCGAGCGGGTCGCCCGCGGCATCCGCCCCGTCGACGACGCACCGCTCGCCGGGCTCACCGAGCGCGAGCGGGAGGTGCTCGCGCTCGTCGGCGAGGGGCTGTCGAACGAGGAGATCGCGCAGCGGCTCGTGCTGAGCCCCCTCACGACCAAGACGCACGTGTCGCGCATGATGGGCAAGCTCGGGGCCCGCGACCGCGTGCGGCTCGTCGTCCTCGCCTACGAGTCGGGGCTCGTGCGGCCCGGGTGGGCGCAGGGCTGACGCGAGCCTCCGCGGGGCCGACGCGAGCCTCCCGAGGGAGGCGGCGGATGCATCCCGCGGCCGGACGCGCTGGCGGCCTGCTCGGCGGGAGCCTTGCATCGCGGCCACGGTGGTCGCATCGAGGAGGACACCATGCTCACCACCATCACCCAGGTCGCGGCGTCGCTGCCGCAGGTCGGCCCGGCGGTCGCCGACGTCGCGACGCGCTTCGGCCCCGGCGGCCCCGGCGGCCTCTGGCCGTTCGCGATCCTCGGCCCCATCCTGTCGATCGCGCTCATCGTCACGCTCGTGCTGCTCTTCCGCCGCTCGATGCAGCGTCGACCGTTCGTGCACGCGGCGGCGGCGGGGGAGTCGGCGCTCGCGACCCGCTTCGCGAACGGCGACATCGACGAGACCGAGTACCGCGCGCGCCTGTCGGTGCTGCGCTCCGAGCGGGCCGCGCGCTAGGTCGAGACGGAGGCGGAGGTCGCGGCTGCTCGTGCGACGGCCCGTCGCACGAACCACAGCACGAACGCCGCCTCCGCCGGCGGCATGGCGTCGGGAGCCTCGAGCACGGGCACGAAGCGCCAGAAGGCGTCGTTCTCGATCGTCCCGACGGCGGCGCCGCCCACGCGCAGCTCGAAGGTGGTCGCGAGGAACGTCGACGTGCGGTGCACCTCGAAGACGCCGCTGGGCGCCCGCACCTCCCATCGCATGCGCCACATCGACAGGCTCGACGCGACGATGCGGTCGTCCCCGTCGAGGGAGGCCGCCCAGCCGCCGCCGAGCCCGTCCTTGCGGAACCGCCACGTCTGCCCCTCGAGGCGGACGTCGGCCCGGTCGCGCAGCCACTCCTGGTCGAACGTCGCGACGAGCCGTCCGTCCGCCGTCACGCCGTCGCCGGTCCACGCGAATCGCATGGCCGGACGCTACGCCGCCCGGCTGGACGCGAGCGGGGCGCGCTCGTCGCGGCATGCGCCGCCGCGTACCCTCGGGGGAGCGGATGGGGGATCGATGACGCAGCCACGCATGCCGGTTCGACGGGCGATCGCTCGCCTCTACTTCCGGGGCAGCCGGTGGACGCTCGTGCGCGAGGACCCCGCCGTCACGGGCTCCCGCATCATCCTCGGCGCCCCGCACACGTCGAACTGGGACTTCGTCCTCATGCTCGCCATCGCGTGGTCGCACGGCATCTCGCCGCGGTTCCTCGGCAAGCACCAGCTCTTCCAGGGACCGGGCGGATGGATCATGCGCAGGCTCGGCGGCATCCCCGTCGACCGCAGCGATCCGTCGCGCATCGTCGACGAGGTGATCGCGCTCATCGCGAGCGGCGAGGAGATCCAGCTCGTCGTGACGCCGGAGGGCACGCGAGGCGCAGGGACGCACTGGCGCAGCGGCTTCCACCGCATCGCCGTCGCGACCGGCCTGCCGGTCACGCTCGGCTACCCCGACATCACGACCGAGACGGCGGGCCTCGGCCCGACCCTGCGCATGACGGGCGACGTCACGACCGACATGGATGCCATCCGCGCGTTCTACGCCGACAAGGCGGGCGTGCGCCCCGAGCTGCGCACCGAGCCGCGCTTCCGCAGCGAGGACGACGACGTCGAGGACCGCCGAGCGGCCTGACGCGTCACGCGTCGGCGACGCGCGCGAACCTCGGCACGGCGACGCCGTCGCGCTCGACGGTCTCGGCGAACATCGCGAGCGGTCGCACCCAATGCGAGCGGTCGCCGTACAGCTGCCGGTAGACGACGAGCCACTCCTCGGTCTCGGAGTGCCGAGCGAGCGCGAGCACCTCGTAGCGGGCACCCTTGTGGTGCTCGTAGATGCCGGGCGTGACGTCGTCGCTCATGGCTCGCATCCTGTCGATCCTGCGACGAGGGCGAAGGCGCGGGCGTCGCGGCGGGCATGGAAGAACCCCCGCGATGTAGAAGCTACGCGGGGGTTCAGCAGCGGTGTAATCTCCGCTGCGTGGCTCCGACGGGCGTCGATCCCGTGACCTCACGATTTTCAGTCGTGCGCTCTACCAACTGAGCTACAGAGCCCTAGGTCGGGCGGTGAGACCGGCCGTACCTAGCGTGAACCCCTCGCTCTCGCGAGGGGCCGCACCGCGACCCTGACGGGACTTGAACCCGCGACCTCCGCCGTGACAGGGCGGCGCGCTAACCAAACTGCGCTACAGGGCCTTGCATCATCGACCAGCGTGACCCCAACGGGATTCGAACCCGTGCTGTCGCCGTGAAAGGGCGATGTCCTAGGCCGCTAAACGATGGGGCCATGGGTTGATGACTCATGGCTACCGAGGGATGACTCTACCCACACCGAGCGGGCGGGTGCAAACCGAGCGGCGGATGCCCGTCGTGTGGCGTGTCGCGGCCGTGCCCCGCCGCGCCGCCCGCCGGCGCGGATCCTTGACTCTCAAGTGATGGTTGATAGTCTGCTGCAGCCCGCACCATCCCCCATCCCCGTGGCGAGGTCCCCCACATGCACAGCACCACGCAGTCGAGGCGTGGCCGCACGCGACTGAGGCTCGCCCTCGTCGCAGGCGCGACGCTCGCCGCGCTCGCCGCGACGATCGTCACGCCCGGCAGCCCGGCGCAGGCCGAGGATGCATGGGGCTTCCCGACGTGGAGCGAGGTCGAGGCCGCTCGTGGCGACGTCGCCGCGCAGCAGTCGCAGATCGCCGAGATCCGCGACCTCATCTCGCGGCTCGAGACCGAGCAGGCCGCCGCGGAGGAGGTCGCGAACCAGCGGGCGCAGGAGGCCGCGGCCGCCCAGGAGCGCTTCGACGAGGCCGCCTTCACCGCCACGCAGCTCGAGGAGCAGGCGGGCGCCGCGCTGCGCGTCGCCGACCAGTCGCAGCGCGCCGCATCGCAGCTCGCGGCCCAGCTCGCCCGCACGGGCGGCGCCGGCGACCTGAGCGTCGAGCTGTTCGCGAACCCGGGCAGCGCCGACGAGTGGCTCTACCGCCTGAGCCTGCTCGACACGGCCGCGTCCTCCGCCGACACGCTCTACACGCAGGCGCAGCAGGATGCGAACACCGCGCAGTCGCTGCAGGACCAGGCCGCGGTCGCCCGCGACGAGCGCGCGCGCCTCAGCGAGGAGGCGAGCGCCGCGCTCGACGCGGCGACGGAGGCCGCCGCGGAGGCCGCTGCAGCCGTCGATCGCACGAACGCGCACAAGGCCGAGCTCGAGGCGCAGCTGAGCGTGCTCGAGGAGAACCGCGCCGCGACCGAGGCCGACTACAACGCGGGCCAGGAGTGGTACGCCTACCTCGCCGAGCAGGAGCGCCTGCGCCAGGAGGAGGAGGCCCGCCAGCGTGCGGCTGCGGCCGAGGCCGCAGCGGCCCAGGCGGCTGCCGCTGCGGCGGCGGCTGCGGCTGCGGCACCCCAGGGCGGTGGCGGCGGCGGCGGTGGCGGCGCCAGCAGCGGCGGCGGTGGCGGCAGCGGCGGCTACGCCGGCCCGGGCGTCTCCGGCAGCGGCTGGACCTCGCCCCACTACGGCCGCATCTCGTCGGGCTTCGGCTGGCGCACCGACCCCGTGACCGGGTCGTTCTCGAAGCTCCACGCGGGGCTCGACATCGTCGCCGGCTGCGGCACCCCGATCTACGCCGCGGCAGGCGGCACGGTCGCCGTGCGCGGTCAGGACACCTACGGCGCCAACATGATCTGGATCGACCACGGCGGCGGCGTGCAGACGCGGTACTACCACATGGCCGCGCCGTCCCCGCTGGGCTACGGCCAGTCCGTCGCCGCCGGCCAGGTCGTCGGCTACGAGGGCTCTACCGGCTGGTCGACCGGCTGCCACCTGCACTTCGAGATCCGCGTCGGCGGCGTCGCGCAGGATCCCCTCGCCTTCCTGCGGGCCAGGGGCGCGAACCTCTAGCGCCACCCCTGCGGACGCGAGGAGGGCGGCGCATCCGATGGATGCGCCGCCCTCCCGGCGTTCGTGGGTCGCGTCAGTCGACGTCGCGGCCCGGCTGCGGGGCGTCGACCGAGCCGTCGCCCTTCGCGTGGTCGGACGACTCGAAGGCCTCGAAGCCTGCGCGCACGGTGGCCTCGGCCGCCTCGGCGCCCTCCCAGCCGCCGAGCTTCGCCCACTTGCCGGGCTCGAGGTCCTTGTAGTGCGTGAAGAAGTGCTCGATCTCGTTCCGCAGCTGCTCGGGCACGTCGTCGATGTCCTGGATGTGGGCCCAGCGCGGGTCCTTGTCGAGGACGCAGATGACCTTGGTGTCGATGCCGCCGTCGTCCTCCATGTTCAGCTGGCCGACGGGGCGGACCTTGACGAACACCCCCGGCGGCACCGGGTACTCGAGCAGCACGAGCGCGTCGACGGGGTCGCCGTCGAGGCCGAGCGTGGCGTCGAAGAAGCCGTAGTCGGTGGGGTAGACGAAGGTCGTGAAGAGCACGCGATCGAGGTAGACGCGCCCCGACTCGTGGTCGACCTCGTACTTGTTGCGGCTCCCCTTGGGGATCTCGATGACGACGTCGTAGGCCACCCGTGCTCCTGTCTCGTGTGTTGCGATCGGCAATAGGATCATGGCATGCCCACTCCCGACGACCGCCGTCCCAGGCTCACGCCCGCGGTCGCCGACACGCGGCGTGCGGTGCGCGAGTCGCTCGCCGGCATCGACGAGGGATCGCTCGTGCTCGTGGCGCTCTCGGGCGGGCCCGACTCGCTCGCGCTCGCCGCGGCGACGGCGTTCGAGGGGCCCCGTGCGGGCCTGCGCGTCGGCGGGGTCGTCGTCGACCACGGGCTGCAGGATGCGTCGGCGGAGGTCGCAGAGGCCGCGGCGCAGCAGGGGCGCGACCTCGGGCTCGATCCCGTGCTCGTGCGCCGCGTCACGGTCGACGGCCACGGCGGGCCGGAGGCGGCGGCCCGGCAGGCGCGGTACGCGGCGCTGCTGAAGGCGCGGGCCGAGCTGGATGCGGCGGCGGTGCTCCTCGGCCACACGCTCGACGACCAGGCCGAGACGGTGCTCATCGGCCTCGCCCGCGGCTCGGGCCCCGAGAGCCTGTGGGGCATGCACCCCGCGATCGGCTTCCTGCGCCGCCCGTTCCTCTCGGTCCGCCGCGCGGACACGAAGGCCGCGTGCGACGACCAGGGCCTCGACGCCTGGAGCGACCCGCACAACCACGACGACCGCTTCCTGCGTGCACGCGTCCGCGACCGCGTGCTGCCGATCCTCGACCAGGAGCTCGGCGGCGGCGTCGTCGAGGCGCTCACGCGCACGGCCGACCAGCTGCGCGAGGACGCGGAGGCGCTCGCGCACTTCGCGCAGGAGCAGATCCACGACCTCGCGGAGCACGCGGAGGGCGGGCTGTCGCTGCATGCCGGCGCGCTCGCGGCGAATCCGCCGGCGCTGCGCCAGCGCATCATCCGCCTCGCGGTGCAGAGCGAGTTCCACGTGTCGCTCTCGCGCCAGCAGACCCTCGAGGTGTCGCGGCTCGTCACCGACTGGCACGGCCAGGGGCCCATCCACCTGCCCGGCATCCGCGTCGCGCGCGACGGCTCGCTGCTGCTCTTCACGGCGGCCTGACGCCATCGCGAGCCCACTGCTCGCGACGTCGTAACGCTTCCATCACGACTCGGCACGGATGGAGCGCGCGTCCAGCCCGCCGCCGCATCGTGGAGGTGCGGCCGCACGGGCCGCACGGGCACCCCGACCGCACGTGCGACCACGGGGCGATGCCGGACATGACGGGGTGGGTGGCACGCCGCGCACCCGCTCCGCCGACGACGACAGGACCTCGCATGACCCGCCCCGCATCCGCCATCGGCGCACCCGCCGCGGTCGCCGTCGCGCTCCTGCTGCTGACCGGCTGCGCCGCGGGCGATGCGGGCTCCGAGGCCTCGAGCTCGAGCGCCCCGTCGGCGTCCCCGAGCCCGTCTGCCTCCTCGAGCGACGAGCCGGCCGCGGTCGACACGAGCGACTGGCTCGAGTACGCGACGCACGACGGCGACATGACCTACCGGTACCCGGCCGACTGGACGCTCGAGAGCGAGTCGGAGCTCTTCGAGCCCGACGGCTCGTACTCGCGATGGATGGACTCGGCGACCCTGACGGCACCGAACGGCCAGACGCTGCTGCGCTCGAGCGACTTCGTCGACATCGGCGGCATGTGCGAGGGCCCCTCGACCGGAGAGGTCCTCGGCAGCGAGCCGATCGACGTCGCGCCCCTCGTCGAGGGCGAGGGAGAGGACGAGCAGGTGATCGCCACCGTCGCCCTCGATGGCGATCCCATGGTCCTCTCGATCGGCATCACCGCAGCGGCGAACCTGGGCGACGGCGAGCTCGCGTGCCCGTTCTACAACGTCTTCGGCACGAGCGACGGCGGCGTCTCGATGGGCACGCACCTGCAGGTCTCGAACGACGACCCGCTCTGGAACGTCGACTCGGTCGACGACGCCCGCGCCTACATGGAGACCGACGAGTACGCGACGATCCTCGAGATCCTCCGATCGGTGCGGACCTCGTGAACGCCGGTCGCGCAGGTGGCCGCACGAGGCGCGCAGCAGCCCTGCGCGGCATGGTGGTCGCCGCGGCCGCGACGGCCGCGCTCGCCGGGTGCGGCCCCGCGGCCGAGCCCGCCTCCTCCAGCCCCGCGCCGAGCGCGGAGCCGAGCCCGAGCGCGTCCCCGAGCGCACCGAGCATCGAGCCGTCCGCCGAGCCGTCGGCCGAGCCGTCGCAGCCCGCCGATCCCACGGCCGACTGGTCTCGCGAGGACCTCGGCTGGGCGAGCATCCCGCTGCCGGATGGGTGGACGCTCGAGCCGCGCGACGACGCCGAGTGGATGGTCGTCAGCGACCGCGGTCTCGACATGGTGTCGGTCTTCCGCGTCCCCGAGGGGCAGTACGCGCAGGACTTCACCTGCCAGCCCGAGGACCTCCCGACGTTCGAGGCGGCGGAGGTCCTGCCGTACGCGGGGGCCGAGGGCGCCACCGCCGAGGCGTGGACGGCAGCGGGCGAGCAGGTCGTCGTCGCCACGACCATCCGGTTCGAGGACCGCGTCGACGTGCCGGACGCCTTCGTCGTCGGCATGGGCGTCACGCTCGCCGCGCTCGCCTCGGCCGAGTCGTGCGAGCCGTTCTTCGCCGTCTACCCCGCCGACGACGTGCCGACGGGCATCCTCGTCGTCGCGGATCCGGTGGGCGGGCTCGACTTCGGCTCCCGCGAGCAGGCCCTCGCGTACCTCGACACCGACGAGCACCAGACCCTCACGGACCTGCTGCTCGGCATCCGCATCCGCTGACCCCCACGCCTCGAGAGGCCATCATGCTGCGCATCCGCCCGGTCGCGATCCCGCTGCTCGTCGTCGCGTCCCTGGCGCTCGCGGCCTGCGCCACCGGCACGACCGAGGCCGACTCGGCAGCGAGTCCGTCGCCGAGCGCATCCCCCGAGTCCTCGCCCTCGCCCTCCGCCTCGACCGAGCCGACCCCCTCGCCCTCGTCGGAGCCCTGGCAGCGCGTCGAGGCGCCCGACGGCGCGACCTGGACGATGCCGAGCGACTGGACGGCCACCGACACGACCAGCGAGAACGAGGTCGGGACCGTCGTGGGCATGGACGTGCAGGACGAGACCGGTGCGACGGTGCTCTCGTACTTCCACGACCTCGGGGGCCTCGGCGGCATCGGCGGCGCGTGCAGCACGCAGCACCCGCAGGAGGTGCTGGCGGCGACGCCCTCCGACGCCGGGCTCTCGTCGCCCGACGGCGTGGGGTTCTCGGACGCCGCCTACGCCATCGAGCAGCCGGCCGGCGGCGTCGTGCTGACCATCGGCGTCCTCCCCGACTCGGCGCTCGACGCGCAGCCCAACTGCCTCGTCTACAACGTCGGCTCACACCCGGACGGGGGCATGACGTCGTTCGCGACGGCGTTCTCGAGCGGCGTGCCCGCGGAGGGCGGCGACCAGCAGGGGACTGCCTGGTCGTTCCCGACGTTCGACGACGCGCAGGCGTACGTCGACTCCGACGAGGGCCAGACACTCCTGCTCGTGGCCGCCTCGCTCAGCCTCGTCGGCTGACGCGACCGCCCCGCATCCGTCGGGCGTGACGCCGAGCGCCTACGGTGGGCGCATGACTCGCATCCTCGGCGTCGTGCTCGGCGTGATCCTCATCGCGGCCGGCAGCCTCTTCTTCCTCCAGGGGATCGGCCTCGTCGCCGGCTCCTCCATGACCGGCACGACCACCTGGACGGTGCTCGGGCCGCTCATCGCGATCCTCGGTCTCGTGGTGCTGCTCGTGACGCTTCGCCGCACGCGCCGCAGGTAGGTTGGAGGCCCGAGTCGAACCACGAGCGCCAGGAGCGACGCACATGGACCTCAAGGACATCGAGCAGGACCTCGCAGGCGTCCTCCACACCGAGGAGGAGCTGCACGCGCGCCTCGAGGAGCTCGCACGTGAGATCGAGCGCGACTACGAGGGGCGGTCGATCCTGCTCGTCGGCGTGCTGCGCGGTGCCGTCATGGTCATGGCCGACCTCTCGCGAGCGCTCCGACGCGACGTGGAGATGGACTGGATGGCCGTGTCGTCGTACGGCTCGGGCACGACCTCGAGCGGCGTCGTCCGCATCCTCAAGGACCTCGACACCGACCTGACGGATCGCGACGTGCTCATCGTCGAGGACATCATCGACTCGGGCCTCACCCTGTCGTGGCTGCAGGCGAACCTCCGCTCGCGCGGTGCGGCATCCGTCGAGATCTGCACGATGCTGCGCAAGCCCGACGCACTCAAGGTCGAGGTCGACGTGCGCTACTGCGGCTTCGACATCCCCAACGACTTCGTCATCGGCTACGGCCTCGACTACGCGGAGCGCTACCGCAACCTGCGCGGCGTCGCGGTGCTCGCGCCGCACGTGTACGCGTCCGCCGACGACTGATCGGCTCCCGGAGGGCACGCAGGCGGCGGGCGTAGCCTCGGCGGCGACGCGAGGAGGCGCATGCTCACCGATCACCTGCGCGACGGGCTGTTCGAGCTCGGATGGTTCGGGCTGATGACGTTCGTGTGGCTCGGCTGGGCCCAGGAGGCGCCGCCCAGGCGCGCTCGTCCCTGGCTCGGCATCGGCAGCGGGCTCGGCATGCTCGTCTCGGTCGCGGGCTTCGTGCTCTTCGTCGCGAACCGGGATGCGCCGACGGCGCTCGAGGGCCGCTACGCCTGGTTCGGCGTGCTCGTCGGCACGGAGGTCGTCGCGGCGGGCGTCGCATGCCTCGTGCTGTGGCGGCTCGGTCGCGTCCGCTGGTTCGCCGTCGCGGTCGCCGCCGTCGTCGCCGCCCACTTCGTGCCGCTCGCGGTCATGCTCGAGGATGCGGGGCTCGCGGTGCTCGGCGTCGTGCAGCTCGGCGCGATCGCCGTCGCCGGCGTGCTCGCGCATCGCCGCGGGTGGGCCCCGAGCCTCCCCGTCGGCGTCGCGATGGGATCGACGCTGCTCATCGGGGCCCTCGTCGCCGGCATCGGCGCCCTGGCACGCCTCTGAGGGCCCCCGCCATCCATCGCCCGCCCACAGCGAACAGTGCAGGGAGGCCCTGCGGCGCGCCGGTAGCCTGATGGGCACCGTCGCGACGCAAGGACTCCGTTGAACCTCAAGAAGCTCGTACGCGGCCCCATCCCGTGGGTCGTGCTCGCACTCGTCATCGGCGTCATCGCCTTCCAGCTGATCGCGGTGCCGACGTTCCGCGAGATCCGCACCGACCAGGGGCTCGATCTCATCGAGTCCGGCGCGGTGCAGGAGGCCGAGATCATCGACGGCGAGCAGCGCGTCACGCTCGTGCTCTCCGACGTCGACGACGACCTCGGCACCGATCGCGTGCAGTTCTACTACGTCGCGCAGCGCGGCGAGTCGGTCGTGCAGGCCATCACCGAGGCGGCGCCGTCCGACGGCTTCGACGACCAGGTGCCGCAGAGCAGCTGGCTCGTCGGCCTGCTGAGCATCCTGCTGCCCGTGCTGCTGCTCGGCGTGCTCTTCTACTTCATCATGACGCGCATGGCCGGCGGTGGCCGCGGCGTCATGCAGTTCGGCAAGTCGAAGGCCCAGATGGTCTCGAAGGACATGCCGCAGGTGAAGTTCACCGACGTCGCCGGCGCCGACGAGGCCGTCGAGGAGCTCAGCGAGATCAAGGAGTTCCTCGAGGAGCCCGCGAAGTTCCAGGCCGTCGGCGCCAAGATCCCGAAGGGCGTGCTGCTGTACGGCCCTCCCGGCACGGGCAAGACCCTGCTGGCGCGGGCCGTCGCGGGCGAGGCCGGCGTGCCGTTCTACTCGATCTCCGGCTCCGACTTCGTCGAGATGTTCGTCGGCGTCGGCGCGAGCCGCGTGCGCGACCTCTTCGAGCAGGCCAAGCAGAACGCCCCGGCGATCATCTTCATCGACGAGATCGACGCCGTCGGGCGGCACCGCGGCGCCGGCATGGGTGGCGGGCACGACGAGCGCGAGCAGACGCTCAACCAGATGCTCGTCGAGATGGACGGCTTCGACGTCAAGGCGAACGTCATCCTCATCGCCGCGACGAACCGTCCGGACATCCTCGACCCCGCGCTGCTGCGCCCCGGTCGCTTCGACCGGCAGATCGGCGTCGACGCCCCCGACATGCGCGGTCGCGAGACCATCCTGCGCGTGCACGCCAAGGGCAAGCCGATGGCCGACGACGTCGACCTGATGGTGCTCGCGCGCAAGACGCCCGGCTTCACGGGTGCCGACCTCGCGAACGTGCTCAACGAGGCGGCGCTGCTCACCGCCCGCACGAACCAGAAGCACCTCACGAACGAGTCGCTCGACGAGGCCGTGGACCGCGTCATGGCCGGCCCGCAGCGGCGCACCCGCGTCATGAACGACAAGGAGCGCCTCATCACGGCGTACCACGAGGGCGGCCACGCCCTCGCGGCGGCGGCGATGAACCACTCCGATCCCGTCACGAAGGTGACGATCCTGCCGCGCGGCCGCGCCCTCGGCTACACGATGGTCATGCCGATCAACGACAAGTACTCCGTGACGCGCAACGAGCTCCTCGACCAGCTCACGTACGCCATGGGCGGCCGCGTCGCCGAGGAGATCGTCTTCCACGACCCCACGACGGGTGCGTCGAACGACATCGAGAAGGCCACGGGCATCGCGCGCAAGATGGTCACCGAGTACGGCATGACGGCGTCGCTCGGCGCCGTGAAGCTGGGCGCCGGCAGCGGCGAGGTCTTCATGGGCCGCGACATGGGCCACGGGCGCGACTACTCGGAGGACGTCGCCCGCGAGGTCGACGGCGCCGTGCGCGCGCTCATCGAGCAGGCCCACGACGAGGCGTGGACGGTGCTGAACGCCAACCGCGTCGTGCTCGACCGACTCGCGACCGACCTCATGGAGAAGGAGACGCTCGACCACCTCCAGCTGGCCGAGATCTTCGCCGACGTGCAGAAGCTCACGCCGCGCAGCCAGTGGCTCTCGAGCGACGCCCGCCCCGTGAGCGACCAGCCGCCCATCTCGCTGCCCGTCTCGCAGCAGGTCGACGAGGCGGTCGACGTCGACGTCGAGACGCCCACCCCGGAAGGCGCGAGCGGAGCCTGACGATGGCGGTGGATCGAGCACGCGTCGCGGCGGCGGTCGGCGAGCTGCTCGCCGCGATCGGCGAGGATCCGGCGCGCGCCGGCCTCCTCGACACCCCGAGGCGGGTCGCCGACGCGTACGAGGAGTACTTCTCGGGCGTCGGCGTCGACGCGGCCGAGCACCTGCTCGACACCACGAGCCTCGAGGGCGAGACGGGCGAGCTCGTGCTCGTGCGCGGCATCGAGCTGCGGTCGATCTGCGAGCATCACCTCCTGCCGTTCACCGGCACGGCGCACATCGCCTACCTGCCGAGCGACCGCATCGTGGGGCTCGGGCGCATCCCCGCGGTCGTCGACGCCGTCGCGGCGCGGCCGCAGATCCAGGAGCGCCTCACCGACGAGATCGCCGACGCGTTCGTGCGCGGCCTCGCTCCCCGCGGCGTGCTCGTCGTCGTCGAGGCGACGCATGGCTGCGTGACGGCGCGCGGCGCCCGGCAGGTGCGCTCCTCGACCGTGACGATGGCGAGCCGTGGCGTGCTCGCGCAGCCGCTCGAGCGCGCCGAGATCATGGTGCTGATCGGATCGCCGCGATGACGCGCATCCTCGGCGTGCTCAACGTCACCCCCGACTCCTTCAGCGACGGCGGCCGCTTCGTCGACGTCGACGACGCGATCGCCCATGCGCGCAGCATGCGGCTCGAGGGGGCCGACGTCGTCGACGTCGGCGGGGAGTCGACCCGGCCGGGTGCGACGCCCGTGGCCGCGGCCGACGAGCTCGCGCGCATCCTCCCCGTCGTCGAGGGCCTCGCACGCGACGACGTCGCGGTGTCGATCGACACGATGCACGCCGACACGGCGCGGGCGGCGGTCGAGGCTGGCGCGACGATCGTCAACGACGTGTCGGGCGGGCTCGCCGACGCACGCATGGCCTCCGTGGTCGCCGAGCTCGGCGTGACCTACGTCGTCATGCACTGGCGCGGGCACGACCTGTCGCGCGGCACGACCTACCGCGACGTCGTCGCCGAGGTGCGCGACGAGCTCTCGGCCCGCGTCGACGCCGTCGTCGCGGCCGGCGTCGACGCCACCCGCATCGTCCTCGACCCCGGGCTCGGCTTCTCGAAGGGCGCCGACGACAACTGGCGCCTGCTCGCCGGCCTCGACCGCATCGTCGACCTCGGCCTGCCCGTGCTCGTCGGCGGCAGCCGCAAGCGCTTCCTCGGCGCGCTGCTGCCGGAGGGTGCGCCCATGGAGCATCGAGACCCCGGCTCGGCCGCCGTCTCCCTGCTCGCTGCGCAGGCGGGCGCGTGGGGCGTGCGCGTGCATGACGTCGCCGCGACGCGTCGCGTGCTCGACGTGCTCGGCGCGGTCGACGGCGCCGCCGCGACGCTGCCGACCGTGCTCGCGCCCGTCGCCGGCGAGCCGGATCGCATCGCGCTGCGGGGGCTGGTCGCCTTCGCGCATCACGGCGTCTTCGACCACGAGCGGCGCGACGGCCAGCGCTTCGTCGTCGACCTCGACGCGACGGTCGACCTGCGGGCGGCGGCGCGCGGCGACGAGCTCGCCCGCACGGTGCACTACGGCGAGCTCGCCGACGCCGTCGTCGCCGCGGTCGAGCGCGATCCGGTCGACCTCATCGAGACGGTCGCCGAGCGCGTCGCGGCCGTCGCCCTCGGGTTCGCGGGCGTCGATCGGGTGCGCGTCACCATCCACAAGCCGCAGGCGCCCATCGCGGTGCCGTTCGACGACGTCGCCGTCGTCATCGAGCGCAGGCGCGCGTGATGCTGCGCGAGGCGGAGGCCGTGCTGTCGATCGGCGCGAACCTCGGCGATCGCGCCGCGCTCGTGCGGCAGGCGCTCGCGCTGCTCGACCGCGCGCCCGGCATGCGCGTCGTCGCGAGCTCGAGCCTGTGGGAGTCGCCGGCGTGGAAGCCGGACGGCGCCGACGGCGCACCCGACTACGTCAATGCCGTCGCCATCGTCCGCACGGTGCTCGAGCCGCGCGACCTGCTCGACGCGGTCCACGCGATCGAGGACGCGCTCGGCCGCGTGCGCCTCGAGCGCTTCGGCGACCGCACGATGGACGTCGACGTCGTGACGATCGACGGCATCGTCGACGACGACCCCCACCTGACGCTGCCGCATCCCCGCGCGCACGAGCGCCAGTTCGTGCTGCAGCCCTGGCTCGAGGTGCAGCCGGAGGCCGAGCTGCCCGGCCACGGCGGCATCGCCGAGCTCGCCGAGTACGCCCACGGCGACGTGTGGCCGTTCCGCGAGGGGCGCGCATGACGCGCACGGCACCCGTGACCCTCGTGCTCACGTGGCTCGTCGCAGCGGCGCTCGGCTACGTCGCCGACGCGCTGCTCGTGGGCGCCGGTCGGCCCGTGCTGCCGCTGCCGGCGTCGATCGGCGCCGTGCTGGCCGCGATCGCCGTGCTGCTGCTCGTCCTCGCGTGGCCGGTGCGGCAGATGGTGCGCGGCGGGCGACGCGTCGGCTTCCGCCATGCGACCGGCGCGCTCGCGATGGCGAAGGCCTCGGGCATCGTCGCCTGCGTCGTCGGCGGCTGGGCGAGCGGCGCGCTCGTCTTCCTGCTCACGCGCGCCGTGATCTCGGGCGACGCCGTGACGATGGCGATCGCGACGACCGGCGGCGGCATCGTGCTGCTCGTCGCGGCGCTGCTCGCCGAGTCGTGGTGCATGCTCCCGCCCGAGGACGACGGCGGCGCCTCGCCCGCATGACCCGCGGCGGCCGCCTCATCCCCTCGGCGTCCGTCGTCGGGCGGACGACGCGTCCAGCGCCCGGCCCTAGCCTGGAGGCATGGAGCGCATCGATCTCGCAGGCGACTGGCGGCGCGTGAGCCCGCGCTACGCGTGGGCGGAGCTCTGGACGACGGCGATCTGGGGCGTCATCATGGCGGCCGCGCTCGCCGCGCTGCTGTGGTTCGTCGTCGGCCTCGCATGGTGGCTCGTCGCGCTCTGCGCGGGCGGTCTCCTCGTGCTCATGCTCCTCAGCGGCATCTTCGGCTTCCTGCGCGTGCGCACCATCGGCTTCGCGATGCGCGACGACGACCTGCTCGTGCGCCGCGGCATGCTGTACCGCCGCTTCGTGAGCGTGCCGTACGGCCGCATGCAGGTGGTCGACATCACGCAGGGACCCGTCGAGCGCATGCTCGACCTCAAGACGCTCAAGTTCGTCACGGCCGCCGCGACGAGCGCCGTCACGATCCCGGGGCTGCCGGGCACCGACGCCGAGATGCTGCGCGACGAGCTCGTCGCCGTCGCCGAGTCGCGCCGGGCGGGGCTGTGACCGACCCGCGCGCTCCGCTGCCCGCGGGCGACGCCCTCGTGCCGCCCGGCGCGCAGCCGGAGGCCGTGCAGGAGCGCGCCCGCTCGCTCGTCGACGGCGAGTGGCACCGCCTGCATCCGGCGACCCCGCTGCTGCGCGGCGGCCTCGCCGTCATCGTCGCCGGCGCCATCCTCGTGAACTCGCTGCGCGACCGCGTCGTCGCGCTCTTCGTGCCCGAGGCGGGCGACTACGACGGCGGCGCCCCGGATGCGGTCGGGGCCGTGGAGGAGCTCGCGCGCAGCGGCACGCTCATCTGGGTGCTCCTGGGCCTCCTGGGCGTGCTGGCGCTCTTCGTCCTCGCGTTCTTCCTCGCCTGGCGCGTGCACCGCTTCCGCGTCACGGGCGACGTCGTCGAGGTGCGGCAGGGCATCCTGTTCCGCTCGCATCGGCGAGCGCCGCTCGCGCGCATCCAGGGCGTCAACATCGAGAAGCCCTGGTTCGCGCGACTCTTCGGCGCCTGCAAGCTGTCGATCCAGTCGGCCGGCGCCGACGCGAACGTCGAGCTCGCCTACCTGGCGACGCCGCTCGCCGACGCGCTGCGCTTCGAGATCCTCGCCCGCGCCGCGGGGCGCACGACCTCCGGCGCCGAGCAGGGCGCCTCCGGCTCGCACGCGCAGCGGGTCGTCGACGACTTCCTGCGGCCGGACGCCGAGCTCGACGGCGTCGCACCGACGTCGCTCGTGCGCCTCAAGCCCGGCACGGTGCTGCTGTCGTCGCTGCTCGACCTCGGCCTCATCCTCGGCGTCGTGTTCTCGATCGCCGCCGTCGTGGTCGTGTTCGTGCTCGACGTGCCGTGGCTGCTGTTCACCCTCATCCCGGCGCTCATCTCGATCGTGAGCATCACGGTGCGCACGCTGTCGCAGAAGCTGCGCTACTCGATCGCGCAGACGCGCGACGGCATCCGACTCGCCTACGGCCTGCTGTCGACGACGACCGAGGTGCTGCCGGCCGGTCGCATCTTCTCGATCACCGTCAGCCAGCCGCTGCTGTGGCGGCCGATGGGCTGGTGGAAGGTCGCGTTCACGCGCGCGTCGAAGACGACGGACGCCTCGTCGGGCCAGCAGCGGCAGTACGCGAACATGCTGCTGCCCGTGGGCTCGCGCGCCGACGTCGACCTCGTGATCGGCCTCGTGCTGCCCGGCCTGCGCGGCACGGCCCTGCTGCACGACGGGCTCGTCGGCCGTGGTGGGTCGGCGGCCGACGGCGCGACGGATGCGGACGGCATCGTGGACGGCGCCGTGACGCGGTCGGGCGTCGCGGAGGCGGGGGCGGTGCCGATGGCTGGAGCGCCCATGGCGGCGGCTCCGTCCGGCACGGCGCCGGATGCTCCTGCGAGCGCATCCCTCGAGCGCTCGCCCGAGCACGGCCTGCCCGAGCACGGCCTGCCCGAGCGCGGCCTGCCCGAGCACGGCCTGCCCGAGCACGGCCTGCCCGAGCGCGGCCTGCCCGAGCCGTCGGCGGTGGACGCGTACGTGACGACGCCCCGGTCGGCCCGGCTGCTGCGGCCGCTGGCATGGCGTCGCAACGGCGTCGCGATCGCCGATGACGCCGTGCTGCTGCGGAAGGGCCGCATCTGGCGGTCGCTGGGCGTCGTGCCCCTCGCGAGGACGCAGTCGTTCGCGATGCACCAGGGCCCGATCGAGGGTGCGCTCGGCGTCGCGCACCTCGTCGTGCACGTCGTGGGGGCGGCGCTGTCCCCGACCATCGGCGCGCTCGCCGTCGACGACGTGCAGCGCGTCTACGACCGGGCCCGCACGCTCGTCCCCGCGGCGATCGGCGCCGACACGACCGAGACGTGGCACGTGCGCACGGCCGAGGGCTCGGGGCCGAGTGGTCCAGATGTGGACCGTTCGACGGCCGAGTGGTCCAGATCTGGACCATTCGGCGGCGCGGTACCGCAGGACGCGACCGATCGACCGGCCGGGGCGTCGCCTGCGCTGCCGCCGCCGACGGGCACCCCCGACTGGTCGCGTCCTGCGCCGACCGGTCACGATTCGCGGCCGAGTGGTCCAGATGTGGACCGTTCGACGGCCGAGTGGTCCAGATCTGGACCATTCGACGACGCGGCTCCGCAGAACGCGACCGATCGACCGGCCGGGGCGTCGCCTGCGCTGCCGCCACCGACGGGCACCCCTGACTGGTCGCGTCCTGCGCCGACCGGTCACGATCCGCGGCCGAGTGGTCCAGATGTGGACCGTTCGACGGCCGAGTGGTCCAGATCTGGACCGATCGACGACGAGGGAACGCAGAACGTGACCGATCGAACCGTCCACCCGGACGCAGACCAGCCCCGCACCGACCAACCCCGCACCGACCAGCCCCGCACCGACGAGCCGCGCTCGTGAGGCCCGCGCGTCTGGGCGTCGGCATCGTCGGCGCCGGCAACGTCGGGCCCGTGCTCGCCGCGGCGCTCGCCGGCGCCGGCCACGCCCTCGTGGGCATCTCCGGAGGCGGCGACCGCGTCGAGGTCATGCTGCCGGACCTGCCGGTGCTCGACGTGCCCACCATCGTCGAGCGCGCCGAGCTCGTGCTGCTCGCCGTGCCCACCGACCAGCTCGCCGGCCTCGTCGAGGGCCTCGCCGCCACCGGCGCCTGGCAGCCGGGACAGCTCGTCGTGCACACCGCCGCCGAGCTCGGCGTCGAGGTGCTCGAGCCCGCGCGAGCCGCGGGCGCCATCCCGCTCGCGATCCACCCCGCGATGGCCTTCACCGGCACGTCGCTCGACCTGACGAGGCTGCGCGATGCCGTCTGCGCCGTCACGGCGCCCGCGCCCGTGCTGCCGATCGCGCAGGCCCTCGTCGTCGAGATCGGCGCCGAGCCCGTCGTCGTCGCCGAGGCCGACCGCGCCGACTACGCCGAGGCCGTCGCGCTCGCGACCGAGCTGGGGGAGCGCGTCGTGGGCGACGCCCTCGCGCGCCTCGCCGCCATCGGCGTCGAGCGACCCGTGCGGCTGCTCGGACCCATCGTGCGCTCGAGCGTCGAGCGCGCGCTCTCGCGTGCGCCGTCGCATCCCGAGGCGGATACGATCGGCGACGACCTGGAGGACCGCACGTGGACACCCTGACGACGATCGCCGAGGTCCGAGCGACCGTCCGTGCGGCACGGGCCGCGGGGGACCGCATCGCGCTCGTGCCCACGATGGGCGCCCTGCACGACGGTCACCTCGCGCTCGTCGACGCCGCGATGGAGCACGCCGACACCGTCATCGTGTCGATCTTCGTCAACCCGATGCAGTTCGGCCCTCGCGAGGACCTCTCGACGTACCCGCGCGACCTCGACGCCGATCGCGCGCGCCTCGAGGAGGCAGGGGTCGCCGCGGTCTTCGCACCCACGGTCGAGCAGATGTACCCGTCGGGCACGACGTCCCCGACAGTCGTCACCGCGGGGCACCTGGGCATGACGCTCGAGGGCCGCATCCGCCCGGGCCACTACGACGGCGTCCTCACCGTCGTGTCGAAGCTGCTGCACATCGTCGACCCCGACGTGGCGGTCTTCGGCCAGAAGGACGCGCAGCAGCTCTTCCTCGTGCGGCGCATGACGCAGGACCTCGACATGCCCGTCGAGGTCGTCGGCGTGCCGACGGTGCGCGACGCCGACGGGCTCGCGCTCTCGAGCCGCAACCGCTTCCTCTCGGACCACGACCGCCGGACGGCGCTGCGGCTCGCGCGAGCGCTCGAGGCCGCGGGTTCGTCGGCCGACCGCGGCGTCGAGACGATGATCGCCGCCGCGCAGGGCGTGCTGCAGTCCGACTCGGGCGTGCAGCTCGACTACCTGGCGATCGTCGACCCGAGGACCTTCGCGCTCGTCGGCGACGACCACCGCGGTCCGGTGCAGGTGCTCATCGCCGCGCGCGTCGGCGCCGTGCGCCTCATCGACAATGCGACGTACGCCATCCCCTGATCCGCAGGCGTCAGGTCCGACGGGCGGGATGCCGACGCTCGCCCGTGACACGCCCGGGATGCGTCCAGCGTGACCGCAGGCGCAGTGCTGGACAATCCAGGGCGTGGACGCCGAGCAGACCGACGCGCAGCTGTGGGCTGCCGTCGTGCGCGGCGATGGCATCGCCTTCGCGGCGATGTTCGATCGTCACGGCGATCGCGTGTGGCGCCACGTGTGGAGGATCATGCAGCACCGACAGGACACCGAGGACGTCGTCTCGGCGACGTTCGCGGAGGCGTGGCGCAAGCGCGCACGGGTGCGCATCGTCGACGACTCGATCCTGCCGTGGCTGCTCGTGACGGCGACGAACTGCAGCCGCAATGCGAGCCGCGGTCGTCGGCGCCTCGATCGGCTCATCGCCCACATCCCTCGAGGTGGCGACGCGCCCGACGCCGCCGACGTCGTCGGCGACCGCCAGGCCGCGGACGACGCGAAGGTCGCGGTGTCGCGTGCCTTGCGCGCGCTCCCTCCGGCCGACGCATCCCTCATCGCCCTCGTCATGCTCGAGGAGGTGCCGCTCGCCGATGCCGCGCGGGCGCTCGGCATGGGCTACGGCGCGGCGAAGACCCGCATCCACCGAGCTCGAGGGCGCATGCGGGTGCAGCTCGAGGCGGCAGGCGTCGCCCCGGCGCTGGAGGAGGTGCCATGAGCCGGCCGAACGGTCCCGAGATGGACCCGGAGTTCGCGCAGCGCATGCGACGCGGCCTCGCCTCGATGGCACCCCGCGAGGTCGCGCGCACTCGCCGCATCCGTCGTCGCGTCGCGGGCGGTGCCCTCGGCGCGCTCGCCATCGCGGTCGTGACCGTGCTGGGCGTGCAGACGCTCGGCGCCGGCGACGGCGCGGGCGTCGAGGCAGGACCGACGCCGTCTCCGTCGGTCGTGCCGACGCCGACGCCCTCGCCGGAGCCCACGCCCGAGCCCACGCCGAGCCCGCCGACGACGCCCGAGCCCGAGCCGGCTCCGACGCCGCCACCCGGGTTCGAGGGCGTGGCGGCTGGCGTGCCCGTGGTGACGGAGGTGGGTCGAGGAGGCCGAGGCGACACCGGCGCCGCCGGCGGCGGACCCGTCGACGTCTACGACATCTACGTCCTCTGCGACGGTGCGGGCTCGGTCCAGACGCCCCTCGAACCCGTCGACTGCACGCAGGAGGCGCAGTCGACGGTCGTCGCGCAGATGCGGGTCGCGACCGATGCCGGCAGCGGATCCCAGGTCGTGCTGAGCGACGACTTCACCGGCGTCGTCCGCGTCGTCGCCGCCGGTGGTGCGCCGAGCGGCATCGGCGTCGGCGGCGTCGCGTCCGTCACGGCCGAGTGCCCGAACGTCACGGCGGTGGGTGGCATCCCGTTCGACTGCTCGTGGGGCGGGGTGGACGCCGACGGCGACTACTACGCGCTCGAGCTCTCGGCGTGGGGCATCCCCTACGGGCCCGACCGACTCGTCCCCTCCGTCGAGCTCTTCGGATACGACATGTCGACCACGCTGCGCTTCGTCCTCGACCCCTCGCGCTGACGCCGCGCCCTCCGACGACGCGAGCGGCGGCAGTCCTCTCGAGCGCGTCTCTATCGCGACACCGTGACCCGATCGTGACCCGATCCCTGTGACCCCACCCCCACCCCGGACATCCCTGTTCGAGACGGCGCGCACGGCGCCGCGAGCGGAAGGGGACCGGGATGGTCGTGCGTGGTCTGCGGATGGGGTTGGCGATGGTGGTGGCGGCGCTCGCCGTGCTGGTGGGGGTCGTCGCACCCTCGCAGTCGGCGGCGCAGGCGGCGCCCGCGGTGGTGCAGTGCTACGGCGACAGCATCCTCGCGTCGGTATGCGGCAGCGGCTCGACGTGGCTGCAGCGGGAGCTGCCAGGGACGCAGGTCGTCCCGTACGCCCAGGGTGGCCACTCCTCGGGAGGGATCGCGACGAAGATCGGCGCCTACGTGCTGCGCCTGTCCGCGCCCGTCGCGATCGCCGAGTCGGGGTCGACCTGGGTGGGCAGGCCCGCCTGGCTGCCGTCGTCGGACCACGAGTTCGGGCCGCTCAACATGCAGGCGTCGATCGCCGGCGTGGCGGGGCGGATCTACCACGACCCTGCCAACGGCATCCCGTGGCGCTTCGACCGTGCCGCACCGGGAGCCGTGACATGGGCGCCGGCGGGGACGCCGATCGTGTCGCTCGAGGCGCCGCGGCCCGGCTCGGCGTCGATCATCTGGGCGGGGACGAACAACCTCCTGTCCGTCGATCAGGTCCTCGCCGACGTCGACGCCATGGTGCGGCACCACCGCGCGACCTCCCAAGGCCCGTTCTGGGTGGTCTCGGTGACCCCCGCGTGGGGCAACGCCGGATCGGTCTACGGACAGGCGCGCACCCGCATCAACGCGACGCTGCAGGCCCGCTACGCCTCGTACGTGCCGCTCGACCTCTACCTCGCCAACGGGGCGATCACGGATGCGGGCCTCGTGCCGACGGCGGCGGACCGCGAGTGGATCGCGGCCGGCGCGAACCCGCCGGCGTTCTGGGCGAGCGACTGGGTGCACTTCGACGCCCGCGGCCAGCAGCGGATCGCGGCGTTCCTCGCGCGATTCGTCGGCGGTGGGCTCACGGCGTCGCAGGCCATCGCGGAGATGGCGCCGCAGTCGGCGATGTCGGCGACCGCATCCGGGCTCACGGCGACCGTGCGCGGCTGGGCGTTCGACCGCTCCGACCTCTACGCGCCGCTCGCGATCGGCGTGACGGTCGACGGGCGGTGGATGGGCACGACGCTCGCGAGCCGCTCGTCGCCGGAGCTCGGCAGGTACGGCGTGCCGGGCGGGCACGGCTTCGAGATGCCCGTCGCGATCCCGGCCGGCACGAGCACCGTGTGCGTCGTCGCCGTCGGCATCGGTGCGGGCGGCAACCACACGCCACCGTGCGTGCAGGTGACGGGTACCGCGCCCGCCCCGCAGGGGGACATGACGGTCGTGCCCGTGCAGGGCAGGACGGTCGCGATCGTGGGCTGGGCCTTCGACCACGCCGACCTGTACGCGCAGATCCCCGTCGGCATCATCATCGACGGCCGCTGGCACGTGGGGCTCACGGCGAACCAGCCGAGCGACTACCTGCGTCCGTACGGCGTCCCTGGCGCACACGCATTCTTCGCCGGCGCCACGCTGTCGCCCGGTGGGCACACGGCATGCGCGGTCGCGGTCTCGCCGCGCACGGGTCTGCAGACCACCGTCGGCTGCCAGACGTTCACGGTCCGCTGATGCGCGCTCCAGGCACGGATCCCGGCCGCGGCGCGTCGCGGATCGCGAGATCCACGATGCTGGCCGTCGTGCTCGCCACGCTGCTGGCGGGATGCGCCACCGACGGCTCCGACGGCGCATCGATGCCGGTCGAGACCGTCGCGGCACCATCGAGCGCGGCACCGTCGAGCCCATCGGCGCCGGTCGCGCCGCGTGCGTCCGCGTCGCCCAGCCCGTCGCCCCCAGCGGTGCCGATGCCGGCGCCTGCGCACGCGCTCGTGCACCACGAGCCTCTGGCCGGCGCGATCGCGTTCGACGCCCCGGTCGGCTGGACGGTCGAGGAGAGCCTCGAACCTCCGAACGCGGGCGTCGTGCTGCGCACCCCGGAGGGCCTGAACGCCTTCAGCCTCTCCCTGCACGCACCCTCGCCAGATCTGCTGGTGCCCTCCGGCTGCCAGACGGATCCGTCTGCCGCGGGCTCGATCGGAGTGCTCTCGTCCGAGCCCCTCGCGCCCTTCGCGGACGACCTCGCGAGCGCGGCCCCCGAGCTCGCGCTCGTGACGGTCGAGCATCCGCACGGCGTGCGGGCCGTCATGCTCCTCACGGCGCAGGACGCTGCCATCGGTTGCCTCGGATACGTCATCCCCGTCGCGGGCGGCTCGATCTTCGCGTCGTCGCACTTCGACACCGACGATCCGACCGCGCTGTCGCTGCGATTCCGCGACGGGGAGGAGTTCGTCGGCTCACCGGAGTACGTCGCGGTGCTCGACGTGCTGCGCTCGGTGGAGATCCGGCGTCTCGTCGTCTGACCGTCCGGCACCGCGAGGGAGGCCGACCCGCCGAGACCGCTCGGCGGGTCGGCGAGCGCTCGGTGACGTGCCCTCTCCATGGCACCTGTGACCTGCAGCCCGTGCCGGACATGACGAGGTGAGCGGCAGGGGGCCGCAGGACGGGGACGAGCCATGACAGGTCGCACGCACGGGGCGATCGCCGCCGCGATCCTGACGGTCGTGCTCGCCGGATGCGCCGCGCCGGCGCAGGAGGTCGAGCAGGAGCAGGTGGGGTCGTCGCCGAGCGCGGCGCCGTCGGCGGCGCCGTCGGTCGAGCCCGCCCTCGAGCCGACGACGTTCACGACGAGGAACGGCACGGCGTGGTTCCTGCTGCCCGACGGCTGGACGGTCGAGGACACGAGCATGCTCGATCCGCTGAGCGACCGCGGCGGGCCCGTGTGGCAGAACCAGATCGTCCTGCGCGACGCGGAGGGTGCGGAGCGAGCGGCGTACGCCGATGGCTACGCCGACGACGTCGGCGCGGCGATGGAGGTGGACGTCGTGCGGTCGATCCCCATGGCGGACGGCCTGCATGCCGCCGCCTGGTGGTCGACGACGGGCGAGGGCGACGTCTGGCATGTGCACGCGACGGTCGTGCAGGATCTCGCGCAGCCGGGATCGACCGTGCGGCCAGAGGGCTTCGATCGCCTGCACTCGTTCTCCGCGGGGCTCGCGAGCGTGCCGGCGTGCGCCGCGGTCGTCGACGAGGCGACCGCGATCACGTGTCTGGAGTCGCCGGGCGCGACCGATGCGCTCGAGCTGCTCGCCACGCTCGACCTCGCGGCGCTGCCGTGGGATGCGATGCCCGACGACGTCGACCCGCAGGCCGACGTGCCGTGGATCGAGTTCGTCTCGGCCGACGGCGCGATCGCGTTCTCGCATCCCGCGAGCTGGACCGTGCGCGACCAGCCGTGGTCGGAGCATCCGTTCCTCACCCTCGTGACGCCCGACGGCTCCGAGGCGCTCGACGTGCGGCTGGACCCGGGTGCGGCACCGCATGCGGCGTCCTGCGAGCAGCCCGAGTGGGCTGCCGAGATGCGGTTCACCCTGCTCTCCGCCGAGGCCGTCGAACCGGCAGCCGATGCCGCGCCGCTCGAGCTCGCGACCTTCCGCCTCGGCTCGGGCGACATCGGCGTCGCGATCATGACGGCCGACCGCGTCGCGCAGGGTTGCCTCGAGCCCGAGATCGTCCTCGGACAGGCGATCCTCCAGGTGACGACGCCCTACGCCACCGACGCACCCGGGATGATCCTCGAGCGCTTCCCCGGCGGCGCCGGGTTCGTGGGCTCGTACGAGCACGCCGTCATGCTCGACGTCGCCCGGTCGGTCGAGGTCCGCGTCATCCCGGGGTGAGGCGCCCGCGCGGATGCTGCCCGCGCCCACCCCTCGCCGTAGGATCGGTGTCCGTGAGCGACGCGACCCAGACCCCTGCCGACGTCCGTGACGACTGGGTCTCGAGGCTCGCCGACGAGGTCGTCGCCGAGGCCGCCCGCCGGGGCACGACGCCCGTCGTGGCATCGGGCCTGTCGCCGTCGGGCGTCATCCACCTGGGCAACTTCCGCGAGGTCATGAGCCCGCACCTCGTCGGCGACGAGATCCGCCGTCGCGGCCTCGAGGTCGAGCACATCATCTCGTGGGATGACTACGACCGGTTCCGCAAGGTGCCCGCGGGCATCGACGGCGTGGATGCGTCGTGGGCCGAGCACATCGGCAAGCCGCTCACCGCCGTCCCCGCCCCGCCCGGATCGCCGCACGACTCGTGGGCGGCGCACTTCCGCGCGCAGGCGGAGGAGGGCTTCGCCGCCCTCGGCATCCGCTACCGCGGCATCTCGCAGACCGAGCAGTACCGCTCGGGCGCGTACACGGAGCAGATCCTCGACGCGATGCGCAGACGGCGCGAGATCGACGCGATCCTCGCGCAGTTCCGCACGCTGCCCGCAGCGAAGGACGAGGACGAGGAGCTGCAGCGCGCGCTCGACGCGGGCTCGGGCGCCGCGACGGAGGACGACGGCTCCGGCGGCGCCGAGTACTACCCGTACAAGCCGTACTGCACGGCGTGCGGCACCGACCTCACGACCATCACCGCCTACGACGACGACACGACCGAGCTGTCGTACACGTGCGCGTGCGGCCATGCCGAGACGGTGCTGCTGCGCGAGTTCCGCTCGGGCAAGCTCGTCTGGAAGGTCGACTGGCCGATGCGCTGGGCGTTCGAGCGCGTCGTGTTCGAGCCCTCGGGCGTCGACCACCAGTCGCCCGGCTCGTCGTTCCAGGTGGGCCTCGAGCTCGCGCCGCTCTTCGGCTGGGAGCGGCCGTACGGCCCCATGTACGCCTTCGTCGGCTTCGGCGGCGCGGCGAAGATGTCGTCGTCGCGCGGCGGCGCCCCCGCCCCGATCGACGCGCTGCAGGTGATGGAGGGGCCCGTGCTGCGCTGGCAGTACGCGCGCCGTCGCATGAACCAGTCGTTCGACGTCGCGTTCGGCAGCGAGCTGCAGCGCCTCTACGACGAGTGGGACGCGCTCGCCCGCAAGCTCGAGGCCGGCACGGCGGGAGCGGCGGAGGTCGCGGCGCACGCGCGGGCGACGGCCACGGCCGACGAGACGCTCGAGTCGACGCCGCATCGTGTCGCGTTCCGCACGCTCGCATCCCTCGTCGACCTGTCGACGGGCGACTCGGAGCAGCTCGTGCGCCTCGTGCGGCAGGTCGACTCGTCGATCGACGACCTCGGCGACCTGCAGCCGCGGCTCGGCCGCGTCGAGACGTGGGTCGCGACGCAGATGCCCGCCGAGGAGCGCACGACGGTGCGCACGGAGCCCGACACGGAGGCGCTCGCCGCGCTCGACGCGACGCAGCGCGACGCGATCGCCCTGCTGCTGCGCGGCGGCGGCGGCCTGCCCGCCATCGGCGACGCCTGGACGATCGACGGCCTCACGAACCAGGTCTACGGCGTCGTGAAGGTGCAGCGCGGCCTCGAGCCGACGGCGATCGTCAAGGGCGACAAGGAGATCGCGGCCGAGCAGCGCGCGTTCTTCACGCTGCTCTACCGCCTGCTCGTCGACCGCGAGGCCGGCCCGCGCCTCCCGACGCTGCTGCTCGCCACCGGCGAGGAGCGCCTGAGGATGCTGCTGGGCGAGTGAGCCCGCGAGTCGCGGGGGCGGGGGCCGTCTCTGCGCTGACTGGTCGCCTTCTGCGCCGACTGGTCACGGTCGCACCTGCACTGGTCGCGCTCGCACCCTGACCGGTCACGGTTGCACCCGGACTGGTCACGCCGACGCGCTGACTGGTCGCCTTCTGCGTCGACTGGTCACGGTTGCACCCGGACTGGTCGTCGTTGCACCTGGACTGGTCACGGTCGCACCCAGACTGGTCGCTGTTGCACCTCCGAGGGGCCAATTCAGGTGCAACAGTGACCAGTCGACGCAGAAGGTGACCGGTCGGCGCAGAAGGTGACCAGTTAACGCAGGAGGTGACCGGTCGGCGCAGAAGGTGACCAGTTAACGCAGAAGGTGACCGGTCGGCGCGGATCGTGACCGATCGGACGGCGCCGTGCCTGCCTGCGAGGGGCATCCGGGACGGACGCGGCGGGTCGCGCTCGGCGGCGGTACGATGGGAGCATGCCGACGGACTTCTGGGGGAACGCGATCTTCTCGCTGATCCCGACGATCCTGATCTGCATCGTCTTCTGGTTCGTGCTGCGCTCGATCTTCCGCGCCGACCGGACGGCCCGCCGCGTCTACGACCGGATCGAGGCCGAGGAGCGCGAGAAGGCCGGGCTTCCGCCCAAGGTCTGACCCGCCGGGCGTCGAGTCGACGCCCGACGAGCCGGAGTCAGCGCTCCCCGCGCGGTGCCTCGTCGCCGTCGGAGGCCGGCGAGGGCTCGCCGGGCTCGGCCGTGGGCTCGTCGCTCGGCGCGATCGACTCGCCCCAGCCGTGCGGCGCGGACGCCTGGGCGTCGGCCGCACGCTGCTGCGGCATCTCGGATCCCGTCGCGCCGTATCCCTGCTGGTCGTAGCCCTGCTGGGCGGGCATCCCGGACCCGGGTGCTCCGTAGCCCTGCTGCTGAGGCATGCCGTATCCGGAAGCCCCGTAGCCCTGCTGAGGCATGCCGTATCCGGGAGCCCCGTAGCCCTGCTGCTGGGGCATCCCGTATCCGGGTGCTCCGTAGCCCTGCTGCTGCGGCATCCCGTAGCCGGGTGCTCCGTAGCCCTGCTGCGGCATCCCGTACCCGGGTGCCCCGTAGCCCTGCTGCGCCGGCATCCCGTACCCGGGTGCCCCGTAGCCCTGCTGCGGCACCCCGTACGGCTGCGGCATCCCGGAGCCCGGCCCCATGCCCGCCGCGACGAGCTGCGGCTGCGGCTTCGGCAGGAGCAGCAACTCGGCGCCGGCGGCACCCTCGGTGCGCCGCTGCCAGCGCTTGGACAGGAGGTGCACCGCGAGGTACGAGAGACCGAGCGCCGCGATGCAGGCGGCGAAGGCGACGAGCTGGATCCAGAACGGACCCTCCTCGCCCGTCGACGTCGAGAAGGGCGAGACGCCCATGAGCGCGAGCGGCAGCATGATGAAGACGTTGTTCGCCGTGTGCACGACGCACGCCGCCTCGAGGCCACCCGTGCGGAACGTGAGCATGGCGCACGTGAAGCCGACGAGCGAGACCTGCAGGATCGCGAGCGGCGGGTAGCCGATGTGCGCGGCGCCGAAGACGAGGCCGATGAGACCACCCGTCACGAGCGACGACACCCACGGGTTGCGCATCCACGAGCCGAGCTGCTGCGTGACGATGCCGCGGAAGGCGAACTCCTCGCCCGACGACTGCAGCGGCGTCGTCAGCACGACGATCGCGACGAGCAGCCAGTCGGGCTGGAAGCGCCACTCGATCGACGGGTCGATGAGGAACGTGATGCCGACGTAGATCGCGAAGATCGGCGCGACCACCATGGCCGAGCGGCCCACGGCGCCCCAGCGCCAGCGGCCCGCGACCGAGAACGCGAAGCCCATGGCCTTGTCGCCGTAGGCGGCGAGCGCGACGACGGCGCCCGGGATCATCGCCGCCCACGACAGGTTGACGCCGAGGAACGCCATCGGCGACCCCATGAGCGTGCCCATGAGCGCCTCGGGATCCGTCGCCGCGGCCGGGTTCGAGAAGATCTCGACGATGCCGGGCATCATCAGCACGAGCGCGATCGCCTGGCCGAGGGCGAAGAAGCCGATCGCGATGGCCCAGGCGAGGAACCAGCGACCCACGCGACGGGGGAGGGGGCGCAGCACCTGCGCGTAGACCTGGCCCTCGAGCGGCAGCGCCGCGGGCACGCGGGCGCGCGACGGCGCGGGCTGCTGCTGCTGCCACGGCTGCTGCCCCCATGGCTGCGGCTGCTGCCCCCACGGCTGCGCGGGCTGCGCCGGCTGCCCCCACTGCTCGTGGAAGATGGCGTCCTCGCCGCGGCTGAAGCCCGTCGGCACGACGCGCTCGGGCGGGCGCGCGGCGCTCGTCACCGGGTTCTCGACCGCGGCGGCGGGCTCTGCGGGCTGCGGGGTCCGCCCGATCGGGGCGGGGGCGCCGATGCGACGCGGGTCGTCCAGGCTCACGAGACCTCCATGGCTGGCAGGGTAGCCGCGCAGCATCGGTCGCACCTGTGCGGGCACGCCATGCCGACAGCGAACAGGCCGCCGTGGCCGCCGTGCACGGTCTAGCCTCGAATCCAGACGTCAGGAGGCATGCGATGTTCGAACGGTTCACGGATCGCGCCCGCCGGGTTGTCGTCCTCGCCCAAGAAGAGGCGAAGATGCTCAACCACAACTACATCGGCACGGAGCACATCCTGCTCGGCCTCATCCACGAGGGCGAGGGGATCGCCGCGAAGGCGCTCGAGCAGCTCGGGATCTCGCTGGATGCGGTGCGCGAGCAGGTGCAGGACATCATCGGCACCGGTGCGCAGCAGTCGAGCGGGCACATCCCGTTCACGCCGCGTGCGAAGAAGGTGCTCGAGCTCAGCCTCCGCGAGGCGCTGCAGCTCGGCCACAACTACATCGGCACGGAGCACGTGCTGCTCGGCCTCATCCGCGAGGGCGAGGGCGTCGCAGCCCAGGTGCTCGTGAAGCTGGGCGCCGACCTCAACCGCGTGCGCCAGACGGTCAACCAGCTGCTCTCGGGCACGCAGTCGCGCGAGTCGACGACCGTCGGTGGCGAGACGCAGCAGCAGGGCGGCGACCAGAAGGGGTCGCAGATCCTCGACCAGTTCGGGCGCAACCTCACGCAGGCTGCACGCGACGGCCGGCTCGACCCCGTCATCGGGCGCGAGAAGGAGATCGAGCGGGTCATGCAGATCCTCTCGCGTCGCGGCAAGAACAACCCCGTCCTCATCGGCGAGCCCGGCGTCGGCAAGACGGCCGTCGTCGAGGGCCTCGCGCAGGCCATCGTCAAGGGCGAGGTGCCCGAGACGCTGAAGGACAAGCAGGTCTACACGCTCGACCTCGGCTCGCTCATCGCCGGCTCGCGCTACCGCGGAGACTTCGAGGAGCGCCTCAAGAAGGTGACGAAGGAGATCCGCACCCGCGGCGACATCATCACCTTCATCGACGAGATCCACACGCTCGTCGGCGCAGGTGCTGCCGAGGGCGCGATCGACGCCGCCAACATCCTCAAGCCGCTGCTGGCGCGAGGCGAGCTGCAGACGATCGGCGCGACGACGCTCGACGAGTATCGCAAGCACTTCGAGAAGGATGCGGCGCTCGAGCGACGCTTCCAGCCGATCCAGGTCGCCGAGCCCTCCGTGGCGCACACGATCAACATCCTCAAGGGCCTGCGCGACCGCTACGAGTCGCACCACAAGGTCACGATCACCGACGGCGCCATCGTCGCGGCGGCGAACCTCGCCGACCGCTACGTGCAGGACCGCTTCCTGCCGGACAAGGCCATCGACCTGATCGACGAGGGCGGCGCACGCCTGCGACTGTCGATCCTGTCGGCCCCGCCGGAGCTGCGCGAGTTCGACGAGAAGATCGCCGACGTGCGCACCCGCAAGGAGCGCGCGATCGAGGACCAGGACTTCGAGGGCGCCGCACGGCTGCGCGACGAGGAGAAGAACCTCCTCGGCGAGCGCCTGCGCCTCGAGAAGCAGTGGCGTCACGGCGACGGCGGCCCCACGGGCACCCTCGACGAGGGCATCATCGCCGAGGTGCTCGCGAACGCGACCGGCATCCCCGTCTTCAAGCTCACCGAGGAGGAGTCCGCTCGCCTCGTGTTCATGGAGAAGGCACTCCACCAGCGCGTCATCGGGCAGGACGAGGCGATCGGCGTGCTGTCGAGGACCATCCGTCGTCAGCGCGCGGGCCTCAAGGACCCGCGTCGCCCGGGCGGATCGTTCATCTTCGCCGGCCCCACGGGCGTCGGCAAGACCGAGCTCGCCAAGGCGCTCGCCGAGTTCCTGTTCGACGACGAGGACGCGCTCATCGCGCTCGACATGTCGGAGTACAGCGAGAAGCACACCGTCTCGCGTCTCTTCGGCGCCCCTCCCGGATTCGTCGGCTACGACGAGGGCGGCCAGCTCACCGAGAAGGTGCGCCGCAAGCCGTTCTCCGTCGTCCTGTTCGACGAGATCGAGAAGGCGCACCCGGACATCTTCAACTCGCTCCTGCAGATCCTCGAGGAGGGTCGTCTCACCGACGGCCAGGGTCGCGTGGTCGACTTCAAGAACACGGTCATCATCATGACGACGAACCTCGGTGCGAAGGACATCGCCGGCGGCCCCGTCGGCTTCGTCCTCGAGGGCTCGACGGCGAACGACTACGAGCGCATGCGCTCGAAGGTCAACGAGGAGCTGAAGAAGAGCTTCCGCCCCGAGTTCCTGAACCGCGTCGACGAGACGATCGTGTTCCCGCAGCTCACCCCGGAGGAGCTGCTGCAGATCGTCGACCTGTTCATCAAGCGCCTCGCGGATCGCATGCTGGACCGCGACCTCACGCTCGAGCTGAAGGAGTCGGCCAAGCGCCAGCTCATCAACCTCGGCTACGACCCCGCGCTCGGCGCTCGCCCGCTGCGGCGTGCGGTGCAGCACGAGATCGAGGACATCCTCAGCGAGAAGATCCTGCACGGCGAGCTCGACGCGGGCGCGCACGTGACCGTCGAGTTCGATGGCGACCAGTTCGTCTTCACGACGGAGGATCGCTCGGCGCCCATGGAGGCCATCGAGGCCGCCGCGGGCTGACGCCCGGCACGCACGACGCCCCCGCATCCATCGGATGCGGGGGCGTCGTCGCGTCGGCCGCTCGCGATCGAGCAGGGCGGCTCAGGAGGCCAAGGTCTCGGCTCTTCTGCGTCGCACCGCGACGATGCCGAGGATCGGCCCGATCGACGCCGCAGTCACGGCGAGCAGGGCGATGCCGATCGCGAGCGCGAGGTCGCCGGGGCGCTCGTCGGGCTCGGGCGGGATGTCGAGCGTGGGCGTCTCGCCCGACGCGGTCGCGACCGCCTCGGGGTCGAGTCGCGACACGGCGGCGACGGGGTCGACCACGCCATGGCCGATCGACGGATCGACGGTCACGCCCTCCGCGAGGGGCATCGTCGACGCGTCGGCGGTCGCCATGAGGCGCTCGCCCACCTCGGCGGCCGTGAGCTCGGGTCGCTCCGCGCGCACGAGCGCCGCGGCGCCCGCGGCGTAGGCGACGGCGAGATCGCCCTCGTCGCCCGTCACGTGGCCGCCGCCGTCGGGCACGGCGCCCACGAGCCCGCCCGAGGGTGCGGCGAGGTCCGGCTCGGCGCCGAGCGCCGTCGGCTCCGCCCCGCCGTCCTCGTCGAGCGGCGCGACGGCGAGGACGCCGTCGAGGCTCGCCGGGTAGGCGAGGGCGTCCATCGTCGGTGCGCTCGCCGCGGCGACGACGACCACGTCGGCCGCGATCGCCGCCTGCACGGCGGCCTCGAGCTCCGCCGAGCTCGACGACGCCGTGATCGGGATCGCGATGACGCGGGCGCCGCCCTGCACGGCCGCCGTGATGCCGCCTGCGAGGAGTCGCGGGAGGTCGCCGGTGAAGGCGACGTCGTCGGGGTCGCTCGTGACGCGCACCGGCAGGATCGTCGCCCCGGGGGCGATGCCGACGAACTCGGTGCCCTCCACGGGGCGACCGGCGATGAGCGAGCCGACGAACGTGCCGCGCCCGAAGCAGTCGACGTCGCCCGTGCCACCGGAGAGATCCGTGCCCGGCAGCACGGCACCCTGCAAGGAGGCCGAGGTCGCGCTCACGCCCGTGTCGAGCACCGCGACGACGACGTCGCCCGTCGTGCGCGGCCACGCGCGCTCGGCGCCCATGCGCTGCTGCCCCCACGACGCGCCCTCGATCACCGGCGAGCCCGCGGATGCCGCGCACGACTCGGCGAGCGCCGACGTCGCGTTCGCACCGGGCAGGAGGATGCTCGCGGCGACCGCGAGCACCGAGGCCGATGCGAGGACGCCGCCGCGACCCGTCCGGAGGCCGAGGCGCGGGCGTCCGACGGTCCCGGCTGCGGGAGCCCTCCGCATCCCACGCTCGAGCGAGCCGCTCATGCCGGCGGCTCCGTCCAGCCGATCTGCAGCGCGGCGCCGCCGCGGCGCGTGAGGAGAGACGCCCGGCCGGCCGGCAGCGGCCTGCCGCGCCCGGGCGTGAACGTCAGCGGCTCGGAGGCGGGCAGCGAGAGCGTGAGCTCCGGCGTGTTCGACTCGTGCAGCCTGCGGATCACGGCATCCATCGCCGTGCGGCTCGAGCCCGCCCCGGCCCTCGCGACCACGAGGTGCAGCCCGATGTCGCCGGCCTGCGGGATGAGCTCGACGAGCGGTGCGAGCGGCCCGCCCATCGTGCCGAGCAGCAGGTCGTAGTCGTCGACGAGCACGAAGAGCTCCGGCCCGCTCCACCAGTCCCGCCTGCGCAGCTGCGAGGGCGTGATGTCCGCGCTCGGCACGCGCTCCCGAAGCTCGGCGACGAGCCGCGCGACGACCTGCTCGGTCGCCGCCGTGGAGAAGGCCGTCGCGAACTGGTACTCCTCCGGCACCGACTCGACGACGCCGCGCCGCGGGTCGATGATCGCGATCCGCACGTCCTCGGGCGAGAGCGCCGCGACGACGCCGTTCGCGATGAGCCGCAGGGCGCCGGTCTTGCCGCTCGCCGAGTCGCCCACGATGCTGAGGTGCGGCTTGGCGGCGAAGTCGTGCCACACGGGCTCGAGGTCCTGCTCGCCGTGCCCGAGGGCGATGCGCGGGCCGGGCACCGTCGGCTGCGGCAGCAGCGCGGCGTCGAGCACGGCGGGCAGCATGCGCACCTGCGGCGCCGCCTGCCCGCTCCACGCCTCGTCGACGGCCTCGGCGAGGTCGCGGGATGCCGCGGCGAGCGCGTCGACCGTCGTGCGTCCGTCGATCCTCGGCACGCCCGCGAGGAAGTGCATGCCGTCGGAGGTGATGCCGCGGCCGGGCAGCTGCGGCACGGTCGCCGCCTTGCGCATGCCGTGCACCGAGTCGATCGGGTCGCCGAGCTTCAGCTCGACGCGCGTGCCGAGCTGGTCGCGCAGCGAGCTGTGCACGTCGGTCCAGCGGTTGGTGGAGATCATGACGTGCACGCCGTAGGCGAGGCCCTGGCGTGCGATCTCCCGCAGCGCCATGTCGTGCTGCTCGAACTCCGCGCGCAGCGCGGCCCAGCCGTCGACCACAAGGAACACGTCGCCGAACTGCTGCTCGGCGAACTCGCCCGCCGCACGACGCGCACGGTACTCGGCCATGCCCTCGAGCGATGCGTCGGTGAAGAACTGCTCGCGATCGCGCAGCAGCGTGCTCACCTCGGCGATCGTCCGCGCCACCTGCTCGGTCTGCCTCCTGGTGGCGACGCTGCCCACGTGCGGCAGCCCCTCGAGGGTCACGAGCCCTCCGCCGCCGAAGTCGATGCAGTAGCACTGCACCTCGGCGGGCGTGTGCGTGAGGGCGAGCGCGCTCACCATCGTGCGCAGCAGCGTCGTCTTGCCCGACTGCGGCCCGCCGGCGATGCCGACGTTGCCGCCGGCGCCCGCGAGGTCGATCTCGTACAGCTCGCGCGTCTGCTCGTACGGCTTGTCGACGACGCCGATCGGCACCGTGAGGTGCCCCGTGCCCGTCCAGCCGATGGCGTGGAGGCCGCGATCGGGATCGGGGAGCAGCGGTGGCAGCAGCTGGTCGAGCGTGGGCGGGTCGGCGAGCGGCGGCAGCCACACCTGGTGCGCGGGCGGGCCGAAGCCGACGAGCCGGTCGACGATCATCGACATGACGCTCTCGTCGCCCTCGGGCTCGACGGCCGCGGGTGGGAGGACGACGGCGTCCTCGATCGCGGGCGGCCGCGTCTCGTCGACCGCGGGCGGTGCGACGCGACCGGCGCGGAACACGACCACCTGCTGGCGCACCTCCTCCTGCCGCTGCTCGCGCGTGCGCCTCCGATACGTGCCCGACACGTACGCGGCCTTGAAGCGCGTGAGCGTCGCGACGTCGCTGCGCAGGAACCCGTTGCCGGGGGCGTTGGGCAGCTGGTGCGCGTCGGGCACGCCGATGACGCTGCGGCTCTCCATCGCCGAGAACGTGCGCAGCCCGATGCGGTACGACAGGTGGCTCTCGAGCTTCGTCATGCGACCGTCCTCGAGACGCTGGCTCGCGAGCAGCAGGTGCACGCCCAGCGACCGGCCGAGGCGGCCGATCATGACGAAGAGCTCGGCGAAGTCCGGGTTCGAGGCGAGCAGCTCGCTGAACTCGTCGACGATGACGAAGAGCGTCGGCATCGCCTCCAGCGGAGCGCCAGCGAGCCGAGCCTTCTCGTGCTCGAGCAGCGAGCTGTAGTTGCCGGCCGCGCGGAGGTACTCCTGACGCCGATTGAGCTCGCCGGCGAGGGCGTCCTGCATGCGCGTCACGAGCGTCGCCTCGTCGGCGAGGTTCGTGATGAGCGCGGAGACGTGCGGCAGCTCGTCGAGACCGAGGAAGGTCGCGCCGCCCTTGAAGTCGACGAGCACGAAGTTCAGCGTCTCCGACGAGTGCGTCATCGCCATCCCGAGCACGAGCGTGCGCAGCAGCTCGCTCTTGCCCGAGCCCGTCGCGCCGATGAGCAGCCCGTGCGGTCCCATGCCGCCCTGCGCCGCCTCCTTGATGTCGAGGTCGACGGGATGCCCGCGCTCGTCGACGCCGAGCGGGATGCGCAGTCGCGAGCGGTCGAGGTCCTCGCGCATCGAGCCCGCGGGGGACCAGAGGTCGACGTCGTCGATGCCGAGGAGCGTGGGCAGCTCGAAGTCGGAGACCATGGGCTCGCTCGCATCCGCCGAGCGGCTGCCCGCTCGGTACGGAGCGATGACGCGCGCCAGCGCCGTGGCCGCGGCGACGCTCATGGCGTCGGGCGCGCACAGGGCCGTGCGCTGCACGCCCTCGGTGCGGTCGCTGCGGAGCATGTGCACGACGTCTCGCTGCACGTCGAGCAGCAGGCCCGACGTGTCGGTCTCGTCGACCTCGATGCCGAGCGTGAGCGTGGTCGTGCAGCGGTAGCCGGCCGCCGCGAGGCGCGAGCCCACCGGCGGCGCGACGCCGTCGAGGATCACCAGGTGGTACGGCTCGTCGGCGGTGGGGGAGGCCCCGGGCTCGAAGCGCGACCGGCCGCTGAGCTCGGCTTCGAGGAGGTCGGCGAGCTCGCCGACGTCGTCGCCGAAGAGTCGCGTCGAGCCCGCGCCGTCCTGGCTGCTCGGGTGCTGCGCATGCGGCAGCCACTTCACCCAGTCCCAGTCGGCGGCGCGCTCGGGCGTCGTGCAGATCGCGAGCCGCAGCTCGTCGGGCGCGTGCGCGGTGACCGCCTGCGCGACGACCGCGCGCACCATCGCGCGCGCCGCATCCTCGTCGCCCATGAGGCGGATGTCGGCGAGACGTCGCAGGAAGAGCGACACCGGCAGCTCGGGCACCGAGCCGTGCACGGCGATGAACCGTCGCAGCGCCCTCGCCGACAGCGGCTCGAGGTCGGCGATCGGCTTCGTCGACAGCGGCGTGATGCGCTGGCTCAGGTTGTGCGATCCCGTGCCGATGCGCAGCTCGCCGAAGTCGCCGTGGCTGCCCCGGCGCTCCCACAGCCGCGCCGTCATGGCGAGGTTCGACAGCGAGGCCGGATCGGGGTGCCGCCAGGTGAGGGAGGCGCGCTGCTGGGCGGCGGCGCTGCGGACCTTGCCGCGCACCTGCCCGAGGTAGCGCATGAAGTCGCGTCGGTCGCCGCGCACGGTCGTGCGGCGCTCGGCGGCGGCGCGCGTGAGCTGCACGAGCACCATGAGCACCGCGAGGCCGAGCATGCCGAGGAACAGCCCGACGGCGAGCGCCGGATTGCGCTGCCCGAGGAAGACGAGCATCATCACGCCGCTGATGAGCATCATCGGCACCATCATGAGCATCGCGAGCGGATCCTTCGGCTGCAGCTCGGGCAGCGAGGGCGGCTCCTGCAGCTCGATGTCGCCCGAGGGCAGCTCGGGCGGCTTCTCGCGCTGCTGCCTGCGGAATGGGATCGTGCTCATCTCGGCTCTCCTCGATGCGAGTGCGTCATCCAGCCCACGGCTCCGACCCCCTCGGGCGGTTCATCCTCGCGGCGGATCCGGGGTGGGCTAGGCGCGGCGCCTGGTCGTGGCGCGCGGGTGGGGGTCGTCGAGAGGTCCAGATCTGGACCGTTCGACGGCCCGGTGGTCCAGATCTGGACCATTCGGCCGCGGATCGTGACCGGTCGGCGCGGATCGTGACCTCCCGGCGCGGATCGTGACCGGTCGGCGCAGGTCGTGACCGGTCGGCGAGCAGAGGGCCGACGGATCGAGGCGCTCGATGAACCCGCCACGCACCACCGCGCGTGTGCCTGGCATGACCACGCTCGAACAGCGCATGGAGACCAGCCCGACCCCCGCGGCGGCGACGGAGCCCTCCGTCGCGGCGGCCGGCGCCGGGGACATGTGCCGGCTGAGCGTCGTCGGGCCGACCTCTCGCGTCGAGCTCGCCGTGCCCTCGCACATCCCCATCGCCGAGCTGCTGCCGACCATCGTCGGGCACCTCGACCCCATGCTCGCCACGCGCGGCCTCGACCACGGCGGGTGGGTGCTGCAGCGGCTCGGCCATCCTCCGCTCGACGAGGATCGCGGCACCGCGGCAGCCGGGCTGCTCGACGGCGACGTCCTCTACCTGCGGCCACGATCCAGCGCGCTCGCGCAGGCGCAGTACGACGACCTCGTCGACGGCGTGCAGACCGTGCTCGACGCACGCGAGGACGCCTGGACCGCCGCGTGGACGCGGAGGGCCGCGCTCGCCGCCGCCGCCATCGCCTGCGCCGCCGCGATCGCGGTCGCCGGCGCGACCGGCTCGGCGACGCCCATCGTCGCGGGCGCCCTCGCGCTGCTGCTGCTCGCATCCGGCGCCCTCGTCGGCAGGCTGTGGGACGACGGGATCGGCTCGGTCCTCATCGGCAGCGGCGTGGTCGCCGCGGCGCTCGCCGGAGCCGCCCTGCCCGCTGCGCTCTTCCCCACGGCGGCCGCGACGCCCCTCGCGGCAGCGGCCGTCGCCGCAGCGACCACCGGGGTCTCGGCCGGCGCCGCCGCCTACGCGCGCGGCGGCATCCGCCCCGTGCTGCTCGCCACCGCAGGCGCCGCGATCGTCGTGGTCGTCGGCCTCGCCGTGCCGCTCGCGCTGCGGCTCGACCTCGTCGCGGGCGCCGCGATCGTCGTGCTCCTCGCCCTCGCCGTCGCCCGTGCGATGCCCGGCCTCGCCGCATGGATCGGCGGGCTCGGCGTCGACCCCGTGCCGCTGTCGTCGAAGGAGTTCCAGACGGGCCTCGACGCCGTGCCCGCCGCCGAGGTGCAGCGGTCGGCCACCATCGCGCACGAGACCGCCACCGCCATGTGGGCGGCATGGTCGACGGTGCTGTGCGCCGCGATCTGCGTGCTCGCCCTCGACGCCGACTGGGCGAGCATCGCCCTCGCCGTCGCCGCGAGCCTCGCCGTGCTGCTGCAGGCACGCGAGCTCCACGCCATGCTGCAGCGCGGCGCGGCGCTCGTGGCCGCGACCCTGCCGCTCGTCGCGCTCGCCATCGCGCAGGCCCTCCGGCTCGACATGCCCTGGCAGATCCTCGTGGCCGCGGGCCTCGTCGTCGTCGCTGCCCACGCGTGCGTCGCCGCGCTGCTGCTGCCGCGCAGGCGGCTCGCGCCGACGTGGGGGCGGGCGGGCGACGTCCTGCACTGGTGCTGCGCCATCGCCGTGCCCGCGCTCGTGCTCGCCGTCGCCGGGCTCTACGCCTGGATCGCCGATCTCGTGTGAACCCTCCACGGCAGTCTCGTCGTGGTCGAAGTGAGCCAAGGGAAGGAGGGACGACATGTACGGACGACGTGACCTCGTGGATGCGCACCTCTTCCTGCGCGGCCGCCTGTCGGCCGCCGTGCTCCGCTCCGACCCGGACGCCCCCGACCGCCCGCTGCGCCGCACCAGCACGGGCATGGGCATCGGCATCGCCGTCGCGGCCGCCGCGCTCGTGGTCGTCGTCGTGCTCAACATCTTCCTGTTCACGACGAACGACGCCTGGCGGGACGAGCCCGGGGCGCTCCTCGTGGACGAGGGGACGGGCAGCCGCTACGTCCTCGTCGACGGCACGCTGCATCCCGTCATGAACCTCGCCTCCGCCGCGCTCCTCGTCGGCGGCCCGCCCACCGTCATCCAGGTCTCGGGCGACGACCTCGCGTCGGTGCCGCGCGGCGAGGCGATCGGCGTGGAGGGCCTGCCCGACGAGCTGCCGACGCCGCAGGGCACGCAGCCGACCTGGACGGCGTGCGTCGCCGCCGACGGCACGGCGCTCGCGATCGGCGACGCCTCCGCCGCGACGCCCGTCGGGGACGACGAGGCCGTGCTCGTCACGGTCGCCGACGAGCTCTGGCTCGTGTGGGACGGCGTGCGATCGCTCGTCGCCGGCCCGTGGGCCGCGCGGGCGCTCGGCTTCGAGCCCACCTCGGCCGTGCCCGTCGAGGCGGCATGGCTCGACACCATCCCGAGCGGCCGGGACCTCGACCTGTCGGCGCTCACGCTCGGCGGCGCGGGTCCGGACGTCGCGGGCGAGCCGACGACGCTCGGCCAGGTCGTCGACGCCGAGGGCGACGGCACGCGCTACGTCGTGACCGCCGACGGCCTCATGCCCGTCACCGAGACCGTCGCCGCGCTGCTCACGGCCGAGCAGGACCACGACCTCCCCGACCCGCGCACCCTCGCGCCCCGCGACCTCGTCGCGACGCCCGTGACGGATGCCGCCGCCTGGCAGGCCGAGCTGCCGCAGACGACGCCGACGGCCATCGCCGCCGACGACGCCCCGTGCTCCGTGTGGGCCGAGGGCGAGACGACCATCGCGACGGTCGAGGCCGTCTCGGTCGCCGATGCCGCGGGCGCGGTCGCCGTGGAGCCGGGCTCCGGCCTCCTCGCCGCGACCGCCGCCGCACCGGGCGTCGGCGGTGCCGGCCTCTACCTCGTGGCCGACGACGGCATCCGGTACCCGGTGTCCGACGCCGCCACGGCCTCGGCCCTCGGGCTCGACGCCGACAGCTCCCCCGCGGTTCCCGCAGCGCTGCTCGCGCTGCTGCCGACGGGGCCGACGATCGCGACGTGAGAGGAGATCCCGACGACGCCCGCATCCGGACCCCAGACCATCCTGACCAGCACTCACCCCTGAGAACACCCACGAAGAAGGAGAACACCATGGCAGAGCTCACCGGCTTCGAAGCCAACACGCTTCGACAGATCATCAGCCGCACGATGGAGCAGGTCTCCGCGATGGAGGCCGCTCGCGGCCGCGTCGAGGACGCGACGCAGACCATCGCATCGGCAGCCCAGGCGCAGGCGGGCACCGTGCTGCGCACGCGCCTCACCGAGTGGCAGAGCGAGTACAGCGACATCAAGAACCGGCTCGACGTCCTCAACACGCAGGTGCAGTCGCTGCTGACCACCCGCTCGAGCACCGACGAGTCGACCGCGTCCAGCGCGGCGGCCTGACCCCACCACACGAAAGGAACACGACATGTCCTTCAACGTCGACCTCGTCCAGTTCGAGGTAGCCAACCAGTCGCTCCACAGCTCCTGCCAGGAGGTCGAGCAGATCCTGCAGAACATCTACGACACCATCCGACCGATGGGCGAGGCCCAGTGGGGCCGCTCGCTGCCGGTGTGGGGCGAGCTGCAGCAGCGCTGGAACAGCGAGTACCAGGAGGTGCAGCAGGCGGGCCTCAACATCAAGGACGCCGCGGTGCGCGTCCGCGAGGAGTTCTTCGACGGCGACGTGCGAGGCGCGGCCGTCTTCAGCTGAGCCCGTCGGGATGCCCGCCGCACGGCGGGCATCCCGCGGCTCCTCGAGAGGAGATCACCATGGCAGACGACGGCACGCGGGTCGCATTCGACCGCGAGCAGTACAAGAAGGTGCAGGCGCTCGTCGCGAACGTCGCGACGACGAACGACGACGCGCTGCACGGCGCCGACGGCTACTCGATCGGCTCCGACCTCCGGGCGCAGCCGACCGAGGCTCGGTGGGAGGTGGCCGTGCAGGTCGGCAACGACGTCTCGACCCTCGCGGGCGAGGTGCGCTCCTTCACCGAGACGTTCACCGAGAAGACGCTCCCCACCTTCCAGGACCAGCTGGAGAAGGCGGAGCAGCTCTTCGAGGAGACCGACGACCTCAGCACCGCCGACGCCTCGGGCACCGGCAAGCGCTGACGCACCCGCACGACACGAACCCCCTGCGAGAAGGAAGACACGATGGCGGACGACGAGACGACCGACGGCTCGGGCACGCACGGGTCGGACGGCGCAGGGGGTTCGGCGAGCGGCTCGACGGCCACGGGCGACATGGGCCTCGAGGCGCTGCTCGCGCTCGTGACGGGCGTCGAGGACAGCCGCGTCGCCACCGTGCTGACGCAGCTCGAGGACGGCAGGACGGGGTGGATCACGGGCACCCCGGGTGGCGACGACCGCGACGCGTGGTCGCCGAACATGCGGTACGGGTACTACCACTACAAGGACAACGTCCGCTCGTACGAGCTCATCAACAACCCGGAGCCGATGCAGCAGTTCGGCGACTCGATGGGCGCGCTCGGCAGGAACGTCGCGCGCGTGACGTCGGACAGCATGCCCGGCCTGAGCGCTCGGCGCGCCGAGACGGCATCCGCCCTCTTCGCGACCTTCACGCAGGTGACGGCCACGAATGCGCAGGACATCTCCGCGCTCGCGACGGCGCTCGGCGCCGACGACTCGTCGATCCGAGGATCCGCGGCGGCCGCGCTGCTCGCGCAGCTGACGGCGCAGCAGAAGTCGCTCGAGGCGATGCACCGCCAGCTCACCGACGACGGCGGCGTCGCCCCGAGGCTCCAGGTCGTCGCGGATGCCGTGCGCACCTTCATGGCCTCGGTCGGGAGCACGTGGGATGCCCACCGCGCGGAGATCGGCAACCGCGCGAGCCAGGCGAGGTCCGCGGTGATGGAGGACATCGTCCGCTACATCGAGGAGGCCGACCAGGCATGGCGCGCGGGCGGCCGGGGCAGGAACGGCATGACGGTCGAGCACGCGAAGGGCGTGTACGCCGCGTACACGTTCGCCGACCGCGCCGGGATGGCGCCCGCGGGCTTCGGCGGCGTCGGCGGCGACCTGCACAGCCAGTCGACGTACGGCACGATCAACCGCGCGATCTCGCAGACGGTGCGCGACGCGATGGCCACGGCCGCAGCCGAGGTGTTCGCGGCGCAGCAGACGCTCGAGACGGCGATGCGCTCGTCGCTGCGCACCTTCAAGGGCATGCAGGATCCGACCGCCCTCGTGGAGGACACCTCCGCCGACTACGCCGGCGGCGGTGGCGTGGGCGGCGATGGCGTCGGCGGCGATGGGCCCGGCGGTGGCGGGGACTTCGACTTCGGCGGCGGTGGCGGCGACGGTGCCGGCGGCGACGTCGGAGGCGGCGGTGGCGGTGCCGGCGGCGAGTTCGGGGGCGGCGGCGCGGGCGACCTCGGTGGCGGTGGCGGCGATGGTGGCGGCGCGGGCGACCTCGGTGGCGGCGCGGGCGACCTCGGTGGCGGCGGCGCAGGCGGCTTCGGCGGTGGCGACGGCGTGGGCGGCGACGTCGGTGGGGGCGCGGGCGGCGACCCTGCCGGTGGTGGCGCCGGAGTCGGTGGCGATGCGGGTGCTGTCGGCGACTTCGCCGGTGGCGCGGGTGCCGTCGGCGGCGGCGACGCCGGTGTCGGCTTCGGCGGCGGAGGCGCGCTCGGCGGTGGCGGCGCGGGCGGCGACCTCGGCGGCGGGGGAGCGGCGGGCGACTTCGGCGGCGGCGGTGGCGCGGGCTCGCTCGG
>NZ_BAAAQT010000008.1:0-3820 GCF_039531815.1 Agrococcus versicolor | reverse complement strand
CGGCTTCGACGGCGGCGGCGGCGCCGGCTCGCTCGGCGACCTCGGCGGCGGCGCAGGCGTGGTCGGCGATGGCGGTGCCGGGAGCTTCGGTGGCGGTGCGGGCGTGCTCGCAGCCCCCGGCGCGGGCTTCGGCGGCTCGACGGCCTCGGGTGGCGGCGGCGGTGCCGGCTCGATGCGCGGCCCGAACGCCGGCCGGCGCGACGAGGGTGGCACGTCCGCCGCGGGCGACGCGACCATGCCGGATCTCGACCTCGAGGACTCGTTCTCCGACCTGACCGCTCCCGCCGAGGACGGCGGCGGCGCGGGTGTCTCCGGCTCGACGCAGCAGGACGGCATGGCCGGGCTCGCAGCCGGTGCCGGCGGTGGGCCGCTGCCGGCCGTTCCCGCGAGCGCGTGGACGGCTCCCGGCGGTGCGGGCATGGATGGCATGGGATCGGCGGACGGCGCGGGCGCAGGTGCGCTCGACGACGGCAGCGGTCAGGGCTGGGGCGCGGGCAGCGCCGGGGGCCTCGCGGGCGGCGTCGGCGGCACGGGCCTCGGCGCCGGTGCCGACGGCGACTGGTCCGGCGCTGCGGGCGGCGGCCTCGGCGGCGGGAGCGATGCAGTCGGCGGTGGCAGCGGCACGGATGGCGACTGGTCTGCCGATGGCGGTGCGGGCGTCGGTGGGATCGGCGGCGGCGCGGGCGTCGGCAGCGGTGCCGGTGGAGACTGGTCTGCCGGTGGCGGTGCGGGCGTCGGTGGGATCGGCGGCGGCGCGGGCGTCGGCAGCGGCGCGGGTGGCGACTGGCCTGCCGGTGGTGGCGCCGGAGTCGGTGGCGACTGGGCCGCAGGCGGCGGGGCCGGCGTCGGCTCGGAGGGCGACTGGTCCGCTGGCGGCGGCAGCGGCGTCGGCGGGGCTGCCGGCGGGAGCGGGATCGGTGCCGACGGCGACTGGTCCGCCAATGGTGGCGCCGGAGCCGGCTCCGACTGGTCTGCCGGCGGTGGTGCGGGTGCGGGCTCCGACTGGTCTGCCGGTGGCGGCGCGGGTGCGGGCTCCGACTGGTCCGCCGATGGCGGCGGCGGTGTCGGTGCGGGCGGCGACTGGTCGAGCCCCGATGCCGGCGGCGCCTGGGACGCGGGCGACTTCGCAGCCGGCGGTGGAGCAGGCAGCGGCAGCGGCGCAGGCGATCCGTCCCTCTCGTCCTCGGGCGGCGGCGGAGGCGGCTACGCGCCGAGCGGCGGCGGCATGGCGGGGATGCCGGGCGGCGAGCTCGGCGGAGGAGGCGTGGGCGGCGGTGCCGGCGGCGGACTCGGCGGCGGGCTCGGCAGCGACGTCGGTGCGTTCGGCCAGCAGGTCGGCGGTGCAGGGGGCGCCACCGACGCGTGGGGTGCGAGCGGCTCGGGCCAGGGCGACGATGCGGGCTTCGCCGCGGGCGGCGGCGCCCAGGACGCCTCGGGTGGTGCCGGTGGCGGCGCAGGAGGCGGCATGGGCGGCGGCGGCATGATGCCGATGGCGCCGCAGAACCAGCAGTCGAGAGACCGCGACCGCGAGCGCAACACGTGGCTCGCCGAGGACGAGTCGGTGTGGGGCACGGCGATCGCCGACGGCCACGGCGTCATCGGGCTCGGCGAGGAGCGAGCGCCGGTGCAGCCGGCGCACGTGCCGGCGGGCGTCGCGGCGGGCCGCGTCCCGGCTGCGGCACGGCGGCAGGGAGATGCGGACACGACCAGGCCGGCGACGGCAGCGCAGGAGGAGGGAGCATGATGCAGCTCAGCGGAGAGGACATCGAGCAGATGATGGCGGAGGTGCGCCAGTCGCACGCCGAGCTCGAGCAGGCGGCGGCGGAGGTCGAGGCCCTCACGTCGACCGTCACGTCGAAGGATCGCGTGCTGAGCGCGACGGTCGACGCCCACGGCGTGCTCACGGATCTGCGGATCACGGGGCAGTCGTGGCGCGAGCTCGCACCGAAGGAGCTGTGCAGCAGGATCGTCGCCCTCGTCTCCCAGGCGCAGCAGGACGTGCAGGAGCGCGGCCAGGCGCTGCTGTCGGGTCTCGCGCCGGACGGCGTCGATCCGGCGGCCGGCCTGCCGTCGGCGGACGAGATGGCAGCCATGATGCAGGGGCTCGTCGCGCAGTTCGGGGAGGCCCCCCGTGAGCGCTGATCGCTTCGCCGCCGATCCCGACCGGATGCGCCAGAGCGCGCAGCGGCTCCGCATGCTGCAGAGCCGCGTGCAGCAGCTGTCGTCGACGATCGACCAGCTCGCCACGAGGTACCCGAACGCGGCGGGCGACGGCGACTTCAAGGAGTCGTACGACAAGAGCTACGTGCCCGCGGCCGACGCGGCCACGCAGTTCATGGCGCAGCTCTCGACCGCGGTCGAGGAGGTCGCGACGGACACCACGACGGTCGCGCAGGGCTTCGCGGAGACGGAGGACTCGGCCACCGCCGAGAGCAGGCACCAGATGTAGGACGGCCGACGGTCGAGGGACCGGGCGGCTGCCCGCGAGGGCGAGAGGGAGAGGAGGACGCGATGGCGCTCATGGTCAGCAACGAGGCCGCGAACCTCTTCCTCGTGCTCGCGGGCGAACGGTTCCCGATGGCCAACGAGGACCAGCTGCGTTCCCTCGCCCAGGGCTGGCAGCTCGCCGCTCGCGAGCTGCACGCCCTCGACGGCGACCTCCGCCGCGACCTGGCGGGCACGCAGCAGGGCTTCTCCGGCGCGAGCCGCGACGCCTACGACCAGCTCGTCGCGTCGCTCATGGACGGCGACGCGCTCGACGGCGTCGCCGAGTCGATGCTCTCGAGCGCGGCCTTCCTCGATCGGCTCGCCCTCGACGTCGAGTACACGAAGTACACGCTCATCGGCGCGCTCATCGCGCTCGTCGCCGAGATCGCGTGGGCCATCGCCATGGCCGTCCCCTCGTTCGGAGCGTCGCTCGCGTGGCTCGCCGCTCGCAAGGCGATGTACTCGATCCTCTTCCGCACCGTGCTGCGACGACTCCTCAAGGAGATCGCGCAGGGTGCCGCCTTCAACGTGCTCAGCGAGCTCGCGATCGACGCCGCTGCCCAGCTCGCGCAGATGGGCGAGGGCCATCGCACCGAGTGGGACGGCGACAAGACCGCCGGTGCCGCGGCGGGCGGCGCGCTCGCCGGCATGTTCGGCGGCGCGGTCATCCTCGGCGGCGCGGCCGTCGGCAAGGGGCTCGGCAAGGGCGTCGGCGGCGGCATCGCGGACGGCGCGACGGCGGGTGCGGGCAGGGGCGTCGGCGACGGTGCGGGTGGCGCGGTCGGGTCCGGCGCGGGTCGAGGAGCCGGCGGCGGCACGGGTGGCTCGGTCGCGGCGGGCGCGGGTCGAGGAGCCGCCGGCGGCTCGGGCGATGCGGCCGCGACCGGCGCAGGCAGGGGCGCGGGCGACGGGGGTGCCGCGGGCGCACCCGCTTCCGGAGCGGCCGGCAGGGGCGCAGGCGACGGGACGCTGCCGCCGACGACCCCCTCCGGCGCGGTGCCTCCGGCGAGCCAGGGCTGGAAGGACACGGCGCAGGACATCGCGGTCGACTTCGCCGGCGAGGCGTTCGTCGAGGTCATGACCGAGGGCACGTACAGCGCCATCCAGGGCGAGGGATTCCAGGTGGGGGTCGGCGCCGTGACGTCGGCCGCCGCATCGAGCATCGGCACGGGGCTCGGCGCGGCCGGTGGTCGCGCCATCGGCGACATCGGGCTGCATCGAGGCGGTGGCGCGCAGGACGCCGGCGCCGGCACGCGCTCGAGCCCGGACGCGGCGACCGGCGCAGGTCCGGCCGTCGACCCGGCTGCGGACCCGGCACTCGGCGGGGCCGTCG
>NZ_BAAAQT010000007.1:43769-66306 GCF_039531815.1 Agrococcus versicolor | reverse complement strand
CGCTGCGTGCGATCGACGCCGACGTAGCCCCAGGCCGCGTGCAGCGGGACCCCGCCAGCCGTGACGGCCGCGAGCCGCCGCACGTGCGTCGCGACGGCCTCGAGCTCAGTCGCGCGCACCGACGACCTCGAGCCGATCGCCGCGCACCGCGAGGGCGCCCAGCGCGGCGATGCGGCGCCGGTCGCCGACGCGCTCGACGTGCAGCACCGCGTCGATCGCGCTCGCCGCCTGCCTCGCGGTCGCCTGCGGCGAGAGGCCGGCGAGCGCGCCGAGCGCCTCGAGGCGTGCAGGCACGTCGGCGAGGGCGTTGGCATGCAGCGTGCCGGCGCCGCCGTCGTGACCCGTGTTGAGCGCCGCGAGCAGCTCGCGCACCTCGGCGCCGCGGCACTCCCCCAGCACGAGGCGATCCGGCCGCATGCGCAGCGCCTCGCGCACGAGGCGTGCGAGGTCGACGACGCCGGCCCCCTCGAGGTTCGCCTGGCGCGTCTGCAGCGCGACGACGTGGTCGTGGCGGATGCGCAGCTCGGCGACGTCCTCGATCGTGACGATGCGCTCGCCGGGCGCCGCCGCCGAGAGCATCGCGCCCAGCAGCGTGGTCTTGCCCGAGCCGCCCGCTCCCGTCACGAGCAGGTTGGCGCGCCGGGCGACGAGCGCGTCGACCGTCGCGCGCGGCACGCGCTCGAAGGCGCCGGACGCCTCGAGCGCGTCGAGCGCGAGCGCCTCGGCGCGCGGCAGCCGGATCGACACCTGCGTGCCCGCCACCGCGACCGGCGGCAGCGCGACGTGGACGCGGATGCCGTCGTGCAGGCGCACGTCGACGCACGGCGTCGCCTCGTCGACGTGGCGGCCTCCCGCCTCGACGAGCCGCACGGCGAGCGCACGGGCGCGTGCCTCGTCGAGCACGAGCGGCGAGGCGACGGCGCCCGAGCCGCGATCGACCCACACGCGGCCCGCGACGACGAAGACGTCGGTGACCGAGCCGTCGCCGACGAGCGATGCGAGCTCGCCGAACTCGCGCATGGGCTCGCCCGTCGCGCCGAGCCTGGGTGCGCCGTCGGTCGTCGAGCCGGCGACGAAGGGGATGCCTGCCATGCCCGCGACGATGCCGACGCGCCCGGCCGGCGGCGCCCGCCGGCATCCGCCCTGTGGACGGTCCGGGGCTGTGGAGCCGTCGCGGACGTGGAAGGCGGCGCCCATTGGGGGGAACGGACGCCGCCGCAGACGCACGGATCGGGGGAATCCACGCGGTCTGCCATGTCGACACGGGATCGACAGTCGGAGCATACCCCGGGCCCTTCCCGGGCGAGCGGGCCGGGGAGGCAACCGATCGCAACCGGTGACGTCGGGGCATCCCATAGGGTCGATCCGTCACGTTCGCATGCAAGGGAGCACCGACATGGCGGAGCACATCGACCACCTCCTCACCGGCGAGGGACGCACGTTCCCGCCGAGCGAGGCCTTCCGCGCCGACGCCGTCGTCGACGAGCGGATCTACGACGAGGCGCGGGCCGACCGCCTGGGGTTCTGGGCCGATCGCGCCCGCGAGCTGCACTGGCACCGGGACTTCACGGAGGTCCTCGACTGGCAGCCGCCGCACGCGCGCTGGTTCGGCGACGGGCAGCTGAACGTCGCCTACAACTGCCTCGATCGGCACGTGGAGGCCGGGAACGGCGACCGCGTCGCGCTGCACTGGGAGGGCGAGCCGGGCGACCGCCGCACCATCACGTACGCCGAGCTGACCGACGAGGTGCGGCGCCTCGCGAACGTCCTCGAGTCGCACGGCGTCGGCGCGGGCGACCGCGTCGCCATCTACCTGCCGATGCTGCCCGAGGCCGTCGCTGCCATGCTCGCCTGCGCGCGCATCGGCGCGATCCACTCCGTCGTCTTCGGCGGCTTCAGCGCCTCGAACCTGCGCATGCGCATCGACGACGCGAGGGCGACGTTCGTCATCACCGCCGACGGCACGTGGCGCAAGGGCAAGGTCCTGCCGCTCAAGCCCGTCGTCGACGAGGCGCTCGCGGCCGACGGCCACGACGTCTCCGGCGTGCTCGTCGTGCGCCGCGGCGAGAACGAGATCGAGTGGGTCGAGGGCCGCGACCGCTGGTACCACGAGGCGATGGCCGACGCGTCGGCCGAGCACGAGGCGCCGGCGCTCGATGCCGAGCACCCCCTCTTCATCCTCTACACGTCGGGATCGACGGGGAAGCCCAAGGGCATCCTGCACACCTCCGGCGGCTACCTGACGCAGGCGGCCTTCACGCACCGCGCGGTCTTCGACCTCCACCCCGAGACCGACGTGTACTGGTGCACCGCCGACGTCGGCTGGATCACGGGCCACTCCTACGTCGTCTACGGACCGCTCGCGAACGGCGCGACGCAGGTGCTCTACGAGGGCACGATGGACACCCCGGGCCCCGGGCGCCCGTGGGAGCTCATCGAGCGCTACGGCGTCACCATCTTCTACACCGCGCCCACGGCCATCCGCACGTTCATGAAGCTCGGCCGACAGCACGTGCAGTCCTCCGACCTGTCGAGCCTGCGCGTGCTCGGCACCGTCGGCGAGCCGATCAACCCCGAGGCGTGGCTCTGGTACCGGGAGGTCGTCGGCTCGGGCATCGCCCCGATCGTCGACACCTGGTGGCAGACCGAGACGGGCGCGATGATGATCGCTCCCCTGCCGGGCGTCACGGCGCTGAAGCCCGGCAGCGCGCAGGTGCCGCTGCCCGGCATCGCGATCGACGTCGTCGACGACGCGGGCACGGTCGTCGCCGACGGCGAGGGCGGCCTGCTCGTCGTCACCGAGCCGTGGCCGTCGATGCTCCGCACGATCTGGGGCGACGACGACCGGTATCGCGAGACGTACTGGGAGCGGTTCGGCGACCGCTACTTCGCCGGCGACGGTGCGCGCCGCGACGCCGACGGCGACATCTGGCTGCTCGGCCGCGTCGACGACGTCATGAACGTCTCCGGCCACCGGCTCTCGACCGCCGAGATCGAGTCGTCGCTCGTCGGCCACGAGTCGACGGCCGAGGCGGCGGTCGTCGGCGCCTCCGACGAGACGACGGGCCAGGCGGTCGTCGCGTTCGTCATCCTGAAGTCGCGCTTCGCCGACGCGCAGTCCCTCGAGGAGTCCGAGCGCACGCTGCGGGCGCACGTCGCGTCCGACATCGGGCCGATCGCCCGCCCCCGCCAGGTCTTCATCGTCCCGGACCTGCCGAAGACGCGCTCGGGCAAGATCATGCGCCGGCTGCTGCGCGACCTCGCCGAGGGCCGCGACCTCGGCGACACGACGACGCTCGCCGACCAGGGCGTCGTCGAGGCGATCCGCTCGCAGCTGCGCTGACGCCCGACGCGACGCGCCCCTCCCCGGCTCGGGGAGGGGCGCGTCGTGCGTGGGGCGGGAGGCGTCAGGCGAACTCGGCGATCAGCTCGATCTCGACGGGGGCGCCGAGCGGGAGCTCGGCCACGCCCACGGCGCTGCGCGCATGCACGCCCGCCTCGCCCAGCAGCTCGCCGAGCAGCTCGGACGCCCCGTTCACGACGCCGGGCTGGCCCGTGAAGCCGGGAGCGCTCGCGACGAAGCCCGTGACCTTCACGATGCGCGTCACGCGATCGAGCGAGCCGATCTGCGACTCGACGGCGGCGAGCGCGTTGAGGATGCACGTCGCGGCGTAGCCCTTCGCGTCCTCGGCGCTCACCTCGGCGCCGACCTTGCCCGTCGCGGGCAGCGCGCCGTCGACGAACGGCAGCTGGCCCGACGTGTAGACGTGATGGCCGGAGACGACGGCGGGCACGTAGGCCGCGACGGGCGGCGCCACCGCCGGCAGCGCGAGCCCGAGCTCGCGCAGCCGATCGGCGACGCTCACGCCTTCGGCCGCTTCAGGAAGGCGACGAGGCCGCCCTCCGCGCCCGTGGCGATGTGCACGAGCTCCCAGCCGTCGGCACCCCAGTTGTTGAGGATCGCCGTCTCCTTGTGGATCAGGAGCGGTGTCGTCGCGTACTCCCAGGTCGTCATGGGGCCTCCTCGCCTCGCAGGCGTTCATAGATGCGTGCCGTACCCTCGCTAGCATGTCAGCCCGCTCGACCGCCAAGCACAAGCCGGGGTCCCTGCTCGGGAGCCTCCTCGGCCTCGTCGGCTTCAGCGTCGTCGCCGGCCTCCTCGTGAGCGCCACCGTGACCCCCGCCGTCGCCGTCGCATCGAGCACCGCCAACAGCGGTCTCGACCTCTTCGAGAACCTGCCCGAGTTCGCCCAGATCGAGGAGCAGTCCGAGGTCTCGACCATCTACGGGCGGGACGGCGACGACACGCAGGTGCCGATCGCGGAGTTCTACAGCCAGAACCGCGAGATCATCACGCTGTCGCAGGCCGGCTCCTGGGCGCCGCTCGCGGCGATCGCCGGCGAGGACCGCCGCTTCTACGACCACGGCGGCGTCGACGCCCCGTCGATCGCGCGCGCCGCGCTCGGCCAGGTCACCGGCGGCTCGGGCGGCGCGTCGAGCCTCACGATGCAGCTCGTGCGCCAGCAGATCGTCGAGGTCGCCTGCCAGGTCGACCCCGCGACGCAGGAGCGCTTCGACCCGGACCTGTGCGCCGACCAGACGACCGACTCGTACGGCCGCAAGCTGCAGGAGATGCGGTTCGCGATCGGCCTCGAGCAGCGGTACACGAAGAACGAGATCCTCGCGGCGTACCTCAACATCGCGAACTTCGGCAACGCGACCTACGGCATCCAGGCGGCGGCGCAGCGCTACTTCGGCATCAACGCCTCCGAGCTCTCGATCGCGCAGGCGGCGTCGATCATGACGATCGTGCAGAACCCGTCGACGCTCAACCTCTTCACGCCCGACAACTACGAGCGCAACGAGGTCCGTCGCAACTACATCGTCGACGCGATGCTCGACGTCGGCTACATCACGCAGGAGCAGCACGACGAGGCCGTCGCGACGCCGGTCGACGACGCGTTCATGAACGTGCAGCCCGCGGGCTCGGGCTGCATCGCCTCCTTCTACGGCTCCACCGGCTTCTTCTGCGACTACGTGCAGGAGCTCCTGCGCCAGCCGCAGGCCGACGGCACCTTCATCCTCGGCGGCGACCAGGAGTCGGCGACGCGCACGCTCAACCTCGGCGGCCTGCAGATCTACACGTCGATCGACGTGGGCCTCAACGAGGAGGTGCAGTCGACGCTCGACACCTACGCGCCGAACACCGAGCAGCGGCTCGAGCTCGGCGGCGCCGTGACGATGCTCGAGGTGGGCACGGGCCGCGTCCTCGCGATGGCGCAGAACAAGGACTACGCCAACGTCGACGACGCGCCGTACACCGCGACGGGCATCAACTACAACGTCGACCGGCAGTACGGCGGCGGCGGCGGGTTCCAGCCCGGCTCCGGCTACAAGATCTTCACGCTCGCCGCGTGGATCGAGGCCGGCTACTCCGTCAACACCTCGCTCGACACCACGCGTCGCCCGCGCAACGTCCAGACGTGCAACGGCGCCACGGCCAGGTTCGACCCCCAGAACAACGAGGGCTTCTCCTCCGCACGGCAGAACGTCACGGGCATCTTCGTCAACTCGATGAACACGGGCGTGACGGAGATGGGCACGCGCGTCGCGGTGTGCGACGTGCAGGACGTCGCGAGCCGCATGGGCACGACGCCCGCGAACTCGAACGGCTACACGCCCGACGACGCGCTGCCGTCGTGGCTCATCGGCACGGCCGGCAACGTCACGCCCATGTCGATGGCCGAGGCGTTCCAGACCATCGCGAACGGCGGCGTGCACTGCGAGCCGCGCGCGATCGACAGCATCGTCGCGCGCGACGGCACCCAGGTGCCCGTGCCGCCGCAGGACTGCGAGCAGGCCATCACGCCCGAGGTCGCCTCCGTCATGCAGTTCGTGCTGCAGGAGGTCACGAACCGCAACCCGGCCAACAACCCTCCCGGCAACGCGCCGGTCGTGTCGAAGACCGGCACGAGCGACAACGTCGTGCAGACCTGGGTGAACGGCGCGTCGTCGTCGGTCGCCACGAGCGTGTGGGTGGGCAACATCCGCGGCAACGTGGGCCTGCTCGACGCCGCGGGCGGCAGCAGGGAGCTCTGGAACGTCCGATCGGCGGTCTTCACGAACGTCATGGCCGACGCGCTCGCCCGCTACCCCGGTGGTCAGTTCCTGCAGCCGGACGCCGAGACCCTGCAGGGCAACGCCGTCGCGCTGCCGAACGTCGCCGGGCAGACGCCCGACGAGGCACGCGCGACGCTCGAGGGCGCGGGCTTCTCGGTCGTCGTCGGCTCGACGGTCGCCGGTGCGCAGGAGGCCGGCCGCGTCGAGTACACCTCGCCGGGCGCCGACTCCCTCGTGCTGCCGGAGGCGTCGATCACGCTGCTCATCAGCGACGGCTCGCAGTTCCAGCCACCGGAGTCCGCCATCCCGAACCTCGAGGGCCAGTCGCTCGCGGATGCGAGAGGCACGATGTCGTCGAGCGGCTTCGATCCGGCGAACCTGCAGATCACCTGGGCGCAGGTGCCGGGCGACCAGCGCTGCCAGGTGCTCGACCAGAACCCCGACGCCGGCACGAACGGGCCTCCCACGGCGCCCGTCTCGATCGTCGTCGGGTCGAACCGGGCGGGCCAGGACCCTGGCTGCTGACGGCGCCGGGCGCGGCCTCGGCGTCGCCGCCGGCGCCGTCGCGGGCATCGGCCTCGTGACGGCGGCATACGCGACGCTCGTCGAGCGCACGGCCTTCCGGGTGCGGCACGAGACCATCCGCGTGCTGCCGGCCGGCAGCGCCCCCATCCGGGTGCTGCACCTCGCCGACCAGCACCTCGCCCCGTGGCAGCGCGGCAAGGTCGAGTGGCTCCGGTCGCTCGCGGCGCTGGAGCCCGACCTCGTGGTCTCCACGGGCGACGCCCTGGGGCACCGCGACGCCATCCCCGCCCTCGCCGCCTCGCTCGAACCGCTGCGCGGCGTGCCCGGCGTGTTCGTGCACGGCTCGAACGACTCGTTCGGCCCCGTGCTGAAGAACCCGCTGCGCTACCTGCGCGGGCCGTCCTCGCAGCCGGGCGACGTGCGCGCACCCGACCTCGACACCGCGGCGCTCGAGGCCGCGTACGCCGACCTGGGCTGGCTCGACCTCGACAACGCCGCGCGCGGCATCGAGCTGCGCGGCACGCGCCTGGCGCTCTTCGGCGTCGACGACGCCCACAACGAGTGGGATCGGCTCGACGTCGTCTCGGAGGCGCTCGGCGCGCTCCGCGCCGACGCCGACTGGAGCGCCTCGACGGGCGGACCGGTCATGATCGGCGTCACGCACGCCCCCTATCGCCGCGTGCTCGACGCCTTCGTGGCCGAGGGGGCCGACGTCATCTTCGCCGGGCACACCCACGGCGGCCAGGTGCGGGTGCCCGGCGGCCGCGCGCTCGTCGCCAACTGCGACGTGCCGCTCGCGCAGGCGTCCGGCCTGTCCACGTGGCGTCACGGGGGCGCTGCGGCGGCCCTGCAGGTGTCGCAGGGCATCGGCACGTCGATCTACGCCCCCTTCCGCCTCGGCACGCCGCCGGAGGCCGTGCTCGTGTCGCTGGAGGCCCGCCGCATCGGCTAGCATGGTCAGGTTGCCGGAAGCGGCAGCACCGGGGTGTGGCGCAGCTTGGTAGCGCGCGTCGTTCGGGACGACGAGGCCGCAGGTTCAAATCCTGTCACCCCGACCAGAGGCTCCTCCTGCCGGAGGGGCCTTTCGTCATGCGCGCTGCGTCATGCGCGCTGCGTCATGCGCGCTGCGTCATGCGCGCTGCGTCATGCGCGCTGCGTCATGCGCGCTGCGTCATGCGCGCTGCGTCATGCGCGCTGCGTCAGGCGAGCGCGCCGCCGGACTCGCGCAGGTAGCACGTCGCGCAGAGCGACTCGTAGGCGACGGCCTCCCCGTCGATCGCGACCTGGTCGCCCTCGAACACGAACCGCTCCCCCACGCGCCTGCCGTTGAAGACGGCCTTGCGACCGCAGCGGCAGATCGTCTTCAGCTCCTCGAGCGAGTGCGCGATCTCCATGAGCCTCGCCGACCCCGGGAAGGCGTGCGTGCGGAAGTCGGTGCGGATGCCGTAGGCGAGCACGGGCACGTCGTGGAGCACGGCGATGCGCAGCAGGTCGTCGACCTGCTCGGACGAGAGGAACTGCGCCTCGTCGACGAGCAGGCATGCGATGGCGTCGCCGCCGGGTGCCCCACCGGTCGCGTGCACGAAGGCCGCGAGCATCGACGCCGTGGGCTCGACGACGAAGTCGGCCGCGCGCGTGACGCCGAGCCGCGACACGATGGCGTGCTCGCCCTTCGTGTCGGCCGCGGGCTTCGCGAGCAGCACCCGCTGGCCGCGCTCCTCGTAGTTGAACGCCGCCTGCAGCAGCGCCGTCGACTTGCCGGAGTTCATCGCCCCGTATCGGAAGTACAGCTTCGCCACGAGGAACCAGGCTAGGCCATGCGTGCCGCGTGGTCGCTGCGGGCTAGAGGATGCCGTCCTCCGTGGCGCGGACGATGAGGTCGGCGCGCTTGCCGGCGGCACGGTCGACGGCGGCGTACTTCTGCCGCACGCGACGCAGGAAGGTCTTCGCCGTCTCGTACTTGACGTTCATGGCCGTCGCGACCTGCTGCGTCGAGTAGCCCTGCACGTAGAACGTGAGGGCCTGACGCTCGCCGGGGCTGAGTCGCGGGCGCTGCAGCGGCGCGCTGCGACGCACGGGCGGCGTCTGCCGCTGGCTCGCGCGGCGGATGGACTGCACGATCTCGAGCATGGGCGTCTTGCGGGGCAGCGCCTCGGCAGCACCGGCCTGCAGGGCCTGGTGGTGGTCGACGGCCCGATCGTCGGCGACGATGACGACCTGCGAGCCCGCGGCGACGCAGGCCTTGATGCGCGAGGCGATCGTCGTCGACTCGTGGCGCAGCTCGCCGATGAGCGTCACGTCCGGCGGGAAGGACGGGTCGGTCGCGAAGTCGCGGAAGGTCGACGCGCAGATGACCACCTCGACGTCCGGCGCGTTCCGCTCGAGCCAGACCCGCAGCGACTCGAGCAGGATCGCGAAGTCGTCGATGATGCCCAGGGTGATCCGGCCCCGGGTCCGCACTGCGTCCGAGCCCATGCTTCGGATGGTACTCCAGGAACTGAGCAAGCGTCACAACTTATCCACAAACCGGAGCGGGACGCGGGTTCTCGCGGAACGACGCCATCGCGACGCAACGAACCCGCGTCGATCACGACGCCTCACGCGTCGGTTGCGTCAGGCCGTGATGCTCGCTCGTGCGGCCTCGGGCTCGGCGCCCATGGCGTCGACGCGCGGTGCATCGATGCCCAGCACCTGCGCAGTGCGCGCCATGCTCTCGCGTGCGACCTCGCGGTCGTCGTTGAGCCGGACGCCGAACGAGGGCACGAGGCGCTCGACCTCGCCGCGCCAGCCGGCGAAGCGATCGGGGAAGCAGCGCTCGAGGATCGTCAGCATGATCGGCGCGGCCGTGGACGCGCCGGGCGAGGCGCCGAGCAGGCCGGCGATCGTGCCGTCGGCACCCGTGACGATCTCGGTGCCGAACTGCAGCACGCCGCCCTTCTTCGCGTCGCGCTTCATGACCTGCACGCGCTGGCCCGCCTGGATGAGGCGCCAGTCGGAGGCCTTCGCGTTCGGCACGAACTCGCGCAGCGCCTCCATCTGCTTGTCCTTCGTGGACAGCACCTCGCCCGCGAGGTACGAGACGAGGCCGAGGTTCGCGAGGCCGGCGCGGATCATCGGGTACAGGTTGTGCAGGCGGATCGACGTGAAGAGGTCGAGGTTCGAGCCGGTCTTGAGGTACTTCGGGCTGAACCCGGCGTACGGGCCGAAGAGCAGGCTCGTCTCGCCGTCGACGACGCGGGTGTCGAGGTGCGGCACCGACATCGGCGGCGCGCCGACGCTCGCCTTGCCGTAGACCTTGGCGAGGTGCCGCTCGACGATGGCCGGGTCGTCGGTGCGCAGGAACTCGCCCGTGATGGGGAAGCCGCCGAAGCCTCGGGCCTCGGGGATGCCGGACCTCTGCAGCAGGTGCAGGGCGCCACCGCCGGCGCCGACGAACACGAAGCGCGCGCGGACGCGCGAGGGCGTGCGGCCCACCTCGTCGCGCAGGCGCAGCGTCCACAGCCCGTCCTTGCCGCGGCGCAGGCCCTGGACCTCCTTGCCCGTGCGCATGCGCGCGCCGCCGCGCTCGATGCCCGCGAACATGAGGCGCGTGAGCGCGCCGAAGTCGACGTCGGTGCCCGAGGTGATGCGCGTCGCCGCGATCGGCTGGTCCTTGCGGCGGCCGGGGACGAGCAGCGGGGCCCACTCGCGGATGACGCGGACGTCGGTGGAGAACTCCATGCCCTCGAAGAGCGGCTCGTCCTTGAGCGCCTCGTAGCGGCGGCGGAGGTAGTCGACGTTCGCCTCGCCCCACACGAAGCTCATGTGCGGCGTCGCGGAGATGAAGGCGCTCGGGTCGGGCAGGAAGCCGTCCTCGACGAGGGACGCCCACAGCTGCCGCGACACCTGGAACTGCTCGTTGATCTCGACGGCCTTCGCCGGCGAGATGGTGCCGTCGGGGCCCTCGGGCGTGTAGTTGAGCTCGCAGAGGGCCGCATGGCCCGTGCCCGCGTTGTTCCAGGGGTTCGAGGACTCCTGCGCCACGTCGGGGAGGCGCTCGAACACCTCGATGGACCACTCCGGCTCGAGCCTCTGCAGGAGAGCGCCCAGCGTGGCGCTCATGATCCCGCCACCGATCAGGGCCACGTCGATCGTCTTCATCGGCATCCATGCTACTCGCGTGTCGGCGACCGTGCGCCATCGCGGGGCGACGGGACGGACCGATCGGTCCGCCCGTCACCCGCGCGGGTCAGCGCGCGATGCGCGCGGCGAGCAGCTCGGCGATCTGCAGCGCGTTGAGCGCGGCGCCCTTGCGCAGGTTGTCGCTCGAGAGGAACAGCACGAGCCCGCGGCCCTCGGGCGCCGAGCGGTCGGGCCGGATGCGACCGACGATCGTGGGATCGGTGCCGGCGGCGTCGAGCGGCGTGGGCACGTCGGCGAGCACGACGCCTGGGGCGTCGGCGAGCAGCGCCCGCGCCCGCTCGGCGTCGATCGGCCGGGCGAACTCGGCGTGGATCGAGAGGGAGTGCCCCGTGAAGACGGGCACGCGCACGCAGGTGCCCGCGACGAGGAGGTCCGGCAGCTCGAGGATCTTGCGGCTCTCGTTGCGGAGCTTCTGCTCCTCGTCGGTCTCGCCGTCGCCGTCGTCGACGATCGAGCCCGCGAGCGGCAGGACGTTCATCGCGATGGGGGCGACGTAGCTCACCGGCTCGGGCAGCGTGAGGGCGTGGCCGTCGTGCGTCAGGCGCTCGGGGTGCTGCGCGACGGCCGAGACGAGCTGCTCGCGCAGCTCCTCGACGCCCTTGAGGCCCGTGCCCGAGACCGCCTGGTAGGTCGAGACGACGAGGCGCGTGAGGCCCGCCTCGACGTCGAGGGGCCTCAGCACGGGCATCGCGGCCATCGTCGTGCAGTTCGGGTTCGCGACGATGCCCTTGGGGATGGACTCGAGCGCGTGCGGGTTCACCTCGGAGACGACGAGCGGCACCTCGGGATCCATGCGCCATGCGGAGGAGTTGTCGACGACGACGACGCCGGCCGCCGCGAAGCGCTCGGCCTGCGCGCGCGACGTCGTGGCGCCCGCCGAGAAGATCGCGACGTCGAGCCCCGTGGGGTCGGCGATCGCGGCATCCTCGACGAGGATCGCCTCGCCGCGCACCGTGAGCCGCGAGCCCGCCGAGCGGGAGGAGGCGAAGAGCCGAAGCTCGTCGAGCTCGAGCCCGCGCTCCTCGAGGAGCTCGATGACCTTGCCGCCCACCTGGCCCGTCGCGCCGACGATGCCGAGCCGCAGGCTCATCGGCCCGTCCCCGCGTGGACGACGGCGTCGGTGTCGGCGTCGAGGCCGAACGCCGAGTGCACGACGCGGACGGCGTCGTGCAGCTGCGCCGCGCTCGTGACGACCGAGATGCGGATCTCGCTCGTCGAGATGAGCTCGAGGTTGATGCCCGCGTCCGACAGGGCGCGGAAGAGCTTCGCCGAGACGCCGACGTTCGTGCGCATGCCGGCGCCGACGAGCGCGAGCTTGCCGATCTGGTCGTCGTGCAGCACCTGCTCGAACCCGACCTCCTCCCGCGCGGCCTCGAGGGCTGCGAGCGCGCGCGCCGCATCCTCCTTCGGCAGCGTGAACGTGATGTCCGTGCGGCCGGTCGCGGCCGCCGACACGTTCTGCACGATCATGTCGACGTTGGCCTCGGCCTCCGCGACGATCGTGAAGATGCGCGCGGCGGTGCCGGGCACGTCCGGCACGCCGACGATCGTGATCTTGGCCTCGCCGAGGTCGCTCGCGACGCCGACGATCTGGGCTTCCTCCATCGTCCCCTCCTTCTCGGGGTCGTAGACGATCGTGCCCTCCTGGTTCGTGAACGAGGAGCGCACGTGCAACGTGACGCCGTGGCGCCGGGCGTACTCGACGCTGCGGATGTGCAGCACCTTCGCCCCGGCGGACGCGAGCTCGAGCATCTCCTCGCTCGTGATCCGATCGACCTTGCGGGCGCGGGGCACGATGCGCGGATCGGTCGTGAACACGCCGTCGACGTCGGTGTAGATCTCGCACACGTCGGCGCCGAGCGCGGCGGCGAGGGCGACGGCGCTCGTGTCCGAGCCGCCGCGGCCGAGGGTCGTGATGTCGCCCGTGACCTTGTTGAAGCCCGCGAAGCCCTGCACGATGACGATGCGTCCCTCGTCGAGCGCGGCGCGGACACGACCGGGCGTGACGGAGACGATGCGCGCCGAGCCGTGGGTCGCGTCGGTGAGCATGCCGGCCTGGCTGCCCGTGAGCGACAGCGCCTCGCCGCCCATCGACGTGATCGCCATCGCGAGCAGCGCCATCGAGATGCGCTCGCCGGCGGTGAGGAGCATGTCGAGCTCGCGGCCGTGGGCGGGCAGGCCCGGCACGACCTCGTGCGCGAGGTCGAGCAGCTCGTCGGTCGTGTCGCCCATCGCGGACACGACGACGACGACGTCGGCGCCGCGCCTGCGGGTCTCGACGATGCGCTTCGCCACGCGCTTGATGCTCTCGGCGTCGGCGACGCTCGAGCCGCCGTACTTCTGCACGATGAGGCTCACGGGAACTCCTGTGGGGATGGGCGAAGCCTCAGTCTAGGGTCGCGCGCATGCGCCCACCGGCCGCGCGACGCCTCATGACGAGACCTGCCTGCGCCCCTCGAACGCGCGTCCGAGCGTCATCTCGTCGGCGAACTCGAGGTCGCCGCCGACGGGCAGCCCGCTCGCGAGGCGCGTGACCGTCATGCCGAGCGGCGCGAGCGTGCGGATGAGGTAGGTCGCCGTCGCCTCGCCCTCGACGTTCGGGTCGGTCGCGATGATGACCTCCTGCACCGTGCCGTCCTGCAGCCGGCGCAGCAGCTGCGCGATGCGCAGCTGATCCGGCCCGACGCCCTGCATGGGGTTCAGGGCGCCGCCGAGCACGTGGTACAGCCCGCGGAACTCGCGGGTGCGCTCGATGGCGACGACGTCCTTCGGCTCCTCGACGACGCAGATCGTCGTGGGCACGCGGCGCGGATCGCGGCAGATGATGCAGCGCTCCTGCTCGCCGACGTTGCCGCAGATCTCGCAGAAGCGCACGCGGTCGCGCACCTCGGCGAGCACGCGCGAGAGGCGCGACACGTCGAACGACTCGGTCTGGATGATGTGGAACGCGATGCGCTGCGCAGACTTCGGGCCGACGCCCGGGAGCCTGCCCAGCTCGTCGATGAGCTCCTGCACGATGCCGTCGTACATCAGCGCATCCCCTCCGGCCCGTCGAGGGCGATCTCCTCGATGAACTCGGCGCCGAGCTCCTCGCGCACGACGGCCTCGCCGTACCGTGCGTCGTCGAGCGCGGTGCGGCGGGCGTCGACGACGGGCGCCTGCTCGACCGCGGCGGCCGTGGCCTCGACGGCGGCGACCGCGACGGCGTGGTCGACGACCTGCTCCTCAGGACCCCACGGATCGTCGGGCGCCTCGGCGTCGGGCACGCCGCCGCTCGGCGCCGAGGGCGCGCGAGGCACGACCGGCGCGGGCGGCGCCGGCGTCGAGGCCGTTGGCGACGGCGAGGGCGTGCGGATGGGCGTGACGACGGCGTCGGGCCGGGCGTCGGCCTCGGGCTGCGCGCTGGGGATCGTCGCGACGGCCCAGCCACCGCCCGTGGTGCCGGCGGCGGCCACCGTCTGGGCGCTCGTCTGGGCGCTCGCCTGGGGGCGGGCCGCAGGCGCGGCGGCGCGCGACGCCGGCGCGGTGCGCGACGACGCGGAGGCAGGCTCGGGCGGCGTGCTCGGGGACGGCGTGCTGGCGGACGACGTGCTCGCGGACGGCGTGCTCGCCGGCGCCGCCTCGACGCGGGGCGCAGGCTCGCTCGGCGTCGGCGCAGGCTCCTGGTCGACGTCGTCGCCCGGCGTCGGCTGCGAGGGGCGCGGGCGCGGCCGCGTGCCCTCGGGTGCGCCGATGAGCCGACGCTGGTAGCGCACGGCCAGGCCGAGGACGTGGTCGATCGAGGCGCGGAGGTGCTCCGCCGGGCTCGTCGCGCCGCCGGGCTTCGCCGGGAAGGCCTCGAAGTCGCCCTGGTTGCGGAACCCCATGAGCAGCACGCCGTCGTCGAGCGCGAGCACCTCGGCCTGCGACACGAGCAGCCACGCCGGCCTGCTCGCAGCGCCCAGATGCGTGAGGACCTCGTCCCACGCGTCGCGCAGCTGGTCGACGCTCACCGTGCCCGCGGCAGCGGCGGCGGGCACCGGGGTCGCGGTCGGCTCCTGCTCGGGCGCCGTCGGCTCGGGCGCCGTCTGGTCGGGCGCGGACGACTCGATGCGCGCGACGGCGGGACGTGCGGGCTCGGCTGCCGATGCCGGGGCCAGGGGCTGCTGGGCCGCCGGCTGCGCGGACGCCGGCTGCGCGGCCTGCGCGTGCGGCGCTGCGTCCGCCGTGGCACCGGCGACGCCGATGCGACGCTCGAGGCGCTCGACGCGCGCGAGCGTGCCGAGCTCCTGGTCGCCCGCGGCGGGCACGAGCAGGCGCGCGGCCATGAGCTCGAGATGCACCTTCGGGCTCGTCGCGCCCGTCATGTCGGTGAGGGCCTTCGCCACGACGTCGGCAGCGCGAGAGAGCTCGACGGGGCCGAACGCGCGCACCTGGCGCAGCATGGCGTCGAGCTCCTCCTGCGGGACGCCGTGCAGCAGCGACGCGGGATCGTGGGCCGCGCGCACGACGATGAGGTCGCGCAGGCGCTCGAGCAGGTCGTCGACGAAGCGCCGCGGATCCTGGCCGGACTGGATGACGCGATCGACCGCCGAGAACAGCGCCGAGGCGTCGTGGGCGCCGAGCGCCTCGACGGCGTCGTCGAGCAGGCCCGCGTGCGTGAACCCCAGGAGCGCGACCGCCTGCTCGTAGGCGACCGTCGGCGTCTCGGACCCCGCGATGAGCTGGTCGAGGATCGACAGGGTGTCGCGCGCCGAGCCGCCACCCGCGCGGATCACGAGCGGCAGCACGCCCGCCTCGGTCTGCACGCCCTCGCGCTCGGTGAGCTCGGCGACGTACTCGAGCATCGGGGCGGGCGGGATGAGGCGGAAGGGGTAGTGGTGCGTGCGCGAGCGGATCGTGCCGATGACCTTGTCGGGCTCGGTCGTCGCGAAGATGAACTTCACGTGCGGCGGCGGCTCCTCGACGATCTTGAGCAGGGCGTTGAAGCCCTGGGACGTGACCATGTGGGCCTCGTCGAGGATGAAGATCTTGAAGCGGTCGCGCGCCGGCGCGAACGCCGCCCGCTCGCGCAGGTCGCGCGCATCGTCGACGCCGTTGTGGCTCGCCGCGTCGATCTCGACGACGTCGAGGGAGCCGCCGCCGTCGCGGCTGAGCTCGACGCACGAGTCGCACGTGCCGCACGGCGTCGGCGTGGGCCCCTGCGCGCAGTTGAGGCAGCGGGCGAGGATGCGCGCGCTCGTCGTCTTGCCGCAGCCACGAGGGCCGGAGAAGAGGTAGGCGTGGCCGACGCGGTCGCCGCGGATCGCCGCGCTCAGCGGCGCGGTGACGTGCGCCTGCCCGATGAGCTCGGCGAACGACTCCGGTCGATACCGGCGATAGAGCGCTGCGACCATGCACGTCAGGCTACCGGCGGCCACCCACGCTCGCGGACGGCGAGGGAAGGTGCCGCGCGCGCGCGCGGACGACGCCGGCGGGCGCGGACGTGCGCGCGACCCCGCACCGCGAGGATGCGGGGCCGCGCGCATGCGGGGCGTCAGCGGATCAGCGCTGGGCCGTCCGGATCCGGCGCATCACGAGACCGGCGCCGACGATCGCCAGCAGCGCACCGATCACGAGGATCGGCGTCACGTCGAAGCCCGTGCGCGGCAGCGCCTCGGCGGACGCCGTGGTCGTGGTCGGCGGGGTCGTCGTGCTGCCCTGCGACGGCGCGGGTGCCGTCGCGTCGGGCGTCGTCCCCGGCGTGGTCACCGGCGGCGAGGCGGGCGGCGATGCGGAGCCCGAGGGCTCGACCACGGGGGTGTCGCTCGGCGGGGTCGACGGGCCGCTCGGCGGCGTGGACGGCTCGCTCGGCGGCGTGGACGGCTCGCTCGGCGGGGTCGACGGCTCGCTCGGCGGGGTCGACGGCTCGCTCGGCGGCGTGGACGGCTCGCTCGGCGGGGTCGACGGCTCGCTCGGCGGGGTCGACGGCTCGCTCGGCGGGGTCGACGGCTCGCTCGGCGGCGTGGACGGCTCGCTCGGCGGGGTCGACGGCTCGCTCGGCGGCGTGGACGGCTCGCTCGGCGGGGTCGACGGCTCGCTCGGCGGGGTCGACGGCTCGCTCGGCGGGGTCGAGGGCACCACGATGGGCGTCGTCGAGAAGCTGTAGTGCGAGACGGCCTTGCCGCTCGGGTGCGCGATCGTGATCGAGGCGACCGGCTGGGCGAGCGTGACGTAGACGGGGCCGTCGCCCTGGTTCGCCGAGCCGCCCTTGACGCAGTAGCCGGTGATCAGCTGGCCCGCGGGCGCCGTGAGCGTCACGGTCTGCGGGTCGCCGGTGGTGTCGATCTTGCCGCTCGAGAGCGGCGCGCACACCTGGTCGTTGGCGGCGGCGGCCGCGGATGCGCCGATCGCGAGCGCGCCGACGCCGATCGCCGTGCTGGCGAGGACCGCCAGCACGGAACGCATGGACTTCTTCATCGTGTGCCTCCTGAGACCTCGTCACCGTGACAGGGGCCTCGCGCGGGCTGAGGGCGATGGGTGACGATCCGACCGATACCCCTGCTGTCAGGGGTACCGATCCGGTGCGATCCGTAGGGGACACGCGTCCGCGTGCTCCTCGGCCGACGCCCTGCGCGAGGCAGGGTCGCGGCCGCTCGCGACGCGCCCGGATGCTCCTCGCAGGACCGCCGCGGGGAATCCCGCGCCGCCGTGCGCGTTGGCACACGCATGACGAACCTCGACCACGGACCCCTCGTCCTCGGCGGCAACGCCTTCGGCTGGACGACCGATCGCGACGAGTCGTTCGCGGTGCTCGACGCCTTCCTCGCCGCGGGCGGGCGCTCGATCGACACCGCCGACGTGTACTCCGCATGGGTGGACGGCAACGCCGGCGGCGAGTCCGAGGCGATCCTCGGCGAGTGGACCGCGTCGCGCGGCGTGCGCGATCGCGTCGTCGTCGCCACGAAGGTCTTCCAGCACCCCGAGCGCCAGGGCCTCTCCCCCGCGAACGTGCGTGCGGCGCTCGACGACTCGCTGCGCAGGCTGCAGACCGACCACGTCGACGTCTACTACGCGCACCGGGACGACCCGGACGTGCCGCAGGAGGACGTGGCGGCCGTCTTCGACGAGCTCGTCCGCGCCGGCAAGGTGCGCGAGATCGGGGTGTCGACCTTCGAGCCCGCCCGCGTGCGGTCCCTCGTCGCGATCGCCGACGAGGCTGGGCTCGCCCGCCCGACGACGAGCCAGGACCGCTACAACCTCGTCTCGCGCGAGGTGGAGGCGGAGCTGCTGCCGACGCTCGCCGACCTCGGCCTCGTCGAGGTCCCCTACCCGTCGCTCGCGTCGGGCTTCCTCACCGGCAAGTACCGCCCGGGCGTCGCGGTCGACTCGCAGCGCGCAGGTGCCGCGGCCTCCTACCTCGAGGTGCCGCGCAACGTCGCGCTGCTCGACGTGCTCGACGACGTCGCCGCAGCCCACGGCACGACCGTCGCGGCCGTGTCGCTCGCGTGGCTCCGGCAGCAGCCGCTCGTCGCGGCCCCGCTCGCGAGCGCCCGCACGCCCGAGCAGCTCGCCCAGCTGCTCGCGTCGGTCGACGTCGAGCTCACGGCCGACGAGCTCGCGCGCCTCTCGGCGTAGCACGAGGGCTCGCCGAGCCGGTATCGTGGTGGTCGGCTCCCCGCGTGGCGCCATCCAGGCCAACTCCCCCAGGGCGGAGACGCAGCAAGGGTAACCGGGCTCTGGCGGGTGCGCGGGGAGTCTTCGCACGTCCCCGGCCGGACGGCGCGGCTACTCGGCGGGCTTGCGCAGCAGCAGTCGCAGCGCGACGAAGACGATCACGGCCACGACCGCGACCATCGCCAGTCGGGCGACGAGCCACGCGAGGCTCAGCATCGCGTCGACGACGAACCACGCGATGACCACGGCGACGACCACGCCGACGATGGTCCAGACGTTCCGCATGCTCCCAGGCTAGACGCCGACGACCGCGGCCGCCTGCGTCGCGATCTCGAGCTCCTCCTGCGTCGGCACGATCCACACCTGCACGCGCGAGTCGTCGGTCGAGATGCGTCGCTCGCTCGGGCCGGAGGCGTTGCGCTCGGGATCGAGGCGGATGCCGAGCTCGTCGAGGCCGTCGAGCGCCGCCGCCCGCACCTGCGCGACGTTCTCGCCCACGCCGGCGGTGAAGGCGATCGCGTGCGCGCCGCCGAGCACCGCGAGATACGCGCCGATCGTCGAGCGCAGTCGGTGCGCGAGCACCTCGAGCGCCTCGACGGCGTGGTCGACGCCCGCGGCCGCCGCGATCTGCACGTCGCGCATGTCGCCGGAGCCCGTGAGCCCCAGGAGCCCCGAGCGCTTGTTGAGCAGCTGGTCGAGCTCGTCGACGCCGAGTCCGGCGACGCGGTGCAGATGCGTCAGGACGCCGGGGTCGACGTCGCCGGAGCGCGTGCCCATCACGAGGCCGGCGAGCGGCGTCATGCCCATCGACGTCTCCACGGAGCGCCCGCCGTCGACGGCGCACGCGCTCGCGCCGTTGCCGAGGTGCAGCACGATCGTGCGCGTGTCCTCGAGCGGTCGCTCGAGCAGCTCGGCGACGCGGCGCGAGACGAACTGGTGGCTCGTGCCGTGGAACCCGTACTTGCGCACGCGGTGCTCGTCGGCGACCGAGCGGTCGATCGCGTAGCGCCACGCCGCCCGCGGCAGCGTGCGGTGGAAGGCGGTGTCGAAGACCGCGACGTGCGGCAGCGCGGGGAACGCGACGCGGGCCGCGCGGATGCCGAGCAGGTTCGCGGGGTTGTGGAGCGGCGCGAGCGGCGCGAGGTCGTGGATCTGCGCCTCGATGCCGTCGTCGACGACCACCGCGCCGTCGAAGCGCGCGCCGCCCTGCACGACGCGGTGGCCGACGGCGACGAGCCCGGCGTCCTCGAGCGACGGCCCGTGCTCGCCGAACGCCGCGAGCACCCAGCGGAAGGCCTGCTCGTGGTCGCCGACGTGCAGCTCGGCGTCCGTGCGCACGTCGCCCGCGACGTGCCGCGCGCTCGAGCGCGCCTCGCCGATCCGCTCGACGATGCCGGAGGCGAGCGCCGCGCCGGAGCCGAGCTCGACGAGCTGGTACTTGAGGCTCGACGAGCCTGCGTTCACGACGAAGACCGAGCTCATGCGTCGCCCTCCCGAGCGTCCCGCGGCGCCGCGGCCTGGGACTGCGCCTGGATGGCCGTGATGGCGACGGTGTTGACGATGTCCTGCACGAGGGCGCCGCGCGACAGGTCGTTGACCGGCTTGTTGAGTCCCTGCAGGACGGGTCCGATCGCGAGCGCGCCCGCGGAGCGCTGCACGGCCTTGTACGTGTTGTTGCCGGTGTTGAGGTCGGGGAAGACGAAGACGGTCGCCCTGCCTGCGACGTCGCTGCCCGGCATCTTCTTCGCCGCGACGACGGGATCGGCGGCGGCGTCGTACTGGATGGGGCCCTCGACGAGCAGCTCGGGCGCACGCTCGCGCACGAGCGCCGTCGCGGCGCGCACCTTGTCGACCTCGGCGCCCGAGCCGGACTCCCCCGTCGAGTACGACAGCATCGCCACGCGGGGGTCGATGCCGAAGTCGCGCGCGGTCTGCGCCGACGAGATCGCGATGTCGGCGAGCTCGGTGTCGGTCGGCTCGGGCACGACGGCGCAGTCGCCGTAGACGAGGACGCGATCGGCGAGCGCCATGAGGAAGACGCTCGAGACGACCGAGACGCCCGGCTTCGTCTTCACGACCTCGAAGGAGGGGCGGATGGTGTGGGCCGTCGTGTGCGCGGCGCCGGAGACCATGCCGTCGGCGTCGCCGAGGTGCACCATCATCGTGCCGAAGTACGACACGTCGACCACGCGCTCCCACGCGTCCTCGAACGTCACGCCCTTGTGCGCGCGCGCCGCGGCGTACGCCTCGGCGTAGCGGGTGCGCAGCTCGTGGTCGGTGGTGGCGACGATCCGGGCGCCCGCGAGGTCGAGGCCGAGCTCGGCGGCGCGGGCGCGCAGCGGCGCCTCGTCGCCGAGGATCGTGAGGTGGGCGAGGCCGCGCTGCAGGATCGTCGAGGCCGCCTGCAGGATGCGATCGTCGTCGCCCTCGGGCAGCACGATGTGGCGCACGTCGGTGCGCGCTCGCTCGATGAGCCCCTGCTCGAACATGAGCGGCGTCACGACGGTCGAGTCCTGCAGCTCGAGCAGGTCGAGCAGCGCATCGACGTCGACGTGCTGCTCGAACAGCGCGAGCGCCGTGTCGCGCTTGCGCTGCGTGCCGGTCGAGATCGCGCCTCGCGTGCCCGCGATGCGACGCGCGGTCTCGTAGGTGCCGTGGGGCGATCGCGCGATGGGCATCGTGAGGTCGAGGCCGTCGATGAGGCGCTGCACCGCGGGCGCGAGGTCGAAGCCGCCGTTGAGGATGATGCCCGCGACCGTCGGGAACGACTCCGATCGCTGCGCGAGCAGCGTCGCGACGACCACGTCGGAGCGGTCGCCCGGCACGACGACGATGCCGCCGTCGATGAGGCGGTCGAGCACGTGCTCCATCGACATGCCCGCGACGACGGTGCCGAGCGACTCGCGCTGCGTGAGCGCGGCATCGCCGCCGACCATCTGCGCGTCGGTGGCGTCGAAGAGCTGCTGCACCGTCGGCGCGCCGAGGATCGGGTCCTCGGGGATCGCCCACACCGGCACGTCGATGCCCGCCGCCCGTGCGACGCCCTCGATCGCGTCGGCGTCGACGTCGCTGCGGTTGACGACGAGGGCGGCGAGGCGCGCGTGCCCGGCCCGCAGCTCGGGGAGGGTGAGCTCGCCGAGCTGCCCGAGCGCCTCGACCGATCGGGCGGCGCCCGTCTCGGGGTCGCGCCCGCCGAGCACGAGCACGACGGGCGCGCCGAGGTTGGCGGCGACGCGTGCGTTGAAGCCGAGCTCGGTGGGGCTGCCGACGTCGGTGTAGTCGGAGCCGACGATCACGATGGCATCGAAGCGGTCCTCGAGCAGGTGGAAGCGGGACACGATCGTCGAGAGCGCGGCCTCGGCGTCCTCGTGCACCGCCTCGTAGGTCGTGCCGATCGCGTCGTCGTAGTCGAGGTGCACGGCGTCGTGCGCGAGCAGCAGCTCGAGCACCGCGTCGCGCTCGGTCGTCGAGCGCGAGACGGGCCGGTAGACGCCGACGCGGCCGACGCGACGCGAGAGGGCGTCGACGAGGCCGAGGGCGACGATGGACTTGCCTGCGTGCCCCTCGGGGGAGGCGATCAACATCCGTGAGGTCACCGCTCCAGCCTAGGGACGAGCCTCGACCGGCGCGACCGGGGTGGACCAAGCAGCATAGGACATGAGCGGAACTCAAGGAAGCGGGATGCGACTTCGGTTGGTCACGACTGGGTAACGCTTGGCCGTGTCCCTCGTGTGCCCCACCTAGGTTGATGCACAACCTCTCGTCCCGCCGATCGCGTGGGACGGGCACCTGTGACGAAGGACACCATCCTGTGAGCACCACCACGCACCGCCGTGTCACGCTCCGTCGTTGCCTCGCCTCGCTCGCCGCCGTCAGCCTCGGGCTCGGCGCAGGCTTGGTCGGCACGACGGTCGCCTCGGCAGCCGAGACCCCCGCCGCCCCCATCGACACGAGCGCGTTCGAGGACGGACGCTACATCGTGCTGCTGGCCGACGACGCCGCCGCCCTCTACACCGGCGGCCTCCCCAACCTGCAGCGGACGGCGCCCACCGGCACCGCGAGCCTCGACGACGAG
>NZ_BAAAQT010000007.1:36069-43667 GCF_039531815.1 Agrococcus versicolor | reverse complement strand
GGCTTCGTCGCGGACCTCACGGCCGACCAGGCCGTCGACCTCGCGATGGACCCGCGCGTCACGAGCATCCACGCCGACGAGATGCTGACGCTCGACGGCTCCCCCTCCAACGACTACCTCGACGTCGAGACCATGTGGGCGCAGGCCGGCGGGGTCGAGGGCGCGGGCGAGGGCGTCGTGGTCGGCGTGCTCGACACCGGCATCGCCCCCGAGAACCCGCTCTTCGCGGGCGAGCCGCTCGGCACCGACGCCACCACCGGCGAGCCCTACCTCGACGCCGAGGGCCAGATCCTCTTCCAGAAGGGCGACGGCGAGACCTTCACGGGCACGTGCGAGACCGGCCCGCAGTTCACGGCCGACATGTGCTCGACGAAGATCGTCGGCGCGCAGATCTTCCTCGACGGCTTCGGCGCCGACGAGATCGGCGGCGAGGGCGTGGAGGTCGCATCCCCCCGCGACCTCGACGGCCACGGCTCGCACACCGCCTCGACGGCGGCAGGCAACTTCGACGTGCCCGTGACGACCGAGGGCGGCCAGGACATCGGCACGATGTCGGGCGTCGCACCCGAGGCGCGCATCGCCGTCTACAAGGTCTGCTGGTCGGGCAACGACCCCGACCCGGCCGTCACCACCGACGACAGCTGCGCGGGCTCCGACCTCTTCCAGGCCATCGAGGCCGCGACGGCCGACGGCGTCGACGTCATCAACTTCTCGATCGGCGGCGGCTCGGCCTCCTCCGTGCTCGACCCCTACGACGTCGCCTTCCTCGGCGCAGCCGCCGCCGGCGTGTTCACCTCGGCATCGGCAGGCAACTCCGGCCCGAACCCGACCACGCTCGACCACGCCTCCCCCTGGTACTCGACCGTCGCGAACACGACGATCCCGAACTACGAGGCCACGATCGCGCTCGAGGACGGCACCCTCATCCCGGGCGCGTCCGTCACGGTCGACATGTCCGCCGACGCCGAGCCGTTCTCCGGACCGCTCGTCTACGCCGGTGACAACCCGGCGACGGGTGCCACGGCAGCCGACGCCGCGCTCTGCCTCCCCGGCTCGCTCGCGACGGTGCCCGAGGGCACGGTCGTGCTCTGCGACCGCGGCAACAACGCACGCGCCGAGAAGTCGGAGGTCGTCGCGGCCGCCGGCGGCGCGGGCATGGTGCTCGCGAACGTCACGCCCGGCTCGATCGACCTCGACGACCACGCCGTGCCGACGATCCACGTCGACGCGCAGTACCGTGCGCAGCTGCTCGCGGTGGCGCAGGCCGACCCGCAGGAGACCGTGACCTTCACGGCCGGCAACACGTCGGGTATCGAGACGGCAGCGCCCATCGTGGCCGCCTCGTCGTCGCGCGGCCCGGTCAACGTGGACGGCAACGACGTCATCAAGCCCGACATCGCGGCGCCCGGCACCGGCATCATCGCCGCCGGCCCGAACGCGGAGGGCGCGGACCCGACGTTCCGCTTCCTGTCCGGCACCTCGATGGCAGCGCCGCACGTCGCGGGCCTCGCCGCCGTCTACCTCGGGGTCAACCCGCTCGCCACGCCCGCCGAGGTCAAGTCGGCGCTCATGACGACGGCGACCGACACCGTGAACGCCGACGGCACCGTGAACCAGGACTGGTTCGCGCAGGGCGCGGGCTTCGTGGAGGCCACGAGCTTCCTCGACGCCGGGGTCTACTACGCCAACGGCACGGAGGACTGGTACGGCTACCTGCGCGGGATCGGGTACGAGCTGCCCGAGACCTGGGTGGGCTCCGCCATCGACCCGAGCGACCTCAACATCCCCTCGATCGGCATCGGCGCCCTCGCGGGCTCGCAGACGGTCACGAGGACGCTGACGGCGCTCGAGGCCGGCTCGTACACGGTCTCGGTCGACGCCCCCGAGGGCACGACCGCGGTCGTCAGCCCCACGACGCTCGACTTCGCCGCCGCAGGCGACGAGCGCTCGTACACCGTGACGTTCACGACGACGACGGCACCCGTGGGCGCCTTCACGACGGGCTCGCTCACGTGGACGAGCACCGAGCACACCGCCCGGTCGCCCATCGCGGTCTTCCCCGTCGCGCTCGACGCGCCGGAGTGGGTCGAGGGCACCGGCACGATCGGCTCGACGCCGATCACGGTGCTGCCCGGCCAGACCGGTGCGGTCGACGTCCTGCCCACGGGCCTCGGCAAGGTCGAGGAGATCCTCGCGGGCGAGGGCAACGAGGGTGACGCCGTCGAGTCCGAGACGTTCGAGGTGCCCGAGGACGCCGCCGCGCTCTACTTCGAGCTCGACGGCGAGGACGGCGTGTCCGACCTCGACCTCGCGGTCCTCCGCGTCAACGCCGCGGGCCAGGTCCTCCAGACCTACACGGCCGCGACCGCCGCGACGGACGAGACGCTCCTGATCGAGGACCCCACCGCGGGCACCTACGTGGCGATCGTCGACGTCTACAGCGTCGAGGGCGGCGGGGCGACCCCGTACGCGCTCGACCAGGTCACGATCGGCGGTGCGAGCGACGACGGGCAGTTCACGGCGGAGCCCTCCACCGTCCAGGGCACCGTCGCCGTCCCGACCACGTTCGACGTGTCGTGGCGCGGCCTCGACGCCGACAGCAGCTACATCGGGTTCGTCGACTACTCGACCGACCCGTCGCAGCGGACGTTCGTGCGGGTCACGACCGGCGTCGAGTCCGTGCCGGCCGCCGACCGCATCGAGGGCGCCAACCGGTACGAGGTCGCGGTCAACGCATCGCAGCTGAGCCACCCGGACGGCGCGGAGGTCGTCTACCTGGCCAGCGGCGAGGTGTTCGCCGACGGCCTGTCGGCCGGCCCGGCCGCCGTGCAGGAGGACGCACCGCTGCTGCTGACGCAGGGCGCCACCCTCACGGGTGCCACCCTCGACGAGATCGAGCGGCTCGCGCCGAGCGAGATCGTCATCGTCGGCGGGCCCGCATCCGTGAGCGCCGCCGTCGAGACCGCGCTGGGCGGCCTCGCCGACCAGGTCACGCGCATCGGCGGAGCCGACCGCTACGAGGTGTCCCGCAACATCGCGGACCGCGCCTTCGCGGACATCGGCGCGGCGTTCCTCGTCACGGGTGCGACCTTCGCGGACGCGCTCACGGCAGGGCCCGCGGCGGCATCGATCGATGCTCCCGTGCTCCTCGTGCAGGGCTCGCAGCAGGACCTCGACGCGGCGACGCTCGAGACCCTCGACGAGCTCGGCGTGTCGCGGACGTACGTCGCAGGTGGCCCGGCATCCGTGTCGAACGCCATCGTCGGCGCGCTCGTGACCGAGGGCCTCAGCCCGCAGCGACTGTCGGGTGCCGACCGCTACGAGGTCGGGATCGCCGTCAACCAGGCGTTCTTCTCGGCGCCCGTGAGCGACATGTTCCTGGCATCCGGCCAGGGCTTCCCCGACGCCCTCTCGGGCTCGGCGCTCGCCGGCTCGCTCGGCGCCCCGCTGTACGTCGTGCCCGGCACGTGCGTGCCGTCGGCCGTCATCGGCGAGAACCTGCGCCTGGACAACCCGGCCGTCACCCTCCTGGGTGGCCCGGCGACCCTGTCGCCGGCCGTGCAGGCGTACGCGGTCTGCAGCTAGTCGCACGACGCAGGGAGGGGGCGGGATCGCGATCCCGCCCCCTCCGGCGTCCGCACCCCGCTCCGTCGGGCTAGACTCGTCGGGTCGGCCTCGCGGCCACGCTGGAGGATTCGCCTAGTGGCCTATGGCGCACGCTTGGAAAGCGTGTTGGGTGCAAGCCCTCGGGGGTTCGAATCCCCCATCCTCCGCACAGCACGTCGATGCGCGGCGGCCTACGGGCCGCCGCGCATCGCACGTTCCGGGGGCGTCAGCGCCTGCGGGTGCCGAAGATGCCGCGGACGATCTCGCGGATGACCGTCTGGCCCGTCCGCGAGCGGATCGCCTCGACGACGGGGTTCGCGGGCTCGCGCCGCGAGCGCTGCGTCGCCGAGCGGTTGCGCGCCGCCTCCCGCTCGAGCCTGCGCGCCACCGCGTCGCGCGCCTTCGCCTCCTTGGCCGCGGCCGCCTCGGCCTCCGCCCGCTCCGCCGCCGCCTCGGTCTCTGCGAGCCGCGCCGCGAGGATCTCGTACGCCGACTCCCGGTCGACCGCCGTGCCGTAGCGGGCCTGCAGCGGCGAGGCGTCGACCGCCGCCTGCATCTGCTCCTGCGGCGTGGGATCCATCGACCCCTGCGGCGCGCGCATCCGCGTCCAGGCGACGGGCGTGGGCACGCCGCGCTCGTCCATGACCGTCACGATCGCCTCGCCCGTGCCGAGGCTCGTGAGCACCTCCTGCAGGTCGTACTCGCTCCTCGGGTACGTGCGCACCGTGGCGCGCAGCGCCGCCTCGTCGTCGGGCGTGTGGGCGCGCAGCTGGTGCTGCACGCGCGAGCCGAGCTGCGCGAGCACGTCCGAGGGCACGTCCTTCGGCGTCTGCGTGACGAACACGATGCCCACGCCCTTCGAGCGGATGAGCCGCACGGTCTGCGTGATCGCGGAGAGGAACGCCTTCGACGCGTCCTGGAACAGCAGGTGCGCCTCGTCGAAGAAGAACATCAGGCGCGGCCGCTCGGGGTCGCCGACCTCGGGGAGCGTCTCGAAGAGCTCGGCGAGCAGCCACATGAGGAAGGTCGAGAACAGCCGCGGCTGGTCGGCGACGCCCGGCACCTCGAGCAGGCTCACGACGCCCCGGCCGTCGTTCGTCGTGCGCAGCAGGTCGGCGACGTCGATCTCGGGCTCCCCGAAGAAGCGATCGGCCCCCTGCTCGGCGAACGCCGTCAGCTCGCGCAGGATGACGCCCGCCGTCTGCGGCGAGATGCCACCGAGCTCGCGCAGCTCCTTCCTGCCCTCGTCGCCCGTGAGCCACAGGAGCAGCTCGCGCAGGTCCTTGAGGTCGAGCAGGGCGAGCCCCTGCCGGTCGGCGTAGGCGAAGAGGATGCCGAGGCTCGACTCCTGCGTGCCGTTGAGGCCGAGCACCTTCGCGAGCATCGTCGGCCCGAAGCCCGTGACCGTCGCGCGGATGGGCACGCCGACGCCCTCGCCGCCGAGGGCGTAGTACTCGACGGGTGCCGCGCGCGGCTGCCAGTCCTGCCCGATGGCCGCCGTGCGCTCGAGCAGCCGCTCGCTCGACGCCCCCGGCGTCGCGATGCCCGAGAGGTCGCCCTTCACGTCGGCGGCGAAGACCGGCACCCCGGCGGCCGAGAGCTGCTCGACGAGCACCTGCAGCGTCTTCGTCTTGCCCGTGCCCGTCGCGCCGGCGACGAGCCCGTGCCGGTTGAGCATGCCGAGCGGGATGCGCACCGGCACCGACGGGTCGGCCTCCCCGTCCACGAGCACGCCGAGCTCGAGCGCGGCGCCCTCGAAGGCGTAGCCCGCGCGGATCGCCGCGACCGCCTCGGGCGAGAGGGAGCCCGCACGCCGCGCGGCGGTGGCCGCCCCGGGTTGCTCGGGTGCTGCGGCGGCCTGCTCCGCATTCGCTGCGGCTGCCGCTGCGGCCTCCATGGCCAGCAGCCTCGCCTCGGCGTCGGCCTGCGCCCGCCGCGCGTCCTCGAGGGCCTTGCGTGCAGCGTCCAGCTCGTCGGTCATGGCACCATCCTGTCGCGAGGAGGACCCGCGCGCACCCTCCGCGCGACGGGCGTTCCGGCACCCGCCGGGCCCATCCGGCCTCCCGGATCGACGGACTTGTACCCCATCGGCGAAGGATTTCATGGCTGAGTGATAGTTCCAGACCCGGTGAGGATATCCTGACCGAAGTCGAAGATTCTTCGGCGGGCGAGAGCCCGGAGCGACGCGTCACCGACCCCCCGGCGCGGACGATCCGGCACTCGCCGTGAGCTGGTGACGGGAGCAGCATGCGCACGGTGGACCCACTCGGGCGACACGACGACTGCACGAGGATCCTCGAGGCCGTCGACGCCGGCACGCGCGTCGTGCTCGTCGGGCACCCCCTCCTGGGGTCCGAGGCCGTGCGACGTCGCGTCACGCACACCGTCCTGCGCACGCCGGGTGCCGGAGCCATCGCGTTCCAGCCCATGCGCGGCGCGGCCGCGACGGACGACCTCCACACCGTCATGTCCGACGACGACTCCCTCGACACGCGCCGCGACGTCGCGCTGCCCAGCACCGACGCGTGCGGCGTCATGGTCGTGCGCCTCGGCCGCCTCACGCGCAGGCAGTTCGACCGCCTCGCCGACGACCGCCTCGCTCGCGCGGGCCTGGGGTCCGACTGGCTCGGCGGCATCGGCCGCGCCATGCTCCACGCGCAGTCGCGCGGCTACCCGCTGCTCGCGGCAGCGCTGCTCGACGACCGCCTGCGCCCCGACCGACCGCGTCGCTCCGCCGCCGCAGCCGCGGCGATCGTGCGTGCGCTCGAGCCCGAGCTGCGCAGCGCCGCCGAGGCCATCGCCGCCATCCACGGCCTGCGCGTCACGCGCGCCGTCGAGCACCTGGGCGCCGACGCCGTCGACGCCCTGCGGCACGTCGGCATCGTCGACGAGGTCGCCGGCGCGCTCGTGGTGCCCGCGATCCTCCGCGTCCCGCTCACGCAGCGGCCCAGCGAGCGCAGCGTGCCCATCCTCGTCGACATCGCCCGTGGCTGGTCGCGGCGCGACGCCGGCACGGTGAGCGAGTACATCGCCGCGCACCACGCCATCGAGCGCGGCATCGTCTCGACGAGCCCCACGACGCGTGCGCGCATCGCGGCGATCGCCGCCTGCACGCTCGTCGGCCGCAACCTCACGGGCTGCGCGAGGGACGCCGCGGCGACGGCGCTGTCGATCGACCCCGAGACCGTGCCGACGATGCTCGCGGCCATCGCGCGCGGCGAGACGGCCATCGCCGCGCCGCTGCTGCACGACGCGCGCGTCGCCGACTTCGACGACCTCACGACGCGCCTGGTCGCGTTCACCATCACGTCGTCGGTGCTCTCCCCCGAGCTCGCCGCCGCCGACCTCGTCGACCTCCTGCCGCCGCACTCCGAGTCCGGTGCCCGCCTGCGCCGCATCGGCGAGCTCGCCCGCGCCCAGGCCGCGCTCGAGACCGGCGACCACCGCACGGTCGCCCTCGCCGCGCAGGCCGCGCTCGTCGGCGGCGACCCGCTCGTGAGCATCCGCGCCTACGGCATCCTCGCGTGCGACGCGGCCTTCCGCGGCGACGCCGCGGCCGTGCTCGCGGCGGGCGACGGCGTCCACGGCATCGTCGGCCACGTGCAGGACTGGACGCGGACCATGCTCGCCGCCGCCGGCCGAGCGATCGCCGACACCCGCATGGCGGCGCGCGCCGTGGCCCTCCCGCCGCTGCCGCTGCTCGACTGCGCGCTCGAGCGCGTCGTCGAGATCGCCGCGACGACCGACGAGTCGGCAGCGACCGCCTACGCGCTCGTCTCGCGCATCGCCGAGGACGGCAGGCCCGGCCACGTCGGCATCGCCGAGTCGATGCTCGCCGACCTCCCGGACGAGGCGCCGCGGCGGCTCGCGCTCGCCGCGGTCGACGCCATGCACCGCGGCCCCGAGGCCGTGCGCGACGTCGCCGAGGCGACGCTGCTCATCGTCTCCAGCCATGTCGCGGAGCTCGTCGCCAGCGCCGAGCACGTCGACGG
>NZ_BAAAQT010000007.1:0-36023 GCF_039531815.1 Agrococcus versicolor | reverse complement strand
GCGGCGCTGCACGCGCGCCTCGGCGACACCGTGCCCGACGTGTCCGACATCGACGTGCGGCTGCTGTCGCCCGTGCTGCGCGCGCTGCACGCCCTCGCGACGGCCGCACGGCACCGCGACGCGGGGCTGCTCGTCGACGCCGCTGCCGGCATCGTCTCGGCGCGCCACGCCGCGCTCACGCGCAGGCTGCTCGACGCCGCGGCGCTCCACGGCGGCGACGCCGCGGCGGCCAGGCTCGCCGACGACCTCGAGGCGAGCCTCGTCGCGTCGCGTCGCGCGCTGCGCGGCAGCCGCTCGTGGATCGACCGCGACATCCTGGGGCTCGCGGCCGCGGGGCTCACCGACCTGCAGATCTCGCAGCTGCTCGACCTGCCGCTCGGCACCGTCCGCTCGCGCTCGCGCGCGGTCATGGCCGAGCTCGGCATCCCGAGCCGGGAGCAGCTGGCCGTCAGTCGCTGAGGGCGGGCACCGACCTCGGTCGCACGAGCAGCCAGAGCGACGCCGTGGCGAGCAGGCCGCCGCCGAGCATGACCGCGCCCATCGGCACGGCGTCGCGCACGGCGAAGTTGCCGATCAGGCCGCCGACGACGCTCGCGAGCAGCATGTTCGACGCGCCGATGAGGGAGGCGGCCGTGCCGGCCTCGCTGCCGTGCTCGACGAGGGCGAGCACCTGCACGCACGGCATCGTGAGGCCGAACGAGAGCGTGAAGGCCGCCATCGCCGGGATGAAGCCCGCGAGCCCCGCACCCGAGCGGTCGAGCACGAGCATGGCGATGGCCGCGACGACCATGCCGGCCGTCGAGCCGGCGAGGACCCACTGCGGGCCGAAGCGCGTCGCGAGGCGCGACGACGTCTGCACGCCGACGAACACCCCGACCGAGCACAGCGCGAACACGCCGCCGAACTGCGTCGCGCTCAGCCCGTAGACCTCCTGCAGCAGCAGCGGCGACGTCGACAGGTACGCGAAGATGCCCGCGAAGCCCGACGACCCGATGATCGCGACGCCGATGAACCTCCGGTCGCCCAGCACCCGACGGTAGCTGCCGAGCGCGCCCATGCCGCTCGTGCGCAGGCGTCGCTCGGGCGGCAGCGTCTCGCGCAGCAGCGTCGACACGAGCAGGATGACGACCGCGCCGTAGAGCGCGAGCACCCAGAAGATGCCGCGCCACTGCGTGACGCCGAGCAGCCACGAGCCGATGACGGGCGCGAGGATGGGCGCGAGGCCCATGATGAGCGCGAGCCGCGACAGGTAGCGCACGAGCGAGCGGCCGGAGAACAGGTCGCGCACCATCGCCATCGCGACGACGGCGCCACCGGCCGCGCCGATGCCCTGCAGCACGCGCAGCACCGTGAGCACCTCGATGTCGGGGGCGACGGCGATGCCGATCGACGTGAGGACGTGGAGCGACGACGTGGCCACGAGCGGCCAGCGGCGGCCGAGCCGATCGCTGAGCGGCCCGAGCACGAGCTGCCCGAGCGCGAAGCCGAGCGTCGTGGCGGCGAGCGTGAGCTGCACCTGGCCGTCGGTCGCGCCGATGTCCTCCGCCAGCACGGGGAACGCGGGCAGGTAGAGGTCGATCGTGAACGGCCCGAGCGCCGTGAGGAGCCCGAGCACGACGATGGTCGCCGTGCGCCTGCGGCGCGTCAGCAGGTCGCCGGGATGCGTGACGGCCGTCACGCGCGGGGCGCGATCGTCTCGACGCCCGACTCGCGGCGGTACACCTCCGCGCCGTCGATGAGCACGAGCGACGGACGGGCCATCGGGTCCATCCAGTCGCCGTCCCAGACGACGACGTCGGCGCGCTTGCCGACCTCGAGCGAGCCCACCTCGTCGGCGACGCCGAGGACGCGCGAGGGGTTGATGGTGATGGCGCGCAGCGCCGTCTCGCGGTCGAGGCCCTCGCGCACGGCGAGCGACGCCTGGTGCACGAGGAAGGAGATGGGGATCACGGGGTGGTCGGTGATGATCGAGATGTCGACGCCCGCCTTCGCGAGCAGGCCGGGGTTCGCGATCGAGCGGCCGCGCAGCTCCATCTTCGACTTCGTGGTGAAGAGGGGCCCGATGAGCACGGGGATGCCGCGCTCGGCGAGCAGGTCGGCGACGACGTGCGCCTCGGTGCCGTGGTCGATGACGAGCTCGTAGCCGAACTCCTCGGCGATGCGCACGGCCGTGACGATGTCGTCGGCGCGGTGCGCGTGCTGGCGCCACGGGATCTCGCGCCGCAGCACCTTCGCCATCGCCTCGTGCGTGAGGTCGAGGTCGGCGCTCCCGTCGGGGTCGGCGTGCCTGCGCAGGTAGTTCTGCGCGGCGACGAACGCCTCGCGGATGACCTTGGCGGTGCCCAGTCGCGTCGACGGCGTCTGCTTGCGCTCGCCGTACACGCGCTTCGGGTTCTCGCCGAGCGCCGACTTGAGGCCCGCGGGCTCGCGCAGCACCATGCGGTCGACGATGCGGCCGTGCGTGTGCAGCGTCGTCGCGAGGCCGCCGATGGGGTTGCCGGATCCCGGGTTGACGTTCACGGTCGTGACGCCGCCGGCGAGCGCGAGGTCGAAGCCCTCGTCGAACGGGTCGATCGCGTCGATCGTGCGCACGGCCGCCTGGTTGACGCCCGTCATCTCGTTCGTGTCGCTCGCGCCGCTGCCGTCGCCCTCGGGGTGCACGCCGAGGTGCACGTGCGCGTCGACGAGGCCGGGCGTGACCTGGGCGCCCTGCACGTCGACGACCTCGGCGCCCTCGGGCACGGCCACGTCGGTGCCGAGCGCCTCGATGCGCCCGTCCCGGATGACGATGGTGCCGCCGAACGGCTCGCCCTCGACGGGGATGACGTGGGCGTTGACGACGGCGCGCAGCATGATGCTCCTCGGATCTGGTGGCGGTGCCTCCAGCCTACGACCGACCGCCCACGCGAGGGATGCCCTCGCAGTGCCTCCCTGGCGCGCCCTCCCGGCGACGCCCGCCGAGCGCGCCCCGCACGCACGACGGGCCCCGGCCGAAGCCGGGGCCCGTCGTCGCGTCGCCGATCAGAGCGCCGCGATGACCTCGCGCATGAGGCGGGCGGCCTCGGAGGGCGTCTTGCCCACCTTGACGCCCGCGGCCTCGAGCGCGACCTGCTTCGCAGCGGCCGTGCCCGACGAGCCCGAGACGATGGCGCCGGCGTGGCCCATCGTCTTGCCCTCGGGAGCGGTGAAGCCCGCGACGTAGCCCACGACGGGCTTCGTGACGTGCGCCTTGATGAAGTCGGCCGCACGCTCCTCGGCGTCGCCGCCGATCTCGCCGATCATGACGATCGCCTTCGTGTCGGGGTCGGCCTCGAACGCCTCGAGGGCGTCGATGTGCGTCGTGCCGATGATCGGGTCGCCGCCGATGCCGATGGCGGTCGAGAAGCCGATGTCGCGCAGCTCGAACATCATCTGGTACGTCAGCGTGCCCGACTTCGACACGAGGCCGATGGGGCCCTTGCCCGTGATGTTCGCGGGCGTGATGCCCACGAGCGACTCGCCGGGCGTGATGATGCCGGGGCAGTTCGGGCCGATGATGCGCGTCGTGCCCGAGGCCTTCGCGTGCGCCCAGAACTCCGCGGAGTCCTGCACGGGGATGCCCTCGGTGATGACGACGAGCAGGCCGATGCCCGCGTCGATGCCCTCGACCACGGCGTCCTTCGCGAACGCCGGCGGCACGAAGACGATCGAGACGTCGGCGCCCGTGGCGTCGATCGCCTCGCGCACCGAGCCGAACACGGGCAGCTCGACGGCGGAGCCGTCGGCGGCGGTGTGCGAGACGGTCGTGCCGGCCTTGCGGGCGTTGACGCCGCCCACGACCTGCGTGCCGGCCGCGAGCATGCGCGCGGTGTGCTTGGAGCCCTCGCCGCCGGTGATGCCCTGGACGATGACCTTCGAATCCTTGTTCAGGTAGATCGACATGCTGCTTCCCCCTACGCCGATGCCAGCTCGGCGGCCTTCGCGGCAGCCTCATCCATGGTGTCCACGACCGTCACGAGCGGGTGCGCCGCGTCGGCCAGGATGCGTCGACCCTCGTCGACGTTGTTGCCGTCGAGTCGCACGACGAGCGGCTTGGTCGCGGTGTCGCCGAGGATCTCGAGCGCCTGCACGATGCCGTTCGCGACGGCGTCGCACGAGGTGATGCCGCCGAAGACGTTCACGAAGACGCTCTTGACGTCCTCGTCGCCGAGGATGACGTCGAGACCGGCCGCCATGACCTCGGCCGACGCCCCGCCGCCGATGTCGAGGAAGTTCGCGGGCTTGACGCCGCCGAACTCCTCGCCGGCGTACGCGACGACGTCGAGCGTCGACATGACGAGGCCCGCGCCGTTGCCGATGATGCCGACCTGGCCCTCGAGCTTCACGTAGTTGAGGTCCGACTCCTTGGCCTTCGCCTCGAGCGGGTCGGCGGCGGCGGCGTCCTCGAGGCCCGCGTGGGCCTCGTGGCGGAAGCCGGCGTTCTCGTCGAGCGTGACCTTGCCGTCGAGCGCGACGATGGCGCCGTCGGCCGTCTGCACGAGCGGGTTCACCTCGACGAGCGTCGCGTCCTCCTTCGCGAAGACGTCGTACAGCGTGACGAGCACGGGCGCGACGCGCTCCGCGACGTCCGCCGGGAACGACGCCTCGGCGAGGATGTGGCGCGCGACGTCGAGCGTGATGCCGATCGCCGGGTCGACCGCGACCCTCGCGAGGGCCTCGGGGCGCTCGACCGCGAGCTCCTCGATGTCCATGCCGCCCTCGTACGAGCACATCGCGAGGTACGAGCGGTTCGCGCGGTCGAGCAGCACGGAGAAGTAGTACTCCTCCTCGATCTGCGCGCCTGCGGCGACCATGACGCGGTGGACCGTGTGGCCCTTGATGTCGAGGCCGAGGATGGCCTCCGCTGCGGCGCGGGCCTCCTCGGGGCTCTTCGCGACCTTGACGCCGCCGGCCTTGCCGCGACCTCCGGTCTTGACCTGCGCCTTGACGACGACGACCGGCGTGCCGAGCTGCCTGGCTGCTGCCTCGGCCTCCTCGGGCGTGTCGGCGACGATGCCTGGCAGGACGGGAACGCCATGGGACTCGAACATGTCCCTGGCCTGGTACTCGTAGAGATCCACCGGAATCCTTCTGCTGGGAGTGGGGGCCGCCGACCAGCCTATCCCCGTCGCACGGGCAGCCCGCTGCCCCTGCCGCGCCCGGTCTGCGCTCGCCTGCGGATGCCTGTGGATTCGGTCGCCCGAAGCCGTGGCGTTCGGCTCGGTCGCCAGCGAGATGGCAGGTGCTCCCCGGATGCGCCGGGCGCCGCGCGCCCGGACGATGGAGGGGTGGATCCCGCCCTGCACCGCTACCCCGACCTGCCGTCGCCGGTCGGGTCGGCCGCCTCGCGCCTGTCATGGCTGCGCGCGGCGGTGCTCGGCGCGAACGACGGCATCGTCTCGACCGCCGCGCTCATCGTCGGCGTCGCGGCCTCCGGGGCGTCGTCGGGCGCGATCCTCACGGCCGGCGTCGCCGCGCTCGTCGCCGGCGCGCTCTCGATGGGCGTCGGCGAGTACGTGTCGGTGTCGTCGCAGCGCGACAGCGAGCGCGCGGCCATCCGCCGCGAGCGCCGCTTCCTCGCCTCGAACCCCGTCGGGCAGGAGGCGCAGCTCGCGCACATGTACGAGCTGCGCGGCCTCTCGCCCCGCACGGCGCACGCGGTGGCCGCCGAGCTGACGGCCGCCGACCCGCTGCGCGCCCACCTCGACATCGAGTACCGCCTCGACGAGGACGAGAGCCCGAACGACCCGTGGTCGGCCGCGGCCGCCTCCGCCGCGGCCTTCTCGGCCGGCGCGCTCGTCCCGCTGCTCGCCGTCCTCGTGGTGCCCGCTGGCTGGGCGCCGTGGTCGGTGCTCGTCGCCGTGGTCGTCGCGCTGCTCGCCACGGGCTTCACGGCCGCGCGCATCGGCGCCGCCGGCAAGCGCCGCGCGATGCTGCGCGTGCTCGTCGGCGGCGTCGGCGCCCTCGTCGTCACCTTCGCGATCGGCACGCTCTTCGGCACGCACGTCGCCTAGCGCGACGCCCGACGATCAGTCGCCGAGGGCGTCGAGCACGCGGCGCAGCCCGTAGCCGAACGCCGACTCGACGTCGCCGCCGAGCCGGAAGGCGCCCGCGAGGTCCATCGTGACGAAGCCGTGCAGCCAGGCGGTGAGGAGCCGAGCGGCGTCGAGCGCGTCCTCGTCGCCGACGAGCTCGCGCACGGCGGCCAGCATCGGATCGGCGGCGGCGGCGAGCGCCGCGGGGTCGGCGCGAGCGCCGGGGGCCGGGGCGAACAGGAGGCCGTAGCCCACCGGCGCCCGCCGGGCGAGCTCGCGCGTGGCGGTCGCCATCGCGACGAGCCGGGCACGCGGATCGTCGCCCTGCTCGGCCGCCGTCGCGATGGCGCTCGCGAGGTCGGCGAGCGTCGCGACGACGACGGCGTCGAGCAGCGCGTCGCGACCCGGGACGCGCTTGTAGAGGGAGGGGGCCCGGACCCCGACGCGGCCGGCCACGGCCTGCATCGTGAGGGCGTCGACGCCGTCGACCTCGAGGACGGATCGCGCCGCCTCGACGATCGCGGCCGTCGTCGTGCGCTCGGGTGCGGGCATCGATCCTCCGTTCGGGGTGCGACCCATCGTAGGCTATTGACCCTAGCCATGATGGCTATGTATCGTAGCCATCATGCAGCTCGCTCCCGGAGTCCACCGCCTCGGCGACGATCGCGTCGCCTTCCTGCTCGTCGTCGTCGACGACGGCATCACCCTCGTCGACGCGGGCCTCCCCGGGCACCGCCGCGACCTCCGCCGCGCGCTGCGCGAGCTCGGCCGGTCCGAGGCCGACGTGCGCGGCATCGTGCTGACGCACGGCGACTCCGACCACATCGGCTTCGCCGAGGCGCTGCGCACCGAGCGCGGCGTGCCCGTCTACGTCCACACGGCCGATGCCCGTCGCACGCGCGGCGACGACGCGCCCCCGCCCACCGCGCGCCCCGCCTGGCGGCTCCCCGCCGCGCTCGCCTTCGTCGCGACCGCCATCGCGAAGGGTGGTCGCACGCGGCGGGTCGGCGAGGTGCGCGAGGTCGTCGACGGCGACGTGCTGCCGCTGCCCGGCTCGCCCGTCGTCGTCGGCATGCCCGGCCACTCCCCCGGCTCGATCGCCGTGCACCTCCCCGCGCACCGCGTCGTCGCCGTCGGCGACGCGCTCACGACGCGGCACGTGCTCACGGGCCACGCGCATCCGCAGCTCGCTCCCTTCACCGACGACCTCGCCGCGGCCGAGGCCTCGCTCGACCGCCTCGCCGCGATCGACGCCGACGTCGTCGTGCCCGGGCACGGCCCGGCATGGCTCGGCACCCCCCGCGACCTCGTGGCGGCCGTGCGGGCGTGACCCGTGGCGCGGCACGCCCGCGACCTGCCACGCTGGAGGCATGCAGCACGAGCGCGAGCACCAGCACGAGCAGGACCGCATCCCGCCCGAGCTCGACCCCGCCTACTCCCACTTCGACGACGACCGACCCTCGCGCACGATGGCGAACCGCATGCGGCCGCTCATCTGGGTCGCCGCCGTCGCGGCGCTCGTGGCCATGACGTTCGTCTTCGTGCTCTGACGCACACGGCCGACGCGGGCGGAAGCCCCTGCCCGGCACGCGCCGACGCCCCTACGCTCGCCGCATGAGCCTGACGCGCAGGACGATGCTCACCGGGATGCTCGCCGGCGGGCTGGGCCTCGCCGCGTGCGCCCCGACCGAGGCGGCGGGGCCGACGGTCCACGACGCCGGCGACGGCGCCGGCGCCGCGGCGTCGCCGCCCGCGACGACGCCCCCGGCCTTCCCGACGCTCGACCGCACGATCGCGACGGGCCTCGCCGTGCCGTGGTCGCTCGCCTTCCTCCCCGACGGCGCCGCGCTCGTCTCCGAGCGCGAGACCGGACGCATCCTGCGCGTCGACGACGCGGGCGCCGTCGACGAGGTGGGCGTCGTGCCGGGCGTCGCGCCGCGCGGCGAGGGCGGCCTCCTCGGCCTCGCGCTCGCGCCGACGGGCGACGCGCTCTACGCCTACCTCTCGAGCGAGTCCGACAACCGGCTCGTCCGCATGCCGTTCGACGGCGGCATCGGCGCCCCCGAGGTCCTCGTGTCGGGCATCGAGCTCGCGTCCAACCACCAGGGCGGGCGCCTGCGCTTCGGACCGGACGGCATGCTCTACGTCACCGTCGGCGACGCGGCCGACGGCGCGCTCGCGCAGGATCCCGACTCGCTCGCCGGCAAGATCCTCCGGCTCGACCTCGACGGCCAGGCGGCCGAGGGCAACCCGTTCGGCACCCGCGTGTGGTCGCTCGGCCATCGCAACCCGCAGGGGCTCGCATGGGACGGCGACCGGATGTGGGCGGCGGAGTTCGGGCAGGACACGGCCGACGAGCTGAACCGCATCGAGCCGGGCGGCAACTACGGATGGCCCGAGGTCGAGGGCGCCGGCGGCGGCGACCGCTTCGTCGACCCCGTCGTCACGTGGCCGACGTCGCAGTGCTCGCCGTCGGGCCTCGAGATCGACCGCGGCGTCGCCTACCTCTGCGCGCTGCGCGGCCAGGGGCTGTGGGTCGTGCCGCTCGCCGGCGACGGCGCCGACGAGCCGCGCCTCGCGTTCGGCGGCGAGCTCGGCCGCCTGCGATGCGTCGCCCTCGCGCCCGACGGCGCGCTGTGGCTCACGACGAGCAATCGCGACGCCAACGGCACGCCCGGCGCCGACGACGACCGCATCCTGCGCGTCGTCGTCTGAGCCCTCAGACGCTCGACGCCGTGTAGCGGTGCTCGGGTCGCCCGGCCGAGCCGTAGCGCGGCTCGACGCGCGCGACGCCGAGCTCGACGAGCCGCTCGAGGTACCGGCGGGCGCTCACGCGCGACATGCCCGTGCGCTCGGCGACCTCGGCGGCCGACGCATCCACGCCCGCCTCGACGAGCGCCGCCTCGACCGTCTGCAGCGTGCGCTCGTTGACGCCCTTGCGCACGAGCCGCGGACCTGCGGCGCTGCCGAGCACCGCGTCGATGCCCGCCTGGTCGAGCGTCGACGCCGCGAGCGACCGCTCCTGCGCGACGGCGCGGTGCACGTCGTCGAGGCGCTGGTGCAGCGCCTGCATGTCGAACGGCTTCACGAGGTAGTGGCGCACGCCCTGCGTGCGCGCGAGCCGCACGGTCTCGAGGTCCCGCGCCGCCGTCACCGCCACGACCTCGACGCGGCTGCCGCGCGATCGCAGGCGTCGCAGCACCGTGAGCCCCGACATGTCCGGCAGGTGCACGTCGAGCAGCACCACGTCCGGCTGCAGCGTCTCGACGGCGTCGAGCGCCTGCTCGCCCGTCGGAGCGACCGCGACGACCTGGAAGCCCGCATGGCGCTCGACGAAGCCGCGCGTCACGAGCGCGACCGCCGGCTCGTCCTCGACGACGAGCGCGCGCAGCACGACCGTCACCGCACGACCTCGGCGTCGGCGCGCGCGACGATCGGCAGCGTCACCGTCATGCGCGCGCCGCCCAGCTCGGAGTCCGCGACGTCGACGTGCCCGCCGAGGCGGCGCACGACGCGGCGCACGAGGGTGAGGCCGTAGCCGCGCGCACGCCCCTCTCCCTTCGACGAGTGCCCGAGCTCGAAGATGGACGCCCGCTCGTCGGCGGGCACGCCCGGCCCGTCGTCCTCGACGACGATGCGCCCCTCGCTCGCGTCGTCGACGAGCGTCACGCGCACGCGCCCCTGCGGTCCCGTCGCCTCGAGCGCGTTGTCGACGAGGTTGCCCACGACGGTCACGAGGTCGGCGCCGTCGACGGCGAAGGGCGCCGTGAGGCCCGCGGCGTGGACGGACAGCCGCACGCCGAGCTCGCGCGCCCGCGCGCGCTTCGCCAGCACGAGCGCCGCGAGCTCGAGGTCGAGGATGCCCGACTCCTCGACGCCGCTGATCGCGCCGCCGTCGCCCACCCGGCGCACCATCGCGAGCGCCGCATCCGACTCCCCGAGCTCGATGAGGCCGCCGATCGTGTGCAGCGTGTTCGCGAACTCGTGCCGCTGCGCGCGCAGGCCCTCGGCGGCCGACTGCGCGCCCGCGAGCGCGCGCAGCGCCTCGTCGGTCTCGGTGCGGTCGACGAGGATCACGACGGTGCCGACCGTGCGGTCGTGCACGACGACGGGGTCGGCGTGCGCCACGAGGACGCGCTCGCCGGCGAGCACGAGCTGCTGCCCGTCGTCGGCGAGCAGCCCGGCGAGGTCGGCGTCGAGGACGTCCTCGATCGCCTCGCCCACGGCATGGTCGACGTCGACGTCGAGCAGCCGTGCCGCCGCGTCGTTGCACAGCACGATGCGGCCGTCGTCGCCGACGACGACGATGCCCTCGCGGATGCCGTGGAGCGTGGCGTCGCGCGTCTCGAGCATCGCCTTGATCTCGTCGGGCTCGACGCCGTGCAGGCGGCGGCGCACGACGCTCGCCGCCCACGTCGCGAGCAGCACGCCGATGATCGCCGCGACGGCGAGGAAGCCGGAGAGCGACCAGATGGAGCCCACGAGGTCGTCGCGCAGCTCCGACTCGAGGATGCCGACCGACACCTGGCCGACGATCGTGCCGCTCGCGTCGAACACCGGCACCTTCACGCGCCACGACTCGCCGAGCGTGCCCGTCTCGGTCGTGATGACCATCTCCCCCGTCAGCGCCGCCGTCGGCTCGGTCGACGCGGGCTCGCCGATGCGCTCGGGGTTCGGATGCGAGAAGCGGATGCCGTCGATGTCGGTCACGACGACGTACGTCACGTCCGACGACTGGCGGATGAGCTCGGCGATCGGCTGGATCGTCACCGACGGCTCGGGATCGTCGAACGCCTCGAGCACCGTCGGCAGCTGCGCCACCGAGTAGGCGACCCCCACCATGCGGTCGACGTACGCGTCGCGGATCTGCCGCTCCTGGATGATGACGGCGGCGATGCCGGCGCCCACGATGACGACGAGCATGATGACCGACTGGAGCAGCACGAGCTGGCTCCGCAGCGTCATCGCCCGGATCATGTGCCCGATGCTACGGCGGAAGCGCCCGCGGCCGCGCGCTGGCGAGGACCGAAACGACCACAACGACGCGTTTCGCACGCAAGCGGATGCGCGTGCCGGGCGTTCCCTATCGTCTCCCCAGATCGCGATCCGGCATGGCGCCGGTCGCTCGACGATGAGAGGCGATCGACATGACCGACGACGTTCAGACCAGCCGATTCCGGCGCACCCTCACGATCGGTGCCGTGGCCGTCTCGGCCTTCGCGCTGGCAGCCTGCTCCTCCGGAGCCACCGACGGCGGCGACGCCGACGCGGGAGCACCCGCCGACATCTCGGCGCTCGACGTCATCGCCCCCGCCGACCCGGGCGGCGGCTGGGACCAGACGGCGCGCGCCGTCTCCGCGGCGCTCACGGGCGACGAGCTCGTCGGCTCGGCTCCCGTCACGAACATCGGCGGCGCCGGCGGCACCGTCGGCCTCGCGAGCCTCGCGACCGAGACCGACTTCCAGACCGTCATGGTCACGGGATCCGTCATGGTCGGCGCGGTCGAGACGAACGCATCCGAGAACCGCATCGAGGACATGACGCCCATCGCGCGCCTCACGCAGGAGCCGCTCGTCATCGTCGTGCCCGCCGACTCCGAGTTCGAGACCGTCGAGGACCTCGTCGACGCCATCGTCGAGGACGGCCCCCAGGTCACCGTCACGGGCGGCTCCGCCGGCGGCATCGACCACATCCTCGCCGGGCAGCTGCTCGTCGAGGCGGGCGTCGACGCGGCCGACGTGCCCACGACGCTCAACTACATCGCCAACTCCGGTGGCGGCGAGGCGCTCACCATGCTCCTCGGCGGCACGTCGATGGTCGGCATCTCGGGCGTCGGCGAGTTCGCCGAGTCCGTCGAGTCCGGCGACCTGCGCGCCCTGGCGGTCTCGTCGGCCGAGCCCGCGCTCATGCTGCCCGACGTGCCGACGCTGCAGGACGAGGGCATCGACATCGAGCTCACGAACTGGCGCGGCCTCCTCGCCCCCGGCGACATCTCCGCCGAGCAGCAGCAGGCACTGGTCGACCTCGTGACCGAGATGCACGACGGCGGCGCATGGACCGATGCCGTCGAGACGAACGGCTGGACCGACGCGTTCCTCACCGGCGACGACTTCCAGGCCTTCCTCGACGAGGACATCACGCTGACGCAGGAGACGCTGCGCACGATCGGCCTCACCTCGTGACCGTCGAGGCCGGCGCACCCGAGGGTGCGCCGGCCTCGACCCGCGTGCTCCCCCGGGCGCACCGGATCGAGGCCATGGTCGTCGTCGGCGTCGTCATCGCGCTCGGCGTCGCGGCGCTCGTCCTCACGACGCAGATCCGCGAGGCGGGCACGGCCACGACGCTCGGCGCCCGCGTCATCCCCTACGCCGTCGGCGGGCTGCTGCTCGTGTCCGGCATCGGCGTCCTCGTCGGCCAGCTCCGCGGCCGCTTCGGCGACGCGGAGGAGGGCGAGGACGTCGACCTCGACGCCGGCACCTCCTGGATCACGACCGGCATCGTCGCCCTCGCGTTCCTGTCGCTCGTCGTCACCATCCCGTTCCTCGGCTGGCCGCTCGGCGTCACGATCCTGTTCGCCGCATCCGCCATCGCGCTCGGCGCGAGGAAGTGGTGGGTCGCCGTGCTCGTCGGGCTCGGCCTCGGCATCGTGAGCCAGCTGCTCTTCGGCACCCTGCTCGGCCTCTCGCTGCCCGCCACGGGCACCCTCACCGGCTGGATCCCCCTTGGATAGCATCACCCTCCTCCTCGAGGGCTTCGCCACCGCCGCGCAGCCCATCTACCTGCTGTACGCACTCCTGGGCGTCTTCGTCGGCACCGCCGTCGGCGTGCTGCCCGGCATCGGCCCGGCCATGACGGTCGCGCTCCTGCTCCCCATCACGTACGCGCTCGAGCCCACCGCGGCCCTCATCGTCTTCGCCGGCATCTACTACGGCGGCATGTACGGCGGATCGACGACGTCGATCCTGCTGAACACGCCGGGCGAGTCCGCGTCGATCGTCACGGCCCTCGAGGGCAACAAGATGGCCCGCGCGGGCCGTGGCGCCGCCGCCCTCGCCACCGCCGCGATCGGCTCGTTCCTCGCCGGCACGATCGCGACGGTCCTGCTGACGCTCGTCGCACCCACGATCGCCCGCTGGGCCGTCGGGCTCGGCCCGCGCGACTACTTCGCCCTCATGATCGTCGCCTTCCTCACCATCGGCGCGCTGTTCGGCGCGAGCGTGTGGCGCGGCGTCGTCTCGCTCGCGATCGGCCTGCTCATCGGCCTCGTCGGCGTCGACTCGATCTCCGGGCAGTCGCGCTTCACCCTCGGCATCCCGCAGCTCACCGACGGCATCGACGTCGTGCTCGTCGCCGTCGGGCTCTTCGCCCTCGGCGAGGCGCTCTACATCGGGTCGCGGCTGCGCAGCGGTCAGATCCCGCTCATCCCCATCACCCGCGGATGGCGTACGTGGATGCGCCGCTCCGACTGGGCGAGGTCGTGGAAGCCCTGGCTGCGCGGCACGGCGATCGGCTTCCCGATCGGCACCATCCCGGCCGGCGGCGCCGACGTGGCGACGTTCCTGTCGTACGCGACCGAGCGCGGCCTCGCGAAGGGCGAGTACAAGCAGCAGTTCGGCAAGGGCGCCATCGAGGGCGTCGCCGGACCGGAGTCGGCGAACAACGCCGCCGCCGCCGGCGTGCTCGTGCCGCTGCTGACGCTCGGCATCCCGACGACGGCGACCGCGGCGATCATCCTCTCCGCGTTCCAGACGTACGGCATCCAGCCGGGACCGCGCCTGTTCGAGTCGCAGGGTCCGCTCGTGTGGGCGCTCATCGCGAGCCTCTACATCGGCAACGTCATGCTGCTCGTGCTCAACCTGCCGCTCGTCGGCCTCTGGGTGAAGCTGCTGCAGATCCCCCGGCCCTACCTGTACGCGGGCATCCTCGTCTTCGCCGGCCTCGGCGCGTACGCGGCGAACTTCACGACGTTCGACATCTTCATCCTGCTGATCCTCGGCGTCATGGGCTTCTTCATGCGCCGCCACGGGTTCCCCGTGTCGCCGCTCGTCGTCGGCGCCATCCTCGGCCCGATGGCCGAGGAGGAGCTGCGACAGGCGATGCAGCTCGGCGTGGGCGACCCCGCCTACCTCGTGCAGTCGCCGTTCGCGGTCATCGCGTACGTGCTCGCGATCGTCATCATCGGCCTCTCGCTGTGGCTGCGCCGCCGCAGCGCCCGCTTCGAGGCGCGCCTCGCGGCCGAGAGCGCTGCGACGTCGACCGAGGCGATCGCGACGCTCGACGTCGAGATCGAGTCGCACGAGCCGCACCCGCAGCTCGACCGCGGCGCCCTGTCGACGACGTCGATCCCGACGGCGAGGCGCGGCCTCCGCCGCCGTCGGCGCGACGAGGAGCCGCCCGGCGACTGACCGGGCTGCGCACATGCGCGGCTGAGCGAGCCACGGACGCGATGCGTCCTCGAAGCCTCGCTCAGCCGCGCTTCTGCGTGCGCGCATCGCGGTGTCCCCGTCGACGCACGATGGCGAGGACGTCCTGGAGCACGGCTTCCCAGTCGTCGACGACCTGCCGGTATGTGACGCGCACGACGACGTATCCCGCGGCGACCAGCTCGCGGTCGCGCTCGCGATCAGCCGCGTGCGCCGTCCAGCCCGCGTGATGCTCGGCGCCGTCGCACTCCACGACGAGCCGGTCGCCGACGAGGAGGTCGACGCGTCGACGGCCGATCCAGACCTGCGTCCGCACGCGGATGCCGCACGATCGCAGCCGGATGCGCACGATGCTCTCGAGTCCCGACTCGGCGGCGTCGACCCTGGCGAGCAGTGCGCGGACGCGCGCCGGCGCATCCCGCATCCACCGCTCGAGCTCGTCGCGCGTCGCGTCGCCGCGGTGCAGCAGCGAGTCCGCCACGACGACGACGTCCTCGTCGCTGCCGCAGCGCAGGACGCAGCGGAACGCCGTCTCGACGTCGTCCACCGCCGACCGCACGCGCGGGTTCGCGCCGTACGGCCGGCACCCGACGGGCGCGGCGGTGCGCCGCGTGCCTGCCCCTCCGCACGTGCCCGGTGCCGAGCGTCTCGGGCACCCATGCCCCGTGGACGCGCAGCGCGTCGGCGCACGACAGGCACCCGCCTGCCCGGACGGCCCGGATCGTCGGCTCATGCGCGCCGGGCACCGCGAGCCAACCGGGCCGGAGGCGTTCGAGCCGCCCCTCGGCGACCGCGCGTCGGACGGCGCTCGCCGTCCAGCCGACGGCGGCGAGCTGCGACGTCGAGAGGACGCCGCCCGGCGGCAGCGGAGGATCGAGCACGCGGCGATCCTCGCCGCTCGGCGCGTTCGTGCGAGCGGCCGACCCGAGACCTCGCACCGCACGCTCCGAGGCCTGCCTGTGCGGGACGCGGGCGGCCGACGAGCAGGCGATCCACCGCACGAGCCGAGGCTCGCGGCAGCGCTAGAGCTTCTCGATCGGCGCGATCTTGATGAGGAGGCGCTTCTTGCCGACGGCGTCGAACTGCACCTCGGCGACGCGCTTCGCGCCGACGCCGGTGACGGCCGAGACGCGGCCCTCGCCGAAGTCCTTGTGGCGGATGCGATCGCCGGGCACCAGCTCGAGGCCCGAGTTGTCGCGCACCTCTGCGATCGTGTTCGGGAAGGCCTTCTTCTCGCCCTCGGGCAACGACGGGTACCGGCCCATCGAGCGCGGCGCGGCGCCCGTGCCGAGCGCACCCTGCCTCGCGCCGCCCTGCCGCGCGTTGAGGGCTCGCGACTGCGACCCGCCGCGGCCGTTGACGAAGCCGGGCGACTGGCGCCAGTCGATGAGCTCGGCGGGGATCTCCTGCAGGAAGCGGCTCGGCATCGCGACCGTGACCTCGCCGAACTGCGCACGCGTCATCGCGAGCGAGAGGTAGAGGCGCTTGCGGGCACGCGTGACGCCGACGTAGAAGAGTCGGCGCTCCTCGGCCGGTCCGCCTGGCTCGTTCGCCGAGATGCGGTGCGGCAGGAGATCCTCCTCGACGCCCGTGATGAACACGGCGTCGAACTCGAGGCCCTTGGCCGTGTGCAGCGTCATGAGCGACACCTGGCCCTCGGAGTCGTCGAGCTCGTCGGCGGCGGCCACGAGCGCGACCTCGGTGAGGAAGTCGATGAGCGACCCGTTCGGGTTCGCCTTGCGGAACTCGCGCGTGACGGCGATGAGCTCCTCGACGTTCTCGGCACGCGCGGCATCCTGCGCATCCGGCGAGGCGCGCAGCTGGTCGAGGTAGCCCGTGCGCCCCATGAGGTCGGCGAGCACCGAGCCCGGGTCGGGGTTCTCGGCCTGCGAGTGCGCGTCGAGCAGCGTCGCGAGGGTGCGGATGGCGCCGGTGACCTTCGGGCCGAAGCCGAGCTCGTCGACGCGGCGCATCGCGTCGCGCAGCGTGATGTCGTGCTCGTCGGCGAACGACTGCAGCGCCGCCTCGGTCGCCGGCCCGATGCCGCGCTTCGGCACGTTGAGGATGCGCCGCAGGCTCATGGCGTCGTCGGGGTTCGCGACGGCGACGAGGTACGCCATGGCGTCCTTGATCTCGGCGCGCTCGTAGAACTTCGTGCCGCCGATCACCTTGTACGGGATCGCGGAGCGGATGAGGATCTCCTCGAGCGCTCGCGTCTGCGCGTTCGTGCGGTAGAACACGGCGATCTGCGACCAGGGCATGCCCGTCGTCTGCAGCGAGACGATCTCGTCGGCGACGAACTGCGCCTCGTCGTGGCCCGAGTAGCCCGTGTAGCCGACGATCATGTCGCCGTCGCCCTCGGTCGTGAAGAGGTTCTTGTCGCGGCGGTCGAAGTTGTGCTTGATGACGGCGTTGGCCGCCGACAGGATGTGCTGCGTCGACCGGTAGTTCTGCTCGAGCAGCACGACCTTGGCGTCGGAGAAGTCGCGCTCGAACTCGACGATGTTGCGGATGTCGGCCCCGCGGAAGGCGTAGATCGACTGGTCGGAGTCGCCGACGACCGTGAGCGAGGCGCCGGGGATCTCGCCGCGCTGATCCGGCAGGGTGTGGGCGGGCACGCCCTGCGTGAGCTCGCGGATGAGGGCGTACTGCGCGCGGTTCGTGTCCTGGTACTCGTCGACCAGGATGTGGCGGAACCGCTTGCGGTAGAGCGCGGCCACGACGGGGAAGGCGCGGAAGAGGTAGACGACCTGGCCGATGAGGTCGTCGAAGTCGAAGGCGTTCGCGCGCCGCAGCTCGTGGTCGTAGCGGCGCCAGATCTCGACGAACGCCTGCTCGCGCGGGTCGGAGAGGTTCGCGGTCTCGCGGTACGAGTCGACGTCGTGGAGGTCGTTCTTCGCCTTCGAGATCTTCGAGGCCGTGCCGCCGGGCGTCAGCCCGAGGGTGTCGGAGCCGGAGTCCTTGATGAGCCGCTTGACGAGCGCACGCGTGTCGCCGGAGTCGTAGATCGTGAACGACTGCTTGAAGCCGAACTGCTCGGCCTCGCGCCGCAGGATGCGCACGCACGCGGAGTGGAAGGTCGAGATCCACATGCCGCGCGCCTCGTCGCCGATGAGCGCGGAGACGCGCTCGCGCATCTCGCCGGCGGCCTTGTTCGTGAAGGTGATGGCGAGGATCTGGCTCGGCCACGCCTCGCGCGTCGACAGCAGCCCCGCGATGCGGTGCGTGAGCACGCGCGTCTTGCCCGAGCCCGCGCCGGCGACGATGAGCAGCGCGGGACCGCGGTGCAGCACCGCCTCGCGCTGCGGCGGGTTGAGCCCGTCGAGCAGGGCGTCGTCGACGCCGGGCTCGTTGGCGCCGTCGCGCCCGAGCGGCGTCGGGACGAGCGCCGCGTCGTCGAGCCCCCAGAGATCCGTCATGACCTCACGATCCTACGGGCGACCGCCGACGCCCGCCCTTCGAGGCTCGCTCCGCTCGCACCTCAGGGAGCGGGGGTAACCGCCCACGCGGCCCTTCGAGGCTCGCTCCGCTCGCACCTCAGGGAGCGGGGATGCCCGCCCGCCCGCTCCCCGAGGGGGATGCCCGCCCGCCCGCTCCCCGAGGGGGGTGCCCGCCCACCCGCTCCCTGAGGAGCAGGCGAGCGGAGCGAGCCAGCGTCTCGAAGGGGCGACTCAGGCGCGCCGGCGCAGCCCGAGCATCGTGCCGGCCGCGATGAGCAGCATCGCGAGCGCGAGCATGCCGACGCCCACCTCGATGCCCGTCCGCGGCAGCGAGCCCTGACCGCCCTGACCGCCTGCCTGGCCGCCCACGACGGGCGCGCCGGACGGCGAGGCGGCGGGGTCCGACGGCGCCGGGTCCGACGGCGCCGGGTCCGACGGCGCCGGCTCCGACGGCGCGGGCTCCGACGGGCCGGGCGTCGGCTCGGCCGCGACGCAGTCCGCACCCCGCGCGACGCGCAGCGAGACGCCCTCGTGCGCGGTGTCGGAGATCCACAGCGTCGTCGGCGTCACGTCGGCGACGTCGCAGTACGCGATCGCGAGGCCCTCGTTCGTGTACGACGTCGGCATGGCCGCGGGCGGGGCGACGTCCGACTGCCATGCGAGCAGGCCGTCGACGATCGCGAGGGCCGAGAGGCGGTTGTCGCACGCCTCGTCGCACAGCGCCCACAGCTGGTTGCCGCCCGCGCGCCAGTCGAGCCCCATGACGACCGAGACGGCCGGCCCGGGCCGGGTCGTCTGCAGCAGCGTCATGCCGCCGTCCTCCTCGAGCACCGCGAGGTGGAGGTCGCCGGTCGCCTCGACCGCGAAGGCGACGATGCCGCCGAGGTGCGCGCCGAACGCGGCGGGGTCGTACGCGGCGCCCGAGGCGTCGCGGATGCCGAGCCGCGTCGCGTCCGCATCCGAGATCCACTCCACGGCCTCGATGCCCGCGTTCGCGCCCAGCGGGCCCGTGAGCGCCGTGAGGTTCCACTCGTGCGTCGTGGTCGAGGCGCCGTCCTCGCCGAGCACGACGCGCAGGATCGACGGCCGCGACACGTTCGAGGCGGCGTTGTCGCGCTCGGTCGAGAGCAGGATGGCGCCGTCGCCGGCGACCGAGATGCCCTCGGCGTCGGGCTGGCCGGAGCCGTCCGGGTACGTCGGCACCCACGAGCGCGCGATGGCGTACAGGTCGTCGCCGCCACCGGAGAGCTCGAAGATCTGGCCGTCGTCGTTGTTGACGGCGAAGACGGTGCCGTCGGATGCGATGTCGAGGCCGGACATGTCCTCGCCCCACGTCCCGGGCGCCACCGCGTCGCGCACGTCCTGGCCGTAGGGCCAGGCGATCGTGTCGACGACGGGCTCCTCGACGACGGCGCAGTCGTTGACGAGCTCGAACGTCGACGACGTGGTGACGCCGAACGCGCCGGTCATGTCGGGGCAGCGGCCGTAGGTGGTCGCGGCGTGACCGGACCAGCCGAAGGTGTCGACGACGGCGCCTTCCGCGTCGCGGACGGTCACGCGGTCGGTGCCGCCGAGCCCGAAGAAGTCCTCCGGCGCGTCGGTGCGGATGCCGAGGTAGCCGCCCGACTCGATCTCGGTGCCCGCCGGCAGGGTGATCGAGGGGTTCGACGGATCGCTGTCGCGCACCGTCCAGCCCGAGACGTCGACGGCGTTCGTGGTGTCCGTGTTCGCGAGCTCGACCCAGTCGCTCACGGCGTCGCCGTTCGACTCGACCTCGTTGATGACGACGGGCGAGTCGATCGCACGCTCGACGTTCGCCTGCCCGCGGGTGACCTCGGTGTCGACGAAGTCGCCGGTGCCGTCGGGCACGCGGCCCTCGGAGGTCGCGTGGTCGGTCCACGCGTATCGGTCGGCGAGGCCCGTGCCGTCCGCGGTGATGACGCTGATCTCGTCGTTCGAGCCGAGGCCGAAGCCGTCGGGCGTGACGTCGGTCTCGACGACGACGAAGGCGCCGGGCGCGACGACCGTGCCCGCTGCGATGCGCAGGGTCGAGAGCGGATCGTCGTCCCTCAGGATCCAGCCCGACACGTCGACGGCGGCATCGCTCACGTTCGTGAGCTCGACGAAGTCCTCGCCGCCGTCGGGGTCGTTCGAGCGCACCTCGTTGACGCGGATGCCCGTCTCGACCGGCACCGCCACGACGACGGGGATGCGCGCGACGTTGGCGGCGCCGGGCGTGGGCTCGGTGTCGACGAACGCGCCGCTGCCGTCGGGCAGGCGCCCCTCGGTGAAGGCGTGCGCGGTCCACGCGTACGCGTCGATCGGCACGAGCGCGTCGTCGAGGAGCCGCGCCGAGTCGTTCGCCCCGAGGCCGAACTCGCTCGGCTCGAGCACGAGGAACGCGCCCGGGGCGAGGACCGTGCCCGCGGGGATGACGTGGGCGTTCGCGTCGTCGCTGTCGCGGAGGATCCAGCCGGAGACGTCGACGTCGGTGGCGCCCGCGTTGACGAGCTCGACGAAGTCGGGGGCGCCGACGCTGCTGTTGGACTGCACCTCGTTGATGCGGACGTCCGCATCGGCGGCGAGGGCGGGGGTCGCGACCGCGACGCTGCCGATGGCGACGGCGGTCAGGGCTGCGACGGAGAGGGCGCGCTTGTGCACTGCAGGGGCTCCTGTGCTGTGAGGGACCTCTGCATCCTGCGGATGCGGCGCGAACGGCGGATGAACGGACGGTGGACGCCGGGCGGCCCTCGGCCGTCGCATCCGCGTCGGACCCGTTCGACCGACGCGGGCGAGCGGGCGACGCGGGCGAGCGGACGACGCCGCGTCAGCCGATGCGGCTCGCGCCGGCCGCGCGGTCGACGGCGAGGCGCGCGAGGTCGGGATGGTCGGCGAAGACGCCGTCGACCCCGGTCCGCAGCAGGATGTCCCACTCCGTCATCCAGTCGCCCCAGTCCGCCTGCGACCGACCGCGTCGGTGCGGCGTCGCGAGGAAGCGGTTCTCGGGGCGCAGCGTCCATGCGAGCACCAGGAGCCCGGCGGCGTGCCCGCGATCGACGAGGTCCGTCGCGCGCACGCCGTCGCGGCCCTCCCGCAGCAGCACGTCCTTCGCCACGCTGATGCCGTCGAGCCCCGCGGCGGCGATCGCGCGCAGCCCGTCGTCGCCCAGCTGCGACGCGTAGGTCGGCGCCGCGCTCCCGAGGCGCGCGACGACGTCGGCGGGAGCACCCGACCGCTCGAGCAGGTAGACGTACCGGCCGTCGATGCCGCGGGCGCGCAGCCGGTGCAGCACGTCCTGCTCGAACGCCTCCACCACGAGCCGGTCGGGCGTCGACGCCCAGCCGCGATCGCGCAGCACGTCGGCGAGCAGCTCGTCGAGCGGCAGCCCGAGCCCGGCGAAGTGGGTCGCGCGCTTCATCTCGACCACCATGCCGAGGCCCGTCTCGTCGAGGATGTCGAGCAGGTCGACGAGCCGCAGCATGCCGAGCCGCCCGTCGAACGTCGCCGACGCCTGCCGCAGGCGCGGCATGCGCTCGCGCACCGTGAGCTGCGACAGCTCATCCCACGTGAGGTCCTCGGTGAACCACCCCGTCACCGGCTGCCCGTCGACCTCCTTCGTCGTGCGGCGGTCGGCGAGCGCCGGCCGCGACGCGACGTCCGTCGTGCCGGAGATCTCGTTCTCGTGCCGCAGCACGAGCACGCCGTCGCGCGTCGACACGACGTCGGGCTCGAGCATGTCGGCGCCGAGGCGCGCGGCGAGGCGGAAGGCCTCCGCGGAGTGCTCGGGGCGGTAGCCGCTGGCTCCCCGGTGGGCGACGACGAGTGGCCTGGTCACGCGGACAGGGTACGGGTCCCGGATGACCGCCCGGTGCCCCTGCGCCCCAGGCGAACGCACCCGCCATCACAGCCAATCCATGGCGATCGCGGCTAGCCTGGGGCGGACTTCCCTTCCCGAACAGGAGCACATCACCGTGGCAGGCTTCGGCTTCTCCAACTCCCCCGCCTTCTCGCGCGACCCCCAGCGGGCCGCGCAGCTGCAGCAGAGCGGCGGCTACGTGACCGGGCAGACCTACGCTCCCCAGCAGGGGCAGGGCCCGGCGCAGCCGCAGGGCTCCGGCCAGCAGGGCTACGGCCAGCAGGGCTACGCGCAGCCCGGCGCGCCCACGCCCGAGCAGCTCGGCTCGATGTACGAGCGCCCGTCGGCGACGTCCGCCGACACGGGTCGCCTCACGTACGACAACGTCATCCGCAAGACGGTCGTCACGCTCGGCGCCGTCGCCACGACGTTCCTGCTGCAGATGGCGCTGTTCCTCACGGGCAACGGCACGATCATGCAGGGCCTCATGTGGGTGGGCCTCGTCGTCGGGCTCGTGCTCGGCCTCGTCAACGCGTTCAAGCGCGAGCCCAGCGCACCGCTGGTCCTCGCCTACGCCGCAGCCCAGGGCCTCGCGGTCGGCGGCATCAGCGTGCTCTTCGAGTACGGCTTCGGCGGCCAGTACTCCGGCATCATCCTGCAGGCGCTGCTCGGCACCGCCTCGGTGTTCGCCGCGACGCTCGTGCTCTACGCGTTCCGCATCGTCCGCGTCACGCCCAAGTTCACGCGCTTCTTCTTCATCATCATGATCGCGTACGCGCTGTTCTCGGTCGTGAACCTCGTCCTCATGTGGACGGGCATCAACCAGGAGCCCTTCGGCCTCCGCTCGGCCACCATCTTCGGCATCCCGATCGGCCTCGGCCTCGGCCTGCTGGCGGTCGCGCTCGGCGCGTACTCGCTCATGCTCGACTTCAACAACGTCGAGATCGGCGTGCAGCGCGGCGTCCCGGCGAAGTACGGCTGGCAGGCGGCCTTCGGCATCACGGCCACGATCATCTGGCTGTACGTCGAGATCCTCCGCATCCTCGCGATCCTGCGCGGCAACTAGCGATCCACGACGACGCCCCGAGCCCGATGCGGCTCGGGGCGTCGTCGCGTCCAGGCCCGCTCCCTGGGTCCCGGCTCGGGGCGTCGTCGCATCGAGACCCGCTCCCTGAGGTGCCGAGCGCAGCGAGCCTCGAAGGGCGCTCCGCAGGTGTCGGCGAGGCCCCCGATTGGTCGCCCGACGCCCCGGCGCCGTACCCTCGACAGGTGCCCGACCCCTCCGACGCGACGCCCACGCCGCTCGACCCCGACGACATCGCCACGGCGCTGCGCGTGCTGGCCGAGGCGCCGACGCTCGCCGAGGACGACCCCGACCTCGTCGCGCTCAAGCGGGCCGCCTGGCTGCTGCAGAAGCGGCTGAAGAAGACGCGGCGCGAGGCGAAGACGTGGGCCGAGCGCAAGGCCGATCGCGCCGTCATCGAGGCCACCGCGACGGGCTCGCCCATGCGCATCGACGACGAGACCCGCGGCATCCCCCTCGTCTCGAGCGCGCAGGGCGCGTTCGCGGGCGAGCTGCAGCGGTCGCGCGGCTGCTACGTCTGCAAGCGCGAGTACACGCTCGTCGACGCGTTCTACCACGGGCTCTGCCCCGAGTGCGCGGCGCGCTCGCACGCGAAGCGCGACCAGCGCACCGACCTCACGGGCAGGCGGGCGCTGCTCACCGGCGGACGCGCGAAGATCGGCATGTACATCGCGCTGCGGCTGCTGCGCGACGGCGCCCACACCACGATCACGACGCGCTTCCCGAAGGATGCGATGCGTCGCTTCGCGCAGATGGAGGACGCGAGCGACTGGATCCACCGGCTGAAGATCGTCGGCATCGACCTGCGCGACCCGACGCAGGTCATCGCCCTCGCCGACGACGTCGCGGCCGCGGGCCCGCTCGACATCCTCATCAACAACGCGGCGCAGACGGTGCGCCGCTCCCCCGGCTCCTACTCGGCGCTCGTCGAGCAGGAGGACGCCCCGCTGCCGACCGACCTCGTGCTGCCCGAGATGACGCGCTTCGACAGCATCTCCGAGGCGCACCCCGCGTCGATCGCGGGCGCGCTCGCCCACCACTCGACGCCGCACCACGAGGGCGAGACGCTCGAGCACGCGCTCGCGGCGCAGACGGCCGCGTCGATGACGGCGCTGGCGCTGCGCGCCGGCCACGCGAGCCTCGACGCCCACATCGCGGGCACGGCGGTCGATGCCGGTGGCCTGCTGCCCGACCTGCAGGCGACGAACTCGTGGACGCAGACCGTGGAGCAGGTGGATGCGCTCGAGATGCTCGAGGTGCAGCTGTGCAACGCCACGGCGCCGTTCCTGCTCGTCTCCCGCCTGCGCGCCTCGATGCGCGCCGCCGTGCAGGCGGGCGCGCGCCGCGCCTACGTCGTGAACGTCTCGGCGATGGAGGGGCAGTTCGGCGGCCGCCGCTACAAGGGCGCCGGCCATCCCCACACGAACATGGCGAAGGCGTCGCTCAACATGCTCACGCGCACGAGCGCCGCCGAGATGTTCGAGACCGACCGCATCCTCATGACGGCCGTCGACACCGGGTGGATCACCGATGAGCGCCCGCACCAGGAGAAGCTGCGCATCGCCGCGGAGGGCTGGCATGCACCGCTCGACCTCGTCGACGGCGCAGCACGCGTCTACGACCCCGTCGTGCGCGGCGAGGCCGGCGAGGACCTCTACGGCGTCTTCCTCAAGGACTTCGAGAAGGCCGCCTGGTAGCGATCGCCTACCGGTCGCGCGACGACAGCACGCAGAACTCGTTGCCGTCGACGTCGGCGAGCACCGTCCAGGTGACCTCGGGACCCTGCCCGACGTCGACGCGCGTCGCGCCGAGCGCCTCGAGGCGCGCGATCTCGGCCTCGCGATCGTCGCTCGTGTGCGGCGCGAGATCCATGTGGATGCGATCCTTCGTCGCCTTCTCGTGGTCGACGCGCACGAAGACGAGCCCCGGGGGCACCTGCTCGAACCGCAGCGTGGGCATGAGCTCCCGCGCCCACGGCGGGATGAGGACGACCTCGTCGTCGGACTCGACCATGACCTGCCAGCCGAGGGCCTCGGCCCACCAGCGCGCGAGGCGCCCAGGATCGGTCGACTCCACCACGTTCGAGTACCAGCGCAGCGCCACGGGGGCCTCCTTCGGTTGCCGCGAGGCTACCCCCGGCCACCGACGCCGTCCACGGCGCAGCCGGGGACCGTGTCGGTGCGAGCGCGTGCGGGCGCAGCCCGCCCGACGGGGCGTCGCCTAGCGGGCGACCGCCTCGTGCTGCGCCTGCGCCGCCTCGCGCGGCGGGCGCCGCGACCAGTACGACGCGAGCAGCGAGCCCGACACGTTGTGCCACACCGAGAAGATCGCGGCCGGCACGGCGGCCTCGGCCGAGAAGTGCGTGTTCGCGAGGCCCGCGGCGAGGCCGGAGTTCTGCATGCCGACCTCGATGCTCACGGCGCGACGCGCGGGCTCGTCGAGCCCCACGGCGCGCGCTGCGACGTAGCCGAGCACGAGGCCGACGCCGTTGAGCACGACGACGATGCCGAGGATCGCGAGGCCGAACGCGAGGATCGTCGCCGCGCTGCCCGCGACGACCGCGAGCACGACGAGCGTGATGCCGACGACCGAGACGAGCGGCATCCACGTGACGAGGCGCTCGACGAGGCGGGGCAGGAAGCGGCGCAGCAGCAGGCCGACGACGATCGGCACGATCACGATCTGCACGATCGACAGGAAGAGGCCGAGGGGGTCGACCGGCAGGTAGCTGCCGGCGAGCAGCAGCACGAGCAGCGGCGTGACCAGAGGCGCGACGAGTGTCGACACCGTCGTCATCGCGACCGACAGCGCCGTGTCGCCCTTGGCGAGGAACACCATGACGTTCGACGCCGTGCCACCGGGGGCGGCCGCGACGAGGATGACGCCGACGGCGATCGCCGGGTCGAGGTCGAGCACGGTCACGAGCAGGAAGCCCGTGAGGGGCATGATGACGAACTGCGCGACGATGCCGATGAGCAGGGCGAGCGGCTTCCTCGCGACGATGCCGAAGTCGCTGCCGCGCAGCGTCATGCCCATGCCGAGCATGATGAGCATGAGCAGCGGGGTGACGAACGCGCCCAGCGGCAGGAACGGCGCCGGCACGAGCACGGCGACCGTGCCCGCGGCGACGACGATCAGCGGGAACCAGGTGCCGGCGATGCGGCCGATGCGCGTCCCCACGGGCTCCCGTGCGGCGGTCGTGGGCTGGTCGCGGTCGGGCGTCGTCTCGTCTGGCACTCGATCGACCCTACCGATGCCGCATCCCTCGCCGCTCACGCACGCCGCGGAGCGCGCGCCCGACGTCACGCCGCGTGCTGCGGCGTCACTCCCACTCGATGGTCCCCGGCGGCTTCGACGTGACGTCGAGCACGACGCGGTTGACCTCCTCGACCTCGTTCGTGATGCGGTTCGAGATCCGCGCGAGCACGTCGTACGGCAGGCGCGTCCAGTCGGCCGTCATGGCGTCCTCGCTCGAGACGGGGCGCAGCACGATCGGGTGGCCGTAGGTGCGGCCGTCGCCCTGCACGCCCACGGAGCGCACGTCGGCGAGCAGCACGACGGGGCACTGCCAGATCTCCTGGTCGAGGCCGGCCGCGGTGAGCTCCTCGCGCGCGATCGCATCGGCACGCCGCAGGATGTCGAGGCGCTCCTGCGTGACCTCGCCGATGATGCGGATGCCGAGGCCGGGCCCGGGGAAGGGCTGGCGGCCGACGATGACCTCGGGGAGCCCGAGCTCGCGGCCGATGGCGCGCACCTCGTCCTTGAACAGGGCGCGCAGCGGCTCGATGAGCTGGAACTGCAGGTCGTCGGGCAGACCGCCCACGTTGTGGTGCGACTTGATGTTCGCCGTGCCGGCGCCACCGCCCGACTCGACGACGTCGGGGTAGAGCGTGCCCTGCACGAGCCAGCGGATCGGCTCGCCGTCGGCGGCCGCCTCGGCGGCGAGGTCGCGCTCGGCCTGCTCGAAGACGCGGATGAACTCGCGGCCGATGATCTTGCGCTTCTGCTCGGGGTCGCTGACGCCGGCGAGGGCACCGAGGAAGCGCTCGCGCGCGTCGACGGTGACGAGGCGGACGCCCGTCGAGGCGACGTAGTCCTCCTCGACCTGGCGTCGCTCGTCCTGGCGCAGCAGGCCGTGGTCGACGAAGACGCACACGAGCTGGTCGCCGACCGCGGCGTGCACGAGCGCTGCGGCGACCGCCGAGTCCACGCCGCCGGAGAGGCCGCAGATGACCTTCGCGTCGCCCACCTGCTCGCGGATGCGCGCGACCTGCTCGTCGATGACGTTGCCGGTGCGCCAGTCGCGGTCGATGCCCGCGATGTCGTGCAGGAACGACTCGATGACGCGCTGGCCGTGCTCGGAGTGCCGCACCTCGGGGTGCCACTGCACGCCCGCCATGCGCCGCTCACGGCTCTCGAACGCCGCCACGGGCGTGTCGACCGAGGACGCGAGCACCTCGAAGCCCTCCGGCGCCTTCGACACGGCGTCGCCGTGGCTCATCCAGACCGTCTGCGCGTCGGGCTGGCCCGCGAGCAGCCCGCCCGCCTCGCCGACCGTCACGGCCGTCGAGCCGTACTCGCGGTTGCCGGTGCGGGCGACCTCACCGCCCAGCTGCGCCGCCATGACCTGGAAGCCGTAGCAGATGCCGAGCGTCGGGACGCCGAGCTCGAGGATCGCGGGGTCGAGCCGCGGGGCGCCCTCGGAGTAGACGCTCGCGGGGCCGCCCGACAGCACGATGCCGACGGGGTCCTTGGCGCGGATCTCGTCGGCCGTGATCGAGTGGGGCACGACCTCGGAGTACACGTCGGCCTCGCGCACGCGTCGGGCGATGAGCTGCGCGTACTGCGCCCCGAAGTCGATGACGAGGACGGGACGCTGGGCGGTGTCGGCCATCAGGCCTCCTTCGTGCGGAGAGCGGCGGCCTCGGTCTCGAGGCGGGCGACGTCGGCGCCGGCGATCGCGTGCATGCGGCGCTCGACGATGAACGAGAGGAAGGGCACGACGCCGCCGAGGGCCATCGCGATGAGGCGCGTGAAGGGCCACCGCAGCAGCATCCACAGGCGGAAGCACGCGAGCAGGTACACGACGTAGATCCAGCCGTGCACGATGAGGATCGCGAGCGAGACGTTGAAGCCGTCGCCGAGCGACTGGATCTCGCAGCCCATGCCGCCAGGCACGAAGAGCGAGAACCACTGGCAGCCGGGACCGGGCACGACGGGCGCGAGGCCGAGGAGCCCGGTGGAGCCGCCGGCGAACAGCTCGACGTGGGTCGGCGAGTACTTCAGCACCATCTCGATGACGAGCAGGAGCAGGAACGTTCCCGTCACCCACGACATGATGCGGTAGAAGGTCATCGCCTGGCGGATCTTCGGGATCTGCTGGATGGGCCTGGGCACGCCCTCCATCCTACCGAGCGGCTCAGGCGTCGCCGGACGCGAGGGCGGCGGCCGCGGCGTCCTCGCGCTCCTCCCCCTCGCGCTCGCGCACGTCCTGCACGAGGCGGAACCAGAGGTAGAGCGCGAAGACCATGAAGGCCGCCCACTCGACGGCGTAGAAGATGTTGAGCCAGTTCAGCTCGGTCTGCTGCTCGGGCGGGCGCGAGACGATGGGCTCGAGCCCGGCGGGCGCCTGATCGAGGATGACGTAGCCGGCGTAGACGTCGCCCTCGAAGCCCGGCCAGCGGTTGATGAGGTCGCCGACGCTCATCGCCTCGGTCGTGTCCTGCTCGAAGTCGGTGACGCTCGGCGACTCGCTCGGCATGTAGCGCCCGACGACCGTGCCGGGCGAGAGGTCGACGTCGGCCGCTGCGGCCGCAGCCGCGTCGCGCGTCGGCGCCCAGCCGATCGCGACGGCGAGCGATGCGCCGCCGTCGGTCACGGCGCGCGCCGTGAGCCATGCGCCCGAGACGCCGTCCTGGTCACGGCCGACGATCGTGAGGAACGAGTCGGGATCGATCGTCGCCTCGGTCTCGACGATGCGGCCGCCCGCGATCGACATCAGGGGCGACTGCGGCTCGGCGACGTCCTGCAGCGCGACGGCCGTCTCGGTGTCGCGCTCGTCGGCCTGCCCCTGCTGCACGGCGCGGTCGACCTGCCACTGGCCGAGCGCGGCGAAGATCGCGGCGACGAGGAAGGCGCCGAGCAGCGCCGCGACCCATCGGGGTCGCCGCGCGACCTCGAGGAACCCCGGGCGGAGGAGCTGGGCGGCGTCAGGCATCGATCCCCTGGTCGACGAGCGCCTCGGCGATCGCCGGCCCCTCGGGCTCGAGGCGCAGCCGGTCGAGCTCGATCGTGAAGGGCTCGCCCTGCAGCAGGTCGCCCGAGATGCGCACGAAGGCGTCGCCGTCGAGCAGCAGGTCGCCGTCGCGCTCGACGGCGCCGTCGACCCACAGGTCGAGGCGCGTCGACCCCTGCACCCGTGGCGACGCGCACAGCACGCGCGAGCCGTCGACGGGATCGAGTCGGGCGCTCACGGCGTCGGCGGGAGGCACGAGGGTGACGCGCGCCGTGCCGCCGTCGGTGACGAACGCGACGTGCTCGTCCTCGACGCGGCTCGGGCCGCCGAGGTCCCACGAGATCGAGAAGGCGACGATCGTCCTGGCGTGGTGGCCCGGCTGCCCGACGGTCGCCATCTGCGACAGCCGGTGCAGCATGGCGCTGAAGCGCTCGCCGGAGCCGCCACCCACCTGCGCCCCGAGCCGGCGGAGGTAGTCGACGGCCGTCGCGAGGTCGAGGCCCGCCCTGCGGGAGGTCGTGGCGTGCCGCGTGAGCGCGCCGTTCGACGCCGCGAGCGACGGGAGGGCGATGAGGATCTCGTGCGCCTCGAGGTCGAGGCGGTCGGAGCCCTCGAGCGCATCCGGCCGGAACCAGAGGGCGCCGGACTCCAGCGAGATGGGATCGCGCTCGGCGCGCATGGGCACGCTGCGGCCCTCGGGCTCGAGCGCGCGCCGCACGCGCTCGAACCGACCGCGCCAGCCGTCGCCGAGGGCGCCGAACCACGTCGCGTGCAGCGGCGGTGCTGCCGCGACGACGCCGGTGTCGGAGCCGGGGGCGAGCATCGCGAGGATGCCGGCGACGTGCTCGCGGCCCGCGAGCACGTCCTCGATCGTGCCGCGCGCCGCGGCCTCCGCCGCCGAGAAGGGGAAGGCGATGCCGTCGGCGGGACCGAGCACGAGGCATGCGGCGTCGACGGGTGCCGCGGCGACGTCGGCGATCGCGGCGCGGACGGGATCGCCGGCGTGCGCGATCGCGCGCGTGGCGTCGTCGCAGGCGTGGACGCGCGCGTCGCTCGCGCAGAGCGCCACGACCTCGTCGACGCCCGCGGCGTGCGCGGCGCGGATGGCCTCGGCCGCGAGCAGGCCCGCGCAGTCGACGTAGGCGCGCGTCGTCGCCGCGGACGGCGTCGACGCAGGCTCGACGACCTCGTGCATCGCGAGGGTCGCGTGCAGGTCGGCGACGTCGCACGTGCGCAGCAGGTGCCGCAGCAGCATCCGCTCGTCGTAGTCGGGATGCGCGCGCAGATGGTCGTAGAGGCCGCGGGCGACGCCGTTCGACGTCTCGTCGAGGTACGCGGCAGGGCCGGCGAAGAACGACTTCCGCTTGAACGCGGGGCACCCGAGCTCGGTGACGAGCCGCACGGGGTCGTTGAAGAGCGGGTAGTACTGGCGTCCGATGGTCGCGGCGGTCTCGACGTATGGCGCCCAGCGGAAGCCGAGCTCCGAGAACCGCTTCGTGAAGACGACCTCGTGCTTGCTCACCGCGTCGCCGTACGAGCGGATCGGGCCCATGAGCTCCCAGTAGTCGCGGAACTCGCTCGACGTCGCCATCGGGCGGCGCACGGCGATGAAGTGCGACTGCAGGTGGACGGGGAGGTAGCCGAGCTCGGACTGCGCCGAGAACGGGTCGAACGCGGCGCCGTTGTGGGTCGTGAGGCCCCAGAAGTCGACGTCGGTCGCATCCATGCGGGCGAACATCTCCTCGAGCGGATGCACCGGTCCGAGGATCGTGAAGTTGAAGAGCACGACCTCGTCGAACCGGGCGAGCTCGTCCCAGCCCTTCGCGCGCAGCGCCGTGCGGTACGCCCACACGTCGAAGCCCTCGTTGGCGCGCTGGATCACGGTCGTCCGCGCCAGGGAGCCCAGGCGCGCACGGCTCTCGTCGGCGAGCTCGCCGTTGACGACGGCGATGAGCTCGTCGCAGTGCGCGTGCATCGCCGCGAGCATGTGCCACGTCGCATCGTCGACGATGCCGTCGGCGTCGTAGAAGAAGTAGATCCCGAGTCGGCGTGCGTCGCTGCCGAGGATCACGCGCGACCCTCGTCCGACGCGCGCTCGTCGCCGACGACGCGGCCGATCCGGTACGAGCGGGAGTGCAGCACCTCCGAGCGCATGCGACCGAGCGACTCGGGGTCGGCGCGCAGGACGTCGGAGAAGCGGATGGGGTCGCGACGCGTCATCCAGCCGACGACGGTGCGCGCGGCGGTCGTCGCCGTCCACGGGCGCGACAGCAGCACCTCGACGAGGCCCATGCGCTGCGCGTCGAGATGCTCGCGCCTGGCGAGCCTGCGCTCGGCGCGGCGCATGGCGCGCTGCGCCGTCGCGGCGCGCTCGATCGCCCAGTGCATGTCGGCGCGCGCCGCGGTGAGCCGCTGCCCGATGACGAGCACCTCGGTCTCGCGACGGTCGCGGGCCTCGGCGGCGGCGGCGTGCTCGGCCCGCTCGACCTCGAGCGACGCGCTCGCCTCGGTCGCGACACGGTCGCGGCTGCGCATGAGGCGGTAGAGGTCGCCGTAGAGCCGACCGAAGGATGCGAGCCGGCGGACGTCCGCGGCGGCGGCGGGCGCGGCGGGACGGAGGCGGGGGTCGGCGAGCAGCGCGTCGACGTGCCGCGAGAGTCGCCACCGCTCGGCGTGCCGCTCGCGCCGCCGCTCGGCGAAGTCGCGCGCGGCCGAGAAGCCGTCGACCAGCTCGGCGACGAGCGCGTCGGCGTCGATCCGCCGCTGCGTCGTCCGCCCGGAGAACGCCCACGCCGCCTCGTCGTCCAGCGTCTCGTCGGTGAGCCAGCCGACGCCGCCGAAGTGGTCGTAGACGTAGGCCGGGATGCCCATCGACAGCGCGAACTGCACGGTCTTGCCGATCGTGACGACGGCGTCGAAGGGTGCGAGCACCTCGGGCGTCACCCGCACGGGACGGTCGTGGACGCCGAGCCTCGACACCTCCACGCCCTGCGCCTCGAGCACCGCGACGGCGTCGCGCACCTCCGGCGGCGGATGGTTCGACACGACGAGCACGCGCTCGAGGGCGCCGGTGCGCGGGGCGCGCTCGTGGTCCGCGAAGGCGTCGGGCGCTGGGTTGTCGAAGAGCAGCGTGCGCTCGCGGTCGAGGCCGAAGTCCTCGAGCACGTCGACGACCCGCTCGCACATGCCGGTCGAGATCGCGGTCGTCCGCGACTCGACGTCGGCGAGGATCGGCATCTCGACGTCCATGAACGTCGAGAGGTGATGCCACACGACGGGTGCAGCGACGCCCCCCTCGAGCCGCTCGAGGAAGGCGGGCGGCAGCACGCCGTGCTGCATCCACACGAGGTCGTAGTCGCCGTCGAAGCGCTCCGCCGGGCTCGCCTCGACGAGGCGCAGGCGCCCGTCGTGCGGCAGCCCCGTCAGCTCGTCGAGCATCGGCGAGCCGAGCTCGTTCGTGTACGCATCCACATGCCAGCCGCGCTCGAGCAGGTGCTCCACGAGCTCGAGCGCGACCATCTCGGAACCTGCATACGACCGGAGATGGTTCGTGCAGATCAACGCATGTGCCACGGCGGGGTGCTCCTCGGGGGTCGTCAGCCTTCTCGAGTGCCGACCGGCTCGACGACCGGGAGCGCGCCCAGGGGCACGATGTCCGGCGCCGCGAGGCGCGCCTGATCTGCAGACTCGTCGTCGGGGAGCTCCTGGCTGGCGAGCTCCGCGGCGACCCGCTTATTGTACGTGTTGATCTCGGTCTCGATGCGCTCGTCGTCCCAGCCGAGCACCTCCGCCATGATCCGGGCGGCGACCGGCGCCGCGGCGACGCCGCGGTCCCAGGCCTCGATCGAGATGCGCGTGCGGCGCGCGAGCACGTCGTCGAGGTGCAGGGCACCCTCGGCGAGGCACGCGTAGCGCACCTCGGCCCCGAGGTAGTCGTCGGCGCCCGGCAGCGGCTCGGCGAGCTCGGGACGCTCGCGGATGATGTCGAGCAGGTCGTCCGTCAGCGTGCCGTACCGGTTGAGCAGGTGCTCGACGCGGTGCTTGTGCAGGCCGAACGCCTTCGCGATCTTCCCGCGCTTGTTCCATGCCGCGCGGTAGCCGACGGCGCCCAGCAGCGGGATGTCCTCGGTGCACGACGCCGGCACCTTGCCGTCGATGGCCGAGACGGCCTCGTCGATCGCGTCCTTCGCCATGACGCGGTAGGTCGTCCACTTGCCGCCGGCGATCATGACGAGGCCGGGGACGGTGTGCGAGACGTGGTGCTCGCGCGACAGGTTGGCGGTCGAGCCGCCCTCCGGCGCCGCGAGCAGCGGGCGCAGGCCCGCGTAGACGCCCTCGACGTCGGCCCGCGTGAGCTTCGTCGCGAGCACGGAGTTCACGTGCCCGAGGATGTAGTCGATGTCGGCGGCCGTCGCGGCGGGGTGCGCCTTGTCGAGCTCCCAGTCGGTGTCGGTCGTGCCGATGATCCAGTGACGACCCCACGGGATGACGAAGAGCACGCTCTTCTCGGTGCGCAGCAGCAGCCCCATCGACGAGTGGAAGCGGTCGCGCGGCACGACGAGGTGCACGCCCTTCGACGCGCGCACGCGGAAGTCGGAGCGGGATCCGACCATCTCCTGGGTGTCGCCCGTCCAGACGCCGGTCGCGTTGACGACCTGCTTCGCACGGATCTCGAAGCGCTCGCCCGACTCGTAGTCGTGGGCCTGGATGCCGACGACGCGCTCGCCGACCTTCACGAAGCCCTCGGCTCGGACGCGGCTCGCGACGTGCGCGCCGTAGAACGAGGCGGTGCGGGCGAGCTCGGCGACGTAGCGCGCGTCGTCGACCTGCGCGTCGTAGTACGTGATGCCGCCCACGAGCGCGTCGGGGTGGAGCGCCGGGATCTCCTTGAGCATCTGCTTCTTGGAGAGGTGGTGGTGCAGCGGCACGCCGGGGCGCATGAAGCCCGTGTAGCTGAAGGCGTCGTACATCGCCATGCCCGCGCCGATGTACGCGCGCTCGACGACGGGCTTCGACAGCGGGTAGAGGAAGCGGACGGGCTTCACGAGGTGCGGCGCGATGCGCTGCAGCAGGAGCCCTCGCTCGATGAGCGCCTCGCGCACGAGGCCGAAGTTGAACTGCTCGAGGTAGCGGATGCCGCCGTGGATGAGCTTCGACGAGCGGCTCGAGGTGCCGGAGGCGAAGTCCCGCGCCTCGACGAGACCGACGCGGAGGCCGCGCGTGACGGCGTCGAGCGCCGCTCCCACGCCGACGATGCCGCCGCCGATCACGAGGACGTCGAGCTCGCGCTCGCGCATGGAGGCGATCGCCTGCCTGCGCTCCTCCGGTCCGAGGTTCGCCGATCGACGGACGCTCTTCGCGCTCTGCCTGGCTGCCATGTGCAATCCCCTTCCCTTGCGGGCCCCGTGGGGTCCTGCGTCCGCTCCAGCGGCTGCGGCTAGCGCCGCGGTGCCACGACGACGTCGATGCGCTGGAACTCCTTGACGTCCTTGTATCCCGTGGTCGCGAGCGCCTTGCGCACCGCTCCCACGATGTTCGCGGTGCCGTCGGCGACGGGCGCGGGCCCGTTCAGCACGACCTCGAGGTCGCCGACCTGCTCGACCTGCACCCGATTGCCTCGGGGCAGCTTCTGGTTGTGGGCCTCGGGCCCCCAGTGCCATCCACGACCCGGAGCGTCGGTCGCCCTCGCGAGCGCCGTCCCCAGCATGACCGCGTCGGCGCCGCAGGCGAAGGCCTTGACGATGTCGCCCGACGTGCCGAGCGACCCGTCGGCGATGACCTGCGCGTAGCGGCCGCCCGACTCGTCGAGGTAGTCGCGGCGCGCGGCGGCGACGTCGCTGACGGCGGTCGCCATGGGCGCGTGGATGCCGAGCACGCTGCGGCTCGTGGAGGCGGCGCCGCCGCCGAAGCCCACGAGCACGCCCGCGGCGCCCGTGCGCATGAGGTGCAGCGCTGCGGTGTAGGTCACGACGCCGCCGACGATGACGGGCACGTCGAGCTCGTAGATGAACTGCTTGAGGTTGAGCGCCTCGCCGGTCTTCGTGACGTGCTCGGCGGAGACGGTGCTGCCGCGGATGACGAAGAGGTCGACGCCCGCCTCGATGACGGTCTGGTAGTGCTCCTGCACGGCCTGCGGGCTCAGCGAGCCCGCGACCGTGATGCCGGCGGCGCGGATCTCCGCGAGGCGCTGGCGGATGAGCTCCGGCTTCACCGGCTCCGCGTAGATCTGGCGCATGCGGCTCGTGGCCACGTCGGCCGGCAGCGTCGCGATCTCCGCGAGCAGCGGCTCGGGATCGTCGTAGCGCGTCCACACGCCCTCGAGGTTGAGCACGCCGAGGCCGCCTGCGCGGCCGAGCGCGATGACGGTGCGGGGGCTCATGACCGAGTCGGTCGGTGCGCCCATCATCGGCACGTCGAAGCGGAACGCGTCGATCTGCCAGGCGAGCGAGACGACGTCGCTGTCGCGGGTACGCCTCGTCGGCACCACCGCGACGTCGTCGAATCCGTACGCCGGTCGTGCGCTCTTGGCCAGCCCGAGCTCGATCTCCGCCACGCACCCAGCCTAGCCCCGTGCGCGCCGGGCCTCCCCCGTGTCCGCTGACAGGGGATGCCGGGCCCGGGTCGCTCGCCGCGAGACGCCGGCGCGCTCGCTCCGGCGCACGGGCGTCGAGCGTCGTCGTGCGCGCGAGGCCGGCGCGCCCGCGCGTCAGGGGCGGACGATGGCGCGGATGCGCGCGGACGCCGCCTCGAGCTCGGCGCGCACGGCCTCCGCCGACGCTGCCGTGACCGACGCGCCGCGTACGAGCGAGCGCGCCTCGGCGCGCAGGCGCGTGGCGGCGAGGTCGACCTCGTGCACGGCGGCGCGCAGCTCGGCGAGGTCGGCGCCGCGCGGCTCCGACCGTCCGTGCTGCGTCGAGGATGCGGGCGGCGGC
>NZ_BAAAQT010000006.1:709213-798569 GCF_039531815.1 Agrococcus versicolor | reverse complement strand
CCTGGTCGAGCGTGACCTGCGTGTCCACGCCACCGAGGTCGTCGATGACGGCCGTCGGGTCGGGCGCCTCGGACGAGGCGCTGGACTCCGCCGGCTCCTCGGCCGGGCTCGAGCAGGCAGCCATCGAGAGCGCGAGAGCGCCAGCGGCGAGGACGCCGATGGTGCTCTTGCCGAGCGTGCTGTTCATGATCTTCATCGGAGGCACCTTTCGTCTTGGAGTGACGCAGCCTCTGCATCACGTGGAGGGTTCGCAGTGGCGGGGCAGACGGATGGTGCGATGTCGAGACGTGACCGATTCGTGACATGGGGTCGAGTTCCCGCGACCGCACGGGGGCACGGGCGGTCGCGATGCTGCGCGCGCGGCTACCGGCCGGGGAACCACGAGTCGGCATCGGTGACCACGGTGCCGTCGCTCAGGGTGAGGTCGTAGGTGATGACGACGCGAGGGCCGTCCTGTCCCGATGGCAGATCCGCGTCCTCGAACGCCGCGCCGGGCCACCATGCGACGAAGCGGCCATCCGCCACGGTCGCCTCGGTCGTGATCCCGCCGGCGTGGAGCTCGACGCCGACGACGCCCTCGCCGACGGCGCCGGAGGTGAGCGAGACCTCTCCGTCCGCGGCACGGAACTGCGCCAGCGCACCCTCCATGAGCTCGCCCGGCGGCGGCACCAGCGCGTCGCCGGACTGGCCGCCGAAGGCGCTCAGCACCCCCGACGCCGACGACGCGCCCGCAGGGAGCTCGACGATGCAGGATCCCTGCGACTCCGGCGACGCCTCGTAGAGGATCAGCCCGACGAGATCGCCGCGGCGCTCGGCCAGGACGACGGGCGTGTCCGCGTCGATCGCGTCCTCGGAGGCGAGGTGCTGTCGGCAGGCGTCCTCGGCGATGGCCAGATCGCCGTCGGAGACCGGTCCGGCCTCGGCGGTCCACGACGCGACCGCCGGCAGGGTCCGACCGAGACCGGGCAGCAGGATCGCACCGGCCGCCACGAGGCTGCCCGCCGCGACGATGCCTCCCACCCGCCACGCCATCGTGGCACGCCGGCTGCGCGATCGATGGTCGCCGGCGTGGACGATGCCGTCGGCGAGCGAGGCGCCGCGGGCGCGCCGCCGCGCATCGGGCTGCCCGGCGGCGGCGTCGAGGGAGCGGAGCTGCGAGTCGAGTGTCATGACGCCTCCTGGCGGATGGGTGCCCTCGCGGGCACGACGGGTCGGGGTCGGTCGGCGAGCGCGGCCTGGAGCGCCTTGCGCGCTCGGGACAGCCGCACGCGGTACGTGCCGGGAAGGATGCCGAGGACGCGAGCCGCGGCGCCGGCGTCGAGCTGCTCGAAGACTGCGAGCGCCAGCACCTCCTGCTGCGGCGCGGACAGCGACCTCCACGCAGCCGCGAGATCCGCACGGATCTCCACCGCCGACACGTCGTCCCGATGCGCGAGCTCGACATGCTCGGCGACGCGGACGGCGAGGGCAGCGCGCCGCACCGTGCCGCGGCGTTGGTTCAGCAGCGTCTTGCGGACGATGCCGAACACCCACGCGCGCCGCGCATCCAACGACCTCGGCGCGTCGCCGAACCGGCGCCACGCCACGGCCATCGCGATCGCGACCGCCTCGTCCGCATCGTCCGGCTCCGCTCGGCGCATCGCGAAGCGCACCGCGTCGTCGTACACGTCGCGGAAGAGCGCTCGATACTCGTCGGCGCGAACCTCGCTCTGTCCCATGCTCATGACGTGTCCAGCATGACCTCGCCCGTTACCGACTCGCATCGCGAGGTCGCAGCCGGGTCGTCGCTGAGTGGCCCGATGCGCGCGGCTGCACGCCCTCGACGTAGCGGATCAGCGCGATGGCACCGCTCGGTCCGGCTCATCCTCGGGACGACCGGCGTACCACTCGTGGAACTCGGAGCAGCGGCCGTCGGCGTCGAAGCGGAGGAACCAGATGTTGTCGTACGCGGTCACGACCTCGTCGCCATCAGCGGCGAGGAAGACCGTCCGTCCGTGCGCGACGGCGACGTCCCGATCGATGGCCACCGGGTGGTACCTCGCATCGAACTGCTCGTCGGCGAACGCATCGCGCTCGCGCAGCCACTCCTCCACGATGGACGCGCGACCGGTCGCGCGGATCTCGAACGGATAGTGCCAGACCGCGTCGATCGACCAGAGGTCGGCGATGTCGCGCTCGTCATACGACCTCCAGGCGGCGACGTAGGCGTCGAGCCATCGCTGGACGGTGGGGGCGCTGAGCGAGACTGCGACATCGCGAGAGGGGTCGTGCCAGCTGGGCTGATCGAGGGGCGACGGCATCGTCGCAGCGTACGGCGTCGAGCGCGCGACGCGCTGCGATGGCGCTCTCGCCGGGCGTCACGGCCTGCGTGCGTCGATACCCTCGCGGGGTGACCACCACGACCGCCGCCTACGCCGCGCGCGCCGACGAGTACGCCGAGCTGCTCGGCTCGATGGCTGCGGTGCATCCGTCGGACCGGCAGCTAATCGAGACGTGGGCGTCCCAGGTGAGCGGGAGGGCGCTCGACGCCGGATGCGGTCCCGGGCACTGGACGCACCACCTGGCCGGGCTCGGGCTCGACGTGCGCGGCATCGACCTCGTGCCGTCCTTCATCGAGCGCGCACGATCGTCCTACCCCGGCATCCCGTTCGACGTGCGGAGCATCGACGCGATCGACGAGCCCGATGGCGCACTGGGCGGCGTCCTGTCCTGGTTCTCGACGATCCATCACGAGCCGGACGCCATCGCCGCGCCGATCGCCGAGCTCGCGCGGGTGCTGCGCCCCGGCGGGCGGCTCGTCCTCGGCTTCTTCGGCGGCGACGCCGTCGAGGCCTTCGACCACGCGGTCGTGCGCGCGTACCGCTGGCCGGCCTCGGAGCTGCGGGCGGTCGTGGCCGCGGCGGGATTCGACGTGCTCGAGACGCACGGTCGGGAGGAGCGCGGTCAGCGTCCCGTCGGCGCGATCATCGCGGAGCGGCGTCCGTCGATGGCCTGACGGCTGGCGATGGGGCGCAGCCTCCGTCGCTGCAGCGCATCCCGGTCAGGGCTGAGCCGGCGGCTGCCGCAGCCACACCTGCCCGACGATGTCGAGGAAGACCCACACGTCGCCCGACGAGTAGGTCTCGGGCGCGCCGCTGCCGCCGAGCACCGGGTACGGCACGGGGACGTAGACGTCGTCGGCGCTGATGGGGCCGAGGCGCTCGACGACCGGTCGCACGAGGTCGGCGGGGAAGACGTGCGCCTGGAATCCGAGGTCGTCGATCACCGTGCGACGGAACTCCTCGAGGCTCGCCGCCTCGTAGCCCTTCATGCCGCCCTGCAGCGGGTGGAGCACGGTGAAGCGTCGCTCGTCGGCGTCGGAGAGCACGACGTGCCCGAGCCGGGAGAAGGCGTGGACGAGCGGGTACGTCTCGTGGAGGCGTGGCCACGTCGGGAGCATCTCCGCCGTCGGTGCGGGCTCCTCGGCGAACGTGAACGGCGCCCAGCCAGGCAGGTCGGCGAGCCACTGATGCGTCATGGTGTCGACGCTAGGACGGTGACCTGGATGCTGGCGGGACGCCTCATCCGCAGGGATGACGAGACCCGACCTCGCGGCCGACGACGTCGGTGGCGGCGCGGCGGACGATGGTGCCATGCCCACCAGCACCTCGCTCGCGACGCCCGAGCTGCGCGTCGACCTCGACGCGCTCGGCGCCAACGTGCGCGCCTTCCGCCGTCGGTCGCGCGGCCTCGTCGCCGTCGTGAAGGCCGACGCCTTCGGCCACGGCGACGTCGTGGCGCACCTGCTCGCCCAGGGCGCAGACTGGCTGGGCACGACGTCGCTCGCGGAGGCGGTCGCGCTGCGCGAGCGCACGGGCGCGCGCACGCTCGCGTGGCTCGCCTCCCCCACCGCCGACTTCGGCCCGGCGGTCGCCGCGGGCGTCGACGTCGCGGTGCCGTCGCTCGCCCATCTGCGCGCCGTCGTCGCCGCCGCGCGAGCGACGTGCGTCCCGGCTCGCGTGCACCTGCACGTCGACCTCGGCATCGCTCGCGACGGCGCACCGCGCGAGGCGTGGCGCGAGCTCGTGACCTTCGCCGGGGCGCTCGTGCGCATCGGGCTGCTCGAGCCCGCGGGCGTCATGGGCCATCTCAGCCACGCGGCGCATCCCGACGACGCGCGCAACCGCACCGAGCGGATGCTGTTCGACAACGCGGTGCGCACGGCCGTGCGCCGCGGCTTCGTGCCGCAGGTGCGGCACGTCGCCGCGACGGCCGCGGCGCTGCGGGACGTCGGCACCGAGTACGAGCTCGTGCGCGTCGGCGCCGGCCTCTACGGGATCGACCCGGCGGGTGGCGACGCTCTCGCTCCCGTCATCGGGCTCGCGGCACCCGCGGTCGTCGTCCGCGACGTCGGGGCAGGCACGGGCGTCGGCTACGACCACGCGTGGGTGGCGACGCGTCGCACACGACTCGCGACGATCCCGGTGGGCTACGCCGACGGCATCCCGCGCGTCGCATCGGGGCGCGCGGAGGTGCTCGTGCGGGGCCGTCGGGCTCGCATCGTCGGTGCGGTCTCGATGGATCAGGTGATCGTCGACGTCGGCGACGCCGGCGTCGAGGCGGGCGAGCCCGTGACGATCGTCGGCACCGAGCCGCAGGCGCCCACGCTCGGCGAATGGGCGGACTGGTCGGGCACGATCGCGCATGACATCGTGACGCATCTCGGCTCGAGATGGCAGCGGACGTTCACGGGAGGTGCGGCATGCGCGTGATGGTCGTCGGCGGTGGCGTCTCGAACGAGCACGCGGTGTCGATCGCGAGCGCGGCAGCCGTCGCCGACGCGCTGGGGGTCAGGCACGAGGTCGTGCGCGCGACGATCGGTCGCGACGGCTCCTGGCAGGTCGGCGGGATGGCCGTCGCGCCCTCGTCGCTCGTCGCGATGCTCGCTGAGGTCGACGTGGTCTTCCCCGCCCTGCACGGCGTCGGCGGCGAGGACGGCACGTTGCAGGGGTTCCTCACGACGCTCGGCGTGCCGTTCGTCGGCTGCGGCGTGGAGGCGAGCGCCGTGTGCATGCGGAAGGACGTGACGAAGGCCGTCGTCTCGGCGCACGGCGTCGCGACGGTCGAGGGGCGCGTCGTCGCAAGCCCGGCGGAGGCGGAGGACGCCGTCCGGTCGCTCGGCACGCCCGTGGTGGTGAAGCCGCTCGCCGACGGCTCGAGCGTCGGCCTCCTCGTCGCTCACACGGCGGCCGAGGTCGCGGCGGCATGCGCGGTCTCCCCCATGCTCGTCGAGCGCTACGCCGGTGGGCTCGAGGTCGACGTCGCGGTCGTCGAGCTCGACGGGGTCGCGCGGGTCGGCTCGCCGCTCGAGATCGTGCGGACGCCCGGCGGCGTGTTCGACGCGAGCGCCAAGTACGACGGCGAGCCGCCGTTCGTGCTGCCCGCCCGCCTCGCGCCGGGCATCCGGGATCGGCTCGAGCACGAGTCCCTCCGGGTGTTCGCAACCCTCGGATGCCGGGGCATCGCGCGCGTGGACTGGTTCGTCGACGGCGACCGGCTGGTGCTGAACGAGGTCAACACGATGCCCGGCATGACGCGCCTCAGCCAGGTGCCGAGGATGCTCGCCCACGCGGGCGTGCCGTTCGAGGACCTCGTCGACGGCCTCGTGCGCGGCGCGGTCTAGCCGGCCGGGGTCGTCTGGGAGCGGCGCGGCGACCCGGGCACGGAGCCTCGAGCCCGGACCCACCCTGACTGGTCACCGTCGCACCTGGACTGGTCACGATCCCACCCGGACTGGTCACAGCCGCAACTGCACCGGTCACGATCGAAGCCGACTGGTCACGATCGCACCCCGACTGGTCACGGTTGCACCTGCACTGGTCACTGCTGCACGCTGACTGGTCACCGTTGCACCTCATCGAGGCCCTCCGAGGTGCAACCGTGACCAGTGTTCGGCCGAGGGCGACCAGTCGTCGCAGAACGTGACCAGTCGACGCAGAACGTGACCAGTCGACGCAAAACGTGACCAGTCGACGCAGAACGCGACCAGTCGACGATGGATGTGAGCGCTCGACGCCGGCCGCGCCGGCGGGTCGACAGGCAGGTCCGTGCTCGCGGCGGTGGCCCGACGACGAGCACCATCACGCGCGCATCCCCCGGCGCCGACATGCAAGCGGTTCCCTCCGTGCTCGCAGGCGGCGAGGATGGAGGGGACCCCCGAGCGAGGAGCAGCACGATGCCCGAGACCGACCGCTACGACGTCGTCGTCATCGGCGCCGGCCCAGGAGGCACGGCAGCGGCGCTGCGTGCCGCGGACCTCGGCGCCAGGGTCGTCGTGCTGGAGGCCGCCCGGCTCGGCGGCACGTGCGTCAACTCCGGCTGCGTGCCCACGCGCGTGCTGGCGCGAGCAGCGCGCCTGATCCGCGACGCCCGGTCGGCGCACGAGCACGGCGTCGTCGTGGGCGACGTGTCGCTCGACTGGCGTGTCATGGTCGACCGCGTCCATGCCCGCGTCGACGAGGTGCGGGCCATGAAGCGCGAGGCGGAGCGGTTCGCCGCCGCGGGCGTCGACCTCGTGCAGGAGGGGCGTGCGCGCTTCGTCGACGCCCACACCCTCGAGCTCGACAGCGGCCGCCGCATCGCAGGCGACAGCATCCTCGTGTGCGTCGGCGGCCACGCGCGTCGTCTGCCGATCCCCGGCGCCGAGCTCGCGGTGCTCCCGGACGAGGTGCTCGACCTCCCTGCGCTGCCGGACCGCGTGGCCATCATCGGCGGCGGCAACACGGGCGCGCAGCTCGCGACCGTGCTCGCAGCGTTCGGCGCGCAGGTGACCCTGCTCGATCTGGCGCCGCGCATCCTCATGGCGTCGGATGCCGACATCGCCGCGGAGATCACCCGCTCGTTCGTCGCACGTGGCGTCGACGTGCGCTGCGGCATCGATGGCGTCTCGCGGCTGTCGCGCTCGGACGACGGTGCGATCGATCTCGTGCTCACCGAGGACGGCGAGGAGCGCACGCTCGAGGTCGACGGCGTCATCATGGCGACCGGCTGGCCCGCCGACGTCGCCGACCTCGGGCTCGACCTCGCCGGCATCACGGTCGAGCGCGGCGCCATCCCCGCCGACGACTACCTGCGCACCGTCGTGCCGCACGTCTTCGCCGTCGGCGACGCGAACGGTCGCGACATGCTCGTGCAGGCGGCGCAGTTCGAGGGAGAGGCCGCGGCCGAGAACGCGGTGCTCGGCGCGTCGGTGCGCGCTCCGCACCGGCTGCTGCCCGCGGGCGGCTTCACGGATCCGGACTACGCGGGCGTCGGCTTCACGGAGGCCGAGGCGCGCGAGCGCGACGCCGACTGCGTCGTGGCGACCGTGCGGTACGACGCGCTCGACCGCGCGGTGATCGACGATCGCGACGCGGGATTCCTCAAGCTGGTCGTCGACCGGTCGCGCTCGACCGTGCTGGGTGCGCACGCCGTCGGCGAGAGCGCCGTCGAGGTCGTGCAGGCCCTGACGACCGCGATGGCCGCCGGCGTGCGTCTGCAGACCCTCGCCGAGGTGCGCTTCGCCTACCCGACGTACTCGGCGATCATCGGCATGGCGGCGCGGGCGGTGCTCGCGGCGCGCTGACCGGTCATCACGCGAACGGCCAGTCGTCGGGATAGGCGTGCGGCACGGCGACGACCTGCACGTCGTCCTCGTACACGAGCCTGCCTGGCGTGCTCGTGCGCAGCTCGACCCAGCCGACGCCGTGCCTCTCGAGGAGGTCGAGGTACTCGCCGGCCAGGAGCAGCAGCTCGGCCGCGGATGCACGGAACCACGACCGTGCACCGGGGTTCGCGACCGGGTCGTAGCAGCTCGTCACGACGGTCGACGGGTCGACGTAGGCACGATTCGCGCGATCGTTCGCACGACGGACCCATGCGGCATCCTCCGGAGGCAGGCGCCCGTCCTGCACGAGGCCGTTCACGAGCGCGAAGACGCCGGGGAAGGTGCCCCGCCGGTTCGGGTCGATGCTCTGGAAGCGGATGAACGTCGGCACGAGCCGACCGTAGCCGGACCGGCCGGCGCGGCTCGGCGACGCGCTCGCGAGCGAGCCGCGCGGGGCGAGAGGATGGATGCATGATCGACCTCGACGACGTGGCGGCCTCGCTGCTGGCGCTGCCACCGAGCGAGTTCACGGCCGCTCGAGACGCACGTGCGAAGGCGGAGACCGACGTGGCGCTCGCTCGCGGCATCAAGGCGCTGAGGAGGCCGTCGATCGCAGCGTGGGCCGTCGACGCCTTCGCTCGCGAGCGACCGCAGTCGATCGCGCGCATGCTCGAGCTCGCGGACGCGTTGCGCGCGGCGCAGGAGGACCTCGACGGGCCAGAGCTGCGCGCGCTGTCGACGCAGCGGCGCACGCTCGTCGCGCGACTGGCCGACGACGCGGCGAGCGTCGCGGAGGCTGCCGGCGTCGGCGTCAGCGCCGCCGCTCGTGAGGAGGTCGAGCGCACGCTCACGGCAGCGATGCTCGACGAGTCGGCTGGGCGCGCGGTCGCCAGCGGTCGGCTCGTGCGCTCGCTCGAGGCCGTGGGGCTCGAGGGCGTCGACCTGGCGGGAGCGCTCGCGGGTGGCGAGCCGCCCCCTGCTGCGCCTCGTGCGAGCCGCGATCAGCTCGCAGAGCGTCGCGCGCGCAAGGCGGCCGAGCGCGCGGTGCGCGACGCAGAGCAGGAGGCGAGCGACGCGGAGCGCGACCTGCGGCGAGCCGAGTCCGAGGAGACCACGGCAGTCGAGCGCGTCGCCCATCTCGAGGAGCGCATCGCGGACCTGCAGCGCGACCTCGCCCGGTTGGGACGCGAGCTCGAGTCGGCGACGGAGGCTGGTCGCGACGCAGCGCAGCGGCGCGAGGCTGCCGCGCGTCACGTCGCCGAGGCTGAGGGCAGGGTCGCGCATGCGCGCGATGCGCTCGACTGAGGCGCGATCAGCGACATCCGCTCGTATTGCCTATCGCCCTGAGGCCGCGTCGGCGGGGAACCTGTGCCGGACGGTGACGACGAGCCCCGCGAGGCTCGCCGCCAGGTAGAGCCCGAGCGCCCACGCCGGGTGCTCGTCCAGCCGCAGGGCGACTCCCGTCCAGCTGCCGACGACGTCGCCCAGCGCCGTCAGCGCGAACCCCCACCCCATGACGCTGGCGAATCGCGCGCCCCGGTAGTGGCGCTGCCGCATCGTCGCGGTGAGGACGCTGCGCGATCGTGAGAAGAGAGCCATCAGGAGCACGAGGATCAGCGTGAGCGGCCAGACCTGCGCCCCGGGGACGACCACCACGACGACGATGCCGGCGGCCAGCAGGACGCATCCGTACAGGTACGTGACGCTCAGGCTCGCCCGATCGCTGAGCAGACGCCGGAGCAGCGGCGCGAGCCACGGTCCGATCGTCGCTCCGACTCCGAACACGACGATCACGAGCCCGAGCGCGGTGGATGGGCTGAACGGCATGCGGGATGCCACCCACAGGTAGAGGAAGATGCCGGCGACGGTGGCGCCAGCCTGCATCGCAGCGCCGAGCAGCGGCGACGCCGGGCCTGCCGCCGCCATGCCGCCGAAGAATGCGCGGGCGGAGACGCGGGCGCCCAGCACGCCGAAGTCGTCGAGATCCTGCTCCAGGACCGGAGGGGTCAGCACCGCTCGCGAGCTGACGGACCTGAACGCTGCTCCGATCGCCGAGAGCACGGCGTTCGCGCCGACGAGGACGACGAACGACTGCCCGGCGAGGAAGGCCCCGAGCGGCATCGCGAGCACGAGCCCGATGAAGCCGAGGACCGAGTAGACCGAGGCGTTGAAGGTCAGCGCCTCACCGACGTCCATCTGCGCGATCTGCTGCGCGTAGAGCTCCTCCACGACGTCGGTGACCGCCGGGAAGACGGCCGACGCGAGCAGGTAGACCGCGATGATCGCGACCTCCGCGCCGGGCAGCAGCACGAGCGCTCCGAGCGCGAGCACCGAGAGCGTCGCCTCGACCACGTCCGAGAGGACGAGGACGGTCGAGGGATTCCATCTGCCGAGCACCCGCGCTGCCACGGGCGCGAGGAAGCCCACCCCCTGACCTGCGGTCGCGAACACCGCGAGCCAGACGACCGGCAGCACGTCGGCGGCGACCGCACCGTCCGAGCCGCCCTCCACCACGCGCGTCCCCACGATGGAGACGACGAGGCCGGCGGTCATCCAGCGACGGGCGCGCCGGAGGGCCACGAGCGAGATGTGCCTCGTGATCATGGTCGTGCCCCTCGGCCAGCATCGCTCCTGTGCTCCACGACGCGAGCAGATCAGATGCGTGGCGGATTCGCCGAGGTTGTCCACAGCGAGCCGCACCTGCGAGCCCGAGGTGCGGCCGACGGCCTGGGACGTCTGCCAGCCGAGCGTTACGCCGCCGATGCGCACGGCCGGTCGCGCGGGCGTGCGATCCGCCCGATGCGATGGGCGCCCGATCGGCGCCTTCCTCAATCGGGAGTCGTGACGCGCTCGTAGGGCGGACGGGACTTGAACCCGTGACCGACGGATTATGAGTCCGCTGCTCTGACCAGCTGAGCTACCGCCCCGCGAACGACCCTATCGACGCTCGTCAGCGCGACTCGTCGACGTGCTGGGCGCCGGAGGCGTCCGACGACGCGTCGTCGAGCGTGATGCGCCCCGAGTCGGTCTCGAGGTGCGGCAGCTCGGTGTCGGGGTCGACGACGTCCTCGCCCCGGTAGAGGGCCTCGAACGTGTCGAGGGTCGTCTCGATGTCGTGCGCCGCGACCATCTGCAGCGAGCGGTGGCGCATGCGCAGCCACTCCTCGTCGCTCGAGCGCAGCACGCGCTCGAGCTGCGCGGCGAGGTCGGCGTCGTCGTCGGGTGCGAAGAGGAAGCCGTTGCCGTCGATGAGGTGCGGCAGCGCCATGGCGTCGGCGGCGACGACGGGCAGGCCCGACGCCATCGCCTCCATGGTCGCGATCGACTGCAGCTCGGCCGTCGAGGGCATGACGAAGACCTCGCCGCCCGTGAGCCGCGCACGCAGCTCCTCGCTCGACACGAGGCCGGTGAGCTCGACGCGGTCGCCGACGCCCAGCTCGGTCGCGAGGTCGCGCAGGTGGTCGATGAGGTCGCCCCCGCCGACGATCTCCAGGCGCGCGTCGAGGTCCTTCGGCAGTCGCGCGAAGGCTCGCACGGCCGTCTCGATGCGCTTCTCGCTCGTGACGCGGCCGACGAACACGATCGTGCCGTGGTTGCGCTTCGGCGACACGGTGTAGTCGCTGGCGCGGATGCCGCACGAGACGGCGTGGACGTGGTCGAGGCCCGCCATGCGCTCGAGGTAGTCGGCGCTGCGACGCGTGGGCGTCGTGACGGCGTCGCAGCGACCGAACACGCGCCCCGCGTCGCTCCACAGCGCGCCGATCACCGGCTTCTGCAGCACGCCCGGCACGTTCGAGTGATCCATGAGGTTCTCGAACATGATGTGGTTCGTGCCGATGAGGCGGATGCCGCGCGACCGCGCCGCCGCCGCGAACCCGCGACCGACGACGAGGTGCGACTGGAAGTGCACGACGTCGGGCTGCAGCGCGTCGAGCAGCGAGCCGGCGTTCTGCACGATGCGCCACGGCTCGGCGAACCGCAGCCACTCGTGACCCGGGTAGCCGAGCGAGCGCAGGCGGTGCACGGTGAAGCGCACCCCCTCGTGCTCCTCGACGCGGGTGCCCTGGCGGCCGCGCCCCGTCGCCGAGGCGACGACGTGCACCTCGTGGCCGCGGCGCGCGAGCCCAGCGGAGAGCTGGGTCGCGAACGTGGCAGCGCCGTTGACGTCCGGGGCGAAGGTGTCGCCCGTGATGACGATGCGGAGCGGTCGCGTCACTCGTCGTCCTCCAAGAGGGTCGTGGTCTGCAGCTGGGGATGATGCCGTGCGAGCTGGAACACGCCGAAGACGGCGAGCCCGCCCGCGAGGGCGAAGACGATGAGGGCCCACGGCGGCGTCTGCGCCGCCTCGCCGAGCACGGTGACGCCGATGAGCACGGCGATCAGCGGGTCGACGACCGTGAGGCCGGCGATGACGAGGTCCGGCGGGCCGGAGGCGTGCGCGAGCTGCACGAAGTACCCGCCGAAGACGAGCGCGGCGACGACGCCCACGAGGCACACGATCGTGAGCCACTCGAAGTTGCCGGTCGTGATGCGGTTGAGCACGACCTTCATGAGCGTCACGACGAATCCGTACAGCACGCCTGCGGCGATGACGTAGAAGATCGCGCTCGCACGATTGCGCCAGCGCCACCACGCGAGCCCCAGGCCGATGCCGACGACGACGAGCAGGCACAGGACCGTGAGCAGCTGCCGGTCGCTGATGGGGTGCTCGACGGCGAACACCGCCGCGACGCCGACGAAGATGCCGATGCCGATGAGGCAGAAGAGGATCGAGTTGATCGTGGGCGAGTCGAGCCGGTGACGCGCGATGCGGGCGTTGACGATCGCGGTGATGACGAGCGCGACGGCGCCGAGCGGCTGCACGACGATGAGCGGCGCGAGCGAGAGCGCCCACAGCTGCATCAGCGCGGCGAGCCCGAGCATCGCGGTGCCGACGACCCACGAGGGGCGGCGCACGAGCATGCCCAGCTGGTGCAGGTCGATCGACGCACCCGACTGGCTCGCCTTGCCCTCGACCATCGAGACGCCGCGGTGCTGGAACTGCGTCCCGAGCGACAGCACGACGGCTCCGACGATCGCGATCGGGATGCCGAGCGCCTGCAGCGGGGTCAGCGAGATCTGGTCGGTCAGATCGGTGATGTCGGCCAGTCGCACCCCTCGACAGTAGCGGCGACGACGCTCGATACCCTGGCAGACATGGCAGTCCTCCCCATCTGCATCATCGGCGAGCCGGTGCTCCATGCGCGCGCCGCCGAGGTCGTGGACGTCGACGACGCGCTGCGCACCCTCGTGGCCGACATGGTCGAGACGATGCACGCCGCGCCCGGCGTCGGGCTCGCGGCACCCCAGGTCGGCGTCGGCCTGCGCGTCTTCGTCTGGTCCTGGACCGACGACGCCGGGGTCGAGTCGTCGGGCGTCGCCATCAACCCGCGCCTGTGGATCGCTCCCCTGCCGATCGACGAGCTCACGGAGGACGACGACGAGGGATGCCTGTCGATCCCCGGCGAGCGCGAGCCGCTGATCCGATCGCAGGCGGCGATCCTCGAGGCGACGGATCTCGACGGGACGCCCTTCCGCATCGAGGCCACCGGATGGCTCGCGCGCATCCTGCAGCACGAGCACGACCACCTCGACGGCATCCTCTACGCGGACCGCCTCGCGCATCGCGAGCGGAAGGCGAGCGACAAGGCCGTGAAGAAGGCGCGGTGGGGGCGTCCCGGGCAGCGGTGGACGCCCGGGATCGACGACATCGACCCGTGAGGCGGCACGGAGGCGGCGATCGGCCGCGTTCCGGCGACGCCTCGGAGGGGTGCTAGGCTAGCCGGGCTGTTGCCAGCATTCCTCGATAGCTCAATTGGCAGAGCAGCCGGCTGTTAACCGGCAGGTTGATGGTTCGAGTCCATCTCGGGGAGCAGATCCAGGCCCTCGCCCTCGCGGCGGGGGCCTGCTGCGTGCCGCTCTCCCGCAGGTCCCGGGACGATCAGTCGAAGACCCGCACCTCTCCCCCGAGGGCGTCCTGCACCTCGGCCGCGTCGGGCGCGTTGAGGATCCAGTTCTCGCCGACGAGCACCGTCGACGGTGCGAGGCCCGCGACCGCCTCGTAGGTGGCGAGGATGTCCGCCTCCTGCTCCTCGCTCTCGGTGAGCACGAGGATCGCATCGCCTGCGCAGTTGCCCGACCGCTCGTCGATCGCCTCCCACTCGCACGCCCCGCCTGCCGCGACGTACGCGTCGCGCAGGGTCTCGATGGAGTCGATGGTGCCGAGCTGCTCGCTCGGCGCGGCCGACGAGCAGCCGGACAGCGCGAGCGCGACGACGAGGATGCAGAGGGACGACGCGCGCGTGAGCATGTGTGCAGCATAGGTCTCCCCCGGCGGGCAGGGGCGCGCTCGCGCGTAGCAGGGTCGGCGCATGCACGCACATCGCCTCCCGCGTCCCGGGAAGCGCGTAGCGTCACGGGCATGGGGCATCTGATCTACGGCGACACCGAGCACGCGATCGATGACCGGACGCTCGCGCACGTGCGCGCCGTCGTCGGATCGAAGCTGCGCCGCGGCGAGTCCTTCATGCTGTCGTGGCCCGGGCACGGAGCGCACGGCTCGGTCGCGCTGTGGCTCTCACCCACGACGCCGCTGCAGCTGCGCTTCGCCGGCTCGCGCGAGCCCGGGCTCAGCAACGCCTGGCTCGAGGCGATGCTCGAGATGGCGGGATCGACCGGAGGGCTCGTGCTCGTCGCCGAGGACGTCGCGATCGAGCGCTCCCGGCGCGGCCGCTAGCGACGGATCCGTCGCCGGCGACGGACACGTCGCCAGCGACCGAGCGGCCGCCCATCGACGGACGGGTCGCTCAGGCGGCCGACTCCTCGGTGCGGGCGAGCGCCGCCACGAACGCGTGGCGCGGATCGGCGAGCACGTCGTCGATGGGCCCGGCTCCGACGATGCGTCCGCGGTGCAGCACGATCGACGTGCCGCCGATGGCCCGCGCCTGCCGCGGCGTGCGGACGGCCGCGACGAGCGCACGCGAGTCGCCCAGCTCGCGCAATGCCGAGAGCACCGCGGGGGCGACGACGGGATCGAGGCCCGAGATGGGATCGTCGACGACGAGCACGCGAGGATCGAGCACGAGCGCGCGAGCGAGCGACACGCGCTGCCGCTGACCGCGGGAGAGCTCGAAGACGTGCCGATCGAGCACGCCGAGCGACAGGCGCACGCGGTCGAGCGCGCCGGCGACCGCGATGCCCGCCTCGCCCCGGTCGAACCGCGGATCCCGATCGAAGATGGGCGCGGCGACGGCGTCGCCGACCGTGACGGTGCCGTCGAGGTGCTCGGAGCCGCGCTGCTCGGCGTGCCCGACGAACGCGAGCAGGCGCGTGCGCGCGCGGGTGCCGAGCCTGCGCAGGTCGTGCCCGAGCACCGAGATCGATCCGCCGTGCAGCTCGGGGCCGCCGTCCTCGGGCGTCTGGAGCGCGATGGCGTCGAGCAGCGTCGACTTGCCCGACCCCGTCGGCCCGAGCACCGTGATGGGGGCGCCGGGCTCGGCGACGAACGAGACGCCCCGCACGACGAGCGACGGCGACCCCGCGTGCGCGAGCGAGGCGTCGTGCACGCGGACGGCGGCGTTCGTGGGCTCGGTCATCGCTGCTCCTCCATCCGCGCCCGCTCGGCGTCGAGCTCGTCGATCCTCGTCGTGAGCCGCCGAGCAGCCGCCGGGTCGCCCTCGCGCAGCCGGTACAGCTGCCCGAGCAGCTCGGCCTTCTCCCTCAGGATGTCACGCAGGATCAGGGAGACGACGACGCCCCGCACGCTCGCCTCGACGCCGCGCGGCCCCGCGACCATCGGCGCGATCGCGAGCTCGCGCACGAGCGGCGCGATGGGCGGCGGCACGACGGCGGCGACCCGCTCGGAGAAGCCCGACGCGGCGATGAAGTCGAGCTCGGCGAGGATGCCGTCGCGCACGATCCGCAGGCTCGCGTCGCCCACGTGCGCCATCGCGCCGCGTGCGCGCAGGGGCTCGGGCACGAGCGCGCCCTGCTGCAGCATCGCGACGATCGCCTCGCGCTCGAGGATCGTCGCCGGATCGCGCGGCAGCTGCTGCATCGTCACGCGCGGCTCGCCCTGCTCGGCCGGCGCCTGACCCGTGGCCGGTCGCCCGCTCCCCTGCTGTCCGCCCTGGCCCGGGCGGCCGGCCTGGCCCTGCTGCGACTGCCTGCCCTGCTGCGCGCGCCACGCCTGCAGCGCGCGGTGCACGTCGCGCGGCTCGACCCCGAGCCATCCCGACACCTGCCGCTGGTAGCCCTCTGCCAGGGCCCGGTCGCGGATCGTCGCGAGCACGGGCGCGGCCGCGCGCGTCGCCTGCACGCGTCCCTCGACCGTCTCGAGGTCGAACGCGTCGACCACGCGGCGCAGCATGAACTCGAACATGGGCCTGCGCGTCTCGATGAGCCTGCGCACGGCGTCGTCGCCGCGCTGCAGCCGGAGGTCGCACGGGTCGAGGCCGTCGGGGGCGACGGCGACGAACGTCTGCGCCGCGAAGCGCTGCTCCTCGGCGAACGCGCGGCTCGCCGCCTTCTGCCCCGCCTCGTCGGGGTCGAACGTGAACACGACGCGGCCGAGGGCCGTCGTGTCGGACGTCGACACGTCGCCGAGCACGCGCCGCAGCACCTTGATGTGGTCGACGCCGAAGGACGTGCCGCACGTCGCGATCGCCGTCGTGACGCCCGCGAGATGGCATGCCATGACGTCGGTGTATCCCTCGACGATGACGGCCTCGCGGCTCTTCGAGATGTCGCGCTTCGCGAGGTCGAGCCCGTAGAGCACCTGGGACTTGTGGTAGATCGTCGTCTCGGGCGTGTTCAGGTACTTCGGGCCCTGGTCGTCGTCGAGCAGCTTGCGGGCGCCGAACCCGACCGTCGCTCCCGTGACGTCGCGGATGGGCCACACGAGCCGGCCGCGGAACCGGTCGTACGGGCCGCGCTGGCCCTCGCTCAGCAGGCCGGCTCGCAGCTGCTCGTCGTCGGTGAAGCCCTGGCCGCGCAGGTGCGAGCGCAGCGCGTCGTACGACTGCGGCGCGAAGCCCACGCCGAAGCGGCGCGCGGCGTCGAGGTCGAAGCCGCGCTCGCCGAGGAACCGCTGCCCGGGCTCGGCCGCGGGCGTGAGCAGCTGCGCCTGGAAGAACTCCGCGGCGGCCTTCGACGCGTCGAGCAGTCGCAGGCGGCTGCCGGCCTCGATCTGCGGCGCGCCGCCGTCCTCGTAGCGCAGCGTCACGCCGAGCTGCGCCGCGAACCGCTCGACCGTCTCGGTGAACGACGTGTGGTCCATCGCCATCACGAAGCCGATGACGTCGCCGTCCTCGCCGCAGCCGAAGCAGTGGTACCGCCCGATCGCCGGGCGCACGTGGAACGACGGCGTCCGCTCGTCGTGGAACGGGCACAGGCCCTTGAGGCTGCCGACGCCCGCCGACTTCAGCGTGACGTGGTCCGAGACGACGTCGACGATCGACATGCGGCTGCGCACCTCGTCGATGTCGTCCCTGCGGATGCGGCCAGCCATCACACCACCTGCTGCGCGTGCCAGGCGACGGCCGTGTGATCCGAGAGGCTCGCGATCTGGTCGACGACGACGCGCTTGCGCCCCGCGTCGTCCTGCGCGTCGCGCCAGTCGCCGGCGAACGTCGCGTCGAGCCCGCCCTCGCCGAGCGCGAGGAGCCGGTCGGCGAGCTCGCCGAGGATGACGCGCTGCTGCTCGTAGATCGGCTGCCGATGCTCGACGTCCATCACGAACGCCGCGACGGTGCCTTTGAGCACCGCGATCTCGGCGCGCACCTCGGGCGGCACGACGACGCTGCCGCCGAATCGCGCGAGCGGACCGGCGTAGGCCTCGCGCGTCGCGGCGGCCGCGGCCGTCGCGAAGCGACCGATGAGCCGCGAGGTGAGGTTCTTGAGGCGTGCCTGGTCGACGCGGCCGCCGTCGAAGCCGTCGAGCCACGTGTCGAGGTCGTCGAGCCGGTCGAACGCCGCGAGGAGGTCGTCGCGCTCGACGTCGCCCACCCAGCGCTCCATGCGATCGACGAGCGCGTCGTGGTCGGCGCGGCCGGCGAGCGCGCGCGGGTCGATGAAGCCGTTCACGACGGCATCCTCGAAGTCGTGCACCGAGTAGGCGATGTCGTCGGCGAGGTCCATGACCTCCGCCTCGATGCACCGCCTGCCCTCCGGCGCATCCTGGCGCGACCACGCGAAGGCGTCGCGGTCGACGCCGTAGAAGCCGAACTTCACCCGACCCGACCCCGCGTCGAGCATCTCCTGCTCTGCCGGCCACGGGTACTTGCACGCCGCGTCGACGCTCGCACGCGTGAGGTTGAGCCCGTAGGCGCGGTCGCCGACGATCTTCGGCTCGAGCCGCGTGATGACGCGCAGGGTCTGCGCGTTGCCCTCGAACCCGCCGATCGACGCCGCCCAGTCGTTGAGCGCGCGCTCGCCGTTGTGCCCGAACGGCGGATGCCCGATGTCGTGGGCGAGGCACGCGGTGTCGACGACGTCGGGGTCGAGGCCGAGCGCCCCGGCGAGCTCGCGACCGACCTGCGCGACCTCGAGCGAGTGCGTGAGGCGGTTGCGCGCGAAGTCGAGGCCGGAGGTCGGCGAGACGACCTGCGTCTTCTGCGCGAGCCTGCGCAGCGCGCTCGAGTGCAGCAGGCGCGCGCGATCGCGCGCGAAGTCGCTGCGCCGCGTCGAGTGCGTCTCGGGCCACCAGCGCTCGCGGTCGTGCGCGCCGTAGCCGACGTGCGCCTCAGCCGCCACGCGTGTCGCTCTCGTCCTCGATGAGGGCCTCGCGCTGCGCCGGGCTCAGCTCGGGGCTCTCGAGCCAGCCGTCGGGCAGCGCGGGCGCCTTCGGGCTGCCCGCGCGTCCGCGCTGGCCCTCGACGCCCGCGGCGTCGTAGGGCGCGTCGGGGATCGTCGCGACGAGCTCGTCGATCTCGGCGAGGCTCGACACCGCGGCGAGCGCCCTGCGGGTGTCGCCGCCGATCGGGTAGCCCTTGCCGTACCAGGCGACGTGCTTGCGGATGTCGCGGCAGGCGCGGTCCTCCTCGCCGAAGAACTCGACGAGCAGCTCGGCGTGGCGGCGGAAGACCTCGAGCACCTGGTGCAGCGAGGGCCGGAAGCGGTCCTCGCGACCCTCGAAGGCCGCGACGAGGTCGCCGAAGAGCCAGGGCCGGCCGAGGCACCCGCGGCCGACGACGACGCCGTCGCAGCCGGTCTCGTGCATCATGCGCAGGGCGTCCTCCGCCTGCCAGACGTCGCCGTTGCCGAGCACCGGGATGCTCGTGACGGCCTCCTTGAGGCGCGCGATGGCCGACCAGTCGGCCTGGCCCGAGTAGTGCTGCGCCGCGGTGCGACCGTGCAGCGACACGGCGGCGACGCCTGCGGCCTCGGCGGCGCGACCGGCCTCGAGGTAGGTGAGGTGGTCGTCGTCGATGCCCGTGCGCATCTTCACCGTCACCGGCACGTCGCCCGCGGCGCGCACGGCGCGCTCGACGATGGCGCGGAACAGCTCGTGCTTCCACGGCAGCGCGGACCCGCCACCGCGGCGCGTGACCTTCGGCACGGGGCAGCCGAAGTTCAGGTCGATGTGGTCGGCCCGATCCTCGTCGACGATGATGCGCACGGCGCGCTCGACGACGGCGGGGTCGACGCCGTAGAGCTGCACCGACCTCGGCGTCTCGGACTCGTGGTGCGACAGCAGCCGCATGGTCTCCTCGCCGCGCTCGACGAGCGCGCGCGAGGTCACCATCTCGGCGACGTAGAGCCCGGCGCCGTGCTCGCGGCACAGCCTGCGGAACGCCGTGTTCGTGACGCCCGCCATCGGCGCGAGCACCACGGGGGACTCGAGCGCGATGGGGCCGATCCGCAGCGCCGGCGCCGTGGTCGCGCTCGTCGTCTGCGTGCCGGTCACGTCAGGCTCCGACGAGCGCCTGCGCCAGGAAGCCCTCGAGCTCCGCGATGGGCACGCGCTGCTGCTGCATGGTGTCGCGCTCGCGCACCGTGACCGCCTGGTCGTCGAGCGACTCGAAGTCGACCGTGATGCAGAACGGGGTGCCGACCTCGTCCTGACGGCGGTAGCGGCGGCCGATGGCGCCGGCATCGTCGAACTCGATCGCCCAGTGGCGACGGAGGTTCGCCGCGACCTCGCGAGCGAGCGGCGACAGGGCCTCGCCGCGCGACAGCGGCAGCACCGCGGCCTTGACGGGTGCCAGACGCGGGTCGAGGCGCAGGACGGTGCGGGTGTCGGTGCCGCCCTTGGCGTTCGGCACCTCCTCCTCGTCGTAGGCCTCGATGAGGAAGGCCATGAGGCTGCGGGTGAGGCCGAACGCCGGCTCGATGACGAACGGCGTGTAGCGCTCGTTGGCGGCCTGGTCGAAGTACTCGAGCTTCTTGCCGGAGTGCTCGGAGTGCGTGCGCAGGTCGTAGTCGGTGCGGTTGGCGACGCCCATGAGCTCGCCCCACTCGGTGCCCTGGAAGCCGAAGCGGTACTCGAGGTCGATCGTGCGCGCCGAGTAGTGCGCGCGCTCGCCGTCGGGCACGTCGAGGTGGCGGATGTTCTCGGCCTTGAGGCCGAGGTCGTGGAACCACGCCTCGCAGTCGGCGACCCAGCGGTCGAACCACTCGGGAGCGTCGGCCGGCGGCACGAAGAACTCGATCTCCATCTGCTCGAACTCGCGCGTGCGGAAGATGAAGTTGCCGGGCGTGATCTCGTTGCGGAACGACTTGCCGATCTGGCCGATGCCGAACGGCGGCTTCCGCCGGGCGGTCGTGACGACGTTGTTGAAGTTCACGAAGATGCCCTGGGCCGTCTCGGGGCGCAGGTAGTGCAGCCCCTCCTCGTCGTCGACGGGGCCGAGGTAGGTCTTCATGAGGCCGGAGAACGCCTTGGGCTCCGTCCACGAGCCGGGCTGGCCGGTCTCGGGGTCGCGGATGTCGGCGAGGCCGTTCTCGGGCGGGTGGCCGTGCTTGGCCTCGTACGCCTCGATGAGGTGGTCGGCGCGGTAGCGCTTGTGGGTGTGCAGCGACTCGACGAGCGGGTCGGTGAACGTCTTGACGTGGCCCGACGCGTGCCAGACCTTCTGCGGCAGGATGATCGACGAGTCGAGGCCGACCATGTCGTCGCGGCCCTGCACGAACGTCTTCCACCACTGGCGCTTGATGTTCTCCTTCAGCGCGACGCCGAGGGGGCCGTAGTCCCATGCGGAGCGGGAGCCGCCGTAGATCTCACCGGCCTGGAAGACGAATCCGCGACGCTTCGCGAGATTGATGACCTGGTCGAGACGGCTCGGCATGCGGGCTCCTGGATCATGCGCGCCGGATCGCGCGCTGGGCTTCGTGGGGACGTTCGATCCTATCGGCGACGGCCGACGACGGCGTGCACGTCAGGGACAGACGACCCGGACGTGGCCCGCCTCGCCCGCCGGGGCGAGGGGACGGTCGCGCAGCACGGCGAGCGCGGGCAGGTCACCCGCCTCGCACATCGCGACGAACGCCTCCTCGTCGGTCTCCTCGACGTACTCGACGTCGAGGTGGCGGTCGCCGTAGAGGGCGGCGTAGCCGGCGCACTCGTCGTACTGCCCGCACTCCTCGCTCACCACGAGGTCGAAGCCGGCGGCCGGACCGGCGTCGCCGGCGTCGAGCGCGTTCTTCTGCGCCGCCCACATCCCCTGCGCGTGCGCGGCGTCGACGAGCAGCGCGGCGAGCGCGAGGTTGCCATCCATCGTGAGCCCGTCGAAGCGGGTCCACGAGTCGAGGTTGTCGTACTCGACGGCGTCGTGGCCCTGCTCGGCGCAGCCGGCGACCCACGGCTCGACGATCGCGGCGATCGCCGCGCGCTGCTCGGGCTCGCGGGTGTCGAGGGCCATCTCGTCGGGCCAGCCCGGATCGATCATGGGTTCGCCGTCGCCGTCGCGCAGCAGCAGCTCGGGATGCTCGTCGAGCCACCACCGCGCATCGCCCGGCTGCGTCTGGAACCCGTTGAGGTAGCAGATCGAGAACGTGCCGTCGGCAGGCGGCTCGGAGGCGTCGCGGACGACGACCGTGACGCCGTCGTCCGGCTCGGACGCCCCACCGAGCTGGTAGTCGACGGATCCTCCCGACGCGCTCTCCCACCGGGACGCCGGGTCGTCGCCCGCGACGGTCGCCGTCGTCGCGCACGACGACAGCAGCGCCGCCGCGGCGACGGCAGCGACGGCGCGTGCCGCGCGCGCGAGCACGGTCAGCGCTGCTGCGTCCGACGGCGCACGAGGACGATCGAGCCCGCACCGAGCATGAGCATCGCGGCGAGCGCCACGAGGCCGGCGGATGCGAGGTCGGCACCCGTCTGCGGCAGGCCCGAGCCCGGCGCGGCCGGTGCGGATGCGGACGGAGCGGGTGCGGACGGAGCAGGGTCGGACGGAGCAGGAGCCGACGGAGCCGGAGCCGACGGCACGGGGGCGGCGGCGACCTCGACGGTCGCCGTGGCGATCGCACCACCCGGGTCCGTCGCCGTCACGACGCGCGTGCCGACGGCCGTGAAGGCGACGACGCGGCCGTCGACCACGTCGCTCGCGTCGTCGGTCGTCAGCACCGCGCCGGAGGTGTCGGCGGCGTTGCCCTCGGCGTCGATGCCCGTGACCTCGAAGGCGACGCTCGAGCCCGACGAGACGGTCGAGGTCGTCGGCGTGAGCGCGATCGAGGCGGCGGGACCTGCCGCGACGGTCACGACGACCTCGAGCCGGGCGGCGGGATCGACGCCGTTGTCCGCGGTCAGCACGACGACGACGTCGCCGAGCTCGCCGGTGGGCGTGCCCGTGATGGCACCCGTCGTCGGGTCGACGACGAGGCCCTGCGGGAGGCCAGTCGCCGTGACGACGGCAGCCGGCGACCCGGGCTCGAACGTCGGGACGTACGAGAACGGCACGGCGATCTGCGCGGCCGCGGTCGCGGGCCCGGACAGGCCGGCGGGAGCATCGATGCGCACCGTGAGGGTCGCGGCCTCCGACGCCTCGCCCGCACTCGTCGCGACCACGTCGAACGCGAAGTCGCCCGCCGCGGACGGCGTGCCGGTGATGGTCCCGTCGGCGTTCACCGTGAGGCCTGCGGGCACGGCGGCAGGGTCGACGGCCGAGTAGACGATCGGAGCATCGCCCTCGGATGCCGTGATCGTGGCGGCGTAGGCCGTGCCGACGACGCCGGCCGGCAGCGTCGCGTCCGCGAGCACCGGCGCACCGGTGACGACCGTGAGCTCCGCCGAGATGAAGCAGAGCGGGTCCGAGGTGAAGAGGTCCTCGACGACGACCGTCCAGGCACCCGCAGCCGGCTCCCCATCGAACGTCGACAGCGGCTGGGCCGGACGGAACACGCCGTCGACCGGTCCTGCGCCACCGACCGGGTCCGCGGCGTCATCGTCGAACGTCACCGTGACGGGCGGCCGGGTCTGGGCGCCCGTGTAGGTGACGAACGGGGTCACGAGGTCGATCGTCGTCCCCTCGGGCGAGGTCAGCGCGAGCCGGATCTCCTCGGGGAACGCGCTGCCCGGGCCCGGCACCGCGCACGTGCCGTCGGTCTTCTGGAAGCGGATGGCGATGGTGACGTCGTCGACCGTGCCAGCCCCGGCGATCGAGATCGCGCGGGTGGCCTGCCCCGAGTCGACGGACGCGGGCGTCGTGTTCGAGCCGGTGAGCGTCGCGGCGTTCGCGACGGTAGGCGCCGAGACGGCGAGGAGGGCGATGGCAGCGGCGAGGGCTGCGGGGGCGAGGAGGCGACGGCGCACGAGCCGAACCGTACCGCGCGCCAGCCCGCGTCCCCCCATCGAGCGCGGAGCGTGTACCCCTCGCCGATGGAGCAGGGAGGGACGACGACGTCCCCGCCCATCCGCCCGCGCTCAGTGCCGAGGCGAGCGCCGCCGCAGGAGCACCGCCGCGCCCAGCATCGCGAGCGCTGCGAGCACGACCGCACCGGTCGGCCCGCCGTCGGCGCCGGTCCTCGGGAGGCTCGCGCCCGGCACCGCGGTCGGCGTCGTCGCGGCCGGGGTCGTCGCGGCCGGGGTGGGCGGCGGCGCCGCGGGCGCGCTCGTCGATGCCGCGGAGGGCGCGGGCGGTGCCGCCACGACGGTGATGGTCGACGAGTCCGTCGCCCCGCCGGCATGCGTCGCCGTCACGGTGCGCGGGCCCGGCGATCCGAGGCGCACCACGAGGCCGTCGACGACGTCCCCGACGCCGTCGGACACGAGCGTCACGGCACCACCGACGTCGACGGCGTTGCCCGAGGCATCCACGCCCGACACCGTCATGGCGAGCGCGTCGCCGGTGGCGACCGTCGCCTCGGCGGGCGTGAGCACGATCCCCGCGAGCGGACCGGGTGCGACCGTGATCGTCGTGGTCAGCACGACGTCGGGCCCGACGCCGTTCGACGCCGTGAGGGTCACGACGACGTCGCCGGCCGTACCCGTCGGGATGCCCGTGAGGGCTCCCGTGGCCGGGTCGAGCGACAGCCACGACGGCAGGCCGGCCGCGCCGACCGTCGCCGCGGGCGACCCGGCGCCGAGCGTCGGCGCGTACGCGAAGGGCTCGCCGATGCGCGCCGGAGCGGTGGCGGGTCCGGCGAGCGATGGCGGCGCGTCGATCCGCACGGTGAACGCGACAGGCGCCGACGTGCCGTCCGCGTTCGAGGCGGACGCCGAGAACGCGAAGGTGCCGGATGCGGTGGGCGTGCCCGTCAGGGTGCCGTCGGCAGCGAGGGTCAGACCGGGCGGCAGGGTCGAGCCCGCCGCGAGGGCGATCGCCGCGTCGGCGGGGTCGGCGCTCGGCAGCGCGGCGGCGTACGGGACGCCGACGACGCCGGTCGCGAGCGGTGCGGTCGCGAGCGTGGGAGCGATGCCGAGCTCGAGCGTCGCGCTCGCGTAGCAGTGGGGCGAGAACCGGAAGGCGTCGGCGATCGTGAGCACCCAGTCGCCCGCGGCGGGCTCGCCGAGGAAGGCGTCGAGCGGCTCCGCCGCCGTGAAGGTGCCCGACTCCGGCGCCCCGGCGTTCGTCGAGCCGACGACGGGGGCGGCGTCGCCGCTGACGAGCCGCACGGCGACCTGGGGCGGCGACAGCGGCGTCACGCTCGAGTAGGTGCTGCCCGCGGCATCCATCTCGCCGGAGCCCGGGGTGATGAGAGCGACGGTCGTGCCCGACGGGGAGGTGAGGCGGTAGTCGATGTCGAGGGGGTACGCGGCGGTGCTCGTCGATCCGACGTCGGGCGCTGCGCACGTCTCGCGCACGTGCTGGAAGACGAGGTCGATCGCCACGCGCCCGACCGTGCCCGAGCCGCCGATCGGGATGGTCCGGGTGATCGTCCGCAGGTCGAGCTGCTCGGCGCTCGCGTCGCCTCCCGTCTGGGAGACCGCGGCGGCCGGCACGGCGCCGGCCAGTACGAGCGCGCCGGCGGCGAGGACGGTCGGCAGGAGACGGTGCATGGGACGCCTTCGTCGAGGGGTGCGGAGCGAGCGCGGCTCGCACCGCCGACGCTACGAGCCGGATGCGTCGCGCTCGCGACCTGCGCCGGAACCGTCACCCCTGTCCCCCGGCCATGGCCGCACGGGATGGGTCGCCTGACCTCGCTCAGGTCGTCGGCGCGTCGATCGCTCCGCCGAAGCGACGCTCGCGCCCCGTGTACACGTCGATGGCGCGCCACAGGTCGAGGCGCGAGAAGTCGGGCCACAACGTGTCGAGGAACACCATCTCGGCGTAGGCGCCCTGCCAGGTGAGGAAGTTGGAGATGCGCTGCTCGCCCGACGAGCGCACGTACAGGTCGACGTCGGGCACGTCCGGCAGGTACATGCGGCTGCGGATGAGCCGCTCGGTCACGCCGGAGGGCTTGAGCCTGCCTGCCGCGACGTCCTCGGCGATCGAGCGCACCGCATCCGCGATCTCGACCGTGCCGCCGTAGTTGATGCACATCGTCAGCGTCATGCGCGTGTTGTCGGCCGTGAGCCGCTCGGCGACCTGCAGCTCGTCGATGACCGAGCGCCACAGGCGCGGACGGCGACCGGCCCAGCGGATGCGCACGCCCCAGTCGTGCAGCTGGTCGCGCCGGCGATGCAGCACCTTGCGGTTGAAGCCCATGAGGAAGCGCACCTCGGCGGGGTCGCGCTTCCAGTTCTCGGTCGAGAACGCGTAGACCGACAGGTGCCGCACGCCGGCCTGCAGGGCGCCGGCGACGACGTCGAGCAGCACCTCCTCGCCGGCCTGATGCCCTTCGACGCGCGTCTTGCCCTGGCGGTTCGCCCACCGGCCGTTGCCGTCCATGATGACGGCGACGTGCGCGGGCACCGTGCCGGGCTCGTAGGCGGGCGGCTGCTGGCCCGTCCAGTCGATCGGCCGCGACGGCACGGCGTCGGGGTGCCTCGGGATGCGTCGCTCGCTCATCGGATCGAGGCTACTGCGAGGGGCGTCAGGATGCCGGGCGCTGGGGATGCGAGCGATCGACGTGCTCGAGGCTGCGGAGGCCGCGCTCGAGGTGCCACTGCACCCACGCGCCGACGATGCCCGACGCTCGCGCCCGCGCTCGGTCGCCCGCGGCGTCCGCGACGGCCCAGTCGCCCGTCAGCAGCGACGCGAGCAGCCCGACGGTCTCCTCGTCGAGCCGCGCGACGCCCGGCGGCGCGTGCCGATCCGACACCACGCCGCCGAGCTGCGGCACGAACGCCGTGTGCGGGCCGGGCTCGCCCGACACGGCGCAGTCGCCGAACGTGGGCGCCCAGCCGGCGATCGCCATGGCGCGCAGGAGGTAGGAGTCGAGCGTGAGGCTCGGGTCGTGCTCGGCGCGCGACAGCGAGCGCAGTGCGCCGACGAGCAGCAGGTACTGCTGCACCGACGCGTCGTGGTCGGTGAGCCGGTCGGCGGTCTCGACCATCGCGGCCGCCGCGGTGTAGCGCGGGTAGTCGACCATGATCTGGTCGGCGTACGAGCCGAGGGTCTCCGCCTGCGTCACGATGTCGAGGCTGCGGCCCACGGCGAGCTGCAGGTCGGCGACCATGAACGGCTCGAGGCGCGCGCCGAACCTCGACGAGGTCCGGCGCACGCCCTTCGCCACGGCGCGCACCTTGCCGTGCTCGCGGGTGAGCAGCACGACGATGCGATCGGCCTCGCCGAGATGATGCGTCGTCAGGACGACGCCCTCGTCGCGGTAGACCGGCATCGGCTGCTCAGGCGGTCGCTGCGGACGCCGAGACGCGCGTGCGCAGGCCGCGGTTGACGGCCGAGACGATCGCGCGGAGCGACGCGTTCGAGGTCGAGTGGTCGATGCCGACGCCCCAGAAGCGCTCGCCGCCGAGCTCGAGCTCGACGTAGGAGGCCGCCTGCGCGTCCTGGCCCGCCGCGAGCGTGTGCTCGACGTAGTCGAGCAGCGACACCTCGACGCCCTCGGCCCGCAGGAGCGACAGCAGCGCGTCGATCGGTCCGTTGCCCGATGCCACGGCGTCGCGAAGCGTCTGCTCGTCGCGCAGCACGACCGTGAGGCGCGTCTCGCCACCGAGCGTCGACTGCGACCCCACCTCGCGCAGCTCGAAGCGACCCCACTGGTCCTCCGCCTGCCGCGACGGGTTCGGCAGGTACTCGTCGCCGAAGATCTCCCAGATCGCCGCACTCGACACCTCGCCGCCCTCGGAGTCCGTGCGCGCCTGCACGATGTTCGAGAACTCCACCTGGAGGCGGCGCGGCAGGTCGAGGCCGTGGTCGCTCTGCAGCAGGTAGGCGACGCCGCCCTTGCCCGACTGCGAGTTCACGCGGATGACCGCCTCGTACGAGCGGCCGACGTCCTTGGGGTCGATCGGCAGGTACGGCACGGCCCACGGCATCTCGTCGACGTGCCTGCCCGCGGCCTCCGCGTCGGCGGCCATGCGCTCGAAGCCCTTCTTGATGGCGTCCTGGTGGCTGCCGGAGAAGGCCGTGTAGACGAGGTCGCCCGCCCACGGCGAGCGCTCGTGCACGCGCAGCTGGTTGCAGTGCTCGGCGGTGCGGCGGATGCGGTCGAGGTCGGAGAAGTCGATCTCGGGGTCGATGCCCTGCGTCAGCATGTTGAGGCCGAGGGCGACGAGGTCGACGTTGCCCGTGCGCTCGCCGTTGCCGAACAGGCATCCCTCGATGCGGTCGGCGCCGGCCATGTACCCGAGCTCGGCGGCGGCGATGCCCGTGCCGCGGTCGTTGTGGGGGTGCAGCGACAGGATGACCGACTCGCGGCGCGCGAGATGGCGGTGCATCCACTCGATCGAGTCGGCGTAGACGTTGGGCGTCGCCATCTCGACCGTCGCGGGCAGGTTGATGATGACGGGCCGCTCGGGTCGGGCGTCGAGCGTCTCGATGATCGCGTTGCAGACCTCGAGCGCGTAGTCGAGCTCGGTGCCGGTGTAGGACTCGGGGCTGTACTCGTAGAGGACGGTCGTGTCCTGCAGCATGCCCTCGAGCTCGAGGCAGAGGCGTGCGCCGTCGACGGCGATCTGCTTGACGCCCTCGCGGTCGGAGCGGAAGACGACGTCGCGCTGCAGCACGCTCGTCGAGTTGTAGATGTGGACGATGGCCTGCCTCGCGCCGTCGATCGCCTCGAACGTGCGGCGGATCAGGTGGTCGCGGCACTGCGTCAGCACCTGGATCGTCACGTCGTCGGGGATGAGGTCGTCCTCGATGAGCTGCCGGACGAAGTCGAAGTCGGTCTGGCTCGCCGAGGGGAACCCGACCTCGATCTCCTTGTAGCCCATCTCCACGAGCAGCGCGAACATGATGCGCTTGCGATCGGGCGTCATGGGCTCGATGAGGGCCTGGTTGCCATCGCGCAGGTCGACGGCGCACCAGCGGGGCGCGCGCTCGATGCGGCGGTCCGGCCACGTGCGATCGGGCAGATCGACGCGGATCTGCTCGTGATACGGGGCGTACCGGTGCGCCGGCATGCCCGACGGCTGCTGCATGTTCTTCATGCTGTGCTCCTGGGGTCGAGACGACTCCGGGCTGCTGCGCGCGACTCCGCGGCGAGGATGGCCCGGTGTGCTAGGCCTCGCCGCGGCGAAGAAGGAGGAGCAGCGAGGAGCGCATGCGGGCAACACTAGCACCGCATGCGCTCTCCGCTCGGGCGGTCGACGCGCCGCTCAGGCGACGCGCAGCGCGTCGATGGGGGCGATGCGCCGTGCGCGGGCCGTCGCCGGCCCCGCTGCCACGAGGGCGACGAGCGCCGCCGCGACGACGGTGCCGACGAGCAGCCACGGCGATGGCGACGGCACGATCGCGCCGACGCCGTACGCCGATCCGAGCATCGTCCACACCGCGACCCAGCCGAGCCCGACGCCGAGGACGAGGCCGCCGACGAGGGCGACGACGGCGATCGCGACGGTCTCGGCCGTCACCATCCACCGCACCTGCGCGCCCGTCATCCCGAGCGCGCGCAGCAGCCCGATCTCGCGGGTGCGCTGCCGCACGGCGGTGAGCATGCTCGTCGCGAAGCCGAGCACGGCGACGATGGCCGAGCTGCCCACGACGGTGCCGAGCGCGAGGACGATGCCGTCGACGATGCGCGTGATCTCGGCGACGTAGACGGGGTCGCGGTCGATGGCGACGAGCGCCTCGCGCAGCGTCGAGCCCGCGGTCGCGAGCAGCACGACCGTCGCGATGCCGACCATGAGCGCGAGGACGAGGCCGCTCGAGCGCTCGCGGGCGTCCTGCGCCGAGCGCACGGCCGCGCGTGCGGGCACCGAGCCGCCGAGGAGGCGACCGACGAGGGCGAGCACGGGCACGAGCGCGGCGGGTGCGACGCCGATGATGCCGGCCGACAGCAGCACGCCGCCGACGACGGCGACGAGCACGGCGAACGGCGACCAGGGGGCGAGGGCGATCGAGCCGGCGAGCACGACGGCGGCGAGGCCGAGCACGACGAGGGCGCCGACGGGCCTGCGCGGACGGCGCGGCTGCGCCGCGGCGGCGCCGAGCGCCTCGATGGGGGCGACGTCGAGGACGCCGCGCGTGCCGGAGCGCGTCACGGCGGCGACGGCGACGGCGATGCCGACGACGGGCGGGAGCGCCGTGGCGGGCAGCAGCACGACGTCGGCACCCGCGACGGCACCCGACGCCTGGACGGCGAGCTGCGCGGCGATGCCCGCGCCGAGGCCGACGACGGCGCCGCCGAGCGTGCCCGCGATGCCGGCGGCGAGCGAGGAGCGCAGCACGCGCGAGCGCTCCTGCGCGCTCGAGGCGCCGAGCAGGCGCCGCAGCGCGATGAGGGCGCGCTGCTCCTCGACGACGTGCTGCACCGTCGTGCGCGTGACGATGGCGCTCACGAGCACCGCGACGACCGTGAGGCAGACGACGGCGATGCCGGCGAGGAGCGGCGCGACGCCGGAGGCGAGCAGCTCCGATCCGAGCACGAGGGTGAAGAGCATCTCCGTGACGCTCGTGAGCAGCACGGCGAAGCATGCGGCGACCGCGGTGACCGCGACGGTGGGGGCGTGCGCGCGGCTCATGCCGAGCGCTCCTGCAGCGCGAGCATCCGGTGGGCGATCGCCGTGCGGTCGAGGCCGCGCTCGTCGCCCCGGATGCGGCCGTCCGCGAGCAGCACGACGCGATCGGCCGCCTCCGCCGCGACGGGGTCGTGCGTCACCATGCAGATCGCCTGGCCGTGCTCGCGCGCCGCCTCCTGGAGGATCGCGAGCACGTCGGCCGCCGTGCGCGAGTCGAGGTTGCCCGTCGGCTCGTCGGCGAACACGATCGTCGGCCGCGTCGCGAGGGCGCGGGCGATCGCGACGCGCTGCTGCTGGCCGCCCGAGAGCTCGCCCGGCCGGTGGTCGACGCGGCCGGCGAGGCCGAGCCACGACACGAGCAGGTCGATGAGCGCCTCGTCGGCCTGCCTGCCTGCGAGGTCGAACGGCAGGCGGATGTTGTCGCGCGCCGTGAGCGTGGGCACGAGGTTGAACGCCTGGAAGACGAAGCCGACGCGGTCGCGGCGCAGGCGCGTGAGCGCGGCGTCGTCGAGGCCGACGAGCTCGGACTCCCCGATGCGGATCGATCCCGCGGTGGGGACGTCGAGCCCCGCGGCGAGGTGCATGAGGGTCGACTTGCCCGAGCCCGACGGCCCCATGATGGCGACGAACTCGCCGGGGTCGATCGCGAGGGAGACGCCGTCGAGGGCGACGACGGCGGCGTCGCCCGAGCCGTAGCGGCGAGCGACGTCGGTGAGGCGGAGTGCGGGGTGTGCGTGCATGGCTCCATCCCAGCCGAGGCGAGCACCTGCGGGCGTCGTCCGCGCGTCCCGACCCCGTCCTCCTCGCGGATGAGGTGGCGGGCGCCGATCAGACGAGGCGGTGCGCGTGCGCGAAGACGACGGCCTGCACGCGGTCGCGCAGGCCCAGCTTCTGCAGCATGCGCGACACGTGCGTCTTGACGGTCGTCTCGCTCACGAACTCGCTGCGCGCGATCTCGGCGTTCGACAGGCCGCGGGCGACCTGCAGGAGGATCTCGTGCTCGCGCGGCGTCAGCGTCGCGAGCGACGCGGGCGGCGCGGCCGGCTCCTCGGCGTGCCGGGCGAGCAGCGCACGGGTCGCGGAGGCGGCGACGACCTCGCCGCCGCCGTGCACGGCGCGGATCGTCGCGAGCACGAGCTCGGGATCGGCGTCCTTGAGCAGGAAGCCGCTCGCCCCGGCGCGCAGCGCGCGCGCGACCGCCTCGTCGAGGTCGAAGGTCGTGAGCACGACGACGCGCGAGGGTCCGCCGGCGTCGACGATGCCCGCGGTGGCGTCGATGCCGTCGAGCACGGGCATCCGCACGTCCATGAGCACGATGTCGGGCTGCAGCCGCAGCGCCTCGCGCACGGCCTCGCGACCGTCGCCGGCCTCGCCGACGACCTCGAGGTCGCGTTGCGAGTCGATGAGCATCCGCATGCCGCTGCGGAACAGGGCCTGGTCGTCGACGAGCAGCACGCGGATCATCGAGGCGCCTCCTGACGCGGCAGCACGGCCCGGACGACCCAGGCGCCGCCGGAGGGTCCGACGTCGACGTGCCCGCCCGCGATCCTCGCACGCTCGCGCATGCCCACGAGCCCGTGGCCCGACTCCCCCGGTGCCTGGCGCAGCGCGTTGCGCACCGACAGCTCGAGCCGCTCGCCGTGCACGATCGACACGAGCACGGGGTGCGTGCGGTCGCCGTGACGCAGCGCGTTCGTCAGCGCCTCCTGCACGATCCGGTACGCGGCGATGTCCGCGTCGCGCGGCAGCGGCGCCGGCGTGCCGAGCTCGCGCACCTCGACGGCGAGGCCTGCGGCCCGCACGCGCTGCACGAGCGCGGGCAGCGCCTGCAGCGACGCGTCGGGATCCGACGCCTGCGCGTGCCTGAGGCGCTCGAGCAGGCCGCGCACGTCGCCGAGCGCCGCGGAGGCCGTCTGCGCGATCTGCTGCAGGCTCTCGTCCTTGCGTTCGACGGAGTCGGCGTAGCGGGCGCCGTTCGCCTGCGCGATGACGACGGCGAGCGAGTGCGCGACGACGTCGTGCATGTCGCGCGCGATGCCCGTGCGCTCCTGCTCGACCTCGGCGCGCTCGCGCTCGGCGCGCGTCTGCACCGAGAGGCGCTGGCTGCGCATGATCTCGGCGACGAGGATGCCCGAGACGAGCGCGAGGCCGAACAGCAGCGCGAAGCCGAACGTCGCGATGCCGAACGGCAGCAGGATGTCCACGATGCTGCCGGTCGGGTTCACGCCGTAGCCGAAGCGCACGAACCAGATGCCGATGATGCAGGCGCCCAGCAGCGCGACGACCGCGCCGAGCGCCCGCTGGAGCCCGTCGCACCAGCGCCCCACGGTGTAGAGCAGCACGAGGATCTGGAGCCACAGCGGCGTGAGCGCCGTGAGGCCCGCGAGCACGAAGGCGAGCCCGAGGCCGAACGATGCCAGCAGCATCGCCATCGGCGCGACGCGACGCAGCGCGACGATGACGCCGAAGGCGAGGCCGACGAGCAGGACCCACGGCAGCTCGGGCGTCGCGCTGCTGATGAGCAGCGAGGGCGCTCCGAGCAGGAACCCGAGCACGACCGCCGTGCTGACGTCGAACGTCAGCTGCGCGCGGGTGAGGGGGCGGGTCACCCTGCCACGGTACGTCGCATGCGCGGGGATGCCGGCATCCGTCCGGTGGAATCATCCGCACGGACGACGGCCTCGTCCGCCACGCGACGACGGGGGCCGGCGAGCGCCGACCCCCGTGCATGGATGCGCTGGCTCAGGCCTGCGCCTCCTCGTACGCACCCTGGATGACGGATCCCCAGTACGGGCCGTACATGACGCCGGGCTGCGCGTCGTAGCCGAAGCTGTTCACCGAGTTCTGCACGCCCGAGGAGCCGGAGCCGACGAACCACGGGCCGCCCGAGGATCCGCCGGTCATGTCGCACGAGACGCCCTGCGACGTCGTGCCGCCGAGGCGGTCGCGCGACGCCGTGCCGGCGCACTGCTGCAGCGTCTGCCCGTCGAAGGGGCTCGCCGCCGGGTAGCCGTAGAGCGTGTAGCCGAGGCCCGTCGACTGGTTGAAGGCGACGCCCGAGGCGCCGACCGTCGCGGCGAGGGTGCGACCGCCCTGGCTCGCGACCACGGCGAAGCCCGTGTCGTGGTCGATGTCGCCCTCGTCGGTCCACTGCGTGGGCGCGACGAGCTCGACGGCCGGCCACTGCCCGTACGGCGCCGCGCCGTCCAGGTAGGCGGGGACGAAGACGAACTCGGAGGCGAACTCGCCCGGGCCCTCGTTGAGGCAGTGCCCCGCGGTCGAGACCGTGCTGCCGTTCGCGGATGCGACGGAGTTGGCCGAGCACACGTAGTCGACGCCGCCGATCGTGAAGAACACCTTGCCGATGTGCGACACGGGGTCCACGCGCGTCGCCTGCAGCACGGGCTGCTCGCCCGCGACGGTCACGGCCTCGCCGTCGGGCGCCGCCGTCGTCGAGAGCTCGTCGATCTGGTCGAGCACGAGCTCGTCGCCGGGCAGCGCGGCCTGCATGCGCTCGGGCGACCATGCCGTCGCAGCCGCCGCCGTCTCGCTCGCGGGGACGCTGAACGCGTCGACGTCGGGGTCTGCCGGGGCGGGCGAGGCGACCGCCATGCCGCTGCCGAGCGCGAGCATCGCCCCTGCGATGGTCGCCGTCGTGATGGCCTGGATGCTGCGTCTCATGGGGATCGGGTCCTTCCGTCGACCCCGGCGACCGCCGGGTCCGTCGATCCTCTGCCGCGGCGGCCGCCGTCGGCCTCGACTTCGTGAGGATCGAGGAGCATCCCGTGGGCATCGAGGAATCTCCGCCACCGCCCGCTGTCCCCCGATATGCTGCGAACGACGGCGCGCCCGGGTGAGCGAACCTCACGGTTCCCCGAGGGATCGTCGTCTGTGGGGTCGCCACGGACGCGTCGCCCGTGTCCGCGGGCCGTTCGACGCGAGATCCGGCCCGAGCAGGACGGCTAGAGGCCGAAGCGTCCGAGCAGCTTCGGGTCGCCCTGCCACTCCTTCGCGATCTTCACGCGGAGGTCGAGGTGCACCTGCTGGCCGATGAGCGCCTCGATCTCGAGGCGGGCATCCTTGCCGATGCGCCGCAGCCGCTCGCCGCCGTGGCCGATGACGATGCCCTTCTGGCTGTCGCGCTCGACCCACAGGTTCGCGTAGACGTCGGTGATGGCCCTGCCCTTGCGGGCGACGATGTCGTCGACCGTGACGATGATCGAGTGCGGCAGCTCGTCGCGCACGTCCTCGAGCGCCGCCTCGCGGATGAGCTCGGCGATGCGATCGTCGAGCCGCTCCCCCGTCGACGTCTCGGCGTCGTACAGCGGCGGCGCCTCGGGCAGCAGCGCCGCGAGCCGGTCGAGCAGGACGTCGAGCTGCGTGCCGGCGACCGACGAGATCGGGATGACGGCGTCCCAGTCGCGCAGCGCGGAGATCTCGAGCAGCTGCTCGGCGACGCGCTCGCGCGACGCGACGTCGACCTTCGTCACGAGCGCGACCTTCCGCGCGTCGGGGAAGCCCTCGAGCTGCTGGTCGATGTAGCGATCGCCCGGGCCGAGGCGCTCGTTCGCGGGGACGCAGAGGCAGATGACGTCGACGTCGCCGAGGGTCGTCTGCACGACGGCGTTGAGGCGCTTGCCGAGCAGCGTGCGCGGCTTGTGCATGCCGGGGGTGTCGACGATGACGACCTGCGCGTCGGGACGGTGCACGATGCCGCGGATCGCGCGGCGCGTCGTCTGCGGCTTCGACGACGTGATGGCGACCTTCTCGCCGACGAGCGCGTTCATGAGCGTCGACTTGCCGGCGTTCGGTCGACCGACGAACGTCACGAATCCACTGCGATGGGTCATTCCGCCTCCACCTCCGCGGGCGCGAGCCGCTCGACGCGCACCCTGCCCGCCTCGCGGCCGCGGCCGTCGATCCGTTCGACCGCGAGCCGCAGCCCGTCGATCTCGACCACGTCGCCGACCTCGGCGATGCGGCCGAGGGCCTTCTGCAGGAGCCCGCCGACCGAGTCGACGTCGTCGTCGTCGAGGTGGAGCTCGAACAGGTCGCCGAGCTCGTCGATCTGCAGCCTCGGCGAGATGACGTAGGTGCCGTCGCCGAGCGCGACGGCCTCGGAGCCCGCGCGGTCGTGCTCGTCGTGGATGTCGCCGATGAGCTCCTCGATGAGGTCCTCGAGCGTCACGAGCCCTGCGATTCCGCCGTACTCGTCGACGACCATCGCGACGTGCACGCGCTGCAGCTGCATGTGGGCGAGGGTGTCGTCGGCCTTCTTCGACTCGGGCACGAAGAGCGCGACGCGCGCGAGGGATCGCGCCGTCTCGTGCTCGTCGGGCCGCATCGTGCGGCTGCGCACGACGTCGCGGAGGTAGAGGATGCCCTCGATCTCGTCGAGCGAGTCGCCCGCGACGGGCATGCGCGAGAGCCCCGACTCGAGGAAGCGCCGCAGCGCCTCCTCGGCGGTGAGGTCGGCGTCGACGACGACCATGTCGGTGCGCGGGACCATGACCTCCCGCACGAAGGTCTGGTTGAAGTCGAAGATCGAGTGGATGAGCTCGCGGTCGTCCTCCTCGAGGACGGAGCGCGTCGTGGCCTCGTCGACCATCGAGAGCAGCTGCTCCTCGCTCGTGAACGCCGTCTCGCGCTGCCTGCCCGGCGTCACGCGGTCGCCGACCGTGACGACGAGCGTCGCGAGCGGGCCGAACAGCACGCGCAGCGCGCGGATGGGGCTGGCGCTCGCGCGCAGCAGCGTGCGCGAGTGCGCCCTGCCGACGGCGCGCGGGCTCGTGCCCACGAGGATGAACGAGGTCACCGCCATGATCGCGACGGCGACGACGAGCGCCCACCACCAGTCGAGGAGGCGCGTGAGGCCGATCGTCAGCAGCACCGCCGCCGTGGTCTCGAAGAGGATGCGGCCGAACTGCACGACCATGACGTGACCGGTGAGGTCGAGGGCGATGCTCTGCAGCGAGCCGCGGCGTCGCCCCTCCTGCGCCATCTCCTGCAGGTCGCGCGTGCTCGTGACGCCGAGCGCCGCGTCGCACGCGGCGAGCCAGGCGCCGACGACGACGAGCACCGCGGCGATCGCGAAGAGCGCGAGCTCAAGCATCGGCGGCCCGGAAGCGGGCGAGCAGCTCGTCCTGCAGCGCGAACATCTCGTCGCGCTCGGTGGGATCGGCGTGGTCGAACCCCAGCAGGTGCAGCATGCCGTGCGTCGTGAGGAGCTCGAGCTCGGCCATGAGCGGGTGGCCCGCGTCGACGGCCTGCCCCTCGGCGACCTGCGGGCAGAGCACGATGTCGCCGAGCAGCCCGGCGGGCGTCGGCCGCTCGGTCGTGCCGGGTCGCAGCTCGTCCATGGGGAAGGAGAGCACGTCGGTCGGGCCCGGCTCGTCCATCCACTGCACGTGCAGCTGCTCCATGGCGCCCTCGTCGACGAGCACGATGCTCACCTCCGCCTCGGCGTGCACGAAGAGCGCCTCGAGGTCGAAGGCCACCAGGCGGGCGAGGCGCGCCTCGTCGACGGCGACGCCCGACTCGTTGAGCACGTCGACGCTCATCGACGGCCCTTGCGCTGCAGGTGCTCGCGGCGCTGCTCGCGCGTGCCGCCGTCCTGCGCCATGATCCGCGCCTCGTGCGCCGTGTAGGCGTCGACGATGCGGCCGACGAGCGTGTGCCGCACGACGTCGGCGCTCGTGAGCTGCGCGAAGTGGATGTCGTCGATGCCGCCGAGCACGCGGCTCGCCACCTGCAGGCCGCTCGTGCCCTCGGGCAGGTCGATCTGCGTGATGTCGCCCGTGACGACCATGCGCGAGCCGAAGCCCAGTCGCGTCAGGAACATCTTCATCTGCTCGGGCGTCGTGTTCTGCGCCTCGTCGAGCACGACGAACGCGTCGTTGAGCGTGCGACCGCGCATGTAGGCGAGCGGCGCGACCTCGACGACGCCCGTCGCGAGCAGCTTCGGCACGAGCTCGGGATCCATCATCTCGTTGAGCGCGTCGTACAGCGGCCGCAGGTAGGGGTCGATCTTGTCGGTGAGCGTGCCCGGCAGGAAGCCGAGGCGCTCGCCGGCCTCGACGGCGGGGCGCGTGAGGATGATGCGCTGCACCTCGCGACGCTGGAGCGCCTGCACGGCCTTCGCCATCGCCAGGTACGTCTTGCCGGTGCCGGCGGGGCCGATGCCGAAGACGATCGTGTGCTCGCCGATCGCGTCGACGTACGCGCGCTGACCCTCGGTCTTCGCGCGGATGCTCTTGCGACCCGTGCTGAGGATCGCGTCGCCCGCGACGTCGGCGAGCGTCACGGGCGAGTCCTCGCGCAGCAGGCGCGCGCCCTCGCCCACCTCGGTCTGGCCGAGGTCGGCGCCGCGCGAGACGAGGTCGGCGAGCTCGCGCACGAGCCGCTCGGCCTGGTCGACCTGCTCGGCGTCGCCGTCGAACGTGACCTGGTTGCCGCGCACGGCGACGGTGACGTCGGGGTACTCGCGCTCGAGCCGGGTCAGCAGGCGATCCTGGGGGCCGAGCAGCCGCACCATCTGGATGCCGTCGACCTGGATCTCCGCATGTCCGTCAGGCAAGGGACTCCTCGGTGAGATCGGCGCCCGCGAGGACGTGGGCGTGGACGTGGAACACGGTCTGGCCGGCGGAGGCGCCGGAGTTGAAGATGAGCCGGAAGTCGCCGGCCGCACGTTCGAGCGCGATGGCGCGCGCGGCGCGCACCATCGAGGCCAGGAGGTCGGGGTCGCCGGCGGCGAGCTCGACGACGTCGCGGTAGGCCGAGGTCTTCGGCACGACGAGCACGTGCATCTCGGCCTTGGGGGCGATGTCGGTGAACGCGATGAGCTCGTCGTCCTCGAGCACGATCTCGGCGGGGATCTCACGCGCGACGATGCGCTCGAAGATGGTCTGCTCTGCCATGGCTCCAGCGTACTCGGCGGTCACCAGCGCCACCGCGACGCGAGGGCCGCGATCGCCGCGGGCCCCGCCGTCGAGGTGCGCACGACGTGCTGTCCCATCCGCACGTGCTCGCCGCCGAGCGCGTCGAGCTCGTCGGGGGCGATGCCGCCCTCGGGCCCGACGACGAGCAGCACGTCGCGGCCGTCCGGCTCGAGGGACGCGAGCGACGCGGTCGCGGTCGGCTCGAGCACGACGAGGCGCCAGCGATCGGCGAGGGCTGCGAGCGACCGCGTGTCGATGGCCTCGACGACCTCGGGCACGTGGGCGCGCAGCGACTGCTTGCCCGCCTCGCGCACGATCGTGCGCCACCGGGCGAGGGACTTCGCGGCCCGTTCGCCGCGCCACGTCACGATCGAGCGCTGCGCCTGCCACGGCACGACGACGTCGACGCCGAGCTCGGTCGCCGCCTGGATCGCCAGCTCGGCGCGATCGCCCTTCGCGAGCGCCTGCGCGAGCCCGATCCGCGGCGTCGGCACGGGGTCGTGCCGGATGGCGCGCACCTCGAGCGCGACCTCGGGCCGCACCTCGGCGAAGACGGCCTCGCAGACGGTGCCGCGTCCGTCGGCGACGAGCACGTGCTCGCCGACGCGGGCGCGGCTGACGGTCGCGGCGTGCCTGGCGTCGTCCGCGCCGAGCACCACGCGGTCCCCCACGGCGACGTCGAGCGCCTCGACGTAGTAGCAGTGCGCCATCAGAACCGCAGGAACCGATCCCGGAGCTTCGAGAAGAGGCCCTGCTGGAACTGCGCCATGCGCGGCGCCGGCGGCTTCATGCGATCGCGCAGCTGCTCGAGCAGGTCGACCGACTTGCGATCGAGGCGCGAGGGCGTCACGACCTGCACGCCGAGGCGCAGGTCGCCGCGGCCCGCGCCGCGCAGCCTGCCCACGCCGCGTCCGGCGACCGTCACGACGTCGGCGCTCTGCGTGCCGGCCTCGATGTCGATCGTCACCGGGCCGTCGATCGACTCGATCGTCGCGTGGGCACCGAGCGCGGCGTCGACCATCGAGACCTCGACGGTGCCGAGCAGGTCGTCGCCGTCGCGGCTGAAGACGTCGTGGTGCGTGACGTGCACCTCGAGGAAGAGCGTGCCGGGGTCGCCGCCGGCCTCGCCGACCTCGCCCTGGCCGGGCAGCTGGATGCGCAGGCCCGTGTCGACGCCCGCGGGGATGTCGACGGGGATCGTGCGCTCGGCGCGGACGCGGCCGTGGCCGGCGCACGTCGGGCACGGGTAGGGGATGACGGTGCCGTGGCCTTGGCACGAGCCGCACGGCTGGCTCGTGACGACGTTGCCGAGCAGCGAGCGCACCTGGCGCTGCACGTGCCCGGAGCCCTGGCAGATGTCGCACGTCTCCTCGCGCGTGCCCGGTGCCGCGCAGCGGCCCTCGCACGTCTCGCACAGCACGGCGGTCTGCACGCGCAGGTCGCGGTGCACGCCGAAGACGACGTCGTGCAGGTCGAGGTCGATGCGCAGCAGCGAGTCCTGGCCGGGCCGCCGGCGCGGCCTGGGGCCCTGCTGGCGGCCGCCGCCGCCGTTGAAGAACTGCTCGAAGATGTCGCCGAGCCCGAAGCCCGCCGTCTGCGGCCCGCGGTCGTAGTCGGCGCGCGACTGCGCATCCGACAGCACGTCGTAGGCGTGCGTCACGTCCTTGAAGCGCTCGGCCGCGTCGCTCGACGGGTTCACGTCGGGGTGCAGCTGCCGCGCGAGCTTGCGGTAGGCACGCTTGATGTCGTCCTGGCTGGCCTCGCGGGGCACGCCCAGGACCTCGTAGTGATCGCTCATCGCTCCTCGTCGTCGAGCAGCCGCGTGAGGTACCGCGCCACTGCGCGGACGGCTGCCATGTTCGATGCGTAGTCCATGCGGGTCGGTCCGAGCACGCCGACGCGACCGGCCTCGTGGCCGCCGGCGCCGTAGGCGCCCGTCACGATCGACGTCTGCTCGAGCCCGTCCGCCATCTCGCGCCCGATGCGGGTCGCGACGGCGGACGCCTCGGCATCCATCTCGCCGAAGAGGCGAAGGAGCGTGACCTGCTCCTCGATCGCCTCGAGCACGAGCGTGACGGAGCCGGAGAGGTCGTGACGGCCGCGCACGAGGTGCGAGGCGCCTGCGATGACGAGCCGGTCGCCCGCGGTGGGCGCGAGCGCCTCGCCGAGCGCGACGACGACCCTGGCGGTCGCGGTGGCGACCGCGGGGTCGGCACCCTCGACGACGGCGACGAGGGACTCCTCCGCGTCGGTCGTGGGCTTGCCGGCGACCGCGACGTCGAGCGCGCGGCCGATCGCCTGCGCCGCGTCGCCCTCGACCTGCTGCCCCGCGTCGACCATGCGCTGCTCGACGCGGCCCGAGTCGAGGATGACGACGAGGAGCAGGCGCGACGCCGCGAGCTGCACGACCTCGACGCGGCGCACGCGCGCCTTCGCGACCGACGGGTACTGCGCGAGCGCGACCTGGTTCGTGAGCTGCGACAGCAGGCGCACCGAGCGCGCCATGACGTCGTCGAGGTCGTCGGCCTCGTCGAGGAAGCGCGCGATGGCCTGGCGCTGCGCGGGGGACAGCGGCTGCATGCCCTGCAGCCGGTCGACGTAGACGCGGTAGCCCTTGTCGGTGGGGATGCGGCCGGAGGACGTGTGCGGCGCGACGATGAGCTCGGCCTCCTCGAGCATCGCCATGTCGCCGCGGATCGTCGCGGCGCTCACGCCGAACGAGTGGCGCTCGACGATGGTCTTCGAGCCGACCGGCTCGCTCGAGGCGACGTAGTCCTGCACGATCGCACGCAGCACCTGGAGTCCGCGATCCGTGACCATCGTCCCCCCTCGTCTGGCACTCGCCGTTCCTGAGTGCCAATCGTACCGCGATCGGTGGGTGCGTTCCCAGCCTCGCGCGACCATGATGGACCCAGCCGCACCCGGCACCTTGATCGAGAGGTTCGACATGACCGACCCCAACGGCCCCGCCGCGGCGCCGGACGAGCCGCAGGCTCCGCAGTTCGGTGCGCCCCCGCAGGGCGGCGCGCACCAGACGGCACCGGCCGCCGGCGAGCCCGCGCAGCCCTTCTCGAGCCCCGCGCCCGGCGCCCCCTCCTCCGGCGCACCCGGGCAGCAGGTCCCGCCGCAGCAGCCCTTCGGAGCTCCCGGCCAGCAGGCTCCCGGCCAGCCGCCCTACGGCGCACCCGGCCAGCAGCCGCCGTACGGCGCACCCGGCCAGCAGGCTCCGTACGGCGCACCCGGTCAGCAGCCCTACGGCGCGCCGCAGTACGGCGCCCCCGGTCAGCCGCAGTACGCCGCCGGCGCGCCCATGTCGCCGCAGGACGAGAAGCAGTGGGCGATGTTCGGCCACCTCGGCGGCATCGCATGGGTCATCGGCCTCGGCTGGCTCGGCCCGCTCATCGTCTACCTGATGTACAAGGACCGCAGCGCGTTCGTCCGGCAGGAGTCGAAGGAGGCGCTGAACTTCCAGATCCTCATGACGATCATCTCGGTCGGAGGATCGATCGTCGTCGGCATCCTCACCGTCATCACGTTCGGCATCGCGAGCATCCTCTACCTCGCGGTCGCGGCAGCCCCGCTGCTCGGCATCATCTTCGGCATCGTCGGCGGCGTGCGCGTCAACGCGGGCGGCTCGTACCGCTACCCGTTCAACTGGCGCATCGTCAAGTAGCGCCGACGGTCACGTCGACGACGTGAGCCGACGCACCACGACGTCGGCCAGCAGCCGCCCTGCGAGGCTCGGAGCGATCCGGCCGCGCAGGGCGGCCTCCTCGTCCAGCAGCCCGTCCGCCAGCAGCTGCGGCACCGCCGCGACGCCGTCGGCGTCGAGCACGTCCATGGGCAGGCCGGCGCGGATGCGCGTCTCGAGCAGGACGCGCTCGACGCGCCGCGTCTCGTCGTCGAGCACCTCGCGCGCGAGCGCGGGCGACTCGCCACCGGCGAGCCGCTGGGCGTACGCCGCGGGGTGCTTGACGTTCCACCAGCGCACGCCGCCGACGTGGCTGTGCGCGCCCGGTCCGACGCCCCACCAGTCCTCGCCGTGCCAGTACGAGAGGTTGTGCCGCGACACGGCGCCGCCGCGCGCCCAGTTCGACACCTCGTACCAGTCGTAGCCGGCGGCCGCGAGCGTCGCGTCGGCCGCCTCGTACATCGCCGCGTGCAGGTCGTCGTCGACGGGCGCCACCTCGCCGCGGCGGATCTGGCGCGCGAGCGCCGTGCCGTCCTCGACGATGAGCGCATAGGCGGACAGGTGGTCGACGTCGTACGACAGCGCGGCGTCGAGCGAGCGCTGCCAGTCGGCGAGCGACTCGCCGGGCGTGCCGTAGATGAGGTCGACGCTCGCGTCGAGCCCCGCATCCCTCGCCCAGGCGACGACCTGCGGCACGCGCTCGGGATCGTGCGTGCGATCGAGGGTGCGCAGCACGTGCGGCACGACCGACTGCATGCCGACGCTCACGCGCGTGAAGCCCGCGCTCGCGAGCGTGCGCAGGTCGGCGGCGTCGACCGAGTCGGGATTCGCCTCGGTCGTGACCTCGGCGTCGTCGGCGAGGTGCCACGTCTCGCGCACGGCGTCGAGCATGCGCGCGAGGTCGCCGGGCGGCAGCAGCGTGGGGGTGCCGCCGCCGACGAACACGGTCGACACGGGACGGCGCACGGCCGGGTCGTGCTCGGCGAGCGCGTCGAGCACGCGGCCGGCGAGCGCGATCTCCGCGATCGCCTGGTCGGCGTAGTCGTCCTGCCGCGCACCGCGCAGCTCGGTCGACGTGTAGGTGTTGAAGTCGCAGTAGCCGCAGCGCACGCGGCAGAACGGCACGTGCAGGTACACGCCGAAGGCGCGGTCGGCCCCGCCGCTCGCCGCGGAGGCGGGCAGGAGGCCGTCGCCGGGTGCGGCGTCGCCGTCGGGCAGCGCGCCCATCAGCGCCCGCCCTGCTCGAGCACGGTCACTCGACGTGGATGCGGCGCAGGGCGTCGAGGTAGCGGGCGTGGTAGCGGCGCTGGATGCGCAGCGTGACGGGGCCGCCGAGCCGAGCCCACCATGCGGCGGGGCGCGAGAGCACCCGCAGGTGGAAGTAGACCGACTCGTCCTCGGCGAGCTCGACGAGCATGCGCTCCTCCCCCGCCTCGGGGTGGCCGTCGAGGGTGCCGAAGATCACGGCGTGCGTCGTCGCCTCGTCCTCGACCGCGATGACGCGCACGGGGGCGTGGATCTGCAGCAGGCCGATGCGGATGCGCTGCATCGCCGAGTCGCCGGGCTGCAGGAACGGCTCGCCGTCGGCCGCGAAGACCTGCGGCGCCTCGGTCGAGGCCGCACGGGCCGGATCCTGCCCGTCGAAGCCGACGGGCCGGTACGTCGCGCGGTCGGTCGTGGGCTGCACGTCGACCTCGACGCCGCTGAGACGCTGCACGCGCCACGTGCGCAGCGCGGCGACCGCCGCGTCGTAGCGGGCACGGCCGTGGCCGATGCGCGCGCGGCGCGAGACGAGCTCGAAGCCCTTCGGCGGGAAGCGGTCGAAGTCGAAGTGCGCCGTGGCGCCGATGATGCCGTAGTTCGCGGAACGGCTTGCCAGATCCTGCACGGGCCTCTCCTGACGTGTGCTCATGGCGGCGACCCTCGGGCGGCCTCAGCGAGGATAGCGCGTCCCCTGCGCGGGCCCGTCGCGGCGACGGGCGGAGGCGGTGCGCCTCGGGCGGCTACGACTCCTTGCGCTCGCCCGTCGAGAGCGCGGCGATGAACGCCTCCTGGGGGACCTCGACGCGACCGACCATCTTCATGCGCTTCTTGCCCTCCTTCTGCTTCTCGAGGAGCTTGCGCTTGCGGGTGATGTCGCCGCCGTAGCACTTCGCCAGCACGTCCTTGCGGATCGCGCGGATCGTCTCGCGGGCGATGATGCGGGCGCCGATCGCTGCCTGGATCGGCACCTCGAACTGCTGGCGCGGGATGAGCTCGCGCAGCTTGCCCGCCATGAGCGTGCCGTACGCGTACGCCTTCTCGCGATGCACGATCGCGCTGAACGCGTCGACCTGCTCGCCCTGCAGGAGGATGTCGACCTTGACGAGGTCGGCCTCCTGCGTGCCGTCGACCTCGTAGTCGAGCGAGGCGTAGCCCTGCGTGCGCGACTTCAGCTGGTCGAAGAAGTCGAAGACGATCTCGCCGAGCGGCAGGCGGTAGCGCAGCTCGACGCGGTCCTCCGAGAGGTACTCCATGCCCTGCAGCGTGCCGCGGCGCGTCTGGCACAGCTCCATGATCGTGCCGACGTAGTCCTTGGGTGCGAGCACCGTCGCGTTGACGACCGGCTCGACGACCGAGTCGATCTTGCCCTCGGGGAACTCCGACGGGTTCGTGACGATCACGGCGTCCTTCGACTCCGTGCGCACCTCGTAGATGACGCTCGGCGCGGTGGCGATGAGGTCGAGGCCGAACTCGCGCGAGAGTCGCTCGCCGATGATCTCGAGGTGCAGCAGGCCGAGGAACCCGACGCGGAAGCCGAAGCCGAGGGCGACCGACGTCTCGGGCTCGTACACGAGCGCAGCATCGGACAGCTTGAGCTTGTCGAGCGCCTCGCGGAGGTCGGGGTAGTCGCCGCCGTCGATCGGGTACATGCCGGAGAAGACCATGGGCTTCGGGTCGGCGTAGCCCTGCAGCGCGACCGTCGCGCCGTTCCGCGCCGTCGTGACCGTGTCGCCGACCTTCGACTGGCGCACGTCCTTCACGCCCGTGATGAGGTAGCCGACCTCGCCGACCGACAGGCCCTTCGACGCCGTCGGCTCGGGGCTCGAGACGCCGATCTCGAGCAGCTCGTGCGTCGAGCCGGTCGACATCATCGTGACCTTCTCGCGCGGGCTCAGCGAGCCGTCGATCATGCGCACGTAGGTGACGACGCCGCGGTACGCGTCGTAGACGGAGTCGAAGATCATCGCGCGAGCGGGGGCGTCGACGTCGCCGCTCGGCGCGGGCACCGTGCGCACGACGCGGTCGAGCAGCGCCTCGACGCCCTCGCCCGTCTTGCCGGAGACGCGCAGCACGTCGGCGGGGTCGCCGCCGATGAGGCGCGCGATCTCGGCGGCATACTTCTCGGGATCGGCGGCCGGCAGGTCGATCTTGTTGAGCACCGGGATGATCTCGAGGTCATTCGACATCGCGAGGTACAGGTTCGCGAGGGTCTGCGCCTCGATGCCCTGCGCCGCGTCGACGAGCAGGATCGCGCCCTCGCAGGCGGCGAGCGACCTCGAGACCTCGTACGTGAAGTCCACGTGGCCCGGGGTGTCGATCATGTTGAGCGCGAACGTCTCGCCGTCGAGGTCCCACGGCATGCGCACGGCCTGCGACTTGATCGTGATGCCGCGCTCGCGCTCGATGTCCATGCGGTCGAGGTACTGCGCCCGCATGGCTCGGGCGTCGACGACGCCGGTGAGCTGCAGCATGCGGTCGGCGAGCGTCGACTTGCCGTGGTCGATGTGCGCGATGATGCAGAAGTTGCGGATCCGCTCGGGCGCGGTCGAGGCGGGCTCGAGGGCGAGGGGCGAACGGGGCACGGTGCTCCTGGATGCATCGGCGGGAACGGACCCTCCATCCTCTCATGGCGCGTCGCAGGCGGACGCGTGGACGCCGCCGCTCGCCGGGTCGTCCGTCGGAGCGAGCCGGCCCGGGGCGCGGTCCGCCCCGCGTTGGCGCGGCATGGGCGAGCCTGGTATCGTCCTTCGTTGGCTTCCATGCATCGCGCCCTCTTCCGCGATCGCGTGTCCGGGGCCACGAGTCGGGTGGGTCCCACACCCCGAAGACCGCCAGCCCCACAGGCAATCACGACCGAAGGAATCACCATGGCGAACATCAAGTCGCAGCTCAAGCGCATCCTCACCAACGAGAAGGCGACGCAGCGCAACCGCGCCGTCAAGAGCGAGCTCCGCACGCACGTGCGCGCCGCGAAGTCCGCGATCGCCGCCGGCGACAAGGACGCTGCCGTCGCAGCCGTCAACCAGGCCTCGCGCAAGCTCGACAAGGCCGTGAGCAAGGGCGTCATCCACGCCAACCAGGCCGCGAACCGCAAGTCGTCGCTCGCGAAGCAGGCTGCCGCGCTCTGATCGAGCACCGCATCGCATGAGGGGACGGGCCGCGAGGCCCGTCCCTTCGTCGTTCGCGAGGCGGACGCGCCGACGCCGGTGCGCTCGCAGGTCAGCGAGGGCGCGCGCGCTCGAGGTTGGGGCCCTCGAAGGCGCCGGCCCGGGCCTCGATCGCCTCCTCCTGGACGCCGGCCCGGAGCGCGTCGTCGCGCCAGCGGCTCGTGACCGCCGCGATCTCCTGCACCCGGGCATCCGTCAGGACGCGAGGATGCGGACCATGCGCTCGAGGGCGTGCATCGGGCTGCGCTGCGCGCCCTTCACGGCGTGGTCGGTCTCGGCGATGAGGGCGATCGACCGGCCGAGCCGCTCGTCGGAGTAGCGCTGCAGGTCGCGGCGCGCGTTGCGCACCTGCCACGGCGCCATGCCGAGCGCCTTCGCCGCCTGGCCCTCGGGGGCCATGGTCGTCGACACCTTCGCGAGCTGGCGGAAGCGCATGGCGAACGCCGCGACGACGGGTACCGGATCGGCACCCGAGGCGATCGCGTGGCGCAGCCGCACGAGCGCGCCCGCCGCGTCGCCCACGACGACGGCGTCGGCGACGTCGAACGCCGTCGTCTCGACGTGGCCCGCGTAGTACTCGCGGACCGTGTCGTCGGTGATCTCGCCCTGCGTGTCCTGCACGAGCTGGCCGCACGCCGACGCGAGCTCGCCGAGGTCCTTCGCGAACGCCTCCGCGAGCGCGCGCAGCGCCCCCTGGGTCACGGTGCGGCCCTCGGCCTGGATCTCGGCGCGCGCGAACGCGATGCGGTCGGCGTCCTTCGTGATCGGCAGGCACGGCACCTCGACGTGCGCCTTGCGCACGGCGTCGAGCAGGCGCTTGCCGCGCACGCTCGAGCCGTCGTGGCGCAGCACGAGCGTCGTGTCCGGCACGGGCTGGGCGACGTAGGCGAGCGACTCCTCGAGGAAGGCGTCGGTCATCGCCTGGACGCGCGTGACGCGGATGAGCCTCGGCTCGCCGAACAGCGAGGGGCTCGCGAGCTGGATGAGCGTGCCGGGCACGTACTGGTCGGCCTCGATGTCGGAGATCTCGAGCGACGGATCCTCGTGGGCGAGGATGCCCCGGATGCGCTGCGTCGCCCGCTGCGCGAGGTACTCCTCCTTGCCGGAGACGAGCACGACGGGTGCGGGGGCGGCGGCATCCCACGTCATCTGCCTCGGCATGGCTCCAGCGTACGGCCGACCGCGGACGTCGGCGCACGCCGTCGGCGGGCGCCCAGCATCCGACGTCGCCGAGACGGTGTCGGTGGCGCCGCCTACGCTCGGCAGCGTCCATCCACGAACGAGGGCCGAAGGTGCACCAGCAGTCGCGCGCGAGCGAGCGAGCGCTCCGTCGCGCGCCGCGGGTGGTGCACGCCGGCTTCCCCTCCCCCGCGCAGGACTACTACTCCGGCCCCGTCGACCTCAACCGCCACCTCATGCGCGACCCGACCACGACGTACGTGCTGCGCGTGAGCGGCGACTCGATGATCGGCGCCGGCATCTTCGACGGCGACGAGGTGCTCGTCGACCGCGGGCTCGACGCACGCGACGGATCCGTCGTCGTCGCGGTCCTGAACGGCGAGCTCACCCTCAAGCGGCTGCTGCAGCGCGGCGGCGTCACAGCACTGCAGCCCGAGAACCCGCGCTTCCCGACGATCCCCGTCGCCGCGCACGACGACCTCGAGATCTGGGGCGTCGTGACGCGGTGCCTGCACCGTGTCTGAGCGGCACGTCGCGATCGTCGACGCGAACGACTTCTACGTGTCGTGCGAGCGCGTCTTCGATCCGAGCCTCGTCGGCCGACCCGTCGTGGTGCTGTCGAACAACGACGGCTGCGTCGTGGCGCGCTCGGCCGAGGCGAAGGCGCTCGAGATCGACATGGCCGTGCCGTGGCATCGCATCGCCGATCGCGCGCGCATGCTCGGCGTCGTCGCGCGCTCGAGCAACTACGAGCTCTACGGCGACATGTCCGCGCGGGCCGCCGAGATCCTCTCGCGGCGCACCGCGAGCCAGGAGGTCTACTCGATCGACGAGAGCTTCATCGCGCTCGAGGGCACCGTCGACGACGCGATCGCGCAGGCGCAGGCCATCCGCGCAGAGCTCCGCCGGCTCGTCGGGCTGCCGATGAGCGTCGGCATCGCCAGCACGAAGACGCTCGCGAAGCTCGCCAACCGCGGCTCGAAGTCCAACCCCGCACTCGGCGGCGTCTGCCATCTCGGCGCCTACTCCGCCGCGCGCCAGGAGGCCATCCTCGCCTCGATCGACGTCGGCGACGTCTGGGGCATCGGCAGACGCACCGCGAGGCGGCTCGCGCCGCTCGGCATCGGCACGGCCGCCGACCTGCGCGCCGCCGACGCCACCCTCGTCCGACGTCGTTGCAGCGTCGTGCAGGAGCGCGTCGTGCACGAGCTGCGCGGCATCGACTGCCTCCCCCTCGAGGACGTCCAGGAGGGCCGCGACCAGATCCAGCACTCGCGCTCCTTCGCCGTGCCGATCACGACCGCGGCCGAGCTCGCCGAGGTGCTCTCGGTCTACACGCAGCGCGCGGCTGCGCGCGCACGGGCGCAGGGCTCGATGGCGCGCGCGATGCGGTGCTTCGCGGCGACGTCGCCGTTCGCCGCCGGCAGCCACGTGAGCCACGTAGTCTCCGTCGCGTTCCCCGAGGCGACCGACGACCCGCTCGTCCTGCACCGCGCCGCGGTCGCCGCGCTCGGGCCGCAGCTCGAGCCCGGCCGCCGCTACGTCCGAGCGGGCGTCTCGCTCCACGAGCTCGTCGACCGCGCATCCCACGCCACCCTCGACGTCTTCGGCACCGCGGGCGACGAGCGGCCCGGCACGAGCGCCGTCGTCGACGACATCGCCGAGCGCTTCGGCGAGCAGAGCGTCGGGCTCGGGCTCGCCGGCCTGCGCGCCCGCCGCGCATGGACGATGCGGCGCGACATGGTCTCGCCTCGCGCCACGACGCACTGGGACGAGCTCGCCGTCGTCCACGCCCGCTAGCCGGGCTCGCGCCGCCTCACCGCTGCGACCAGGCGACCTCGCCGTCGAGCGCGATCGTGCCCCGCTCGTCGGTGCGCAGCACCTGCATCCCCCGGCGCTCGAGCTCGTCCATGAGCCCCGGCGCGGGATGGCCGTACGTGTTCGGGCCCACCGGCACGAGGGCGACGCCCGCGTCGATGGCGTCGTAGAGCGGCAGATGCTGGTCGGCGGAGCCGTGGTGCGCGACGACCAGCACGTCGGCGTGCGGCACGCCGTCGGCGAGCAGCGCGCGCTGCGCCTCGGCGCCGAGGTCGCCGAGCACCAGGATGCGCCGTCCACCCGGGTCGCGGGCCTCGACGACGAGGCTGGCGTCGTTGCCGGGCTCGGGCTCCCCCACCGGCCACAGCAGCGTCATGGCACCACCGCCCGCCTCGACCACCTCGCCGGCTCGTCCCTCGTGGAGGCGCGCGCCACTCGCGGCGAGGGCGTCGAGCAGCGGCGGCGCCTCGGCGTCCGGCGGGCCGTGCACGACGAGCCCGACGCGACCGGCCACGGCGTCGACGCCGCCCACGTGGTCGGCGTCGAAGTGCGTGAGCACGAGCACGTCGATGCGATCGACGCCGAGGAGCGTCAGGCACGCCGCGAGCGGCTCGGGCTCCCGCCCGACGTCCACGAGCACCGTCGCGTCCCCGAGGCGCAGGAGCGTCGCAGCCCCCTGCCCCACGTCGCACTGCGCCACCGTCCACGCCGGCAGCGTCGCGCGGACGACGAGCTGCGGCACCTGCACGCTCGCCGTCGCGAGCACGACGACGCAGGTCGCGGCGAAGGCGCCCCGAAGCCCGCGCCCCGCCGCGAGGCCCGTCGCGACGCAGGCGAGGACCGCGATCGCGAGGACGACGCCCGCCCATCCGGCCGGCCACGGGGGCCCGAGCGGCAGGAGCGTCGCCGCGTGCGCGAGCGCCGCGATCCACGCCGCCGGCACCCAGGCGATCCACGCGAGCGCGGCGGCGAGCGGTGCCGCGACGACGGCGACCGCGCACACCACGAGGCCGAGGATCGTCGCGATCGGAGCCGCGGGCGCCGCCAGCACGTTCGCGGGCACGGCGACGAGCGCGAGGCGTGGATCGAGCACGACGAGCACGGGCAGGCACCACAGCTGCGCCGCGAGCGGCACGCCGATCGCGACGGCGAGCGGCCTCGGCATCCACCGAGCGAGCACGTGGGCGAGCGGCTGGGCGTGCACGAGCAGCCCTGCGGTCGCGAGCACGGAGAGGGCGAGGCCGGCTGAGCGCGCGAGCGATGGATCGACGACGAGCGCGACGAGCACGGCGAGCGCGAGCAGCGCGAGACCGACGCGCCGCACGCCGCGATGCAGCGCGACGAGGGCGAGCGCCGCCATGATCGACGCGCGCACCACGCTCGGCTCGGGCCCGACGAGCACGACGAAGCCGACGAGCGCGAGCCCCGCGACGACGACGCGCGCGCCGCGACGCATCCCGACGGCCGTCGCGCCCCCGAGCGCGAGCGCGACGACGATGGCGCAGTTCGCCCCCGAGACGGCCGTGAGGTGCGTGAGCCCCGCCTGCAGCATCGCCGCCTCGAGCGCCGGCGAGACGAGCGACGTGTCGCCGATCGCGAGGCCGGGCAGCAGCGCTCCGCCGTCGCCCGGCAGGTGCGCCGTCGCCGACCGCAGCCCCTCGCGCACGCTCGCGGACCAGCCGGCCCACCACGCGCGGTCGACGCGCTCGACCTCGGTGCACGCCAGGCGCCAGGCGTCCGCAGGCCCCGCGTCGCCCGGCCACGCCTCGCACGTCGCCCGCACGACGTCGCCGAGCGCCACGCCGTCGCCCTCGAGCGACACGACGCCGACGCGCACGTCGGCGACGCGCTCGTCGCCGCAGCGCGCATCGACGACGCGTGCGGGCATCGGCGCGGCGTGGGCGCCGAGCTCGAGCGTCATGCGCGCGCAGTCGGCGAGATCGTGCGAGACGGCCGCGGGGCTGAGCAGGAGTCCGGCGAGACCCGCCCCGACCGCGAGGAGCGCGGCCATCGCGCGGACGGCGGGCACGCGGTGCGCCACGACGAGGCACGACGCTGCGACCGCGAACGCCGCGACGGCGACGACGCGCTGCGACTCCCCGCCCCACCACAGCGCCATCGCTCCCCAGGCCATCGCAGCGGGCACGACGAGCCGGGCGTCGACGACGCGCGAGCCTGCCGCCACGACCTAGAGCGTCACGAGCGGCTCGAGGTGGGCGAGCAGCGCCGGCCCGATGCCCGGCACGGCGTCGAGGTCGGCGATCGCGGCGAAGGGGCCGTGCTCGTCGCGGTGCGCCACGATGGCGCCGGCGAGGGTCGGACCGATGCGCGGCAGCGTGTCGAGCTCGTCGACCGTCGCCGCGTTGAGGCTCACGAGCCCCGCGGCGTCGATCGCGCCCGGCGTCGCCTCCCCCGCCGCGGGCACGCTCACCTGCGCCCCGTCGACGAGCGGCTGGGCGAGGTTGAGGGACGACGCGTCGGCCTCGGGCGTCGTGCCGCCCGCGCGGGCGATGGCGTCGAGGACGCGCGCGCCGTCGGCGAGCACGACGACGCCCGGGCGCGCCACGGCGCCCTGCACGTCCACGAGGATCGTCGCCGCCGACGCCTCCGCGACGTCGGCGACGACCGCTTGCGTGACCTGCGGCACCGCCGCCTGCGTCACGACGGCGCCCACGACCGCGCCGCCCACGAGCACCGCGGCCGCACCGACCCCGATGCGCCACCGCAGCCCATGCTCCATGTCGGGCGACGCTAGGCGGGCGGCGAGCCTGGCGCGCGCGCACCCGCGGGCCGTGTGGACGCGAGGAGGGTGTGCGGGATCCCGCTCGCGCTCAGGCGCGTCGGGCGAGCGCCTCGACCTCGCGCAGCGCCGCCTGGGCCGCAGCGCGCGTGGGCGCGGCGACGCGGACGGCGCCCGACGCGCGATCGATCGAGACGCGCGCGCCCGTGCGCCGCTCGAGCGCCTGCACCGTCGCGCCGCGGTGCCCGACGACGGCACCGACGGCCGCGCGCGGGATGCGGCCGTGCACCACCCGCTGCCACGCCGTCGACTTCACGACGACCTCCTGCCGCGGCGGCCACGGCGCGACGACCCAGACCTTCAGCACGTCGTCGCCGACGTCGCGCTCGAGGCGGACGCTGCCCTCCTCGACGTCGTCGACCACGCGGTGCGGCTCGCGGACGACGCGCTCGAGGTCGGCGAGGTCGACGTCGCGCTGCCCCATCCGCTCACGGGCGTGCGTCGTGAGTCGGACCTCGGCGGTGCGCGGTGGCCGCCGCGGCCTGCGCCGCCTGCCGCCGAGGGCGACGAGCGCGATCGCCGCCAGCAGCACCGCGACGAGCGCGACCCCGACGACGGGGACGTCCAGATCGACCATGCGGCGCTCGCGCGTCAGCGCACGACGAGGTTCACGAGCTGCGGAGCACGCACGATCGCCTTCACGACCTCGCCATCGCCCACCGAGCGCACGACGCCCGGGAGCGCCCGCGCGAGCGCCTCGAGCTCGTCGGCGCCGATCGTCGCGGGCACCTCGACGCGGTCGCGGACCTTGCCGTTGACCTGCACGACCGCCGTCGTCGTCTGCTCGACGAGCAGCGACGGGTCGGAGCGACGCCAGCCGACGTTCGCGATCGTCGGCTGATGGCCGAGCCTCGCCCACATGTCCTCGGCCGTGTACGGCGCGAAGAGCGACAGTCCGAGCGCGATCGCCTCGACCGCCTCGCGCACCGCGGGGTCGGCGGCGCCCGCGGCACCGTCGACGGCCTTGCGGGTCGCGTTCGTGAGCTCCATGAGGCGTGCGACGACGACGTTGAACTTCAGCGCCTCGATGAGCCCGGGCGCATCGCGCCAGAAGCGGTGCGTCTCGCGGCGCAGCGCGGCGTCGCCGCCCTTCGCATCCGCACCCTTGGGCGCGCGGACCTCGCCGGACAGGCGCCAGGCGCGCGCGAGGAACTTCTGCGCGCCCGCCGGGCTGACGTCCTTCCAGTCGATGTCGTCCTCGGGCGGACCGGCGAACGACATCGTCACGCGGATGGCGTCGACGCCGAAGCGGTCGAGCTCCTCCGAGAGCGTGACGAGGTTGCCCTTCGACTTCGACATCTTCGCGCCGTCGAGGATGACCATCCCCTGGTTGAGCAGCGACTCGAACGGCTCGGTGAACGACACGTGCCCGAGGTCGAAGAGCACCTTGGTGATGAAGCGTGCGTACAGCAGGTGGAGGATCGCGTGCTCGACGCCGCCGACGTAGCGGTCGACGGGCGCCCAGCGGTCGGCCTGCGCCGGGTCGAACGCCCTCGTGTCGTCGTTCGGCGACAGGAAGCGCAGGAAGTACCACGACGAGTCGACGAACGTGTCCATCGTGTCGGGGTCGCGCTGCGCCGGGCTGCCGTCGATGGGCGACGGCACCTGCATCCACTCGCTCGCGCCACCCAGGGGGCTCGTGCCCTTGGGCGTGAGGTCGAGGCCCTCGGCGCTCGGCAGCGTGACGGGCAGCTGCTCGAGCGGCACGGGCACCATCTCGCCGTCGGCCGTGTGCACGATCGGGATGGGCGTGCCCCAGTAGCGCTGCCGCGAGATGAGCCAGTCGCGCAGGCGGTACGTCTTCGCCTTGCCGCCGATGCCGCGCTCCTCGAGCATCGCGATCGCACGCGCGATGGCGTTCTGCTTCGACAGGCCGTCGAGCGGCCCGGACTGGATCATGCGGCCGTCGCCCGTGAGCGCCTCGCCCGTCTGGCGCGGGTCGACGGGCTCGTACGACTCGGGCTCGATCGCGTTGCCGTCGTCGTCGATCGGGATCATCGGCATGACGCCCGTGATCGGCGCGTTCGTGTCGAGCACGACCCGGATGGGCAGGTCGAAGGCGCGCGCGAAGTCGAGGTCGCGCTGGTCGTGCGCCGGCACGGCCATGACGGCGCCGTGGCCGTAGTCGGCCAGCACGTAGTCGGCGGCCCAGATCGGGATGCGCTCGCCCGTGAACGGGTGGATCGCCTCGCGACCGAGCGGCACGCCGGTCTTCTCGCGCTCCGTCGACTGACGGTCGATGTCGGTCATGCGCTGCGTGCGCAGCAGGTACTCGGCGAACGCGGCCTGCGTGGCCTCGTCGGCGCCGGCGACGAGCTCGGCCGCGAGGTCGGAGTCGGGCGCGACGACCATGAACGTCACGCCGAAGAGCGTGTCGGGACGCGTCGTGAAGACGCGCACGGGCGCCTCGCGTCCCTCGATCGCGAAGTCGACGTCGGCACCCTCGGAGCGACCGATCCAGTTGCGCTGCATGCGCAGCACCTTCTCGGGCCAGCGGCCCTCGAGCTGGTTGAGGTCGTCGAGCAGGCGGTCGGCGTAGTCGGTGATCTTGAAGAACCACTGCGTGAGCTGCTTCTTCTCGACGAGCGAGTCGCAGCGCTCGCAGTGGCCGTCGATGACCTGCTCGTTCGCGAGCACCGTCTGGTCCTTGGGGCACCAGTTGACGTTCGCGGGCTTGCGGTAGGCGAGCCCGGCCTTGAACAGCTCGAGGAACAGCCACTGGTTCCACTTGTAGTAGCCGGGGTCCGACGTGTGCAGGATGCGGTCCCAGTCGAACGCGGTCGCGTAGCGGCGCATCGAGCGCTTGTGCTGCTCGATGTTCTCGGCCGTCCACTGCGCGGGGTCGGCGCCGCGCTTGATGGCGGCGTTCTCGGCGGGCAGGCCGAAGGAGTCCCAGCCGATGGGATGCAGCACGTTGAAGCCCTGCTGCCGCCAGTAGCGCGCGAGCACGTCCCCGTACGCGTACGACTCGGCGTGGCCCATGTGCAGGTCGCCGGAGGGGTAGGGGAACATGTCGAGCACGTACTTGCGCGGGCGCGTGTCGCCGGCGTCGTCCGTCGCGAACGGGCGAAGTCGATCCCACTCCTGCAGCCACCGCTCCTGCATCGAGTGGAAGTCGTACTCTTCGCTCACCGGTCGTCTCCTGTCGGGTCCTGGCGTGGGTGCGCCACGCGCGGACGCGCGCGAGCACCATCCCCGATCCTACGGCCCGCGCGCAGGCGCGACCCGCCCGGCGATCGTGCGCTCGCAGCCGACCGGTGGCAGACTGGGAGGACTGGAAGGGAGCGTGGGTGCCCGGCTTCGACAATCCGCCCGCGACGATCGATCTGCACGATCATCGCGTGACGCGCATCGTCACGGTCGACGCGAGCCCGGACGCGGTGTGGACGTGCATCACCGAGCCCGAGCACCTCGCCCACTGGCTCGGCGACATCGCCGCCTTCCCCGACGGCCTCGTCACGGGCGCGCAGGGCCGATTCGCCTGGACGGGCGAGGTCGTGCTCGCCGCCCGCGTGCTGGATGCCGTGCCCGCCGAGCGCCTGTCGTTCGAGTGGTCCGAGGGCGTCCTCGGCCCGACCGCGACGCAGGTGACGTTCGCGCTCAAGCCCACCGAGGGCGGCACGCTCGTGCACTTCGAGGAGCGCGGCTTCCGCCTCGACGGGTCGACGTCGCAGGTGCGCGCGTCGCTGCGCGCGCTCGCGCAGGGGTGGACGGTCGAGCTCGACGAGCTGGTCGCCTACGCCGAGGCTCGCGCGGCCTGAGCCCGCTCAGGCGAGCGGCACGAGCGCCCGCACCAGCGCCTCGGCCTTGAGCGCGACCTCGTCGAGCTCCTCCTCCGGCACCGACAGCGCGGTGATGCCGCCGCCGACGCCGATCGTCGCGCCGTCCTCGTCGGCGACGATCGAGCGGATGACCATGGCGAGGTCGCACGCGTCGGCCGTGACGACGCCGAAGCAGCCGGCGTAGACGCCCCGCGGCCCCGTCTCGAGACCCTGCAGCAGCTCGACGGTGCGGCGCTTCGGCGCGCCGGTCATCGATCCGGCCGGGAACGTCGCGCGCACGACGTCGACCGGCGCGACGCCCTCGCGCAGCGTGCCCTCGATGGTCGAGACGAGCTGATGGACCGTCGGATACGTCTCGACGGCCAGGAGGCTCGTGACGGCGACGGAGCCGGGCTCGCACACGCGCTGCAGGTCGTTGCGGCACAGGTCGACGATCATGACGTTCTCGGCGCGCTCCTTCTCGCTCGTGCGCAGCTCCTCGGCGAGCGCGGCGTCGTCCGCGCCGCTCCCCCGCCTCCTGGTGCCCTTGATGGGGCTCGTGCGGACGCGGCCGCCCTCGACGCGCAGGAAGCGCTCCGGGCTCGCGGACGCGAGCGTCGTGCCGTCGACGCGCAGGAGGCCGCCGTGATGCGCCCGCGTCGTCGCGCGCAGCCGCAGATACGTCGCCAGCGGATCGATCGGGCCCGTCACGACCATGGTCGTGAGGCACAGCAGGTACGAGTCCCCGTCGCGGATGCGCGCCTGGCAGGCGGCGATCGCCGCGAGGTAGGCCTCGGGATCGTCGCGCCACCGCACGCTCGCACGCGGAGCATCGCCGAACCACGGTGGCGTCTCGGGCACGGGGAGCGGCTCGGGCGTCGCATGCCGCGACTGCAGCTGCGCGCGGCGGGCGTCGTCGTCGACGACGAGCCACGTCGACAGGCGCAGCCACGCCGCGTCGGGATGCCTGCCCGTCGGAGCGTCGACGCCGAGCAGTCGCGCACCGGCCTCGTACCCGAGCCATCCCACCCAGGCGCCACCGCTCATCGCTGCGGCGTGCAGCGCGTCGAGCGCATCGCCCGGCACGCGCTCGCCGTCGCGGGTCGCCTCGTCGCCGCGCACGACGAGCGTCGCATCGCCGAGCCCCATCACGTGCATGCCGCCGGCGGCCGAGTCGAGCCAGACGAGGTCGCCACCGGTGCGCCACAGCGCCGTCGCGACGCCCACGGGGTCGACGTACGGCACGTCCTGCCACGAGGTCGCGCCGAGCCAGGGCATGAGGAGCCCAGGGGCTGGTGCCATACCCTGCATCCTATGAGCGGGGCCGGAGCGACGACGTCTCCGCCCGCTCGCTCCCTCGGCTTCGACGGCACGCGCTTCGTGCCCGTGCCGACGCCGACGGGCGACCCGCTCGTCGCCGACTCGTGGCTCGTCGACGACGGCGCCGTCGTCGGCTGGTCGACGCACGTCGAGCGATTCGTCGCATCGGTGCGGGCGCAGGGCGGGGACGAGCCCCTCGCGGCGCGCGCCGCACGCGCCGTGCCCGCTGCGGTCCCTGCGACGGGCGCCTGGTTCCCGCGCCTCGACTGGCCGCGCACCGCGCGCCACGACGGCCCCGTGCTGCACGTGCGACCGGCCCCCGCGCTCGGCCGTCGGGCGCGGGTGCGCACCGCCGCGACCGATCCGCGCACGGCCCCCACCCTCAAGGGACCGGACCTCGCAGCGCTCTGGGCGCTGCGAGACGCCGCGGTCGCGGAGGGCGCCGACGAGGCGGCGATCGTGGTCGACGGCGCGATCGTCGACGGCGCGACGAGCGCGATCCTGTGGTGGCGCGGCGACGTGCTGCATGCACCCCCGGCCGCGCGCGAGCGCGTCGCCTCGGTCACGGCGAGGCAGGTCGCCGCCGTCGCGCTCGCCCTCGGCACCGCCGTCGTCGAGGAGGACGCGACGCCCGCGTCGCTCGCCGGCGCCGAGGTGTGGATCGTGAACGCGCTCCACGGCGTCCGCGGCGTCACCGCCTGGTCCGAGCCGGACGGCACGCACCACGCCGTCGCGGAGCCCGCGCGCGCCGACGCCTGGCACGCCGCGCTCGAGAGGCTGCGACGCCCATGGACGTGAACGACTGGATCACGGGCTTCCTCGACGTCGTGCAGTCGGTCGAGCCGTGGCTGCGCACCCTCATCGCCGGCATCGCGATCATGCTCGAGACGAGCGTGCTGCTCGGACTCGTCGTGCCGGGCGACACCGTCGTCATCGTCGCGGCCACCGGCATCGAGGACGTCGTGCAGTGGGCGGGGCTCGTGGGCGCCTGCGTCGCCGGTGCCCTCGTGGGCGAGTCGATCGGCTTCGCCATCGGACGCTGGCTCGGGCCGCGCATCGACGCGTTCCTCGCTCGACGGTGGCCGCGGGCCGCGGAGCGCTGGGGCCGTGCGGAGCGGTACCTGCGCCGTCGCGGCGGCCCCGCCATCCTGCTGTCGCGGTTCCTGCCCGTCGCCCACTCGCTCGTACCGCTCGTCGTGGGCGCGAGCGGCATGGCCTACCGGCGCTTCATGGCGTGGACCGCGCCCGCGTGCCTCGCCTGGGCGCTCGCCTACGCGAGCGTGGGCTGGCTCGCCGCCGGGTCGTTCCGCGAGCTGTCCGAGCGCCTGCACGGCGCCGGCTACGTCTTCGTCGCGATCATCGTCGCCTTCCTCGCCGTCGTGTGGCTCGGCAAGCGCTGGCTCGTGCGGCGCGAGTCGCGCCACATGGACTGACGCCCGCCCGACGACGACGGGGGCCGTGCGTCGCCGAGGCGACGCACGACCCCCGTGCGGGTCGAGGGCGATCAGCCGTCGATGAGGCCCTTCTCGACGAGCCAGTCGCCTGCGGCCGTGGCCGGGCTCGCGGTCTCGCTGCCCTCGACGCGCGTGCGCAGCGCGATGAGGTCCTCGGTGGTGAGCTCGGCGGAGATCGCGTTCAGGATCTCCTCGATCTCGTCCGACGCGATCGTCTCGGAGAGCACGGGCACGATGTTCTGCGCCGCGATGATCTCCTCCGGGTCCTCGAGGACGACGAGGTCGTTCTCGGTGATCGCCGGGCTCGTCGTGTAGATGTCGGCGACGTCGACCGTGCCGTCGAGCAGCGCCTGGACCGTGGCGGGGCCGCCGAAGTCCTCGTACTGCACGAACTCGACGTCGGTGATGCCGTACGCCGACTCGAGGCCGGGCAGGCCGTACGGCAGCTCGGCGAACTGCGGGTTGCTGCCGAGCGCGAACGGCTGCATGTCGACGAGGTCGGCGATCGAGGTGAGGCCGTTGGCGTCGGCGTACTCGCGCGTCACGACGTAGGCGTCCTGGTCCTGCGCCTCGGCGTAGTCGTAGGCGACGAGGCCCGTGCCCTCGAGCGCATCGTCGAGCGCGTCGGCGACGTCCTCCGGGGCGGTGAGCTCGTTAGACTCGTCGAGGAACGTGAGCAGGTTGCCCGTGTACTCGGGCTGCAGGGTGATCGAGCCGTCCTGGAGGGCGGGGAAGGTCTGCTGGCGCGCACCGATGCTCAGGTTGCGCTCGACCTCGTAGCCGGCGTCCTCGAGCGCCTGCGCGTAGATCTCGGCGAGGATCTCGGCCTCGGGGAAGGCGTTGGAGCCGATGACGATCTCGCCGTCGGCTGCCGGCTCGCCTCCGGTCCCGGTCGGGTCGGACGAGGCGCAGCCCGCGAGGGCGATGCCCGCGACGAGGGTGGCCGCGAGTGCACGGATGGGACGCTGCATGAGAGCTCCTGGATGTGAGGGGGACTCCATCGAACCAGCAGCGACCCACATCTGCGACTGCGCCACTCCCGCTTGACAGATCGCGACGGTCGCGGCAAGGGGGTCGTCAGGCGAGGTGACGAGCCCGCTGCGCCGACCGCTGCACGAGCGCGAGCAGCAGGTCGATGACGATCGCGAGCAGTGCGACGAGGATCGAGGCGCCGAGCATGAGGTCGTAGTCGTTGAGGCCGATGCCGGCGGCGATGATGGCGCCGATGCCGCCGAACCCGGCGAAGGACGCGATCGTCGCGGTCGCCACGACCATGAGGACGCCCGCGCGGAGGCCGCCGATGAGCACCGGCGCCGCGAGCGGCAGCTCGACCTTCGTCAGGATCTGCCACTCGGTCATGCCCGAGGCGCGCGCAGCATCGATCGTCACGCGATCCACGCCCTCGATGCCCGAGTAGGTGCCCGCGAGGATCGACGGGATCGCGAGGACCGACAGCGCGACGCCGCAGCCGATGAGCTGCGCCTGGCGCGTGCCGAGCGGATCGGTGAGCAGCATGACGAGCAGGATGAGGAGGCCGAGCGCGGGCGCGGCGCGCGCGGCGCTCGTGATGCCCACGACGACGCGGCGCCCCTTGCCCGTGTGCCCGATCCAGCAGCCGAGCGGCACCGCCACGATCGCGGCGATCGCGACGCATGCGGCCACGATCTGGAGGTGCTCGACGAGGCGGTCGGGCACCGAGTACAGCGCGCCGGGCTCGTACCGGTCGGGCGACAGGAGCCACGACAGCGCGCTGAGGAGGAACTCCATCATCGCCTCCAGGGCATGGCGAGGCGGCCGAGCAGCTGCAGGACCAGGTCGAAGACGGCGGCGAGCACGAGGGTGCCGACGAGCCCGGCGACGACGGAGTCGATGTTGCTCGTCGCACGACCGTTCGTGAAGAGGTAGCCGAGGTTGTCGCTGCCGATGAGCGCGCCGACGGTCACCATGGCGACGGTCGAGACGGACACGACGCGCACGCCCGCGAGGAGCACGGGACCGGCGAGCGGCAGCTCGACGCGCAGGAAGCGACCGGCACGGCCGTAGCCGACGGCGGTCGCGGCGGACACCGTCGCCGGCGGCAGCGACACGAAGGCGTCCGTCGCGCTGAAGACCATGATCGCGATGGCGTACAGCGAGAGGGCGACGGTGAGGTTGATCTCGTCGAGCGTCCGCGTCGCGAGGATGAGCGGCAGGATCAGGAAGAGCGGCAGCGACGGGATCGCGTACAGCGCGCTGCCGAAGCCGAGCACGAGGAATCGGACGATGCGGTTGCCCGACGCGAGCCTGCCGAGCGGCACGGCGACGAGGAAGCCGACGAGGATCGGCACGACCGACAGCCGTGCGTGGTTGAGCGTCAGCGACCAGACCTGGTCCCAGTTCGCGATCACCCAGCTCATGGATCGATGGCCTCAGGCGGCGTCGAGCGTGCCGAGCGGGGTGCCGTCGCGGTCGACGACGACCTGTCGACCGTCCACCTGCTCGACGCGGAGGGAGCGCTCGCCGGCGCTCGCGCCGATGAACTCGCGCACGAAGTCGTTCGCGGGCTGCGCGACGATCTCGGCGGGCGTGCCGCTCTGCGCGACGACGCCCTCGCGCTCGAGCACGACGACCTGGTCGGCGAGCGCGAACGCCTCCTGGATGTCGTGCGTCACGAACAGCACCGTCTTGCCGAGGTCGCGCTGGAGCCTGCGGGTCTCGCGCTGCAGCTCGAGGCGCACGATGGGGTCGACGGCGCCGAAGGGCTCGTCCATCAGGAGGATGTTCGGGTCCGCGGCGAGCGCGCGGGCGACGCCGACGCGCTGCTGCTGGCCACCGGAGAGCTGATGCGGGTACCGGTCGGCGAGCTCGGGATCGAGGTTCACGGTCGCGAGCAGCTCGAGGGCGCGCTCGCGGCCGTCGCGCTTGCTCGCGCCGTCGAGCATGGGCACCGTCGCGACGTTCTGCCACACCGTGCGGTGCGGGAGGAGCCCTGCGGCCTGCAGCACGTAGCCGATGCCGCGACGCAGGCGGACGACGTCCTTCGTCGCGACGTCCTCGCCGTCGATGAGGACGCGGCCCGACGTGGGCTCCACCATGCGGTTGACCATGCGCATGAGCGTGGTCTTGCCGGAGCCGGACGAGCCGACGAGCACCGTGCAGGTGCGCGGAGCGACCTCGAACGAGAACTCGCGGACGGCGAACGCGTCGCCGTAGCGCTTGGAGACCTGCTCGAAGGTGATCACGAGCGGGGCGCCAGCCCGTGCTTCGCCTCGGCCAGGCCGTGCTCGAGTGCCATCTCGAGCATCTCCTCGTCGCCGAAGCGCTCGCGCTGGAAGGCGAACATGACGAGCGCGTCCGCGACGCGGAAGCCGCGACGCAGCGCGGCGCGAGCCTCGTCGTCGTCCGGGACGCCGAAGCGGCCGACGAGCACCGTGAGCGTCTCGGCCGCGATGAGCTCGGTCGAGTCCGCGGGGCGCTCGGCGCCGACGTCGAGCCAGTCGCCCGTGCGCACGGAGCGGAAGGACGGGATCTCGCGGTAGGCGCCGATGAAGTCGCGCAGGAGCGCCGTCACGGCGTCCTCCCACGTCGCGTGGCTGCCGTCGCTCAGCGTGCGCTCGAAGCGCGCGCGGAGCCGCTCGAGGTTGCGGCCGGCGAGGGCGACGAGCACGGCGATGCGATCGGGGAAGTAGCGGTAGACCGTGCCGATCGAGGCGCCGGCGCTCTTCGCGACCATCGCGGTCGTGAGCAGCTCGGAGCCGACCTCGTCGACGCAGTGCGCCGCCGCGTCGAGCAGCGCCTCGATGCGCGCGGCCGCCCGGGGCTGCACGGGCTCGCTGCGGACGGCGACGGAGGCCGCGTCCGGGTGCACCGACATGGGCATGCACGTCCTCCATCCAACGTCGAGCGACGCTCAGTTCGACCGACTCTACCCCTGCGCCGCTCGCACGCCCGAGCGCGACGCGCCAGGGGATCCCCTGTCGGGGTCCCCCTGGGGCATGGCATGCTGCTCGCGTGTGCGGACGCTACGTGATGGCTGCGGATCCCGGCGACCTGGTCGCGCTCTTCGAGGTCGACGAGGTCGGCGACCTCCCGGAGCGCTCCTGGAATGTCGCGCCCACCGATCGCGCGCCCGTCGTCGTCGAGCCGCCCGCGCGCGACGACGGCCCTCCGATCCGCCGTCTCGAGGCGGCGCGCTGGGGTCTCGTGCCGCCGTGGGCCCCGGACCTCTCGGGGGCGGCGCGCGCCATCAACGCGCGCAGCGAGACGGTCGCCGAGAGGCGCACGTTCGCCCCCTCGCTCGCGACGCGACGCGCGATCGTGCCCGTGTCGGGCTGGTACGAGTGGCGCAAGCCCGAGCGCACGCCCTTCCTCGTGCACGCGCCGGGCGACGCGCCCATCGGGCTCGCCGGCCTCTACGCATGGTGGAAGGGCCCGGACGGCGCGTGGGTGCTCACCTCGACGATCCTCACGGCCGAGGCGACGGGCACGCTCGCCGACCTGCACGACCGCATGCCCGTCGTGCTCGCGCCCGAGCTGTGGGACACGTGGCTCGACGCCGAGACGGAGGGCGGCCAGGATCTCGTCGACGCCGTCGTCGCGGCGGCGGCCGAGCAGGTGCCCGCGCTGTCGCTGCGCGAGGTGTCGCGCGCGGTGGGCGACGTGCGCGCCGACGGCCCGTCGCTCGTGGAGCCCGTGGGCTGACGGGGCGCGCCGCGCGTCGCACGCCCCCTCGCCCGCCGGTAGCGTGGTCACGATGAGGCACCGCCGTGGTTGAGCTCGACCCCCTGGCCCACGTTCCCGACCCGATCCTCCACCGCGCGGCGCGCATGGAGGACTGGGTGCAGGAGCGCCGCGAGGCGCGCGCGCTGCGCGGCGGGCGCCGGCCCGCGGTCATCCCCTACGCCGGCTACGGCGGCGACGGCTGGGTGCGCGTGCTGTGCCGCGTGCTGCTCGTCACCCCCGGCGAGGAGCAGCGCGCCCTCTACGAGAACATGCGCGGCTGGCGCACGTTCACCTCCATCAGCCTCTCGACCGCCGAGGTGACGGTGTCGTCGAACGGCACGACCGCGACGGTCACCGCGGACCGCGGCGGCGTCGTCGACGCGGTCGTGCCCGTCTCGCTCGAGCCCGGCTGGCGGGAGGTCACGCTCACGGTGCCGGGCTCGGAGCCCGTGCAGGCGCCGATCTTCGTCGTCGACCCCGCCACGCGCCTCGGCGTCGTCTCCGACGTCGACGACACCGTCATGGTCACGCTCCTGCCCCGTCCGATGCTCGCCGCGTGGAACGCGTTCGTGCTCGACGAGCACGCGCGCAGGCCGGTGCCCGGCATGGCCGTGCTCTACGACCGCGTGCGCCGCGCCCACCCGACGGCGCCGTTCATCTACCTGTCGACGGGCGCGTGGAACGTCGCGCCCGCGCTCCGCAGGTTCCTCTCGCGCAACCTGTACCCGCCGGGACCGCTGATCCTCACCGACTGGGGTCCGACGCACGACCGCTTCTTCCGCTCGGGCCAGGTGCACAAGCGCGCGCAGCTGCGCAGGCTCGCCCGCGACTTCCCCGACGTGCGCTGGCTGCTCGTCGGCGACGACGGGCAGCACGACGAGGCGATCTACGCCGCGTTCGCGAAGGAGCACCCCGAGTCGGTCGAGGCCGTCGCCATCCGGCAGCTCTCGCCGCAGGAGGCGGTGCTCGCGGGCGGTCGCAAGCACACCGAGACCGACTCCCCCGTCGCCTGGCACATGGCGCCGAACGGCGGCGGCCTCGAGCGCAGCCTGCGCGAGGGCGGCCTGCCGCTCGACTGAGCGGCGCGCCGCGGCTCAGCGCTGCGGGTGGAGGCCGGCCTCGAGCGCGAGGTCGGCCTCGTCGAGCAGCCGAGCCGCGACCTGCAGGTGCTCGTCGCCGCGACCCGCGACGGCGAGCGCGTGCCCGACGAGGTGGATGGCGGCGATCGACGCCGTGCGCCCGCCGTCGGCCCAGCTCGCCCGCAGCCGCGCCGCGAGCATGCGCAGCGACTCGGCATCCTCGCGCGCCCCCGCCGTGGCCGACTCGAAGGCCGTGACGACGACGTGCGCCGCGAGGGCCGCCGCATCGTCGGCACGGTCGCCGAGCCCGGCGGTGTCGATGTCGATGAGGCCCGTGATGCGCCACGGCTCGCGCGGGGCGACGAGGATCTGGCCGAGGTGGAGGTCGCCGTGCACCGTCACGGGCGTCGGCACCGGCGTCGAGGCGTAGAGCGCGCGCACGCGGTCGACGATGCCGCTCGCGCGCGGCGCGAGCACGGGCGCCGTCTCGGCCATGCGTGCCGCGTACCAGTCGGCGCGACGCGCGAGCGACTCGCGGGCGGCGACGCCGACGCGGACGGCGGCGAGGCGATCGACGAGCGATGCGAGCTCGCGCAGGAACCGCGGGTCGTCGGCGATCGTCGAGACGTGCTCGAGCGCGGGGTCGCCGGGCATGCGCTCGAGCAGCAGGAGGCCCGACTCCGAGTAGCCGAGGCTGCGCGGCACGGGCAGGCCCGCGGCGTGGAGCGCGACGTGGAGGTCGTGGATCGTCGCGGCGAGCGACGGCTGCACGACCTTCGCGAAGTGCTGGGTGTCGCCGGTGTCGACGCGCAGCACCGCGCGCTTCCCCGGGCGGTACGACTCCATCGTGAGCGTGGCGCCGGACGCCTGGATGCCGAACTTCGCGAGCACGACGCCCGCGGCCTCCGGGTACGACACGGCCGGCAGCGACGGCAGCGACGGATCCTGCGGATACGTCCACGCCGTGAGGCGCTCGCCCGTCGCGCGATCGACGAGCTGCACCGTCTGGTCGTCGACCGGCGCGTCCGGCGAGGTGTTCACGTAGATCGTGACGTGCTCGAGCACGTCGTCCGGCCCGCGCAGCGTGCACGCGTAGCCGAGGATGATGCCGTCGGAGACGGGCTCGAGATCCTGCTGCCGATGCGAGACGAGCTCACGGCCCGTGCTCGCGGCGAGGCGACGGAGGATGCCGGCTGCGTCGTCGAGCATGGCTCCCATCCAACACGACTCAGCCGGGAAGCGGCTCCGACGACACGACGGGATGCACGGGCAGCCAGTCGAGGCGCCAGAACTCGCCGGCGGAGAGCTCGAAGGAGTGCGTGTCGCGCGAGATCATCGCGCGCACGTGGTCGGGGTCGAGGTGCGGCCTCGCCAGCAGCGTGACCGCGGGCTGGCGCACCATGGTGCTCCGGCCGAAGTGCACGCTCACGATGTCGGGCGTCGCGGGCGTGTCGCTCACGACGCACGCCGTGCGGATGAGCTTCGTCGCGCCGATGGCCTTCCACGCGAAGTGGTCGCCCTTCCAGCGCATCTCTGCCACGAGCTCGCGGTCGCCCTTGTCGGGGCGGTGGTACTCGTACGTCTCGCGAAGCCGCAGCGGCGACCCCTCGACGACCTCGATCGTCACGCGCGGGTTGCGCCGGTTGGGCGACAGCCAGTACGGGAACGTCGTGGCGCGGATGGCCCACTCGCCTCGCAGGATGCGTGCGAGCTCGGCTGGATCTCCGACGCGCGCCATGCCTCCAGCGTAGCGGCCCGTCCCCCGGCGTCCGCCGCGAGCGCCCGGCGTGCCGCCGGCCGCCGCGCGTGAGGCCGGCCCGGTGCTACCAGATGCCCCAGGGACGCTTGCGCAGCCGCCACTCGATCGGCAGCACGATGCGCGAGAACAGTGCCCAGCGGCGCGGCTCGAGCACGAGGAGATGGCTCGGGAGGTGGTCGGTGATCGGCCCGAACAGCAGCTTGAAGCGACCGGGGCCGTACAGCTGCTCGCTCTGGTCGTCGGCCTTCCACGACGGCGGCGTCGCGTAGGCGTCGTAGATCGTGCGGCCGTCGTGCTCCTTGAACCACTGCATCGCCGTCCAGCGGATGAGGTGGGCGCCGCCGCGGATCGCCCGGTCGGGCACGGATCCGCCGTCCTTCGCGAGGGCGTAGCGGCCGTAGCCGATCATGAACGACGACGCCTGCGGGCCCTCGTGCGCGCCGTCGAAGCCGAACCACAGGTGGCCCTGGCCGCGCTCGCGCAGCTCGGTCCACAGCCGTCGGTAGTACGGGAAGGGCTTCATGCCCGCGACGCCCTTGCCGCCCGAGACCGTCTGCATGAGGCGGTACATCGTCTCGAGGTTCTCGTCGGTCGGCTCGACCTTCTCGACGCGGTAGCCGTCGCGCCCGGCCTTGCGGATGTGGTTGCGGAGGTTCTTCGTGAAGCCGGCGAAGATGGCGTCGACGTCGGGCTCGAGGTCGACGAGCACGGTGTGCTGGTTCTGCTGCATGCGGTCGGACGGCGCCCAGCCGCTGCCCGCGAGGGTCTCGCGCGCCTCGGGGACGTCGACGACGAAGGGCTCGATGCGCACGGCGTACAGGTGCGGCACGGTGGCCGCGAACGCGCGCAGCGCCGCCGTGAAGGCCGGCACGGCCGCGATCGGGAGGCTGGGGCCCTGCGGCAGGTACCACTGGCGACCGGCGACCGAGCGGTGCTCGAGCGCGAGCATCGCGACGTCGCCGTCGACGCCCGGCGCACCCTCGAGCAGCAGGTGCACGGGATGGAGGCCGTCCTCGTGCCGCTTGAGCGCGGCGTACGCCTCGCCCTGCGCCCACTGGCCGCCGTCGGGGTTCGCCTGCACGAGCGCGTCCCACCGCGCGACCTCCGCCGCCGTCGCGCGCCGGAGCGTCGCCGAGCCGGCACCCACGGTCACCACAGTCCCGTGTAGCGGCGCTTGGCCCGCCACTCGATCGGGCGCACGTAGCGATCCCACACGCGCTGCCTGCCGGGCTTCAGCTCGAGGTCGAACGAGGGCGTGAAGTCGACGATGGGCGCGAACTGCGTCTTGAACCTCGCGAGGGAGTGCATGAAGTGGGTCGGGTCGTCCTTCCGCGCCGCGGGAGGGGCGCCCATCATGTCGAAGCCGGCGAAGCCGCGCTCGGCGTAGTGCCGCATGCGCGTCCACCTGCCCAGGTGCGCGCCGCCGTTGATGCGGCGGTCGGGGCGGGAGCCCTCGTCCTTGTCGATGACGTCGCGGCCGAACGGGATCGTGAACGTGATGGTCTGCGGGCCGTCGCCGCCGTCCTCGCCCACCCACCAGTCGGCCATGCCGTGGTCGGTGAACGCCTTCCACACCGTGCGGTAGTACTCCTCGCCGCGCATGCCGCTGAGGCCGCCGCCGCCCGAGATGGTCTGCATGCGCTCCCACATGCGATCCATGAGGGCGGGCGTCGCATCGACGCGCTCGACGACGTAGCCCTCGCGCTCGGCATGGCGGATGTTCTTGCGGGCCGCCTTCGAGAAGCTCGCGAGCAGCGCCTCCGGGCCCTGCGTCAGGTCGGCGATGACCGTGTGCGTGTGGATCTGCACGTCGTCGGCCTCGACGAGGCCGGACTCGCGCAGCAGCGCCATGTGCTCGTCGGTGCGGCGCAGGCGCGGCTCGAGCTTGACCGACACGAGGTCAGGGCGGTGCCGCTCGACGTACGCGCGCGTCGCGGCGACGATCGAGTCGAACCGCGGATGCCACGGCCCGGACGGCACGTACCAGAAGCGGCCGACGACGCCGTGGCGCTCGAGGACGAGCGCGAACACGGGCTCGTCGCCGTCGTAGACCATGTGGTGCGTCGCGAAGCCGTCCCATCGCTTCACCTCGGCGAACGCGAGCGTCTGCGTGAACTGGCCGCCGTCGGGGTTGCGTGCGACGTGGGCATCCCAGTCGGCGATCTCGGCGGCCGTCGCCTCGCGCAGCTCGTGCATCGTCCCGCCCGTCATCGCAGCGTGTCCGGGCCGGGGCGCAGGCGCCACTCGATCCTGCGCAGCCCGTGCTCCCATAGCCGGTGCCGCAGCGGGTGCAGCACGAGGTCGAACGAGGGCAGGAAGCTCGTGACCGGGCCGAAGCGCGTCTTGAACTGGCCGAGGCCGTGGAAGGGGTGCGTCTCGTCGTCGAGGCGGTCGGCGGGCGGCGTGCCGGCGAGGTCGAACGCCGTGCAGCCGCGCGCGATGGCGTCCTGCATCGCCGTGAACAGCAGCAGCGGCGCGCCGCCGGCGATGCGGCGGTCGGGGCGCGATCCGCCGTCCTTGTACACGGCGGTGCGGCCGGCGAACGTCACGAAGACTCCCGCCTGCGGCACGTCGCCGTCGTCGTCGAAGCCGAGGTACAGCTGCCCGGTGCCCGCGTCGGCGAACGCCTGCCAGAACCGGTCGTAGTAGGCGCGCTCGCGCATGCCCTGCATGCCCTTGCCGCCGGCGACGGTCTGCATCATCGCGTGCATGCGCTCGCGCGTCGCGGGCGTGACGTCGACGCGCTCGACGCGGTAGCCGTCGCGCTGCGCCTTGCGGATGTGGCGACGGGTCGACTGCGAGAACGACGCGAGCAGCGCCTCGTCGCCCTGCTCGAGGTCGAGCACGACCGTGTGGGTCTGCACCTGCATGTCGCGGCTGGGCTCGAGGCCCGTCGCCTCGAGTCGCGCGACGAGCTCGGGCGTGCGCTCGAGCCTGGGCTCGACCTTCACCACGAGCAGGCCCGGCTGGGCTGCGGCGTACGTGCGCAGCGCGGCGACGATGCCCTCGAGGTCGTCGCCGGTGGGGCCGAGCGGCACGTACCAGTAGCGACCGAGCCACACCCGGCCCTCGAGCGCGAGGACGTGGATCGGGTGGTCGCCGTCGACGACGAGGAACCGCGGCTCGAGGCCGTCGCCTCGCTTGACCTCGGCGAACGCCGACGACTGCACCATGTGCCCGCCGTCGGGGTTCGTGGCGATGAGATCGTCCCAGCGGGCGATCTCGTCGGCGGTCGCAGCGCGCACGAGCAGGGTTCCGGACATCCGTGACAGCCTACGCGAGCGGCGGCGGGGTCGAGGGTGCCGGCGGGACGGGCGGCGCCTCGTCGGCGCCGGGATCGTGGGGCGTCGGCGGCTCGGTGCGCTCGCCCCGCAGCTCGCGCACCAGCAGCATGCCGCCGACGGTCGCGGCCGGGGTCGCGAGCACGGCACCGCCGGGGACGAGGAAGAGCAGGTAGACGGCGAGGCCGAACCCACGTGCGACGTCGGGCGCGCCGTCGAGGAGGCGGCGACGCTCGTCGAGGCTCAGGCCGCGCGCGTCGGCGGGCATGCTCGCGAGCTCGATCGCGAGCGCACGGGAGCCGACGAGCGCGCCGCCGATCCAGCCGGCGAGCGGGCCGACGACGGGCACGAGGCCGAGCACGACGACGACGAGGCCCGTGAGGATCGCGACGCCCGCGAGGCGCAGCCCGTCGTCGACGCCCTTGACGATCGACTGCCACACGGAGGGCTCGACCTCGTCGCGCACGCCGCCGAGCTGCTCCTCGGCCGCACGCCAGATGCGCTCGTAGAAGGGCGCGCCGACGAGGAGGGTGATGGCGGCGAACAGCAGCACGCCGATCGCGCCGGCGCCGGCGACGAGCGCGATCGCGAGCGCGATGCGCAGCAGCGTCGGCCACGGATCGTCCCACCCGTCGGCGAACGGCGTGAGCGCCTCGACGATCGCGACGGCGTTGACGCCGAGGATCACGAGCCCGACGACGAGGGCGGCGCCGACGACGAGCGGCGGCACCATGCCGAGGATCGCGAGGCGCGGGTCGCGCCAGCCGATGCGGAAGCCCGCGGCGAGCAGGGACATGCCGTGCAGGAGGGCTCGGATGCGATGCACGCGCCCATCCTCCCCGACCGCGGCTCCGGATGGGCGGGGAGTCGTGGGCGCGCCGCCGCCTAGGCTCTGCACGTGACCGCCGCGCGACCCATCCACACGGTCGCCGTGCTCGCCGCCGCGGTGCTGTGGGGCACGACGGGCACCGTCGCCCACTTCGCGCCGGCGGGATCCTCTCCCCTGCTCATCGGCCTCGCCACGTTCGGCGTCGGCGGGCTCGTGCTCGCCCTCCTGTCGTGGCGCGCGGTCGCTCGGGTGCTCGCCGACCGCTCGGCGTGGCCGTGGCTGCTCGCCGGCGGTGCGGGCGCCGTCCTCTACCCCACCGCCTACTACCCCGCGATGGACCTCGCAGGCGTCGCGGTCGGCAACGTCCTCGCCCTCGGCTTCGGCCCGATCGTCGCTGCGGCGCTCGAGTGGGTGCTCGACGGCCGACGGCCGACCGCGCGGTGGGCCGTGGCGACCGTGATCGCCGCGGCGGGCGTCGCGCTGCTCGCCGTGGGCTCCGGCGAGTCGACGGCGGGGTCGGATCCGCTGCTCGGCATCGCGCTCGCCCTCGCGGCGGGGGTCGGCTACGCCCTGTACGCGTACGCGGGCGCTCGCCTCATCGCGGGCGGTCGCACGTCGCAGGGCTCGATGGCGTCGATCTTCCTCGTCGGCGCCGTGGTCATGGTGCCCGCCTTCCTCGTGCTCGGCCCCGGGCCGCTCGCGTCGGCGCACGGGATCGCGACGCTCGCGTTCCTCGCGCTCGTGCCCATGGCGCTCGCGTACCTGCTCTTCGGCATGGCGTTGCGCGCCCTCGCCGCCTCGACCGCCACGACCCTGGCGCTCGCCGAGCCGGTCGTGGCGACGCTGCTCGCCGTGCTCGTCGTGCACGAGCGCCTCGGTGCGCTCGCATGGATCGGGCTCGCGGCGGTCGCGGTCGGCATCGTGCTCGTGAGCCTGCCGTCGCGCCGCGGTCGTCTCGCGGCGCCGGCGCGTCCGCCTGCCTGAGCGACGACGCCCGCACGGCGTCAAGGCCCTCGCCGCGCTCCGCGGCGCGCGGCAGCCTGGGGGCATCGACCAGGGAGGGATGGACGCATGCCGAATCCATCGATCAAGGACGAGGGCCTGTACCGCGAGCTGCGCGACGACGGCGCGAGCGCCCAGAAGGCGGCGCGCATCGCGAACGCGGCGGCGCGCGACGGCAGGAAGGCCGTCGGGCGACGAGGCGGGAAGGCCGAGGACCTCGACGACCGCACCGTCCCGGAGCTGCGCGATCGGGCGAGGGAGCTCGGCATCTCCGGCGTCTTCCGGCTGCGCAAGCAGGAGCTCGTCGACCGGATCCGCTCGCACTGATCCTCGCCCGCCCGAGCGGCGCCCTGGCGGTGCAGGATGGGCGCATGCACGACGAGAGCGACGGCCGGCGGGAGTCGACGAACGAGCGGCTCGACCGCAACTGGCAGGACATCCTGCAGGAGCTGCGGGTCGCGCTCACCGGCACGCAGCTCATCTCGGGCTTCCTGCTCGCCGTCGCGTTCCAGTCGCGCTTCGAGGACCTCACCGACGAGCTCGTCGTGCACTACCTCGTGCTCGTCGGCCTCGCCGCGCTCGCGACGCTGCTCGGCCTCGCACCCGTCGCGGTCCATCGGCTGCTGTTCGGCAGGCGGGTGAAGGCCGCCACGGTGCTGCTGGGCGATCGGCTGCTGCTCGCGACGCTCGTCGTGGTGACGCTGCTCGTCATCGGCGTCGCGGCGTTCGTCTTCGAGTTCGTCGCCGGCGGCATCGCCGGGCTCGTCGCGGCGATCGTCGCCGCGGTCGTCGCGAGCGGCATGTGGGCGCTCGGCCTCGGCGCGCGGGCGCGGTCGGGCGACTAGGCGCCGTCGGCCGCGGGCGCCGGGTCGACCGCCGTCGCACGCGGCGCGCCCGCGACGGCCGACGACGCGTCGGAGGCCGCGTGGGCACCGCGATCGCGGGGCATCGCGAGCGCCGCGACGAGGACGAGCACCGACAGCACCGCCGTGCCGACGAAGACGACCTGCGAGGCCGAGACGATCGTGGCCGGGTCGGTCGCGTCGCCGCCCGCCGCGTCGACCGTCGCGTTCGCGAGCGCGCCGAGGACTGCGGCCCCGATGGCCTGGCCGATCGAGCGCGAGAACATCTGCGCGCCGGTGACGACGCCGCGCTCGGACCAGTCGACGCTCGCCTGCGCCGCGACGACGCTCGGCACGGCGGTGAAGCCGAACCCGAGCCCCACGAGCAGGCACAGGGCTCCGACGATGAAGGGCGAGGGGATGCCGGCGAGCGCCGCGAGCCCGCCCGCGCCGACGACGAGGATGACGCCGCCGATGATCGTCGTCGACCGGAAGCCGATGCGCAGGTACAGGCGGCCGGACAGCGACGCGGCGATGGGCCAGCCGATCGTGAGCGTCGCGAGCGCGAGGCCCGCCCAGATGGGCGCGAGCCCGATGGATCCCTCGAGGTAGGTCGGCACGTACGCCGTCAGCCCGATGAGGCCGCCGCCGATCGCGAGCCCCATGAGGGCCGTGACGCGCAGCAGCCGGCGCGTGAGCAGCAGCGGCGGCAGGATGGGCTCCGCCGCACGCCGCTCGACGAGGACGAACGCCGCGAGCAGCGCGGCGCCGACGCCGAGGATGGCGATCGAGATGGGCGACGCCCACGCCCACGCGCGGCCGCCCTCGAGCACGCCGAGGATCAGCAGCGACAGCGACGCCGTCAGCAGCAGGGCGCCCGGCCAGTCGAGCCGATGCCGGGTGCGCTCGACGCGCTCCCGGAAGCGCGTGACGACGAGCCAGGCCGCGAGGAGGCACAGCGGCACGTTGACGAGGAAGATCCATCGCCAGGCGTCGAGCTGCGCGAAGATGCCGCCGAGCGTCGGACCGACGACGGCGGAGATCGCCCAGACGCTCGCGAGGTAGCCCTGCACGCGCGAGCGCTCCTCGAGCGAGTAGACGTCGCCGACGATCGTCATCGACACCGGCAGGATCGCGCCGGCGCCGATGCCCTGCACGAAGCGGAAGGCGATGAGCGAGGGCATGTCCCAGGCGACGCCGCACAGCAGCGAGCCGACGAGGAACGCGGCGATGCCGAAGAGCATGACGGGCTTGCGGCCGATGGTGTCGGCGAGCTTCGCGTAGATGGGCGTCGTGACCGACGACGCCAGCAGGTAGATGGAGAAGAGCCAGGGGAAGGACGCGAACCCGCCGAGGTCGTCGACGATCGTCGGCACCGCGGTCGACAGGATCGTCGCGTCGATCGCGACGAGCCCCGTCGAGAGCATCATCGCCAGCAGCAGCGGGCCGCGCTCGGAGCGGAGGCCGACGGCCGAGGGCGCAGCGCTGGGAGAGCTCATCACGAGGGCGAACCCCGCCTGCGTCCGCGGCATTCCGCGCCGTCGGCGGGTCGCGATCCGATCTCAAGGCCTTGTCGAAGGTTGGCGCACGGGCCAGAGTGGGCACATGCGGGCGATGTGGAAGGGCTCGATCGCGTTCGGGCTCGTGAACGTACCGGTCAAGCTGTACTCGGCGACCGAGACCCATGACGTGCGCCTGCATCAGGTGCACGACGCGGACGGCGGTCGGATCCGGTACCAGCGCAAGTGCGAGGTGTGCGGCGAGGTCGTCGCGTACGAGCACATCGACAAGGCGTACGAGGAGGACGGCAAGACCGTCGTGCTCCGCGACGAGGACCTGAGGTCCCTCCCGGTCGAGCGCAGCCGCGAGATCGAGGTCGTGCAGTTCGTGCCCTCGAAGCAGATCGACCCCATCCGCCTCGAGAAGTCGTACTACCTCGAGCCGACGGGATCGGCGCTCAAGGCGTACACGCTGCTGCGGCGCGTGCTCGACGAGACGGCCCGCACCGCGATCGTGCGCATCTCGATCCGGCAGCGGTCGCGCCTCGCGGTGCTGCGCGTGCACGACGACGTGCTCATGGTGCAGACGATGCTGTGGGACGACGAGATCCGCGCCGCGGAGTTCTCGAGCCTCGACGAGCGGCCGCGCATCCAGGCGAAGGAGCTCGATCTCGCGAAGGCGATCGTCAAGGAGCTCTCGGGCGACTTCGCGCCCGAGGAGTACGAGGACGAGTACCAGGTGCAGCTGCGCCAGCTCGTGCAGGCGAGGCTCGAGCAGGGCGACGCGATCGACACCGCCGCCACGTTCGGCGAGGAGGCCGAGGAGGCCGAGGTGCTCGACCTCATGGAGGCGCTCCAGCGCTCCGTCGAGCGTCGCAAGGGCGCCAAGGCCAAGGACGCCAAGGCCAAGGACTCCGGCGCCACGCGCTCGAAGTCCGCCTAGGGGCGCGACGATGGCCGAGCAGAGCGTCCGCGTCGGCGGCCGCATGCTGGGGGTGTCGAACCTCGACAAGGTGCTCTACCCCGACGCCGGCACGACGAAGGCCGACGTCATGGCGTACCTGCAGGAGGTCGCGCCCGCGATGCTCCCCCACGTGCGCGACCGGCCCGTGACGCGCAAGCGCTGGGTGCACGGCGTCGGCACGGCCGACGACCCCGGCGAGGTCTTCTTCGTCAAGGCGCTCGAGCAGGGCGCGCCGTCCTGGATCCCCCACCGTCCCATCGAGCACAAGGATGGGCCGAAGGAGTACCCGCTCGTCGAGGACGCGGCGACGCTCGCATGGCTCGCCCAGATGGCATCCCTCGAGCTGCACGTGCCGCAGTGGCGATTCGGGCCCGACGGCGCGCGCCGCGACCCCGATCGCCTCGTGCTCGACCTCGACCCCGGCGAGGGCGCGGGCCTGCCCGAGTGCCAGGAGGTCGCGCTGCGGGCGCGCGAGCTGCTCGTCGACATGGGCCTGCGCCCCCTGCCGGTCACGAGCGGATCGAAGGGCATCCACCTCTACGCCCGGATCGACGGGCTCGACGCGACGAGGGCCTCGGCGCTCGCGAAGGCCATCGCCGTCTCGCTCGAGGAGCTGCACCCGGACCTCGTCGTGTCGTCGCAGCGCAAGACGAGCCGCGTCGGCAAGGTGCTCGTCGACTGGAGCCAGAACTCCGGCGCGAAGACGACCGTCGCCCCGTACTCGCTGCGCGGACGCCCGACCCCGACGGTCGCCGCGCCGCGGACCTGGCGGGAGATCGAGTCGGACGGGCTCGCGCAGCTCACGTACGAGGAGGTCCTCGCACGCGTCGCGCGCGACGGCGACCTGCTCGCGCCCCTCGCCCCGCCGCCGATGGTCGACCGGCTCGCGGTGTACCGGCAGAAGCGCGCGGCCGACCGCACGCCCGAGCCCGTCCCCGACGAGGCGCCGCAGCCGACGTACGGACGCTCGTTCGTCATCCACGAGCACCACGCGTCGAGCCTCCACTGGGACCTGCGGCTCGAGCACGACGGCGTGCTGCTGTCGTGGGCGATCCCCAAGGGCATCCCCACCTCCGGCGAGAAGGATCGCCTCGCGGTCCGCACCGAGGACCATCCGCTCGAGTACGGCCGCTTCGAGGGCGTCATCCCCAAGGGCGAGTACGGCGCCGGCGAGATCCGCATCTGGGATGCGGGCGACTACACCGTGAAGGACTGGGATCCCGCGCTGCGGGCCGTGACCCTCCACGGGCGTCCCGACGGCGGCCTCGGCGGCGCGCCCGTGCGCATCGCCCTCGTGCAGACCGACGGCGACCAGTGGCTGTGCCATCGCATGCGCCTGCCCAGCGCCCCGGCCGAGCGGTCGCAGCGCTCGCGCGGCGCCGCCACCGCACCGAGGAGCCTCGACCCCATGCTCGCGTCGACCGCGACGCTCGCCGACGTCGGCGACGGCTGGGTGTTCGAGCCGAAGTGGGACGGCTGGCGCGCGATCGTCGTCGTCGACGGCGACGACGTGCGCCTGCGCTCCCGCAGCGGGCAGTCGCTCACGGAGGGCTTCGGCGAGCTGCGCGACCCCATCCGGCAGGCGGTGACGGCCGAGCGCGCCGTGCTCGACGGCGAGCTCGTCGCGGGCGCCGGCGGCGGCGACTTCGCGTCGCTGCAGGGCCGGCTCGGCGATCCGCGGCGGCGCGGCAGGGCCGTGGATCGCGGCGAGCCGGTGACGCTCGTGCTGTTCGACGCGCTCGAGGTCGACGGCCGCTCGCTGCTGCGCCTCCCGCTCGCCGAGCGCCGCGAGGAGCTCGAGCGCGTCGTCGTGCCCTCGGACCGCGTCGCGATCACCGAGCAGCTCGTCGGCAGCACGTCGGCGATCGTCGAGGCCTCGCAACGCCTCGGCATCGAGGGGCTCGTCGCGAAGCGCCTGCGAAGCACGTACCAGCCGGGCGCGCGCAGCGACGACTGGCGGAAGGTCGTCCACGTGCGCACGCACGAGGTCGCCGTCGTCGGCTGGCTGCCCGGCACGGGATCGTCGGGACGCACGTTCGGGTCGCTCGTCCTCGCGGCGCCGACGCCGGACGGCGGCGGGCTCCGCTACGCCGGCCGCGTCGGCACGGGGTTCTCCGCCCGCGACCGCGCCGTCATCCGCGAGCGGCTGCCCGACCTGACGCGCGCGTCGCGCGCCGTCGCCGACGTGCCGGCCGACGTCACCCGCGCCATGACGTGGATGCGCGCCGCCGTCGGCGAGGTGCGCTTCACGGGCGTCACGGAGGCTGGGTCGTTCCGCCAGCCGGTCTGGCGCGGCCTGCGCGCCGACAAGTCCCTCGACGACCTCGAGCCGCTGCCTCCGCGCTGATGCGCGCCCGGCCTGCCGCGCCCGGCCTCGGATGCGCGTGGCCTACGCTCGCTCGCATGCGCGACCGCCGGGCCTCGACCGCGTCGGCGCAGCGTGGCCGTGCGCTCGGGCGGGCATGGTTCGGCGTGCAGGCGCTCGCCGGAGCCGCCTGGTGGATCGGCGTGCTGGTCTCCCCCGCCGTGCAGGACGCGACGCTCGGCACGCTGCCTGCGGCCGCCGTCGCCGCGTTCGACGTGCCGCTGTTCGTCCTCGCCTCCGCCATCGCCGCCGCCGGCGTCCGATGGGCGGCGTGGCTCGCGACCGCATGGACGTGCCTCGTCGCCGTCGGCATGGCCGGCTACGCCACCGTGACGCAGCTCGCCGGCCTCGGCGCCGTGCTCATGCTCGCGGCCGCGGCGGCGAGCGTGGCCGCCTGCCTGCTCCTGGTGCTCGGCCGCATCCCCGGCGGGCTCGTGACGCGCGGCCCGTTCGCCTTCGCGCTCGCTCCGCTCGGCACCACCCGCACGCACGTCGCCCGCACCGCGCGTCAGATCGTCGTGTTCTGGGGCAGCGCGCTCGTCGTCGCCCCTGCGATCATCGCGCTCGTCGAGCTGCGGTGGCGGCTGCGGCTCGACGCGCCGCCCATCGTCCAGGCGCTCGGCGTCGTCCTCCTCCTCGCCGCGAGCGCCCTCGGCATCGCGTCGGCGCGTGCGCTCTCGACCCTCGGCGAGGGCACGCCGCTGCCCTCGGCCCAGACGCGCCGCCTCGTGGTCGCCGGCCCGTATCGCTGGGTGCGGAACCCGATGGCGATCTCGGGACTCGCGCAGGGGGTGGCCGTCGGGCTCGCCATCGGCTCGTGGATGGTCGTCGCATGGGCGGCCGCCGGCTCGCTCGTCTGGAACCACGTCATCCGGCCCGAGGAGGAGGCCGACCTGCTCGCGCGCTTCGGCGACGCGTTCGCCGACTATCGCGACCGCGTGCGCTGCTGGGTGCCGCGCACGCCCACGGCATGAGGCGTCCGCGCCACGCCCTTCCGTCCGGCGGCGACCCGGCGTAGCGTGCGACGCGGAAGGGACACATGCCATGAGCGAGAAGTTCGTCGACGAGATGGGCCGGCTGGTGCAGGGGCCGCAGAGCGCCTCCCCGCTGCCCGACACCGAGTGGATCGAGGACGATCCCGTGACGCACGAGCGGCCGGTCGTCGCGGAGGACGAGGCACGACCCGTCGGCGACGGGGGGCCCGACATGCGGGACGAGCAGCCGGGCCACGACACGGCGTCGAACACGGACGTCGAGCGCTAGCGGCCTCGAGCGCCGATCGCGGCCGTCGCCCTCGGGCGGCGGCCGCTCGTGCGTCGACCGCCCGGACGTCAGCGCGCGGCGAGGAGCGCCGGCAGCTCGCGGTTGATGCGCGCGGCCCAGCCCGGCCCCTCGTACACGAACGCCGAGTAGCCCTGCACGAGCGTCGCGCCGGCCGAGAGGCGCTCGGCGACGTCGGCCGCCGTCGTGACGCCGCCGACGGAGACGACGCACACGTCGGCGGGCAGCACGCCGCGCAGGATGCGCAGCACCTCGAGCGAACGCGCAGCGAGCGGCGCCCCGGAGAGCCCGCCGGCGCCGGCGCGCTCCACGAGCGCCGCATCGGACGCGAGCCCGTCGCGCGCGATCGTCGTGTTCGTCGCGATGACGCCCGCGAGGCCCAGGCGCTGCACGAGCGCCGCGACGCCCGCGATCGCCGCGTCGTCGAGGTCGGGGGCGATCTTCACGAGCACCGGCGTCGTGCCGGCGGCGTCGCGCACGGCCTCGAGCAGCGGTGCGAGCCGCTCCTCGTCCTGCAGGCCGCGCAGGCCGGGCGTGTTCGGCGACGACACGTTGACGGCGAGGTAGTCGGCGACGGGCGCGAGGAGCCGCGTCGAGACGAGGTAGTCGTCGATGGCGTCGTCGACGTCGACGACGCGGCTCTTGCCGATGTTGACGCCGATCACCGGCCGCGATCGGGCGGCGCGTGCGGCGCGGATGCGCTCGGCGGCCCCGGCCGCACCCTGGTTGTTGAAGCCCATGCGGTTCACGAGCGCGCGGTCGGCGAGCAGCCGGAACAGTCGCGGCCGGTCGTTGCCCGGCTGCGGCACGGCCGTGATGGTGCCGACCTCGACGTGGCCGAACCCGAGCGCGCCGAGGCCGACGATCATCGAGGCGTCCTTGTCGAAGCCCGCGGCGAGGCCGAACGGCGTGGGGAACTCACGGCCGAGCGTCCGCACGCGCAGGCTCGCGTCGGCCCGCACCCCCGGACGCAGCATCCCCGCGGCTCGCACGACGGCCGCGCCGAGGTGATGCGCGCGCTCGGCGTCGATGCGGGCGAGCACGTGCCGGTACAGCGGCGCGTAGAGGCCGCTCACGCCTGCACCTGCGTGCCGTCGTGGTCGCGTCGCAGGCCGTCGATGGCCGACTCGAAGTCCTCGAGCGACTCGAACGCCTGGTAGACGCTCGCGAACCGCAGGTAGGCGACCTCGTCGAGCTCGCGCAGCGGCGGCAGCACCGACAGCCCGATGTCGTTCGCGTCGACCTGGCTCACGCCCGTGGCGCGGATGGCCTCCTCGACGCTCTGCGCGACCGTCGCGAGGTCGGCGTCCGTCACCGGCCGACCCTGGCACGCCTTCCGCACGCCCTCGATGACCTTGTCGCGGCTGAACGGCTCGACGACACCCGAGCGCTTCACGACGAGGAGGCTCGCCGTCTCGGTCGTCGTGAAGCGGCGGTCGCAGCGCGGGCACTGCCTGCGGCGGCGGATCGTGAGGCCGTCGTCCGACGATCGCGTGTCGACGACGCGCGAGTCCGGGTGCCGGCAGAACGGGCAGTGCATCTAGAGCCTCGCTCGGATCGCCTCGGCGTGGGCGGGGAGGTCCTCGCTCTCGGCGAGCGCCACCACGGCGTCCGCGATGCCGCGCAGGCCCTCGAGGTCGTAGCGCACGACCTGCTGCGGGCGCAGGAACGTCTGGGCCCCGAGGCCCGAGACGCGCGCGGCCTGGCCGCCGGTCGGCAGCACGTGGTTGGAGCCGGCGGCGTAGTCGCCGAGGCTCACGGGGGTCGCGGGCCCGACGAAGATCGCGCCCGCGTTGCGGATGCGCGCGACGACGGCGTCGTCGTCGGCCGTCATGATCTCGAGGTGCTCGGGCGCGTACGCGTCGGACACGGCGATCGCGTGGTCGAGGTCGGCGACGATGATCGCGGCCGACTGCTCGGCGGCGAGCGACACGCGCACGCGCTCGGCGTGCGGCGTCGCGGCGACGCGCGCCTCGAGCGCGACGTCGACGGCATCGGCGAGCGCGACGGAGTCGGTGACGAGCACCGCGGCGGCGAGCTCGTCGTGCTCCGCCTGGCTCACGAGGTCGGCCGCGACGAGGTCGGCGTCGGCCGTGGCATCGGCGATCACGAGGATCTCGGTCGGTCCCGCCTCGGAGTCGACGCGCACGTGGCCGGCGACGACGCGCTTCGCGGCGGCGACGAACACGTTGCCGGGGCCCGTGACGACGTCGACGGCGTCGACGACGCCCGGCACGCCGTACGCGAGCGCGCCGATGGCGCCCGCGCCGCCGGCGGCGAGCACCTCGTCGATGCCGAGGAGCGCCGCGGCGGCGAGGATCGTCGGGTGCGGGAGGCCGCCGTGGTCCGCCTGCGGCGGGGAGGCGACCACGATGCGCTCGACGCCCGCGACCTGCGCGGCGACGACGTTCATGACGACGCTCGAGGGATAGACGGCCTTGCCGCCGGGCACGTACACGCCCGCGCGCGCCACCGGCATCCAGCGCTGCTCCACGACGGCACCCGGCGCGAGGGTCGTCGTGACCGCCGGCGGCACCTGCGCCGCCGTCGCGAGCCGCACGCGGGCGATCGCGGTCTCGAGCGCGGTGCGGACCGCGGGGGCGAGGCCCGCGAGCGCGGCGTCGAGCGCGGCCTGCGGGACGCGCAGCGCGGCCGGACGCACGCGGTCGAAGCGCTCGGCCTGGTCGAGCAGCGCCTCGGCGCCCTCGACGCGCACCGCCTCGACGAGCGTGCGGGCCGCCTCGAGCGCCCGGTCGACGTCGTTGGCCGCGCGAGGCAGCTCGGGGACGTCGGCGCGCGCGGACAGGTCGAGTCGTCGCAGCATGCCTCCAGGGTATTGCGCCGCGCGCACGTGCCGGGACGCCGTCGCCGCCCGAGCGGTCACACGAGCGCGGCGGGCCCGAGCAGGCTCTTGAGCTCGCCGAAGAGCGCCGACGAGATCTGCACCTGGTGCTGGAGGCGGAACACGCGCGCCGCGCCCGGCCGCTCGAGCCGCAGGCGCACGTCGGTCGGGCCCGCATGCCGCTCGAGCACGGCCTTGAGGTCGCGCGTCGTCGCGAGCGTCGCGCGCCGCTCCATGAGGCGCAGCTCGAGGGGCTTCGTCTCGTCGACCGGCATGACGTCCGGGAACTCGACGTGGTTGGCGTGCAGGGTGAAGCCCTCGTCGCGCGTGCGGAAGCGACCCTTCACGACCGCGATGCGGTCGGCCTGCAGCTCGTGCTGGAACGCCGTGTACGTCTTCCCGAGCACCATGACGTCGACCTCGCCGCCGAAGTCCTCGATCGTGAGGATGCCGTACGGGTTGCCGGACTGCCTCGCGACGCGATGCTGCGCCGTGGTGATGAGCCCCGCGACCGTGACGGTGTCGCCGTCCTCGCAGTCGTCGACGAGCGACTGGATCTGATGGCTCGCGTGCTTCGCGAGCTCGAGGTCGAGGCCGGCGAGGGGATGGTCGGAGACGTAGAGGCCGAGCATCTCGCGCTCGAAGGCGAGCTTGTCGCGCTTGGCCCACTCGGGCCGGTCGGGCACCTGCTCGGCCTGCTCCTCGACGTCGAAGAGGTCGCCGAAGAGGTCGACCTGCCCGTTCGCCTCGCGGCGCTTCGTGTTCGCCGCGTCCTCGACGGCCTGCTCGTGCACCTCGAGCATCGCGCGCCGCGTCGCGCCGAGCGAGTCGAACCCGCCTGCCTTGATGAGCGACTCGACGACGCGCTTCGAGACGACGCCGAGGGGCATCTTCTTGAGGAAGTCGTGGAACGTCGTCGCGGATCCCTCGACCTCGCGGGCGGCGACGAGCTGGTCGACGACGTTCGCGCCGACGTTGCGCACCGCGCCGAGCCCGAAGCGGATGTCGCCGCCGACGGCCGTGAAGCGCAGCGAGGACGTGTTGACGTCCGGCGGCAGCACCGTGATGCCCATGCGGCGGCACTCCGACAGGTAGATCGCCATCTTGTCCTTGGAGTCGCCGACGCTCGTGAGCAGCGCGGCCATGTACTCCGGCGCGTAGTGCGCCTTGAGGTAGGCCGTCCAGTAGGAGATGACGCCGTAGGCGGCCGAGTGCGCCTTGTTGAAGGCGTAGTCGGAGAACGGCAGGAGGATCTCCCACAGCTTCTCGACCGCGGACATCGAGTAGCCGCGGTCCTGCATGCCCTGCGAGAACCCGGCGAACTGCTTGTCGAGCTCGGACTTCTTCTTCTTGCCCATCGCGCGGCGGAGGATGTCGGCCTCGCCGAGCGTGAAGCCGGCGACCTTCTGCGCGATCGCCATCACCTGCTCCTGGTAGATGATGAGGCCGTACGACTCCTCGAGGATCTCGGCGAGCGGCTCCTCGAGCTCGGGGTGGATCGGCGTGATCGGCTGCGCGCCGTTCTTGCGCAGCGCGTAGTTCGTGTGCGAGTTCGCGCCCATGGGGCCGGGGCGGTAGAGCGCGATGAGCGCCGAGATGTCCTCGAAGGAGTCGGGGCGCATGAGGCGCATGAGCGAGCGCAGCGGCCCGCCGTCGAGCTGGAAGACGCCGAGCGAGTCGCCGCGCGTGAGCAGCTCGTAGGCGCCGCGGTCGTCGAGCGGCAGCAGGTCGAGGTCGATGGTTTCGCCACGGTTCGACACGATGTTGTCGAGCGCGTCGGAGATGATCGTGAGGTTGCGCAGCCCGAGGAAGTCCATCTTGATGAGGCCGAGGGCCTCGCAGGTGGGGTAGTCGAACTGCGTGACGATCTGGCCGTCCTGCTCCCGCTTCATGATCGGGATGATGTCCATGAGCGGGTCGGACGACATGATGACGCCCGCGGCGTGCACGCCCCACTGGCGCTTGAGGTTCTCGAGCCCGAGCGCCGTGTCGTAGACGGTGCGCGCGTCGGGGTCGGCGTCGAGGATGGCGCGGAAGTCCGCCGCCTCCTTGTAGCGCTGGTGCGACGGATCCGTGATGCCCGACAGCGGGATGTCCTTCGCCATGATCGGCGCGGGCATGGCCTTCGTGAGGCGCTCGCCGAGGCCGAACGGCTGCCCGAGCACGCGCGTGGCGTCCTTGAGGGCCTGCTTCGACTTGATCGTGCCGTAGGTGACGATCTGCGCGACGCGCTCGGTGCCGTACTTCTCGGTGACGTAGCGGATGACCTCGCCGCGGCGACGATCGTCGAAGTCGACGTCGAAGTCGGGCATCGAGACGCGGTCGGGGTTGAGGAAGCGCTCGAAGATGAGGCCGTGGGCCAGCGGGTCGAGGTCGGTGATGCGCATGGCGTACGCGGCCATGGAGCCGGCGCCCGAGCCACGGCCGGGACCGACGCGGATGCCGTTGTCCTTCGCCCAGTTGATGAAGTCGGCGACGACGAGGAAGTAGCCGGGGAAGCCCATCTGGGCGATGACGCCCATCTCGTAGTCGGCCTGGCGCTGCACGTCCTCGGGCACGCCGGCCGGGTAGCGCCGCAGGAGGCCCGTCGCGACCTCCTCGCGGAACCAGGACTCCTCCGTGTGCCCCTCGGGCACCGGGAAGCGCGGCATGTAGTTCGCCTTGGTGTCGAACTGCACGTCGCAGCGCTCGGCGATGAGGAGCGTGTTGTCGCACGCCTCGGGATGCTGCTGGAAGATGTGCCGCATCTCGGCGGCCGACTTGAGGTAGTAGCCCTCGCCGTCGAACTTGAAGCGCTTCGGGTCGTGCAGCGTCGTGCCCGACTGCACGCACAGGAGCGCCGAGTGCGCCGTCGCGTCGGACGCGTGCGTGTAGTGGAGGTCGTTCGTCGCCACGAGCGGGAGGTCGAGCTCCTTCGCGAGGCGCAGCAGGTCGCCCATCGTGCGGCGCTCGACGTCGATGCCGTGATCCATGATCTCGGCGAAGAAGCTCTCCTTGCCGAAGATGTCCTGCAGCTCGCCCGCGGCTCGCTTGGCCTCGTCGTACTGGCCGAGGCGCAGCTTGGTCTGCACCTCGCCGCCGACGCAGCCCGTCGTGGCGATGATGCCGTCCGAGTAGCGCGCGAGCAGCTCGCGGTCGAGACGAGGCTTGAAGTAGAAGCCCTCGAGCGACGCGAGCGACGCCATGCGGAAGAGGTTGTGCATGCCCGCGGTCGACTGCGCCAGCAGCGTCATGTGCGTGTAGGAGCCGCCGCCCGAGACGTCGTCGCCGCCGGCGTCGTCGCCCCAGCGCACGCGCGTGCGGTCGCCGCGGTGCGTGCCCGGCGTGACGTACGCCTCCATGCCGATGATGGGCTTGACGCCCACGGCGGTCGCCTTCGACCAGAAGTCGAACGCCCCGAAGACGTTGCCGTGGTCGGTCATGGCGATGGCGGGCATGCCCTGCTCGGCCGCCGCCTCGACGAGCGGGCCGATGTGCGCGGCACCGTCGAGCATCGAGTACTCGGTGTGGACGTGGAGATGCGCGAACTGCTCGGCCATAGGGCCCCCATGCTACGAGCGACCACCGTCGCGACACGATCCGAGCGCCATGCCGGCGCCGATCGCGGATCAGCCCTCGAGCACCTCGAGCGCGTGGCGCAGGTCGGCGGGCGGCTCGCTCGTCGACTCGAGCCACTCGCCGGAGCCCGGGTGCGTGAACCCGAGGCGCACGGCGTGCAGCCACTGGCGCTCGAGGCCCAGGCGCGCCGAGAGGGTCGGGTCGGCGCCGTACATCCCGTCGCCGAGGCACGGATGCCGCTGCGCCGCCATGTGCACGCGGATCTGGTGCGTGCGGCCCGTCTCGAGGTGCACCTCGACGAGGCTCCCGTCGCGGAAGGCCTCGAGGGTCTCGTAGTGCGTCACGGCGTGCTTGCCCGAGGAGACGACGGCGAAGCGCCACTCGTGGCCGGGGTGCCGGCCGATGGGGCCGTCGATCGTGCCGCGGAGCGGATCGGGCCTCCCCTGCACCGCCGCGTGGTAGACCTTCTCGACCTCGCGGTCGTGGAACTGCGCCTTGAGCGACGCGTAGGCGCGCTCGCTCTTCGCGACGACCATGAGGCCGCTCGTGCCGGCGTCGAGCCGGTGCACGACGCCCTGCCGCTCGGCGGCGCCCGACGTCGAGATGCGGTATCCCGCCGCGGCGAGCGCGCCGACGACCGTCGGACCGGTCCAGCCCATCGACGGATGCGCCGCGACCCCGGCGGGCTTGTCGACGACGACGAGGTCGTCGTCGTCGTGGACGATGCCCAGGTCGGGCACGGGGATGGGCTCGATCGTCGGCTCGCGACGCGCCTCCCAGCGCACCTCGAGCCACGCGTCCGCCCGCAGCCGGTCGGACTTGCCGAGCTCGCGGCCGTCCTGCCGCACGCCGCCGGCCTCGATCGCCTCGGCGACCGCCGTGCGCGACAGGCCGAGCACGCGCGCGATGCCCGCGTCGGCGCGCTGGCCGTCCAGCCCGTCGGGCACGTGGAGGGAGCGCTCCTCCATCAGTCCTCGCGGCGCGCGGCGGTCGGCTCGGCCGCGGCCTCGCCGGCGGGCTCGTCGCCGGCCGTCGGGGCGTCCGGCTCGTCGGTGCGACGCACGCCGTCGAGCCCCACGCCGCGCAGCACGAGCAGGATGAAGCCCGCCATCGAGCACACGACGAAGATGTCGGCGACGTTGAAGATCGCGGGGAAGCCCCACACCTGGATGAAGTCGATGACGTGGCCCTGCAGGCCGCCGGGCTCGCGCACGAGGCGGTCGGTGAGGTTGCCGACGACGCCGCCCAGGAGCGCGCCGAGCACGATGGCCCAGGCGCGGGAGCGGATGCGGCGCGCCTGCACGACGATGAAGATCGCGACGGCGGACGCGATGATCGTGAAGATCCACGTCATGCCCGATGCGAGCGAGAACGCCGCACCCGGGTTGCGCACGAAGTGCCACTGGAGCACCTCGCCCAGCACCGGGACGGGGCGTCCCTCGGGCAGCGTCGCCAGCACCCACTCCTTCACGAGGAGGTCGACGCCCCACACCGCGACGGCGATGCCGAACAGCAGCCCGAGGAGGCGCCAGGCGACGCCGCGCGCGGCGGACACCTACTGCTGCGCGGGCGCGGACGAGCCGCCGAACGCGAACGCCGTGCGGTCGAGGTCGCGGAGCTGGCTCTCGATGTAGCCGCGCAGGCGCAGACGGTAGTCGCGCTCGAACGTCTTGAGCTCGTCGATCTTCGTCTCGAGCTCGGCCTTCTCGAGCTCGAGCTGCGTCTTCGTCGCGTCGAACTCCTTCTCGAGATCGGCACGACGCCGCGTCGCGGCCTCCTCGACCTCGGCGGCCTGCGTCTCCGCCTGGGCGACGAGCTCGTCCTTGCGGCGCTGGCCCTCGGCCACGTGCTCGTCGTGCACGCGCTGCGCGAGGGCGAGGAGGCCCTCGGGCGAGACGGACGAGGAGGGCGTCTCGGGCGCGGCCTGCGCGGCGGGCGCGGGCGCCTCGACGACGGGCTCGGGCTCGGGCGCCGGCGCCGATGCGACGGGGGCGACCTCTGCCGTGGTCGCGGCGGGGGCGCCGGACTCGAGCTCGGCGACGCGAGCCTCGAGGCGCTCCTTCTCGGTGGTCAGCGCACGGAACTCCGCGACGATCTCGTCGAGGAAGTTGTCGACCTCGTCCTGGTCGTAGCCGTCGCGGAACCGCGTGGTCTCGAACGTCCTGTTGACGATGTCGTCCGGCGTCAGTGCCATCGTGCAGCCTTTCCTCTTCGGATCGGAGTCCACTGTAGTCCGCGGCCCCGGGGGATGAATCGCGCGGCAAGCCTAGCGGGCCGCGCGGGGAGCCTCAGGCCAACGCGCTCACGACCGAGCCCGAGATCACGACGACGACGAGCACGAGCGCCATGACGGCGATCATAGACAGATCGAGCATCGCACCGCCGATGCGCACGGGCTTCACGATCCGGCGCGCGACGCGCAGGATCGGGTCGGTGAGCGTGAGGATCGTGACCGAGACCATGAGCCAGAAGCCCTTGGGCTTCCAGTCGCGGCGGACCTGCCGGACGACGTCGAGGATGACGCGCGACCACAGCACGTAGAAGAGCACGTTCGCCGCCACGTTGACGGCGAGGGCGACGAGCTGCACGTCAGTGCGCGAAGGCGTCGGTCTCGCCGACCTCCATGCGACCGCCCGCCACCGCGATGTGCTCGGGCGTCAGGAGGTAGACCTTGGTCGTCACGCGCTCGATGCGGCCCTGGAGGCCCTGCGTGAGACCTGCGGAGAAGTCGATAAGACGACGTGCGTCGCCATCGGTCATCTGCGAGAGGTTGATGATGACGGGGGTGCCGTCGCGGAAGGCGCCGGCGATCTCCTGCGCATCCTTGTACTGGCGCGGGTGCACCGTGAGGATCTCGTGCATGGCTCCCACCTGCTGGGCTGCGGGGCGCAGCGGCGCGACGGCGCGCGGCTTGGGCTCCGGACGCGGCTCGCGGCGGTCGGCGCGCTCGTCGCGCTGCTCCGACTCCGAGGCGCGCACGGCGGGCGACTCCTGGGTCAGCTCGTCCTCTTCGGCGAAGCCGAAGTACACGGCCGCCTTCTTCAATGCGTTGCTCATGCGATCCTCCCGATCTGCATCCAGGCTACGGACTGGATGGCCGTTCTCCCGTGATTGCGGTGCCGATCCGCAGGTGTGTCGCGCCGTGCTCGAGCGCGACGCGCCAGTCCTGCGACATGCCGGCCGACATCCATCTGGCCTCGGGCGCGATCGCCCGCACGCGCTCGGCGTGGCCGGCGAGGCGTGCGAAGGCCGATGCGGGCTCCTCGTCGAGCGGCGCGATCGCCATGACGCCCAGCAGGCGCAGGGCCGGCGACGCCTCGACGTGCTCGGCGAGCGCCTCGAGGGCGTCCGGCGCGACGCCGCCCCGCGCGGGGTCGTCCGTGAGGTTGACCTGCACGAACGCGTCTCGCACGGGGATCTCGAGCGGCGTCTCGCCGCTGCCGAGCGCGTCGACGAGGTCGACGGAGTCGATCGAGTGCAGCACGTGGGCGTAGCGGGCGACCTGCCGCGCCTTCTTGCGCTGCAGCTGCCCGACGTAGTGCCACGTCAGGTCGAGGGCCTCGAGCCCCGCGGCCTTGTCGCGCGCCTCGGGGTGCCGCGACTCCCCCATGTCGCGCTGGCCTGCGGCGGCCAGCTCCTCGACGAGGGATGCGGGGTGGAACTTCGTGACGACGACGAGCGTCGCGTCGGCGCCGTGGGGCGCCGACGCGATCTCGTCGCGGATGGCTGCGAGCCGCTCGGCTGCCGTGCGCATCCGGTCTCGCCTAGTGGCGCAGGAAGTCGGGGAGGAACTCGTCCTCGTCCTCGTCGCTGTCCGAGAGCGGCTGCACGGGTCCCGTGAGGTGCTGCGGCACCTCGGGCGTCGGGCCGGCGTGGCGCCCCGCGGGCTGTCCCTCCGGCGCCTCGGCCGCTGCCGCGGCACCGGCTCCCGCCGCACCGCCCAGGCCCATGTCGCGCGCGGGCGTCGTGCGGAGCACCTCGTCGTCGGTGCGCACGAGCGGCACGCCGCCGTCGAAGCCGGCGGCGATGACCGTGACGCGCACCTCGTCGCCGAGCGTGTCGTCGATGACCGTGCCGAAGATGATGTTGGCCTCGGGGTGCACGGCCTCCTGCACGAGCTTCGCCGCGTCGTAGGTCTCGTGGATGCCGAGGTTGCTCGACGCCTGGATCGAGAGCAGCACGCCGTGCGCACCGTCGATCTTCGCCTCGAGGAGCGGGCTCGCGACGGCGAGCTCCGCGGCCTTGATGGCGCGGTCGGCGCCGCGCGACGAGCCGATGCCCATGAGGGCGCTGCCCGCACCCTGCATGACCGACTTGACGTCGGCGAAGTCGACGTTGATGAGGCCAGGCGTCGTGATGAGGTCGGTGATGCCCTGGACGCCCGCGAGGAGCACCTGGTCGGCGGTCTCGAAGGCCTCGACCATCGAGATGCCCATGTCGGAGATCTCGAGCAGGCGGTCGTTCGGCACGACGATGAGCGTGTCGACCTCGTTCTTGAGCGCCTCGACGCCCGCCTCGGCCTGCGCCTGGCGGCGCTTGCCCTCGAACGAGAACGGCTTCGTCACGACGCCGACGGTCAGCGCGCCGAGGCTCTTCGCGATCCGCGCGACGACGGGTGCGCCACCCGTGCCGGTGCCGCCGCCCTCGCCCGCGGTGACGAAGACCATGTCGGAGCCGGCGAGGGCCTCCTCGATCTCCTCGGCGTGGTCCTCGGCCGCGCGGCGTCCCACCTCGGGGTCGGCGCCTGCGCCGAGGCCCTTCGTGAGCTCGCGGCCCACGTCGAGCTTGACGTCGGCGTCGCTCAGCAGCAGCGCCTGCGCGTCGGTGTTGATGGCGATGAAC
>NZ_BAAAQT010000006.1:655556-709115 GCF_039531815.1 Agrococcus versicolor | reverse complement strand
AGTCACGGTCCGGCCCCTCGATCGAAACCTTCAACCTCAGGTAGAGGTTTAGAGATTTCCTCAGCATTCGTTGTCGATTCCGACGGTAGGGCCGCGTCCGTGCCCGTCGACTCAGACACGCCGCAGCGCCGCGATGCGATCGACGGGATTCGCAGCCCGCGCGCGTCGGCGACGTGCGTCGTCAGGGGCGCACGACGGGATGCTCGGGCGCGCTGACGTCGAACGTCACGGGCGTCGCGGGATCGGCCGCCGCGACGAGCGCCGCGAGCACGTCGGCCTTGAGCCGCGCGTCCTCGGCGCTCCCCCACACGACCTGCTGCCCCGACGCGAGCGTCATCGTGACGTCGTCGCTCGTCGTCGCGGTGATCGTCGCGATCTGCGCGCGCAGCGCCTGCGGCATCGCCACGAGCGACGAGGCGACGGCGACGTAGGCGTCCGAGCCGACCTCGACCGACTCGAGCCGTGGCAGCGCCGTCCCGTCGGGCATGCCGAGCCCCACGCCCGCCGGATCGAGCATGACGTCCTGCCCGTCGACCTCGTCGACGACGACGGGCTGCCGCTCGACGACGCGCACGACGATGGTGCCCGGGGGCACGACGTCGACGACGAAGGACTGCAGGCCCGTGAAGCGCTCGAGGTCCTCGCGGATGCCCGCGTCGGTCACGGTCGCGATCGGCTGGCCGAGCTGGCCGCCGAGCGCCGCCTGGATCGCGACGGCGTCCACGCGCTGCGAGCCCTGCACCTCGATGTCGCGCACGGCCATGAGCGGCGAGTGGACGAGGCCGACGAGCAGCGCGAACGACGCGGCGAGCACGCCGACGGCGATCGCTCCCCTGCGCACCCGGCGGCGCGAGGCGGCCGTGAAGCGTCGCACCTCGGAGCGCTCGGCACGGGCGCTCGCACGCTCGGCGCGGCGCGCGGCCGCCGTCGCCCGTCGGGTCTCGGCGCGCGCGAGCCGCAGCCGGCGCAGCTCGGCATCGCGCAGCAGCCGGTCGGTGCGGCTCGCGTGCGACTCGCTGCGACGGCGTCCGCGTGCCTGCGCGACGATCGGCGCCTCGGCTGCGGCGTCCGCCGCCTCGGCGTCGACGTCTCGCGCCTCGGGCGCGGGACGCGTCGGGCGGTCGCGCGCGGACGGCGCCGTCCGCTCGCGCGGCGGCTCGGCCCCCGGCGTCGGCTCGGGCTCCGGGCGCTGGGCGGGACGCCGGGGCGGCCCGTCGAAGCCCTCCGGTCGCCTCACCCCTCGCCGTCCGTGGCCTCGAGCGACGCGAGGACCTGCGGGATGATCCGGTACACGTCGCCGCACGACAGCGTCATGACGAGATCGCCCTCGCGCGCGAGCTCGCCCACGCGGTCGGCGGCAGCCTGCCAGTCCGGCAGGAAGTCGACGTGCGCCGCGTCGTCGAAGGCGTCGGAGACGAGCGCGCCCGTGACGCCCGGGATCGGGTCCTCGCGCGCCCCGTACACGTCGAGGACGATCGTGTGGTCGGCGAGCCGCTCGTACGCCGCGGCGAACTCGCTCGCCATGTCGCGCGTGCGGGAGTACAGGTGCGGCTGGTGGACGGCGATGAGCCTGCCCTGGCCGAGCACGGTGCGCGCCCCGGACAGCGCTGCCTCGACCTCGGCGGGGTGGTGCGCGTAGTCGTCGTACACGCGCACGCCGCGTCGCTCGCCGTGCGACTCGAACCTGCGGCCCGTGCCGCGGAAGCCCGAGAGCGCGCGCGCGGCGTCGGCCGCGGGGATGCCCAGGCGCAGCAGCACGGCGAACGCGCCGGCGGCGTTGAGGGCGTTGTGCCTGCCGACGACCTCCATGGCGATCTCGTGCCGCGCGCCGTCGTGCTCGACGACGCAGCGGATGCCCTCGCCCGTGACGACGTCGACCACGCGCACGTCGGCGTCCGCCCGCTCGCCGAACGTCGTGACGTGCTCGTGGCGCAGCAGCGCCCGCACGCGGCGAGCACCCTCGTCGTCGCTCGAGATGACGACCGACTCCGACGCCGCGTCGGCGAACGTCGCGAAGGCCGCGTCGAACGCGTCGGCCGTGCCGTAGTGGTCGAGGTGGTCGGTGTCGACGTTCGTCACGAGCGCGACCGCGACGTCGTAGAGCAGGAAGGATCCGTCCGACTCGTCGGCCTCGAGCACGAAGAGGTCGCCGTCGCCGTGGGCGCTCGAGCCGCCGAGGCCCGCGATGGTGCCGCCGTTGACGTAGCCCGCGCCCGCGTCGAGGCGGTGCAGCGCCCAGGCCACCATGCCGGTCGACGTCGTCTTGCCGTGCGCGCCCGCGACCGCGACGAGCCGCTTGCCGCGTGCGAGGAGGTGCAGCGCCTGCGAGCGGTGCAGCACCGGGATGCCGCGCTCCTGCGCCGCGACGAGCTCGGGGTTCGTCGGCCACAGCGCGCTCGTGACGACGACGGCGTCGACGTCGGCGGGCAGGTGCTCCGCCGCGTGGCCGATCGCGACGACGGCGCCGTGCGCGACGAGCGCATCCACCGTCGCCGAGCCCGAGCGGTCGGAGCCCGTGACGCGCACGCCCTCGTCGAGCAGCATGTGGGCGATGCCCGACATGCCCGAGCCGCCGATGCCGATCATGTGCACGCGCTCGATGCCCTCGGGGATCGGCTGGGTGAGGTCGGGCTCGATCATCGGGTCTGCTCCATCGCGTCGTGCAGGAGGTCGCACATCCGGTCGTCGCCGTCGACGATGCCGGAGCCGCGCGTCGACGCCGCCATGGCGGCGACGCGGTCGTGGTCGGCGAGCAGCGGCACGAGCACGTCGTGCACCCAGCCGCTCGCGAGCAGGCCGTCGTCGACGAGCATCGCGCCGCCCGCGGCGACCTGGTCGTGGGCGTTGAGCGCCTGCTCGCCGTTGCCGAACGGCAGCGGCACGTAGACCGCCGGCAGGCCGACGGCCATGAGCTCGCTCACCGTCAGGCTGCCGGCGCGGCACAGCACGAGGTCGGCCGCGGCGTAGGCGAGGTGCATGCCGTCGAGGTACTCGACCGCGACGTAGTGCTCGACGCTCGCGGGGGCGAAGTCGGTCTGCCTGCCGCCGGAGAGGTGCAGGACCTGCCATCCGGCGTCGACGATCGCCTGCGCGCCCTCGACGACGGCGCGGTTGATGGAGCGCGCGCCCTGCGACCCTCCGGTGACGAGCAGCGTCGGCCGGTCGGCGTCGAGCCCGAGAGTCGCGCGCGCCGTCGCGCGCAGCCCCGCCCGGTCGAGCGTCGTGATCGAGCGGCGCAGCGGCATGCCGACGACCGTGCCCGGCAGGCTCGTCGGCTCGTACGTCAGGCCCACGTGGCGAGACCAGCGCGCGCCGAGGCGATTGGCCATCCCCGGTCGCGCGTTCGACTCGTGGATGGCGAGCGGCACGTGCGCGAGATGCGCCGCCCGGTAGGCCGGTGCCGAGGCGTAGCCGCCGAAGCCCACGACGACGTCGACGTCGCGCTCGGCGAGCAGGGCGCGGACGCGGCGCACCGTCGGCGCCCACGACCGCGCGAAGCGCGCAGCCGCCGCGTCGGGCCGACGCGGGAAGGGCAGCTTCGGGATCGTGACGAGCTCGTAGCCGGAGGCCGGGACGAGCTCGCGCTCGAGCCCCTCCTGCGTGCCCAGCACGACGATGCGCGCATCGGGCTCGCGCTCCCGCAGGCGGTCGGCCGTCGCGAGCAGCGGATTCACGTGGCCGGCGGTGCCTCCGCCGGCGAACAGGTAGGACGCCATCACGCTCCAGTCTGACGCAGGCGCGCGTCGCTGCGCGCGAGCGACAGCACGACGCCGATCGCCAGCAGCGTCGCGATGAGCTGCGAGCCTCCCGCCGAGATGAGCGGCAACGGCACGCCGAGCACCGGCAGCAGGCCGAGCACGACGCACACGTTGACGATCGCCTGACCGACGAGCCAGACGAGCACGCCGCCCGTGACGATGCGCGTCATGGCGGTGCGCGCGTCGCGGATGATGCGCAGCAGCGCGATGGCGAGCAGCAGGAACAGCAGCAGCACGATCGTGGCGCCGACGAGCCCGAGCTCCTCGCCGATGATCGCGAAGATGTAGTCGTTGTCGGCCTCGGCGAGCCACATCCACTTCGCTCGCGAGTTGCCGAGCCCGACGCCGAAGAGGCCGCCGTTCGCGAGGGCCCACGTGCCGTGCAGCTGCTGCCAGCACGGGCCCCAGTAGTCGTCGTCGGTGTTCTGGCAGCCGACGAAGAACGTCTGGATGCGCTGCACGCGCGAGTCGCTCGAGATCGCGATCGGCACGGCGGCGACGATCACGACGAGCATCGGCAGCAGCAGGTGCCACCAGCGCACGCCCGCGAACCACATGCCGCCGAGCACGAGCATCACCATGATGACGGCCGTGCCGAAGTCCTTGCCGAGGAGCACGAGCGCGATGGCGCCGCCCGCGAACGGCACGATGGGGATCCACGCGTGCAGGAACCGGCCGACGAGCTGGCCCTTCGTCGACAGCACGGCGCCCATCCACACGACGAGCGCGAGCTTGAGGAACTCGCTGGGCTGCAGCGAGAAGCCGCCGATGAGCAGCCAGTTGCGGTTGCCGCCGATCTCGATGCCGAGGCCGGGCACGAACACGAGCGCCTGCAGCCCGAGGCCGCCGACGAGGGCGACCCAGGAGATGCGCCGCCAGAACGTCGCCGGCATGCGGCTTCCGACGAGCATGAGCGGCACGCCGATGAGCGCGAAGAGCCCCTGACGCTGGAACGAGCCGAGCATGCTGCCGTTCTCGGCGCGGCTCTCGATCGCCGACGACGACAGCACCATGACGAGGCCGAAGACGACGAGGAACAGCGTCGTGCCGGCGAGCAGCAGCTCGTTGCCGGTCACGGTCGGGAACAGTCGACGCAGCCGCACGACCGCGCTGCTGCCGCGACCGGCGGCCGCGGGCGTCGCGGGGGCATCCATCACCGTCGAGGCCATGGGCACCTCCCTCTCACGACCGCTGGTCGCGAACCGCCTCCTGGAACCTGCGTCCCCGGTCGGCGTAGTCCTGGAACTGGTCCATCGATGCGGCTGCCGGAGCGAGGAGCACCGTGTCGCCGCCGATCGCGTGCGCCAGGGCAGCCGTCACCGCCATCCGCATGACGTCCCCAGTGTCGGGCTCGTCGACCTCGACCACGGGGATGCCGGGCGCGTGTCGCGCGAACGCGGCGACGACGGGTGCTCGATCGACGCCGATGACGACGGCGGCGCGGAGGCGACCGGCGTGCCGCTCGACGAGCGGCGCGACGTCGACGCCCTTCAGCAGGCCGCCCACGATCCACACGACGGGCTCGAACGCCGCGAGCGACCCGTTGGCCGCGTGGGGGTTCGTCGCCTTCGAGTCGTCGACGAAGCGCACGCCGTCGACCTCGCCGACGAGCTGCGTGCGGTGCGCGTCGAGCCGGAACGAGCGGATGGCGTCGCGGATCGCGCCGGGCTCGACGCCGACGGCTCGCGCGAGCGCGGCCGCTGCCAGGACGTTCTGCGCCATGTGGGGCGAGGCGAGGCCTGCGACCTCGAGGTCCTCGAGCGTCGCGATCTCGAGCGCCTGCGACCGGCGCTCGTCGAGGAACGCGCGGTCGGCGAGGATGCCCTCGACGATGCCGAGCTCGGACAGGCCGGGCATGCCGAGCCCGAAGCCGATGGCGCGACAGCCCTCGACGACGTCGGCCTCCTCGACCATCGCCATCGTCGCGGGGTCGGCGACGTTGTAGATGGCGGCGACGCGTGCGTCGCGGTACACCTTCGCCTTGGCCGCGCGGTAGGCGTCGGCGCCCCCGTGCCAGTCGAGGTGGTCGTCGTCGAGGTTGAGGCACACGGCCGAGTGCGGCGACACGCGTCCGAGCGCGTGCAGCTGGAACGACGAGAGCTCGACGACGAGCACGTCGAACCCCGCCGGGTCGCGCACGGCGTCGAGCACGGGCGTGCCGATGTTGCCGACGGGGGCGACGCGCAGCCCGCCGGCCTGCAGCATGTGGGCGGCGAGCTGCGTCGTCGTGGTCTTGCCGTTCGTGCCGGTGACGAGCAGCCACTCGGCCGCCTCCACCTTGTCGCGCACGCGCCAGGCGAGCTCAACGTCGCCCCAGACCGTCTGGCCGCGCTCGGCGGCGCCGACGAGCCAGGGATGGGTCGGCGGGAGTCCCGGCGAGGAGATGACGAGCTCGGCCTCGGCGAGCGGCGCGGGCACCTGCCCCGCGTCGACGACGAGCACGTCGACGTCGAGCACGGCGAGGATGCGCTCGCGCTCTTCGTCGCCGCGCTCGGCGACGACCGTCACGTGGGCGCCGAGCTCGACGAGCGTGTCGGCGGCGGCGAAGCCCGTGACGCCGAGCCCGAGGACGACGGCGCGGATGCCGGTCCAGTCGTCGTGCCAGCTGTGCAGCTCGGTCAGGTCACGCACCGGGATGGATCACCCAATCGAGGTAGAAGAGGCCGACCGCGAGGGCGACGAAGAGGCCCGACACGATCCAGAAGCGCACGACGATGCGGATCTCCGCCCAGCCCTTGAGCTCGAAGTGGTGGTGCAGCGGGCTCATGAGGAAGATCCGCCGCCCCTTCGTGAGCTTGAAGTAGACGCGCTGGAGGATGACGCTGCCGGTGACGACGAGGGGCAGGCCCGCGATGAGCACGAGCAGGAGCTGCGTGTGCGTGAGGATCGCGAGGCCCGCGAGCGCGCCGCCGAGCCCGAGCGACCCGACGTCGCCCATGAAGAGCTCGGCGGGGCTCGTGTTGTACCAGAGGAAGCCGATGAGGGCCGCGCCGAGGCACGCCGCGACGACCGCGAGGTCGAGCGGCGCCTGCACGGGATAGCAGCGGTAGAGGTCGGCGTCGACCGCGCCGCCCGGGGCGACGGCGTCGACGAGGCCGCCGAGGCATGCCTGGCCGTTCTGCCAGAAGCCGATGAGGACGAATGCGGACGCCGAGAAGATCGTGGAGCCGGCGGCGAGGCCGTCGAGGCCGTCGAGCACGTTCACGGCGTTCGACGTCGCGACGATGATGAAGACGAACCACAGGACGGCGAGCCCGATGCCCACGACGAGCCCGAGGCGCGTCAGGTCGAGCCACTCGATGTCGCGCACGGCCGAGATCGCGGTCGATGCGGGCGTCTGGCCGTGCTCGTCGGGCAGCTGGAGCGCGAGCACGGCGAAGAGGATGCCGACCGCGACCTGCCCGGCGATCTTCGCCCACCCGCCGAGGCCGAGCGACTGCCGCTTGCGCACCTTGAGGTAGTCGTCGACGAAGCCGACGGCCCCGAGGCCCACCATGAGCAGCAGCACGAGCATCGCCGGCGCCGACGGCGGGTTCGGCACGCCGTCGAGCGAGCCGACGACCTTGCCGCCGAAGTAGCCGACGATCGTCGCCACGATGAAGACGAGGCCGCCCATCTGGGGCGTGCCTCGCTTCGTGTGGTGCGACTGCGGACCGTCGGCCCGGATGAACTGGCCCCAGCCGAGGCGCGTCGCGAGCCGCTTGTAGATGGGGGTCGCCACGAGGGCGAAGACGAGCGAGATCGTCGCGGAGACGAGCAGGACGATCATGCGACGCCGCCGACCGCGTCGCCGAGGTCCTTGAGGCCCGCCGACAGCGACGACTTCACGAGCACGACGTCGCCGGGCTGCAGCGTCGCGCGCAGCAGGGCGAGCGCCTGATCGCTCGTCTCGACGTACGTCGTCTCCTGGCCGTAGGACGACTCGTGCTCGGCGGCGTCGTGCACGGCCTTCGCACCCGCGCCGACCACGACGAGCCGGTCGATGCCGAGGCGCACGACGAGTCGTCCGACGCGGTCGTGCTCCTCGACCTGGCTGTCGCCCAGCTCGGTCATGGCGCCGATCACGGCGACCGAGCGCGCGGCGGACGACCGCGAGACGTGCGCGAGCGTGCGCAGCGCGGCGGCCATCGAGTCGGGGCTCGCGTTGTACGAGTCGTTGATGACCACGACGCCCGACTCCGGCCGCAGGAGCTCCATGCGCCAGCGCTCCGCGCGCACCATCGACTCGAGCGCCGCGATGGCGTCGGGGATCGCGACGCCGAGCTCGTCGGCGACCGAGAGCGCGGCGAGGGCGTTCATGACGTGGTGCTCGCCGAGGATGCGCAGCGTCATGGGCCATGCGTCGTCGCCGCGACGGACCGTGGCGGTCGTGCCGTCGATCGACGAGTCGACGTCGTCGGCCCACAGACCGCCGTCGACGGCCTCGAGCCCGAACCAGCGCACGCGCGCCGCGGTGCGCTCGGCCATCCAGGCGACGCGGTCGTCGTCGTGGTTGAGGATCGCGACGGCGTCGGCCGGCAGGTCGCGCACGAGCTCGTGCTTGGCGCGCTGCGTGCGCTCGACGCCGCCGAACTCGCCGGCGTGGGCGAGCCCGACCTTGAGCACGACCGCGACGTCGGGCATCGCGATGCGCACGAGCGAGGCGATGTCGCCCTCGCGGCTCGCGCCGAGCTCGAGCACGAGGAAGCGCGTCGACGACGTCGCGCGCAGCATCGTCATCGGTGCGCCGACCTCGTTGTTGAACGACTTCACGGGGCTCACGGTCTCGCCGTGGCGCTCGAGGATCGCCTGGAGCATGTTCTTCGTCGTCGTCTTGCCGTTCGAGCCCGTGATGCCGACGATGGTGCAGCCCTCGCGGATCGCGGCCACGACGTGGGCGGCGAGCGCCTGGAGGGCGGCGAGGCCGGAGGGCACGACGACGTGCGGCACCGCGTCGTCGATCGGGCGCTCGCACACCACGAGCGCGGCGCCCGCCGCGACGGCGGTCGCGACGAAGCGATGGCCGTCGGTGACCTCGCCCGGCATCGCGACGAAGACGTCGCCGGGCTCGACGAGCCGCGAGTCGGTCTGCACGCCGCCGCGCACGAGCACGTCGTCGCCCGCGAGCGTCCCGCCGACCACGCGTGCGAGGTCGGATGCCTGCAGCGGGATCACTCGGTCCAGCCCGCCTCGTGCAGGGCCAGCACGGCGACCTCGCGCGCCACGAACGGCTCGCGCACGCCCGCGACGTCGCGGTAGTCGGCGTCGCCGGGGCCCGCCCAGAGGATGGTGTCGCCGGGGCCGGCGATCGTCGTGGCGAGACGGATGGCGTCCTCCTCGGGGCTCACCTCGTGCACGCGCGCGCCGTCGACGGCGCGCGCGCCCTCGAGGATCTGCGCCCGGATGCGCTCGGCATCCTCGGTGCGCGGGTTGAAGTCGGTGACGATGACCTCGTCGGCGAACGTCGCGCCGATGCGGCCCATCTCGGCGCGCTTCGTCGCGTCGCGGTCGCCGTCGGCGCCGAAGACGAACAGCAGCCGGCCGGGCGTGACGCGCCGCAGCGCCTCGAGCGTGTGCTGGAAGGCGTCGGGGCTGTGGCCGTAGTCGACGAAGAGCGCGGGGCCGCGGTCGCCCGAGACGCGCTCCATGCGACCGGGCAGCATGGCGCGCACGCCGCGGGCGACCGACTCGACGATCGCGTCGATCTCGAAGCCGTCCTCGACGAGCATGAGGATCGCGATCGCCGCGTCGACCGCGAGGTGCCGCCCGATGAACGGGATCTCGACCTCGATCGTGCGCTCGCGCCCGACGAGCGCGAATCGCGTGCCGTCGACGCGCTCCTGCAGCACCTCGACGTGCCAGTCGGCCTCGGCGTCGCCGGACGACACGGTCGTGACGGGGATGCGGGTCTCCTCGGCGACCCTCCTGCCCCACTCGGAGTCGACGCACACGACGCCGCGCTCGGCGCGGTCGGGCGTGAACAGCTCGAGCTTCACGGCGAAGTACGCCTCCATGGAGCCGTAGTCGTCGAGGTGGTCGTGGCTGAGGTTCGTGAAGGACACGACGTCGAACTCGACGCCGTCGACGCGGTGCCGCTCGATCGCCTGGGCGCTGACCTCGAGCACGGCGGCACGGACGCCGGCCTCGCGCATGCGCGCCAGCAGCGCGTGCAGCTCGCTCGCCTCGGGCGTCGTGAGCTTGGAGGTGACGACCTCGTCGCCCACGTGCCGCTCGGCCGTGCTCGACAGGCCCGTGACGAAGCCGAGGTCGACGAGCAGGCCCTCGAGCATGAAGGCCGTCGACGTCTTGCCGTTCGTGCCGGTGATGCCGTAGAGCCGCGGGGCGTCCTCGCGGGTGCGGTAGACCCACGCCGCCACCTCGCCGAGCGCGGCGCGCGGGTCGTCGAGCACGATGACCGGCGCGTCGACGCGCGTGATCGAGGCGCCTGCGCGGTCGGTGACGACCGCGACCGCGCCGCGGGCGATCGCGTCGGCCGCGAACTCGGCGCCGTGCCTGCGCAGGCCGGGCAGGGCCGCGAAGATGTCGCCGGGACGCACGTCGTGCGATGCGTTCGTGATCCCCGTGACCTCGACGCCGTCCGCGTCGCCGATCGTCTCGAGCGCGAACTCGTCGACGAGGGCGCTCAGCGGCCTGGGCGTCGGATGCTCGGGCCTCAGGATCGGCGGGACGACTCCCTCCACCGTTCCACCGTCCATCTCAGTCAGTCCATTCGAGCGGCAGGTTCGGAGCCTGCGACGTGCTCGGCGGGATGTCGTACTCCCGGATCAGGACACTCACCATATCGTGGAACAGCGGGATGGCCGCCGCGCTCGTCCGCTCCGTCTGGGGCAGGTCGAGCTGCACGTACACGACGAACTGCGGGTCGTCGGCGGGGAAGACCCCGGCGGTCGTCACGATGCGCTGCACGGGGTCGTAGCCGGCGGACGGGTCGAGGACGACCTCGGCCGTGCCGGTCTTCGCCGCGACGCGGTAGCCGGGGATCGGGAAGGTCACGTTGCCGTAGTCGGTGACGACGTGCTCCATCATGCGCAGCACGGTGTCGGCGGTGTCCTCGCTCACGACGCGGTTCGAGTCCCCCGCGGGCTGCTCGACGACGGTGCCGTCGGCGAGCGTGCACGAGTCGACGAGATGGATGTCCTGGCGCACCCCGCCGTTCGCGATCGCCTGGTAGGCGCCGACGAGCTGCATCGGGGTCACCTGGATGCCCTGGCCGAACAGCACGTTGAGCTGCGTCTGCGCGTCGAGGCCGCTCGGGTCGCTCGCGAGCGGGAAGGCCTCCTCGCCGGGGAAGCCGACGTCGGCCTGGCCGAAGCCGAACCCCGAGAGGTAGTCGAAGTAGTCGTCGCGGTCCATGCCCTGCGCGAGCTGCACCATGCCGACGTTCGACGACTGCACGTAGGCGCCTGTCGCCGTCCACTGCATGTCGGGGTGCGAGTGGGCGTCCTGCACGCGCACGGGACCGTCGGGGTCGTAGCGCCAGGGCACGGTCATCTCGTCGCCGGGCTCGACGAGCCCCAGGTCGAGCATCGCGGCCATGGCCATGGTCTTGAAGATCGAGCCGGGCTCGATGCCCTGCGCGAAGGAGTAGGAGATGCGGTACCGCGCGTCGGTGGCGCCGGGGTCGTTGGGGTCGACCGACGGCGTCTCGGCGACGGCGACGAGCGAGCCGTCGGTGCGCGCGACGATCACGTTGGCGTGCTCGGCCTGGTACTGCTGCCGGTACTGCTCGGCGAGCTGCTGCGCCTGGAACTGCACGTCGGCGTCGATCGTGAGCCCGAGCGTGCCGCCATCGGCCGACTGCTCCGTCACGACCGTGCTGCCGGGGATGGGCGTGCCGTCGGCGCCCCGCTCGAAGGTCTGCGTGCCGTCCTCGGGCGCGAGGCACGTCTGGTCCTCGGTCATCTCGAGACCCGCGAGGGGGTCGTCGGTGCCCATGAACCCCACGAGGTTGCCGGCGACCGAGCCCGACGGGTAGATGCGCTGCGGGTTCGAGCGCATCGTGACGAACCCGATCGGCAGCTCGTCCTGCAGGTCGCGCACCGACTGGTAGGCCGTGCCGTCGAGGCCCGTGTCGAGCACGAGGTAGTCGGACTCGGGATTGGCCTGCAGCGCGGCGTCGACCGCGGCCTGGTACGCGAGGGGATCGTCGCCCGTGATGGCCGCGAGGCGCTCGAAGATCTCGCCGCCGGTCACGACCTGCCCGGGCTCGAGCCCGTCGCGCTCGGTGAGGTCGTGCACGAACTGCGGCGAGATCGTGAGGTCCCAGCGGTCGACGGTGCCCGCGAGCACCGTGCCGTTGGCGTCGACGATGTCGCCGCGCGTGCCGTGCACGGGCGCCGTCGCCCCGACGCGGCCCGACGCGTCGGCGTTGAGCGCCTCCGCCCGGACGAGCTGGATGTCGACGAGTCGCACGACGCACGCGCCCACGAGCGCCACGACGACGATGGCCGTGAGGATCGATCGCACGCGCGTGGCGCGTGCGATGCGCTGGATCGTCGGCACTGGTCCCTCTCCCCTACGGTCCGCTCGGTGGCGGCGGCTCGGCTGCGACGGTATCCGCGGTCAGCCGCCGACGGCGGGTGCCACGCCCTCGACGGGCAGAAGCATGCCCGGGTAGGGCTCGGGCTCGACGGGCTCCTCGGCGGCCACGGGCGTCTGCGGCGCGGCGTCCGTCGACTGCACGAGCTCGTTCGCGACGAGCAGCCCACCGTCGGTCGACGTCGCGGGCTGCTGCATGTGGAGGGCGTCGGGCCCGCCGAGGACGGCGCCGGTCGACAGCTGCAGGAACTGGCTCGCCTGGCCCTGCACCATGCCGAGCGACTCGGCGGCGAGCGAGACCTGCTGCGGCGACTGCAGGGTGTCGAGCCGCTCCTGCAGCGTCTGCTGCTCGCGGCTCAGCTGCGCGGACGTGGACTGCAGCGCGGAGATCTCGTACGCGCCCTCGCCGATCGCCATCGACATCGCGAGCTGGCCGAGGATGATCGCGCCGAGGCCGGCGAGCGCGACGACGCCGTGGACGACGCTCGGCGCCCGGCGCAGGCGCGGCCGCGGGAGCGCGACGAGGCGGCGCCGGGGCTCCGGCGCCCGGTCGGGTGCCTGCTGGGGCGTGTGGACGGTCAGCGCGCTCATGCTCCTCCTCCGATGCGCTCGGCGGCTCGCAGCCGCACGGGGATGGACCTGGGGTTCCTGGCGCGCTCGGCCTCGTCGGCCATCTCGGCGCCGCGCAGCAGCAGCCGGTACGGCGCGGCGTGCTCGGGCAGCGCCGCGGGCACGCCGAGGGGCGTCGAGTCGGTCGTCGCGTCGCGCAGGGCGTGCTTGACGATGCGGTCCTCGAGCGACTGGTACGCCATGACGACGATCCGCCCGCCGTCGTCCAGCGCGTCGAGGGCGTTGGGCATGGCGCGCTCGAGCACGCCGAGCTCGTCGTTCACCACGATGCGCAGCGCCTGGAAGACGCGCTTGGCGACGTGCCCCTGCTTGCGCGCCGCGGCCGGCGTCGCCGCGTCGAGCACGTCGACGAGGTGCGCGCTCGTGAGGATGGGCCGCTCCTGGCGCTCGCGCACGATCGCCCTCGCGTAGCGGCTCGCGAGACGCTCGTCGCCGTAGCGGTGCATGATGCGCGAGAGCTCGCGCTCGTCGAGGGTCGCCACGAGGTCGGCGGCCGTCGTGCCCTCCCGCCCCATGCGCATGTCGAGCGGCGCGTCCTTCGAGTACGCGAAGCCGCGCTCGGCGTCGTCGAGCTGGAGGCTCGAGACCCCGAGGTCGAACAGGATGCCGTCGAGCCGGTCGACGCCCGCGTCCTCGAGGGACTCCTCGAGCTCGTCGTACACGTGCTGCACGATGCGGATGCGGTCGCCGAAGCGCGCGAGGCGCTCGCCGGCGAGGCGGATGGCGTCGGGATCGCGGTCGATGCCGACGAGCGTCAGCCCGGGGTGGCGCTCGAGCAGCTGCTCGGCGTGGCCGCCCATGCCGAGGGTCGCGTCGACGACGACGGCGCCGTCGCGCGAGGCGACGGGCGCGAGCAGCTCGAGGCAGCGCTCGAGCATGACGGGGGTGTGGAGGGAGCTGGCGTCCATGGTGTGCGGACCTCCGATCCGGTTCCCGGATCCCCATCCGCGGTCGTGCCACCGGGGAAGGTGCGGCACGGCCTCGGCTGAGGGTCGAGGAGTCGGTCAGAAGATGCCCGGGATCACCTCCTCGGTGGTGCTGGAGAAGTCGGCCTCGCGTGCCTCGTAGTACGCGTTCCACGCGTCGGTCGCCCAGATCTCGGCGCGGTCGCCCACGCCGATGACCGTGAGGTCGCGCTCGAGGCCCGCGTACTCGCGGAGCGAGGTGGGGATCGTGATGCGGTGCTGGCTGTCCGGCGCCTCGCTCGAGGCCCCCGACAGGAACAGGCGCAGGAAGTCGCGCGCGCCGGCGCTCGTGAGCGGCGCCTGACGGATGCGCTCGTGCACCTTCTGGAACTCGACCGCCGAGAAGACGTAGATGCACCGCTCCTGGCCGCGCGTGAGCACGATGCCCGACTCGAGGTCCTGGCGGAACTTCGCGGGGAGGATGACGCGGCCCTTGTCGTCGAGCTTCGGGGCGTAGGTGCCGAGGAACACTGCGCCCCCTCTCCGACCGGCCTGTGGTGGGACGTGCGTCCTGCACGTTCCTCCACCGTACTCCACTTTGCCCCACCTGGCGCGAGGAAACGGTCGCTTCCAGGGCGACTTCCCAGGAATGGCGCGGTGGAGCGCGGTGGAGGGACTGCGCGCGTCGCCGGGCACGACGATGCCCCGAGCCGCAGCTGCGACTCGGGGCGGACGGGGGACGGCGCGGGGCGCTCGGACCGCACACGGCGTCCGGACACGCAGAAGGCCGGCCCATCGGGCCGGCCTGAGATCTGCGGTGGAGCGGGGTGGAGGCTCCTGGCGCCTACTGCTGCTGGCGCTTGTCCCACTCCTCGCTCAGCCGCTCCATGAGCGACGAGCGGCTGCGGGCCTTCGGTGCGGCGCCGCCCTTCGGCGTGCTCGACGCCTCCTGCTCGCCCGGCTCGGCCGGCCGCGAGGCCGTGAGCGCGAGCATCGCGCCGGCGACCGCGAGGCCGAAGCCCGCGACGCCCACGAGGGCGATCTGCACGACCACGCCCACGACGACGACGGCGAGGCCCGCGGCGAGGAGGGCGATGCCCAGCGCGACGCGCGTGTAGTTGACGGTGCGGGGGCCCGACGACGTCGTGACGATGTCGGCCTCATGCTTGTAGAGGTTGCGCTCCATCTCGTCGAGAAGGCGCTGCTCCTGCTCGCTCAGCGGCATGTGTTCCCCCCAAGGACTCCTGGAGGGCGAGTCTATGCCCTGCGACTGTCACTAGGCTATGCGTGTGTCGCCTGGCTCCCGCTTCTCCAAGGCGGTCGATGCCCGCATCGGCGCCTTCCTCTCCGCACGTCGCGCCGCCGCGACCGCGATCTCCCCCGACCTCGCCCCCGTGCTCGACGCCGTGGACGCGCTCACGACCGGCGGCAAGCGCATGCGCGCGGGCTTCCTGCACTGGGGATGGCACGCCGTCGCGGCCGCTCGGCCCGGCGCGCCGCGCACGACCGGCAGCCCCGAGGATCCCGAGTGGGAGGCAGTCGTGTCGATGGCCTCGGCGGTCGAGATCTTCCACGCCGCGGCCCTCGCGCACGACGACGTCATGGACTCCTCCGACACCCGCCGCGGCGCACCGAGCGTGCACCGCAGGCTCGAGGGCGTGCACCGCGCCAGCGAGTGGCGCGGCCGCGCGGAGTCGTTCGGCGTCAACGGCGCCATCCTCGTCGGCGACCTGCTGCTGGGCTGGGCCGACGACCTCGCGCGCGCAGGCGCCGGGGCGCTCGGGCCCGAGCGAGGGCCCGCCGCGATGGCCGTGTTCTCGACGATGCGCGAGGAGGTCGGCCTCGGCCAGTTCCTCGACGTGCTCGAGGAGGCCGCCTGGGTGCGGCAGGACCCGGCGTCGCTGCTGCAGCGCGCGCACACCGTCGCCGTCTACAAGTCGGCGCGGTACTCGGTCGAGGCGCCGCTGCTCATCGGCGCGACGATGGCGGGTGCGAGCGAGACGCAGCTCGAGGCGCTCAGCGGCTACGGCGTGCCGGTCGGCACGGCCTTCCAGATGCGCGACGACATCCTCGGCGTCTTCGGCGATCCCGTCGTCACCGGCAAGCCCGCGGGCGACGACCTCCGCGAGGGCAAGCGCACCGTGCTCGTCGAGCTCGCCCGCAGGCAGCTCTCCCCCGGCGTCCGTTCGATGCTCGACGAGCTGCTCGGCGACCCCGGCCTCGACGCCGTGCAGATCGCGACGCTGCAGCGCACCATCGCCGATGCCGGCGCCCTCGAGCAGCTCGAGACGATGATCGACCGCGCCGTCGGCGGCGCGCTCGAGGCCCTGCGCGACGCCGAGCTCTCGCGCGGCGCCGTGCTCGAGCTCGAGCGGCTCGCCGCGGCGGCCGCGCGCCGCGACAGCTAGCGACGCGGCGACGTCGCCCGACCGCGCGTCGAGCGCGCGGGCTCGTCGCGGCTCAGGCCAGGGCCTGGGCGATCCTGCGCACCTCGGCCTTGCGACCGGCGCGCAGCGCCGCGATGGGGCTCGTGCCGAGCGAGGGCTCGTCCTCGAGCAGCCACGCGACGATCTCGTCGTCGTCGAAGCCGACGTCGCCGAGCAGCATCGCGGTGCCGCGCAGCTCGCCCATCGGGGCGTGGTCGGCGAGGAAGACCTCGGGGACCACGAGCACGCCGTCGTGACGCGTCGCCGGGAGCGCGCGCTCCTCGACGAGGCGGCGGATGCGTGAGGGGCTGAGCCCCATGCGGTCGACGAGGTCGGGGATCGTGAGCCAGGCGGTGTCCACGAGACCAGTGTGCCGTGTCCTCCGCGTGCCCGCACGACGCAGCGCCGTGCTGCCTCTACGCTCGCCTCGTGCCTCCGCCGCTCGACGATCCGCTCATCGGGCGCCTCGTCGACGGCAGGTACCAGGTCGACGACCGCATCGCGCGCGGCGGCATGGCCACCGTGTACGTCGCGACCGACCTGCGGCTCGACCGGCGCATCGCGATCAAGGTCATGCACCCGCACCTCGCCGACGACGACCAGTTCCGCGAGCGGTTCATCCAGGAGGCTCGACAGGCCGCGCGGCTCGCGCACCCGAACGTCGTGAACGTGCTCGACCAGGGCGAGGAGCCCGGGCTCGCCTACCTGGTGATGGAGCACATCCCCTCCATCACGCTGCGCGACCTGCTGCTCGAGCGCGGTCGCGTGCGCCCCGAGCAGGCGCTGCAGGTGCTCGAGGCCGTGCTGGCCGGGCTCTCGGCCGCGCACCGCGCCGGCATCGTGCACCGCGACATCAAGCCCGAGAACGTGCTGCTCGCGCACGACGGTCGCATCAAGATCGCCGACTTCGGCCTCGCGCGCGCCGCGACCGCGAACACCGCCACGGGCAAGGCGCTGCTGGGCACGATCGCCTACCTCTCCCCCGAGCTCGTCACCCGCGGCGTCGCCGACGCCCGCAGCGACATCTACGCCGTCGGCATCATGCTGTTCGAGATGCTCACGGGCAAGCAGCCGTTCACGGGCGAGCAGCCGCTGCAGATCGCGTACCAGCACGCGCACGAGCAGGTCCCGGCGCCCTCGACGCTCGAGCCCTCGATCCCTCACGCGCTCGACCTGCTCGTGCACTGGTCGACGCACCGCGACCCGAACCTCCGACCGGCCGACGCCGGCGAGATGCTCGAGGAGGTCGTGCGCGTGCGCTCGGGCGAGCGCTCGACGACGAGCGCGCACACCCGCATGCTGCCCGTCACGGCGCCCGATGCCGAGACGACGGTCGTCGAGGCGGCGCGCGAGCCGCGCGGCGAGCAGCCGCGCCGCGAGCCGCCGCGCCGGGGCATCGTCGCGACCTCGGACCTCCCCTCGCTCGACACGGGCGACGTGCCGCCCGCGGCGCGCGCGCTGCAGCGCAAGGCGCAGGCGCGTCGACGGCGCGGCTGGGTGCTCCTCGCCCTCGTCGTCGTGCTCGCGCTCCTCGCCGCCGGCGCCGGCTGGTGGGTCAACGACGGCCCCGGCGGCCGCACGACCGTGCCCGAGGTCGCGGTGGGCTCGAGCATCGTCGACGCGACGGCGGCGCTCGAGGCCGCCGGCCTCGTCGTGGCCGACGCGACGCAGGGCGAGTTCACCGCCGACGTCCCCGTCGACGGCGTGCTGCGCACCGATCCCGCCCCGGGCGCCGAGCTGCCGCGCGGCGCCGCCGTCACGCTCGTCGTGTCGCTCGGCATCGAGATGCTCGCCGCCCCGCAGCTCGACGGCACGCCGCTCGACGCGGCGCAGGGCGCGATCGAGGGTGCGGGCTTCGCCTACGCCGGATCGCTGCCGATCTTCGACGACGCCGACGCCGGCACGGTCGTGACGGCATGGATCGACGACGGCCAGGGCACCGCCGTGGCATCCCAGCCGCAGTGGCCCCGCGGCCAGCGCATGCTCGTCGTCGCCTCGCGCGGTCCCGCGCCGACGCTCATCGGGCTCGACCAGGCGAGCGCGCAGACCGTGCTGCAGTCGGTCGGCCTCACGCTCGGCGCCGTCGAGACCGAGGCGAGCCGCGACGTGCCGGAGGGCGAGATCATCCGCTCGGTCTATCCGGAGGGCGCGAACCCCGACTCGGGCGCCGCCGTCGGCATCGTCGTCTCGAGCGGCGTGCCGCAGGTGCAGATCCCCGCCGACATCCTGTCCCGCTCGCTGCCGGACGCGCAGGCGACGCTCGAGGGGCTCGGCTTCGTCGTCACGCTCGACACCAACGTGCCAGGACCGCTGCAGTCGATCGTGCAGCCGACCGCCGTGAGCCCCGAGGCGGGTGCGACGGTCGACGAGGGCTCGGCCGTCACCCTCACCGCGCAGCTCTGAGCGTCGCGACCCGCCGCGACCGCCACGGACGACGACGGGCCGGCCCTCGCGGACCGGCCCGTCGTCGTGCACGCGGGTCAGGAGATCGCGCGGAGCTCCTCGGCGACGAGGAACGCGAGCTCGAGCGACTGCATGTGGTTGAGGCGCGGGTCGCACAGCGACTCGTACCGGCTCTCGAGCGCGGCCTCGTCGATGTGCTCCGAGCCGCCGAGGCACTCGGTGACGTCGTCGCCGGTGAGCTCGACGTGCAGGCCGCCCGGGAAGGTGCCGACGGCGCGGTGCGCCTCGAAGAACCCGCGCACCTCGTCGACGACGTCGTCGAAGCGCCGCGACTTGTAGCCGTTGCGGGTCGTGATGCCGTTGCCGTGCATGGGGTCGGTGATCCACACGGGCGTCGACTCGAGCGACTTCGACGCCTCGAGCAGCGCGGGCAGCGCGTCGCGGATGCGACCGGCGCCCATGCGCGTGATGAACGTGAGGCGGCCGGGCTCGCGGTCGGGGTCGAGCCGGTCGACGAGGCGCTCCATGTCGTCGGGCGTCGTCGACGGGCCGAGCTTCACGCCGATGGGGTTCCGCACCCGCGAGAAGAAGTCGACGTGGGCGCCCTCGACCTCGCGCGTGCGCTCGCCGATCCACTGGAAGTGGCTCGACGTGTCGTAGGCGAGCCCCGTGCGGGAGTCGACGCGCGTCATCGGGCGCTCGTAGTCGAGCAGCAGGCCCTCGTGACCCGTGTAGAACTCCACCGCGCGCAGCTCGTCGAAGTTCGCGCCCGCGGCCTCCATGAAGCGGATGGCGCGGTCGATCTCGCCCGCGAGCGCCTCGTAGCGCGCGTTCGCCGGGTTCTTCGCGAAGCCCTTGTTCCACGAGTGGACCTCGCGCAGGTCGGCGAAGCCGCCCTGCGTGAAGGCGCGCACGAGGTTCAGCGTCGACGCGGCCATGTGGTAGCCGCGGAGGATGCGCTGGGGGTCGGCCTCGCGCGACTCGGGCGTGAACGGGAAGCCGTTGACGATGTCGCCGCGGTAGGCGGGCAGCGTCACGCCCTCGCGCGTCTCGGTGTCGCTCGAGCGCGGCTTGGCGAACTGCCCGGCCATGCGGCCCATCTTCACGACCGGCATCGCCGCGCCGTAGGTGAGCACGACCGCCATCTGCAGGATCGTCTTCACGCGGTTGCGGATCTGGTCGGCCGTCGCGCCTGCGAAGGTCTCGGCGCAGTCCCCGCCCTGCAGCACGAACGCGTTGCCCGCCGCGGCCGCCGCGAGGCGGTCGCGGAGGATGTCGACCTCGCCGGCGAACACGAGCGGCGGCAGCGTCGAGAGCTCGGTGCGCACGGCTTCGATCGCATCGGCATCCGGCCACGCCGGCTGCTGCTTCGCCGGCAGCGAGCGATAGGCGTCGAGCCCGGCGACGAGGGCGGGTTCGGGGCTGATGGGAGCGATGGTCACGAGGGTCGAGTCTACGCGCGCGCCCGTGCCCCGCGGCGACCGCGGACGGTCAGGCGCGCGCGGCGCCCGCGCGCTTCGCCTTGGCGCTCGACGCGTAGACGTCGACGTACTCCTGGTCGCTCAGCTGCGCGAGGGCGTACATGATCTCGTCCGTGACCGAGCGCAGCACGAAGCGGTCGGTGTCGAGGCCGTAGTAGCGCGAGAAGTCGAGCGGCTCGCCGAAGACGATGCCCACCCGACCGACCTTCGGCACGATGCGACCGGTCGGCATGATCTTCTCGGTGCCGATCATGACGCACGGCACGACGGGCGCCTGGCCCTCGAGCACCATGCGCGCCACGCCCGTGCGGCCGCGGTAGAGCTTGCCGTCGGGGCTGCGCGTGCCCTCGGGGTAGATGCCGAGCACGTCGCCGCGCGCGAGCACCCGCAGGCCGGCCTCGAGGCTCGCCTCGCTCGCCTTGCCGCCCGAGCGGTCGATCGGCAGCTGGCCCGATGCCTGGAAGAACCAGCGCACGAGCAGTCCCTTGAGGCCGCGGCCGGTGAAGTAGTCGGACTTCGCCAGGAAGTAGATGCGGCGGCGCAGGATGAGCGGCATGAGCACCGAGTCGATGAACGACAGGTGGTTGCCGGCGATGATGACGGGTCCGGTCGCGGGGATGCCCTCGGCGCCCTTGATCCAGGGCCGGAAGACCGTGAGCACGTACGGGCCCACGATCCAGTGCTTCAGCAGCCAGTTGAACATCGTCGCCACCCCCGGCCGCCAACTCTAGTCAGCGCATGCCCGACGGCTCGGCATCTCGGGCGACGCGCGTCGCCCGCCGCCGCGCGCACGGCCGCGCCCCGTAGGATCGTGACGAGCCCTCATGTACGGAGCCGAAGGAGCCCCCGTGACCGACGCCGGCCAGATCCGACCTGTGCTCGTCGAGCCCGACCCGAATGCGAACACGTGCGATCTCCTGCGCGAGCGCATGCGGCAGACGCCCGACGCGCCCCTCTTCGCCGTGCCCGAGGGCGCCGGATGGCGAGACATCTCGACGCGGGAGTTCCACGCGCAGGTCATCGCCCTCGCCAAGGGCCTCGTCGCCGCGGGCGTCGAGCCCGGCGACCGCATCGGCATCATGTCGCGCGTCCGCTACGAGTGGACCCTCATCGACTTCGCCGTCTGGTACGCCGGTGCGATCCTCGTGCCCGTCTACGAGACGAGCGCCCCGAGCCAGATCCAGTGGATCCTCTCGGACGCGGGCGCGACGCGCGTCATCGTCGAGACCGCCGAGATGCTCTCGCGCCTCGACGAGGTGCAGGCCGACCTCCCCGGCATCGGCGACGTGTGGCGCATCGACTCGAACCACCTCGACGAGCTCGTCGCGGGCGGCATCGACGTGCCCGACGAGGAGATCGAGCGCCGCAGCAGGCTCGCGAACGCCGACGACGTCGCGACGCTCATCTACACGTCGGGCTCGACCGGCCGCCCGAAGGGCGTCGTCCTCACGAACGCGAACTTCGTCGAGCTCTCGCGCAACGCCGCGATCGATCTCCGCGAGGTCGTCTCGCTCGGCGCCTCGACGCTGCTGTTCATCACGACGGCGCACGTCTTCGCGCGCTTCATCGCGGTGCTCGCGCTCACCGCGGGCGTCAAGGTCGGGCACCAGCCCGACACGAAGCGCCTCGTCGAGTCGATGACGTCGTTCTCCCCCACCTTCCTCCTCGCGGTGCCCCGCGTGTTCGAGAAGGTGTTCAACGTCTCCGAGCAGAAGGCCGAGGCCGGCGGCAAGGGCAAGATCTTCCGCAAGGCCGCCGAGGTCGCCGTCGCGCACTCGAAGGCGACCGACGCCGGCAAGGTCCCGCTCGCCCTCGCGCTGCAGTTCCGCGTGTTCGACGCGCTCGTCTACCGCAAGCTCAAGGCCGCCCTCGGCGGCCGCGTGCAGTACGCGGTCTCGGGCTCGGCGCCGCTGTCGACGTTCCTCGGCCACTTCTACCGCAGCCTCGGCATCCGCATCCTCGAGGGCTACGGCCTCACCGAGACGACGGCGCCGGCGACGGTCAACCGTCCCGACAAGTTCACGATCGGCACCGTCGGGCCCGTGCTGCCCGGCTGCGGCGTCGCGATCGCCGAGGACGGCGAGGTCCTGCTCGCGGGTATCAACATCTTCCGCGAGTACTGGAACAACCCCGAGGCGACCGCCGAGGCGTTCGACGGCGAGTGGTTCAAGACCGGCGACGTCGGCGAGCTCGACGCCGACGGCTACCTGCGCATCACGGGTCGCAAGAAGGAGATCATGGTGACGGCGGGTGGCAAGAACGTCGCCCCCACGGCGCTCGAGGACCCGATCCGCTCGAACCTCATCGTCGGGCAGGTCGTCGCGGTCGGCGACCAGCGCCCCTTCATCGGCGCGCTCGTGACGCTCGACACCGAGATGCTCCCGACGTGGCTCGCGAACCAGGGCCTCGACAAGGACATGCGGGTCGAGGACGCCGTCACGGACGCGGCGGTCGTCGCCGAGGTCACCCGCGCGGTGCAGGCGGGCAACGCGCTCGTCTCGCGTGCGGAGGGCGTGCGCAAGTTCGTCATCCTCCCCGTCGACTTCACGGAGGCGGGCGGCCACCTCACGCCGAAGATGTCGATCAAGCGCCACACCATCACGAAGGACTTCGGGGACGAGATCGAGCGGCTCTACGCCGACCAGTCGTACGGCGTCTCGGTGCCCTGACCCGCACCGTCGCGGCTCGCGCCGCGCAGCACGACGCCCCGGCGACCGCGAGGTCGACCGGGGCGTCGTCGCGTCGGCGTCAGAACCAGGCGGAGGCGCGGATGTCGGCCATCGCCTGCGCGCGGACGGCCTTGTCGAGCGTCTGCACGTACAGGCGACCGTCGAGGTGGGCGCACTCGTGCTGCAGCATCTGCGCCATGAGCCCGTCGCCCTCGAGCACGACGGCGTCGCCGTCGAGGTCGACGCCCTCGACGCGCGCCCACGGGTGCCTGGGGGTCGGGTAGCCGAGGTTCGGCACCGAGAGGCATCCCTCGTCGACGAGCTCGGGCTCGCCGCGCACCTCGACGAGCTCGGGGTTCAGCACGTAGCCGACCTCGCCGTCGACGTTGTAGCTGAAGGCGCGTGCGGCGACGCCGATCTGGCAGGCGGCGACGCCGGCCCTGCCCGGCAGGCGCACGGTGTCGACGAGGTCCTCGACGAGGGCCCGCGTCGACGCGGCGGCGGGGTCGACGGGCTCGCCGGGCGTGCGCAGCACGGGATCTCCGAACACGCGGATGTCGCGCACGGTCATCGCAGCTCCTTCTCGGCGTCGAGCAGCACGTTCTCGATCACCTCGGTCAGGGCGGGGTGGGGCCAGTACAGGCTACGCGCGAGCCCGTGCACGCCGCGTCCCGCGCTCGCTGCGAGCACGAGCGGCTGGATGAGGATCGCCGCGTGCGGGCCGATGACGTGCGCACCGAGGATCGTGCCGTCGCGGGAGACGACGAGCCGGGCGAACGACGACTCGTCCTCCATCGCCCAGCCGTAGGCGGTCGAGCCGTAGGCGCGATCGACGACGACGGCGTCGGCGGGCGCATCCTGTCCTCGCGTGCCGAAGGACGCGACCTCGGGATGCCCGAAGACGGCCTGCGGCACGGGCGAGAGCAGATCCTCGGTCGGGATGCCGCGCAGGTTGTCGCGCACGACGCGCGCCTGCTCGTTCGCCACGTGCTTCAGCTGATGCGCGCTCGTGACGTCGCCGAGGGCGTAGACCCCCTCGACGACCTCGCCGCCGGCGAGCACGCGCATGCGGGAGTCGGTGACGAGCCTGCCGTCGTCGTGCGTGTCGAACAGCGCGTCCGCGCCGAGCCGGTCGGCGTTCGGCACGCGACCCGTGGCGTTGAGCACGAGCCCTGCCTCGAGGGTGCGGCCGTCGTCGAGCGTCACACGGCGACCGCCGCTCGTCGCCTCGACGCCGACGACCGTGCGGCCGCGGAGCACGGTCCAGCGACTCGCCGCGGTCTCGGTGGCCAGGCGCGAGACGGCCTCGTCCTCGCCCGAGAGCACGCGCTCGCCGCGCAGCACGAGCGTGATCTCGACGTCGAACGCCGACAGCACGTGCGCGAGCTCGACGGCGATCGCGCCGCCGCCGACGATCACGATCGACGCCGGCAGCGTCGGCACGCGCATGATCGTGTCGGACGTGTGGACGAGCTCGGGATCGACACCCGGCAGGTCTCGCGGGCGGGAGCCGGCCGCGACGACGAGCCGCTGGGCGCGGATCCGCTCCCCCGACGCGGTGACGAGCGTGCGCGCATCCACGAGCTCGACCGCCTCGCGCACGACGTGCACGCCCTCCTGCCCGAGCCGCCAGCGCTCGCTCGCGGCGGCGTTGCCGTCGATGCGCCCGAAGACGCGCTCCTGCACGGCGTGCCAGTCGGCGCTCGCCGAGCCGGTGATGCCCAGGTGCGCCGCCGAGCGGACCGCCTCGACGACGTCGGCCGGGTGCACGAGCATCTTCGTGGGGATGCATCCGCGGTTCAGGCACGTGCCGCCGAAGGCGGGGGCGTCGTCGACGATCGCGACCGCGCGACCCGCCCACTCGCGGCCGACGATGGCGTTGCCGCTGCCGGACCCGACGATCGCGAGCTCGACCTCGATCATGCGATCACCGCGATGAGATCCCCTGCCTCGACCGGACGGGTGCCCTGGATGGCGAGCCGCTGCACCGTGCCGGCGACCTGCGCCGTGATGGCGGCCTCCATCTTCATGGCCTCGATCGTCGCGACGGGCTGGCCGACCGCGACCTCGTCGCCCTCGGCGACCGTCACGGTCACGGCGCCCGCGAACGGAGCGGCGACGTGGCCCGGCTGCGAGGAGTCGGCCTTCTCGACGGCGGCCTTGTCGACCGTGACGCTGCGGTCGCGCACGTAGACGGGGCGCAGCTGGCCGTTGAGCACCGTCATGACCGTGACCATGCCGTCGTCGCCGGGCTGGCCGATCGCCTCGAGCGCGACGTTGAGCGTCACGCCCGTGCCGATGCCGACCCGGTGCTCCTCGCCGGGCTGCATGCCGTAGAGGAAGTCGATCGTGTCGACGACCGAGAGGTCCCCGTACTCGTCGCGCAGGGCCTGGAAGTCCTTGGTCGGTCCGGGGAACAGCAGGGCGTTGAGGGCCTGCTGGCGGTCGACGCCGGGCTCGACGAGCGACGCGCGCTGCTCGTCGGTGAGCTCGGTGACGCCGACGCGCACCGTGCGGCCCTCGAGTACCTTCGTGCGGAAGGGCTCGGGCCAGCCGCCCGGCAGGTCGCCGAGCTCGCCGGCCATGAAGCCGATGACGGACTCGGGGATGTCGTACCGACCCGGGTTCTCCTCGAAGTCGGCCGGGTCGACGCCCTGCGCGACGAGCTGGAGCGCGAGGTCGCCGACGACCTTCGACGACGGCGTGACCTTCGTAGGGCGTCCGAGGATGCGGCTCGCCTCGGCGTACCAGTCCTCGATGCGCTCGAAGTCGTCCGCGAGGCCGAGCGCGATGGCCTGCTGGCGGAGGTTCGACAGCTGCCCGCCGGGGATCTCGTGCTTGTAGACGCGGCCCGTGGGGCCCGGCAGGCCCGACTCGAACGGCTTGTAGAGCCTGCGGACGGCCTCCCAGTAGGGCTCGAGGTCGGACACCGCCTGGAGGTCGAGGCCCGTGTCGCGCTCGGTGTGCGCGATCGCGGCGACGAGGGCCGACATCGGCGGCTGGCTCGTCGTGCCCGCCATGGCGGCCGATGCGACGTCGACGGCGTCGACGCCTGCGGCGGAGGCCGCGAGGAGCGTCGCGAGCTGGCCGCCGGCGGTGTCGTGGGTGTGGAGGTGCACGGGCACGTCGAACTCGGCGCGCAGCGCCTCGACGAGCCGCGACGCGGCGCCGGCGCGCAGCAGGCCCGCCATGTCCTTGATCGCGAGGATGTGCGCCCCTGCACCGACGATGCGCTCCGCCAGCCGCAGGTAGTAGTCGAGCGTGTAGAGGTCCTCGGCCGGGTTCATCAGGTCGCCCGTGTAGCAGAGCGCCACCTCGGCGACCGTCGAGCCGGTCTCGAGCACGGCGTCGATCGCCGGGCGCATCTGGTCGACGTCGTTGAGCGCGTCGAAGATGCGGAACACGTCGATGCCCGTGCGCGCCGCCTCGTCGACGAACGCCGTCGTGACCTCGGTCGGGTACGGCGTGTAGCCGACGGTGTTGCGCCCGCGCAGCAGCATCTGGATCGGCAGGTTCGGCATGGCCTCGCGCAGCGCGGCGAGACGCTCCCACGGGTCCTCGCCGAGGAAGCGCAGCGCGACGTCGTACGTCGCGCCGCCCCAGGCCTCGACCGAGAGCAGCTGCGGCGTGAGGCGCGCGACGTGCGGGGCGACGGCGACGAGGTCGGCGGTGCGCACGCGCGTCGCGAGCAGCGACTGGTGCGCGTCGCGGAACGTCGTGTCGGTGACGGCGAGGGCCGTCTGGTCGCGGAGCGCCTTCGCGAAGCCCGCGGGGCCGAGCGTCAGCAGTCGCTGCCTGCCGCCGTCCGGCGCAGGCACGTCGAGGTCGACTGCCGGCAGCTTGAGCGACGGCTGGATGACGCCGTCGGCGGTGCCGTTGGGCGTGTTGACCGTGACGTCGGCGAGCCACGACAGCACCTTCGACGCTCGGTCGCGCGACGGGGTGATGCGCGTGAGCTCCGGGTGCTCCTCGATGAAGTGCGTCGAGACGTCGCCCGCACGGAACTGCGGGTCGTCGAGGAGGTTGAGCAGGAAGGGGATGTTCGTCGCGACGCCGCGGATGCGGAACTCGCTCACGGCGCGGTGCGAGCGCGTGATCGCCGAGGCGAGGTCGCGGCCGCGGCACGTGACCTTCGCGAGCATCGAGTCGAAGTGGGGGCTGATCTCGGCGCCGGGGTTGATGGTGCCGCCGTCGAGGCGGACGCCTGCGCCACCCGGAGAGCGGTACGCCGTGATGCGGCCGGTGTCCGGACGGAAGCCGTCGGCCGGGTCCTCGGTCGTGACGCGGCACTGCACCGCGAAGCCCCGCATCGAGATGTCGTCCTGCAGCAGGCCGAGGTCGGCGAGCGACTCGCCGGCCGCGATGCGGATCTGCGACTGGACGAGGTCGACGTCGGTGATCTCCTCGGTCACGGTGTGCTCGACCTGGATGCGCGGGTTCATCTCGATGAAGACGTGCTCGCCCGCGCGCTCCCCCGCCGTGTCGAGCAGGAACTCGACCGTGCCGGCGTTGACGTAGTCGATCGAGCGCGCGAAGGCGACGGCGTCGCGGTAGAGCTCCTCGCGCTTCTCCTGCGAGAGGTTCGGCGCCGGCGCGATCTCGACGACCTTCTGGTGCCGGCGCTGCACCGAGCAGTCGCGCTCGAACAGGTGCACGGTGCCGCCCGTGGCGTCGGCGAGGATCTGCACCTCGATGTGGCGCGGGCGCACGACGGCCTGCTCGATGAACATCGTCGGGTCGCCGAAGGCCGAGTCGGCCTCGCGCATGGCCTGCTCGAGCGCGGGCCGCAGCTCGTCGCGCGTCTGCACGAGGCGCATGCCGCGCCCGCCGCCGCCGGCGACGGCCTTGCAGAAGACGGGGAAGCCGATCTCGTCCGCACCGGCGACGAGCTCGTCGAGGTCCTTCGACGCCGGCGTCGAGCGCAGCACGGGCACGCCGGCCGCGATGGCCTGCTCCTTGGCGGTGACCTTGTTGCCCGCCGAGGCGAGCACCTTCGCGGGCGGGCCGACGAACGTGATGCCCGCCTCGGCGGCAGCCGTCGCGAGGCGCGGGTTCTCCGAGAGGAATCCGTAGCCGGGGTAGATGGCGTCGGCGCCCGACTCGCGCGCGACGCGCACGATCTCGTCGACGTCGAGGTACGCGCGCACCGGGTGCCCGGGCTCGCCCACCTGGTACGCCTCGTCGGCCTTCTGGCAGTGCAGCGAGTTCCGGTCCTCGTGCGCATACACGGCGACGGTGGTGATGCCGAGCTCGTTGGCGGCTCGGAACGCGCGGATCGCGATCTCTCCGCGGTTCGCGACGAGGATCTTGCGGAACATGGGTCTCCCAGGGATCGATCGGAAGGGGGGCCTGCCAGCGCGGCTTCCCACAGTAGTCGGGGTAGGCTCACCTACCGTGCACGTCCTCTCGATCAGCTCACTGAAGGGCGGCGTCGGAAAGACGACCGTCACGCTCGGCCTCGCCTCGGCGGCCTTCGCGAAGGGGCTCCGCACCCTCGTGGTCGACCTCGATCCGCAGTCGGACGCGTCCACAGGCATGGACATCGACGTGCAGGGCCGCCTCAACGTCGCCGACGTGCTGGGCAACCCGCGCGACAAGATCGTGCGGCAGGCCATCGCGCCCTCCGGCTGGACCGAGGGCCACGGCGGCACGATCGACGTGCTCATCGGCAGCCCCTCCGCCATCAACTTCGACGGGCCGCACCCGACGATCAAGGAGATCTGGCGCCTCGAGACCGCCCTCGCGACGGTCGAGACCGAGTACGACCTCGTGCTCATCGACTGCGCCCCGAGCCTCAACGCCCTCACGCGCACCGCGTGGGCTGCGTCCGACCGCGTCATGGTCGTCACCGAGCCCGGCCTGTTCTCGGTCGCCGCCGCCGACCGCGCGCTGCGCGCGATCGAGGAGATCCGTCGTGGCCTCAGCCCGCGCCTGCAGCCGCTCGGCATCGTCGTGAACCGCGCACGGCCGCAGTCGCTCGAGCACCAGTACCGCATCCAGGAGCTCAAGGACATGTTCGGGCCGCTCGTGCTCGAGACGATCCTGCCCGAGCGCACGTCGATGCAGCAGGCGCAGGGCGCCGCGCGTCCCCTCCACGTGTGGCCGGGCGAGGGTGCGCAGGAGATGGCGCTCCAGTTCGACGAGCTGCTGCAGCGCGTGCTCGACGCCGCTGCCGCGAGCGGCGACGAGGCTGCCGCCGGCGGACGCGTGCCCGCCCCGACGGCGGCGATCGACGCGTCGAGCGCCGCAGCCGTCGAGGACGCCGAGGCCGAGGCGACCGGCGAGGACCTCCAGGAGGAGCGCCGCGACTGACGCGACGCACCCGAACGCGAGCGAGGCGCCCACCGATCGGTGGGCGCCTCGCTCGCGTTCGGGCTGCGGGAAGGGTCAGGAGGCCTTGGTGCGTGCGGCGCGACGAGCGGCGAGCTCGTCCATCAGGGGCTCGACGGGCGTGGTGTCGAGCTCGATGAGCTCGCTCTGCACCTCGCGGACGACGGTGCCCACGGCGATGGCGAAGACGCCCTGGCCGCGGTCGAGGAGGTCCATGACCTCGTCGGCCGACGTGACGAGGTAGACGCTCGCGCCGTCGGAGACCAGGCGCACCTGCGCGAGGTCGCCCACGCCCTCGTCGCGCAGGCTCGCGACGGCGACGCGGATCTGCTGCAGCGAGATGCCGGTGTCGAGCAGGCGCTTGACGAGCTTGAGCACGAGGATGTCGCGGAAGGCGTAGAGGCGCTGCGAGCCGGAGCCCTGCGCGTTGCGGATGCTGGGGACGACGAGGTCGGTGCGCGCCCAGTAGTCGAGCTGACGGTACGTGATGCCCGCGGCCTTCACGGCATCGGCGCCGCGGTAGCCCTGCACGTCGACGTCGTCGGGCAGGCCGTCGGTGAAGAGCATCCCCGAGTCGTATCGGGGAGTCGTCTCGTTCTCGGCCATCGTGCGCCCTTCTGAACCTTCAAGCAGGAGTTGAACCTTCGACTCGAAGCCTAGAGAGCCGCGGGGCGAGGACCGCGCAGGGTGCGTCGGCGTGTCGGGCTCTTGGGTGGGGAGTCTACGCCCGACCGCCGACGATCAGCGGGTGATGCGCTCGATCGCGTCGCGACCGAGCACCTCGCGGATCGACGCGATCTGCCCGGCGATGTCGCGCGCGGCCTCCGCCGCCTTGGGCTTGCCCTCGCCCCGACGCCCGAGCACGGGGCGCACGGCGCTCTCGATGAGCGATGCCTCGCGGTCGGCGGAGGCGCGCATGCCGCGCAGGTGGCGCGGCTCGATGCCGAAGCGCTGCAGCTCGACGAGCGCCCGCACGACCCGCACCGCCTGCTCGTCGTACGGCTCGGCAGCCGGCACGAGGCTCGCGGCGATCGCCTCCTGCACGAGCGTGCGCGATGCGCCGGTCGACGACTCGAGCTCGCGCCGGGCGAGCCTACGGTCGACGCGGAGGATGCTCGGCCCGTCGGAGACGACGTTGCCGGCCGTGAAGGGCAGGACCTCGCCGGCGTCGACCTGCTCGAGGTGGCCGAGGATGACCTTGAGCGGCAGGTAGTGGTCGCGCTGCAGCGTGAGCACGTAGCGCACGCGCTCGACGTCGGCCGCCGAGAACTTGCGGTAGCCGCTCGGCGTGCGCGACGGGGCGACGAGGCCTTGGTCCTCGAGGAAGCGCAGCTTCGACGGCGCGAGGTCGGGGAACTCCGGCGTCAGGCGCGCGAGCACCTGGCCGATCGAGAGGAGGGTCGTCTGCGAACGGGACGAGGACTGGGAGCGCGGCGATGCCTGCGCGCTCATGAGGCCGATCCGACGTCGTGACGGGATGCGTAGAACGTGAGGCGGAACTTGCCGACCTGCACCTCGGTGCCGTCGCGCAGCGGCGCGCGCTCGACGCGCTCGCCGCCCGAGTACGTGCCGTTGAGCGAGCCGAGGTCGCGGACCTCGAAGGAGCGGTCGGACCGCGTGAACTCGGCGTGACGGCGCGACACCGTCACGTCGTCGAGGAAGATGTCGGCGTCGGGGTGACGACCGGCGACCGTGACGTCCTGGTCGAGCAGGAAGCGCGCGCCCACGTCGGGGCCGCGGCGCACGATGAGCAGCGCGGAGCCGGACGGGAGCGCCGCGACGGCCTCCTGCTCGTCCTGGCCGACGCCGGCCATCATCGAGGCCAGCTGCTGCTGGTAGTCCTGCCCCCACGACTGGGTGCTGTCGCCGTCGCGCGTTGCGTCGTCGCGATCGCTCATGCCGCCTCCAGGGTGGTGATCGGCCCGGTCAGGGCCTCAGGTTCGAGTGCAGGTTCAGACTACGCGATCGTCCTGGACGCGCCGCCCGTGCACCCGAGGGATGCCCGGCACTCTACGTCACCTTCCCTGCACGACGCCACGTCACGGCCAGCCGGCGAGCCGACGCAGGAGCGCCGCCGTCGCCGCCGCGGCGAGCACGACGACGAGGAAGGGCACGCGCAGCCGGTAGAGCACGATCGCGAGCGCGACGGCGGGCACGCGCGCGTCGAGCACGAGCGCCGTGCCCGTCGCGAGGGTCTGCACCGCGACGAGCGCCGCGAGGAGCGAGACGGTGACGAGCTCGAGGATGCGCCGCGGCCGCGGGCCCTCGAGCCGCTCGGCGGGCGCGAGGTGGCCGAGCACCTTCGTGCCCGCGACCAGGATCGACGCCAGCAGGATCACGTGCCACGTCGTCATGCCGCCGCCTTCGTGGGGCGTGCGCCGAGCCAGTCGGTCCAGCCGACGACGAGCGCGACCACGACGGCGACCAGGACGGGGATGCCCGCGGGCAGGGCCGGGACGAGCGCCGCCGCCACGACGGCGCTCGCCACGCCGACCGCGACGGCCTGCCGCGAGCGCAGGCGCGGCCACAGCAGGCCGACGAACGCGGCGGCGGCCGCCGCGTCGAGGCCCCACATGCGCGCGTCGCCGAGCACGTCGCCGACGAGGGCGCCCGCGAGGGTCGTGAGGTTCCAGCCGAGGTAGATGCCGACGCCCGTGACCCAGAAGCCCACGCGCCGCGCACCGAGGTCGGTCTGCGCGAGGGAGACGGCCGTCGACTCGTCGATCGTGAGGTGCGCCGCGAGGATGCGCATGGGTCCGCGCACGCCGAGCCACGGCCGCACGCTCAGCCCGTACAGCGCGTTGCGCACGCCGAGGATCGCCGCGGAGGCGACGGCCGTCGCGGGCGCTCCCCCGCCGGCGATCACGCCGACGAGCGCGAACTGCGAGCCTCCGGAGAACATCAGCAGGCTCAGGGCGCACGTCTGCCAGACGTCGAGGCCGCTCGCGACCGACAGCGCACCGAACGAGATGCCGTACGCGGCCGTCGCGATCGCGACCGAGATCCCCTGGCGGATCGCGCGGCGCTCGTCGACGGAGCGCGGCGGTCGGGTCACCTGGCAAGCCTAGGCTCGGACGCATGGGCGATCTGGTGGTGGGCGACGACGGGCTCGCCCGACCGGCGTGGACGTCGCAGGACGCGATGCTGCGCGACTACTACGACACCGAGTGGGGCTTGCCGGTGCGCGACGAGCGCGGCGTCTTCGAGCGGCTGTCGCTCGAGGCGTTCCAGTCGGGGCTGTCGTGGCGCACGATCCTCGCGAAGCGTCCCGCGTTCCGGGCGGCGTTCGCGGGCTTCGACCCCGACGTCGTCGCGGGGTTCGGGGACGCCGACGTCGAGCGCCTGCTCGGCGACGCCGGCATCGTGCGCAACCGCCGCAAGATCGACGCGACGATCGGCAACGCGCGCGCGACCATCGCGCTGCGAGACGCCGGCGGCCTCGCCGAGCTCGTGTGGGCCGCCCGTCCCGCCGTCACGCCCGCGCCGCGCACGGCCGCCGAGGTGCCCACGACGAGTCCTGAGTCGATCGCGCTCGCGAAGACGCTGCGCGCGGCGGGCTTCGCCCACGTCGGCCCGACGACGATGCATGCGCTCATGGAGGCGATCGGCATCGTCGACACCCACCTCGTCGGCAGCCACCGTCGCGGCTCGAGCGGCGTCTGGGCCTGACGCATCGCCGCGTCGGGGCCGACGCGGATCATCCGTCCTCGACGGCCGCTGCGGCACGGGATGCGTCGCGCTCCCGCCCCAGATGCGCCACGAGCGCCTCGAGCGAGACGCCCGGGTGCCGTCGCGGCCGGAGGTCGCGCCGGATGCCGTCGAGCATCGCGTCGTCGTCGGGCACGGCGAGCCCGCGCGTGCCGCAGAGCTCCCGCAGGGCATCGCGGTAGGCGTCGGCGAGCTCGTCGGCGGCAGCGGGATCGACGGCGAAGGCGTCCGCGACGAGCGCCGCGAACGAGGGCCCGGGTCCGCCGCCGGCGCCGTTCCCGATCGCGGTCGCCGTGGCCTCGGCGTGGTCCTGGCCCGCCGAGAGCAGCAGCTGCCCGTAGTGGTCGCGGTCGATCGTGACGGTCGCCATGCCCCAGTGTGATGCCCCATCGGCGCGCGGCGCGAGGGCGTGGTCCCATCCGGTCTGCGGACCTCGCATCACGGCTGGGAGTCCGCGGCGGTCGACTCGTCGAGACCCTGCTCGTCCGCGGACCGGCGCTCGCTCCGCGCGAGCAGGACCGCGGCGACGACGCCGCCGATCAGCAGCACGACGGCGATCGCCGACGCCCACTCCCGTCCCGCACCCATCTGCAGCGCGACGACGACGGCGAACCAGATCCCTGCCGCCGGGAGGACGATCGCGAGGTCGACGCCGCGCGGCAGGATGTGGCCCGGCCGGGTGAGCCGCTCGATGACCCACGCTGGCACGAAGAGCAGCGTGTTGACGACGAGCACGGTGACGAGCCCGGTCCACGGAGGAACCTCGACGGAGAGGTCGGGCACGATCGCGGCGGCCCCCGCCAGCAGGGCGAACAGGATGACGCGAGCGCCGACGCCCCAGGGCGTCGTGCCCCAGCCGCACCTGCTCCCCCACCTCCAGAACGAGATGCCCGGCACCGCTCGCTCCCGCTCCTCACCGAACGGGCCCGACGATCGGGGTGGGCGTGCCCGTGCGGCGACGATCCACCGCGTGCCCGCCGACACGGCGAGCAGCACGCCGACCGTGACGCTGGCGATGCCGAGCACGGTCCCGCGAGCGAGCGTCGTCGTCACGAGGCCGAGGACGACGAGCGCGATGCCGGCGACGAGCAGCGCCGCTCGACGATCATCCATTGCGAGCCTCTCCCGGAAGTCGGACATCCGATGCATCGGTCGAGAACGTTCGGCAGGGGTAGCGCGCGGAGGCTCCGGTGACGCCTGAAGGGATACCAACGCGCATCCCCGTGCGCTTCGGGTCCGGAGGGCTCTCGGGGTGGCGGCGAAGGTAGGCGGCGTAGGCGAAGGTGCAGAGGAGTCCGACCGTTCCGAGTGCGATGAGGACCCAGAGCAGGGTGTCCATGGCGCCGATCCTTCCTGTCGCTCCTGGCTGTGCGCTGGATCACTGTCAGCCTCCATCGCGGGCTTCGGAATCGGCGACCTAGAAGACCGTGATCGAGACGATCGACAGAAGGCTTGCCCCGAGCGCGCACAGGATGCTGGCGAGCAACGTGGCACGCATCTGATCGGGGATGCGTCCATCCGAGCCGCGGCTGCGCACCACCAGGACCGCGAGGATGACGGCGAACAGCGCGAACGCCAGAGCCGTCCCGATGACCAGGCCGGGCACGAGGGCCGTGAGGATCGACATGCCTGGACGCTGACAGTCGAGCCTGGGAGACAGTCCCGTCACCGCCTCGTCATCGTGCTGCGCGCAGCGACGAGTGCTACGTTCCGCCCATGGATCTGTCGCTCGTCGCGGTCAGCGCACTCGGCATCGCTGGCTCGCTTGCGCTGCTAGCCAGTGGCGTCCTGGGCGTGTATCGGATCGTCATCGATCGACGACTCATACCGCAACAGCGAATCGTGCTCCTTGTCGCTGCAGTCCTGCTCTTTCCCATCGGCGGCCTGGTCTGGCTCGCGGCCAGCGATCTGATCGTCGCGGCGCTGGGTTCGATGAGCGCGAGGGTACGGAGCGCATCGCTTGGGGCCCGCTTCCCCACGTGAGAGCACGAGAGGAACTCCTTGAGCGCAGGATCAGGTGAACGCTCGCAAGCGTCCGAAGTCGTCGTCTGGACCTGCGCTGGCGTTGCGACGTCTCTGTGCGTCGCGCTGATCCAAGCGACGACGGTGCTGCTGATCAATGGGCAGACGCCTCCGGAGAGGATCCTCGGAGGCATGTTGATCTACGCGTGGCTCTGGGCTCCCACGGTGCTCGTCGGACTCGCCGCGGGTGCGGTGTCCGGGGCTCTCAGCGACGCGATCTCGACACGGCTTGGGCGCCGGCAAACGCACATCGTTGCCGGAGCGACCTTGACCTGCAGCTTCATCGTTCTCGTACGAGTCGCAGGTCTGCCCGGGCGGCCAGGCCCAGAGGTGTGGTGGTGGGTGTACGCGATCGTCATCGCTCTCTCCGTCGCCGCGTCCCTCTTCGCTGTGCACATGTCGGACCATCCGCGCGTGCAGCGCCGAGCCTGATCCTCCACGACCGTTGGCATACGGGAGAACTGACGGATGCATGCCACTGATTGGCCGCTCCGCGCTGCCGGAAGTGCAGCCGCGTGGTTGACGGCTGCAGCGGCGATCGCCGTGGGGATCGTCGCGCTGCAAGCTGCAGCTGAGGATCTACGTCGCGGAGATCTGATGCTGGCACTTGGGTCGGTCGTGATCTATTGGTTCGTCTGGATCCCAACCTTGGTGTCGGGAGCTCTGGTCGGGGCGATCGCGGCCACGACGAGTGTCCTCGTCCACGTGCACCGAGCTGGTTCGATCGGAGACTGGGTCGCCGCCGGCCTGCTCATGGCAACATCCCTTGTCGTTGTTGGCGTCGTTGGCGTGACAGTGCCTTTCCGCGTCGACGCCGAGTGGTGGATGTATGCCGTCGCGTGCACATGGTCGGCGGCGGTCGCCGGCGCGGCTGTCGCCATCAATCGTGCAATCTGGCGAGTGCACAGTCCTTCCCAGACCGCCCGCTAGGCCCGACCGACCGCTCTCGGTCGAGCGCGCGCACGACTGACGAGGTACCGACATCGAGCACGCAGGCGATCTTGCGGATGCTGTCGCCGTCCTTTCGCATCGTCAGGGTTGCGTCGACGCGCTCGGGCGTCATGACCTTGGGCCGGCCGCCGATGCGGCCCTGGGCGCGCGCATGGCCAAGGCCGCGGCGGGTGTTCTCACGGATGGTGTCGACGCGCAGCTGCGCGAGTGCGGCCGTGATCGACCAGACGAACGTGTCGGCCGCGGTGGTCGTATCGATCGCTGACTCCGTGAGGCTGCACTCACCTCGACGGGACGATCCTTCAGCTGCATGAGGGTGTCGATCGCCATGCGCTCGGTGCCGGCGATCCGATCGAGCGCGCGAAACACGAGCACGTCAACTGGCTCGAGGCGATCGAGACATGCGAGCCACTGCGGCCGCTGCGCGTGCCGGCTCGACTCGCCATGGTCGACGTAGACGCGTGTGCAGTCGGCGGCCTCGAGCTCGGCACATGCGAGGCGGGGTTCTGGTCGCGCGTCGAGACGCACGCGTAGCCGATGATCGTCACCGCTCCACTCCTCCGGCCTCACGTCCTGGCCCGTCGCCGTTGCGACGTGCGGCCGGCGCCGACCGACCACCGGCCGGTAGTGACGAGTACCCGGGCTCGGGGTAGTGCTGGCGATGAGTCGAGCGATTAGGCCCTCGATCGCCACGTCGTCGGACTGCTCGCCGGTGGTTCGGCGCGTCGCGATCGCCTCGAACAGCGGCGCAATCTCGTGCGGGTACGTCGTACCCGAGAGAACATCCCGTGGACGGCTCACGTCGGCTCTCGCGTTCCACGTGTCCGGGTCGACGCGGCCGAAGTCGAGCCGGGACCGCGAGTGCTGCGCGACGTCGTGCAGGAAGAGAATGGTGGTGCGTCCGTTGCCCTCGCGGAGTGGGTGCGCCCAGAACGTACCGAAAACGGGCGGCGCTGCGTTCCGGTGAAAATGGGTTTCGATGCAGCGTTTCGGTACACCTGGCATCGGCGTGTCGCGACCGTTCTCGCGTCACCAAGCGATGTGCCGAAAACGATGGTTTCCGGCACTGAGCCGCCCCAGAAACCGAAACGCTTTGCCACAACCTCGGAGGGATTCGGTACGCGAAGCAATCGGAGCGGGGTTTTGGAACGGCTTTCGGCACGCTCGCGCACGTCGCAAGTGTGAGGTGGAGTGGTTTCGGGTTAGCTCGTTGCCGAGCGCTCGGGGATGAGTCGTGGGAGCAGGCGGACGTACACGGCCATGCCGACGAGCTCGACGAGGGTCTGGGTGACGATGACCGCCGCGGCGAGGCGTAGGTCGACGGGGAGTGCGAGGGCGAGCGGGAGGACGACGAGCGAGTTCCTCGTGGCGCCGCTGAACACCAGTGCTCGGCTGCGCGGGACGTCGAGGTGTGCGATCCGCGCGGTGAGGAACCCGAGGCCGGCCATGATCGCGAGGAACGCGATGTAGAGCGGCACGAGCCCGATGAGCGGTTGCGGATCGGCGGCGATCGTCGGCGTCTGCGACGCGACGACGACGAACAGCACCAGCATCATCAGCGGCACCATCGCGTGCAGCGCACCCGCAGAAGCGGTCGCCACGTGAGGGACGCGCCGCGCGCCCCACTGCGTGAGCGCTGCCGCAGCGAGCGGGATCAGGATGAGCAGCACGAGCGCCTCGATGAATGGTGCCGGCTCGACGTTCTCGGTCGCGGCCGGGCCTGCGATGACTAGCAGATAGAGGGGTAGGAGCAGCAGCTGCAGCACCATCAGCACGGGGGCTGCGGCGAGGAGGCGTTCGTGCGCGCCGCCGGCGGCGGCTGCGAACACGATCACGTAGTCGATGCACGGGGTGAGCAAGACGAGCAGCACGCCCAGCAGCAGCGCATCATCGTGCGCGACGAAGCGTGAGAGGCCGAAGACGACGACGGGCACGACGACGAAGTTGAGCAGCAGCAGCGCGCTGAGGAATCGTACGTCGCGGAAGCCCTGCGCGATTCTCGCAAACGGCACACCGAGGAAGGTGACGAACAGCAGCACCGCGATCGCCGGGTTGATCGCGATGTCGAGTGGGTGCGTGTCTGGCGCCAGCAACCCGGTCGTGATGCCTGCGGCGATGGCTGCGAGGTAAAGGACGACCTGGTGACGTTCCATCCAGGACGCGAACGCGGAGGCGTGCGTCATGCGGTGGCGCCGGGCTCGAGGAGGCCGGTGGTCCCCACATGGGCGGATGGCACCAGGCAGCGTCGTGCGTCGTAGCGCGGTGCCGCTACACGCAGGCCGCCTCGCGCGCTGACGTGGGTGGCGCGCGTGGAGACCATGCATCGAACGCTAGACCGTGGAGCGCGGTCCGACGTCGCGGGGCGAGGATGGCCCGGGCTCAGTCGTCGAACTCGTTGGCGATGGCGGCTGCGACGGCCTCTCGGAGCGGACGGACGCTCTCGACGTCCCATGCGGCAGGGTCGGGGAAGCTCCACTCGATGAGCCGCCTGGGGGTGCCGGGGATGATGAGGCCTGGCTTCATGGCGACGACGACGTCGGCGCTGTCGACGATCTCGGCGGTGACCTTGCGGGGCACGCGGTGTGCGATGTCGAGCCCGAGCTCGGCGACGGTGGCGGCGATCGCGGGATTCACGGCGTCTGCCGGTGCGACGCCCGCGGAGGTGGCTGCGTAGCGGTCGCCTGCGATGTGCTCGAGCAGGGCGGCGCCGAGCTGCGAGCGGCCGGCGTTGTGTGTGCAGAGGAACAGGACGGTGGGGGTGGTCATGCGGTGAGCTCCAGGGCGAGGGTGCGGCTCCACTGCTGGGTGGCGACCTGGACGGCGTCCCAGGGTGAGCCGAGCGGGGGTGTGTAGGAGAGGTCGAGGTCGCTGACCTGCTGCACCGTGAGGCCGGCGAACAGGGCGGTGGCATAGGTGTCGACGCGCTTGGCGGTCTCGGTGCCGAGGCGGCCGACGAGCTGTGCGCCGAGGAGTCGGCCGTCTCGCTCGTCGCCGGTGATGCGGATCGTGATGGGCTGCGCGCCGGGGTAGTAGCGCTTGTGGTCGTCGGCGACGGCGCTGACGGTGCGCGGTGCGAGGCCGGTTGCAATGGCTTCGTGGTCACGCAGGCCGGTGCGAGCGGCGACGAGGTCGAAGACCTTCACGACCTGCGTGCCGACGCTGCCGGCGAAGCGGGCGTCGCCGCCGATCGCGTTCTCGCCGGCGGTCCTGCCCTGCTTGTGGCTCGTGGTACCGAGCGGCAGGTACGTCTCGCCGAGGAGTCGATGGTGGGTGACGATGCCGTCGCCGGCGGCCCAGACGTTCGGCAGTCCGGTGCGCATGGCGTCGTCGACGACCACGGCGCGGCCGGCGCCGAGGCGTGCGCCGGCGCGCTCGAGCAGGTCGGTGTTCGGGCGGACGCCGACGACGACGAGGACGACGTCGGCGGTGCGCACGATGGGCTCGCCATGGCGGGTGCCGTGCACGGTCAGGCCTGCGGTGGTCTGCTCGATGCCGGCGACGGTGGTGTCGGTGAGGACGTCGACGCCGTGGTCGTCGAGCTCTGCGCGCACGATGGCGCCGAGCTCGGGATCGAGCGTCGAGAGCACCTCCGGGCCGCGCTGGATCTGCGTGACGGCGAGGCCGCGGACGGTGAAGGCCTCCGCCATCTCGAGTCCGACGTAGCCGGCGCCGACGATGATCGCGGTCTTGGGGTCGCGGTCGTCGAGGAAGCGCTCGAGGGCGAAGGTGTCGCCCATGGAGTGCATGACGTGGACGCCGTCGTCGGGTGTGAGGGCGTCGAGCCCGGCGATGCCGGCGTGCGAGGGGAGCGCGCCGGTGCCGACGATGAGCTCGTCGTAGCCGATCTGCGACAGGCCGCCGTCCTCGTCGCGGACGGTGAGCGCCCGCGCATCGACGTCGATGTCGGTCGCGAACGTGTTCAGCCGCAGCCGCATGCCCGTCGCCTCGAGGTCGGCGTGCGTCCGGTGCGCGAGCGACTGCCACGGCTGCACCTCGCGCGAGAAGTAGTACGGGATGCCGCAGATGGAGAAGTTCGGATAGGCGTCGGCGACGACGACGGTGACGTCGACGGACGGGTCGAGCTCGCGTGCGCGCAGCGCTGCGGAGATCCCCGCGTCGCTGCCGCCGATGGCGACGAGGTGCATGAGAGGCCTTCCATCGAGGAGTGGGTGCGACCACATCTTGACGACTTCCGTTCGCTCAGTCAAGATTGAGTCAATGAACAGTGAGCGAAGCGACCTCGAGGCGCGCGCGGCACGGCATGCCGCGCTCGCCGACCCTGCACGGCTGCGGATCGTCGACCTGCTGACGCTGAGCGACCTCTCGCCGCGCGAGCTGCAAGATCGCCTGGGCATGGCCTCGAACCTGATCGCGCACCATCTCGGCGTGCTCGAGCGCGAGCGCATGATCGTGCGCACGCGATCGGAGGGCGACCGCCGCCGCAGCTACGTGCACCTCACGTCCGCCGCCAGCGAGGGACTCGGGCCGTCGGCATCGGCCGCTGCTCGACGGGTGGTGTTCGTCTGCACGGGCAACTCCGCGCGGTCGCAGCTGGCCGCCGCACTCTGGCGGCAGCGCAGCGAGATCCCCGCCGCGTCGGCGGGGACGAAGCCTGCCGAGCGCGTGTCGCCAGGAGCCATCGCCGTCGCCGAGCGGCACGGGCTCGACCTCGCCGGCGCGACGCCGCAGCACGTGCAGGACGTGATGGCCGACACGGACTTCATCGTGACCGTCTGCGACGCCGCGCACGAGGTGCTCGAGCGCGGCGCCGAGCTGCACTGGTCGGTGCCCGCGCCCGGCGCCGCCGGCACGGACGCGGCCTACGATGCCGCGTTCGACGACCTCGCGGCCCGCGTCGACGTCCTGGCGGAGCGGCTCGCGCCGGCCTAGATGGACGCGCCTGCAGGCGCTCGGCCGATCTGGATGAGCGCCGGCGGCGCGCAGCAGCCGCCACCTGCCGGTGCGTCGAAGTCGCCGGCACCGCCGCACACGCCGGTGTCGGGCAGCACGAGCTCGGTGCGTGCCGCAGCCTCGTCGTCGCCGGCGAGGTGCGCGACGACGCTGCGCACCTGCTCGTACCCGGTCAGCGCCAGGAAGGTCGGGGCGCGTCCGTACGACTTCGCACCGACGATGAACAGGCCCGCCTCGGGTTGTGCGAGCTCGGCAGCGCCGGTGGCGCCGACCGAGCCGCACGAGTGGAGGTTCGGGTCGATGTCGGCCGCGATGCCCGCGACCGCCTCGAGCGCCGGATCGAGCGCGATCCGCAGCTCCGACAGGATCGACGCGTCGGGCCGGAACCCCGTGAGCGCGAATACGCGCGCCACATCCGTCAGTTCGCGGCCGTCGTCGGCGACGACCGTGGCGCCGTCGACGTCGACGCGGATCTCGCTGACGCGAAAGCCGGTCTCGAGCGCGACACGGCCGGACTGGACGGCGCGGCGAGCCTTGCCGCCGAGCACCGCCCGCTCGGGCAGGTCATCGGCGGCGCCACCGCCGAACACGCCACCGGCGGCAGCTCGGCGCAGCACCCATGTCACGCGCGTCGTCGGCTCCTGACGGACGAGCGCCGACAGCCGCAGCACGGCATGGGTCGCCGAGTGCCCGGCGCCCACGACCACCACGTGCTGCCCGGCGAGCGCGTCGACGTCGTCGGGGATGCGATACGAGATGCGCTCAGCCGCGGCGCGCTCGCCGATCGCCGGCACGCCGTCGCCACCCGCGGGTCCCGGTGTCGACCATGTTCCACTGGCGTCGATGACCGCCTGCCCCTCGATGCGGAACTCCTCGCCGGCGATGCCGCGCACTCGGACGACGAAGGGCTGCTCGGCACGCCCGCTCTCGACGAGCTTGTCCCGGCCGCGGCGCGTGACGCTCGTGACCTCGCTGCCGTAGCGGACGCGATCCCCGAGCGCCTCAGCCAGCGGCTGCAGATACTCGCTCACCCACTCAGCACCCGTCGGGTAGCCGTGCGCTGGGAACCGCCAGCCCGTGGACTCGAGCAGTCGGGCCGCGGCGGCGTCGACGAGCTCCGGCCACGCCGAGAACAGCCGCACGTGGCCCCACTCGGCCACCGCCGATCCTGCCGTCTCGCCGCGCTCGAGCACGATCGGCTCGAGGCCGCGCTCGAGCACATGCGCCGCAGCTGCGAGGCCCTGCGGCCCAGCACCCACGATGAGGACGGGAAGGTTCGACATGCCACTCCTAAGATCGAAGAACATCGATGCATCGACCCTGTGCCATCCATCGACGAATGTCAATGCGTGTGGCAGGGTGGATGCATGAGCTCACCCGCCACGGCTGTCATCGCCGCCTGCTGCAGCCCGACCGCGGAGGCGGCGCTGCAGCCCCAGCAGGCTGAGCACCTCGCGGCGTCGTTCAAGGCGCTCGGCGATCCGACGCGACTGCGTCTGCTCTCGCTCATCGCCTCCAGCGAGGACGGCGAGGCATGCATCTGCGACCTCACCGACCCCGTCGGACTCTCGCAAGGCACCGTGTCCCACCACATGAAGATCCTCAGCAGCGCGGGCTTCATCACGCGCGAGCAGCGCGGCAAGTGGGCGTACTACGCGATCGCCGACGGAGCCCTCGAGCACGCAGCCTCCGCGCTCCGAACGCTGTGAGCCTCCCCGCTTGAGTCGTGGGCGTCTCAAGCTGTGGGATCGCGGCGAGGCCGCAGCGCGACCCAGAGTCCACAGCGCCGACAGATAGAGGCCGCGCCACCGTCGAGGGCATGCACCTTCTTGCGCGCGTACACCTTGCCGCAGCACGAGCACTGCACGGCTGTCTCATCAGTCATCAAGTACTCGGATCGCGGCGCGGATCTGATCGACTGACGGCGTTCCCGCGAGTCCGGCAGGTGTCGCGTACACGCGGCAGGCGAGCCCGTCGACGCTGCCACCCTCGGGAAACAAGTCCACGCCGTCGATCGTGATGGTGGGCGAGCCGCCAAAAGCTGACGTGGCTGCCTCTGCGGCAGTGCAGACGAGCCGCAGCTCGACGGACGCTGCGCGGCCCTCTGCTGTCAGCGCGGCCTCGAGGTGGCGGGCTGCAGCCGCCCCATTCGGACATCCTTCGATCGTCAAGACCTCGACCCTCATCGTCCGCTCCTGCCCTCGTTGACGCCGAACACTCTGCGTCCCGTCATTCTCCTTGCCGGCCAGGTTGTCGGCTACGGCGAAGCTGCAGGTGGCCCAGCCTCTTCCTCGTCGAAACTGTCGCCGGCTTTCATCTCGCCGAGCATCTCGAAGGGGGATTCGACGTCGCCTCGCCATGCTTCGATGCCTTCGCGGATGGCGAGGACGGCGACGACGAGGGCTGCGATGGAGTCGGCCCAGGCCCAGCCGAAGAGGGTGTTGAGGAGCAGTCCGATGAGGACGGTGCCGGAGAGGTAGATGCACAGCAGCAGTTGCTTGGCATCTGCCATGACGCTCTTAGAGCCGAGCTCTCGTCCGGTGCGCAGTTCGAGCCAGGCCAGGGCGGGCATGATGATGAGGCTGAGGGTGGCGATGCCGATGCCGAGCGGGCTGTGGTCGACGTCTTGAGCTCCGGTGAGGGAGAGCACGGCGTCGATGATGACGTAGGCGGCGAGTGCGAAGAACGCGATGCCGATCGCGCGGACGGTGGCCTTCTCCCATCGCTCGGGGTTCTTGCGGGTGAACTGCCAGGCGACGGCGAGGGCTGAGAGCACCTCGACGATGGAGTCCAGGCCGAAGCCGATCAGCGCGGCGGACGATGCCAGCGCTCCTGCCCAGATCGCTACGACGGCCTCGATCACGTTGTACGTGATCGTGAACGCGACGATGAGCCGCACGCGGCGGTGCAGGACGCTGCGGCGGGCTTCGGTGATGGTGCCGGTCATCGCGGCGTCTCCTTCGATTCGGGGATCAAGGGTCGGGGTTGGTCGGCATTGTCAGGGGTGGTCTGTGGTGCGGGGCGGAGGATGAGGAGTGCGACCCATCCGAGCAGTCCTGTGGTGGTGAAGACGTCCGCAACGTTGAACACGGCGAACGAGTCGACGGCGATGAAATCGACGACCTCGCCGCTGAGCACCCCGTCCTCGGCTCTGGTCAGGCGGTCCCAGACGTTGCCGAGCGCGCCGCCCGCGGCGACGGCCAGCAGGGGCAGGCCGCGCGTGCGGGTGCCGCGCAGGGCGAGCGTGATGACCCATGCCGCCAGCGCGATCGCGCCAGCGGTGACCGCGAGACGGAACGGGAGGCCGAGCCCGGCGCCGAGTCCGAACGCGACACCGGGATTGAAGATCAGCTCGAAGCTCACACCCCACCCGAGTGGCACCGTCCTGCCATCGCTGAGCTGAGTCAGTGCGAGTGCCTTCGTGGCCTGGTCGATGCCCAACGCCACCGCGATGACCACGACCACGCCGGTCACCCGGGCCGCGGCCGGGGCTGTTCGACTACTCACGGGGTGGGGGTGCAGCAGCCGAAGACCGAGCATGACGGGTCGATGCAGGGTGCTTCCGCGTCGACGGCGAGGGTCGTGTCGATGAGAGCGGTCAGCGCTTGCGTGAGGTGCGGGTCGGCTATCTCGTACCGCGTCTGACGCCCCTCGGGCTCGGCGACGACGATGCCGCAGTCGCGCAGGCACGTCAGATGGTTCGACACGTTCGAACGCCCGAGCTCCAGATCCCGCGAGAGCACGGCGGGGTAGCTCGGACCTTCCAGCAACGTCATGAGGATCCGGGACCGCGTCGGATCGGCCAGCGCACGGCCGAGCCTGTTCATGACATCGAGACGAGAAGCGATAGTCAGCACTCGATGACTATACAGCGCATGGTGACTATTAACGCGGGCGTGGGTGTACGCACTTGTTGAAATCGGCAACGTGCCAGAACCGATCGTTTGTGGAACGCCCAACCAGCTCATCCATGCGGTGCCCGGATGCGGCGGGGCGGTGAGGCCGCGTGTGCCAGCCCCACCGCCCCCACCCCGGTCGTCAGCAGCTCGCGAAATTCAGGGTGTAGTACGTGAGCCCGTTGCCGGAGGTTGCTGCTCCGACCCCGATGTGGGTTGCGTTGCCGAGGATGTTCGCCCGGTGGGGCGGCGAGTTCATCCATGCGCCCACGGGCGAGATGGAGCCCATCGCGGATGCGACGTTCTCCGTCGCACCGCCGCAGCCAACGGCGGCTACCTGGCCGCCGAATGATGGGTTGTGGTACATCCTGGCGCTCTGTGCTTGGTTGACGGACCACTGCTGGGCGACGCCCATCAGTCCGTCCTGCGTCGAGAACGGTGCGAGGCCCGCCGCGGCACGCTGAGCATTGAGGTCCGCGAGGATCCCGCCGGTCGAGGCACCGCCGGCGACTGGTGCCAGCGCTCCGGACGGAGGAGCCTGGGCCGTCTGCTGCTGCTGCTGGGGGTCATTGCTCACCGGCGGTTCCTCGGCCGCTGGGGTCGGTGCGATGGGTTCCGGTTCCGGTTCTGGTTCCGGTTCTGGTTCGATCCAGACGGTCATCTCGTCTCGGTCGAGCGATTCGACCGCTTCGCCGTCGACGCCGAGGCTGGCATCGGCGCTCGTGTACTCGAGGGCGGCGGTCTCGTTGGCCCAGGCCGGCGCGAGCTGCCAGGGGGCGCTCGTGGCGAGCACGAGGATGACGGCGGTAGCCGCCACGGGGATGGCGAACAGTGGGGATGAATTGATTCTCATGATGTGGTGACGAGCGCTGGTGCCGCGGTCGCTGAAGCACGCGATGTGCCGGCCAGGGTTGCACCAGGGCTTCTGCCTCCTTGCGGTGCGGTGCGGTGACGCTGGCGAGCCAGGGCCACCGCACCGTCGCCGCCTAGAGGGCGGTCAGCAGCTGCTGCATCTCCTCGATCTCGGCCTGCTGGGTGTCGACGATGGTCTGCGCCAGGTCGACCGCATCGGGGTTCTGGCCGTCCGCGACCTCGTCCTCGGCCATCGTGATCGCACCCTCGTGGTGCTCGATCATCTGCTCGAGGTAGATCCGAGATGCGTCGGGGCCGGTGGCGTCCTCAAGCTCTGCCATCTCGTCGTCGCTCATCATGCCGTCGTCGCCGTGGTCCATGCCCTCGTGCTCGGACGCATCGACGCCCCACTCGTCGAGCCAGGTGTTCATCGTGTCGATCTCGGGGGCCTGTGCGTCCATGATGCGCTGGGCGAGGTCGGCGACGTCGGCGGGGACGTCGTCCTTCGCGAGCAGCATCTCGGACATCTCGACCGCCTGCTCGTGGTGGGGGATCATCATCGACGCGAACATCGCGTCGGCGTCGTTGAAGTCGGCGTTCGAGGACTCGGACGACGAGCCGGACCCGTGGTCCATGCCGTCCATGCCGTCGTCGTCCTGTGCCTGCTGGCTGCAGCCGACGAGGGCGAGTGCTGCTGCCGTGGTGGCAGCGAGAAGTGCGATCTTGCGTGACATCGTGTGCTTCCTCTTCGTGTGATCGTGGGAGCCCGTGCGGGCGAGTGATGGGTGGCGGAGGTCGTCTCCGCGCCCCTCACGTCCGGATCACCGAGAGTTCGTACAGGGAACGCGTTGGGGCTGCAGCGACGCCGATGCGTGCAGGCATCGATGCAAGCCACCTGATCCGCTCGACGACTGCCGCGAACAGCCGCGGCGCGGGCAGGAGCAGGAGCGTGATGAGCAACGCGAGCACGCACGCCATCGCGGCCTCGTGCCCGGCAGGCTGCTCGCCACAGCTGTCGCACGGCAGCGCTGCGTGCGACGTGTCGTCCGATGTCGCGTGCGCCGCCCCGCCCGCGTCATGGGCGGTCGTGGCGTGGGCTGCGGTGGCGTGGGGGGTCTGAGCGTGGAGGTTGAGTGCGTGCATGCCGAGCAGGCCGCCGATGACGACGACGGCGAGGCCGAGCCACACCGCCAGGTGGCGGCGGCCGGTGAGTGCTCGGAGGGGACGCATCAGTGCTACCGGACGAGCCTGGCGATGGCTTCGGAGACTTCGCGGATGCGCTCGTCTGCGACCTCGCCGCCTTGGGCTGCAGCGTCGCGGACGCAGTGTCGGAGGTGGTCGTCGACGAGTCCGACAGCGACGGACTGCAGGGCGCTGGTGAGGGCGCTGATCTGGGTGAGGATGTCGATGCAGTACTGCTCTTCGTCGATCATCCGAGAGACGCCACGGGCCTGACCCTCGATGCGCTTGAGCCGCTTGAGGTAGCGGTCCTTGTCCGAGATGTAGCCGTGCTCGTGCTGATCCGTGATCGTCGTCATCGCTGCCCCCTGGACCCATCTTGCAGGATCGCCACGGTGCTGCGCTCGGGCCGAAGGTCGAGCCGCCGCAGCAGCTGCGCGTTCAGGGCGACCACGATCGTCGACACCGACATGAGCACGGCACCGACCGACATCGGCAGGATGAAGCCGATCGGAGCGAGGATGCCGGCGGCGAGCGGCACCGACAGCAGGTTGTATCCGGCCGCCCACCAGAGGTTCTGGCGCATCTTCCGGTAGCTGGCGCGCGAGAGCTCGATCACCGACAACACCGATCGCGGATCGTCACTGGCGAGGATGACGCCGGCTGACGCGATCGCGACGTCGGTGCCGGCGCCGATGGCGATGCCCACGTCGGCCTGCGCGAGCGCGGGAGCGTCGTTGACGCCGTCGCCGACCATCGCGACCGTCAGCCCCTCGGCCTGCAGCTGCGCGACCTTCGCCGACTTGTCCTCCGGACGCACGCCGGCGAAAACGCGGTCGATGCCGAGCTCGGCGGCGACGGACTGCGCGACAGCCTCCGCATCACCGGTGATCATCACGACCTGCACACCAAGGACATGGAGGGCGTCGACCGCCTCCCGCGACTCGTCGCGGATCTCGTCCGCGAGCCTGAGCGCACCGACGAGCGCGCCGTCGGCGACGACGTGCAGGATGATCGCCCCCTCCTGGCGCCACGCCTCTGCGACGTCCAGCTCGGGGAGCCCTTCCTCCTCGAGCATCCGTGGTCCACCGACGCGCACCCGGGCCCCGTCGACGAGGGCTGTGACGCCGACCGCCGGCGACGACGTCGCGTCGGTCGCGGTCGGGATCGCCAGCGAGCGGCGCTGTGCGGCGTCGACGATCGCGCGGGCGAGCGGGTGCTCGCTGTCCGCTTCGGCCGCGGCGGCCAGGGTGAGCACGGTGTTCTTGTCGACGTCGGCGACGGGGTGCACGGTGATGACGGTGGGCTCGCCCTTGGTGAGGGTGCCGGTCTTGTCGAACAGGACGGCGTCGACCGTGCGCATGCGCTCGAGCGCGAGGCGGTCCTTCACGAGCACGCCGCCGCGTGCGGCGCGCTCGGTGGCGATCGAGACGACCAACGGGATCGCCAGGCCCAGCGCGTGCGGGCAGGCGATGACGAGCACGGTGATGGTGCGGATGACGGCCTCGTCGGGTGCGCCGACGAGCGTCCACACAGTTGCCGTGATCGCGGCGGCGCCGAGCGCGAACCAGAACAGCCAGGCCGCTGCGGTGTCTGCGATGCGCTGCGCCCGCGAGGTGGACGCTTGCGCCTCGGTGACGAGCCGCTGGATGCCAGCGAGCGCGGTGTCGTCGCCGACGGCGGTGACCTCCACCCGCAGGCTCGAGTCCGTCGCGACCGTGCCAGCGGTGACGGCATCGCCGCTCGAGCGGGTGACGGTGCGGGATTCGCCGGTGACCATCGACTCGTCGATCTCCGCCGTGCCTTCGGTGATGCGCCCGTCCGCGGGGACGCTCGCGCCAGGCCGGACGATGACGAGATCTCCGACGCGGAGCTCGGCGGGCGAGACGGTGACGATGACGCCGTCCTCCACCCGCTCCGCCTCATCCGGCAGCAGCGCGGCGAGGGAGTCGAGCGCAGAGGTGGTCTGCGCGAGCGAACGCATCTCGATCCAATGCCCCAGCAGCATGATCACCACCAGCAGCGCCAGCTCCCACCAGAAGTCGAGCTCATGGGCGACGATCCCGAGGCTGGACAGCCACGATGCGACGAACGCGACCGTGATCGCGAGGGCGATGAGCAGCATCATCCCGGGCTGCTTCGCGCGGAGCTCGGCGACGGCGCCCGTGAGGAACGGCCACCCGCCCCACAGGTACATGACAGTGCCGAGCACCGGCGAGACCCACTCGATCAGCGGCACGTCGGGGAGGTCGTAGCCGAGGAGCATCGAGAACATGCCCGACAGCGTCACGGTCGGGACCGCCAGGACCAGCATGATCCAGAACAGTCGACGGAACTGCCCGACGTGATCGCCGTGCCCGCTGTGACCGCCGTGCCCGCCGTGACCGCTGTGGTGGGCGTGCTCGGTGTCGGTGGCTGCGGTGTGGCCCGCGTGCTCGGCGTGCTCGACCTGCGCCGACGCGACGGCGTCACCGTGGTGTGCGTGATCGTGCGACGACGGCTGGTCGGTGCCGTGTCGAGCGTGGTCGTGGGTGTTCATGGGGCTCCTGCCGGTGGGCTCGGATGTGTCTTGCGTGCTCGGGGCTGTCTGCGTGTTCGGGTCAGTGGGCCGCGGCGTACCGGGCGGGGTCTGCGTCGAACTTGGGGCCGCAGCCTGCGCAGCACAGGTAGTAGCGGGTCCCCTCGTAGTCGCGGACGAGGCCGGCGGCCTCGGCGTCCTGCTTGGCGATGAAGCTCCCCGGCATGACGGGGCACTCGGCGACGTCGGCGCCAGCGGTCGAGTGGGAGGGGCCGTGTCCGTGGCAGGAGGCGGTCATCGGGGGGTCCTTTCGAGCGGGGCGGGGTGCGGTGCTGCGGCGGTGCTGCGGAACGAGCGCAGTCGGAGGCTGTTGCCGACGACGAAGACGCTGGAGAACGCCATGGCGGCGCCCGCGAGCATCGGGTTGAGCAGGCCGAACGCGGCGAGCGGGATCGCTGCCGCGTTGTACGCGAACGCCCAGAACAGGTTGGTCTTGATCACCGTCAGGGTGCGGCGGGAGAGGCGGATCGCGTCGACGGCGCCGAGCAGGTCGGCGCGGACGAGGGTGATGTCCGCAGCCTCGATCGCGGCGTCGGTGCCGGTGCCCATTGCCAGGCCAAGGTCGGCCTGGGCGAGGGCGGCGGCGTCGTTGACGCCGTCGCCGACCATCGCGACCTTCCGGCCCTCGGCCTGCAGGCGTGCGACGACGTCGACCTTCTCGGCCGGCAGCACCTCGGCGATGACCTCGTCGATGCCGACGCTCGCCGCGACGCGGCGGGCGACGGTTGCGTTGTCGCCGGTGAGGAGCACGGGGCGGAGGCCGAGCGCGCGGAGGCGTCGGATGGCGTCGGCGCTGGTCGGCTTCACCTCGTCGCCGACGAGCAGCAGGCCGCGCGCCTGTCCGTCCCATGCGACGAGCACGACGGTGTTGCCGTCCGCCTCGGCCGAGTCCTTCGCGTGCTGTAGGTCGGCGGGCAGCTGCACCGCCCAGTCCTGTAGCAGCGACGCGCGACCGATCACCGCGGCATGTCCGTCGACGACGCCTGTGACGCCCAAGCCTTCGACGTTCTGGAACGACTCGACAGCCGGCAGGGTGCCGAGGCGTGTGCGGGCGGCAGTGGCGATCGCCTTCGCGATCGGATGTTCGGAGGCGTCCTCGAGCGCGCCGGCGATCGTCAGCAGCTCGTCCTCGCTGACGCCGTCGGCGCGCACCGTGCCGGTGAGCGTCATCGTGCCGGTCGTGACGGTGCCGGTCTTGTCGAGCACGATGGTGTCGATGCCGCGGCTGGTCTCGAGCACCTCGGGGCCCTTGATGAGGACACCCATCTGCGCGCCGCGGCCGGTGCCGACGAGCAGCGCGATCGGCGTCGCGAGCCCGAGCGCGCAGGGGCAGGCGATGATCAGCACCGCGACTGCGGCCGTGAAGGCGGCAGCGAGCGGGAAGCCTGCGCCGATCCAGACGCCGAGCGCGGCGACCGCGATCGCGATCGCGATCGGCACGAACACGCCGGAGATCCGGTCGGCGAGGCGCTGCATCTCGGCCTTGCCGGACTGCGCCTCCTCCACGAGGCGTGCCATCTGCGCGAGCTGCGTGTCTGCACCGATCCGGGTGGCGCGGATGACGAGGCGTCCGCCGGCGTTGACGGTCGCCCCGGTGACGGCGTCGCCTGGGGCGACTTCGACGGGGACGGACTCGCCGGTGAGCATCGAGGCGTCGACGGCGGACGTGCCGGAGACGACGACGCCATCGGTCGCGATCTTCTCGCCCGGGCGCACCACGAACTCGTCGCCGATGGCCAGCTGCGCCACGGGCACCCGCTGCTCGACACCGTCGCGCAGGACGGCGACGTCCTTGGCACCCATGTCGAGCAGGGCGCGCAGGGCTGCGCCGGCCTGCCGCTTCGATCGCTTCTCGAAGTAGCGGCCGGCGAGCACGAACGTGGTGACGCCCGCTGCGACCTCGAGGTAGATGTTCGCCGCACCGTCGGACGGTGCGATCGTCAGCTCGAATGCATGCGTCATCCCCGCCATGCCGGCGGTGCCGAAGAACAACGCGTACAGCGACCAGAGGAATGCTGCCGTCGTGCCGATGGAGATCAGCGTGTCCATCGTCGCGGCGCCGTGGCGGAGGTTCAGCCATGCGGCGCGGTGGAACGGCCACGCCGCCCACGCGATCACCGGAGCGGCGAGCGTGAGCGACGCCCACTGCCAGTAGGTGAACTGCAGTGCAGGGATCATCGCCAGGACGATCACCGGCACCGACAGCACGGTGGCGCCGATCACGCGATGACGCAGGCTCCGCAGCTCACCACCCTCCTCGTCGTCCGGCGCGTCGCCCTCGGGCTGCGGTGCGGCAGGGACGGAGGCGGTGTAGCCGGTCTTCTCGACCTCGGCGATCAGCGCTGCCGCGTCGACGGGGCCGTGCGTGCGGATCTGCGCCTTCTCGGTCGCGTAGTTCACCGACGCCTCGACACCATCGAGCCGGTTCAGCTTCTTCTCGATGCGCATCGCGCACGACGCGCACGTCATCCCCCCGATCTCGAGCTCGAGCGTCGAGGCGGCGGTCTCGTCAACGGCAGTCATCGGGATCCTCCGTGCTCCATGGCCTCGTTCTCGGATGCGCTCGTCCAGTTGCTGACCAGCGCATCCGGCACGAGGGTGTTGCCCGCGAGGAGCGCACCGCCGAAGACGGCGGCGAGTGCGACTCCGTAGAGGGCGAGCCGTGCCGCGGGCTTCACGGGCGGGCGGTCGCGGTGTAGCCGGCCTCGTCGACCGCTGCGATCACAGCCGCGTCATCGACTGCATCCTGCGACTCGATGACCAGGCGACCGGACGCGGCGTCGACGTCGACGACCTGGACCCCGGGGATCTGCGACACCTCTTCACGCACCGAGTTCTCGCAGTGGCTGCAGGTCATTCCGGTGACTGCGTACTCGAGCGTGGCCATGGTGTCCTCCAGACGATTCGATATACCCCTAGGGGGTACCTGTCAGATCGACCATACCTCCCAGGGGTATCACCGTCAACCCGTCTCAGCGGCTGGTGGCCGCGCGGTGGCGCAGGCATCTCGGATAGGGCGACCTGCTACTGTCGCCCGTCATGGCGCCTTCCGATCGCAGCATTCTGCGCGCCATGGACCCCAGATCGGGCTCCACGTTGCTGCGGATCCTCAGCCGACTCTCTCGGTCGACGTCGTTCGTCGCGCTTGCTCTGATCGTGACGGCAACGGCTCTTGGCCTGATCGGCATGCACTCGATCGCCGCCTCCGAGCCACCCCACGCTCATCCAGCAGCGGTGGCCGAGGCTCCGCTGGCGCACGTCGCCGACGATGCGACGTGCGAGGACTGCGGCCACCACGCAGGCATGGTCGAGGCGATGTGCGCGCTCGGGCTGCTGGCCATCGCGTTGATGATCGTCGCGCCCCGCCTGATCTTCCGCACGACGCGACCGCCCGCCTCCCCGTCGCTCCCTTGGCGGTGGGTCGCAGCGCGCGTCGCTGCGCCCACGTTGCACGAACTCAGCATCAGTCGAACGTGATCGTCACGTCGGAGCTCTCCGACGGACGACCACGGGCCTGCCGCCGGCACGGCCTCTGCCACTGATTGCTGAAGGACTCCCATAGTGCTCGATCGCGCCTTCGCGCCATCCGACCTCCCCGCACGACGAAGGCATCACCTCCGCCGCAGCGGTGCCGTCGCGACCACAGCGGCCATCGCCGTCATCTCGACGACGGCCTGTGCCGTATCACCCGCCCAGCCGCCGCTCGACCCGCCTCCCGCCTCGTCACACGTGCACGACCTGGCCTTCTCCGACGAGGGGAACCTGCTCGTTGCGACGCACGGCGGCCTGTTCGAGGTACCTCCAAGCGGTGGCAACGCGCAACTGCTCGGAGGGGTGGCATTCGACGCGATGGGCCTGGCCGTCCTGGACAGGACGATCTATGCCTCCGGTCACCCCGGCCCCGACTCCACGGATGACTTCTCCCAGCCGAACGTCGGGCTCATGGCCTACCAGGCCGCGGAGTGGGCCTCGATCTCTGCCGCCGGCGACGCCGACTTCCACCTGCTCGCGACCTCACCAGCGGATCCGAACAGCATCGTGGCCATGCGCTCCGACAGCATCGCCCTCCAGGTCAGCACGGATGCAGGACAGAGCTGGGTGTCAGGTGCCAGCATCGAGGCGCGCGACGTGGCGATCGATGCCGGCGACGCGAACCTCGTCGTTGCGACGACGCCGGAGGGACTGATGCTCAGCTCCGACGGCGGCATGACGATGACCCCCGCACCGTCATCGCCCCTGCTCGTCACCATCTCCCCATCCGAGCCTGGACAGATCATCGGCGTCGCCCCCGACGGGCAGGTGTGGTCCGGCGCGCCGACCAC
>NZ_BAAAQT010000006.1:605666-655460 GCF_039531815.1 Agrococcus versicolor | reverse complement strand
CATCTACTCCCGCGACGCAGGCGCCACCTGGGCGAACGTCGCGCTTCCGAGCTGACATCACAGCTCGACCGATCCACCACTGCGCATCTGCGGGCCCTGCCCGAGATCGATCCCGACGCGCCACCGCGTCGACGGAAGGTACGACCTACGTGAACACCCCACCCCACGACCAGCCGCGAACCCGCCGCGAACGACTCGACCGCGAAGCGGCGACAGCCGCAGCACTTGCCACCATCACCCCCCTCCCGACAGCAACGAGACGCCCGGCGGACACCACCACCCAACGCCCGAGAGTCGTCGCGGCATCTCGGCCGGCGGGCGCGTCCAGGCCGCACCGGCGGCGCCCAGCACGGCGTCGCCTCGTCGCTGGTGCAGCGTCGACCATCGCCATGGCCTTTGCGCTCACCGCGACGATCCCCGCAATGGCAGGCCCCGGAATCACCGACACTGCCGAGCTGCCGTTCTCGTCCTCCGCCAGCCAGGAGGTGCTGATCGATCAGGGACGGACTGACGTCATCGTCGAGAGGTTCGAGTTCGAGGTTCGTCAGGACCTGGAAGCCGCAGCGCAGCTCGACGAGGCCGAGGTGCAACGCCTCGAAGCAGCCCAAGATTCGGAGTCTGTCGACGACGTCGACGGCGGCCTCTCCACGTCCTACCTGCAGACACCGTTCCCGAGCCGATCGGACCTCCCGATCTCGAGCCCATTCGGCCCCCGCTGGGGCCGCTTCCACATGGGTGTCGACATCCCACTAGCCCTCGGCGAGCCGATCTACCCCATCGCGAACGGGGTCATCACTGCCGTCTTCCAAGGCAACCACCCCGGCGGAGGCGGCTACATGGTCATCGTCGAGCACAACATCGACGGGCAGATCTACGAATCCTGGTACGCACACATGCAAGCCGGCTCCGTCGACGTCCAGGAGGGCGACGTCGTCACGCTCGACACGCTCGTCGGAGCCGTCGGATCCACCGGCAACTCCACAGGACCGCACCTTCACCTCGAGGTGAAGAACCCCGACGATATCTCCATCGACCCCCTGCGGTGGATCACGACGCGTGAGGAGATCCTGCCGCCGGCTGGCTACTGACACCCCACCGTCCGATCGCAATCGCACGAGAACCTCGGACGGCAAGCGGGCCACAGCACCTGCCCCGCAAACATTCCCCTCATCGGGACACACGAGCCGCCTGCGATCACCGGTCCACCGGCTCCGGCGTCGGGTCCGAACGTCCGCGGAGGCTGGCGACGTCGGCTCCCGCGCCGAGCTGCGCGTGGATCGCGTCGTGCTCGCTCATGTCGCTCGTGTCGACCGCATCCATGCGCGCGAGGATCGCCGCTGCGCGATCGGCAGGGTTCATCGCCTGCACGTAGAGGCGGTCGGCATCGCGTTGCGCCTGCTGCAGCTGCGGCAGCATCGCCGCGCGGCCGTGGTCGACGCCGAGCATGTAGATCGCCATCACGTCGTACGGCACCTCGTGCAGCTCGAGGGTGCCGCTGACGAGTCCCTGCCATGCCGCTTCGAGGTCGATCTGCTCGACCTGCGCCGCTCCCCCGTCGCTGGTCGTCGACGTCGTGGTGGCGACGGCACGTGCTCGAGCGCGACCGCGCGGTGCGATCGTGACGTCCTGGCCGATGACGTCGTAGCCGATGACGGCCGGCTGGGTGATGGTCCGGTTGATGCCACCACGGGCGGTGGTGCCCCATGGCTTCTCGGTGACGTCGCCGGCGAACACGATCGCGACGTTCCCCGCCTCCGCTGCCACCTCCGCGATCCGCTCGGCGCGCTTGCCGGTGACGCGCACGCGGTATTCGGTGGGCGGTGTCTTGTGCCAGGCGCCGGCATCGTCGCGGTAGTCGCCGGAGACGAGCACGCGCAGGTACGCGTACGCGCGGCCGGTCTTGTCATCGTGGGCGAGCGTCGGTGGCTCTGCCAGGTTGCCGGATGCGGCGATGAACGTACCCATGCTCCTGCTCCCTAGGCGGCCGTGGCCGGCAGGCGGTCGATGAGGTCGGGGCGGAAGCCCGACCAGTGGTTTTCGGGCTCGTCGTCGACGACCACGACGGGTGCTGCGCGGTAGCCGAGCTCTTCCACGACGTAGAGCATCGCTGCCTCCACCTCGGTCACGTCGACGACGCGGTACTGGATGCTCTTCGCGTCGAGTGCTCGGTAGGTCATGGTGCACTGCGGGCACGCTGGCTTGCTGTACACGGTCACGGTGGTCATCTGTCCCTCAACCCCAATCGTTCTTTCGCCTTCGCGGTGCTGTGCACCGTGGCGACCGGAGGGAGTGGAGCGCGGAACGCTCCGAACGCCCGAGCGCATGCGAGGCCCGACAGGGCGGCCCGTGAGGGTCGGGGTTCGTGCGTGGGCAGCGTGCAGCGACGGGAGGGAGTTACGCTCCGCGGAGCGCGAAGGCGAACGAACGAAGAAGCGCCGGCGCAGCCGGCTCGATCCGGCCGGCCTTGCCGGCTGCCGCAGTCCGCTGCGGCGCCCCTCGTTGCCATGGCCTCACTCTGCCGCGCGTGCATGGTCGTGGGCTGGCACGGGGAGGGACCGTGCTTGTCGCGTCAGGAACGCGCCTCGAGCACGGCGAGGCCGGCCTCGAGCGCTCGGAGGACCATGTAGTGCTTGCTGCGGTCGTCGGCGGCTGCGAGCCGCTGCAGGCGGACCGGGAGGTCCGAGTCCGGGAACCGGACGAGCATCGTCAGCGAGACGCGGCTGGCCTCCTCGTCGATGGCCGACGTCGGCGCCGGCCGGGCCGGGCCGTCCAGTGTGACCGGCTTGGGCGTCGCCGCGGCGGGCGCGGGCTCCGGTGCCGCACCCTCGGCGAATGCGGCGATCGCCGCGGCGCGATCTTCCTCGGGCGTGCGCCTCTTGATGGTCATGCCTGCTCCCCCATTCCGGCCTGGAGCTCTGCGGTCAGTTCCAGGATCTCTGCGCGTGCCTTGGCGTTGTTCCACTCGACCACTCCCCTGCCCTCACCGATGACGTCGCGGTATGCATTCCGCTCGTGGATCTGCGTGCTGAGCGGGCGCAGCCCGGGGTAGTCGCTGAGGTAGTCACCTGCCTCGCCCTGCTCGGTGCCGAAGGCGTACGTCGGCACCTGGTTGAGCAGGGAGCGGGCGTCGAGACTCGGATTGAGGTCGCGCGCCTGCTCGACCACCTCGCTCATGTGCGGGAGCGTGTCGAGGTCGAGCTGGCTAGGGCGGACGACGACGAGCAGCTGGTCGGCCGCGATCATGCCCGTGGGCATCTCGCGGCTGTCGTGGCCGGCGACCTCGCTCAGATCCTGGACCTGCTCGAGAAGGCGCGGAAGATGATGCCCCCGGGGCAGCCCACCAGCTAACCTCCAGCGCGCTTAGCGTCACACCGGCGCCAACACCTACGCCGATACTTTCGGTACGCCGCTGGATGATTGACCGCCGACCGGAAGCGATCGTTCGCGGCACGCCATGCGTCTCAGAACCAATGGTGTCGCGCCGTCCTACGGCACACAGTTGCGAGGCGTGGTTACGAGACTCACAGGCACCGAAGAATGCCGGCGTTCAACGGGACGGCTGGGAGAGCGTTCTGGTCACTACGAGACGTCGCGTAACTCTAGGGAGACGAGACGCTCGGACTCTCATCGAGCCTGGCGAGGATGCGGTCGAGCCCTGGGGCCCAGCTGCCTGGGATGTAGAGCGGTCCGCCGAGCATGGACGATGCGATTCGTCGCAGCTCGTTCGGGGAGTCCCAACCAATGGAGGCTTCATCTTGACGTTGCTGATCGTGGAACGCGACGGTGCTTGTCTCGATGCAGAGATTGCGCACCGCCGACGCTGCCCAACCGCCACGCGTCCCAAACTTCTTGCTCCAACGGCCAAGCTCGCGACGTTGGAGAGATCTCGCAAGAGCGACGGCATCGACGTCTTCTGCGTCGCGGATGCGCTCCAGCACGGAATCGAGTTCTGGATCGCGCTCCTCCGTGCGCCACCGATATCGGAGCAGAGGCGAGGTGGCGACTTGCCCGCTAATCCAATCGTCACCCTCCACCGCGGCCTCGTTCGCCGAAAGGACGGTTCGCCCCGGCGTCCGCTCGCCCATGGCGTCGCACAGGAAGTAGTCCGTCGGCTGCTCCGGGATGAGGGTTGCGGCGATCGGACCCCACAGATGACGGGGTGCGACCTCGACACCCGTGCGCTCGAGCGATCCGTAGGTCGTGCTGCCATCTCCGCATCGATGGTTCAGCCCGCCGAACATCACGAGTGCGGCACCCGCCCAACCCGTCCCATCGTCGAATGTGACGATGACGCCGCGCTCGACGTCACCAGAACGGTCGGGTTCCGAGAAGACAAGCCCGAACTCCACCGGTTCAGCAGCGTCCTGGGTACGACGACGGAACATCGCCCCAGCGTGCCACGCCAACGGTCTGCAGGCGACGCCCGCAGGCGAGAGGAGGCCGCGTGCGATCATCGGCACATGGACGATGCTGACGCCGCCGCCCTTGAGCATGAGCGCCGCGTCTTGGATCGACTCGAGGAACGCGCTCGCGTGCTCGTCGGCGATCGTGGGACCGTCGAGCGCTTGAGCTGGTCGGATGTCATCTGGGTCGTCGACATCACCCCCGCGAACCTGAATGCTCGACGAATCAGAATCGTGGCCGAGCAGCGCCTTCTCGTGAGCGTAGGCGACCGCGGCGGTCAGTTCGAGCTCAGCTACAGCGCGGACGACGAAGCCTTCGCCGCACAGGTCATCGAGTCCGTGATCGCCGGACGGGTCTACGAGACCCTTGGGGTGTGGGGAACGACGACGCACGTCGAGTTCGAAGATGGCCAGCGCACGTCCGAGACGGCTATCGCTGTCTGGAAGCGCCCCGGCAGGTCGAAGCGCCGACCCTACGAGCCGTATTGACGGGGACGCTCATCACTCGACGCGCGGCAAACAAGCCACCCGCCGCCACGCGCGCGCAAGCTACCTTTCAACGCCGTCGGCTACGGTCGGGCGCATGCGATCCGGTCGTCGCGACCCTCTTCCAGCGAGAGCGCTCCTAGCCGCTGAGCGCCGTGCGGCCCCGCGGCCGCGCCAAGAACGTCGCCAGAACCCCGTTCCGATTGCTTCGCGTACTGAAACCCGCGGAGCTTCTCGCACGGCATTCTGATCGTCACGCCGACTGGACACCGAAGACGATGAGCACGAGGCTCCACGCGACGGCAGGACCCGCCAGCGCCTCGAGCGACACCGGCGAGCGAGCCGGTCCGGTCGCGCTAGACCGACACGGCCGCGCGGGCGCCGGCGAGCAGGTCGAGCGCGCGCACGCGCTCGTCGGTGCGGGTGCCGTGCACGGCGAGCATGACCTCGTCGGCCGACGCCTCCTGCGCGAACGCCTCGATGGCAGCCATGGCGTCCTCGCCCGTGCCGACGACGGAGCGCCGCATCATCGCGAGGATCTGCCTGCCCTGCGGCGACTCGGCGAGCACGTCGAGGTCCTCGTCCGACAGCGACTCGGCCGCCGCGACGCCGCGCAGCAGGAAGCCGCGCACCCGGCTGCGGCGCACGACGGCCTCCATCTCGAGCGCCTCCTCGCGCGTGGGCGCGACGATGGCGTTGAACGCCGCGATGACGAAGGGCTCGGCGAGCTGCGCCGACGGCTGGAAGGACTCGCGGTAGACGCGCACGGCCTGCAGCAGCAGGTCGGGTGCGAAGTGGGAGGCGAACGCGTACGGCAGGCCGTAGGCGGCGGCGAGCTCGGCGCCGAAGAGCGACGAGCCGAGGATCGTGATGGGCACGTTCGTGCCGGCTCCCGGCACGGCCTGCACGCCGTCGACGATCGACGCGCCCGACAGGTACCCCTGCAGCTCGCGCACGTCGTGCGGGAACTGCTCGGCGGCGCGCGGGTCGCGACGGAGCGCCTGCACCGTGCGCTGGTCGGTGCCCGGCGCGCGTCCGAGGCCGAGGTCGATGCGGCCCGGGTGCAGCGCGGCGAGGGTGCCGAACTGCTCGGCGATCGTCAGCGGCGAGTGGTTGGGCAGCATGACGCCGCCCGAGCCGAGCCGGATCGTCGAGGTGTGGGCGGCGACGTGGGCGATGAGCACCGACGTCGCGCTCGAGGCGATCTGCGGCATGTTGTGGTGCTCGGCGTACCAGACGCGATCGAAGCCGTGCCGCTCGGCGGCCTGGGCGAGCGCGACGCTGCCGTGCAGGCTGTCGGCGACGGACTCCTGCTGGCTGACGGGAGCGAGGTCGAGGATGGAGAGGCGCACGTCATCGGTCAACGTGCGCCCCCCGCCCCTCATTCCACGGACGCGTCAGAGCGCCTCGAGCACGACGGCCGTGCCCTGCCCGCCGCCGCCGCAGATGCCGATCGCGCCGAGCGATCCCGTGCCCGCCTCGTGCAGGCGCCGCGCGAGGTGCCCGACGATGCGCGCGCCGGATGCGCCGATGGGGTGGCCGAGCGCGATCGCTCCACCGTTCGCGTTCACGATCTCCGGGTCGATGCCGAGCTCGCGCGTCGAGACGATGCCGACGGCGGCGAACGCCTCGTTGATCTCGACGGCGACGAGGTCGGAGGCGGCGGCGTCGATGCGGCCGAGCGCCTGCAGGATCGCGTTCGACGGCTGCGCGTGCAGCGAGACGTCGGGTCCGGCGACGAACCCCGTCGCGCGCACCTTCGCGAGGCCGGCGATGCCGTGCTCGGCGGCGTAGCGGCTCGAGACGAGCACGACGGCGGCGGCGCCGTCGGTGATCTGCGACGCGTTGCCTGCCGTGATGGTGCCGTGCTCGCGGTCGAACGCGGGACGCAGGCCTGCGAGGGACTCCTCGGTCGTGTCCGGGCGCACGCCGTCGTCGGCGGAGACGAGGACGGTCTCACGCCCCTTCCGCACCTCGATCGGTGCGATCTCGTCGTCGAGGCGGCCCGCCTCCTGGGCTGCGGCCAGCCTGCGGTGGGATGCGGCGGCGAATGCGTCCTGCTGCTCGCGCGTCACGCCGAGGCCCTCGTTGAACGACTCCGTCGAGGCGCCCATCGAGCGGCGCTCGAAGGCGTCGGTGAGCCCGTCGTGCTCCATGGTGTCGACGAGCTCGAGGGCACCGAAGCGCGACCCGGTGCGCATGGGTGCGGCGTGCGGGGCGAGCGACATCGACTCCTGGCCGATCGCGAGCACGACGTCGGCCTCGCCGAGCTGGATGAGCCGGTGACCCGCGACGACGGCCTCGGCGCCCGAGAGGCACACGGCGTTGATGCCGAGCGCCGGCACCGTCATCGGCACGCCGGCGGCGACCGCCGCCTGCCGCGGCGGGTTCTGCCCCACGGCCGCGGGCAGCACCTGGCCGACGATCACGGTCTGGACGGACTCGGGCGAGACGCCGGCCTTCGCGAGCGCCGCGGCTCCCGCGTGCCCTCCGAGGGCCGTCGACGTGGTCTGTGCGAGCTGCCCGAGGTAGCGGGCGAACGGGGTGCGGGCGTATCCGGCGACGATCGTGTCGATCATGGCTGCTCCTTCGCAGTGGCGGTGGAGCCAGCCTACGACCGCGCTACTCGGTGGGCTCCGGCACGACGTTCACGAGCCACTGCACGCCGAAGCGATCGACGAGCATGCCGAAGAGGTCGCCCCACGGCGCCTGCTGCAGGTCCTCGAGGATCGTCGCGCCCTCGGCGAGGCCCTCCCACCACGAGCGCAGCAGCAGCTCCTCGTCGCCCGAGAGCGACACCTGCTGCGTGCCGCGATCGATGGGCATCGCGTCGGCGATGTCGGCGCCCATGATCGTGTGGCCCTGCTCGGTGCGCAGCTGCGCGTGCATGACCTTCGTCGCCTCGTCGGGCGAACCCATGCCCGACTCGCCGAACGTGCTCGACTCGAGCGAGCCGCCGAGCACGTGGTGGTAGAACGCCATCGCCTCCGCGGCCGTGCCGGGGAAGGACAGGTAGGGGTTGAGCACCGTCGTCATGGTCGACCTCCTCGTCGTGCCGCCATGGTGCACCCGCGCGGGGGTGCGGCGCCACCCGTCGCGCCCACGGGCGCCGAGGTCACCGCTCGGGCGGGGCCTCGCCGCGATGGATCGCCTCGGCCTCGGTCTCGGACACGAGGACCAGGCCGCGCGCGGTGTTGGCCATCTCGGCGAGCACCTCGAGCCACACGGGGTTCAGCTGCGGCGGCCGCGAGCCCGCGAAGCGGAACTCGAGCGGCACCGACGGCGACAGCCACAGGCTCACGCGGCCGGAGCCCGAGTCGGGCTCGACCGTCCACGACACGAGGAACGCCTCCTGACGGCGCAGCTTCGACGCGATCACGGTCTTCAGATGCGCGAGCATCCGATCCTCGATCTGGTACTCGGTCGCGCCGGCGTAGGTGAGATGTCCCATCGCGCCCACGGTAGCGGCAGCGACGGCGCTTCGACAGATGCCGCGCGCTAGCGGCCCTCGCCCTCCTCGTACCACTGCGCCGCGGTGTCCTCGTCGCCGCGTGCGGGCGCCTCGCCGCTCCACTGCTCCGCGGCGTCGGACGTCGCCTCGTCGGCTCCCCCGGCGTCGCCGCCCGTCCACTGCGACGGGACGTCCTGCTCCGCGCCGCCGTGGTGCGAGCCGTCGCCGGCGTCGGCCTCCCACTGCTCCGCGCGGTCGCGGTGCCCGCCCGCGGCGGCCTCCGTCGTCTCGTCCTCGGTCCGCCCTGCGTGCTCGTCGCCCATGGTCGACCTCCTCTGCTGGCGACGGTACGCGTCGAGCGTCGAGCCGTCCCGCGCTTGACATGCGGCGCACCGAGGTCGTGAGGATGCGCGCGCAGGGCGTGAGGGAATCGTGAGGATCGCCGCGGCGCGGCTCGCCGAGGCGTTGGATCGCCTCCGGTGCCAGGCACCCGCGTCCGCAGATCCCGGCGCGTCCCGCACAGCAACGGAGTCACCCACGATGCTCGACCTCATCGTCGTCGCGAGCGCCATCGCGATCTTCGCCCTCCTCGGGCTCGCCGTGCGGGGGGTCGAGCGGCTGTGATCGTCTTCGAGATCCTCGCCGCCGTGCTCGCCGTCGCAGCGATCGGCATGCTCGTCGCCGCCCTCGTCCGCCCGGAGCGGTTCTGATGGACGCGACCGCCTCCGCCTGGCTCTCCGGCGGGCTCAGCCTCCTCACGGTGCTCGTGGCGCTCGCGCTCGTGCACCGCCCCCTCGGCGACTTCCTCGCGCACACCTACACGTCGAAGCGGGATCTGCGCATCGAGCGCGGCTTGTACCGCGTGATGGGCGTCGACTCCTCGTCGGAGCAGACGTGGCAGGCCTACGCCCGCGCCATCCTCGCCTTCTCGCTCGTCGGCCTGCTCGCGGTGTACCTGCTGCAGCGGCTCCAGACCGTGCTGCCCTACTCGCTCGACCTGCCTGCGGTCCCGGAGGTGCTGTCGTTCAACACGGCGGCGTCGTTCACGACGAACACCAACTGGCAGTCCTACTCGCCGGACGTGACCCTCGGCTACACGGTGCAGCTCGCCGGCCTCGTCGTGCAGAACTTCGTCTCGGCCGCCGTCGGCATGGCCGTCGCCGTCGCGCTCGTGCGCGGTCTCGCGTACCGCCGCTCCGGCACCATCGGGAACTTCTGGGTCGACCTGACGCGCGGCACGATCCGCGTGCTGCTGCCCATCTCGCTGCTCGGCGCGCTCGTGCTGCTCGCGGGCGGCGTCATCCAGAACCTCGCCGGCTTCCAGGACGTCGGCACCCTCGCAGGCCTCACGCAGGTGCTGCCGGGCGGTCCCGTCGCATCCCAGGAGGCCATCCGGCTCATCGGCACGAACGGCGGCGGCTTCTTCAACGCCAACTCGGCGCACCCGTTCGAGAACCCGGCGGCGTGGACCAACGTGCTGCAGATCCTGCTGCTGCTGCTCATCCCCTCCGCGATGCCGCGCATGTTCGGCACGATGGTCGGCGACAGGCGGCAGGGCTACGCGATCGTCGCCGTCATGGGCGCGCTCTTCCTCGCGATCTGGGCGGCCGCCATGGCGTTCGAGATCGGCGGGGCCGGCACGGCGCCGCAGCTCGCCGGTGCTGCGATGGAGGGCAAGGAGGCGCGCTTCGGCATCGCAGGCTCGGTGCTGTTCGGGATCGCCACGACCGGCACGTCCACCGGTGCCGTGAACTCGATGCACGACTCGTACACCGCCCTCGGCGGCATGATGCCGCTGCTGAACATGATGCTCGGCGAGGTCGCCCCCGGCGGCGTCGGAGCCGGGCTGTACGGCATCCTCGTGCTGTCGATCATCGCCGTGTTCATCGCGGGCCTGCTCGTGGGACGCACGCCCGAGTACCTCGGCAAGAAGATCACGGCGACGCAGATCACGCTCGCGAGCCTGTACATCCTCGTCACGCCCGCGCTCGTGCTCATCGGCACCGCGCTGTCGTTCGCGATCCCCGCCGTGCGCGAGGACGTCGAGGGCACGTCGATCTGGAACCCCGGCGTCCACGGCCTCACCGAGGTGCTCTACGCCTTCACGTCCGCCGCGAACAACAACGGCTCCGCATTCGCAGGGCTCACCGCGAACACCGACTGGTTCAACTCGGCGCTCGGCGTCGCGATGCTGCTCGGCCGGTTCCTGCCGATCATCCTCGTCCTCGCGCTCGCCGGCTCGTTCGCCGCGCAGGACCACGTGCCGGCGACCGCCGGCACCCTGCCCACGCACAGGCCGCTGTTCGTCGGCCTCACCGTCGGCGTCATCATCCTCGTGACCGCGCTCACCTACTTCCCGGTGCTCGCGCTCGGTCCGCTCGCAGAAGGGCTGGTCGCATGACCACCGTCACCCAGGTGCCCGAGCAGGCACCCGCCTCCACCCCCGCGCCCAAGCGCGCCGGCATCGGCTGGGATCAGGTCCGCCAGGCCATCCCCGGCGCGTTCCGCCGCCTCTCGCCGCGACATCTCTGGCGGAACCCCGTCATGCTCATCGTCTGGGCAGGCGCCGTCCTCACCACGGCGATCGCGATCGCCGAGCCCTTCCTGGGCGGCTCCGGGGACTCCGGCGGCACGCAGGTGCCCGGGGCGTTCACCGCGATCATCGCCGTGTGGCTGTGGCTCACCGTGCTCTTCGCGAACCTCGCCGAGGCGATCGCCGAGGGCCGCGGCAAGGCGCAGGCCGACACGCTGCGCCAGACGCGCACGAGCACGATGGCGACGCGGGTCGACTCCTACGACGCCGATGCCGACGTCTCGGTCGAGCGGTCGGCGACGAGCGAGGTCGCGTCGAGCGACCTGCGCCTGGGCGACCACGTGGTCGTGACGGCCGGCGAGCTCGTGCCCGGCGACGGCGACGTGGTCTGGGGCGTCGCATCGGTCGACGAGTCGGCGATCACCGGCGAGTCGGCGCCCGTCATCCGCGAGTCGGGTGGCGATCGCAGCGCGGTCACCGGCGGCACGCGCGTGCTCTCGGACCGCATCGTCGTGCGCATCACCGCGAAGCCCGGCGAGACCTTCGTCGACCGCATGATCGCGCTGGTCGAGGGCGCGGCACGCCAGAAGACGCCGAACGAGATCGCGCTGAGCATCCTGCTCGCCTCGCTGTCGATCGTGTTCGTGCTCGTGACGCTCACGCTGAACCCGATCGCGTCGTACGCGGCCGAGCCCGTCGCGCTCGCCGTGCTCATCGCCCTGCTGGTCTGCCTCATCCCCACGACGATCGGGGCGCTGCTGAGCGCGATCGGCATCGCCGGCATGGACCGGCTCGTGCAGCGCGGCGTGCTCGCGATGTCGGGCCGCGCCGTCGAGGCGGCCGGCGACGTCACGACGCTGCTGCTCGACAAGACAGGCACCATCACCTACGGCAACCGTCGCGCGACCGACGTCGTGCCCGTCGCGGGCGTCGGCCGCGAGGAGCTGCTGCAGGCGGCGGCGCTGTCGTCGCTCGCCGATCCCACCCCCGAGGGACAGTCCATCGTCGAGCTCGCACGGACCGAGGGGACGGCGTTCGACGAGCGCACCCCCGGCGAGATCGTGCCGTTCACGGCCGAGACCCGCATGTCGGGCCTCGACCAGCCCGACGGCACCCGCATCCGCAAGGGTGCCGGGTCGGCGGTGCGGGCCTGGCTGACGGCCGAGGGCGCGCCGCCGTCGGATGCCGATGCGCGCGAGCTCGAGGCGGCGACCGACGCGATCTCGTCGTCCGGCGGCACGCCGCTGGTCGTCGCGGTCTCGGCGCCCGGCTCGGCCGCTCGAGCCCTGGGCGTCGTGCACCTCAAGGACGTCGTGAAGGACGGCCTCACCGAGCGGTTCGCCGAGCTGCGAGCCATGGGCATCCGCACCGTGATGATCACGGGCGACAACCCCCTCACCGCAGCGGCGATCGCGAAGGAGGCCGGCGTCGACGACTACCTCGCCGAGGCCACGCCCGAGCAGAAGCTCGCGCTCATCCGCACGGAGCAGGAGGGCGGCAACCTCGTCGCGATGACGGGCGACGGCACGAACGACGCACCCGCGCTCGCGCAGGCCGACGTCGGGGTCGCGATGCAGTCGGGCACGTCGGCGGCGAAGGAGGCCGGCAACATGGTCGACCTCGACTCCGACCCGACGAAGCTCATCGACATCGTGCGCATCGGCAAGCAGCTGCTCATCACGCGCGGGGCGCTCACGACGTTCTCGATCGCCAACGACGTCGCGAAGTACTTCGCGATCATCCCCGCGATGTTCATGGGGGTGTTCCCCGGGCTCGGCGTCCTCAACGTCATGGGCCTGTCGTCGCCCGCGTCGGCGGTGCTGTCCGCCGTGATCTTCAACGCGCTCGTCATCGTCGCCCTGATCCCGCTCGCCCTGAAGGGCGTGCGCTACCGGCCGGTCGCGGCGTCCGCGCTGCTCGGCCGCAATCTCCTCGTCTACGGGCTCGGCGGCCTCGTCGCACCCTTCATCGGAATCTGGCTCATCGACCTCGTCGTGCGCCTCATCCCCGGCTTCTGAGAGGCATCCATGTCCACCACCAGGACCACCACCCGAACCCTCTGGGTGTCGCTGCGCGCCGTCGTCGCCTTCACGGTCATCACCGGCGTGCTCTACACGGCCGTCGTCACGGGCATCGGGCAGCTCGCCCTCCCGTCGCAGGCGAACGGCTCGCTCATCCGCGACGACGAGGGGCAGGTCGTCGGCTCGTCGCTCATCGGCCAGCCGTTCGTGGACGCCGACGGCGAGCCGCTGCCCGCGTACTTCCAGCCCCGCCCGTCCGCGGCAGGAGACGGCTACGACGGCGGGGCATCCTCCGGGTCGAACTACGGCCCCGAGAGCCCCGAGCTCATCGCCGCGATCGAGGAGCGACTCGCCCAGGTCGCAGACCTCGAGGGCATCGCCGTCGAGGACGTCCCGGCCGACGCCGTCACGGCCTCCGCCTCCGGCCTCGACCCGCACATCTCGCCCGAGTACGCGGCCATCCAGGTCGACCGGGTCGCCGAGGAGCGCGGCCTCGACACGAGCGTCGTCGAGGATCTCGTCGCGGCGCATACGACCGTGCCGCCCGCCGGCATCGGCGGGTCGCCGGTCGTGAACGTCCTCGAGCTGAACGTCGCGCTCGACGGTCTGGCCGGCTGACCGTGGCACGGTGGGGGCTGCGCGGGATGCTCGACGCCGGCTCCATCGGCGAGGCGAGGGTCGACGTGCTAGGAATCGACCAGTCTCGGGACGAGCGGGAGGGCTGACATGGCACGGGGGCGGCTGCGGGTGCTGCTGGGCGCCGCCCCTGGCGTCGGCAAGACCTACGCGATGCTCGAGGAGGGCAGGCGGCTCGGGCTCGAGGGCTCCGACGTCGTCGTCGCCCTCGTCGAGACGCACGGCCGCGCGGCGACCGCGCAGATGGCGGAGGGGCTCGAGCTCGTGCCGCGCCGCACGCGATCGCACCGCGGCATGGTGCTCGACGACATGGACGTCGACGCCGTGCTGCGCCGGGCACCCGACGTCGCCCTCGTCGACGAGCTCGCCCACACGAACGCGCCCGGCGGCCGCCACGAGAAGCGGTGGCAGGACGTGCACGACCTGCTCGCCGCCGGGATCGACGTCATCTCGACGGTGAACATCCAGCACATCGAGTCGCTGCACGACGTCGTGCAGCGCATCACGGGCATCGTGCAGCGCGAGACGATCCCCGACCACGTGCTGCGCGAGGCCGACACCGTCGAGGTCGTCGACCTCTCGCCGCAGGCGCTGCGCGATCGGCTCGCCGGCGGGCGCGTCTACCCCGCCGAGCGCATCGACGCCGCGCTGTCGAACTACTTCCGGCTCGGCAACCTCACGGCGCTGCGCGAGCTCGCGCTGCTCTGGCTCGCCGACGAGGTCGACCAGGCGCTGCAGCGCTACCGCGCCGAGCAGGGCATCGACGCCCCGTGGGAGGCGCGCGAGCGCGTCGTCGTGACGCTCACGGGCGGACGCGAGGGCGAGACGCTGCTGCGCCGCGGCGCGCGCATCGCCGCCCGATCGTCCGGTGGCGACCTGCTCGCGGTGCACGTCACGACGCAGGACGGGCTGCGCTCGGGCGACCCCGACGCGCTCGCACGGCAGCGCGCGCTCGTCGAGGAGCTCGGCGGCACCTACCACCAGGTCGTCGGCGACGACGTGCCCGAGACGCTCGTCGGCTTCGCGCGCGCCGTGAACGCGACGCAGCTCGTCATCGGTGCCTCGCGCCGCGGCAGGCTGCAGACGGCCCTCACCGGCCCGGGCATCGGGCAGACGGTGATCGCGAAGGCCGGCTCGATCGACGTGCACGTCGTGACCCACGCCGCGGCGGGCGGCCGGCTGCGACTGCCACGGCTCGGCGGCGCGCTGTCGGCGCGGCGCCGACTCGCGGGCCTCGCCGTGGCCCTCGGCGTCGGACCGCTGCTCTCGTGGGCGCTGTGGAGCGTGCGCAGCACCGAGTCCATCACGAGCGACGTGCTCGCCTTCCAGCTGCTCGTGGTCGTCGTGGCGATCGTCGGCGGGCTCTGGCCGGCGGTCTTCGCCGCCGTCATGAGCGGCCTCGCGCTCGACTACCTGTTCATCGAGCCCCTCCTGACCGTCACGATCGACGATCCGCTGCACGCGGCGGCCCTCGCGCTCTACGTCGTCATCGCCGTGCTCGTGAGCATCGTCGTCGACCGTGCCGCGCGGCTCACGCGCGCCGCTCGCCGCGCCGCCGCCGAGTCCGAGCTGCTCGCGACCGTCGCCGGCAGCGTCCTGCGCGGCACGGGCGCCGTGCAGGCGCTCGTCGATCGCACGCGGGAGGCGTTCGCGCTCGACGGCGTCGCGCTCGCGGAGGACGAGCGCACGGTCGCGAGCGCGGGCGCGACGCTCGGCGTCGGCACGCGCGTGCCCGTCGGCGCCGACGCGTCGCTCGTGCTGCACGGGCGCGACCTCGACGCGAGCGAGCGCCGCCTGCTCTCGGTGATCGTCGCGCAGCTCGAGGCGGCGCTCGAGCGCGACGACCTCGTCGAGACCGCGAGCGAGGTCGCGCCGCTCGCCGCGACCGACAAGGTGCGCACGGCGCTCCTCGCCGCGCTCAGCCACGACCTGCGCCGACCGCTCGCCGCCGCGGGCGCCGCCGTCGGCGGCCTGCGCGCCGCGAGCGCGACGCTGACGGAGACGGACCGCGCCGAGCTGCTCGCGACGGCGGAGGAGTCGCTCGGCGCGCTCGCGACCCTCCTCACCGACCTGCTCGACGTCTCCCGCGTGCAGGCGGGCGTCCTCGCGGTCTCGAACGTGCGGCTCGATCCGGCGGACGCCGTGCTGCCCGCGCTCGACGAGCTCGGCCTCGCCGTCGACGACGTCGAGCTCGACCTCGATCCCGCGGGGACGCTCGCGACCGCCGACCCGGTGCTGCTGCAGCGCATCGTCGTCAACCTCGTGGCGAACGCGCAGCGCCACGCTCCTGCGGGCTCCCGCGTGCGGATCGCGACGAGTGCGTTCGCCGACCGCGTCGAGGTGCGCGTCGTCGACCACGGCCCCGGCATCCCGCCCGAGCGGCGCGACGACGTGTTCGTGCCCTTCCAGCGGCTCGGCGACGTCGACAACGCGACGGGGCTCGGCCTGGGGCTCGCGCTCTCGCGCGGCTTCGCCGAGGGCATGGGTGGCAGGCTCGACGCCGAGGACACGCCGGGCGGCGGCCTCACGATGGTCGTGACGCTGCGTGCGGCGGATGCGGAGCACGAGGGAGGCGCGACATGAGGATCCTCATCGCCGACGACGATCCGCAGCTGCTGCGGGCGCTGCGCATCACGCTCGGCGCCACGGGCTACGACGTGACGACGGCCGCCGACGGCGCCGAGGCGGTCGCCCGGGCGATCGAGGAGCACCCCGACCTCGTGATGCTCGACCTCGGGATGCCGCGGCTCGACGGCGTCGAGGTCATCGAGGCGATCCGCGGCTGGTCGGCGACGCCCATCCTCGTCGTCTCCGGCCGCACGGGCGCCGCCGACAAGGTCGAGGCGCTCGACGCCGGCGCCGACGACTACGTCACGAAGCCGTTCCAGATCGACGAGCTGCTCGCCCGCATCCGGGCGCTCACGCGGCGCATCCCCGCGGTCGAGGCCGATCCGGTCGTCGCGTTCGGCGACGTCGTCGTCGACCTCGCCGCCCGCACGGTCGTGCGGGCGGGCGCGCCCGTGCGGCTCACCCCCACCGAGTGGCAGCTGCTCGGCATGCTGCTGCGCAGCCCCTCGCGCCTCGTGACGCGGCAGGCTCTGCTCGAGGAGATCTGGGGCACGCGGCACGTCCGCGACGCCGGATCGCTGCGCCTGTACGTCTCGCAGCTGCGCAAGAAGCTCGAGCCCGAGCCCGCCCACCCGCGGCACCTGCTCACGGAGGCCGGCATGGGATACCGCTTCGAGCAAGGGTCGCCGGACGCCCCCGCCAACGTGCAAGGCTCGACCCCGTGAGCACCATCCTCGTGACCGGAGCATCCGACGGCATCGGCGCGGTCGCCGCGCGCCTCCTCGCCCAGCAGGGGCACCGCGTGCTCGTCGCCGGGCGCGACCCCGACCGCACGGCGTCCGTCGCGAAGGCCGTCGGCGGGCAGGCGTTCGTCGCCGACCTCACGCGACTCGCCGACGTGCGCGCCCTCGCCGACGACGTGCTCGAGGCGACCGACGGGCGCCTCGACGTGCTCGCGAGCAACGCCGGCGGCATCCTCGGCGCCAGGCGCATCACCGAGGACGGCAACGAGGCGACGCTGCAGGTCAACCACCTCGCACCCTTCCTCCTCACGCACCTGCTCGCCGACGCGCTGCGCGCCGGCGACGGCATCGTGGTGCAGACGGCGAGCGCCGCGCACCACGCCGGACGCATCGATCCCGGCGACCTCGTGCTGCGGCGCGGCTACTCCCCCTCGCGCGCCTACGCGAACGCGAAGCTCGCGAACGTCCTGTTCGCGCGCGGCGTCGCGGCGCACCTGCCCGGCCTGCACGCCGTCGCCTTCCACCCGGGCGTCGTCGCCACGTCGTTCGGCACCGGCTCGACGAGCCCGCTGCGCTGGATCTACCGCGGCCCGCTGCGGCGCCTGCTGACGACCGACGAGCACGCGGGCGAGACGCTCGCGCTCCTCGCCGCCGGCACGCCCGGCGCCGACTGGACCCCCGGCGTGCCGTGGACGGACGGCGCGTACTACGACCAGCGGAGGCTCGGACGGGCCTCGCGACGCGCCCACGACACGGACCTCGTGGAGGCGATCTGGCGGGCCAGCGCGGCCGCCGTCGGGATTCCTCCGCGTCATGGCTCGACGTAGAGCCCGGTTGCGCGTAGGCTATGAGCACGGGCCCTGCTCATCGGGTCCGCCACGAGGGTCATCTCGCCGGCGTCGTCCGGCAGCGTCGGTGACTGTCGCTGCAGCCTTCGCGACGCCCGACCCCCCGTCCATCTCCGAGCCGACACCGGCTCCCCATCGACTCGTCGTGCACATCGCACGACGGACACGCATCGAAGATTCGCTGCGACACCAAGAGGTCGGCATCGCCGACCACGACACGAAGGAATGACGTATGGCCACCGGCACCGTCAAGTGGTTCAACTCCGAGAAGGGCTTCGGGTTCATCGCACCCGAGGACGGCTCGGCAGATCTCTTCGCGCACTTCAGCGCGATCGTCGGCTCCGGCCGTCGCGACCTGTTCGACGGCCAGGCCGTCGAGTTCGACGTCGAGCAGGGCCAGCGCGGCCCGCAGGCGACGAACATCCGCGCCCTCTAAGCAGGACACGCATCACGGCGGGCTCGCACCTTCGGGTGCGAGCCCGCCGTCGTCGTACCGGGCGACGCGCGGCGGCTACCGCGTGCGCCGCAGCAGCACCACGGCATCCGCGAGCGTGACCTCGCTGCCGTCGGGGGCGACGACGTCTCGCGCGCGGACCTCCGCGATCGCGACGTCCCATCCCGCGCCGAGCGCGAGCTCCTCGACGATCCCGTCGGGTCCCGGCAGCGCATGGCCGGCCGCGTGCATGTGCGCGGGCGCCCACGCCGGCGTCGCCGCGTGCGCCACGACGAGCACGTGGCCGCCGACGACGACGCGCGCCGCCTGCCTGCGCACGATCGCGCCGCGATCGAGGTGCACGGGCGACTGCAGATAGCTCGCGGCGACGAGGTCGACGTCGCCCGCCGCCTCCCACGCACCGAGGTCCGCGGCCTCGACGGCGGCTCGGTCCGTCAGCCCAGCGCGATCGATCGTGCGGGCGGCGCGAGCGATCGCGGTCGGCGACACGTCGACGCCCGTGACGCTCCAGCCCTGCTCGGCGAGCCATGCGACGTCGCCGCCCTCGCCGCAGCCCAGGTCGACCGCGACGCCCGGCGTCAGGCCGCCGGCGACGTCCACGAGCACCGCGTTCGCGTGGCCGGACCAGTGGCGGCGTGCCGCGTAGCGCTGCTCCCAGTAGGCGGCGGGGGCGACGCCGGGCGCGACCTCGGACTCCGCGGCGAGCGCTGCGACGGCCGCGGCGGCGTCGACCGCGACGAGCGTCGCGTTGAGCCCGGCTCCCGCCATGGATCCGGCCCCCATCGCGAGCGGCACGTTGCCGAACGGCACGACGACGTTGCCCGCCGCGAAGATCCGCGGGTGGCTCGTCGCGCCACGCGGGTCGACGTCGAGCACGCTGCCTGCGAGCCCGTCGACGCGGGCGAGGCCGAGATCCGCGACGGCTCCGTCGTGCGGCTCGAGCGCGCCGCCCGTGAAGATGGCGTCGATCGCGTGCTCGACGCCGTCGACCGTCCGCACCGCGGCGATCGCGGTGCCCTCCCCCAGCACCGCCTCGACCTCGGCGCGCACGATCCGGATGCCGCGAGCGCGCAGCCGCGCCACGACGTCGGCCGGCAGCTCGCCCGCCGCGTGGACGAACGCGACGACGTCGTCGGTCCACTGCCGCAGCAGCTCGATCTGGTGCACGCTCGCCGCGCTCGTGGCGAGCACGCCGATCGTCCGATCCCGCACCTCCCAGCCGTGGCAGTAGGGGCAGTGCAGCACCGTGACGCCCCACCGCTCGGCGAGCCCGGGGATGGGCGGCAGCGCGTCGGTGACGCCCGTCGCGAGCACGATGCCGCGCGCTGCGACCGTCGAGCCGTCGGCGAGCATCGCGACGACGCCGTCTGGGGCATCCTCGACGCGCACGACGTCGCCGGCTCGCACCTCGACGCCGTAGGCGGCGACCTCGTCGCGTCCGCGGGCCAGGAGGCTCGCGGGGTCGATGCCCTCGTGGCCGAGCACGCCGTACATGTGGGCTGCGAAGCGGTTGCGGGGGCTGCCGGCGTCGAGCACGAGGGTGCGGCGCCGAGCACGGCCGAGCATGAGGGCGGCGGAGAGGCCGGCGGTGCCGCCTCCGATGACGAGGGCGTCGTAGCGAGGTTCCATGCCTCCACCATCGAGCGGCCATGAGAGGATGGCAAGCGCGCTTGCGGATTCGGCAAGCGCAGGAACGAGGAGGACGCATGGACGCGCTCGAGCAGGTGGGTGCGCGGCTGCGCGCCGCGCGGCAGGCGCGCGGCTGGACGCTCGACGACCTCGCAGGGCGTGCGCGCATGTCGGCGAGCACCCTCTCGCGGCTCGAGTCCGGCAAGCGGCAAGCCTCGCTCGAGCTGCTGCTGCCGCTGACGACCGAGCTCGGCATCCGCATCGACGACCTCGTGACGCGCGAGCAGCCCGACCCGCGCGTCCGACGCGCCGTGACGCATCGCGACGGCATGGTGCTCGCTCCCCTCTCGCGCGAGCGCTCGAAGGTCCAGGCGCTGAAGGTCACGTACCTGCCGGGCCACGCGTGCGGCGAGCCGCGCGTGCACGAGGGCTACGAGTGGCTCTACGTGCTCTCCGGCAGGCTGCGCCTCGTGCTCGGCGATCGGGAGGTCGTGCTCACGCGCGGCGAGGCGGCGGAGTTCGACACGTCCGTGCCGCATGCGATGACGGTCGTCGGCGCGCGGCCCGTGGAGGTGCTGAGCATCTTCGACGAGACGGGCGCTCGCATGCAGACGCACACCGCCGAGGCCTGATTGCTCGGCGTGTCCCCGCGAGATCCTCGGCGTGTTCATCCGCCGGTCATGGAGGATGCGTAGGTTCGGGGACATCCCCTGCGCAGGACCGTCGCATCGCGACGCTCGCGCCGTTCCATCGAGAGGACCTCCATGCCCGCTCGCAGACGTGCCGCCGCCACCGCGGCGCTCGCCATCGCAGCCCTCCTCGCCGCGCCCGCGGCAGCCGTCGCGGCACCGCCGCCCGGCGGCGTCACCCTCACGCTCATGGCGACGACCGACGTGCACGGCCACGTCGCCGACTGGGACTACTTCCGCGACGCGCCCTATCCCGCCGAGGATGCCCTGGGCCTGGCCCGCATCGGCACCGCGATCGACGAGGTCCGCGCCGAGCAGGGCGAGGAGTCCGTCGTCGTCGTCGACAACGGCGACGCGCTGCAGGGCACGCCGTTCACCTACCTCTACGGGTACGGCGACGAGCGCGACGCCGTGCTGTCGGACGCCATCGAGCACCCGATGGCGCAGGCGTTCGACGCGATCGGCACCGACGTGCAGGTCGTCGGCAACCACGAGTACAACTACGGCCTCGACCTGCTCGAGGCCTACGAGGGCGACCTCGACGCTCCCCTGCTGGGCGCGAACGTCATCGACGTCGACACGGGCCAGCCGTACCACCAGCCGTACGAGATCGTCGAGCGCGTCATCGACGGCCAGACCGTGCGCGTCGGCGTCCTCGGCCTCGTCACCCCGGGCGTGCGCGTCTGGGACCGCCAGCTCGTCGAGGGCGAGCTCGTCTTCCAGGACATGGTGACGGCCGCCCAGCAGTGGGTGCCGGAGGTCGCGCAGCAGTCCGACGTCGTCGTCGTCCTCGCCCACACGGGCCAGGGCACCGTGGCGGACGCGTCGTACGACGCGCAGGCGCTGCCCGAGGACGTCGCGGGCAACATCGCGAGGATGGTGCCCGGCATCGACGTGCTCGTCGCCGGCCACAGCCACCGCGACGAGCCGCAGACGGTCGTCACGAACGTGGACGGCGAGCCGGTGCTCATCACGCAGCCCGCCTACTGGGGCACCTCCGTCAGCGAGGTCACGCTCGAGCTCGCTCCCGTCGCCGACGGCTTCGAGGTGTCGTGGGCGGACGGGTTCGCGCCGGCCGTGACGCCCCACTACGGCTCCGACGTCGCGGTCGAGTCGCAGACGGTGCTCGATGCGATCGGCGACGAGCACCAGGCGGCGATCGACTACGTGAACACGCCCGTCGCGCAGTCGACGCAGGCGCTGCCCGCGGCGACCTCGCGCTACGAGGACACCGCGATCATCGACTTCATCAACCAGATCCAGCTCGAGACCGTCGACGCCGGCCTCGAGGGCACCGAGTGGGCGGACGCGACGGTCATCTCGCAGGCGTCGCCCTTCTCGCGCACGGCGCAGTTCCCCGAGGGGCAGGTCACGATCCGCGACATCGCAGGGCTCTACATCTACGAGAACACGCTCACGGGCGTCGAGCTCACGGGTGCGCAGCTGCGCGACTACCTCGAGTTCTCGGCACGGTACTTCGTGCAGACCGAGGTGGGGGCGACCTTCGACCCCGCCACGGGCACGAACGCCGTCACGCCGGATCGTCCGGAGGGCGTGCCGGACTACAACTACGACATCGTCGCGGGCGTCGAGTACGTCATCGACGTGTCGCAGCCGGTCGGGTCGCGCATCCTCGGCCTGTCGCACGCCGACGGCACGCCCGTGACCGACGACGAGACGTTCGTCATGGCCGTCAACAACTATCGGCAGTCCGGCGGCGGCGCGTACCCCCACGTCGCGGCGGCGCCCGTCGTCTACGACGAGCGACTCGAGATCCGGCAGCTGCTCATCGACTGGGCGAGCGAGCGAGGCACGATCGACCCTGCCGACTTCTTCGTGCAGAGCTGGTCGCTGACGACCGATGCGCGGGTGGACCCGAGCCAGCCGCCCGTCGACCCGACGCCGTCGGAGCCCGCACCGTCCGTGCCGGCACCGTCGACGCCTGCCGCGCCGGGCGCTGGCGACGACGTCGCCCCGGGCGCGGGAGGACAGGGCTCGCTGCCGCAGACCGGCGCGGAGCCGACGTGGGCGCTGCTCGCCGCGGCGCTCGCGCTCCTCGTCGGCGGCCTGCTCGTGGCGCGCCGACGCACGACGGTCGGCTGAGTCCGTGCGGGCCTGAGCGCCCGAGCGACGGGCCGGATGCGCTGCGCATCCGGCCCGTCGTCGTCAGCCGACGATGCGTCGGCAGGCGCCGCGCGCCACGAGGTGCGCGTGCTGCAGGAACGTCGGCTCGCCGGCGGCGCGGTCGCGGAAGGCGAGCTCGACGAGCGCGTCGACCATCGGGCCGGCCGTGTCGAGCGCGACGGCGGCGAGCGCATGCTGCACGCCGTGCTCGCGTACGAGGGCGTCGACGACCGGCGAGGCGACCTCGCTCCACTGGATGCGGGCGCGGTCGGGACCGAGGTCGATGCGGTCGCCCATGCCGAGCGAGCGCACGGCGGGCTCGACGCGGTAGTGCTGCGCGACGGTGTCGACGAAGGCGTCGATCGCCTGCTCGAGGGTCGGCTGTCCCAGGCGGAACGCATCGTCGAGGCGCTGCTGCAGCCGCTCGCGGCTGCGACGGCCGAGCTCGACGAGGATCGCGACGCGATCGGGGAAGTAGCGGTAGACGCTGCCGATCGCGAGACCGGTCTCGTGCGCGATCGCCGTGGTCGTGAGGCGCTCCGCGCCCCCCTCCTCGACGAGTCGCGCGGCGGCGTCGACGATCTGCGCGACGCGCCGCGCAGCCACCGCGGACTGGGGCGCGCGCGGGGCGCTGGCGACGTCGGGCGTCATGATCATGGTTCGTGGCACGATGAGACCTCCGAACCTATGACGGCCCACGGATGCCGCTCGTGACGGTCCGAGGGCGAAGTGTCCCCCGAACGCGATGCGCCCGGGCCTCGTGCGGCGACGTCCGGGGGTCAGCGGATGCTGCGTCGCACCGCGAGCGTGCGGTCGTCCGTCGCGGGGTCGACGATCACGAGCCCGTGCCGCTCCAGGAAGCGCTGCGGGTCGACGTCTGCCTCGCCGACCTCGGTCGCGAGCACGGTGGCACCGCGACGTGCCGCCTCGGCGACCACGAGCGCGAGCACGGCCGAGCCGACGCCCGCGCGGCGCGCGTCGACGGCGACGAACACCTCGTCGAGCACCGCGATCGTGCCCGACCAGACGTTCGGTCGCAGCGTGACGAGGCCGACGGCGATGGACGGCGTCCCCGCGACGATCGCGAACGTGTCCTCGCGCTCGAGCAGCGCCGCGAGCCGCTCGGCGAGCACCTCGGCGCGGGGCGCGGGCGTCGCCCGCTCGGCCCTGGCCTCGTGCAGCAGGCGCGCGACGTCGCGCGCGTCGCCGCCCGTCGCGAGCCGTGCATCCTCGCCAGCCATGCTCCGAACCCTACGCCCGGACGCAGCCGCCGTGGGCGAGGATCTCGCGGCAGGCAGTGCAGCCCGGACCGCCGCGATCACGGCTGAGCGGCGCGTCGAACGCGTCATCCGGCCGACACCCCGCTCACGCGCGGATGCGGCGGGCCACCGGATCGCACGGTCGCGACGCCGTCCCTCCGCAGGAGCGCGACGGGCTGGCACCGCCGCACTCCACGCCCGCGCCGGGGTCGACCCGTACGGTCCGCGTCCGCGAGCCTGACGGGAGACGTGTCCGATGCCCACCGCGCGGTGCGAGAGGATCGACGGGTCGATCCCGACCGGATCCCGACCAGCCCGAGGAGTGCCATGCCGTCGTCGCGCCAGCCGCGCACGAGCCCCGCGACGCCGGAGTTCCAGCGCAACGCCATCGCGCCGGGCGTGCTCGGCGCCGTCGCGGCCTTCGTCGGTCCTGCGCTGCTGGGCCAGGGCATCCACATCGTCGTCGTGTTCGCCATGGCGATCCTCGCGGTCATCGTCGCGGTCTTCGCCGGGCAGGCCGGCCACTGGTGGTGGATCCCGCCGATGGCGGCGATCGCGATCGCCTGGAACCCGCTGTACCCCTTCGAGATGGCCGGACCGTGGTGGATCGGCGCGCACGTCGTCGCCGGGCTCGTCTTCCTCACCGCGGGCGCGCTCGTGAAGGCGCGCGTCGAGGACTGAGGCGGAATGGCACCGCGGCGGGCCGGGTTGTCCCCTGCATGGAGCACGAGACCGACGACGCCCCCGGCGGGTCCCCGACGGTGCGCCTCGAGCTGTTCTCCACCTCGTTCTGCGGCGCCTGCCGCCAGACGCGCGCGGTGCTCGAGCGGGCAGCGGGCCTCGTGCCCGGCGCCGTCGTCACCGAGCACGACCTCGCGCTCGAGCCGGAGCTCGGCGAGCGCATGGGCATCGTGCAGTCGCCGACGACCATCGTCCGCGACGCGTCGGGCCGCGAGCTGCTGCGCGCCGCCGGGGTCCCCTCGGTGCCGCAGGTGCTCGTCGCCGCCGAGCAGGCGCTGTCGGGCGCACGGCGACCTGGTTCGTGAGCACAGGTCGCATGCCGCACGGCGACCATGCGGACAGGCGTAAAATGATTCGTCTTGACCAAGCGAACCAGCCGGGTTCGCACGACGGAGGTCCCGTGGCCGGCAACGCCACCACCCGCTTCGACAACGTATCCCTGCTGTCGGTCGCGAGCACCCTGCCCAGTCGGGTGACCACATCCGACGACATCGAGGGTCGCCTCGCGTCCGCGCTCGCGCGCCTGCGCCTGCGCCCGGGGCTGCTGCGCCGCGTCGCCGGCGTGCTCGAGCGGCGCAACTGGTCCGAGGGCGAGTCGTCCGACGACGCGACCGTCGACGCCGGTCGCCGCGCGCTCGCCGAGGCGGGCGTCGACCCCTCCGAGGTCGGGCTCATCATCAACACGTCCGTCTCGCGACCGCACCTCGAGCCGTCGGTCGCCGTGCGCCTCCACAACGGCCTCGGCCTGCCGAGCTCGGCGATCAACTTCGACGTCGCGAACGCGTGCCTCGGCTTCGTCAGCGGCCTGAGCCTCGCCGCCGGCATGATCGAGTCCGGCCAGATCCGCTACGCGATGGTCGTGAACGGCGAGGACGCCGACGAGATCCAGACGAACACCATCCGCCGCCTCGTCGACGCCGACGGCGACCGCGAGGCGTTCATGAGCGAGTTCGCCTCCCTCACGCTTGGGTCGGGCGCCGCGGCGGCCGTGCTCGGTCGTACCGACGAGCACCCCGACGCGCACCGCATCCTCGGCGGCGTCACGCGCGCCGCGACGCAGTTCCACGACCTGTGCGTCGGCAGCGTCGACGGCATGTTCACGGATGCGAAGGCCCTGCTGAAGGGCGGGCTCGACCTCGTCGTGTCGGCGTGGAAGGAGGCCTCGAGCGAGTGGGACTGGGCGACCATGGACCGCTACATCACGCACCAGGTCTCGTCCGTCCACACGAACGCGATCGTGAAGGCCGCCAAGCTCGACCGCTCGCGCGTGCCCACGACGTACGAGCGCCTCGGCAACGTCGGCCCCGCCTCCATCCCCATCACGCTCGTCGAGGAGCAGGCGACGCTCGCGAAGGGCGATCGCGTGCTGCTCATGGGCGTGGGCTCGGGCCTCAACACCGCGATGCTCGAGCTCGCGTGGTGACGGCATCCGCGACCGCATGACCGCCGCATCGCTCCCGCCCGAGGGGCTCCCCGGGCTCGACGCGCGGTGGAGCCGCGTCGTGCGCGTGCCCGGCCGCGGCATCGACGAGGGCATGACGCGCGGCTGGCACTGCCTCGACACCGCCGCGGTGCTCGAGGAGGCCGGCGCCGAGATCGTGGGCACGATCCTCGCCGTGCACGGCAACCCCACCTGGTCGTACCTGTGGCGTCACGTCGCGGCCGCGACCGTGCGAGCCGCCGAGGCCGGGGCGCCCGCATGGCGGGTCGTCGCCGTCGACCAGCTGGAGATGGGCTGGTCCGAGCGCACCGGGCTGCACCGGCCGCTGACGCAGCGCGTCGCCGACCTGGCAGCCCTCACCGACGCCATCCGCCTCGACGGCCCCGTCGTCACCCTCGGGCACGACTGGGGCGGCGTCGTGTCGATGTCGTGGGCTGTCGACCACCCCGAGTCGCTCGCCGGCGTCATGCTGCTGAACACGGCCATCCATCACCCCGAGGGCGTGCCGATCCCTGCGCCGCTGCGCCTCGCCGGCGCACGCGGCATGCTCGCGGCCTCGACCGTCGGCACCACGGCCTTCCTCGACACGACGCTCGCCCTCGCGACGCCGGCGCTCGAGCCCGCCGTGCGCGCCGCCTATCGCGCCCCCTACGACTCGGCGGCACGCCGCGGGGGCATCGGCGGCTTCGTCGCCGACATCCCCGTCGACGCCCGTCATGAGAGCCACGCCGAGCTCGCGCGCATCGCCGACGGCATCGCCCGGCTCGACGTGCCCGCGCTCATGCTGTGGGGTCCGCGCGACCCGATCTTCTCCGACCGCTACCTCGACGACCTCGTCGACCGGCTGCCGCACGCCGACGTGCACCGCTTCGAGGGCGCGAGCCATCTCGTCGCGGAGGATCGGCCGATCGCGGAGGCGATCGTGGCGTGGCTCGCGGACGGGGCCGTCGGCTCGGGCGGGGCGGGCTCGGATGCTGCCGCGCCGGATGCCGCACCGCACGGCGGCGCGCGCTCGCGAGCCTCGCCGGTCGCGACCGACGCGACGCACGCGACCGACGCCTTCACGCCGATCTGGCACGGCCTCGACGCGCGTCGCGACGACGACGCGATCGCCGTGATCGACATGGCCGGCGGCGACGGCCGCCCGCCCCGCGAGGTCTCCTGGCGCATGCTCGACGACCGCGTGCGACGCATCGCCGCGGGCCTGTCGAGCATGGGCGTGCAGCGCGGCGACCGCGTGTCGCTGCTCGTGCCGCCCGGACCGACGCTCACCGCCGCCCTCTACGCGTGCCTGCGCATCGGCGCCGTCGTCGTCGTGGCGGATGCCGGTCTCGGCGTCCGCGGGCTCACGCGTGCCGTGCGCGGCGCGTGGCCCGACGTCGTGATCGGAGAGGTCCCGGGCCTCGCGGCGGCTCGAGCGCTCGGCTGGCCCGGCCTCCGCGTCTCCGCCCGCCGCCTGCCCGCGGCGGCTGCCGCGGCGCTCGGCGTCGCATGCTCGCTCGGCGACGTCGCGGCCCTCGGCGCCGACGCGCCGCTGCCGGCCGCACCCGGCCCGGACGACGAGGCCGCGATCCTCTTCACCTCCGGGTCGACGGGGCCCGCGAAGGGCGTCGTCTACCGCCACCGGCAGCTGTCGGCGCTGCGCGACGTGCTCGCCGAGCACTTCGCCATCACGCGCGACACCGGCCTCGTCACGGGCTTCGCCCCGTTCGCGCTGCTCGGCCCCGCCCTCGGCACGCGCTCGGCGACGCCCGACATGGACGTGTCGTCGCCGCGCACGCTCACGGCCCGGGCGGTCGCAGCGGCCGTGCGCGCATCCGAGGGCAGCATCGTCTTCCTCTCCCCCGCCGCGATCCTCAACGTCGTCGCGACCGCGGGCGCGCTCACGGATGCGGACCGCGCCGACCTCGCGACCGTCCGCACCTTCCTCTCCACGGGGGCGCCGGTGTCGCCCGAGCTGCTCGCCTCCGCGCTCGCGCTCATGCCGAACGCGACGCCCCACACGCCCTACGGCATGACCGAGTGCCTCCTCGTCACCGACGTGACGCTCGACGGCATCCTCGCCGCGGCGACGCAGCCCGACGCGGGCGTGTGCGTGGGCACGCCCATCGGCGCGAACCGCGTGCTCGTGAGCGCGCTCGACGCCGACGGGGTCGCCTCGGGTGCACCGAGCGACGAGCCCGGCGTGCTCGGCGAGATCGTCGTCTCGGCGCCGCACCTCAAGCAGGGCTACGACCGCCTCGCGCTCACCGACCGCGCCGCCGAGCGCGCGACGCCGCTCGCCCCGCTCCCCACCCACCCGCTCCCTGAGGAGGGAGCGCAGCCCGACCCCCCGCTCCCTGAGGAGGAAGCGCAGCGACCGTCTCGAAGGGCCCGCTGGCACCGCACCGGCGACGTCGGCCATCTCGACGCGCAGGGTCGCCTGTGGGTCGAGGGACGCCTGCCGCACGTGCTCGTGACCGCCGACGGCCCCGTGGCGCCCGTGGGGGCCGAGCAGGACGTCGAGCGCGTGCCCGCCGTGCGCCGCGCCGCCGTCGTGGGCGTCGGGCCGCAGGGCCTCCAGCAGGCCGTCGCCGTCGTCGAGGTGCACGAGGGTGTGACGCGCGCCGGTCTCGCCGAGGCCGCGCTCGCCGCCGACGTCCGTGCTGCGACGGCGCAGCCGATCGTCGCGGTGCTCGCCGTGCCATCGCTGCCGACGGACATCCGCCACAACTCGAAGATCGACCGCACGCGCCTGTCCGCGTGGGCCGACCGGCTGCTCGCCGGCGAGCGGGTGGGCGCGCCGTGATCGTGCTCGTCACGGGCGCGTCCGGATTCCTCGGCCGGGCGGTGGCGACCGAGCTCGTCGCGAGCGGCCACGAGGTGCGCACGCTGCAGCGGCGACCCTCGGGCGTCGCCGGCGCCACCGACGTCCTCGGCACGGTGACGGACGCGGGCGCGGTCGCACGCGCGGTCGACGGCGTCGAGGGCGTCGTGCACCTCGCGGCGAAGGTGTCGCTCGCCGGCGACCCGGCGGAGTTCCGAGCCGTGAACGTCGAGGGCACGCGCACGCTGCTCGACGCGGCACGGGATGCCGGCGCGACGCGCTTCGTGCAGGTGTCGTCGCCGTCGGTCGCGCACGCGGGATCTGCGCTCGTCGGCGTCGGCGCCGAGCCGGCATCGCCCGAGCACGCGCGCGGCGACTACGCGCGCACGAAGGCCGAGGCCGAGCTGCTCGCCCTCTCGCGCGACGCGGCCTCGTTCGCCGTCGTCGCGATCCGCCCGCACCTCGTGTGGGGTCCGGGCGACGCGCAGCTCACCGAGCGCATCGTCGACCGCGCCCGCCGCGGCAGGCTGCCGCTGCTCAACGGCGGCACGGCGCTCATCGACTCGACCTACGTCGACAACGCCGCCACGGGCATCGCCGCCGCGCTGCGCCGTGCCGAGACCGCCCACGGTCGCGCGTTCGTGCTCACCAGCGGCGAGCCGCGACCCGTCGGCGACCTCATGGCGGGCATCTGCATCGCCGCCGGGGTGACGCCGCCGCGCTGGAGCATCCCCGCCGGTCTCGGTCGAGCGGCAGGATCGCTCGTGGAGCGCGTCTGGGCCGTGCGGCCAGGAGTCGACGAGCCGCCGATGACGCGATTCCTCGCCGAGCAGCTCTCGACGGCCCACTGGTTCGACCAGCGCCCCATCCGCGAGGCGCTGGACTGGACGCCGTCGGTGACGCTCGACGAGGGGCTGCGGAGGCTCGCGGCGGCATACGTGCGCTGAGCGCCGCGCACGCCCTCCTGGGTGAGAGGATCGGCGCGGCGAGCCTGCGGCACGCGCCCCCGTAGCCCAATGGCAGAGGCAGGCGACTTAAAATCGCTCGAGTGTCGGTTCGAGTCCGACCGGGGGCACGACGCCGCTCCGCGACGCCGTGCACGCCGGTGCGCGGCTCGCTCACCCTCGCACGGGGCAGCCCGCCCCCTCCGCCCGACCCCGCCTGGATGCCGGGAGTCGCGGTCTCAGCCGTCCGACCCCGGCCGCGCCGTCCTCTGGCGCCATGATCGGGTGTCGTCGGCTCCGAGCCAGGCATTGCGTCTTTGTTGACGTCTTCGGGCGCTGACGCCGGCGAGCGCTCGACGGCGCATACCGTGACGCCCATGACCGCACTGCTGCGTCGCCTCGCCCTCTGCGCATCCATCGTCCTGCTCGCGGCCGTCGGCCTCGCGACGTCCGCCGCGCCCGCGCAGGCAGCCACCACGACCTTCACGTACACGGTGTCGCCCTCGGATCCCGTGGCCTCGCGCGTCGGAGGGTCCGCGACCCCGTGCGCGCTGCCGGCGGTCGGCGTCGACGTGCACCACTCGACGGCCCTCGTGACGGTCGACGTGTCGGGCGGCTACCTCGGCTCCGACCTCTACCTCAGCGGCGGCGACGGGCTCATCGCCTTCTACGACGCGCCGTTCGACCCGGCGGATCCGACGGCGGGCTGCGTGGGATCGATCGACGACGCGAGCTTCGGCACCGCGGTCATGCTCGAGGCGGGCACGACGTACGTCCTCTTCCAGTCGACCTACTACGCGGGGTCGACGGGCGAGTTCGGCTTCGAGATCACCGGACCCGGCACCCTCTCCGTCGTGAGCGCCGCTGCCGCGCCGACCTCGACGACCGTGACCTCCGACGCCGGCACGGTGACGCTGCCAACTGCCGCGGTGCTCACCGCGACCGTCACCGGCACCTCGCCGACCGGCACGGTCGAGTTCCGCGACGGCTCGTCCTCGCTCGGAACAGCGCCCGTGGTCGCAGGCGTCGCGACGCTGTCGGCCGTCCTGCCGCCCGGCGTGCGGAGCATCACGGCGAGCTACGCCGGCGACGCCGGCAACGCACCGTCGACCTCGCCGCCGTACCTGCAGACCGTGCTTCCGGGGTCGACCGCGACGACGGTGTCCGTCACGTCGGAGGCGAACCCGGTCACGGCCCCGGCGGCCACGGTGCTGACCGCGACCGTCAGCGGCGCCTCCCCGACCGGCACGGTCGAGCTCTTCGACGGCACCACGTCCCTCGGCATCGCAGACGTGGTCGACGGCGTCGCCTCGTCGTCGGTCGCGCTGCAACCCGGCGTGCACAGCATCACGGCGAGCTACGCCGGCGACGCCGCGAACGCCCCGTCGACCTCGCCGCCCTACCTGCAGACCGTCCTGGCAGCCCTCGCCCCCTCGACGACCTCCATCGCCTCGGGCGCGAACCCGATCACGACCCCGGCGGCGACGGTGCTGACCGTGACCGTCGCCGGCGACTCGCCCACCGGCACGGTCGAGGTCCTCGACGGCACGATCCCGCTGGGCACCGTCGCCCTCGTCGACGGCAGCGCGACGCTCTCGGTGACGCTGCCGGTCGGCTCGCACGCGATCACGGCGGTCTACCCGGGCGACGACCGGAACGCGGCGTCGACCTCCGCGACCCTCGTGCAGGTGGTGTCGGCGGCTGCGGCGCCGACCGAGCCCACGACCGAGGCGCCGACGCCCGGGGCGCCGGCACCCGGGTCACTGGCACCCGGGTCGCCCGCACCCCAGGCGTCTGCCGTGCCGACGCCCGGGGCGGCCGCGCCGACTCCGCGCACGCCGACCGCGCCTGTCGTCCGCGGATCCTCCGTCGCGACGCTGCCGGCGACGGGTGCGGATCCGGTGCCTCCCGGAGCGCTCGGGCTGCTGCTGCTCGCCGCAGGTGGTGCGTGCGTGCTCGTCCGGTCACGCCGGCGCGCGTCCAGCACCGCGTAGGGCTGCGCGGCGGCCCCGTCCATGCCGAGCCTCGCTGCGATGCGAGCCATGGCCTCCGCCGAGACTCGTCGGCTACCGTGCAGACAGGGCCGGACGGCCCACCGCAACGAGACGGAGCGAAGCCATGCAGGCAATCATCGACGGTGTCGTCGTCGCCGACGCACCCACGGAGGACCTCGTCAGCATCGAGGGCAACCACTACTTCCCGCCGTCGTCGCTCGACGCAGCGGCGTTCAGCGACAGCGACACGCCCTACACGTGCCCGTGGAAGGGCGTCGCGCAGTACCACGACGTCGCCGCCGGCGGCACGACGCACCACGACGCCGCGTGGAGCTACCCCGAGCCCTACCCCGCATCCTTCGACCGGGTCGGCTCGGACTACAGCGGCTACGTCGCGTTCGACAAGCGGCAGGTCACGTTCGCCTGAGCGAGCGCGACCCTCGTCCGACCGCGTCGTACGCGCCCGGACACGACGAAGCCCCGATGCGATCCGCATCGGGGCTTCTGCCGTCGCCGATGACGCGCCTCCCCGCCGGGCAGCCGGCGACCACGCACGGATCCGACCAGCGACCCATCCGCGAGGCGCTCGACCGGACGTGCGTCGCGTCGCTCGACCAGGGCCCGGCGCAGCTCGCGGCGTCGGACGCGCGCCGGAGGGCTCCGCTGGACGGCGCTACAGCCCCAGCCGGCGCAGGCGGAGCCGCGCCATGTCCTGCGCGCGGGGGCCGGAGCCCAGGGCGCGCTCGGCCACGCGGAGGATGACGCGGGTCGCCGTCCGCACCGGCAACCACGAGCGACGCAGACCGAGCATGCGTCGCACGCGCGGCGGGAGGGTCGCGACGGCTGCGGCGAACAGCACGCGGTAGGCGAGACCCATGAGCCCGGGGAACGGAGGCTTCCGCAGGAAGCGCACGACGTCGTCGACGCGCTCGTCGCGGCGCAGCTCGCCACGGTCGAAGAAGCCGTCGATCTCCGCGCGCAGCGCGGCCTCCGTGACGGGCGGGGCGGTCACGCGCATCAGGCGCCCGGCGGTGGCCCAGTCCGCGACGTACGCGTCGGCGCCGCCGGGGATCGGGCGCCCGTACGCCTGGTGGCTCCGCAGGAACGCGTCGGTGAAGGCGAGGTGCACCCATCGCACGAGGTCGGGCGCGTCGGCGCTGTAGGGGCGCTCGGCGCCGTCGCCCGCGACGTACTCGCCCCGCACGCGTCCGTGGTAGCGGCCGACCCGGGCGGTCTCGGCATCCGACTGCGTCCTCGACCCGTAGGTGAGGGTGATGACCCAGCGGACGGTGCCCGTCAGGCGCGCGATCGGCTCCTCGCGGTAGCGCGACCAGTCGTGCACGCCGGCGAGGGCGCCAGGATGGAGCGCCTGCAGGAGCAGCGCGCGGATGCCGGCGACCAGCGTGCCCATCCCGGCGTGGACGGTCCACGCCGGACCGTCCTCGACGAAGTACCCCGCGTCGTCGCCGTCCGCGATCGCTCGGACGTAGGGCGCCATGCCGGTCGGGTCGCCCGCGAGGGCCGTGAGCAGTCGGCCGCGGATCCGCATCAGGAAGGGAGGAGCCGAGTCGGACGTCACTCCCCCAGCCTGCCACCGCGGCGGCCGGCGGGCCCGGCGGCGGACGGGGCCTGATGACGCTCTGCGCGATCAGGCGCCGGCGGTCGCACACGACGACAGAGGCCCCACCCGAGTGGAAGTCGGATGGGGCCTCTCGCCGTGTGGCTCCTGGGGACGTCGCCCCGAGGACCATGTGGTCGGGCTGACAGGATTTGAACCTGCGACCCCTTGACCCCCAGTCAAGTGCGCTACCAAGCTGCGCCACAGCCCGTGGCTGGCACGACCTCGCGGTCGAGCCTTGGAGAGTCTAGCCGCTTCCACGCCTCGTGCGTGACACGCATCCGCTCAGGCGGTGCGCTCGCGGAGCGTCGCGAGGAGGCCGGGCCAGGCGGCGGCGAACGACGGGTGCAGCTCGAGCGCATCCATCTCGTCGATCGGCACCCAGCGCAGGGCATCCGACTCCGCATCGCCGATGATCGGCTCGAACCGACGCGTGGCGCGGGCGACGATGGTCGTGTACGTCCACACGTCGAGGTCGAGCACGTGGTCGAAGATCGTCTCGATCGCGTCGCGCGGCACGGACGCCTCCTCGGCTGCCTCGCGCAGCGCGCCGTCGAACGCGCTCTCGCCGAAGCGCCGCGCGCCGCCAGGCAGCCCCCACGTGCCGCCGTGGTGACCCCATGCGGCGCGGAGCTGCAGCAGGACGGCGTCATCGTCGGGCCACCACGCGAGGAGTCCGGCAGCCCCCGCGAGCCCCCAGACGCGGCGGCCACCGGGCAGCTGCACCCAGTCGTCGGCGGGATCGCGCAGATGGCGCGGCGGCATGGGCGGGCGATCGGGCATCCCTCGACGCTACCGCCCGGGCGTGCGCGTCGGAGGGGGTGGCGTCGAGTGGTCACGTTCTGTGCTCGTGCGGCGTGCGCGTTGGCGTCTCACGCCGCACCCGTCCTGACTGGTCACGTTCTGCGGACCGAGGGCGCGAGCGGTCACGATCTTCGCGGCGCCGCGATCGATTGGTCCAGATCTGGACCCCTCGCCCGTCGAACGGTCCAGAACTGGACCTCTCGGTCGCACGATGCGACCAGTCGACGCGGGACGCGACCAGTCGACGCACGACGCGACCAGTCGACGCAGGACGCGACCAGTCGGCGCAGAACGCGACCAGTCGGCGCAGAACGCGACCAGTCGACGCAGAACGTGACCGGCGGAGACTCTCAGCGCTCCGTCGCGCTTCGCACGAACGCAGCGAGGTCGGCCGCCTGCTGCACGCGGGACGGCTCGTGCACGTACATCATGTGGCCGGCCTCGTAGTAGCGGCGCTCGATGTTCGACCGCAGGGCCTCGGGGATGCGCAGGTGCGCGAGGTCGTCCTCGGCGCAGCCGAACGGCGTCGCGCCGTCGTAGTAGCCGAACGCCACGTGCACCTTCAGGTGCGGGTTCTGCCGCATCGCGCGCGACAGGCGATCCGTCACCGTCACCGAGCGGTTCTCGAACTCCTTGTACGACCACTCCTGGTTCACGCCCGGACCGAAGACGTGGAACGGGGAGGCGTCCTCGACGCCAAGCTCGGCGCGCAGGTAGTGCTGGAACGCCGCCGAGTACGGGCCGAGGATGGCGTCGATCGACGGATCCGCATCCATGTGCTCCGCGATCCCCGATGCCGCGAACCCCGTGAATCGGGAGTCGATGCGACCCACCGTGAGCCCCTCGTCGCGCCGCAGCTCGCCGAACCAGCGCCAGTGCTCCATGCGCAGGTCCGAGCGCGAGACGTAGTCCTCGGAGACGCCCGTGAGCCGTGCGAGCTCCGACACCGCCGCCGCCCGCTCCTCCGCCGACAGGCGCGCGCCGCGCGCGAGCACGTACGGATAGTCGCGCTCGGCGTACGCCTCGGCCTCGGCGACGACCTCCTGCAGCGTGCGCCCGGGGTGCTTGCCGTGGAAGTGGGCCGTCGCGGCGTAGAACGACAGGAAGCGCGGATATGCGGCATCCGACCCGGGCTCGAAGTCGTGCACGCCGAAGTTCAGCACCGCCGAGATGAGCATGAGGCCGTTGAGGTACATGCCGGAGCCCTGCAGGTGCTCGGCGAGCGCCGACGCGCGCGTCGTGCCGTACGACTCCCCCGCGAGCAGCTTCGGCGACAGCCAGCGCCCCTCGGCCGTGACCCACTGGCGGATGATCTCGCCCACCGACTCGACGTCGGCGGTGAAGCCGTGGAAGTCCTTCGCCGAGCCGCCCTCGACCACGCGCGACTTGCCCGTCGACACCGGGTCGATGAGGACGAGGTCGGAGACGTGGAGGATCGTGTCGACGTTGTCGGCGATGCCGTACGGCGGCGCGTGCAGGTCGCCCGCGTCGCCCATGACGACGCGTCGCGGCCCGAGCACGCCCATGTGCAGCCAGACGCTCGCCGAGCCCGGTCCGCCGTTGAACGCGAACGTCACCGGCCGCGTGAGCGGGTCGGCGCCGTCGAGCGTGTAGGTCGTCACGCCCACCTGCGCCGTCGCGACGCGACCCTTCGAGACGCCGCCCTCGACCCTGTCCTCGTAGAGGACGACGCGACCGGCCTTCGCCGTGTACGCGAGGTCGCCGCTCGGCGTCGACAGCACGTGCTGCGTCGTCACGAGCTCGTCGACGGCCTTCGGCGGAGCCGCCTCGGTCGTGGGTGCGGATGCTGCGGGCTTCGGGGTGTCGGCTGCGTCGCTCATCCCCATCGACCCTACTCGCGCCCGTGGGCGACGTGCGGGTCGCGCGAGGCGACCCGAGCCGGTCCGGCGCAGCGGCGTCGGGCGACGGCGTGGGCGCCTACGCCGCGCTCGGGCGAGCGTCGACCAGGTCGCCGATCGTCCATCGCCGGATGGGCTGCGGCGCCGCCGCCGCGAGCACGCCCCACGCATCGGCGGCGACCTCGATCGCCGTGACCCACGTGCCGGCCGCCTCGCGCACCTCGGTCGCGGCCACGGGCCGCCATGCACCGGGATCGAGCACCCCGGCACCGGTCGGCCAGCCGCCGGGCACCTCGACGTCGGAGATGCGCAGTCGTGCCGGCGCGTCGCGCAGCCCGAGCCCGGCCGCCTTCAGCACCGCCTCCTTCTCCGCCCAGATGCGGATGCGCGGCGAGATCCCCGCATCGCCGGCGGGCAGCCCGCCGCGCTCGTGGGGATGGAGGACGTAGTCGTCGAAGCCGGCCCAGAGCTCGTCGGGCACGACCTCGACGTCGACGCCGACGACGGCCTCCCGCTCGCCGACCGCGATCAGGACGTGGTCGCCCGACGTCGACGTCGAGACCGACAGGCCCGCCACGCTCGGCTGCCCGTGCTGGGCACCGCAGCGCGAGCAGGCACGGTCGATCGCGACGCCGGCGGCCGAGGAGAGCGGCCGACCGGCGCGCGCCGCGAGCAGCAGTCGCAGCGCGGCGCGGCCGGCGAGCGTGCGGCGCGCATCCTCCGGGCGCACCTTCGCATCCGCGGCGGCGAGGTCGCCCGCGTCGACGAGGGCGCGCGCGCCCGCCGCTCCACGTTCGACGTGCGCCAGCCGGTCGGCGAGCGCATGCACGTCGTCGACGGAGGCGGCGAGCACGTCGATCATCGGCGGCTGATGCGGCGGTACTGCGTCACGGCGATCGGCGCGAACACGGCGATGATCGCCACGCAGCACAGGAACGCGTAGAGCAGCGCGTTGTCGGCGGGCCAGCCGCCCGCCGTCGCGAATCCCGCCGGGGCGTCGTTGCCGAAGCCCTGCCGCACGGCCGTCGCGACCGCGGTCACGGGGTTCCACTCGGCGATGACCCGCAGCGGCCCGGGCAGCATGTCCGCCGAGACGAACGCGCCCGAGATGAAGCACACGGGGAAGAGCCACAGCAGGCCGAGGCTCTGCGCGACCTCGACGCTGCGCGCCGTCATGGCGATGAACGCGCCGATCCACGAGATCGCGAACGCGTACAGCAGCAGCAGCCCGAACACGACGACGATCTGCAGGACGTTCGACTCGAGCCGCCAGCCGATCGCGAAGCCGCACGCGACGATGACGAGGATCGAGATGATGCTCGTCACGAGGTCGGAGGTCGTCCGCCCCAGGATGACGCCGACACGCGACATCGGCAGCGCCCGGAAGCGGTCGATGAGGCCCGTCTGCAGGTCCTTCGCGAGGTACACGGCCGTGAACGACGAGTTGAAGGTCAGGGTCTGCGCCAGGATGCCGCCGATGAGGAACTGGCGGTAGTCGTCGCCGCCGAGCGCCCCGCCGAACACGAAGGCGAGGATCAGCACGAAGATGATGGGTTGCGCGACGCCGGTGACGAGTGCACCAGGGGTCCTGCGGACGCCGACGATGTTGCGGCGCGCGATGATGCCGCCGTCGCGGATGGCTCCTGCGATGCTCACGCGCGCACCTCCTGGGGATCGCGGGCGTCGGCGGCCTCGGCCGCGTCCGCCTCCTCGGTGGCCGGGAGGCCCGTGAGCCTGAGGAAGACCTCGTCGAGCGTCGGCTGCCGCAGCGCCGCCTCGGAGACCGGCACCTGCGCGCGGCCGAGCGCGTGCAGGACGTCGAGCAGCGCGTCGCTGCCCTCGGGCGCGGCGCCGGTGAGGCGGCGCGAGCGCGCGTCCACCTCGGCGTCGCGACCGGTCGCGCGCACGGCCGCGATCGCGGCATCCGTGTCGGCCCCGGGCGCGAGCACGACGTCGATGCGCGCACCGCCCGCCTGCGCCTTCAGCTCGGTGGCCGTGCCCTCGGCGATGATGCGTCCCGCGTCGATGACCGCGATCGCGTCGGCGAGCTGGTCGGCCTCCTCGAGGTACTGCGTCGTGAGCAGCACCGTGGTGCCGCCGGAGGCGAGCGACTCGATCGCGTCCCACGTGTCGCGGCGGCCGCGCGGGTCGAGACCCGTCGTCGGCTCGTCGAGGATCACGACGGGCGGGCGGGCGACGATTGCGCCGGCGAGGTCGAGCCTGCGCCGCATGCCGCCCGAGTACGCGCCTGCGCGCTTCGTCTCCGCGACGTCGTCGAGCCGGAAGTCGCGCAGCAGCTCGCGGGCGCGCGCCTTCGCGTCGCGTCGACGCATGCCGTACAGCTCGCCGACCATCGTGAGGTTCTCGAACCCCGTCAGCTTCTCGTCCACCGCCGCGTACTGACCGGAGACGCCCAGGCGCCGACGCACCTCGTGCCCAGCCGTGATCGCGGAGTGGCCCGCGACGATCGCCTCGCCCGCATCCGGGTCGAGCAGGGTCGTCAGCACGCGCACCGTCGTGGTCTTGCCTGCGCCGTTCGGCCCGAGCAGCCCCTGCACGGAGCCCTCGGGCACCTCGAGGTCGACGCCGGCGAGCGCCTGATGGTCGCCGAATCGCTTGGTGATGCCCTGGATCGAGATCACGAGGCGACGCGGTCGCTCTCGACGCGCGGGGTGATGTCGAGCCAGTGCTGCGACACGTACGCGAGGCTGTCGGCCTTCGAGGCGGGACCGAACACGGCCACCCACCCCTGGGGCACGTCTGCGAACTCGGGCCACAGCGAGTGCTGGCCGGCCTCGTTCACGAGCACCCGGAAAGTGCCGTCCTGGTCGTCGAATGGGTTCGTCATCGTCGCTCCTCGTTCACGTCGGTGTCGTCGTCCTCGGTCGTCGGGGGTCGTTCGGAGCCCTTCCGGAGATGGTTCGAAGTCGAAGGAGCCTCACCCTCCTGGGCGTGTCGCGGCGCCGCGAGGAGCCGGTCGAGCACGGGCGCGACGTCGTCGAGCGCGCGATCGGACAGCATGTCCTGGTGCCGCGCCCCGACGGCGCTGCTCGTGACGCCGGCCGTCGCGAACGGCATCCACGCGACCGGCGCCGGGCGGGTCTCGGGCACCTGCTCGGTGGCCTCGAACACGTGCATCCCGCCCTCCACGACGGGCACGGGGGCGGCGTCGAGCAGCTCGCCGAGCCGCAGGAAGCGTCGCACCATGCGCTCGACGGCCTCGGCGGGCACGTCGGCGAGCGGGCTCCCCGCCTCGTCGAGCAGCGCGAGCACGCGGTGCACGTCGAGCGCGCCCTCGGGCGGCACGACGCCGTTCGCGTCGAGGAAGCCGCGCCACATGTCGTCCGGATCCGCGACGCCGTCGAGCGCCGAGCCCTCGGTCGGGTAGGCGTCGAGCACCGCGAGCACGGCCACGTCGTCGCCCTCGGCCTGCAGGCGGGCCGCGAGGTGATGCGCGAGCCGCCCGCCGAAGGAGAAGCCCACCAGGTGGTACGGCCCGCGGGGCTGCTCGGCGCGGATCGCCGCGACGTAGACGTCGAGCAGCTCGTCGAACGATGCGGCGGTCGGCGGCTCGACCTCGTCGGGCGCGATGCCGGGCATCTGCACGCCGAGGATCGGCCTGCGGGTCTGCAGGCGCGACACGAGCGACGCGAACTTCCACGCCACCCCGCTCGCGGGATGCACGGCGAAGACCGGCTCGCCCTCCCCCTCTCGCCGCAGCGGGAGGATGGTGCGCAGGCTCTCGGAGACGTCGCCGCCGCCCGAGGTCGCGAGCGCCGCGAGGCCCGCGACGGTGGGCGCCTGGAAGAGCGCCTGCACGGGCAGGCTCGCCCCGAGCGCCGCGTTGATGGACTGGATGGTCGGCTGGGCGACGAAGGAGTGCCCGCCGAGCGCGAAGAACGAGTCGTCGGCGCGCACGTCGTCCACGCCGAGCGTCTCGGCGAAGGCCGCGGCGACCGCGAGCTCGGCCGCTCCCTCGGGGGCTCGTCCGTCGCCGCCGCCCACGCGCAGCTCGGGCAGCGCGCGCGCATCGACCTTGCCGTTCGGCGTGCGCGGCACGGCGTCGAGCGCGACGACGCCCACGGGCAGCATGTAGTCGGGCAGGCGTCCGCGCAGCCGGTCGACGAGGGTCGACGCGAGCGCATCGGCGTCCGTGCCGGCATCCGCGACGATCCAGGCGCCGAGGGCGGCGCCGCGAGCGGTGTCGATCGCGCGCACGACGGCCTCCGCGACGCCGTCGACGTCGCGCAGCAGCGCCTCGACCTCGCCGGGCTCCACCCGGTGCCCGCGGATCTTCACCTGTCCGTCGCTGCGCCCGAGCGAGACGACGCTCGGCCGCTCCCCCGGCTCGGCGTCGCGCACGACGACGAGGTCGCCCGTGCGGTACATCCGCGTGCCGTCGGCGGCGAACGGGTCGGCGACGAAGCGCTCGGCGGTCGTGTCCGCACGACCCGCGTAGCCGTGGGCGAGCTGCCCGCCGGCGAGCCACAGCTCGCCGACGCTGCCGACGGGCGCGGGCCGCAGCCGACCGTCGAGCACGTAGCCGACGGTCGCGACGGTCGTGGCGCCCAGCTCGGGCGTCTCGGCGTCGGCGACGCGCGCGACCATGGAGTCGACGCCCACCTCGGTGGGGCCGTACAGGTTCCAGGCGTCGACGGCGGGCCGGTCGCGCAGCCAGCGCCACAGCCCGGCGTCGAGCGCCTCGCCGCCGAGCAGCATCGCGAAGGGTGCAGAGGCGTCGCGCGCGTCGAGGACGTCGGCGAGCCGCGTCTGGGCCGCGAGCGCCGCGACGTAGCTCGGGGTCGTCTCCCACGCATCGATGCCGCGCTCGTCGAGCAGCGCGACGAGCGCCTGCGGGTCGCGGCGCGTCGCGTCGTCGACCACGTGGACCTCGTGGCCCGCGGCGAGCCAGACGATCGGATCCATCGCGGCGTCGAAGCCGACTCCCGTCGTGTGGGCGAGGCGCATCCGTCGCCCACCCGCGTCGGGCAGCAGCGTCGACCGGTGGCTCGCGAGGAGGTTCGCGAGCGCCAGGTGGGGCACCTGCACCGCCTTGGGCTCGCCCGTGGTCCCCGAGGTGAAGATGAGGTACGCGGCCGCGTCGAGCGGCACGGCGACGCGCGACGCGGGAGCGGCGTCGACGAGCCCGTCGATGCGCACGACGCGGCCCGCGTCGATCCCCGCGTCCGCTGCCGCTGCGGCGGTCGGCGCATCGTCGCCGTCGGCGTGCACGACGAGGCGCGCGGCGGCGGTGCCGAGCATCGAGACGACCCGCTCGTGCGGGAGCTCCGCGTCGACGGGCGATGCGACGGCACCCGCGTGCCAGACGGCGAGCAGCGCGGCGATCGTGTCGGCCGAGCGCGGCAGGCGCACGGCGACGACGTCGCCGGGCGTCACGCCGGCGGCGGCGAGCCCTCCCGCGATGCGGGCGACGCGCTCGGCGAGCGCCGCGGCGTGGAGCGTCGCGTCCGGTGCGACGATCGCGGTCGCGTCCGGGCGAGCGGCGGTCGACGCGGCGAGCGCGTCGAGCAGCGCGACGGGCGCGGCGTCGGCGGCCGGCCATCCGGCGAGCCGGTCGGCGCTCTGCGCCACCGGCACGTCTCGCAGCGGCTGCTGGGGAGCCTGCGCGGCGGCGGCGAGGAAGGCGATCCACCGGTCGACGAGCCCGCGCGCGGCGAGGTCGCCGAACATGGCGGCGTCGTGCTCGAGCACGCCCTCGACGTCGCCGCTCGGCTGCGGTCGCAGCGTGAACGACAGGTCGACCTTGGCGGCGCCGGTCGTGTCGGGCTCCATGGGGGTCGTCGAGACGCCCGGCAGCTCGAGCGCGACGCCCGTGGGCTCCTCGACCGAGAGCATCGTCTGGAACAGCGGGTGCCTGCCGAGGCGGCGCTCGGGTGCCATCGCCTCGACGATGCGCTCGAACGGCACCGACTCGTGCTCGATCGCGTGCAGCGTCGCGGTGCGCGCCCGGGCGATCGCCTCGGCGAGGCTCGGGGCGTCCGAGAGGTCGAGCCGCAGCGGCAGCGTGTTGACGAAGAAGCCGACGAGCTCGGCGACGTCGGGATCCGTGCGACCCGCCGACGGCGAGCCGATCACGACGTCGTCGCCGGCGCCGATGCGGTGCAGGTAGCCGGCGAGGCCCGCGAGCCACGCGTGGAACCCGCTCGCCCGCGCCTGGCCGGCCGCGGCCTGCACGGCGGTGGCGACGGCCGCGGGGATCGTGAAGCGCACCTGCCGAGCGGCACGCGAGGCCGTCTCGGGCCTGCGGCCGTCGGCGGGCAGCTCGAGCTCGTCCGGGATGCCGGCCAGGCGCGTCGTCCACGCCGCCAGCGAGGCGTCGTGCCTGCCGCCGTCGGCGTCCTCGAGCGCCCGCTGCATGCGCGCGAAGTCCGCGTACTGCACGGCGAGCGGACGCTGCGCGCGGGCGGTGCCGCCCGTGCGGGCCGCATAGGCGGTGGCGACGTCGCGTGCGAGCGGCGCGAGCGATGCGCCGTCGGTGGCGACGTGGTGGATGACGAGGTCGAGCCGCCACCGACGGTCGCCCACCGCGACGAGCGCGGCGCGCACCGGCTGGTCGACGACGAGGTCGAAGCCCGCGGCGGTGTCGATCGCCTCGGTGCCGAGGATGCCCGTGCGTGGCGCGTGGATGCGCTGCACCGGTCGTCCGTCGACCTCGGGGTAGGTCGTGCGCAGCACCTCGTGGCGAGCGACCAGGTCGTCGATCGCATGGCCGAGCGCCGGGACGTCGAGGTCGCCCTCGATCGTCGCCTGCAGCACGACGGCGTACTCCGCCGACGCCGGGTCGAGCCGGTTGAGGAACCACAGCCGCGCCTGGTTGGGCGACAGCGGCAGCGGCTCGCCGTCGACGCGCGGGTGCTCGGCGGCCCAGGCGCGCAGCGCGGGCGCCTCGTCCGCACGCTCCTGCGCCGGGCCTGCGCCGCCGCCGGCGCCGATCGCGGCGAGCATGCCCGCGGGCGTCGGAGCGTCGAAGACCGTGCGCAGCGGCAGCGTCGCGCCGAGCTCGTCGCGGATGCGGCCCATGAGCGACACCGCGAGCAGCGAGTGCCCGCCGAGCGCGAAGAAGTCGTCGTCGAGGCCGACGTCGCGCACGGAGAGCACGTCGCCGACGATGCGGCACATCGCGCGCTCGTCGTCCGTCTCCGGCTCGCGGGAGCCGCCCGAGGCCGTCGGCTCGGGCAGCGCGGCGAGGTCGACCTTGCCGTTGGGGGTGAGCGGGATCGCGTCGACGACCGCGATGGCCGCGGGCACCATGTGCTCGGGCAGCTCGGCGGCGGCCGTGCGGCGCACGGCGTCGGCATCGACGTCGCCGGCGACCCACGCGACGAGCCGTGCGGACTCGGCGGTGCCGACGACGCGTGCGACGGCCGCGCGCACGCCGGGGGCGCGCTCGAGCGAGCGCGCGACGTCGCCCACCTCGATGCGATAGCCGCGCAGCTTGACCTGGTCGTCGTCGCGGCGCAGGAACTCGAGCTCGCCGGTGACGCGGCGGCGCACGACGTCGCCCGTGCGGTACATGCGCGTGCCGTCGCCGGACGGATCGGCGACGAAGCGCCCGGCCGTCTCGGCGCTGCGCCCGCGGTAGCCGTGCGCGAGGGTCGCGCCCGACAGGTAGAGCTCTCCCTCGACGCCGTGCGGCACCGGCTGCAGCAGGCGGTCGAGCACGCGCGCGGTGACGGTGGCGACGGGCGCGCCGATCGTGACGGCGCCCGGGAGGATGCGTGCGACGACGGCGTCGACGGTCGCCTCGCTCGGGCCGTACAGGTTCCAGCCCTCGACCGCGTCGGCGCTCGCCAGCGCATCCCAGAGGGACTGCGGCACGGCCTCGCCGCCCAGCGCGACCGTGAGGGGCGTCGCGCGCTCGGCGATCGCGTCGAGCAGGCCGACCGCGACGAGCTGCTGCGCGTAGGAGGGGGTGGTCTCGAGCACGTCGACCTCGCGCTCGGCGATCGTGCGCACGACGGCCTCGGCATCGGTGCGCGTCGCGTCGCTCGCGACCTCGAGGGTCGTGCCGGCGACGAGCCAGAGGATCGGGTCCCACGCGGCGTCGAAGCCGAGGCCCGAGAGGTGGAGCATGCGGGGTGCGCGGGCGAGGCGGGCGCGCACGGGGCCGATCATCGCGTCCTCGTGCTGCGCGAGCACGGTCGCGAGCGCACCGTGCGCCACCTGCACGCCCTTGGGCGCACCGGTCGTGCCGGAGGTGTAGACGAGGTAGGCGGCGTCGGCCGCCACGGGCGCGGTCGGCGACGGCGCCTCGGACCCGGCCGCCTCGACGTCGCGGGTGGCGACCACCGGCGGAGGCGCTGCGAGGTCGGAGGCCTCGACGATGCGCGACGCGCGGTCGGCGTCCTCGGCGACGATGAGCGTCGCCTCGGCGCCGACGAGGATCTGCCCGATGCGGGCGTCGGGGTAGGCGACGTCGATCGGCACCGCGACGGCGCCGGCACGCAGCGCGCCGAGCACGACGACGATGGCGTCCGAGGATCGCGGCAGCGCGATCGCGACCCGATCGCCGCAGGCAACGCCCGATGCCGCGAGGCCCGCGGCGACGCGATCCACGCGCGCGCCGAGCTGCGCGAAGGTCGTCGTGCCGGCGGCGTCGACGAGCGCGTCGACGTCCGGCCGCGCCGCGATCGTCGCCTGCAGGCGGTCGAGCACGGTGCCCGAGACCACGAGCGGACGACCGGCGGCCTGCTCCTCGAGGACGCGCCGCGTGGCGTCGTCGACGGCGGGGATGTCGGAGACGCGGCGATCCGGCGACGCGACGAAGCTCGCGAGCACGCGGTCGAGCGCGTCGCGCATCCGCTCCGCCGTCGCGGCGTCGAAGAGCGCGCGGTCGTAGCCGAGCGTCGCCACGAGAGGGCCGTCGTCGCCCTCGGGGGTCGACACGTCGATCAGCAGGTCCGCCTTCACGCCGGCGCTCGTGACCTGCCCGGGCACCGTCACGGCGACGTCGCCGAGGTCGAGGGACGCCGGCTCGGTGCTCTGGAGCGTGAGCAGCACCTGGAACAGCGGCGGCCGGTCGGCGACGCGCGCCGGCCGTAGCGCGTCGACGACGGCGTCGAACGGCACGTCCTGGTGCGCGTACGCCTCGGTGTTGCTCGTGCGCACGCGCTCGAGCAGCTCCTCGAGCGTCGGATCGCCCGCAAGCGACGTGCGTAGCACGACCGTGTTGACGAAGAAGCCGACGAGGTCGTCGAGCTGCGGGTCGGTGCGACCGGCGACGGGCGTCCCGACGACGACGTCCTCCCCCGCACCCTGCTGCTCGAGCATCGCCGCGACGGCGGCGTGCAGCACGATGAACAGGCTCGTGCGATGGTCGCTCGCGAGCTCGCGCACCGCCGCGTGGCGGTCGGCGTCGAGCGAGAGCGCGACCTCGCCGACGCCCTGCTGCGCGGGATCGCTCGCGTCCGCGGCCCCTCGGGCGCGGTCGCGCGGCAGGGAGATCTCCTCCGGTGCGCCCGCGAGCGCGCGGCGCCAGTGCGCGAGCTGCGTCGAGAGCTCGCTGTCCGGGTCGTCCGCCGACCCCAGGTGCTCGCGCTGCCACAGCGCGAAGTCGGCGTAGTCGACGGCGAGCGGCGACCAGCCGGGCTCGCTGCCCGCGGCGCGTGCGACGTACGCGGTGCCGAGGTCGCGGGCGAAGGGCGCGAGCGACCAGCCATCGGACGCGATGTGGTGCATCGTCGCGACGAGCACGTGCCGCTCGTCGGCGACGCGCAGGAGCACGGCGCGCAGCGGCGTCTCGGCCGTGACGTCGAACGGGCGCGTGGCCTCCTGCCGCACGACGGCGTCGACGCGGTCGGCAGGCACGTCGATCGCCGTGAAGGGCGGCGCGGCGTCGGGGCCGTCGAGGATGCGCTGCACGGGCTCGCCGTCGACCATCGGCACGATGGTGCGCAGGGGCTCGTGGCGCTCGACGACGTCGACGAACGCCGCACGGAGGGCGGCGACGTCGAGCGGGCCGTCGAGGTGCAGCACGACGGGGATGTCGTACGCGGCCGAGTCGGGCTCGAGCCGGTTGAGGAACCACAGCCTGCGCTGCGCGAGCGACACGGGCAGCGGATCGGGCCGCGTCGCGCGCGAGAGGCGCGACGGGCGCGCCTCGAGGCCGACGTCGCCGGCCCGCTCCGCCAGCGCGGCCACCGTCGGGCGCTCGAAGACGTCGCGCACGGTGATCTGCCGGTCGAGCCGCTCGGAGAGCGCGGCCGCGAGGCGGGTCGCGAGCAGCGAGTGCCCGCCCGCGGCGAAGAAGTCCTCGTCGATGCCGACGGCGCCGAGGTCGAGCACCTCGGCGAAGGCCTCGGCGACGATGCGCTGGGTCGTCGTGCGGGGCTGCTGCGCCGGGTCGGCGCTCGAGCGCTCGGGCGTCGGCAGCGCACGGCGGTCGAGCTTGCCGTTCGGGGTCATGGGGAGGTCGCTGAGCGCCATGATCGTCGAGGGCACCATGTAGTCGGGCACGCCGCCGCGCATCGACTCGCGCACCGCGGCGCCGAGCCCGTCGAGGTCCCCGTCGGCCGTGACGTAGCCGACGATCCTCGCCGTCGCGCCCTCGCCCTGCACGACGGCGGCGGCGCGCGTGACGCGGTCCTGCCTGCGCATCGCCGCCTCGACCTCGTCGAGCTCGACGCGGTAGCCGCGGATCTTCACCTGGTCGTCGATGCGGCCGACGAAGCGCAGCGAGCCGTCGCGCCGCCTGCGCACGACGTCGCCCGTGCGGTACATGCGCGAGCCGTCGTCCGAGAACGGGTCGGCGACGAAGCGCTCGGCGCTGAGGTCCGGCCGTCCGACGTAGCCGAGCGCGACGTTCGCGCCGGCGAGGTACAGCTCCCCGACGGCGCGATCGGGCACGGGGGCGAGGCTCGCGTCGAGGATGTAGTGGCGGGCGTTGCGCACCGACGAGCCGATGTGCGGCTGCATGCCGGGCTCGATGACCGCGATGAGGCTGTCGACCGTCGTCTCGGTCGGTCCGTAGAGGTTCACGGCGTGGATGTCGTCGCGCGCCGCGAGCGCGTCCCACAGCGCGGGGCCGACGGCCTCGCCGCCGAGCGCGATCTCCGTGGGATGCCTGGGCGCGTCGAGCATCCCGACCGCGAGCAGCGCCTCGGCGAAGGACGGGGTCGTCTCGATCGCATCGATGCGGTGGTCGGCGAGCAGTCGCACGAGGCGCGCCGGGTCGCGACGGGCGTCGTCGTCGATCATGTGCAGCTCGTGGCCGGCGAAGAGCCACAGCAGCGGATCCCACGCCGCGTCGAACGAGAGGCCCGCGGTGTGCGCGACGCGCACGGGGCGGCCGAGCCGCGCGGCGGCGGGCTCGAACATCTCGGCGCGATGCTGCTGGAACAGGTTGCGCAGCGCGATCCGGTCGACGCCGACGCCCTTCGGCCGGCCGGTGCTGCCGGAGGTGAAGACGACGTAGGCGAGGTCGGAGTCGGCGGCGATCGGCAACCCGGCGGGATCGACGGGCTCGCGCCGCCACGACGTGGTGTCGGCGTCGATCGCGAGGGTCGGCACCGCCCAGTCGGCGCCCGCGGCGCGGTCGCGCTCGAGCTGCCCCGTGCTCGTGAGCAGCAGCACGGGGGCCGCGTCCTCGACCATGCCCACGACGCGGTCGATCGGGTACTCGGGGTCGAGGGGCACGTACGCGCCACCCGCGCGCAGCACGGCGAGCACGAGCATCGGCAGTGCGGCGCTCCGCTCGATGCGCACGGCGACGCGAGCGCCCGGCCCCACGCCCTGCGCGACGAGATGGCGCGCGAGGCGCGTCGCATCCGCGTCGAGCATCGAGAACGTCGCCATGCCGTCTGCCGCGACGACCGCCGGCTCGTGCGGACGTCGCGCGACGGCGCTCGCGAACGCCTCCAGCACCGTCTCTGCCGCGATGCCGACCTGCGCGCCGGCGCCCTGGGCGAGCAGGCCGGTCGCCTCGTCGGCGGCGAGGATCGACGCGTCCGAGACGACGAGCCCCGGGTCGTCGAGCGCGTCGTCGAGGAGCGCGAGCAGCCGCGTCGCATGCTCGCGCAGGCTGTCCTCGCCGTGCACGTCGGCGTCGCCCTCGAGCTGCAGGACGGCGTCCGCCGCGTCGCTCTCGAGCCCGGACAGGACGATCGACAGGTCGTGGACCGGGCCGGTCGACAGGATGCGCACCTCGCCCGTCGCGTCGCCGAAGCGCAGCGCGTCGATGACGGGGAGCAGGTTGATGGAGGGGCCGGCGAACGTCGGCGCACCGGCGATGCGGTCGACGCGGAAGCGCTGGTGGCGCACGGCGCCGCGCACGACGTCGCCCGCGTGCGCGACGACGTCGGCGACGGTCGCGGTCGGCGCGACGTCGACGCGCAGCGGCAGGATCGCCGAGAGCATCGACGGCGTCGTCTTCGCGACGGCGCCGCGCCTGGCCGTGACGGGGAGCCCCACCGAGACGCGGGTCTCGCCGGTCACCTTCGCCATGTAGAGCGAGACGACCGCGACCACGGTCTTCGGCAGGTCGCGACCGAGGGCCGCGAGGCGCGCGATCCTCGGCGCCTCGAGGGGCACCGAGATCCGGACGACGCGAGAGGCGACGCCGCCGGTGGGGCCCTCGAGCCCCTCGACGACGGCGTCGTCGGCGAGCGCCTCGGTCCAGTAGGCCTCGTCGACGGCCCGCTGGTCGGACGCCTCGTACGCGTCGATCGACGCGTGCAGCTCGGCGAGCGACGGCAGCGGCGACGGTATGCGAGCCGCGACGCGCGCCACGACGCCGTCGACGAGCCCGAGCATCCGCCCGCGTGGCGTCACGCGAGCGAGGCGCGAGTAGACGCCGGCGAGGTAGCGCAGCGCCACGACGGCCCCGTACCCGTCGAGCAGGATGTGGTGCACCCGCTGGAAGAAGAGGGAGCGGTCGCCGGGGAGCACGAAGAGGATGGCGCCGAAGAGCTCGTCGCCCGTGAGGTCGCGAGGCGTCGCCATCTCGCGGTCCATGCGCGCGCGGGCCTGCGCGAACGCGGCCTCCGCCTCGACGGCGCGCAGGTCGACGACCTCCAGGAGGTCGGCCGTCGGGCTCGGCGGCGACGACACGGCGTACGGTCCGTCGCCGTCCTCGCGCAGGCGGAGGCTCACGGCCTCGAGGTCGGCGGCGATCTTCGCGACGGCGATGCGCATGAGCCGCGGCTCGATGCGGCCGCGCAGGTCGAGGTACTGCCCGATCTGGTACGTCGGGTTGTCGACGTCGAGCTGCTGGGCGTACCAGATGCCGCGCTGCGCGTCGGTGAGCGGGATGCGTCGTGCGCCTGCGTCGTGCGCTGTCGTGGTGGTCATGCGTGGCGCTCCTCATGCCGAGACCCCGCGCATCGCGCGGGGCCTCGTGCTCCTGCTGGTCCGGTCGGTCGAGGCGCTGCGGCCTACTGGAACTGGCCGATCTGCAGGAAGTTGAGGATGCCGCCGACGTCGACGAGCGGACCCTCGACGAGGGGACCCTCGATGAGCGCCCCCTGGGCGGTCGGGGTCGTGCCCGTCACGACGGACGAGGTGGGCTCGGCCGCCATCGCCGCGGGGCCGCCGATGGCGAGGCCGCCGATCGCGAGGGCTGCCGTGGCTGCCGCTGCGCTCAGGGTGCGAGTCGTCTTCTGCATGGGATCCTCCCCGTCGGTCCGTGTGCCCCGGTCGGGGCATGGACTGGTCGTTCGGGACGACCGGCGACGGGGTTTGGATCGCGCACGAGCCCGGGCGTTGCGAATCCTGAGCGTGGTTCAG
>NZ_BAAAQT010000006.1:479520-605610 GCF_039531815.1 Agrococcus versicolor | reverse complement strand
TGGCGCCGGTCGTCGCCGGCGCCGCGACGGGCTCGCGCGGACGCTCGACGCGCGTCGCCTGCATCTGCTCGGCCATGTGCTCGAGCACGCGCACCACCTGCGACGAGTAGCCGTACTCGTTGTCGTACCAGACGTACACGACGAGGTGGCGACCGGTCGCGATCGTCGCGAGGCCGTCGACGATGCCGGCGCGATTGTTGCCGACGAAGTCCGTCGAGACGACCTCCGGCGAGTCGACGAAGTCGATCTGGGTGCGCAGCCGACCCTTGAGCGACGCGCGCCGCAGCAGCTCGTTGACCTGGTCGCGCTCGACCGCGACGTCGAGCGTGAGGTTGAGGATCGCCATCGACACGTCGGGCGTGGGCACGCGGATCGCGTTGCCCGTCAGGCGCCCCTCGAGCTCGGGCAGCGCCTTGGCGACGGCCTTCGCCGCCCCGGTCTCGGTCAGCACCATGTTGAGCGCCGCCGAGCGGCCGCGACGGTCGCCCTTGTGGAAGTTGTCGATGAGGTTCTGGTCGTTCGTGTACGAGTGCACCGTCTCGACGTGGCCGTGCTCGACGCCGTACGCGTCGTGCAGCACCTTGAGCACGGGCGTGATGGCGTTCGTCGTGCAGGAGGCGGCGGTGACGATGCGGTCGTCGTCGGCGATCATCGACTGGTTGATGCCGAACACGACGTTCTTCAGCGGGCTCTTCCCCGGCGCCGTGAGCAGCACGCGCGCGACGCCCGCGGCGCGCAGGTGCTGCGACAGGCCCGCCTCGTCGCGCCAGCGGCCCGTGTTGTCGACGACGATCGCGTCGCGGATGCCGTGCGCCTCGTAGTCGACCGTCGAGGGGTCGTCCGAGTGGATGACCTGGATGAGCGTGCCGTTCGCGAGGATCGTCGAGGCCTCGTGGTCGACCTGGATCGTGCCGTCGAACGGTCCGTGCACCGAGTCGCGGCGCAGGAGGTTCGCGCGCTTGTCGAGGTCGTGCTCGCCGCCGGAGCGCACGACGATCGCACGCAGGCGCAGGCCGAGGCCGTTGCCGGCGTGACCGACGAGGATGCGGGCGAGCAGCCGGCCGATGCGACCGAAGCCGTACAGCACGACGTCGGTGGGCTCCTGGTGCTCCCACGACTGCAGGGCGCCGAGCGCCTCGCGCACGTAGGCCTCGAGCTCCGCGGCGTCGTCGGGGGCGCCGTCGAGCAGCCGGCCGAGATCGAGCGACACGCCCTGCAGCCGCTGCTCGTCGGCGACCTGCAGCGCGAGCAGCGAGTGCGCGACGTCGAGCTCGACGTCGCTCACGCGCCGCGCCCAGCGGTGCGCGCGCAGCACCTCCAGGGCGGAGCGGTTGATGATCTTGCGCCCGTGCACGTGCGGGATGACGTTCCGCTCGCGGTAGAGCCGCCCGATGAGGGGGATGGCCGACTCGGCCATCGCCACGCGCTCCATCCAGGCGTCCTGGGATCGCTGCACTGCGTCCGTCACTCGCTCGTCGCTCCTGCTCCTGCGGCGGAGATCGCCGCATCCCCATCCTTTCGCCCCAGCGCATGGACGGACGGCGATCGCCGGCTCCGGCAGGGCTGCACCTTGCCGAGACGACAAGAACCCCGGTTCTTCACCGGGGTCCTCGTGCGATGCGGGGGCGGATCAGGACACGTACGCCTTGCCGAGCCGCCAGTAGCCGGTGAACGTCACGCTCGCCTTGTCGACGCCGCGGTGCTTCACGAGGTGCCTGCGGGCGCCCGTCGCGAGCGACTGCTCGCCGGCGGCGTACGCGTAGGCGACGTCGCCGGGCAGGTCGAGGTCGGCGAGCGCACGCAGGCCCGCCTGGCCCTCGCGGTCGTCGCCGCGGTGGATCCAGTGCACGTCGACGCCCTCGGGCTGCCCGAGGTCCTGCACGTCGTCCATGTGGCCGACCTCGATGACGGCGACGCCGCGCGTCGCGCGGTCGATCGAGCCGCACACGCCGGCGATCGCCGGGATGGCCGACTCGTCGCCGACCATCAGCACGTCGCCCTCGACGCCGTCGTCGTTGTAGAGCAGGCCCTCGTCGAGCAGCGCGGCGCGCTCGCCGACCTTCGCGTCGAGCGACCACTGGGCGCCGGGGCCAGGGTCCTCGTGCACGACGAAGTCGATGTCGAGCTCGTGCACGTCGCGGCGGAACGAGCGGATCGTGTAGTTGCGGATGTGCGGCCGCTGCGCCTCGCGCATGAGGAGGTACTGCGGGAACCACTGCTTCGGGCTCGTCGGCACCTGCAGCTCGTCCTGCCCGGGACGGCGCATGAAGAACCTGAACCACTGGTCGTAGCCCTGCGGGGTCATGTCGCCGACGTCCTCGCCGCCGAGCGTCACGCGACGCAGGTGGGGCGAGATCTGCTCGCTCGCGAGCACCTCGAGCTCGATGAAGCGAGGTGCGACGGCGGCGACGCGGGCGGGTCCGGCCATGCGGGATCTCCTTGGGATGACGCAGCGGGAGGGGGTAAGGCAACCCTCACCTTACCGAAGGGTCGCGCGCACGTCGACCCAGCGTGTCTCGGGGAGGGAATACGATGGGATCGCGCAGCGCTGCACAGCCGAAGTCCCTCCACGCACGTCTGGACCCCATGCAGCAGCTCTCCCCCACCCGCCGCGTCCTCGCGCTCGTCGCGCTCGCCCTCGGCGGGTTCGGCATCGGCACGACCGAGTTCGCCTCGATGGGCCTCCTGCCGCTCATCGGCGACGATCTCGTGCCCGGCTTCGCGGCGAACCCCGAGCGCGGCATCCAGACGGCCGGCTGGCTCATCTCCGCCTACGCGCTCGGCGTCGTCGTCGGCGCCCCTGCGATCGCGGTGCTCGCGGCGCGCATGTCGCAGCGCCGGCTCGTCGTGATCCTCGTCGCCGCCTTCACCGTCGCGAACCTGTCGAGCGCGCTCATGCCGACGTTCGAGCTCACGCTGCTGTCGCGCTTCGTCTCCGGCATCCCCCACGGCGCCTACTTCGGCGTCGCCTCGCTGCTCGCCGCGCGCATCATGGGCCCCGGCAGGCAGGGAGCGGGCGTCGCCCTCGCGCTGTCCGGCCTCACGATCGCCAACGTCATCGGCGTGCCGCTCGGCACCTGGCTCGGCCAGATGGCCGGCTGGCGCTGGTCGTACGTCGCGATCGCCGGCGTCTTCGCCCTCACGCTCCTGCTCGGCCTGCGCACGCTGCCGAACGTCCCCGGCGACCCGACGCGCAACCCGCTCAGCGAGCTCTCCGCGCTGCGCAGCGGCCGGCTGTGGCTCATGCTCGCGGTCGGCGCCATCGGCTTCGGCGGCTTCTTCGCGATCTACTCGTACATCGCCGAGACCGTCACGCGCGTCGCGGGGCTCGACGAGGGCGTCGTGCCGTGGGTGCTCGCGACGCTCGGCATCGGCATGACGATCGGCAACGTCGTCGGCGGCATCGCCGGCGACCGGGCGCTCATCCCGACGATGCTGGGCGGCTTCGTCGCCGTCATCCCCGTCATGGCGCTGTACGCCGTGCTCGGCGGCGAGCCGATCGCGCTCTTCGTGCTCGCGTTCCTCCTCGGCCTCACGACCTCGACGCTCGTGCCCTCGATCCAGACGCGCATCATCCACATCGCCGGCGACGCGCAGCTGCTCGGCGCCGCGATGAACCATGCGGCCTTCAACGTCGGCAACAGCCTCGGCGCGGCCGTCGGCGGCGCCGTCATCGGTGCGGGCCTCGGCTACCTCGCCCCCGGCTGGGTGGGCGTGCTGCTCGCCACCGCCGGCATGGGCCTCGCGGTCGTGAGCGTGCTGCTCGACCGTCGCTCCGCCTCCATCCGCCGCCTCGAGACGCACGAGCAGCGCGCCTTGGTCGAGCCGCTCGCTCGGTGACGCGATCGAGCGCGGATGCGGCACGCCTGCGTGACGAGCCGCCCCGGCCGTGCGTAGGCTCGTGACCATGCAGGGGATCGCATCGGACGTCGACCTCGAGGTCGTCGACGAGTCCCTGTCCGCGACCGACGGCGACTGGATCACCATCGTGTGGGACGACCCGGTCAACCTCATGACCTACGTCACCTACGTCTTCCGCACCTACTTCGGGTTCGACGAGGCGAAGGCCGAGCGGCTCATGCTGCAGGTGCACACGAACGGCCGCGCCATCGTCTCCGCCGGCGGCCGCGAGCAGCAGGAGCTGCACGTCTCGGCCATGCACGGCTACGGCCTGCTGGCGACGCTGGAGCGCGTCGAGGGATGAGCGAGCGATGAGGCCCTGGGCGCGCGACGGCGACACGCTCGTGCTCGAGCTCACCGCCGACGAGGCGACGATGCTCACGCGACTCGTCTCGCAGGTGCGCCAGGTGTTCGTCGCCGTGCGCGACGGCGAGGCCGACCATGCCGACCCCGTCGTCGCGCGGCTCTTCCCCGACGCGTACGACGACGACGACCTCGCCGAGGAGTTCCGCAGGCTCACGGCCGACGACCAGGCCGCGCTGCGGCTCGATCGGCAGCGCGCCATGGCACGCGACCTCGCGGCGCACGCGACCGTCGCCGACTCGCGCGTGCGCGTCGCCGTGCCCGAGGCGTCGGTGGATGCCTGGCTCGCGGGCATCGGCGACATCCGCATCGTGCTCCACACGCGCGTCGCGCAGGGGCCGGAGAACCACCTCGACCTCTCCGCCGAGGACCTCGCGCAGTTCCAGGCCGTCGTCGACTGGCTCGGCTACGCGCAGGGCAGCCTCGTCGAGGCCGTCGTGGGCGGCACGCGCGACTGACGCCTGCCGCGGCGCGCGCGCGTCCACCTCTGCCTCCCGATTCCCCGCCGTGCGCCCGGCAGTGGGAGGATCGGAGGATGAGGATCCTCTCCATCCAGTCCGCGGTCGCGTACGGTCACGTCGGGAACTCCGCCGCCGTGTTCCCGCTGCAGCGACTCGGCCATGAGGTCTGGCCCGTCTCGACGGTGCTCTTCTCGAACCACACCGGCTACGGTGCGTGGCGCGGGCCGCTGATCCCCGCGTCGGACGTCGCCGACGTCATCCTCGGCATCGAGGAGCGCGGCGGCCTCGCGCAGGTCGACGCCGTGCTCTCGGGCTACCTCGGCGGCGAGGAGATCGTCGACGTCGTCGTCGACGCCGTGCAGCGCACGAAGGCGCTCAACCCCGCCGCGACGTACACGTGCGATCCGGTGATGGGCAACGCGCGCTCGGGCTGCTTCGTCGCTCCCGCGATTCCCGCGCTCATCCGCGAGCGCGTCGTCCCGCACGCCGACATCATCGCGCCGAACCAGTTCGAGGTCGGCTTCCTCACGGGCACCGACCCCGCGACGCTCGAGGAGACGCTCGAGTCCGTCGACCGCGCCCGCGACATGGGGCCGCGCACCGTGCTCGTGACGAGCGTCGAGCGCCCCGACCGTCCCGAGGGCACGATCGAGATGCTCGCCGTCGACGACGAGGGCGCCTGGATCGTGCAGACGCCGTTCCTGCCGTTCAAGGCCAACGGATCCGGCGACGTCACCGCCGCGCTCTTCACAGCGCACTACCGCACGTCCGGCTCCGCATGGGATGCGCTCGAGGCGACGGTCTCGAGCGTGTTCGACCTGCTGCAGACGACGCTCGACTCCGGCGAGCGCGAGCTGCAGCTCGTCGAGTCGCAGGAGGCGTACGCCCACCCGCGCCGCCAGTTCGCGGTGCGCCAGGTCCGATGACGCCGGCCGAGCAGCCCGTCGCCGACCCGACCGAGGCGGTGCGCCGCGCCTATGCGACGCGCGGCGACGCGTGGGTCGCGGCCATGGCGATGATCGAGGACTGGCTCGACGCCCGGGCCGACGACCTCCTCGCCGACGCCGACCGCATGCGCCTGTACGTGCTGCCGGGCCGCATCAAGGACGAGGCGCGCACGATCGACCGCCTCACGCGGGCCGCGACCGAGCTCGACATCGCCGAGGTCACGGTCGAGCAGGTCGAGGAGCTCGTGCGCGACGTCGTGGGCGTGAAGGTGCTGTGCAAGTCGACGCGCGACCAGGCGCTGCTCGCCGCCGACGTCGCGACGGCCCTCTCCCCCGGCATCCACCTCATCGAGATGCGCGACTACGTCGCCGACCCGAAGCCGTCCGGCTACCGGGCCGTGCACGCGCTCGTCGACGTGGACGTGCCGATGATCGACGGCCCGACGGTCGTGGCCGTCGAGGTGCAGATCAAGACGCGCGTGCAGGATGCATGGGGCGAGCTCACGCACGAGGACCTCTACAAGCCCGGCGGCGGCCTGCGCCCGAGCGACTTCCACCGGTCGGTGGGGCGCACGATGGCCAACCTGCTCGCCGAGGTCGACCGGCTCGCCGACGACCTCGCGGGCGAGTTCGACGTCGCGACGACCGAGCCCGCCGGCGAGCGCGCCCGCTCCGAGTCCGGCCGCATCCCCATCCGCACGGTCGTCGTGCGCTCGACGGGTCCGCGCTACGCGCTCGCCGTCGACGACGAGGGTCGGCAGGGCCTCATCCCCGCCTTCGCGGTGCGGGCGCTCGCGCCCACGGCCGGCCACGTCGACGTCGACGCGTTCGTGCCGGAGGGCGCGACGCTCACCGCGCGCGTCTTCGAGGACGAGCGCGGGCTGTACTACCTGCCGGTCGCCCTGCCGGAGCAGCCTGCTCAGCCCCCGCTCCCTGAGGTGCGAACGGAGTGAGCCTCGAAGGGCCGCCCGCTGAGGTGCGCCCACCCAGCCCGCTCCCTGAGGTGCGCCCACCCAGCCCGCTCCCTGAGGTGCGAACGAAGTGAGCCTCGAAGGGTCGCCCCCTGAGATGCGCCCTTCGAGACGGCTGCGGCTCCGCCTAGGCCTCCTCAGGATCCACTCCGTAAGCCTCGAAGGGCCGCCCCCTGAGATGCGCCCTTCGAGACGGCTGCGGCTCCGCCGCGGCCTCCTCAGGATCCACTCCGTGAGCCTCGAAGGGCTGCGCCCTAGCGGCGCTCGCGCCGCTCGCGCACGCGGACGTTCACCTGGATGGGGCTGCCCTCGAAGCCGAACTCCTCGCGCAGGCGACGCGTGATGAAGCGGCGGTACTGCGCCTCGATGAAGCCCGTCGTGAAGAGCACGAAGGTCGGCGGACGCGTCGCGGCCTGCGTCGCGAACAGGATGCGGGGCTGCTTGCCGCCGCGCACCGGGTGCGGGTTCGCCGCGGCGAGCTCGGACAGGAACGCGTTGAGCTTGCCCGTCGGGATGCGCATGTCCCACGACTCGAGCGCCGTCTCGAGCGCCGGCACGAGGCGGTCGAGGTGGCGACCGGTGCGTGCGGAGATGTTAACACGGGGCGCCCACGCCACGTGGGCGAGGTCCTGCTCGATCTCGCGCTCGAGGTAGCGGCGACGCTCGTCCTCGAGCTGGTCCCACTTGTTGAACGCGAGCACGAGCGCACGGCCCGACTCGAGCACGAGGTCGATGATGCGCACGTCCTGCTCGGACAGCACGTCGGTGACGTCGAGGAGCACGACGGCGACCTCGGCCTTCTCGAGCGCAGCCTGCGTGCGCAGCGTCGCGTAGAAGTCGGCGCCCTGCTGCAGGTGCACGCGGCGACGGATGCCCGCGGTGTCGACGAAGCGCCACACGCGTCCGCCGAGCTCGATCTGCTCGTCGACCGGGTCGCGCGTCGTGCCGGCGAGCTCGTTGACGACGACGCGCTCCTCGCCCGCCGCCTTGTTCAGCAGGCTCGACTTGCCGACGTTCGGGCGGCCGAGGAGGGCGACGCGGCGCGGCCCGCCGAGCTCGACCTTCGCGACGGCCGACTCGTCCGGCAGCACCTTCATCGCGGCGTCGAGCAGGTCGGCGACGCCGCGGCTGTGCAGCGCCGACACGGGGTAGGGCTCGCCGAGGCCGAGGCTCCACAGGCTCGAGGCCTCGATGTCGCGGCGCGTGTCGTCGGCCTTGTTGGCGACGAGCATGACGGGCTTCGACGACGCGCGCAGCATGCGCACGACGTGCTCGTCGGTCGACGTCGCGCCGACGGTGACGTCGACGACGAACAGCACGGCGTCGGCGAGGTCGACGGCGATCTCCGCCTGCTGCGCGACCGAGCGGTCGATGCCGCGCGCGTCGGGCTCCCAGCCGCCGGTGTCGACGACCGTGAACGCACGGCCCTCCCACTCGGCGCGGTAGGTCACGCGGTCGCGGGTCACGCCGGGCGTGTCCTCGACGACGGCCTCGCGACGACCGATGATGCGGTTCACGAGCGCCGACTTGCCGACGTTCGGTCGGCCGACGATCGCGAGCACCGGCAGCGCCGGCAGCGTGATGACGTCGTCCTCGCCGATCTCGGCGCCGAGGAGGGCGGCGTCCTCCTCGTCGAGGTCGTACTCGGCGAGTCCGGCGCGCAGCGCGGCGACGCGCTGCTCGTCGAGCTCCGCGTCCACCTCGTCGATGCCGTCGGTGGGGGTCTGGTCGGTCATGGACGCTCCTGCGTTCGAACGAGCTCGACGACCGCCTGCACGGTCTCGTCGAAGTCGAGGTGGGTGGAGTCGACGAGCGTGACGCCCGGCGCGGGTGTCATGAAGTCGACCACCTGGTTGTCGGATCGGTCGCGCGCGCTGAGGCGCTCGGCGACGCCCGCGTCGTCGCCCACGTCGCCGATGCGGCGGCGGATGCGCACGTCCTCGTCGGCGGTGAGGAGGATGCGGACGTCGGCGTCGGGGGCGACGACCGTCGTGATGTCGCGGCCCTCGACGACGATGCCGGGGTCGGCCTCGGCGATGAGGGCGCGGAAGCGCACGTTCACGGCCTCGCGCACGGCGGGCACGCGGGCGACGCCGGAGACGGCGCCGGAGATGCGCTCGGTGCGGATGGCGTCGCTCACGTCGACGCCGCCGACCGAGAAGCGCTGCACGGGACCGGAGACGTCGACGGCGTAGTCGAAGTCGTCGAGCACGCCGAGGACGTCGGCCTCGACGGACGGGTCGAGGCCGCGCTCGAGCACGAGCCACGCGAGCGAGCGGTAGGCGGCGCCGGTGTCGAGCAGGTGGAAGCCCAGCCGCTCGGCGGCGCGGCGGGCGACGGACGACTTGCCGGAGCCGGCGGGTCCGTCGATGGCGACGGTCGTCACGAGACCACCGCCCATCCGCGCGCGTCGAGGGCCTCGAGCAGTCGCTGCTCGGTCTCGGGCGCGATGAGGATCTCGGCGACGCCGAACTGCGCACCCTCCGCGTGCTCGAGCCGCACGTCCTCCAGGTTCACGTTGGCGTCTCCGATGTCGGTCATGAGGCGGGCGATCTGGCCCGGGCGGTCGTCGACGCGCACGGCGATGCGCGTGAAGCGCGACCGCTGGCCGTGCTTGCCCGGCAGGCGCTCGACGCCGGCGCGGCCGTCGGCGAGCACGTCGGCGAGCGTGCGCCTCGCGCCCTCGCGGTCGACGTCGTCGAGGGCGACGACGACGCGGTCGAGGTCGGCGCGCAACGCGCGCAGCTGCTCGGCGACCGCGGGGGCGTTGGCCGAGAGGATCTGCACCCACAGCGCAGGGTCGCTGCCGGCGACGCGCGTGACGTCGCGCACGCCCTGGCCCGCGAGGCGCAGCGCCTCGTCTGCGGCGTGCTGCAGGCGGGCGGCCATGAGCGTCGAGACGAGCTGCGGCACGTGGCTGACGGTCGCGACCGAGCGGTCGTGCTCGTCGGGGTCCATCTCGATGGGGATGGCGCCGAGGTCGAGGATGAGGTCGTCGACGACGCTGCCGCGCTCGTAGGAGATGGCGTCGTGGTCGGCGACGACCCAGGGGCGTCCGACGAACAGGTCGGCGCGGCCGGCGAGGGCGCCGGAGCGCTCGCGCCCCGCCATGGGATGCGTGCCGAGGTAGCGCGTGACGTCGGCGCCGCTCGCGCGCAGCTCGGCGAGGATCGGGCCCTTCACGCTCGCGACGTCGACGACGATCGCGTCGCGGTGCGCGTCGAGCTCGTGCGCGACGACGTCGGCCGTGACGTCCGGCGGCACGGCGACGACGACGAGCGCCGGGGCATCGCCTGCGGCAGCGGGGCGTCCTGCCCCGTAGTCGGCGGCGAGGCGCACGGCCGTGGGGCTCACGTCGGCGAGGCTCACGTCGACGCCGAGCCGCGTCAGCGCCATGCCGATCGAGGATCCGAGGAGGCCGGTGCCGACGATGCGCACGGGTCCGCGGAGTCGATGGGTCACCGGTCAATGGTAGGCGACGCACGCAGGTGGCCCCGCATCCGCGCCGCCCGCCGCCTCAGCGGGCCAGCCGGAGGATCGAGCCCCGCTCGTCCTTCGTGAGCTCGCGCGTCGCACCGGAGGCGAGCGTGCCGAGCGTCAGCGGTCCGAACCGTCGGCGCACGAGCTCGACGACGGGGTGCCCGACGTGCTCGAGCATGCGGCGCACGATGCGGTTGCGGCCCGAGTGCAGCGTGATCTCGAGCATCGACGCCTGCCGCCCGGGGGTGCCGAGGATGCGGGCGCGGTCGGCGCGGATGAAGCCGTCCTCGAGCTCGAAGCCGTTGCGCAGCGTGCGCACGATGCGGGAGTCGACGCGGCCGACGACCTTCGCGACGTACGTCTTCTCGACGCCGAACGAGGGATGGGCGAGCACGTTGGCGAGCTCGCCGTCGTTCGTGAGCAGCAGCAGGCCCGAGGTGTCGAAGTCGAGCCGGCCGACGTTGTAGACGCGCTCGTCGATCGCGGCGGCGTACGTCGTCAGGTCGGGCCGGCCGCGGTCGTCGGCCATCGACGAGACGACGCCCGTCGGCTTGTTGAGCATGACGTAGCGCTTCGACACGTCGAGCTGCACGGGCGTGCCGTCGACCGTGACGCGCGCGTCGGGCGTGATGCGCCTGCCGAGCTCCATCACGACCTCGCCGTCGACCTCGATGCGGCCGTCGACGATCATGTCCTCGACGACGCGGCGCGAGGCGACGCCCGCCGCGGCGAGCACCTTCTGCAGCCGCTCGCCCTCGTCGGCGGGATCGGATCCTGGGTCGTGGCTCACGCGTCGTCCTCGTCGTGGTCGGGCAGCAGGGGCGAGATGGGCGGCAGCTCCTCGATGGTGCCGAGGCCCAGCTGCTGCAGCAGCAGGTCGGTGGTCTCGTAGTGGATCGCGCCGGTCTCGGGATCGGTGAACGCCTCGGTCACGAGGCCGCGGCCGAGCAGCGTGCGCACGACGGAGTCGACGTTCACCGCGCGGATGGCGGCGATGGCGCCGCGCGTGATGGGCTGCTTGTAGGCGATGACCGCGAGCGTCTCGAGCGCCGCCTGCGACAGCCGCGTCGGCGTCTGCGTCAGCACGAAGCCCTCGACGTCGGCGTCGTAGGCCGCCCGCACGTACAGGCGCCAGCCGCCGCCCACCTCGCGCAGCTCGAAGCCGCGCTCGGGGCCGTCGCCGTCGCCGTCGTAGTCGGCGCGCAGCGCCGCGATCGCGTCGCGCACCGCGGCGACGGGTGCCGCGAGCGCGCTCGCGAGGTGCACGACCCCCTGCGGCTCGTCGGCGACGAGCAGGATCGCCTCGAGGCGACGTGCGAGCGGCAGGCGCGAGCGGTCGATCGCGGCGTCGTCGGGCTGCGCGCTCGACGCGTCGACGTCGACGGATGCGTCAGTGGTCATAGTCGGCTCCCAGGGTGCTCAGCTGGTCGTCGCGGAAGTCGTGTCCGGTCCAGGTGATCGACAGCTCGCCGAGCGGCTCGATCTGCTCGAAGGCGAGCGCACCTCGACGGTACAGCTCGAGGACGGCGAGGAAGCGCGCGACGACGACGCCGCGTCCCTCGGCGCCGACGACGAGCTCGCGGAACGTGCGCGTGCCGGCGCCGCGCAGGGCGGCGACCACGTGCGCCGCCTGCTCGCGGATCGACACGAGCGGCGCGTGCAGGTGCGAGAGCCCGACGGTGGGCACCTCGCGCGGCGTCATCGCGAGCAGCGCGAGGGCTGCGAAGTCGTCGGGCGACAGCGTCCAGCGCAGCTCGGGCGCGCGCGTCCGGAAGCGCTCCTCGAGCCGCACCGAGCGCACGTGCCGCGTCGACTCCGCCGTGAGTCGCTCGTCGAACCACGCCGCGGCGCCCTTGAACGCGCGGTACTGCAGCAGGCGCGCGAACAGCAGGTCGCGCGCCTCGAGCAGCGCGACGTCCTCGGCGTCGACGACCTCGCCGGCGGGCAGCAGGCTCGCGACCTTGAGGTCGAGCAGCGTCGCGGCGACGACGATGAACTCGCTCGCCTCGTCGAGCATCCCGTCGCCCTCGAGCGTCGACAGGTATGCGATGAACGCGTTCGTCACCTCGCCGAGCGCGATCTCGGTCACGTCGAGCCTGCGGTTGCCGATGAGCGTCAGCAGCAGGTCGAACGGGCCGTCGAAGTGCTCCTGATGGATGCGGAAGCCGGCCTCGACCTGCTCGGTCGCGACGTCGACGGCCGCTGGGGCCTGCTCGACCGACTCGGCCGACGCGGTCGGCTCGGTCCGATGCTCCGACACGACGTCGATCAGGCGACGGCGCCGCGCGCGATGAGCTCGCGTGCGACCTGGCGGTACGCCTCCGACGCGGAGTGGTCGGGTGCGTACTGCGTGATGGGCGTGCCCGCGACCGATGCGTCGGGGAACTTCACCGTGCGGCGGATGACGGTCTCGAGCACCGACGGGCCGAACGCCTCGACGACGCGCTGCAGGACCTCGCGCGAGTGCAGGGTGCGCGAGTCGTACATCGTCGCGAGGATGCCGTCGAGGCGCAGCGCCGGGTTCAGGCGGTCCTGCACCTTGTCGATGGTCTCCTTGAGCAGCGCGACGCCGCGCAGCGCGAAGTACTCGCACTCGAGCGGCACGAGCACGCCGTGCGCCGCCGTGAGCGCGTTGACGGTGAGGAGGCCGAGCGAGGGCTGGCAGTCGACGAGGATGAGGTCGTAGTCGTCGGAGACCTGGCGCAGCACGCGGGCGAGGATCTGCTCGCGCGCGACCTCGCTCACGAGGTGCACCTCGGCGGCCGAGAGGTCGATGTTCGCCGGGATGACGTCGAGGCCCTCGACGGTCGAGTGCTGGATGGCCTCGCGCGCATCGCGCTTCGACGACAGCAGGAGGTCGTAGATCGTCGTGGCGTCGTGATTGTCGATGCCGAGGCCGGCGGAGAGCGCGCCCTGCGGGTCGAAGTCGACCGCGAGCACGCGTCGGCCGTACTCGGCGAGCGTCGCGCCGAGGTTGATGGTCGTCGTCGTCTTGCCGACGCCGCCCTTCTGGTTGCACATCGCGATGATGCGCGCGGGGCCGTGCGACGTGAGGGGCGCCGGCACGGGGAACTCGCGCAGGAGGCGGCCCGTCGGACCCATCACGGGTGCGTCGAGGCCCGGCAGCGCTGCCGTCTGCTTCGTCCCACCGCTCATGGATCCGAGTCTAGGTCCGCGCTCGACGCGAGCCCGGCAGGGCGCCGCGGTGTGTATCTCAACCACGACTCGAAGGTTCGCAAGGCCTGGCGGCGGTGGCGCGCATCCGCGATCGTCGCAGCATGACGGACGACGCGGAGCTCGAGCGCACGATGCTGCGCCTCGTCGACGAACGGGCCCCGGATCGCACGATCTGCCCGAGCGACGTCGCGCGCGCCGTCGGCGACGCGGACACGTGGCGCGACCTCATGGATGCGACGCGCGCCGTCGCGGCGCGGCTCGCCGATGCCGGCGAGGTCGAGGTCACGCAGCGCGGCTCGGTCGTCGACGTGCGCACGGCCCGCGGGCCAGTCCGCATCCGCCGCCCCCGCTGACCCGCTCCCCGAGGCCCGTGGCCCGAGCACCCTCGCTCCCCGAGACCCGAGCACCCTCGCTCCCCAAGGTCCGAGCACCCTCGCTCCCCAAGGTCCGAGCACCCTCGCTCCCCAAGGTCCGAGCACCCTCGCTCCCCAAGGTCCGAGCACCCTCGCTACCCGAGGTGCGAGCCACCCCCGCTCCCTGAGGTGCGAGCGAAGCGAGCCTCGAAGGGTCAGCCCCGCCCCGTCAGCCGCAGGAACCCCGACAGCTCCGCACACCCTCGCTCCCTGAGGTGCGAGCCACCCCCGCTCCCTGAGGTGCGAGCGAAGCGAGCCTCGAAGGGTCAGCCCCGCCCCACCAGCCGCGCGAACCCCGACAGCTCCGAGCACCCCCGCTCCCTGAGGTGCGAGCCACCCCCGCTCCCTGAGGTGCGAGCGAAGCGAGCCTCGAAGGGTCAGCCCCGCCCCGTCAGCCGCAGGAACCCCGACAGCTGCGCGAGCCCGTCGGCCCGGTACGGCAGCGCATCGGCGATGCGCGGCGAGTGCACGACGTACGCCGACCACTGCGCGCGCGAGATGGCGACGTTGATGCGATTGCGCTGCAGCACGAACTCGATGCCGCGCGGGGCGTCGTCGGCGCTCGACGCCGTGAGCGACACGATCGCGACGACCGCCTCCTGCCCCTGGAACCGGTCGGCGGTGCCCACGCGGGCGTCGCCGAGCCCGGCCGCGTCGAGCGTGCGCCGCAGCAGGTCGACCTGCGCGTTGTAGGGCGCCACGACGATGACGTCGGCGGCGGTGAGCGGCCGTGGCTCGTCGGAGACCGAGGGATCGAGCCACGCGCGCCCGAGCTGGTCGCGCACGAGGCGGACGACCTCGGCCGCCTCCTGGGGCGACTCCACCGAGGCGCCCTCGTGGTCGACGTGCACCGCGTGCACGCCGGGCGCGCCCGCGAGCATCCTGCGCGCGGCGATGGGCGCCGAGGTGAGCTCGCCCCGGTACGAGAGCGTCGACACCGCCGCGCACAGCACGGGATGCATGCGCCACGACCGCTCGAGGAAGACGCCGAGCTGCGGCGGCAGCACGTCGCTGTCGCGCGAGAGCCAGCCGAGCGCCGACGCGTCGATGGGCTCGGGATGCGTGCCCTGGCTCACCTGCGGCAGCTGCTGCGGATCGCCGAGCAGCAGCAGCCGGTCGGCCGCGACGGCGCACGCGATCGTGTTCGCGAGCGAGAACTGCCCGGCCTCGTCGACGACGAGCAGGTCGAGCGACCGACGCGGCACCTGGTCGGCGTTCGAGAACGTCCACGCCGTGCCGCCGAGGATGCACCCGCCCTCGCGAGCGACGAACGACGCAATGTCGCGCGTGTCGAGCGGCGTGCCCGGCACGGTCGTCGCCCCGCTCCTCGGCCGCTTGCCGACGCGCTCGGTCGGCACGCCGAGGTCGATCGCCTTCTGCAGCAGATGCTCGACGACGTCGTGCGACTGCGCGACGACGCCGATGCGCCAGCCGCGCGCGACGAGCTCGCGCAGCACCGACGCGCCCACGTGCGTCTTGCCGGTGCCGGGCGGGCCCTGCACGGCGAGGTAGGAGCGGTCCATGCCCTCGAGCGCGGCGCGGATGCGCTCGGCGGGCGAGCCGTGCTCTGGCCCGGGCACGCCGCCGCGGATGCGCGGCGGCTCGCGGCGCAGCACGTCGAGCGCGGGATCGGCGATGGGATCGGCGTTCGCGGCGACGCGCTCGCCCCACTCGAGGATCGCCGAGCGCTGCGTCGTCGTCGGGATGGGACGCCCGGGCGCGAGCGCGATGGGCAGCTGCGCCCATCCGTCGCCGGCGACGTCGCGCTCGTCGAGCACGACCGTCCACGTGCCGGCGTCCTCGCTCGCCTCGACGACCCGGACGGCGTCGTGGGCGCGGTAGGTGTCGGCGACGTCGGGATCGCCGATGGGGGCGGGCGTCGCGTAGACGGCGTAGGGCCGGTCGCCGGGGCCGAGCCGCGACCCGGCGGCCATCGCCCCGACGAGCCGCAGCGTCCTGCGCGGCTGCCTCGCACGCGCAGGCGTGTGCCACGGCTGAACGACCTCGATCGCGACGTCGACGGGCACGAGGACGTCGCGCTGCTCCTGCCAGAGGTCGACGTGGCCGCCGAGCCGCGCGAAGTGCTCGACCCAGTGGGCGGTGTCCTCGCGCCGGTGGTACTCGACCGCGGCCGCCGCGAGCGCGACGGCGAGCTGCTCGTCGGTGCGCTCGTCGGCGGGCACGCCCGCGATGCGCGCACGCAGCCTGGCGTCGACGGCCTCCTCGCGGGCCTCGAGCCGCGCCGAGGCGTCCGGCGGCACCTCGACGGCGCGACGCCTCCCGATGCCCTCGGCGTCGGCGAGGCCGACGAGCCAGTCGCGCAGCCCGAGCGTCGCCGCGCAGTCGTACCGGTTGTAGTCGGCGATCTCGGCGAGCAGCGACTCGGCGGCCGCGACGTCGCCGTCGCCGCGCAGCCGTCCGACCTCCTGGTAGGCGACGATCGAGGCGCCGCCGTCCTTGACGGCGCTGTCGCGCAGCCGCTCGCCCATGAAGAGCGGCTCGAGCCGCTTGAGCGAGTACGACGACTCGGAGATGCGCACCGCGCCGCGCACGATCGGGTAGAGGTCGACGAGCACGTCGGCGGCGAGGAGGTCGGCGACCTCGTCCTCGCGGACGCCGTGCCGCGCGGCGATCGCCGCGAGATGCGTGCGCTCGTAGGGCGCGTAGTGGTAGACGTGCAGGCTCGGCCAGCGGGCGCGACGCGCGGCGAGCCAGTCGAGGAAGGCCGCGAGCGCGACGCCCTCCGCCGTGAAGTCGTGCGCCCAGAACGGCGTGAAGACCTCGCCGCCCTCGTCGTACGTCGTCGCGCCGAAGAGGTAGTCGATGCCCCAGTGCTCGCCGTCCCACCAGAGCGGATCGCCCTCGAAGTCGAAGAAGACGTCGCCGGGGCTCGGCTCGGGGAGCCGCCCGAGCGGCGCGCGGTCGAAGACCTCGTGCAGCACGCCCGATGCGGGGGCGGCGAGCTGCAGCCTCGCCTGCGTGCGCAGCGAGGCGAGGGTGGCGTCGCCGATGCCGACGATGCCGCCGGTGGATGCCGCGAGCGCGTCGATCGTCGCGACGCCGGCGGCGCGCATGCGGTCTCGCTGCGTGCGGCGCAGCCCGGCGACGAGCAGGACGTCGCGCGTGCGCTCGACCTCCACCGCGCACGTGGCGCAGCGGCCGCACTGCCGGATGCCCGGGGTGTCCCACGCGATCGGGGCGTCGTCGGCGCGCCGCTCGGCGAGCAGCCCGCGCATGCGGCCCATCGCGCGCTCGAACACGGGCACGACGTCGGCGAGCAGATGGTCGGTGTGGACGCCGGTGCCGAGGATGAGGTGCACGGTCTCGTCGACCGGGATGCCCTCGCGCCGCAGCTCGAGCGCGTAGGCGGCGAGCTGCAGCAGCGCCGTGGTCTTCGCGCTGCGCGCGAGCTTCGCGTCGTACACGGCGTACGCGGGCGCCGCGGCTGCGCCGTCGACGCGCACGAGGAAGTCGGCGAAGCCCATGAAGCCCGTCGACTCGTCGAGGAAGGTCGCCTGGAACACGACGTCGGCGCCGTCGCGCATCGCGGCGAGCGACGCCTCGCGCGCGTCGCGCAGCCCGTCGAGCGTCATGGGCGACGGCCGGGCGATCTCGACGACGCGGTAGCCGGGCTCGCGCGCCGCGCGGTCGCGGTAGGCCTGGAGGATGCGCTCCTCGTGCGCGTCGCCCAGGCGACCGGCGCGCTGCAGCATCGGGTCGTCGGGCTCGTCGACCGCGGCGAGGCGGCCGAGCCGCGCGTCGAGCGCGCGCAGCATCGCGAACTCGCAGTCGCTCGCGGCCCGCAGGTCGCTCGCGCTGTGGAGGAGGAGGCCGTCGCGCAGGAACACGACTCCGACGCTAGCGGCGACCACCCACGCGCTCGACGCCGGCCACCGGATGGCGACGCGTCGTCCACCGCCGCGTCACCCCACGCGCGTACCGTGTGCCGCAGGAGGCCCATGGATGCCATCGTCGACGTCGTCGTGCTGCTCGCGGCGTCGCCGTGGGCGCTCGTCGTCGTCGCGGTCCTGTGCCTCGTCGACAGCATCGTCCCCCCGCTGCCGAGCGAGGCCGTGGTCGTCGCGCTCGTGACGCTCGGCGCGACGGGCCATGCGCCGCATCCGCTCGCCATCGGCGCGACGATCGCGCTCGCCGCGACCGCGGGCGACACCCTCGCCTACCTGCTGGGTCGCGCGATCCCGAGCCGCCGCCTGCTGCGTGCCCGTCGCGTCCGGCCCCTCGCCCGCAGGGCCGCTGCGCTGCTGCGCGCGCGAGGCGCGTCCACCGTCGTCGCCGCCCGCTTCGTCCCCGGGCTGCGCATCGCGGTGAACGCGACCGCCGGCGCGCTGCGCATGCCCGTCGGGCGCTTCGTGGCGCTCGTCGCGACGGGCGCGACGCTGTGGGCGACCCTCACGGTGGCCATAGGGGTCTCTGCTGCGCGGCTGCTGGGCGACGCTCCGCTGCTCTCCGCCGCCGTGGGCGCCCTCGCCGGCCTCGCCGTCGGGCTGTGCATCGACGCCGTCCTGCGACGCCGAGGCGCCGTCCGATCCCCTCGCGCCTGAGTCCGTCTCGCCGTCGGAGCGCCCGCGCCCCGTCAGCGCCGCGCGCGCGGATGCGCCGTCGTGTACATGTCGCGCAGGGTGTCCGCCGTCACGCGCGTGTAGATCTGCGTCGTCGCGACGCTCGCATGCCCGAGCAGCTCCTGCACGACGCGCACGTCGGCGCCGCCCTCGAGCAGGTGCGTCGCGAACGAGTGCCGGAAGGTGTGGGGCGAGACGTGCTCGACCTCCGCCTCCTCGGCGACGCGCTGGATGATCGACCACGCCGTCTGGCGCGAGAGCCTGCCGCCGCGCGCGCCGAGCAGCAGCGCGGGCCCTCCCCTGCCGCGCACGGCGAGCAGCGGCCGCGCCCGCACGAGGTAGGCGTCGAGCGCGTCGCGCGCGTACGACCCCACGGGCACGAGCCGCTGCTTGCCGCCCTTGCCCGTGAGCCGCAGCAGCTCCTCGTGCGCGTCGTCGACGTCGAGGTCGCACACCTCCGAGATGCGCGCGCCCGTGGCGTACAGCAGCTCGAGCAGCGCCCGATCGCGCAGCCCGGCGGGGTCGTCGCCGCCGGCGTGGTCGAGGATGCGCTGCATCTGCGCGATCGTCACGGCCTTCGGCAGCGGCATGGCCTGCTTCGGCGGCCGGTGGTCGTGGGCGACGTCGCGATCGACGAGCCCCTCGTCGACGAGGAATCGGTGCAGCCCGCGCACCGCGGACAGCTGCCTGGCGACGCTCGACGGCGCGAGGCCGCGATCGGCGAGCGCGGCGTGGAAGGCCTGCACGTCCGCCGCCTCGATGGTCGCGACGGCGTCGCGACCGCGCTCGGCGAGCACGGCGAGGTAGCCGTCGAGGTCGCGGCGGTAGGCGGCGAGCGTGTGCCGTGAGAGGCCGCGCTCGATCGTCAGCTGCCGCAGATGGCGCGCGACGGCATCCGCGGGTCGCACGCGCGGCTCAGCGCTCGGGGCGCGGCGGCCGGTGCCAGTCGAACGGCACGTCGGCGGGCTGCGCCTCGCCGCCGCGCGCTCGGATCGCCTCGTACGCCAGCACGGCCGTGAGCATCGTCGCGTTGTGCAGGCGCATCGACAGCGCGGCCTCGACGACCTCGGCGCGCGGCACCCAGCGCGCCTCCATGCCCGCCTCCTCGTCGGTGCGCGCGAAGACCTCCGCGGCGTCCGACACGTCGGTCGCGAGGTAGATGCGCAGCATCTCGGTCGAGCCGCCGCCGGAGGTCGAGATGTCGCACAGCACGCCCCACGTGGCCGCGACCGTGTCGGTCTCCTCGGCGAGCTCGCGCTGCGCGCCGACGAGCGGATCCTCGCCCTCGACGTCGAGCAGGCCCGCGGGCAGCTCCCACATCGTCGCGCCCACGGGATGCCGGTACTGGTGCACGAGCAGCACCTCGTCGCGCTCGTTCACCGCGAGGACCGCGACGGCGCCCGGGTGGTCGAGCAGGTCGCGCACGATCGTGCCCGTCTCGAGCTCGACCGTGTGGCGCTCGACGTCCCACACCTTGCCGTGGAAGACCGTCTCGCGATGCGCGACGGGGAGGCTGCCGAGCGTGTCCTCGATCATGCGCTCGCCGCGTCCCGCTGGTCGTCGGAGTCGACGTCGAAGAGCTTCGACGCGCGCTGCCGCTCGAGCGACGCCTCGACGAGGCCGCGGAAGAGGGGATGCGCGTGGTTCGGACGGCTGCGCAGCTCGGGGTGCGCCTGCGTGGCGATGTAGTACGGGTGGCCCGGCACCTCGACGTACTCGACGAGGTGGCCGTCGGGCGACGTGCCCGAGAACGCGAGGCCCGCGGCCGACAGCGCGTCGCGGTAGCGGTTGTTGACCTCGTAGCGGTGGCGGTGGCGCTCGTGCGACACGGGTGCGCCGTAGACGCGCTCGGCGAGCGAGCCGGGTGCGAGCGCGGCCTCGTAGAGGCCCAGGCGCATCGTGCCGCCGAGGTTGCCGCCGTGGATGTGCTCCTGCTGCTCGGCCATCGTCGCGATCACGGGGTTCGGCGTGTCCTCGTCGAACTCGCTCGACGACGCGCCCTCGATGCCCGCGACGTTGCGCGCGTACTCGATGACCATGCACTGCAGGCCGAGGCACAGCCCGAGCGTGGGGATGTCGTTCTCGCGGGCGAAGCGCAGCGCGCCGAGCTTGCCCTCGATGCCGCGCACGCCGAAGCCGCCGGGCACGCAGATGCCGTCGACGTCCGACAGCTGCTGCGCCGCACCCTCGGGGGTCTCGCACAGGTCGGAGGCCACCCAGCGGATCGTCACGGCCGTCTGGTTCGCGAAGCCGCCCGCCTTGAGCGCCTCGGTGACCGAGAGATACGCGTCGGGCAGGTCGATGTACTTGCCGACGAGCCCGATCGTCACCGCGTGGCGCGGGTGGTGCACGGCGTCGAGCACGGGCTGCCAGCGGCGCCAGTCGACCTCGCCGGCGTCGAGGCCCAGCTGCTCGATGATGTAGCCGTCGAGACCCTGCTCGGTGAGCATCGTCGGGATGTCGTAGATGGAGGCCGCGTCGGTCGCGTTGACGACCGCGCGCTCCTCGACGTCGCACATGAGCGCGATCTTCGTGCGGTTCGACTCGCTCACGGGGCGGTCGGAGCGCAGCACGAGCGCGTCGGGCTGGATGCCGATCGAGCGCAGCGTGGCGACGGAGTGCTGCGTGGGCTTCGTCTTCTGCTCGCCGGACGCGCCGAGGTAGGGCACGAGCGACACGTGGACGAAGAACACGTTCTTGCGGCCGAGCTCGTGGCGCACCTGCCGCGCGGCCTCGATGAACGGCTGGGATTCGATGTCGCCGACGGTGCCGCCGATCTCGGTGATGATGACGTCCGGCTGCGGGTCGTCCTCCGACTGCAGCCGCATGCGGCGCTTGATCTCGTCCGAGATGTGCGGGATGACCTGCACGGTGTCGCCGAGGTACTCGCCGCGCCGCTCGCGCTCGATGACGCGCGAGTAGATCTGCCCCGTCGTCACGTTCGCGGCCTGCGACAGCTCGATGTCGAGGAATCGCTCGTAGTGGCCGATGTCGAGGTCCGTCTCCGCGCCGTCGTCGGTCACGAAGACCTCGCCGTGCTGGAACGGGTTCATCGTCCCCGGATCGACGTTGAGGTACGGATCCAGCTTCTGCATGACGACGTGGAGCCCACGCGCCGTCAGCAGGTTGCCGAGCGAAGCGGCCGTGAGGCCCTTGCCCAGGGACGAGACGACGCCGCCCGTCACGAAGATCTGCTTGGTCACACGGGTTTCGTTCGCCACGGACTCCTACGCTATCCGACGCGGGGCCCGCTGCGGTCAGCGGCCTCGCTGCGGCGTGGCGTGGGCGTCGGCGAGCAGCTCGGCGGCATGCGCGAGCGCCGTCTCCGAGGCGGTGCCGGCGAGCATGCGCGCGAGCTCCTCGACGCGGGCGTCGTCGCGCACCGTGTGCACGCTCGACGCCGTCACGGAGCCGTCGGTGGCCTTCACGACCGTGATGTGGCGGTCTGCGAACGCCGCGACCTGGGCCAGGTGGGTGACGACGATGACCTGCGCGTGCTGCGCGAGCGCCGCGAGGCGCCTGCCGATCTCGATCGCCGAGGCACCGCCGACGCCGGCGTCGACCTCGTCGAACACGAACGTCGGCACGTCGTCGGCGGCGAGGGCGACCTCGAGCGCGAGCATGACGCGCGAGAGCTCGCCGCCCGACGCCGCCTTGGCGACGGGTCGGGGCTCGGCGCCCGGATGCGGTGCGAGCAGGATCGCGACGTCGTCGCGCCCGTGGTCGTGGTGCTCGTCGCCGGGGGTGACGGCGATGCGGAGGCGGGCGTCGGGCATCGCGAGCGCACGCAGCTCGGCCTGCACGCGCAGCTCGAGGTCGGCGGCGGCGGCGGTGCGCAGCGTCGTCAGCCGCTCGGCGAGCGCGTCGGCGCCTGCGCGTCCCTCGGCGATGCGCGCCTCGAGCTCGACGGTGCGCTCGTCGTCGGCGTCGAGCTCGACGAGCCGCAGCGCCCCGAGCCGGCCGTGCTCGAGCGCGGCCTCGATGCCGCCGAAGCGCCGCACGATGGGTGCGAGCGCGGCGCGCCGCTCCTGGATCTCGTCGATGGGGCGCTCGGGCGCCTCGAGCGTGTCGGCGTAGCGCGAGAGCTCGGTCGCGGCCTCCTGCACGGCTGCCTCGGCGTCGGCGAGCAGCGCGAGCGTCGGCGCGAGCGCCGCGTCGTCGCGCTCCCCGCGCTCGACGAGCCGACGGGCGGCGCCCACGAGCGTCGAGGCGTCGACGCCGTCGTCGCCCGTGAGGGCCGTGTGCGCCTCGGCGACGAGGGCGCGCAGCGACTCGACGTGCTCGAGGCGATGCGCGAGGGCGTCGAGCTCGGCGTCCTCCCCCGGCTGCGGATCGATGGCCTCGAGCGCCTCGAGGTCGGCCCGCAGCTCCTCGGCCTCGCGGCGACGAGCGTCGCGCTCGGTGACGATCTCGTCGAGCTCGCGCTCCGCCTCGCGCCAGGTGCGCAGCTGCGCGCGGTACTGCGCGAGGAGCGCGACGAGCTCGTCGCCCGCGGCGCGGTCGAGCGCCGTGAGCTGCGCGTGCATGCCGCGCAGCCGCTGCTGGTCGGACTGCCCGTGGACGGCGACGAGCGCGTCGGAGAGCGCCTGCAGCGACGCCGCGGGCACGTTCGCCCCGCCGATCTGCGCGCGGCTGCGCCCCTCGCGGGACACGGAGCGCGCGACGAGCAGCTCGCCCTCCTCGACGACGCCGCCCGCGTCGTCGACGAGCTCGCGGTCGGTCGCGTCGTCGAGCATCCACACGCCCTGCACCGCGGCGCGGTCGTCGCCGGCGCGGATGAGGCCGGCGTCGGCGCGCTGGCCGCGCAGGAGCGCGAGCGCCTGCACGACCATCGTCTTGCCTGCGCCCGTCTCGCCCGTGATGGCCGTGAACCCGGGGGCGAGCTCGAGCACGGCGTCCTCGATGACGCCGAGGCTGCGGATCGAGAGCTCCTCGAGTCGCGTGCGCGTCACGAGCCGTTCCTCGCGGCGTCGCGCCAGCCCTGCACGGGCAGCTCGAACTTCGCGACGAGCCGGTCGGCGAACGGTGCGGGGCTGAGGCGCGCGAGCCGCAGCGGCGTCTCGGAGCGGCGCGCCTCGACGCGCGCGCCCTGCGGCAGCTCGACCGAGCGGCGCGAGTCGCACCACAGCACGGCCTCGCTGCGCGAGTAGGGCGAGATCGTCACGGCCATCGTCGACTCGGGCGCGACGACGAGGGGCCGCGTGAAGAGCGCGTGGGCGCCGAGGGGCACCATGAGCATCGCCTGCGCCGTCGGCCACACGATGGGGCCGCCGGCCGAGAAGGAGTAGGCCGTCGAGCCCGTGGGGGTCGCGAGCAGCACGGCATCGGTGCCGAAGGACGAGATGGGCCGGTCGTCGACCTCCAGCAGCACCTCGATCATGCGGCCGGCGCCGTGCTTCTCGATCGCCGCCTCGTTGACCGCCCACGTGCGCGCGACCTCCGCGCCCTCGATGAGCACGCGCACGTCGAGCGTCAGCCGCGACTCGACGTCGTAGTCGCCGGCGACGGCGCGGTCGACGACGGCCTGCACGTCGGCGACCTCCGCCTCGGCGAGGAAGCCCACGTGGCCCATGTTGATGCCGAGCAGCGGTGCTCCGGTCGTGCGCTGCAGCTCGGCGGCGCGCAGGATCGTGCCGTCGCCGCCGAAGGTGACGACGAGCTCGATGTCGTCGGACGATGCCGGGTCGTGCTCGCGCACGACGTCGGCCTCGGGAGCGTGGGCGATGAGCGCGGCGCGCTCGGCGGGCAGCACGACGGGCGTGACGCCGGCCTCGACGAGCCGCCTGCACACGCTGGACGCCGTCCGCAGCGTCTCCTCGCGATCGGGGTGGAACACGACGAGGAACCTGCGCTCGCCCATGTGCCCTCCGTCCGCTGCAGCCTGCATCGCCATTCTGTCGGATGCGCCGGTCATGCGTCGCCGGTTGCGCTGCGAGCGAGGATGCGCGCCTCGTGGGCGAGGTGTGCGGGATCGGGTGCGCCCGCCCGCAGGTGCGCGAGGAACTCGCGGTTGCCGTGCGTGCCGACGACGGGGCTCGCCGCGATGCCGGCCGTCCCGAGCCCGAGGCTCCATGCGGCGGCGAGGACCTGGTCGATGGCATCGGCGCGCGCCTCCGCGTCGTCGACGATCCCGCCGCGCACGCGTCCGCGGCCGACCTCGAACTGCGGCTTCACGAGCACGAGCCAGTCGGCGTCGTCGGTCGCGACGGCCCGCACGGGCGGGAGGACGTGCACGAGGGAGATGAACGAGACGTCGGCGACGATGAGCGACGGCATCGGATGCAGCGGGGGCGTCAGGTCGCGCACGTTGACGCCCTCGAGCAGCGTGATGCGGTCGTCGAGCGGCACGCGGAACTGGCCGTGGCCGACGTCGAGGGCGGTGACGTGTCGCGCGCCGCGGGCGAGCAGCACCTGGGTGAAGCCGCCCGTCGAGGCGCCGACGTCGAGCGCGTCGCGCCCGGCCGGATCGACGCCGAAGGCGTCGAGCGCAGCGAGCAGCTTGCCCGCCGCGCGCGAGACCCAGCCGTCGTCGTCGACCTCGAGGAGCGCCTCCGCCTCGACGGCCGCGGACGGCTTCGTGGCGACGCGGCCGTCGACGCGCACGGCGCCGGCGGCGACGAGCCGCTGCGCGTGCGTGCGGCTGCGTGCGAGGCCTCGCGCGGCGAGGGCCTGGTCGAGCCGGTCGCTCACGAGCCCGACAGCGCCGCCTCGAGCCGATCGTGCAGCGCGGCGAAGGCCGCCGCACGACGCTCGAGCGGCTGCTCCTCGATGAGCTCGAGCTCGTCGAGGAGGTCGGCGCTGGTGTCGTCGGTCACGGCTCGAGCGTATCGGCGCGGCAGCGCCCGGCGCGGGAGGACCGCGCCGGCGTCGCCCGGGTCGGTCGAGCTCGCGGAACCCGGGCATCGTCGTCCCCCCACCCGCTCCCTGAGGAGGCAGCGAGCGCAGCGAGCCGCCGTCTCGAAGGGCGCTCGGCCTCACGCGCAAGTGGGGCACCCTTCGAGGCTCGCTGCGCTCGCACCTCAGGGAGCGGGAGGAGAGGCTCGCTGCGCTCGCACCTCAGGGAGCGGGAGGAGAGGCTCGCTGCGCTCGCACCTCAGGGAGCGGGAGGAGAAGCGACCCCAAGCCTTCGAGGCTCGCTCCGCGGAACCTGACGGAGCGGAGTCCGGACATCGTCGTCCCCCCACCCGCTCCCTGAGGAGGCAGCGAGCGCAGCGAGCCGCCGTCTCGAAGGGTGCCCGGCACACGCGGGTGGCGGCACCTTCGAGGCTCGCTGCGCTCGCACCTCAGGGAGCGGGAGGAGAGGCTCGCTGCGCTCGCACCTCAGGGAGCGGGAGAGAGGCTCGCTGCGCTCGCACCTCAGGGAGCGGGGGGAGAGGGTCCCTCCGCTCGCACCTCGGAGAGCGGGAAGAGAGGCTCGCTCCGCGCTGGCTCCCCTGCGTCAGTTGAGCTCGCGGAACCCGGGCAGGTCGCCGTGCGCGAGCGCCGTCTCGGCGAGCTCCTGCAGCGCGGTGAGCGCGACGCGCTGCGAGATGGGTCCGAACGAGACGCGTGCGACGCCGAGCTCCTGCAGCTCGTCGAACGACGGCGTGCCGGGCAGGGCGATCGTCGTGAGCCGCTGCGGGCCGAACGCGTCGACGAGCGTGCGCACCTCGTCGCTCGTGAGCGGTCCGGGCACGAACACGACGGGAGCGCCGGCGTCGAGGTAGGCGCGCCCGCGCTCGAGCGCGTCGGCGATGACGACGTCGCGGTCGCGGCCTCCGCCGACGGGGAAGGCGTCGGTGCGCGCGTTGAGCACGAAGTCCGGCACGCCGGCCTCGCGGGCGACGCGCATGATCGCCTCGACCTGGGCAGCAGCCTCGTCGAGGGGCTTCAGCTGGTCCTCGACGTTCGCGCCGACGACGCCGATCTCGATCGCCCTGCGCACCGTCTCGGCAGCGTCGCCGTAGCCGCCCTCGAGGTCCGCCGAGACGGGGAGGTCGGTGACGGCGACGATGCGTCGCACCATGTCGAGCATCTCGTCGACCGGGATGCGCTCGCCGTCCTCGTAGCCGAGGGTCGCGGCGATCGAGTGGCTCGCGGTCGCGAGCGCGACGGTGCCCGTCGCGCCGGCGACCGCGGAGGTCGAGATCGGGTCCCACACGTTGACGACCTTGAGCAGCGCGGGCTCGCGGTGGAGGCGCAGCAGCTCGGAGGCGCGGGCGGCGGTGTCGGTCATGGTGACTCCTGTCGATCGGACGCGTCGGATGCGTCGCGGGGCGTTCGTGCGGGATCGGTCGATCGGATGGGTTCGGTCGCGTCCGCGAGGGTGGGGGCCTCGGCGCGTCCACGTGCGATCGCGGCGAGCACCGCGACCTCGTCGGCGCGGGCGATGCCGTTCGCGCGTGCGCGGTCGAGGCCGCGGTCGCGCTCGTCGGCGACGACGTCGCGCACGGTCTCGGCCGTCGGTCGCAGACGGATGCCGTCGGCGAGCAGCGCCGCGTTCGAGCGCGCACCGTGGCCCTCGTGGCCGACGGGCAGCCACAGCGCGAGCGCCCGCGGGCCTCCCCACGGCTGCACGTCGTGCTGCGCGAGCTCGTCGTCGCTGGCGAGCACGATCGGCCCGGCATGCGCGGCTGCGGCACGCACCTCGTCGACGAGGGCGTGGAGCGTCGTCACGGTGCCGACGGCGTCGCGCACGCCGATGACGCCGCGCGTGCCGAGGGCCACGATGGCGTCGACGAGGTCGCGCACGTCGACGACCTGCGCGGCGACGTCGCGCTCGGGCACGAGCAGCGGCTCGTCCCCGGCGAGCGCGGCGCGGGCCGCCCACGAGCCGAAGCGGTCGCTGGGATCGCCGGGGCCGACGATGAGGCCGGGGCGCAGCACGAGCAGGCGGTCGCCGAGCGCGGCGTGCATGGTCTGCTCGACGTGCACCTTGGCGCGGCCGTAGTCGTCGGGGTCGGCGGACGGCTCGAGCAGCGCGGCCCGCTCGTCCGCGCCCGGCCGGTCGACGTCGGCGTAGACGGACACGGTCGACACGAGCGTCCAGTGCCGCGCCCGGCCCGCGAGGGCCTGCGCCGCGGCGGTCGCGTGCGCGGGGATGCGCGTCACGTCCACGACCTCGTCCCACTCCCCCGCGAGCGTCGGATCCGAGGCGAGGGCGTCTGCGCCGTCGTCGCGGTCGAGGCGCACGAGCGTCGCGCCGGCGGGCACGTCGGTGCCGCGTGCGACGCACGTCACGTCGTTGCCGGCGGCGACGTGGGCTGCCGCGACCGCGTGCCCGAGCCAGGCCGTGCCGCCGAGGACGAGGATGCGCATGGTGCGAGCATGGCACCGGCGAGCGCGGGCGCGCACGGGCTTCGCGCCAGGCGAACGTGCCTGCACGGGCATCGCCGCGCGGCCGCTACCGTCGCAGCATGCCTCTCGCGAGCGCTCCCCCGCCCGGCACGCCTGTTCCGGGCTCCGTGCGCGTCCTCGCCGACGGCCGGCCGACACGGCTGCTGTGGCGCAATGAGCGCGGCGGCCTCACGGTCGCGATCGACGGCGACGCGCCCGTCGTGGCGAAGTGGAGCCCGCCGGGCGGCCCCGATCTTCGCGCCGAGGCGTCGCGCCTGCGCTGGCTCGCCGAGCGGCATCCCGCACCGCGCGTGCGCGCCTGGCGGGCCGTCGCCGACGGTGAGCTGCTCGTCATGGACGCGCTGTCCGGCGAGAGCGCCGTCGCGCAGCGGTGGCGCGAGGCGCCGGAGGTCGCGGTGCGCGCCATCGCCGAGGGGCTTCGGCGACTGCACGCGCTGCCGATCGACGACTGCCCCTGGTCGTGGCTGCCCGCCGATCGCATCCGCGCTGCTCGCGCGCTCGGGGTGGCCGTGCCGAGCGGCCTCGAGGCGGCGGCGGACGTCGACCACCTGGTCGTGGGCCACGGCGACGCGTGCGCGCCGAACACCATGGTCGACGCGGACGGCCGCTTCCTCGCGACGGTCGACGTGGGCAGGCTCGGGCTCGCCGACCGCTGGTCGGATCTCGCGGTCGCCTCGATGTCGCTGGCCTGGAACCACGGCGAGGGGTTCGAGCCCCTCTTCTGGGACGCCTACGGCATCGAGCCCGACGCGGAGCGCATCGCGCGGTACCGCACGCTGTGGGACGCGGTCGACTGAGGCGTCCGCCGCCGCGCGTCAGCCCAGGAGGGCGGGATCGATGCGCAGCGCCGAGGCGCCGCGGTCGGCCGTGAACACCGCATGCGCCGCCGCGCGCAGGGTGTCGGCACCCTCGCCCGCTCGCACGAGGGTCACGTCGGCGCCGAGCCTGCGCACGGCTGCGCGGCCCACCTCCGCGTACGTCGCACCCGTGGAGCGCTCGAACGTCTCGCGCGTCTCGGGGTAGTCGGCGTGCAGCTCGCGCAGGTCGGCGATGATGTGCGTCGGCCGGTCCTCGGGGATCGCGAGGAGGACGGTGCGCGCCTGGTCGATGCCCGTGAGCACGAGCACGCTCGGGATGCCGGCGCGGTTCGCGCCGCGGATGTCGGTGTCGAGGCGATCGCCGACCATGATCGCCGAGCTCGCTCCGACGCGTTCGATCGCGGCGGCGAAGATCGGCGTCTCGGGCTTGCCCGCCACCTCCGGCATCCGCCCGACCGCGGTGTGCACGGCCGAGACGAGCGTGCCGTTGCCAGGCGCGATGCCCCCGGCCTGCGGGATGGTCCAGTCCATGTTCGTCGCGATCCACGGGATGCCGCGGTGCAGCGCGAAGGCCGCCTCGGCGAGATCCTTCCACCCGACGTGCGGGGCGAACCCCTGCACGACGGCGACCGGATCCTCGGCGGCCGTCCGCACGACGCGGTAGCCGCGCGCCTCGAGCTCGACGGTGATGCCGTCGCCGCCGACGACGAGGATCGCGTCGCCGGCCGTCGCGTGGCGCGCGAGCAGCGGCATCGCCGCCTGCGGGCTCGTGACGACCTGCTCGGCGGTGGTCTCGAGCCCGAGCTCGGACAGGTGGCTCGCCACCTGCGCGTCGGTCCGCGAGGCGTTGTTCGTCAGGTACAGGACGGGCTGCGCGATCGCTCGGATCGCCTCGACGGCGTGCGGCACCGCCGTCGGCCCCGCGTACACGACGCCGTCGAGGTCGAAGAGCACGGCGTCCACGCCGTCGAGCAGCGTCATGCGCGCGGCTCGCCGCTCGTGTCGCCCGATGCCTCCGCCTCAGGTGCGGGCGCGTCGGCCTCGTGGTCCGGCGCATCCGGCTCGTGGTCCGTCGCATCCGCCTCGTGCGCGGGGGCGTCCGGCATCGGCACCGCCTCGGCGGCGGGCTCGGCGGCGACGCGCGCCGGCTCCCCCGCGTCCTCGGGGTCGATCGCGAAGAGCGCGACGTCGGCCTCCGCGGCAGGTGCGGACGTCGCAGCCGGGGTCGACTCGACGTCCGACTCCGTGGCGTCGGCGGGCTCCTCCTCGCGGAGCAGCTCCTCGACCTCGGCCTCGATCGCCTCGACCGAGGTGTCGACGGTCTCCTCCGCGGTGCCCGCCTCGGACTCGGCGGCCTGCGCTGCGCCGTCGTCGCTCGGGTCGGCGTCGGGAGCGTCGGTCGCGGCATCCGCGTCAGCGTCAGCCGCATCGGCGTCCACGTCGGCCACATCCGCGTCCACGTCCGCGTCAGCCACATCGGCGTCCACGTCAACGTTCGCCCTGTCAGCGTCAGCCACGTCAGCGCCAGCCACGTCAGCGCCAGCCATGTCAGCGTCGGCCACGTGCTCCGACGCAGCGTCCACCGGCTCGTCCTCGAGGGCGTCGTCGGCGCGGTCGTCGGCGTCCTCGTCCGTCACGTCGTCAGCCGAGCGCTCGCGCGTCTCGTCGACGTCGTGGTGGTAGGCCTCGCCCTCGATGTCGATCCACTCCTCCGCGACCTGCACGGTCTCGGTCTCGCCGGGATCGGCGGCCGCCTCGAGCGCGTCGATGGCGCGATCGGCGAGGGCGTGCCATTCGGCTGCCTCGTCGGCCTTCCCGAGATCCTCGAGCACGTTCGCGTATGCGGCGAACAGCGCGGGGCTGTACGAGTGGGCGACGTCGCGCTGCAGCTCGGGGATGCGCAGCTCGTCGAGGGCCGACTGCGTCTGGCCGAGGTCGAGGCGTGCACCCGAGCGGGCGATCGCGAGCTCGACGCGTACGGGCGTCGGCAGCGTCGAGGCGTCGACGCTGCGCGACAGCTCGAGGGCCTTCTCGGGCCGGCCGAGGCCGCGCTCGCAGTCGACCATGAGGGGCAGCTGCTCGTCGCTGCCCGTGATGCGTCGGAACGTGCGGAGCTCGCGCAGCGCGAGCCCGAAGTCCTCGAGCTGGTAGGCGGTGATCGCGAGCGTCTCGCGCACGACGCCGATGCGTCCGGCGCGACGGGACGCGGCGAGCGCGTGCTCGTGCGCGGCCTTGGGGTCGTCGTCGATGAGGCGGGCGACCATCGCGAGGTGGCGCGCGACGTCGTCGGCGTTGTCCTTCGCGAGGGTCTTCAGCTGCATGCGTGCCTCGCCGGCGAGGTCGCTCGCCTGCACGTCGGCCGGGATCGCCGGCGCGTCGAAGTCGTCGCGCACCTGCTGGAAGCTCTCCCCCGTGCCGATGCCGCGGTAGCCGTGCTCCTCGCGTCCCGGACGCGCTGCCTCGCGCGGCGGGCGCCGGTCGTCGTCGCGGCGCGGGCCACGGTCGTCACGCTGCTGGAACGGACGCGACCCGCCGTCACGCTGCGGGAAGGGACGCGACCCGCCGTCACGCTGCGCGCCTCGGTCGTCACGCTGCTGGAACGGACGCGACCCGCCGTCACGCTGGGGACCGCGGTCGTCACGCTGCTGGAACGGACGACGCTCGCCATCGCGCGGCGGACGACGATCGTCGTCACGCCGGGGGCCACGGTCGTCGCGCTGCTGGTAGGGACGCGAGCCGCCGTCGCGCTGCGGGCCGCGGTCGTCGCGCTGCTGGTACGGACGACGCTCACCGTCACGCGGGGGACGACGATCGTCGTCACGTCGCGGACCTCGGTCGTCGCGCTGCTGGTAGGGACGCGAGCCCCCGTCACGCTGCGGGCCGCGGTCGTCCCGCTGCTGGTACGGACGACGCTCGCCATCACGCGGCGGACGACGATCGTCGTCACGACGCGGAGCACGGTCATCACGCTGCTGGTACGGACGCGAGCCCCCGTCGCGCTGCTGGTATGGACGCGAGCCGCCGTCACGCTGGGGACCGCGGTCGTCGCGCTGCTGGTAGGGACGACGCTCGCCATCGCGCGGCGGACGACGATCGTCGTCGCGTCGCGGAGCTCGGTCGTCACGCTGCTGGTACGGACGCGAGCCGCCGTCGCGCTGCTGGTACGGACGCGAGCCGCCGTCACGCTGGGGACCGCGATCGTCGCGCTGCTGGAAGGGACGACGCTCACCATCGCGCGGCGGACGACGATCGTCGTCCCGTCGCGGAGCTCGGTCGTCACGCTGCTGGTACGGACGCGAGCCACCGTCGCGCTGCGGGCCACGGTCGTCGCGCTGCTGGAACGGACGACGCTCACCATCACGCGGCGGACGACGATCGTCGTCACGACGCGGAGCACGGTCGTCGCGCTGCTGGAACGGACGACGCTCACCGTCACGCTGCTGGAAGGGACGCGAGCCCCCGTCACGCTGCGGGCCACGGTCGTCACGCTGCTGGAACGGACGACGCTCACCATCACGCGGCGGACGACGATCGTCATCACGACGCGGAGCGCGGTCATCACGCTGCTGATACGGACGCGAGCCGCCGTCGCGCTGCTGGAAGGGACGCGAGCCCCCGTCACGCTGCGGGCCACGGTCGTCCCGCTGCTGGTACGGACGACGCTCACCATCACGCGGCGGACGACGATCGTCGTCACGTCGCGGAGCACGGTCGTCGCGCTGCTGGAACGGACGACGCTCGCCGTCACGCGGCGGGCGACGCTCTCCGTCACGCGGTGCGCCACCTCGAGTGCCACCACTCTCCGACGACCAGCGACGGTCGCCGTCGCGGCGCGGGCCGCCGGGGCGATCCTCGCGCTGACGAGGGCTGCTGTCGTCGCGGCGACCTCCAGAGGGCCGGCCTCCAGTCGGCGATCCATCACGTCGACGGTCGCGGTCCGAGCTGTCAGCCACTGCATTCCTCCTGAGAAAGCAAAAAGGGCCCCAGCATCATGGCTGGGGCCCCTTTCGAAAAAGAAGTCCGGCGGTGTCCTACTCTCCCACAGGGTCCCCCCTGCAGTACCATCGGCGCTGTGAGGCTTAGCTTCCGGGTTCGGAATGTAACCGGGCGTTTCCCTCACGCTATGGCCGCCGAAACACTATTGATGTTTCAGTCGAATCCTAGCGGATTCCTGTTCTCGACCGTCCATCGAGAACCACAAAGTGGACGCAAGCATCGCTCATGCGATGAGTTATCAAGTCATCGGCCTATTAGTACCGGTCAGCTCCACGGGTCGTTAGTCCCCGCTTCCACATCCGGCCTATCAACCCAGTCGTCTGGCTGGGGGCCTCTCGCCCGAAGGCATGGAAGTCTCATCTTGAGGCCGGCTTCCCGCTTAGATGCTTTCAGCGGTTATCCATCCCGAACGTAGCTAATCAGCGGTGCTCCTGGCGGAACAACTGACACACCAGAGGTTCGTCCAACCCGGTCCTCTCGTACTAGGGTCAGATCCTCTCAAACTTCCTACGCGCACAGAGGATAGGGACCGAACTGTCTCACGACGTTCTAAACCCAGCTCGCGTGCCGCTTTAATGGGCGAACAGCCCAACCCTTGGGACCTACTCCAGCCCCAGGATGCGACGAGCCGACATCGAGGTGCCAAACCATGCCGTCGATATGGACTCTTGGGCAAGATCAGCCTGTTATCCCCGAGGTACCTTTTATCCGTTGAGCGACAGCGCTTCCACAAGCCACTGCCGGATCACTAGTCCCGACTTTCGTCCCTGCTCCAGTTGTCACTGTCACAGTCAAGCTCCCTTGTGCACTTACACTCGACACCTGATTGCCAACCAGGTTGAGGGAACCTTTGGGCGCCTCCGTTACTTTTTGGGAGGCAACCGCCCCAGTTAAACTACCCACCAGGCACTGTCCCTGAACCGGATCACGGTTCGAAGTTAGATGTCTAGAGTGACCAGAGTGGTATTTCAACGATGACTCCACCTGAACTAGCGTCCAAGCTTCACAGTCTCCCACCTATCCTACACAAGTCACGCCAAACACCAATACCAAGCTGTAGTAAAGGTCACGGGGTCTTTCCGTCCTTCTGCGCGTAACGAGCATCTTTACTCGTAGTGCAATTTCGCCGAGTTCGCGGTTGAGACAGCTGGGAAGTCGTTACGCCATTCGTGCAGGTCGGAACTTACCCGACAAGGAATTTCGCTACCTTAGGATGGTTATAGTTACCACCGCCGTTTACTGGGGCTTAAATTCAGAGCTTCGCTTGCGCTAACCCCTCCTCTTAACCTTCCAGCACCGGGCAGGCGTCAGTCCGTATACATCGTCTTGCGACTTAGCACGGACCTGTGTTTTTAGTAAACAGTCGCTTCCCACTGGTCTCTGCGGCCGTCAAACGCTCAGGAAGCAAGTTCCATCACGCCTCAGGCCCCCCTTCTCCCGAAGTTACGGGGGCATTTTGCCGAGTTCCTTAACCACGATTCTCTCGATCTCCTTAGTATTCTCTACCTGACCACCTGAGTCGGTTTGGGGTACGGGTGACTTGAACCTCGCGTCGATGCTTTTCTAGGCAGCATAGGATCGTCGACTTCCCTCTAGGGTTCGGCATCGGCTCTCGGGGAATGTAGAAGACGGATTTGCCTATCTTCACCCCTACGACCTTGCCCGGACTCAACCATCGGCCCGGTTCGACTACCTTCCTGCGTCACACCTGTTAATACGCTAGCCGCACCAGCATAGGGTCGAGTGCTAGCCCAAGGACTTCACCCCGAAGGGATCGGTTCCGAGGATTCGGACTCTTAGCATCACTGGATTGACTTGGGCGGTTCTTCGCCAGCGCAGGAATATCAACCTGCTGTCCATCGACTACGCCTGTCGGCCTCGCCTTAGGTCCCGGCTTACCCAGGGAAGATTAGCTTGACCCTGGAACCCTTGGTCTTTCGGAGGACATGTTTCTCACATGTCTTTCGCTACTCATGCCTGCATTCTCACTCGTGCAGCATCCACGGCTGGTTTCCACCGCCGCTTCGCTCGCTGCACGACGCTCTCCTACCGATCCGCACGCCTGGACAGCCATCAAGTGGCTGCCGAGCTGTTGCGCGAATCCCATAACTTCGGTGGTGTGCTTGAGCCCCGTTACATTGTCGGCGCCGAATCACTTGACCAGTGAGCTATTACGCACTCTTTCAAGGGTGGCTGCTTCTAAGCCAACCTCCTGGTTGTCTAAGCAACTCGACATCCTTTTCCACTTAGCACACGCTTAGGGACCTTAGTTGATGGTCTGGGTTGTTTCCCTCTCGACTATGAAGCTTATCCCCCACAGTCTCACTGCTGCGCTCTCACTTACCGGCATTCGGAGTTTGGCTGACGTCAGTAACCTTTTAGGGCCCATCGGCCATCCAGTAGCTCTACCTCCGGCAAGAAACACACAACGCTGCACCTAAATGCATTTCGGAGAGAACCAGCTATCACGAAGTTTGATTGGCCTTTCACCCCTATCCACAGCTCATCCCCTCAGTTTTCAACCTAAGTGGGTTCGGTCCTCCACGAGGTCTTACCCTCGCTTCAACCTGGCCATGGATAGATCACTTCGCTTCGGGTCTAGGACATGCGACTGAATCGCCCTATTCAGACTCGCTTTCGCTACGGCTACCCCACTCGGGTTAACCTCGCCACATATCGCTAACTCGCAGGCTCATTCTTCAAAAGGCACGCCGTCACAGCTACTAGGGCTGCTCCGACGGTTTGTAAGCAAACGGTTTCAGGTACTATTTCACTCCCCTCCCGGGGTACTTTTCACCTTTCCCTCACGGTACTTGTCCGCTATCGGTCATCTGGGAGTATTTAGGCTTACCAGGTGGTCCTGGCAGATTCACACGGGATTTCTCGGGCCCCGTGCTACTTGGGATCCCCCTCGCGCCATAACAGCATTTCGACTACAGGACTGTCACCCTCTATGGTGAGCCTTTCCAAGCTCTTCGTCTATACTGCGCTGTAACGCTTGTCGGTCGGCAGACCAACGTGAAGGGTCCCGCAACCCCGACCATGCAACGCCTGCCGGCTATCACACATGATCGGTTTGGCCTCTTCCGCTTTCGCTCGCCACTACTAACGGAATCACGGTTGTTTTCTCTTCCTGTGGGTACTGAGATGTTTCACTTCCCCACGTTCCCTCTACCCGCCCTATATATTCAGGCGGGAGTCACTGGGTCGGCACGCCGCCCAGCGGGGTTTCCCCATTCGGAGATCCTCGGATCAGGGCTCGTTTATCAGCTCCCCGAGGCTTATCGCAGATTACTACGTCCTTCATCGGCTCCAGATGCCAAGGCATCCACCGTTTGCTCTTAAAGACTTGATCACAACATGAGTATTGTTGGTTATCGGAAGCACCTGACAAGCAGGTGCACCTAATAATTGATCAGAACATCTGGGCTAGGCCCAGAGCTCTAAGATGCTCGCGTCCACTGTGTAGTTCTCAACATACGGTCGGTACCGACACTCCCACGATCGATGATCGGTTCATGCCGGTCCGAGGGTCTGTCCGAAGTCGCCGAAGCGACTGCGTCCGGTCCCTCAGGACCCAACAGCGTGCATGCGCTCCCTCTGAGCTGCGCCTCTGTTCCTTTCCGGCAAGCCGGACGTACTGGGAAGCAGCAGCGCTCGAGGAGCGCCAATGTCAATGTTCCACCCTTGAGCAACCACCGGTCGACGTGTGCGACCGAAGTGGCCCTGGATCGATTTCTCGACCAGATGCTCCTTAGAAAGGAGGTGATCCAGCCGCACCTTCCGGTACGGCTACCTTGTTACGACTTAGTCCTAATTACCGATCCCACCTTCGACGGCTCCCTCCACAAGGGTTAGGCCACCGGCTTCGGGTGTTACCGACTTTCATGACTTGACGGGCGGTGTGTACAAGGCCCGGGAACGTATTCACCGCAGCGTTGCTGATCTGCGATTACTAGCGACTCCGACTTCATGAGGTCGAGTTGCAGACCTCAATCCGAACTGAGACCGGCTTTTTGGGATTCGCTCCACCTTACGGTATTGCAGCCCTTTGTACCGGCCATTGTAGCATGCGTGAAGCCCAAGACATAAGGGGCATGATGATTTGACCTCATCCCCACCTTCCTCCGAGTTGACCCCGGCAGTATCCCATGAGTTCCCACCATTACGTGCTGGCAACATAGGACGAGGGTTGCGCTCGTTGCGGGACTTAACCCAACATCTCACGACACGAGCTGACGACAACCATGCACCACCTGTTTACGAGTGTCCAAAGAGTTCACTGTCTCCAGTGCGTTCTCGTATATGTCAAGCCTTGGTAAGGTTCTTCGCGTTGCATCGAATTAATCCGCATGCTCCGCCGCTTGTGCGGGCCCCCGTCAATTCCTTTGAGTTTTAGCCTTGCGGCCGTACTCCCCAGGCGGGGAACTTAATGCGTTAGCTACGACACGGAGACCGTGGAATGGTCCCCACATCTAGTTCCCAACGTTTACGGCGTGGACTACCAGGGTATCTAAGCCTGTTTGCTCCCCACGCTTTCGCTCCTCAGCGTCAGTAATGGCCCAGAGATCTGCCTTCGCCATCGGTGTTCCTCCTGATATCTGCGCATTCCACCGCTACACCAGGAATTCCAATCTCCCCTACCACACTCTAGTCTGCCCGTACCCACTGCAAGCCCGAGGTTGAGCCTCGGGTTTTCACAGCAGACGCGACAGACCGCCTACGAGCTCTTTACGCCCAATAATTCCGGATAACGCTCGCACCCTACGTATTACCGCGGCTGCTGGCACGTAGTTAGCCGGTGCTTTTTCTGCAGGTACCGTCACTTTCGCTTCTTCCCTGCTAAAAGAGGTTTACAACCCGAAGGCCTTCGTCCCTCACGCGGCGTTGCTGCATCAGGCTTTCGCCCATTGTGCAATATTCCCCACTGCTGCCTCCCGTAGGAGTCTGGGCCGTGTCTCAGTCCCAGTGTGGCCGGTCACCCTCTCAGGCCGGCTACCCGTCGTAGGCTTGGTGAGCCGTTACCTCACCAACTACCTGATAGGCCGCGAGCTCATCCCTGACCGAAGTTCTTTCCAGCTGCTGAAGATGCCTTCTCAGCTCGTATCCGGTATTAGACGTCGTTTCCAACGCTTATCCCAGAGTCAGGGGCAGATTGCTCACGTGTTACTCACCCGTTCGCCACTGATCCGGAGGAGCAAGCTCCTCCTTCACCGTTCGACTTGCATGTGTTAAGCACGCCGCCAGCGTTCATCCTGAGCCAGGATCAAACTCTCCGTAAAGAATGTTTGCATGTCACCGGCAAGCCGGCGACAGCGAGTTTGAATCTGACAAATGATTGTCACTGACAATCTTGTTTGTCCAAAGGAATCTCTTCGCATCCGAGGATGCGCCGAGGTTATTTGGCATTTGACATTGTGCACGCTGTTGAGTTCTCAAGGATCGGGCGCTCTCGACCGCACCCTTCCGGGATTGCATCGAGGCCCTGCTGGTTGCCACGCGACTCTCCGCGAGATGACAACCTGTAAAGGTTAGCACCTCGGCTCGGCCGGAGCAAATCCGGCCTGCCGCAGTCCAGCGGGCGATGCCTGCTGTCCGTGCGACTCGCTGGAGGCGAGGTGGCAACTTGTAGAAGCTACCATCTCGGCTTCGTCGGAGCAAATCCGGCGTGTCGCGCTTCTTGCGAAGTGCGCCGCGCTCTCGGCTCGAGATGGCAACTTGAGAAAGTTAGCATCTCGACTCGAGCGGATCAAATCCGGCGTGTCGCGCTCCGTCCCGGGTGTGAACCCGGTAGGGACTGCGACCAGCGTCGAGTGGCTCTCCACTGTACGAGCAGCGGCACCGAAGTGCAAGACCTGCTGGCCGGCTCTGCGTGGAGGTGGTCCCTCTTGAGGGCCTGGGCCCTTCCGGGCCCGGCACCTTTGGGGTGACGAGTTAGAACAATACGTTGCCGACCCCGCCCCTCCCCAAATCGAGCCGATCCCGGGCGTGTCGCAGCGCACTCCCAGGTTCGTGATCCGCGCCATCGCTGGGCAGTCGGGCGGACGACGCCATCTCGGCACGATGCACGAAGGGGGCCCCGCACGATGCGGGGCCCCCTGGAGGCGTCGTGGCGAGACGGCGTCGAGCCGCCGTCGGGCACGGATCAGCCGGCGTCGACGCCGGCGAGCGACTTCTTGCCGCGGCGCAGCACGGCGTACCTGCCATGGAGCAGTCGGCCCTCGAGGGTCGCGGCGTCGTCCTCGATCCGCTGGTTGTTGACCGAGACCCCGCCCTGCTGGATCGCACGGCGTCCCTCCGACAGCGTGTCGACGAGGCCGGACTCCTGCAGGAGCTGGAGCACGGGTGCATCGGGCAGCGCCGTCACCGTCTCGAGCGACGCGATCGCCGCCGCGAGCGTGTCGACCCCAAGCGCGGCGAGGTCCCCGGAGCCGAAGAGGGCCGCCGACGCCTCGGCCGCCTGCCGCGTCGCGTCGATCCCGTGCACGTAGGCGGTCACCTCGGTCGCGAGCACCCGCTGCGCCTCGCGCCGGAAGGGCGCGTCGGCCACCGCGATCGCGAGCTCGTCGATGCGCTCGCGCGTCAGGAACGTGAAGGCCTTCAGCAGCTGCACCACGATGGCGTCGTCCTGGTTGAGCCAGAACTGGTACATCGCGTACGGCGTCGTGAGGTTCGCGTCGAGCCAGATCGCGTTGCCCTCGCTCTTGCCGAACTTGCGCCCGTCGGGCTCGGTGATGAGGGGCGTCCCGATCGCGTGCACGTGCGCACCCTCGGCCTTGCGGATGAGCTCGGTCCCCGCCGTCAGGTTGCCCCACTGGTCGGAGCCGCCCGTCTGCAGCGTGCAGCCGTAGGTGCGGAAGAGCTCGAGGTAGTCCATGCCCTGGAGCACCTGGTAGCTGAACTCGGCGTACGAGATCCCGTCGTCCGACTCGAGGCGCGCGGCGACCGCGTCCTTCCGCAGCATCGTGCCGACGCGGAAGTGCTTGCCCACCTCCCGCAGGAAGTCGACCGTCGACAGCGGCGCCGTCCAGTCGAGGTTGTTGACGAGCCGCACGGGGTTCTCGCCCTCGGCGACGAGGAAGCGCGAGACCTGCCGCTGCAGGTACGACACCCACTCGGCGACGGTCTCGCGCGCGTTGAGCTGCCGCTCGCTCGTGGGCTTCGGGTCGCCGATGAGCCCGGTCGATCCGCCGACGAGGCCGAGGGGGTGGTGGCCGGCGAGCTGCAGCCTGCGCATGACGACCAGCTGCGCGAGGTTGCCGAGGTGCAGGCTCGGCGCCGTCGGGTCGAAGCCGCAGTAGAACGTGATGGGCTCGCCCCCGAGCGCGGCGCGCAGCGCGTCGGCATCGGTCGAGACGTGCACGGACCCCCGATACACGAGCTCGTCCCAGACGGTCTCGAAGGACGGATCGAGCTGCGTGGGCGCCGTGTGCACGTGCTCCAGCGTAGCCATCCGGGCGTCGCTCGCGCCGCGCGACGTCAAGCCTCCAGGCTTGTGTGACCTGAATCAAGCCTCTAGGCTTGATGTACCGAGGACCTGTCCTGGAGCTGGAGGTGCCGCATGGACGTGATCGTTCTCACGATCGACCGCCGCGGGTCACGCACGCACGCCGACGACGTCGACCAGACGCGGTCGGCGCTCTCCGCCCGCTGGTCGAGGAGGCTCCGCTCCCCCATCGCGAGGTTCGCCGGCGACGAGCTGCAGCTGGTGACGACCGACGCCGTCGCGTGCGTCGGCATCGCGCTCGAGCTCACGCGATCCGGCGACTGGAGCGTCGGCATCGGCATCGGCGCGGGCGTCGTCGCCGACGACCCCGCGGCCTCGACCGGCCCGGCGTTCTTCGCCGCCCGACGCGCCGTCGACCGCGCGAAGCACGCGCCCACCCGCGTGGCGATCGAGGTCGACGTCCACGACGAGGCGCGCGCCGACGGCGCCGACGACCTCGAGGCCGTGCTCTGGCTGCTCGTCGCGCTCCGCGATCGCCGCACCCGCCAGGGCTGGGAGGTCGCCGACCTGCTCGGCCGCGTGGCGACGCAGCGCGACGTCGCCGAGGAGCTCGGCATCTCGGCGAGCGCCGTCTCCGCGCGCGCCGTCGCCGCGGGCATCCGCGTCGAGTCGGTGGGCGTCGCTACCGTCGAGGGCATGCTCGCGAGGCTCATGGGAGGCGCGGATGCGTGACAGGACGATCGTGTGGCACGCCGTCGCCGCCGTCGCCGGCGTCCTCGCCGTCGGCGCGCTCGCCGCGATGGGCCTCGCGTGGCGCATCGACGCGGCCTGGCTCCAGGTGCTCGTCGTCGCCGGCATGACCGCAGCCGGCACGGCGCACGGCGCGAGCATCGTGCACGTCGTCTTCCGCCTCGCCGATCCGCCGCGGCTCGCGCAGCTCGACTCCCCCGGGTCCCAGCCCCGCACGAAGCCCGACCTCGCACCGCCGCAGGGCACGATGCGGGGCGGCTCGATGATCGGCGTGCTCGAGCGCGCCTCGTCGATCCTCGCCATCGTGGTCGCCGAGCCGACGATCCTCGCCGCGATCGTCGCGATCAAGGCGGTCGGCCGCTTCGGCGAGCTCTCGGGCGACGGCCTCGGGGCCGCGGCGCGCATGCGCGAGCGATTCCTGGTCGGCTCGCTCGCGAGCCTCACGATCGCGGGCGTCTGGGGCGTCGCCGCCTCGCTGCTCGTGCGCTGAGCGCGCGGCGCGCACCGCGGCCCGCCGCGTCAGCCGAGCGCGGCCAGGCGCTCGTGCAGCGTCGCCAGCTGCGCCGCGACCGCGGAGGGCGCCGTGCCGCCGACGCCCGACCGGCTCGCGATCGCGCCGTCGACGTCGAGCACCGCGCGCACGCCTGCGGTGAGGCGCGGGTCGATCGCGGCGTAGTCCTCGTCGCTCGGCTCATGCAGCTCGATGCCCCGCTCCTCGCAGTGCTGCACGAGGGCGCCGGCGATCTCGTGCGCCTCGCGGAAGGGCACGCGCTCGCGCACGAGCCACTCGGCGACGTCGGTCGCGAGCGCGAAGCCCTCGGGGGCGAGCGAGCGCATGCGGGCCTCGTCGAAGGTCAGCGTCGCGACCAGCCCCGCGAAGGCCGGGAGGACGAGGTCGAGCTGGTCGACGATGTCGAAGATCGGCTCCTTGTCCTCCTGCAGGTCGCGGTTGTACGCGAGCGGCAGCGCCTTGAGCGTCGCGAGGAGGCCGGTGAGGTCGCCGAGGATCCTGCCCGCCTTGCCGCGGGCGAGCTCGGCGACGTCCGGGTTCTTCTTCTGCGGCATGATCGACGAGCCCGTCGAGAACGCGTCGTGCAGCCGGACGAAGCCGAACTCGCGCGTCGACCAGAGGATGATCTCCTCCGCGAGGCGAGACACGTTCGTCGCGACGAGGGTGCCGACGAATGCGAGCTCCACGACGACGTCGCGCGCGCTCGTCGCGTCGAGCGAGTTCTCCGTCGGCCCGGACAGGCCGAGCTCGCGGGCGACGAGCGCGGGGTCGAGCCCCAGCGAGGAGCCGGCGAGGGCGCCGGCGCCGTAGGGCGACGCGCTCGCGCGGACGCGCCACTGCGCGAGCCGCTCGAGGTCGCGCACGAGCGGCCATGCATGCGCGAGGAGGTGGTGGGACAGCAGCACGGGCTGCGCGTGCTGCAGGTGGGTGCGGCCGGGCATCGGCGCGTTCGGATGCGCCTGCGCCTGCTCGACGAGTGCAGCGATCACGGCCTTCGTCCCGCGCTCGATGCGCTCGGAGGCCTCGAGCATCCACAGGCGCACGAGCGTCGCGATCTGGTCGTTGCGGCTGCGGCCGGCGCGGATGCGGCCTCCGAGGTCGGGGCCGGCGATCGCGATGAGCCCGCGCTCGAGCGCACCGTGCACGTCCTCGTCGGTGGGCGCCGCGGCGAACCTGCCGTCGGCGACCTGCGCCGACAGCTCGTCGAGCGCCGCGTGCATGTCGGCGAGCTCTTCGCTCGTCAGGTGACCGGCGTCGTGCAGCGCGGTCGCGTGCGCCCTCGAGCCGCGGATGTCGTGCTGGGCCAGCCGCCAGTCGAAGTGCGTCGATCGCGACAGCGCCACGAGCTCCGGGCTCGGTCCGTCGGCGAACCGCCCACCCCACAGCGATCCCTCACGCGTTCCCATGCCTCGAGGCTATCGGCCCGCCACGGCGCGCGACGACACGTCGCTCGCCGCCCTCGACACCGCCGAGAGCACCCATTCGAGCGGCCCCTTCGGCAGCAGCGCCCGCCAGATCGTGCAGCCGATCGCGACGCCGAGCGAGAGCCGGATCCACGACCACGGGTCGGAGGAGAAGCCGTCGACGAGGAGGAAGACGACCGCGTGCGCCGTGTACGCGGTGAGGCTCATCGAGCCGATCGCCGCGATCGGGAAGAGCACCCACCGCGCCCAGCGCTGCACGAGCAGGCAGAGGGCGATGACCACGAGCGCGACGCCTGCCGAGCCGAGGAGGTCGAAGCTCGAGCCCGCGTGACCCTCGGGGTCGAGCAGGCTCGTCACGTCGGTGCCGAGCGACCCGCGCAGGCCGGCGAGCAGGAAGTCGTCGACGGGGGCGAGCGCGAGCGGCACGAGGTTCGCGACCGCGATCGCGACGATGCCGACGCCGAGGATCGTCAGCTGCACGCGCCATCGCTCGATCGCCACGCGCCCGATCGCCATGCCCGCGAGCGTGTAGCCGAACCAGGTGATCGCGGGATAGAACCCGGTGAGGACGAGCTCGACGATCGCCGTGTCGACCATGTGCGCCGAGCGCAGGCCGTCGAGCAGCAGCACCCGCACCTGCGGCATCACGAGGATCCAGCCCACGCCGAGCGCGGCGAGCCCCCACCACGGCATCCGCAGGAAGGGCAGGCTCATCGCGAAGAGCACCGCGTAGAACTCGATGATGACCACGAGCTCGGTGCCGAGCGCGACGATGATGCCGCCGACGACGAAGATCAGCGCTGCGCGCACGAGGATGCGCATGCGCGCCTGGAGCAGCGGCAGCCCGTCCGGGATGCGGGTGCGGCCCGCGACGATGGCGACCGCGACGCCGGCGAGCACCGCGAACGTCGCGGATGCGTTGCCCCAGGCGAGCTCGCTCCACGTGCCCGGCTCGAGCCACGCGAACGTGCCGGCCACGGCGCCCGTGTGGACGGCGAACATGCCGAGCACCGCCAGCCCGCGGGCGATGTCGAGTCCGACGATGCGGCCGCCGTCGCCGACGAGGTCGAGGAGTCGACGCACGATCCACGGCCGCGGCGCGCCGATGCCGGGAGGCTGCGGGCTCGGCGTCGCCGTGCGCGACGCGTCCGTCCGCCGCGCCTCGACGGGGCCGTGCGCGACCGGGCCGGCCGCGCGCGAGGACGCGGTCGGCGTCGCCGCCCGCGCCTCCACGCTCAGTCCTGCTCGAGCAGCCAGGCGAGCAGCGCCTTCTGCGCGTGGAGGCGGTTCTCCGCCTCGTCCCAGATGACGCTCTGCGGACCGTCGATCACGGCGGCCTCGACCTCGAACCCGCGGTCGGCGGGCAGGCAGTGGAGGAAGATCGCGTCGCCGGCGGCGAGCGCCATGAGCTCCCGCGTCACCTGGTAGCCGCTGAACGCCGCGAGTCGCTCGGCCTTCTGGTCCTCGCGACCCATCGAGACCCACGTGTCGGTGACGACGACGTCGACGCCGTCGACCGCCTCGGCGGGATCCGACAGCAGCGTGATCGAGCCGCCCGTCTGCGCGGCGATGCGGATCGCGTCGTCGACGATCGCGCGCCGCGGACCGTACGCGACGGGGTGCGCGACGCGCAGGTGGATGCCCGCCGTCGCGCACGCCAGGAGGTACGAGTGGACCATGTTGTCGCCGCCGTCGCCGACGAACGCGACGCGCAACCCGGCCAGCTCGCCCTTGTGCTCGCGGATCGTGAGCAGGTCGGCGAGCAGCTGGCACGGGTGGAAGTCGTCGCTCAGCGCGTTGACGACGGGCACCGTCGTGCCCGCGGCCATCTCCTCGAGGCCCGACTGCGCGTAGGTCCGCCATGCGATGGCGGCGACCTGGCGCTCGAGCACGCGGGCCGTGTCGCTCGCGGTCTCCTTGCCCCCGAGCTGGCTCGACGCCGTCGAGATGACGAGCGGGACGCCGCCGAGGTCGGCGATGCCGACCGCGAAGGACACGCGCGTGCGCGTCGACGACTTGTCGAAGATGACGGCGACGGTCTGCGGGCCCGCGAGCGGACGCTCGCCGAAGCGATCGACCTTCATGCGCGCGGCGCGGTCGAGGATCGCGGACTGCTCCGCGGGGCTCAGGTCGTCGTCGCGCAGGAGGTGACGGGTCATGCGATGCCTTCCGTGTTCGCGTGGACCTCGGTGCCGGAGCCCGAGTCGGTGAAGATCTCGAGCAGCACGGCGTGCGGCTCGCGGCCGTCGACGATCGCGGCCTTCGCGACGCCGCCCTCGACGGCGTCGACGCATGCCTGCATCTTCGGGATCATGCCGCTCGCGAGGCCGGGCAGCAGGGTCCGCAGCTCGTCCACGTCGATCGAGGACACGAGCGAGTCGGTGTCGGGCCAGTCGCGGTAGAGGCCCGCGACGTCGGTGAGGACGACGAGCTTCTCGGCGCGCAGCGCGACGGCGAGGGCCGCCGCCGCCGCGTCGGCGTTGACGTTGAGCGACTCGCCGGGGCGGTCGCGGTCGGGTGCGACGGACGACACGACGGGGATCACGCCGTCGTCGAGCAGCCGCTGCACGGCGCGCGGCTCGACCTCCACGATGTCGCCCACGTGACCGAGGTCGATCTCGACGCCGTCCACGACGACGCCGCGACGGACGGCCTGGAAGAGCCCCGCGGACTCGCCCGAGAGGCTCACCGCATGCGGGCCGTGCTCGTTGACGAGCGACACGAGCGTCTGCGAGACCTCGCCCGTGAGCACCATGCGCACGACCTTCATCGCCTCGGCGCTCGTGACGCGGTAGCCGCCGGCGAACTCGCTCTCGATGCCGTGGCGCGCGAGCTCCGCGGAGATCTGCGGGCCGCCCCCGTGCACGACGACGGGCTTGATGCCCACGTGGTGCAGGTAGACGACGTCCTGGGCGAAGGAGCGCTGCAGCTCCTCGTTCACCATGGCGTTGCCGCCGTACTTGATGACCATCGTCGCGCCGCGGAACCGCTGCAGCCACGGCAGCGACTCGACGAGGGTCGCGGCCTTCGCCGCGGGCGTCGCGCTCGGTGCGCTCGATGTCGTCATGCTCGTCCGTCAGCTCGCGTAGGCGGAGTTCTCATGCACGTAGTCGTGCGTGAGGTCGTTCGTGCGGATCGTCGCGGCCGCGTCGCCCACGCGCAGGTCGACGACGATGCGCGTCGTGCGCGGCGCGAGGTCGACCTCCTCGCGCGGACGATCGGGACCGCCGGCCGTGCAGACGCGCACCCCGTTGAAGGACACGTCGACGTCGTAGGGGTCGAAGCGCGCATCCGTCGTGCCGATCGCGGCGAGCACGCGCCCCCAGTTGGGGTCGTTGCCGAAGATCGCCGCCTTGAAGAGGTTGCTGCGAGCGATGGAACGGCCGACGACGACGGCCTCGTCCTCGCTCGCCGCTCCGACCACCTCGATGGCGACGTCATGGCTCGCGCCCTCGGCATCCGCCTGCAGGCGCGCGGCGAGCTCGTCGCTCGCGGCCGTGATCGCGGCGGCGAGCTCGCCGGCGTCGGGTGCGATGCCCGAGGCGCCGGAGGCGAGGAGCACGACCGTGTCGTTCGTCGACATGCAGCCGTCGGAGTCGAGCCGGTCGAACGTCACGCGGGTCGCGGCGCGCAGCGCGGCGTCGAGCACGGCGGCGTCGGCCACCGCGTCCGTCGTGAGCACGACGAGCATCGTCGCGAGCCCGGGCGCGAGCATGCCTGCGCCCTTCGCCATGCCGCCGACGCTCCACCCCTCGCGCACGACGTGCACCTGCTTCGCGACCGAGTCGGTCGTCATGATGGCATGCGCGGCGTCCTCGCCGCCGTCGGCCGAGAGCGCGGCGGCGGCGCCGTCCATCCCGCGCAGCACGCCGTCGCGGAAGGTCTGGTCGCCGACGCCGATGAGGCCCGTCGAGCACACGACGACGTCCTGCGCGTCGATGCCCACGAGCTCGGCGACGCGCTCGGCGGTCGCATGCGTCGTCTGGAAGCCGAACGACCCCGTGAAGCAGTTCGCGCCCCCCGAGTTGAGCGCGACGGCGCGCGCCCGGCCGTCGGCGATGGCCTGCTCGCTCCAGAGCACGGGGTTCGCCTTCGCGCGGTTGGCGGTGAAGACCGCGGCGGCCGCGTCGAGCGGGCCGTCGTTCACGACGAGCGCGACGTCGAGCGCGCCCGAGGACTTGAGCCCCGCCGCGACGCCTGCGGCGCGGAAGCCCGCCGGCGCGGTGACGCTCACGGTGCGAGCCCGTCGGTCGTCAGGCCGAGGTGCTCGTCGAGCCCGAGCGCGATGTTCGCCGACTGGATGGCGGCGCCCGCGGTGCCCTTGCCGAGGTTGTCGATCGCGCAGACCACGACGACGCGGCCGGCCCGCTCGTCGACCGTGACGCCCATGACCGCGGAGTTCGACCCGACGACGTCGCTCACGCGCGGCGTCTCGCCGTGCGGCAGCACGTGCACGAAGCGCTCCTCCGCGTACGCGCTGTGCCACGCGGAGAGCACCTCGTCGACGCTCGTGCCCTCGTGCAGCGGCGCCGTCACGGTCGCGAGGATGCCGCGCGCCATGGGCACGAGCACGGGCGTGAAGGAGATGCGCACCTCGTCGGCGCCTGCCGCGCGGAGGTTCTGCTCGATCTCGGGGATGTGGCGATGCGTGCCGCCGACGGCGTACGCCTGCGCGTTGCCGAGGAGCTCCGAGGCCAGCAGGTGCGTCTTGAGCGCACGACCCGCGCCGCTCGGGCCGACGGCGAGCACGGCCACGACGTCGGTCGCATCGACGAGCCCAGCCTGCACGCCCGGCGCGAGCGCGAGCGTCACGGCCGTGACGTTGCAGCCGGGCACCGCGATGCGCCGCACGCCCCGCAGGTTGCGACGCTGCAGCGCGTCCCCGTCGGGCAGCTCGGGCAGCCCGTAGGGCCAGGCGCCGCCCCAGCCGTCGCCGTAGAAGGCGCGCCAGTCGTCCTCCGAGCGCAGCCGGTGATCGGCGCCGCAGTCGACGACGAGGACGTCGTCCGGCAGCTGCGCGGCGATCGCGGCGCTCTGCCCGTGCGGCAGCGCGAGGAAGACGACGTCGTGGCCCTGCAGCTGCGCGGCCGTCGTCTCGACGAACGAGAGCGCCGCGAGCGATCGCAGGTTCGGGTGGACGGCGAGCAGGGGCTGACCGGCGTTCGAGTGCGCCGTGACGGTCGCGACCTCGAGCTCCGGGTGCTGGGTCAGCAGGCGCAGGAGCTCGCCACCGGCGTAGCCACTCGCACCCGCCACGGCGACGGAGACAGACATGCGCCAAGGCTACTGGGGCCGCGATGCAACCCGATCCACGTCGGCGACCGCCGTCCACGGGCGGCGACCGCCCTCACGCCTCGAAGTCGACCCGCACCTCGCTCGTGACCTCGATGTCGCTGCCCTGGAGCTCGATGGACGTGTCGGCTGCCGCTGCCGCGCGCATCCCCATCGCCTTCGGCTGCGGCGGGAAGCGCGGCGCGTCGTCGAGCCCGGCCTCGCGGATGCTCGCGATGCGCGGCTGCGAGAGGCCGGCCGCGGCCGCGAAGTCTGCAGCCTTCCGCTGGGCGTCGGCGATCGCCTCGGCGCGAGCGCGCGAGCCGAGCGCGTGCGTCGTCTCGTCGGCGAGCGACCACTGGATGCCGCCGACCTGGTGCACGGGGCGCGTCGCGACGCTGCCGATCCACGCGCCGAGCGCCTCGAAGTCGCCGAAGGTGACGTGCACGCTCGCGGCGGCGTCGAAGACGAGCTCGCGTCGCTTGCCGTCGCCGATCCACTGCTCGTGATGGCTGACGACGACGCGATCGGCATGCCACCGCTCGGCCTGTCCGCCATCGACGAAGGCGCGCGCGTCGGCGGCGATGGCGGCGTGCGCCTCGCTCACGACGCGGATGGCCTCCTCCGGGTGCTTCGCGCGGTGCTGCGTCTGCACGACGACCGTCGCGCGCTCCGCGGGTGCTCGCTCGACGCCGATGCCGGACACGGTGATGTGGGTCATGGCCCGGATGCTATCCCCGTCGCCCGTGCGGCCGCCGGGATGGCGTCGCGCCGTCGAGCGCTCCCCGCGACCGGTCGACGACGCATCCCGACCGGTCGCGGTCGACTCAGTCGCGGAGGGCCGCGCCCGTGCGCTCGGTCGCGAGCGCGAGGCCCGCGAGCTTCGCCTCCGTGGCCTGCGCGGCCGTGAGGGTGCGCTCGGGATCGCGGAAGCGCAGCGCGAACGTCAGCGACTTCGCGCCGGACAGGTCGGCGCCGCGGTAGTCGTCGACGAGCGCGACGTGCTCGAGCAGCGCGCCGGCACCCTCGCGGACGGCCGCGAGCACGTCGCCCGCGGGCACCGACGCGTCGACGACGACCGAGAGGTCCTGCGTCGCAGCCGGGGTCGCGCCGATCGTGGCGGTGTCGAGGCTCACGCGAGCGAGGCCGACGAGCACGTCGAGGTCGAGCTCGACGACCGCCACCTGCCTCGGCAGGTCGGCGTCCGTCGCGATCGACGGCAGCAGCTCGCCGGCGACGCCGACGACGTGCTCGCCGACGAGCACCTCGGCGGTGCGGCCGGGGTGCAGCCAGTCGCGCTGCGCCTGGCGGACGACGACGTCGAGCCCGAGCGTGCGCGCGACGCGGCGCGCGACGTCGACGGCGTCGGCGACGCCGTACGGCTCGCGCGGCTGACCCGGCTGCTTCGCGAGGCGCGCGCCCAGCAGCAGCGCGCCCACGTGACGCGGCTGCGTCGGCAGCGCGTCGAGCGTCGCGAGGGTGTCGTCGTCGGGGCGCACGGCCCCCGCGGGCACCGCGTCGGTGCCGTGCTCGCCCTCGATTCGGAAGACAGCACCGACCTCGAACAGCGCGAGGTCGGTGAGCCCCCGGCCGACGTTGCGCTGCGCCGTCTCGACGAGGCCCGGCACGAGCGCGGTGCGCAGGAACGGACGGCGCTCGTCGAGCGGGTTCGTGAGCCGCACGGGCTCGTGCCCGACGCGTCGCGCATCCGCCTCGGCCTGGAACGGGGCGACGAGCACCTCGGTGAGGCCGCTCGCGGCCAGCGCGTTCGACACGTTCCGGCGCAGGCGCTGCGGACGCGTGAGGCCGCGGCCCGACGGCGGCGACGGGAGGACGGAGGGGATGCGGTCGTAGCCGACGACGCGGGCCGCCTCCTCGACGAGGTCGACGCGCTCGGCGATGTCGGGCCTCCACGTGGGCGGGGTGACGCGCCACGTGCCGCCGGTGGCGTCGGCGACCGTCGCGCCGATCGCCTCGAGCGCCGCACGCACCTCGTCGTCGCCGTAGACGGCGCCCGTGACGCGGGCGGCGTCCTGCGGCGCGAAGGCGATCGTCGGCGGCGTCGGCACCTGGCCGACGGATGCTCCGAGCTCGTCGACGGTGCCGCCCGCGAGCTCGACGAGCAGGTCGACGACGCGCTGCGCCGCGGCGTCCTGCAGCGCGGGGTCGACCCCGCGCTCGAAGCGCCTCGACGCCTCGCTCCACAGGCGGTGCCGGCGCGCGGTGCGCGCGACCGAGATGCCGTGGAACCACGCCGACTCGACGAGCACGTCGGTCGTCGCGGCCGACATCTCGGTGCGGGCACCGCCCATGACGCCCGCGAGCCCGACGGGACCCTCGTCGTCGCAGATGAGGAGGTCCTCGGCGTCGAGCGTGCGCGTGACGTCGTCGAGCGTGACGAGGGTCTCCCCCGCCGTCGCGCGACGCACCGTGATGCCGCCGCGCAGCAGATCGAGGTCGTACCCGTGGATCGGCTGGCCGAGCTCGAGCATGACGTAGTTCGTGACGTCGACGGCGAGCGAGATGGGTCGCATGCCCGCGAGCGTCAGCCGCTGCTGCATCCAGCGGGGCGTCGCGCGCGTCGCGTCGATGCCGCGCACGACGCGCGCGACGAGGCGGCCGCAGCCCACGACGCCGCGGATCGGGGCGTCGTCGGCGATCGAGACGCGGAAGCCGTCGCCCGATCCCGTCGTCACGTCGGCGGGATCGCGGAACGACCAGCCGGTGGAGAGCGCGAGCTCGCGGGCCATGCCGCGGATCGACAGCACGTAGCCGCGGTCGGGCGTGACGTTGACCTCGATGGCGACGTCGTCGAGGCCGAGGAGCGCGAGCGCGTCGTCCCCGGGCTGCGCGTCGAGGCCCTTGGCGTTCAGGCGGAGGATGCCGTCGTGGTCGTCGCCGAGGCCGAGCTCGCGCTCGGACGCGATCATGCCGTCGGAGACGTGCCCGTAGGTCTTCCGCGCGGAGATCGCGAAGCCGCCGGGCAGCACGGCCCCCGGCAGCGAGACGACGACGAGGTCGTCGACGAGGAAGTTGGCGGCGCCGCACACGATGCCGCGCGGCTCGGCCTCGCCGACGTCGACCTGCACCCAGCGGACCGTCTTGCCGTTCGTGTGCTCCTCGGCGTCGAAGGACAGCACGCGGCCGACGACGAGCGGGCCCGTGACGTCGCCGCCGTGGAGCGCCTCCTCCTCGAGGCCGACGCGGACGAGCGCCGCGTGGACGTCGTCGCCGGTCGTGCCCGCGGGCACCTCGACGAGCTCGCGGAGCCAGGACATGGGAGCGCGCATCAGATCACCATCCCGAACTGCTCGGAGAAGCGCACGTCGCCCTCGATCATGTCGCGCATGTCGTCGAGCTGGTAGCGGAACTGCAGGGTGCGCTCGATGCCCATGCCGAACGCGAAGCCGGAGTAGCGGTCGGGGTCGACGCCCGCCGCGCGCAGCACGTTGGGGTGCACCATGCCGCAGCCGCCCCACTCGACCCAGCGGGGACCTCCGCGCATGCCGGGATGCCAGACGTCCATCTCGGCGCTCGGCTCGGTGAACGGGAAGTGGTTCGGGCGCAGGCGGATCCTCGCCTCCTCGCCGAACATCGCGCGGGCGAGGTGCTCGAGCGTGCCGCGCAGGTGGGCCATCGTGATGCCCTCGTCGACGGCCAGGCCCTCGATCTGCGTGAAGACGGGCAGGTGCGTCGCGTCGATCTCGTCGGTGCGATACGTGCGGCCGGGGGCGACGACGTACACGGGCAGGTCGCGCGTGAGCAGCGACCGGACCTGCACGGGGCTCGTCTGCGTGCGCAGCACGAGGTGCTTCGAGGCGGGCTCGACGTAGAAGGTGTCGGACTCGCCGCGGGCGGGGTGGTCCGGGTCGACGTTCAGCGCGTCGAAGTTGTACCACTCGTGCTCGAGCTCGGGACCCTCCGCGACCTCCCAGCCCATGCCGGTGAAGATGTCGGCCATCTCGTCCATGAGCAGCGTGAGCGGATGCCGCGAGCCGGCGCGCTGCCGCGTCGGCAGCGCCGTGACGTCGACGGCCTCCGCGGCGAGGCGCGCCTGCTCCTCGGCGACGGCAAGCTCGCCCTGACGGGCCTCGATCGCCTGGGAGACCCGACCGCGAGCCTGGCCGATCGCGGCGCCGGCCTCCTTGCGGAGCTCGGGGGCGAGGTCGCGCAGCGAGCCGTTGAGCGAGGCGAGCTCGCTCCCCTGGCCGTTGTGCGCGGACTTGGCGGACTGGAGCTCCGCGACCGTGGTCGCGTTCGCGATGGCCTCGAGCGCCGCCGTCACGGCGGCCTCGAGCCTCGTCGTCAGATCGGGGGTGGACACAGTCGCCCATCGTATCGGCGGCGGGCCGCCGGCCCGGTCACGGGCGCGGCGGCTCCGGCGTCTGCTCGGTCTCGTCGCGCTCGTGCTGCACGCGCAGCGCCTGCGTCGACAGCTGCAGGGGCGCCGTCCTCGTGCCGTCGAGGTTCTTGCCGCCCTTGCGGGGCTTCGACACCTGCCGGGAGACGAACCGGGCGACCCAGGACAGCGTGAGGTTCAGCGCGAGGTAGATCGCGAGCATGACGAAGAACATCGACAGCGCGTACTGGCCCGCGCCGAAGAAGTTGGCCAGGCGGCGGCCGATCGTGATGAGGTCGGCGGAGGAGACGATGTAGCCGAGCGCCGTGTCCTTCAACAGCACGACGAGCTGGGCGATGATGATCGGCAGCATGGTGCGGATCGACTGCGGCAGCTCGATGAGGATCGTCGTCTGGAACGAGCCGAGGCCGAGCGCGAGCCCGCTCTCGCGCTGGCCCCGCGGCAGCGCCGCGATGCCCGATCGGATCGCCTCGCCGATGATCGCGCCGTTGTAGATGCCGAGCGCGATGACGACGGCCCAGAAGGCTCCGGTGTTCGCGACGATGAAGACGAACAGGATCATGAGCAGCACGGGCATGCCGCGGAAGAACTCGAGCACGATCGTGGCCGGGATGCGCACGGCCTGCGACTTCGACGCCCGGGCGAGGGCGAAGGCGAACCCGACCACGAGGGCGAGGAGGCTGCCGAGCACGAAGGCGCTCAGCGTGGTCGTGAGCCCCGCGAGGAGGCCGCCGGCCCCCGTCCACGTGCCCGCCTGCAGGAAGATGTCCCAGCGGTCGGCGTAGAAGGCGCCACCGAGCCACAGCTGGTAGACGCCGAAGCCGAGGAGCGCGGCGAAGACGACGGCGAAGACCACCGAGAGCGTTCGCGAGACCCGCCTGGCCTTCGGGCCCGGGGCGTCGTAGAGCACGGTGCCGCTCATCGCTGCACCCTCCACTTCTTCTCGAGGTAGTCGGCGAGCTGGCCGAGCGGCACGGTGATGATGAGGTACGACAGCGCGATCCCGATGAAGATCTGGAGCGCCTGGTTGCCGTAGTCGTTCGACAGCCGCTGCGCGACCGACGTGAGCACGAAGACGAAGAAGCCCATCGCGACCGACGTGTTCTTCGTGAGCGCGATGATCACGTTGATGAGCGGCGGCACGACCGAGCGGATGGCCTGCGGCAGGATCACGAGGGTCATCGTCTGGCCGAAGCCGAGTCCGACCGATCGGGCGGCCTCCGCCTGGCCCACCGCGACGGAGTTGATGCCCGAGCGCACCGCCTCGGCGAAGAACGCGCTGGTGTAGAACGTCAGCGCCGCGACCGCGCCGACGAGGAAGTCGAGCGTGAGGCCGACGCGAGGGAGCACGAAGGCCATGAAGAAGAACACGAGCGTCAGCGGCGTGTTCCTCGCGACCTCGATGTAGATGGTGCTCGCGACGCGGAAGGCCGCGACCGGGGACACGCGCATGCCCGCGAGGACGGCGCCGAACGGGAGGCCGATGAGCGTCGTGATCGCCACGAGCATGAGCGTGCTGCCCATGCCCTGCAACCAGAGGTCGCCGTTCTCGAAGAGTGCTTGCATGTCCCTCGTCCAAGGATGGTTCGTGGGGCCCGGATGTCCCGGGCCCCACGAATGCGGATCAGCGGATCAGTAGCGGTCGACGGCCGGGGGCTCCGGCGTCGGCAGCACCGTGCCGGCGGTCTGCTCCCAGAGGGAGTCCCACGTGCCGTCCTCGTACGAGGCCTCGAGCACGTCGTTGATCCAGTCGCGGAACTCGGTGTCCTCGAGGGACAGGCCGATGCCGTAGGGCTCCTCGGTGAAGGTCTCGCCCTCGTTCACGAGCTCGAACTCGCCGGCGTTCTGGTCGACGAAGCCCGAGAGGATGACGTTGTCCGTCGTGACCGCGACGACCTGGCCGTTGCGCAGCGGGTCGAGGCAGTTCGAGTAGGTGTCCGTCGCCTGGAGGTCGGCGCCGTACTCGTCGACGATGCGCGCCGCGGGCGTCGAGCCCTCGACGGAGCAGACGGGCTGGCCCTCGAGGTCCTCGGGGCCCTCGATGCCCTCGGGGTTGCCGGCGGCGACCATCAGCGCCTGGCCTGCCTCGTAGTACGGGCCTGCGAAGGAGATGACCTCCTTGCGGGCGTCGTTGATCGTGTACGTCGCGACGACGATGTCGACCGTGCCGTTCTGGATGAACGTCTCGCGGTTCGCCGAGACGGTCTCCTCGAACTCGATGTCGCCGAACTCGATGCCGAGCTCCGCCGCGACGAGTGCGCCGATCGCGACGTCGAAGCCGACGGGCGAGCCGTCGGGGCCGACGAGGCCGAAGAGCGGCTGGTCGAACTTCGTGCCGATGGTGATCGAGCCGGCCTCGGCGAGCTCGGCCATGGTCGAGCCCTCGGGGAACTCGGGGTTCTCCGCGACCTCGAGGCCGTAGGGGTTGTCCGCCGACGTCTCGGCGCCGGCGCCCGACTCCTCCGGGTCGCCCTCGGACGTCGAGCCTGCGGGGCCGCCGCACGCCGTGAGGGCGAGCAGCGCGATCCCGGCGATGCCGAGACCCAGCTTCTTGGGGGTGCGCATGGTGATGCCTCCTGGTAGGGGGTGTGCTTCCTCGAGCCTCAGTGCGTGAGGATCTTGGAGAGGAAGTCCTGGGCGCGCGCGCTCTTGGGCGCCGCGAAGAACTCGTGGGGCGTCGTGTCCTCGACGACGGCGCCCTCTGCCATGAAGATCACGCGATCGGCCGCCTTCTTGGCGAAGCCCATCTCGTGGGTCACGACGATCATCGTCATGCCCTCCTTCGCGAGGCCGACCATGACGTCGAGCACCTCGTTGACCATCTCGGGGTCGAGGGCGCTCGTGGGCTCGTCGAAGAGCATGACCTTGGGCTGCATCGCGAGCGAGCGCGCGATCGCGACGCGCTGCTGCTGACCGCCGGAGAGCTGCGCGGGCATCTTGTTCGCCTGGTTGGCGATGCCGACGCGGTCGAGCAGCGCCATGCCGCGCTCCTCGGCCTCCTTGCGCTTCATCTTGCGCACCTGCATCGGGCCGAGCGTGACGTTGTCGAGGATCGACTTGTGCGCGAAGAGGTTGAACGACTGGAAGACCATGCCGACGTCGGCGCGCAGGCGTGCGAGCTCGCGACCCTCGCTGGGCAGCGGCGTGCCGTCGATCTTGATCGAGCCGTCGTCGATCGTCTCGAGGCGGTTGATCGCGCGGCACAGCGTCGACTTGCCCGAGCCCGACGGCCCGAGCACGACGACGACCTGACCCTTGTCGATCGTGGTGGTGATGTCCTTGAGGACATGGAGCTCGCCATAGTGCTTGTTGACGTGCTCGATCTCGACCATCGGCTGCATGCGCTCAGTCAAGCGCACGCCGTGCGGGGCCCTCGGCGCATCCGGGCGATCGTCACCGAAAGGTTATGGCGCTCGCGGCGCGCGTCGTCAGCCCGTCGCGCGCGCGAAGGCCGACTGGTAGAGGCACACCGAGGCGGCGGTCGCGAGGTTCATCGACTCGGCGCGCCCGTAGATCGGCACGCGCACGGCGACGTCGGCGAGCGCGAGCGTCGCGTCGTCGAGGCCGCGCGCCTCGTTGCCGAAGAGCCAGGCCGTGGGCTCCGCGAGACGGTCGCGGACGGCCGGCGCCGTGAGCTCCTCGCCCGAGACGTCGGCGGCGAGCACCTGCAGCCCGGCCTGGCGCGCCGCATGCACGGCGTCCTCGGTCGCGACGCCGACGGCGTGCGGCACGTGCAGGATCGAGCCGGTCGTCGCCCGCACGACCTTGGGGTTGTAGGGGTCGACGCTCGAGCGCGTCACGACGACCGCGTCGGCGCCCGCGGCGTCGGCGACCCGCAGGATCGTGCCGAGGTTGCCCGGGTCCTGGACCTCGTGGAGGATCGCGACGAGCGAGGCGCCCTCGAGCACCTGCTCGAGCGCGCGCGGCTGCTGCCTGCACACCGCGACGACCCCCTGGTCGCGCACGGTGTCGCTCATCGCGGCCAGCGCACGCTCGCCGGCGGGCTCGAGCGCGTCGCCGAGGGCTCGCGCGAGCTCGGGGTGCCGGTCGAGGAACGCCTGGGTGGCGAAGGCCTCGACGACCGCGTCGGCCGCGATGGCCTCGCGCAGGGCGTTCGGGCCCTCCAACAGGAACAGCCCGGTCTCCGACCGGGCTGCTCGCTGCTGGAGCCTCGACGCCGCACGCACCCGCTGGTGGCGTGGGCTCTCGATCACGCTGTCGCTACTCGGCGCTCTTGGGGGCCGAGGTGTCGGCCGGGAGCGCTGCCTTCGCCGTCGCGACGAGCGAGGCGAAGGTCGCCGGCTCGTGCACGGCGAGCTCGGCGAGGATGCGACGGTCGACCTCGACGCCGGCCAGGTTCAGACCCTGGATGAGGCGGTTGTACGTGAGGCCGTTCTGACGCGACGCGGCGTTGATGCGCTGGATCCAGAGGCGACGGAACTCGCCCTTCTTGGCGCGACGGTCGCGGTATGCGTAGGTGAGGGAGTGGGTGACCTGCTCCTTCGCCTTGCGGTAGAGGCGCGACCGCTGGCCGCGGTAGCCCTCTGCGCGCTCGAGGATGACCCGGCGCTTCTTGTGGGCGTTGACTGCCCGCTTGACACGTGCCATAGCTGTTCTCCTATGTGATCCGGCTCAGCGACCGAGCAGCTTCTTGATGACCTTGGCGTCCGCGGGCGCCAGGACCTTGTCCTTGTTGAGGCGACGCGTCTGGACCGACGACTTCACCTCGAGGTTGTGGCGCATGCCGGCTCCCTGCTTGCGGATCTTGCCGCTGCCGGTGACCTTGAAGCGCTTCTTCGCACCGGAGTGCGTCTTCTGCTTGGGCATGGATGCTCCTACTTCGATGCGGGCTTGGCGGCGGGTGCCGGCTTGGCCGCGGGCTTGACGGCAGCAGTTGCTGCCGGCTTCGCCGCGGGCACTGCGGGCTTCGCAGCGGATGCGGCTGGCTTGGATGCCGATGCGGGCTTCGCAGCGGCGGGCTCGGAGGACTCGGCGGGCTTCGCCGCCGGCTTCGCGCCGGCGATGCGCGCGGCGGCGGACGCCGCGGCGGCCGCACCGGGACGCGCGGCGGGTGCCGGCGTGACGGGCGGTGCCGAGCTCTGACGCGGCGGACGCGCCTCGCGGGACTCCGTGCGCTCGGTGCGCGGCTCGCGCTCCTCGCGATCGCGGCGCGGCGGACGGTCGTCGCGGTCGCGGTCGCGGCCGCCTCGCGACGGACGCGTGGACGCCTGCTGGTTCGCGATGCGCGCGGCGCGCGTCTCGCGGACGGGCTCGACGACGCGCGCGGGACGCGACGCCTCGATGGCGGCCTGACGCGCAGCCTGCTCCTCGGCGGCGATGCGGCGCTTCTCCTGCTCCGACTCGCGGAGCTGCTGGCGCGCGGCGTTCTGCTCCGCCTTCGCGTCGCTCTTCGAGCGCACCGGTCCGACGATCATCGTCATGTTGCGACCGTCCTGCGTGGGACGGTTCTCGACCGAGCCCCACTCGGCGACGTCCTCGGCGAAGCGCTGGAGCAGGCGCACGCCCATCTCCGGGCGCGACTGCTCGCGGCCGCGGAACAGGATCATGGCCTTGACCTTGTCGCCGTCCTGCAGGAAGCCCTCGGCGCGCTTGCGCTTGGTCTCGTAGTCGTGCTCATCGATCTTCAGACGGAAGCGGACCTCCTTGAGGACCGTGTTCGCCTGGTTGCGACGGGCCTCCTTGGCCTTCTGCGCCTGCTCGTACTTGAACTTGCCGAAGTCCATGATCTTCGCGACGGGCGGGCGCGCCTCGGGGGCGACCTCGACGAGATCGAGGTCCGCCTCGCGGGCGAGACGGAGCGCGGCGTCCACGCCGACGATGCCGACCTGCTCGCCGGCGGGGCCGACGAGACGGACTTCGGGGACTCGGATGCGCTCGTTGATGCGGGGATCGCTGATGTGATGCTCCTGGTGCTTCGAGATCGATGGCACGGAGGAGGAGCCTTCGGATCGCGATGCACGATCCGGCTACGGCACCCACGGCCGTCACCGGCGGGGCGCCTGGACCCGGTAGCCTCGAGAGCGGCTGCGGGTGGGAGAGACTCCACTTCCATGAGCCTGGGCGAACCCAGACCAACCCACACCATACCAGACGCCCGGCACGCCGGGCCAGCGCTCACGAGGGAGAACCACCGGTGCAGGACGACGACCTGACGCGCGACATCGCCGAGGTGCCGGCGGTCGAGCTCATCAACACGGTGGCGATCCACCTGCTCAGCGCGGCGGCGGTGAAGCTCGGGCTCGGCGACGGCCCCGACTCCGCGACCGAGGTCGACCTCGACGAGGCGCGCAAGCTCATCAACGCCCTCGCGGGCCTCGTCACGGCGGCCGCACCCGAGATCGGCGGCATCCACGCCACTCCCCTGCGCGACGGGCTGCGCTCGGTGCAGCTCGCCTTCCGCGAGGCGTCGACGATCGCCGACGCGCCCGGCAAGGGCCCCGGCGAGCGCTTCACCGGCCCCGTCACCTGATCGGCGCGGGCGCGGGTCAGCGCGCGCGGTAGACGACGACGTGCTCGCCCGAGGCGATGCGCGTCGGCTGCGCGAGCCACACGATCTCGATCGCGACGTCGACGACGGCGTCCTGCCATGCCTCGCGCCGCGTGCCGATGCCCTGCACCGTCCTCTCGAACGCCGCCTGCGCAGCCGCACGATCGACGCCGGGCGACGCGATCGCACGCACCTCGAGCTCGCGGCCGAGCAGGCGCGCGGTCGGATCGCCGTCGGCGAGCGCCACCGCCTCGACGCCGTCGATCGCGAGCAGCGGTGCCACGAGCTCGGCCTGCACGGTCGGATGCCGGTGCGGCGGGGACCACGGCGAGCCCGTGAGGAGCGCGACGAGGGCGCTGCGACGCAGGACGACCTCGGTCGGCGTGCCCGGGTCGACGACGACGCGACCCGCGTCCTCGAGCGCCGCGGCCGCGCAGCGCTCGATCGAGGCGGGCACGGGGCGCGCATCGGGCCGCCACGCGCGCATGGCGTCGGCGCTGGAGGCCATCGGCAGGATGGGCGCGCCGTCGGGGCCGGCGACGGCCACGATCGACAGCTCCTGGCTCGTGTCGACGGCGCGGCCGCCCACCGTGGTCATCTCGCCCGCCTCGGCGACGAGAGGCACGAGGAGCCGCGCGCCGCGCAGGGAGTCGACGACGGCAGCGAGGTCGCCGTCGCCGGCTCGCAGCGCCGTCGCCGCCGTGACGAAGGCGGGCGGCGCGCTGCCGTCGTCGCCCGCGTAGGCCGTCTCGTGGTGCTGGAAGGTGCGGCCCGCCCAGGGCCGGCCGGCCGAGTCGCCCGGGGTGGTCACTTCCCGGCGACGTCGAGGGCCGCGGCGAGCGTGAAGGCCCCCGCGTAGAGCGCCTTGCCGACGATGGCGCCCTCGACGCCGATCGGCACGAGCTCGCGGAGCGCGGCGATGTCGTCGAGGCTCGAGACGCCGCCCGAGGCCACGATCGGCCGGTCGGTGCGCTCGGCGAGCTGCTCGAGCAGCTCGATGTTCGGCCCCTTCAGCGTGCCGTCCTTCGTGACGTCGGTCACGACGTACCGGCTGCATCCGGCGTCCTCGAGTCGCTCGAGGACCTCCCACAGGTCGCCGGAGTCCTGCGTCCAGCCGCGGGCGGCGAGCGTCGTGCCGCGCACGTCGAGGCCGACGGCGATCTGGTCGCCGTACTCGGCGATCACGTGCGCCGTCCACTCCGGGTTCTCGAGCGCCGCCGTGCCGAGGTTGATGCGCTTCGCGCCCGTCTCGAGCGCCGCCTCGAGCGTGCGGTCGTCGCGGATGCCGCCCGAGAGCTCGATCTGCGCGTCGCCGCGCACGGCCTTGATCACCTTCTTGACGAGGCCGCGGTTCTCGCCGCGACCGAACGCCGCGTCGAGGTCGACGAGGTGGATCCACTCCGCGCCCTGGCGCACCCAGTCGAGGGCCGCGTCGACGGGGCTGCCGAACGACTGCTCGGTGCCCGCCCTGCCCTGCGTCAGGCGGACGGCCTTGCCGCCGGCGACGTCGACGGCGGGGAGCAGCGTCAGATGGGGTGCCTGGGAGAAGTCGGTCATGGCTCGCTTTCGTGTCTCGTGCCGCGGAGGATGCTACTCGCTGCCGAGCGTGCCGACCCAGTTCGTCAACAGGCGGGCGCCTGCCGCCCCCGACTTCTCGGGGTGGAACTGCGTCGCGCAGAGGGGACCGTTCTCGACGGCGGCGAGGAACCGCTCGCCGTGCTCGGCCCACGTCGTGATGGGCTGCCGGATGCGCGGATGCGGATCGATGAGCCACTCGGTCGCCGCGTAGGAGTGCACGAAGTAGAAGCGCTCGTCCTCGATGCCGGCGAAGAGCCGCGACCCCTCCCCCGCCTCGACGGTGTTCCAGCCCATGTGCGGCAGGACGTCGGCCTGCAGGCGTCGCACGGTGCCCGGCCACTCGCCGAGCGCCGTCGTCTCCTCGCGGCCCTCGAGCCCCGTCTCGAACAGCACCTGCATGCCGACGCAGATGCCGAGCACGGGGCGGCCGCCTGCGAGGCGGCGGCCGATGAGCTCGCCCCCGCGCACGGCCTCGATGCCGGCGACGCACGACGCGATCGAGCCGACGCCGGGCACCACGAGGCCGTCGGCCTCCATGATCGTCGCGCGGTCGGCCGTGAGCGTCACGTGCGCGCCCGCCGCCTCGAGCGCCTTCGCCGCCGAGTGCACGTTGCCCATGCCGTAGTCGAGCAGGGCCACCGAGGGGTTCAGAGCGCGCCCTTCGTCGACGGGATGCCCGTGACGCGGGGGTCGGGCTCGACGGCGACGCGCAGCGCGCGCGCGAGCGCCTTGAACTCGGCCTCGGCGACGTGGTGGGGGTCGCGACCTGCCAGCGCCTCGACGTGGAGCGTCATGCGCGCGTTGAAGGCGATGGCCTCGAGGACGTGGCGCACGAGGGATCCCGTGAAGTGCCCGCCGATGCGGTGCAGCTCGAAGCCCGCGGGCTCGCCCGAGTGGACGAGGTACGGCCGGCCGGAGAGGTCGACGACGGCACGCGCGAGCGCCTCGTCGAGCGGCACGGTCGCGTCGCCGTAGCGACGGATGCCCGCCTTGTCGCCCAGGGCCTCGCCGAGCGCGAGGCCGAGGCAGATGGCGGTGTCCTCGACGGTGTGGTGGGCGTCGATGTCGACGTCGCCCGTCGCCCGCACGCGCAGGTCGATGAGCGAGTGCTTCGACAGGGCGGTGAGCAGGTGGTCGTAGAACGGCACGGTGGTCGAGATCTCGCTCGTGCCGGTGCCGTCGAGGTCGAGCTCGAGCTCGATGGAGGACTCGCTCGTCGTGCGGGCGATGCGTGCGGTGCGCATGGATCCGATCCTACGGTCGTGGGGAGGGCGCGAGGCGCGCCACGGAGGCGAGGAAGGCGTCGGTCTCCTCGGGCGTGCCCGCCGTGACGCGCAGCGTGCCGGGGATGCCGACGTCGCGCACGAGCACGCCGTCGGCGAGCATGCCCTCGAAGGCGGCGTGCGGATCGGCGACGCCGCCGAAGAGGACGAAGTTCGCGTCGGACGGAAAGGGCGAGAAGCCCATCCGCCCGAGCTCGGCGACGATGCGGTCGCGCTGCGCCCGCAGCTCGTCGACGCGCGCGAGCATCGTCGGCGCGTGCCGCAGCGCCGCGAGGGCCGCCGCCTGCGTGAGCGCGGACAGGTGGTACGGCAGGCGGACGAGCCGCAGGGCGTCGATGACGGCCGGATCCGCGGCGAGGTAGCCGACGCGCACGCCCGCGTAGGCGAACGCCTTGCTCATCGTGCGCGAGACGAGCAGCCGCTCGTGCCGACCCAGGAGGGAGAGCGCCGTCTGCGACCGGTCGTGTGCGAACTCGGCGTAGGCCTCGTCGACGAGCACCATGCCTCGAGCGGCGTCGCACGCGGCCTCGACGACGTCGAGGCCCATCGCGGTGCCGGTCGGGTTGTTGGGCGCGCAGAGGAAGACGACGTCGGGGTCGTGCTCCTCGATCGCCGCCGTGACGGTCGCCGCGTCGAGCGTGTGGTCCGCGGCGCGCGGTGCGGCGACGTACGCCGAGCCGACGCCCTGCGCGAGCAGCGGGTACATCGAGTAGGTCGGCGAGAACGACAGCAGGGTGCGGCCGGGACCGCCGAACGCCTGCAGGACGTGCTGCAGCACCTCGTTCGAGCCGTTCGCCGCCCAGATGGACGACGCGTCGAGCCCGTGGCCGAGGTAGCCGGCGAACGCCTCGCGCAGCTCGGTGAACTCGCGGTCCGGGTAGCGGTGCACGCCCGCGATCGCCTCGCGGACCGCCGCGACGACGTCGTCGGCGACGACGTCCGCGATGGGGAACGCGTTCTCGTTCACGTTGAGCCGGACGGGGACGTCGAGCTGCGGAGCCCCGTAGGGGGTGCGCCCGACGAGGTCGGCGCGGAGCGGAAGATCGTCGAGCGAGGCCACCCGACAAGCCTAGGCGCGGGCACGACGGCCCGCCGCACCACGACGGAGCGCGGCGCGGCTCAGCGCGTGTACTCGGCGGGGATCGCGAGCTGCTGACCCGGCTGGATCGCGCCGCCCACCCCGTTGATGCGCTGGATGTCGGCGATGACCTCGCGCGGGTCGACGTCGGGAGCCACGACCTCGGCGATCGACCAGAGCGTCTCGCCCGGCTGGACGACGACGGTCTCGTACGAGACGTCGGCCGCCTGCTGGCCGGCGAGGGCCGTCGTCGCCTGCAGCGCACCGAGGGCGCCCAGGGCGAGGATCGGCGCTGCGACGAACGCGGCGAGCGCACGGCGGCCTCGCGGCGTCATGCGCAGCTGGGGTGCCTGGATGGCGATCGCGGTCATGCTGGGCTCCTCTCGGAATCGGATCACGGGTGCGGCGCTCGGCCGGGAGCACCGCACCCGCGCTCCGTCCATTCGAACGTACCTTCGGATCGTCTGTTCGTCAAGGGACCGAATTGCCCCTGATCCTGGACGACACGCTCGAACATGCGTGCCCCTCGGAGGACTCCGTCGGATACGCTTTCGAACGATGCAAGTCAATCGGCGACCACCGACACGGTCGCTCGAGGAGGACGACGGCGATGACCCAGCGGCAGCTCACCGAGAAGCAGGCGTCGATCCTGCAGTGCATCCAGGACTCCGTCCGCCGGCGCGGCTACCCGCCGAGCTACCGCGAGATCGGCGACGCCGTCGGCCTCTCGTCGCTCTCGAGCGTGACGCACCAGCTGGGCCAGCTCGAGCTCGCCGGCGCCATCCGTCGTGACCCGGCGCGTCCGCGCGCGATCGAGGTGCTCGTCGAGGCCGACGACCCCGCGGACGCCGCGAACACCGACGCAGCCGCCTACGTGCCGCTCGTGGGCCGCATCGCGGCCGGCATCCCCATCACGGCCGAGCAGCAGGTCGACGAGGTCTTCCCGCTCCCCCGCTCGCTCGTGGGCAGCGGCGACGACCTCTTCATGCTCAAGGTCGTCGGCGACTCGATGATCGACGCCGCCATCTGCGACGGCGACTGGGTCGTGGTGAAGCAGCAGGCCACGGCCGAGAACGGCGACATCGTGGCCGCGATGCTCGACGAGGAGGCGACGGTCAAGGTCTTCCGGCAGCGCGACGGCCACACGTGGCTCCTGCCGCGCAACACGGCGTTCGAGCCCATCCTCGGCGACGCCGCCGTGGTGCTCGGTCGCGTCGTCGCGGTGCTGCGCTCGCTCTGACGCCCGACGCGCGAAGGCCGGCCCGGGACGCCCGGGCCGGCCTTCGTGCGTGCGTCGCCTGCGGCGCGCCTCATCGGCGGGTGCGGAACTCCTCGAGCCCGTCGACGGCGTCCGAGGTCACGAGCACGTCGAGCCGCGTGCCCTCCTCCTCGTAGGTCTCGCGCTCGACCGTGAAGCGCTCGTGGATGCGCGAGACGACCTCGCCGCGGTCGAAGGGCACGAGCAGCGACATCGGCACGGTCGGTCGCGGCAGCAGCTCGGCGATGCGATCCCGCAGCTCGTCGATGCCCGCACCCGTGCGGGCCGACACCATGACGGCCGTCGGCACGAGGCCGCGCAGCACGAGCAGCTCGTCGGGTGCGACGAGGTCGGCCTTGTTGAACGCGACGATCTCGGGGATCTCGCGCGCGCCCGTCTGCCCGATGACCTCGCGGACCGTCGCGAGCTGCGCCGCGGGATCCGGGTGGCTCGCGTCGACGACGTGGACGATGACGTCGGACTCCGCGACCTCCTCGAGCGTCGAGCGGAAGGCCTCGACGAGCTGGTGCGGGAGGTTGCGCACGAAGCCCACGGTGTCGGCGAGGGTGAAGAGCCGCCCGTCCGGCGTCTCCGTGCGACGCACGGTCGCGTCGAGGGTCGCGAACAGCGAGTTCTCGACGAGCACGCCCGCGTTCGTGAGCCGGTTGAGGAGGCTCGACTTGCCCGCGTTCGTGTAGCCGGCGATCGCGACCGACGGCACCTCGTTGCGGTCGCGATTCGCGCGCTTCGCCTTCCTGGCGGGGGCGAACTCGGTGATCTGCCTGCGGAGCCTCGCCATGCGCGTGCGGATGCGACGGCGGTCGAGCTCGATCTTCGTCTCGCCGGGTCCGCGCGATCCCATGCCCGCACCCTGGCCGCCGACCTGCCCGCCTGCCTGTCGGGACATCGACTCGCCCCAGCCGCGCAGGCGCGGCAGGAGGTACTCGAGCTGCGCGAGCTCGACCTGCGCCTTGCCCTCGCGGCTCTTCGCGTGCTGGCTGAAGATGTCGAGGATCACGGCGGTGCGGTCGATGACCTTGACCTTCACGACGTCCTCAAGCGCGCGGCGCTGGCTCGGCGTCAGCTCGGTGTCGGCGACGACGGTGTCGGCGCCCGTCTCCTGCACGAGCGCGGCGAGCTCGGCCGCCTTGCCCTTGCCGACGTACGTCGCGGCGTCCGGATGGGGCCTGCGCTGCAGCACGCCGTCGAGCACCGTCGCGCCCGCGGTCTCGGCGAGCGCGGCGAGCTCCTGGAGCGAGTGCTCCGCGTCGACGACCGAGCCCGCGTGCACGCCCACGAGCACGACGTTCTCGAGTCGCAGCTCGCGGTACTCGACCTCCGTGACGTCCTCGAGCTCGGTGCGCAGCCCCGCGACGCGACGCAGCGCCGCGCGATCGGCGCGATCGAGCTGGTCGCCGTCGAAGTCGCCGTCGCCGCCGTCCTGCTGCAGCGCCTGCGCCGAGCGCGCGAGGGGTCGCTCGTCGTCCGAGTCGGCCCACTCGAGGATGCGGTCCACGCGCGAGGTGCCCTCAGCCATGCTGTCTCCTCCACTACGGTCGGTGGGTGACCGACCACTACTTCTCCGCCGCCGAGGGCGACGCTCCCACGCGCGAGGTGCACGTGACCCTCGCCGGGGAGGAGCGCTCGCTGCTCACGGCGCCCGGGGTGTTCTCGGGCGACGGCCTCGACGTCGGGACGAGCGTCCTGCTCGACGAGACCCCTGAGCCGCCGCAGACCGGCGATCTGCTCGACCTCGGCGCAGGATGGGGCCCGATCGCCCTCTCGCTCGCGCTCCGTGCCCCTGAGGCGCGGGTGTGGGCGGTGGATGTGAATCCGAGGGCGGTGGACCTCGTCCGGCGCAATGCCGAGCGTGTCAGCGTAGCAAACGTGCTGCCGTCGCTGCCCGGGGTTGCAGCCGACGTTCGCTTCCAGGGGATCTGGTCGAACCCCCCGATCCGCATCGGCAAGCCCGCGCTCCACGCGCTGCTGCTCGAGTGGCTCCCACGCCTCGAGGTCGGGTGCACCGCGTGGCTCGTCGTGCAGAAGCACCTCGGCGCCGACTCGCTGCTGCGCTGGCTCGACGAGCAGGACGGCCTCTCGGCCGAGCGGCACACGTCGAAGCGGACGTTCCGCGTCCTGCGCGTCGATCGCGTGGCGGCGGCCGGCTAGAGGATCGCCGTCTGGCCCCGGAAGACGATCTCCGCCGGGCCCGTGAGCCATGCGTGCTCGCCGTCGGTGCGCTGCTCGACGTCGACGTGCACGACGCCACCGGGCACCTCGACCCGCCAGCGGTCGGGTGCGCCGCCCGCCCAGTGGCGCGTGGCGAACGCCGCCGCGACGGCACCCGTGCCGCACGAGAGCGTCTCCCCCGAGCCGCGCTCGTGGACGCGCATGCGGATGCTGCCCTCCCCGCCGGCGATGCCCTGCGGCACGACGAGCTCGACGTTGACGCCGCCGACGACCGGCGGCTCGACCTCGGGTGCCGCGTGGAGGTCGAGCGCCGCGAGCTCGTCGTCGTCGGCGAGCGCGACGACGACGTGCGGGTTGCCGACGTCGACGTGCTGCCCCGGCCGCGCCACCGCGAGGCCGCCGGCGCGCACGAGCGGCTCGCCCGGACCGAGCCGCACGGCCCCGAGGTCGGCGGAGAACCCGCCGTCGACGGCGCGCACGTGGCGGATGCCCGCCCGCGTGCCCACGACGAGCTCGCGCACGTCGGCGAGCCCCTCCTCCTCGAGGAGGCGCGCGAAGACGCGGATGCCGTTGCCGCACATCTCGGCGATGCTGCCGTCCGCGTTGCGGTAGTCCATGAACCACTCGGCGCCGCCGCCGAGCGCACGCTCGTGCTCGGGCATCGCCGCCGTGCGCGTCGCGACGATGAGCCCGTCGGCACCGATGCCGAAGCGGCGATCGCACAGCGCCGCGACCTGCTCGGGCGTCGGCGAGACCTCGCCCGCGGGGTCGACGAGCAGCACGAAGTCGTTGCCCGTGCCCTGGCCCTTCGCGAACGCCACCATGCCGTCGAGCCTAGGCGCTCGACCATCGGGCGTCAGCGCGCGGCGAGGACGTGCCGTGCGATGGCGTCGGCGCCGACGGGACCGTCGACGTCGATCGCCGGGTATCGCTGGAACCACGACACCTGCCTGCGCGCGTAGCGGCGCGTGAGGCGCTGCGTCTCGGCGATCGCCTCCGGCGTGCCGATGCGGCCGTGGAGCTCGTCGAGCGCCTGCCGGTACCCGATCGCGGCCGTCGCGGTCGAGCCGCGCTCGAGCCCGTCCTCGACGAGGCCGCGGACCTCGTCGAGCATCCCGTGCGCCCACATGCGCTCGACGCGTGCGTCGAGCGCGCGCACGAGCTCGTCCCGCGCTCGGCGCACGTGGACGATCGTCGTGCCGGGCAGCACGTCGGGCAGGCCGACGGGGAAGGGCCGCCCCGTGGTCGTCACGACCTCGAGCGCTCGCACGAGCCTGCGTCCGTTGTGCGGCCCGATCGCCGCGGCCGCCCGCTCGTCGACCTCGGCGAGCCGCGCATGCATCGCCGCGGCGCCGTCGCGCTCGAGATCGGCCTCGAGCGCGGCGCGCAGCGGCTCGTCGGTGCCGGGGAAGTCGAGCGGGCCGAGGACGCTCGAGGCGTAGAGGCCGCTGCCGCCCACGAGGATCGGCACGGCCGACCGTGCCTCGATCGCCGCGACGGCGGCGCGCGCACGGGGCTGGTACCAGGCGACGCTCGCCTCGTCGGTGACGTCGAGGACGTCCATCAGATGGTGCGGCACGCCGCGGCGCTCCGCGAGCGCGAGCTTCGCCGTGCCGACGTCCATGCCGCGATAGAGCTGCATCGCGTCGGCGTTGACGACCTCCGCGGGCACGTCGTGCTCGGCGAGGGCGCCCGCGACGTCGAGGGCGAGCTGCGACTTGCCGGTGCCCGTCGCGCCGACGATCGCGAGCATCACACGCGCAGCGTCGGCATGCCGAGCCGCACGGGCACGGCCTCGCGCGGGGTGCCGGGGCTCACGGGGACGCCGCACGAGTCGGCCTGCGCGAGGTCCCACGCGTCGCCGGCGCGCGTGCGCCGCACGGCGACGGGGCCGGCATCGGCCTCGAGGTGGAAGGTCGACGCGCGCGTGATCTCGACGGTCGCGACGTCGCCGGGTCGCAGCACGTGCTCGCCGGGCACGAGGTGCACGAGGCGATGGTCGGGGGCGCGACCCGAGACGCGATGCGTCTCGGCGTCCCTCCGTCCCTCCGCGCTGCCGACGAGCACCTCGACGGTGCGCCCCACCTGCAGCTCGTTCTCCTCGCGCGTGATGCGGTCCTGCAGCGCGGCGAGCCGCTCGAACCGCTCCTGCACGATCGCCTTCGGCACCTGGTCGGGCATGGTCGCCGCGGGCGTGCCCGGTCGGATCGAGTACTGGAACGTGAACGCGGAGGCGAATCGCGACCGCTCGACGACCCGCAGGGTGTCCTCGAAGTCCTCGTCGGTCTCCCCAGGGAACCCGACGATGACGTCCGTCGTGATCGCGGCGTCGGGGATGCGGTCGCGCACGCGGTCGAGGATGCCGAGGAAGCGCGCCGAGCGGTACGAGCGGCGCATGGCCTTGAGGATGCGGTCGGAGCCCGACTGCAGCGGCATGTGCAGCTGCGGCATGACGGCGGGCGTCTCCGCCATCGCGTCGATGACGTCGTCGGTGAACGCGGCCGGGTGGGGGCTCGTGAAGCGGATGCGCTCGAGGCCCTCGATCTCGCCCGCGGCGCGCAGCAGCTTGCCGAACGCGAGACGATCGCCGAACTCGACGCCGTAGGAGTTCACGTTCTGGCCCAGCAGCGTCACCTCCATGACGCCCTCGGCGGCGAGCGCCTCAAGCTCGGCGAGGATCTCGCCGGGCCGACGGTCGCGCTCCTTGCCGCGCAGCGCCGGCACGATGCAGAACGTGCAGGTGTTGTTGCAGCCGACCGAGATCGACACCCAGCCGGAGTACGTGGACTCCCGCTTGGCCGGCAGGGTCGACGGGAACGTCTCGAGCGACTCGAGGATCTCGACCTGCGCCTCGTCGTTGTGGCGCGCGCGCTCGAGCAGCGTCGGGAGCGAGCCGAGGTTGTGGGTGCCGAAGACGACGTCGACCCATGGCGCCCGGTCGAGGATCGTGCCGCGGTCCTTCTGCGCGAGGCAGCCGCCGACGGCGATCTGGAAGCCGCCGCGCTCGCGCTTGGTCTTCGCGAGCTGGCCGAGCGTGCCGTAGAGGCGCGAGTCGGCGTTCTCGCGCACGGCGCACGTGTTGATGACGATGAGGTCGGGCTCGTCGTCGCTCGCCTCGGCGTAGCCGGCCTCGAGCAGCGAGCCGCGGAGGCGCTCGGAGTCATGGACGTTCATCTGGCAGCCGAAGGTGCGCACCTCGAACGTCCTGGTCATGTCCTCCAGCGTACGACGACGGGGACGGCCATCCGGCCGTCCCCGTCGTGCGCGCGCATGGCGCCGAGCCTCAGCCCTGCGTGAAGCTGGCCGTGTAGCCGGAGGTGCCGACGCCGTCGGTGCCCGTGAGGTCGATGGTCGTGCCGGGCGCGAAGGCACCCGTGAGGTCGATGTACTCGATCTCCTGGATCTGCGAGAGCGTGATGAGGAGCGTGCCGTCCTCGACCGCCCACGTGTCGCTCGGCGAGTCGAAGGGCGTGCCCTCCTCGCCGCTCCACGACGTGATGTAGAGCGTGCCGTCCTCCTCGAAGGTGAACTGCAGGTCGATGCCCACCTCGGGGCCGTTCACGGCACCCGACCACTGCGTGTCGACGAGCTCGGCGCCCTCCTCGGCGGCCGGCTCCGACGGCGGAGCCACCGGCTCGCTCGTCGCGGGCTGCGTCGGGGTCGGCGCCGTCGTGGTGGGTGCCTGGGGCGAGGGGAGCTGGATGCAGCCGGCGAGCGTGAGGATCGCTGCCGCGCCGAGCGCTGCGGAGCCTGCGATGCGAGGGATGTTCATGCCACGAGCCTAGGGCCGGTGGCACCCACCCTCCTGAATGCCGTGTGGGTGTCGCCTGGACCTCCGGTGGACGGGCCGGACGCGACGAGGGGCGGCAGGCTCGCGCCTGCCGCCCCTCGTGCCTCGATGCGGTCGATCAGCCCTCGGTGATCGACAGCGAGTAGGACTCGCCGTCCTCGCCGGTGCCGGAGAGCGACATGCTGCCGGTCGTGGCCTGGCCGGAGTAGGTGATGTCCGTGCCGCTGCCGTCGGCCGACGTCGGCACGCCCGAGATCGTGATCTCGACGTTCGAGCCGTCCATCGACCACGTGTCGGTGGGGACGTCGTACGTCTGCGTGTTGAAGTCCGAGAAGTCGATCGTGCCGTCGTCGGCGAAGGTGAACGTCATCTCGTTGCCGATCGAGTCCGTGCCGGACCAGGTCGTGCCTGCGAGATCCACGGCCGCCTCGCCGCCGCCGCCGCCACCATCGGTGGGAGCGGTCGACGTGCCGGGGTTCGTGGTGGGGGCGCCGGGCAGCTGGAAGCAGCCGGTCATGGTCAGCAGCGCAGCGCCGGCGATGGCCGGGAGCGCGAGGAGGCGCGAGGTCTTCATGCCGTCACCATAGCCCGGCGAGGCCGGACGTTCCTTGGATGCGCGCTGAGTCTGCACTCCGGGTGACCTGGACCGCTACGACCGCGCCTTGACGTCGGCGATCGCTCGACGCGCGATGGTCGACGAGAAGCCGCGGCGGGCGAGCATGCCGGCGACGCGTCGCTCGGCGACGTCGTCGATCGGACCTCGCCTCAGGCGTTGCTCGGCGAGCTGCACGGCGCGCTCGAGCTCGTCGTCCTCCGACGGCTCCTCGACCCGGTCCTCCTGCGCGATGCCTCGGCGTGCGAGCTCCTGCGCCACGACGCGGGCGCCGGCCCTGCGGCGGCTCCGCACGCGTTCGGCGACCGTCTCGGCGAGGGCGCGATCGTCGATCGCGCCCTCCGCCTCGAGCCGGTCGAGCGCCGCATCGCGGTCCTCGGGCTCGACGCCCTGCTCGTCGAGGCGCTTCGCGACCTCGGAGCGGCTGAGGGCACGACGGCCGAGCATGCGGCGCGCGGCGTCGAGCGCCTCCTCCGAGGCGCGCTCCTTCGCGGCGCGCACCTCGGCGAGGTCGACGACCCTCATGCGCCCACGCGCTCCGCACGGCGGTCGGAGAGCGACTCGACGGGCGCTGCCGCTGCAGCCGCCGCGGCGGCCTTGCCGACGCCGAGCTTCGTGAGGATCTTCGTCTCGATCTCGGCGGCCATGTCGGGGTTGGTGCGCAGGAACTCGCGCGCCTTCTCCTTGCCCTGGCCGAGCTGGTCGCCGTCGTAGGTGTACCAGGCGCCGGACTTCTTGACGATGCCGTGGTCGACGCCGAAGTCGATGAGGCTGCCCTCGCGCGAGATGCCGATGCCGTAGAGGATGTCGAACTCGGCCTGCTTGAAGGGCGGGGCCATCTTGTTCTTCACGACCTTGACGCGCGTGCGGTTGCCCACGGCCTCCGTGCCGTCCTTCAGGGTCTCGATGCGACGGATGTCGAGGCGGACCGACGCGTAGAACTTCAGCGCCTTGCCGCCCGCGGTCGTCTCGGGGCTGCCGAAGAACACGCCGATCTTCTCGCGCAGCTGGTTGATGAAGATCATCGTCGTCTGCGTCTGGTTCAGCCCACCCGTGAGCTTGCGCAGCGCCTGCGACATGAGACGGGCCTGGAGGCCGACGTGGCTGTCGCCCATCTCGCCCTCGATCTCGGCGCGCGGCACGAGCGCCGCGACGGAGTCGATGACGACGAGGTCGATCGAGCCGGAGCGCACGAGCATGTCGGCGATCTCGAGCGCCTGCTCGCCCGTGTCGGGCTGGGAGACGAGGAGGGCGTCGATGTCGACGCCGAGCTTCTTCGCGTACTCGGGGTCGAGCGCGTGCTCGGCGTCGATGAACGCGGCGATGCCGCCGTTGCGCTGCGCGTTGGCGATGGCGTGGAGCGTCAGCGTCGTCTTGCCCGAGGACTCCGGGCCGTAGATCTCGATGATGCGGCCGCGCGGGAGCCCGCCGATGCCGAGCGCGACGTCGAGCGCGATCGAGCCGGTCTGGATGACCTCGACGGGTGCACGATCGTCGCTGCCGAGGCGCATGACCGTGCCCTTGCCGAACTGCTTGTCGATCTGGGCGAGCGCCGCCTCCAGCGACTTCTCGCGATCTGCTTGCGTTGGCATCGTCCTACCTCTCGTTCGTTGTCCGCTCGCCCACAGGCAGCCATGTCTGGCCGGGCGCAGCCACCGGGTGACCGGCGGCGTCCTCGACCCGGCTCACGCTAGGCGGGACCGCCGACACGAGGTCGAGGAGGCCTCCTCCTGTGCAGGGCGCCGGGATGTGGAACGCTGCGAGATCAGCGTACGACTCGTTCGAACGAATCTTCGAACACGATCTCGGCGTGTCGCGTCGCGTCGTCAGCGCGTGGCGGCGCGACGACCGGCACCGTGGCGACGCGCCTCGGGCACGTCCTGCGCGTCGCAGAGCGCGAGCCAGACCGTGCGCGGCGCGACGCCGTCGGCGAGCGCCTCGTCGCCCGTGCGGCCGTCGAGGCCGGGGAGCACCTGGTCCGCGAGCAGCACGGCGCCGAGCCGGCCGAACTCGTCGTCGACCGCTCGCTGGAGCTCGCTCGTGCGCATGGTCCCCCACGATATGCGAGAGGGGCCGCGCATGCACGCAGCCCCTCTCGACACGGTCCGGTCGGTCGCCCGTCAGCGTGCGATCGACGACATCTCTCGGACGAGCTCGTCGGGCACCGCGTCCGGGATGCGGTGCAGGACCGGCACGTCGATGCCCTCGAGCACGGCGAGACGCTCCCCCGCCTCTCGCAGGATGCTCGACAGCGGCACGTCGAGCGCCTCCGCCACGGCGGCGAGGATCTCGCTCGACGCCTCCTTCTGCCCGCGCTCCACCTCGGAGAGGTAGCCGAGCGCGACCGAAGCGCGCGACGCGACCTGGCGCAGCGTGCGCCCCTGCTGGAGGCGAACGTCGCGCAGCACGTCGCCCAGCTCCTGTCTCAGCAACACCATGGGATCCCCCTTCACCCTCGGTGGGTCACCAGCCTAGCGCTGGACGTCCACCGAGATCTGACAACGTCAGCATCACATCTCGTATTCCTGTTCGGACCCGGTGGCGTCTGTGGATGGCCTGTGGATGCCGTCGAGCTCGACGAGGAGCTCGGCGAGCGCCGCCTCGACCGTCGCGGCGCGGATGGCGGCGCGGTCGCCCGCGAGCGCGCGCTCCACCGATCGGGTGCCGCGAGTCGTCGCGATGCCGACGTGCACCTCGCCGACCGCATGCCCGCCCTGCTGCTCGGGCCCCGCGACGCCCGTCGTCGACACGCCGATCGTCGCGGGTCCGGCGACGTCGGCGAGCGCCCGCACGCCCGCCGCCATCTGCGCCGCGACGCCGGCGTCGACGGGGCCGCGCTCGGCGAGCATCCCGGCGTCGACGCCGAGCACCGAGGCCTTCATCGCCGTGTCGTACGCGACGACGCCCAGGCGCAGCACGGCCGAGGCGCCCGGCACGTCGACGATGGCGCTCGCGAGCGCACCGCCCGTGAGGGACTCCGCCACCGCGATCGTCGCGCCGAGCGACCGCGCTCGGCGCACGACCTCCTCGGCGACGGTCATCGGCGTCCGGGCCGCACGTGCCAGAGGTACTCGAGCCCCGAGGCGATCGTCAGGAGGATCGCCACGACCATCGTCGTGACGTGGATCACGGCGGCCGGCGTCTCGCCGATCCACGCGGCGAGCGGGAGGAGCGCCGCGGAGAGGGCGACCGCCTGCGCCCAGGTCTTCGCCTTGCCCGGCCACGACGCGGGGATGACGACGTCGTTCGCGATCGCGAGGCGATGCACCGTGATGCCGATCTCGCGCACGAGGACGAGGATCGTGATCCACCACGGCAGCTCGCCGAGGATCGAGAGCACGACGAAGGCCGCACCCGTGATCGCCTTGTCGGCGATGGGGTCGAAGAGCTTGCCGAAGTCGGTGACGAGGTTGCGGCTGCGCGCGATCCAGCCGTCGACGAAGTCGGTGGCGATGAGGACGACGAACAGCACCGCGGCGACGAGCCGCAGCGATCCGAGCTCGCCGTCGTCGGCGAGCACGAGCCAGACGAACACCGGCGTGAGCACGACCCGCACGACCGAGATGACGTTCGGCACGCTCGCGACGGATGCCGGCGTCTCGCCGCGAGCCCAGACGCGGCCCCGCCAGGGGCTCAGGATGCTCATGGGCCCAGGCTACCGGGCGGCCGTGCGGGTCAGTCGCGGCCCGTCAGGCCCCAGGCGTCCTCGGACTCGTCGGCGTCGACGACCTCGAGGCCGCGCTGCTCGCGCTCGGTCGCCTCGGCGACGAGGTCGCGCTGCGGCTGAGGCGCGGCGGCCGGCGCCGTCCCGCGCAGCGTCGCGAGCACGGCCGCGAGCCCGTCCGGCGGCACGAGGACGTCGCGCGCCTTCGACCCCTCCGACGGGCCGACGATCTCGCGGCTCTCCATGAGGTCCATGAGCCTGCCCGCCTTCGCGAACCCGACGCGCAGCTTGCGCTGCAGCATCGACGTCGAGCCGAACTGCGTCGTGATGACGAGCTCCGCCGCGGCGCACAGGTCCTCGAGGTCGTCGCCGATGTCGGCGTCGATCTCCTTGCGCGCGGCGACCTCCTCGACGTCGGCGCGGTAGTCGGGCTGCGCCTGGCCCGTGACGTGCTGCACGACGCGGGCGATCTCGGCCTCGTCGACCCACGCGCCCTGGACGCGCATCGCCTTCGACGACCCCATGGGCAGGAAGAGGCCGTCGCCCTGGCCGATGAGCTTGTCGGCGCCCGGCTGGTCGAGGATGACGCGCGAGTCGGTCACCGACGACACCGCGAACGCGAACCGCGACGGCACGTTGGCCTTGATGAGGCCCGTCACGACGTCGACCGAGGGTCGCTGCGTCGCCAGGACGAGGTGGATGCCCGCAGCGCGCGCGAGCTGCGTGATGCGCACGATGGAGTCCTCGACGTCGCGCGGCGCGACCATCATGAGGTCGGCGAGCTCGTCGACGACCACGAGCAGGTACGGGTACGGCTTGAGCGTGCGCTCGCTGCCGGGGGGCAGCGCGAGCGTGCCCTCGCGCACGGCGGTGTTGAAGTCGTCGATGTGGCGGAAGCCGAACGACGCGAGGTCGTCGTACCGCATGTCCATCTCCTTCACGACCCACTGCAGCGCCTCGGCCGCCTTCTTCGGGTTCGTGATGATGGGCGTGATGAGGTGCGGCACGCCCTGGTAGGCCGTGAGCTCGACGCGCTTGGGGTCGACGAGCACCATGCGGACCTCGGAGGGCTTCGCGCGCATGAGGATGCTCGTGATCATCGCGTTGACGAAGGACGACTTGCCCGAGCCCGTCGAGCCGGCGACGAGCAGGTGGGGCATCTTCGCGAGGTTCGCGACGACGAAGCCGCCCTCGACGTCCTTGCCGATGCCGATCGTCATGGGGTGCGTCGACGTCGTCGCGCGCTTCGAGCGCAGGACGTCGCCGAGCTTGACCGTCTCGCGATCGGGGTTCGGGATCTCGACGCCGATCGCGCTCTTGCCGGGGATGGGCGCGAGGATGCGGACCTCGTTCGAGGCGACGGCGTAGGCGAGGTTGTTCGACAGCGCCGTGACGCGCTCGACCTTGACGCCCTGGCCGACCTCGATCTCGTAGCGCGTGACGGTCGGGCCGCGGGAGAAGCCCGTGACGCGGGCGTCGACCTTGAAGTTGTCGAGCACGCTCGTGATGGCGGCGACCATGTCGTCGTTCGCCTGCGAGCGCGCCTTGCCGGGAGGTCCCTGCGTGAGCGAGTGGATGCTCGGCAGCCGGTACGGGCGGTCGGTCGGCGGGCCGGCGAGCGGCTGGAGGCCCTCGGTCGCCGGCTCCTCCTCGGCGAGCGCGGGCGCCTCGCCCGTGACGCGGCGCACGGCCTCCTCCGCGTGCTCGAGGTGGCCGAGGACCTCGGTCTCGTAGGCATCCTGCTCGGCCCACTGCTCGAGGACGCTCGTCGCGTCGTCGGAGGCGGCGAGCGGCTCGGGCTCGGCGAGCGCGGGGACGGGCTCGTCGATCGGCTCGTGCTCGACGAGCACGGGGGTGTCGTAGGCCGGGTCGACCTCGCGGCCCGTCGCGTTGCGGCGCCAGAAGGGCAGGCTCTCGTCGCCCTCGGCCTCCTGCTCCGCGTCGCGCTCCGCACGCGCCGCGGCGCGATCGGCACGACGACGCTCGCGCTCCTCCTCCGTCTCCGGGTCGAGCCCGAAGAGGTAGCGGTAGAGGTCGGCGACGCGCGCGCCGATGCGGGTCGGCGGCGTGGCGGTGAGCACGAGGATCGCGACGACGACGAGGAGCCCGGCGACGATGCCGGCGCCGACGGGCGTGATGAGCGCCGACAGCGGGGCGCCGAGCACCCAGCCGAGGATGCCGCCGGCGGTCGCGACGGCGGGCAGGCCCTCGGACGCCGCGGGACGCCCGAGCATGACGTGGCACAGCGCCGCGACCGACACGAGCAGCATGACGAGCCCGACCCCGATGCGACCGTTGTCGGCCACCGACGCGGGATGACGGAACATCCACAGCGCGAGGAGGGCGAGCACGACGGGCAGCGCGATGGCGACCTGGCCGACGAGCCCGCCGAACGTCACGTCGCTCAGCACACGGCTCACGGGGCTCGCGGGGAGGATCCACTCGACGACGGCACCCGCGATCGCGAGGAGCGTCAGCAGGAAGGGCACGCCGTCGCGGCGCTCCTCCTTCGCGAGCGACTCCCGGCCGAACACGCGAGCGGCGCCGCCCGTGAGGTGGGCGAGCGCCATCCAGGCGCGCACGACGGCACCCGGCCGGTCCTGCTCGACGGGCAGGACCTTCGTCTGCGCGCGCGTCGCGGTGGGCTTCGAGGGTGCGCGCCTCGCGGCAGGCTTGCGCGCCGGCTTCGTGGTGGCCATGGCGTCACGGTAGTCGGGACCGCCGCGCGCGGCCGTGAGGCGCACCGCGCCGCGGCGCGACACGCCGAGCGCCTCAGAAGCGGATGGCGTCGATGACCTTCGACCGCACGGCGACGAGCGCGGGGATGATGCCGGCGATCGCCCCGACGGCGGTCGCGACGCACAGGCCGACGACGGCCGCCGCGACGGGGAACGGCGGCAGGTCGGCCGTCACGCCGATCGGGACGACCCGGTCGACGAGCAGCAGCCGGTACGCCAGGACGACGAGCATGATGCCCACGACGCCCGCGACGACGGTGCCGACGACCGACTCGAGCATGACGCCGACGAACACGCGCGACAGGCTCGCGCCGAACGCGCGTCGGATGCCGAGCTCGCGCACGCGATGCCGCACGGTGATGACGGCGATGTTCACGAGGCTCAGCGCCCCGAGCAGCAGCACGACGCCCGAGATGCCCAGCAGGACCTGCTGCATGAGGGCCGTCGGGTCGTTCGCCGGGTCGAAGTACGCGGCGTAGTCCTGCCGGTACGCGTCGACCTGCGTGCCGACGAACGCGCCCCGCAGGTCGCGGGCGACCATCGCCTCGACCGCGGCGGCCGACTCCTCGGGCACCCACATCTCGATCGTCGGGGACGCGAAGGCCCCCGCCTCGTCGCCGACGATCGTGAGCGCGGTGGCCGGCAGGCCGAAGACGTACGGGTATCCCTCGTACATCGCACCCTCGACGACGCCGACGACGACGGCGGTGCTGCCGTCCGGCAGCGTGATCGTCGGATGCTGGTCGACGCTCGCGACGCCGAGGAGATCCATGACCGTGCGGTTGACGACGACGACGGGCGCGAGCCGCTCCGCGTCGGAGTCGACGAGCCAGCGCCCCTCGGCGAGCGCGAGCCGATGCATCGCCTGGTAGTCGGCGCCGACGCCCATCACCTGCGCGTCCGTGCGCGCGCCCGCGAGGTCCACGGCGCCGCCGAGCCACATGACGGGGCTCATGTACCGGATGTCGTAGCGCTCGGCGATCGCCTCGGCCTCGACGACGAGCTCGTCGGTCGAGGGCGACTCCCCCGTCGTCGAGTACACGGTGAAGCCGAAGGTCGCAGGCCGGCCGGACGACTGCTCCATGGACTCGACCGAGACCTGTCGCACGACGTCGCCCATGGCGACCGACGCCGTGAGCGCCGCCACCGCCACGGCCACGCCCACGAGGCTGAGCAGCACGCGGACGCGGTGGATGCGCAGCTGCGCGAGCGCCTCGACGAGCGTCGCCGCGACGACCCTCACGCCGCGACCTCCGCGACCTGCTGCGCGGGCGACAGCACGCCGGCCTCGAGCCGGTGCATCCGCTCGGCGCGCGCCGCGACCGCGACGTCGTGCGTGATGGTGACGAGCGCCGCGTGCGAGTCGCGCGCGACGGACTCGAGCAGGTCCATGATCGTCGCGCCCGTCTCGAGGTCGAGCGCGCCCGTGGGCTCGTCGGCGAGGATGAGCCTCGGCGCGCGCACGAGGGCGCGCGCGATGGCGACGCGCTGCTGCTCGCCGCCGGAGAGCGTCGTGACGGGCGCGTCGGCGCGGTGGCCGAGCGCGACGCGGTCGAGCATGTCGCGCGCGAGCCGGTCGCGTCGCCAGAAGTGCGCGCCCGAGCCGTACAGCAGCGGCATCTGCACGTTCTCGAGCGCCGTGAGGCCCTCGATGAGGTGGAACTGCTGGAACACGAACCCGACCGCGAGCGCCCGCAGCCGATCGCGCCGACGAGCGGACAGCAGCAGCACGGGCTCGTCGTCGAAGCGCATCCTGCCGGTCGTGGGCTGGTCGAGCAGGCCGAGGATGTTGAGGAGCGTCGACTTGCCCGATCCCGAGCGGCCCACGATCGACACGCGGTCGCCCGCCTCGACGACGAGGTCGATGCCGCGCAGGATCTCGAGCGGCGGTCGGTCGGGCAGCGCGACGTGGCGCGTGACGCCCTCGAGCGACAGCAGCGTCACGGCATGACCTCGCCGCACAGCATCGGATCGGCCGTCGCGGGGTCGGCGCACGGGTCGACGGGCTCGCCGCCGGGCACGAACTGCAGGACCTCCTCGCCCTCGGCGAGGCCGCCTCGGATCTCGATCTGCTGGCCGTCGGTGAGCCCGAGCTGCACCTGCACCTCCTCCTGCGAGCCGTCGGCGGCGATGCGCACGACGGTGCCGGCGTCGGCGCTGCCGAGCACCGCGGTCGTCGGCAGCGTCAGCACCCCCTCGGCGACGCCGCCGGCGATCGTGACGTCGGCGGCGAGCCCCGCGAAGACCCGCACGTCGCCGGGCACCTGGCAGCGGGCGGTCGCCGTCGAGACCCCCGTGTCCTCGCCGGGCGTCGCGCCCGCGGCAGGGGTCGGCTGCAGCACGACGAGGCCCGTGCAGGCGAAGGGCGCGGGGCCGCCGGGGATCTGCACCTGCGCCTCGGTGGGCTGCGTCGTGAGACGGTACTGCTCCTGCGCCGTCAGGGGTGCGTCGACGTGGAACGTCGCCGGCTGCACCGCCCCGGTCTCGGTGCCGACCTCCACCTGCTGGTTCGGCAGCAGCGCGAAGCCCGTGAGGACGCCGGCGGCGGGCGAGGCGATCGTGAAGGAGCGCACGGTCGGCGGCGGGAGCGTGCCGTCCTCGCCCGGCTGCGTCGCGGGGGTCTCGACGCGCACGACGTAGAGCTCGGCGCCGGCGGCGACGCCCTGCCCGTCGGCGACGAGGATGCGCGAGACCGTGCCGGTCTGCGTCGAGCGGATCGCGACCGTCGCATCCGGCATGACCTGGCCGGTGAGCGCGAGGTCGTTGCGCACGGTGCCGACCGTCGCGGGCACGAGCGGCTCCTCCATCGCCGCGGTGGGCGGCAGGGCGCCGCCAGCCTCCGACGCCGCGGCGTCGGGGAAGAACGCGAGCTTCACGAGGGCGACGGCGATGACGGCGACGACGAGCAGCCGCAGCGCCGGCCAGACGATCGTCCGCCATGGGCCGGGCCCGCGCGCCTGCCGCTGCGCCCGCCGGGCCGCCGAGCGCTCGGCGGCCTCGAGCCGGCTGCGCGCCCCCGCGGCACGCCGCTCGTCCCTCGCGCTCGCGACGTGCCGCGCATGCCCGGGAGCCGTCTCGGGCGCCGTGCGCGTGCCATCGGCGCCGGGCGCGAGCGCGCCGTCCTCCGCGTCGATCCGACCGTCGTCCGCGCGCATCCCTGCCCCATCCGAGCCGCTCGTGGTGAGGACTCGGGTGCGAGGCTACGGCCGTCGCCTGGAGGAGCGCCTCATCCCTGCGGACGAGACCGTGTCACGCGTCGATCACGCCTCGATGACGACGGGCACGATCATCGGCCGACGCCGGATGCGCGTGCCGACCCAGCGACCGACGGTGCGACGCACGGCCTGCGAGTACTGGTGCGGGTCGCGCACGCCCTGCTCGGCCGCGTCGGCGAGGGCCTGCACGATCCTCGGCCGGATCTCGTCGAAGATCGAGTCGTCCTCGGCGAAGCCGCGCGCGTGGATCTCGGGGCCGACGACGCACTTCCCGGTCTGCGCCTCGATCGCGATGAAGATCGAGATGAAGCCCTCCTCGGCGAGGATGCGTCGGTCCTTGAGGTCGGCGTCGTCGAGGCGTCCGACCGACGAGCCGTCGACGTAGACGAAGCCGATCTCGAGCTGGCCGGCGACCTGGATCTCGCCGTCGCGCAGATCCCAGACCGTGCCGTTCTCGCCGACGAACGCGCGGTCGTGCGCGATGCCGGTCTGGCGCGCGAGCGACGCCGCGGCGTGCAGGTGGCGGAACTCGCCGTGCACGGGGATGACGTTGCGCGGGCCGAGGATGTTGTAGCAGTAGAGCAGCTCGCCCGCCGAGGCGTGGCCCGAGACGTGCACCTTCGCGTTGCCCTTGTGCACGACGTTGGCGCCGAGCTTCATGAGGCCGTTGATGACGCGGTAGACGGCGTTCTCGTTGCCCGGGATGAGGCTCGAGGCGAGGATGACGGTGTCGCGCTCGCCGACGACGATCTGGTGCTCGCCGTTCGCGATGCGCGACAGCACCGCCATCGGCTCGCCCTGCGACCCCGTCGACATGAACACGATGCGCGACTCGGGCAGGTCGTGCGCCTTCTTCGCGTCGATGAGGACGCCCTCGGGCACCGTGAGGTAGCCGAGGTCCGCTGCGATCCCCATGTTGCGCACCATCGAGCGCCCCATGAAGGCGACGCGGCGGCCGTGGGCGTGCGCGGCGTCGAGCACCTGCTGCACGCGGTGCACGTGGCTCGAGAACGAGGCGACGACGACCTTGCCCTCGGTCGTCGCGATGACCTGCTCGAGCACGGGGCCGATGCCGCGCTCGGGCGCGGTGAACCCGGGCACGTCGGCGTTCGTCGAGTCGACGAGGAACGCGTCGACGCCCTCCTCGCCGAGGCGTGCGAACGCGCGCAGGTCGGTGATGCGGCCGTCGAGCGGCAGCTGGTCCATCTTGAAGTCGCCGGTCGCGAGCACGAGGCCCGCGCTCGTGCGGATCGCGACGGCCAGCGCGTCGGGGATCGAGTGGTTCACGGCGACGAACTCGAGGCCGAACGGTCCGAGCTGCTCGGTGCCGCCCTCGCGCACGGTGTGCGTGAAGGGGGCGATCCGGTGCTCCTTGAGCTTCGCCTCCACGAGCGCGAGCGTCAGCTGCGAGCCGATGAGCGGGATGTCCTTGCGGAGGCGCAGCAGGTACGGCACGGCGCCGATGTGGTCCTCGTGCCCGTGCGTGAGCACGACGGCCTCGATGTCGTCGAGGCGATCCCGGATCGGTCCGAAGTCGGGCAGGATCAGGTCGACGCCCGGCTGGTGCTCCTCGGGGAAGAGCACGCCGCAGTCGACGACGAGCAGCCGACCGTCGAGCTCGAAGACCGTCATGTTGCGGCCGACCTCGCCGAGGCCGCCGAGCGGGATGATGCGAAGGGTGCCCGGCTCGAGCGGAGCCGGCTGCGCGATGGACGTCATCGGGCCTCCTGGAGATCAGCGCGTCGTGCCGTGGACCTTCGGCAGCGCTCCGCCCGCCGCCGCGTTCCGATCGGGCCGGAAGCGGGTGAGGTCGAGGCCGTCGATGTCGCGCACGAGCGCGATCTCGTCCTCGATGAGCGCCGCCTCGGAGTCCTCGGGACCGACGAGCGGCAGACGCACGCGCGGGCTGGAGATGCGGCCGAGCGCGTGCAGGATGTACTTGGTCGCGACCGTGCCCGGCACGTGCGTCATCGTCGCCCGCACGAGCGGCTCGAGCGCCTGGTGCTGCGCCTGCGCCGTGCGCAGGTCGCCGGCGTTCACGGCGTCGACGATCGTGCGGTACGGGCCGGGGGCGATGTTCGCCGTCACGCCGATGAGCCCGACGGCGCCGACCGACAGGTGCGGCAGCACCATGGCGTCGTCGCCGGAGAAGTAGAGCAGGTCGGTCTGGTTCAGCACGCGGCTCACCTCGGCCAGGTCGCCCTTGGCGTCCTTCACGGCGAGGATGTTCGGGTGCTTCGCGGCGCGCAGGATCGTCTCGTAGCGGATCTCGACGCCCGAGCGACCGGGGATGTCGTAGAGGATCACCGGCAGGTCGGTCGCGTCGGCGATCATGCGGAAGTGCGTGAGCAGGCCGGCCTGCGTCGGCTTGTTGTAGTACGGCGTGACGATCATGACGCCGTCGGCGCCTGCGCGCTCCGCCTGGCGGTAGAGGTCGATCGCGTGGGCCGTCTCGTTCGAGCCGCCGCCCTGGATGACCTTGGCGCGGTCGCCCGCGACGTCCTTCGCGACCTCGACGAGCCGGATCTTCTCGGGGTCGGTGAGCGTCGAGGTCTCGCCGGTCGTGCCGGAGACGACGATGCCGTCGGCTCCCTGCGTCACGACGTCGTCGATGAGTCGCTCGACGTCCGCCCAGTCGACCTCGCCATCGGCCTGGAAGGGCGTCACGAGGGCGACCAGGACCTGGCCGAAGGGGTTCTGGGTCACGAGGGGAGGATATCGCGGCACGCGTGCCGACCGGACGCGCGCACGTCGAGGTCCCTGCCTCAGGCGACGCGCACGAGCGTGCGGAAGCGGTAGCGGAGCCCGTCTGCCGACTCGTGCCAGCCGTCCTCCGGATCGAGCAGCGACGTCGCCCACTCCGGTCCGAGCTCCGGCGCGGTGGTGTCGCCGTCGAGGTCCGCGTCGATCTCGGTGCGCTCGATCGCGTCGGCCGACGCGAGCGCCTGCCGGTACACCTCGCCGCCGCCGATGATCCAGATCGTCTCGGCGGCGTCCTCCTCCGCGACGATGCGCGCGACGTCGATCGCGGTCTCGAGCGACGCGACGACCGTCGCGCCCTCCGCGACGTAGGCGGCGTCGCGCGTGACGACGACGTTGGTGCGGCCGGGCAGCGCGCGCGGCGGCGTGCCGAACGACTCCCACGTGCGCCGTCCCATGACGACGGGCGAGCCGAGCGTGATGCGGCGGAATCGCCGCATGTCCTCCGGCAGGCGCCAGGGCATGCCGCCCGCCGCCCCGATGACGTGGTCGCGGGCCTCGGCCCAGATGAGCCCGATGCGCTGCGTCACGTCAGACCGCGACGGGGGCCTTGATGCCCGGGTGGTGCTCGTAGCCGACGACCTCGATGTCGTCGAGCTCGTAGTCGAGGATGTCGTCGGGACGCCGCAGCAGGCGGAGGGTCGGCAGGGCGAAGGGCTCGCGCGACAGCTGCCGCTCGACCTGCTCGACGTGGTTGTCGTAGATGTGGCAGTCGCCGCCCGTCCACACGAGGTCGCCGACCTCGAGGCCCGTCTGCTGCGCGAGCATGTGCGTCAGCAGCGCGTACGACGCGATGTTGAAGGGCACGCCGAGGAACATGTCGGCCGAGCGCTGGTAGATCTGCAGCGACAGGCGCCCGTCGGCGACGAAGACCTGGAAGAACGCGTGGCACGGCGCGAGCGCCATGTCGGGGATGTCGGCCGGGTTCCACGCCGACACGATGAGCCTGCGCGAGTCGGGATTCGAGCGGATCTGCTCGACGAGCTGCGAGAGCTGGTCGATCGACTCGCCCGACGGCGTCGGCCACGAGCGCCACTGCACGCCGTACACGGGGCCGAGGTCGCCGTCGGCGTCGGCCCACTCGTCCCAGATCGTGACGCCGCGCTCCTGCAGCCATCGCACGTTCGAGTCGCCGCGCAGGAACCACAGCAGCTCGAGCGCGATCGAGCGGAAGTGGACCCGCTTCGTCGTCACGAGCGGGAAGCCCTCGGAGAGGTCGTAGCGGAGCTGCCGGCCGAACACGCTGCGCGTGCCCGTGCCGGTGCGATCGCCCTTCGCGACGCCGTTCGCGAGGACGTCGGCGAGCAGGGTCTCGTACGGCTGGCTCATGATGGCTCCCAGTGTGGCATCGGCTCGGCGGCGGGTGGCGGCTAGGCGGTGGCGCGGCGCAGACGCAGCGCCTCGCGCGCGGCGCGGCGGGCGCGTCGGCGGTCGCGCGCGGCGTCGTACGCCATCGACAGGCGCAGCCACGACTCCCACGACTCGGGATGCGCCTCGACGTCGGCCTTCGCGACGGGGAAGGCGTCGTCGGCGGCGTCCTTGTCGGCGCGCCCGCTCGGCGCCTTGGGCAGCGGCGTCGGCATGCCGCCCGCCGCACCCAGCGCGCGCACGGCCCGGTCGAGCCGCACGCCGAAGACGAGCTCGGTCACGAGCGCCCACGCACCGATCGCCGCGAGCACGACGAGGGCGATGCCGAGGCCGATGCCGAGGGGCTCGCCGCTCGCGACGAGCTGCACCGCCCACGAGCCCGCGAGCCCGATGTACAGCGCGAGCACGATGCCCATGACCCAGGCGAACGCGCGGCTCATGCGAGGCCCAGGAGGTCGTCGAGGCCGACGACGACGCCGGTCGGGCGATCGGCGCGCAGCGCGAGGAGGATGCCGGCGGCGTACGCGTCGTGGCCGAGCGCGTCGTGCCGGATGGTCAGGGTCTCGCCCGTGCCGCCGAGGACGACCTCCTGGCGCGCGCTCGCGCCGGGCAGCCGCAGCGCGTGCACGGGGATGCCGGCCACGAGCGTGCCGCGCCCGGGCGCATCGGGCGTCGGGGCGTCGACGGCGCGCACGGCCGCGATGGCCTCGGCGGTGCGCACGGCGGTGCCGCTCGGCGCGTCGACCTTGCCCGCGTGGTGCGTCTCGACGATCTCGACCGCACCGAGATGGCGTGCCGCGATGGTCGCGAGGTGCGTGCCGACGACGGAGCCGATCGAGAAGTTCGGCACGATGCGCACGCCCGTCGCGCCGCGGTCGCGCAGCGCGGCGACGCGCGCCGCGCTCCATCCGCTCGTGCCGACGACGATCGCGACGCCCTGGGCGACGGCCGCGTCGACGATGCGCTCGGACGCGGCGAGGATCGTCGCGTCGAGGACGACGTCGACGCCCGAGAGGTCGAGGTCGCCGCGCGCATCGAGGGGCACGGCCTCGAGGTCGTCGGCCTCGGCGATCGCGGCGACGGCGGCGGCGCCGAGCCGTCCGCTCGCGCCCAGCACGCCCACTCGCTGCATGTGCCGAGCCTATCGGCGCGCGGTGGCCCGGCCGGACGCCGCTAGCGTGGCTGCGTGCTGACGCTCCACGACGCATCCCCCGACGATCCCGACGCCCGTGCGCTGCTCGACGCCTACGTCGCCGACCGCGTCGCCACCTGGAGCGATCCCAGCAGGCCGTACCTGCCGAGGACGGCCCCCGCGGAGCAGCTCACCGCCCCGAACGGCGCGCTGCTCGTCGCGAGGCTCGACGGGGCGGCCGTCGGCGTCGGCGGCGTGCGCCGCATCCCGTCCGACGAGGGGACGTGGTTCGAGGTCAAGCACCTCTTCGCGACCCTCGCCGCGCGCGGGCACGGCGTGGGCAGGGCGCTGCTCGCCGCGCTCGAGGAGCGGGCGATCGCGCTCGGCGCGACCGACGTCGTGCTCGACACGAACAGCTCGCTCGCGGCGGCCGGCGGCCTCTACGCCGCCGCGGGCTTCGCGTCGGTCGAGCCATTCAACGACAACCCCAACGCGAACGCCTGGTACCGCAAGCGCGTCGAGCGCTGACGCCGCCGCCCTAGACGGGCAGCTGCGTCGGCATGCCCGTGCGCAGCTCGACGGGCAGGTGCCCGAGGTCGTTGTGGCAGATGAGCTGCGCGGGCCTGCCGGGCCGCATGTGGATGACCGTGAGGCCCGCATTCGCCTGGTTGAGGCTCATCCACTTCCAGTCCGGAGCCTCGAGCACGTGGCGCACGAACCATCCGATGACGAAGTTGTGCGTCACGAGCAGCACGTCGCTGCGCTCGCCTCGGGGCGTGAGCCACTGGTCGACGGCGTCGGCCATCTGCGCCCTGCCCGCCTCGACCTCGGCGTCGGAGACCCCGGTGAAGAACGAGCGGTACGCATGCGGCGGCTCGGCCTCGAGGCCCGAGGGGATGCAGTCCATGAGCAGCGCATGCGGCGCGAACGGCGTCGCGGGCAGCCGCTCGCGCATGACGCGCGCCGTGTCCTCGCCGCGCGCGAGCGGCGAGTGGTACGCCTCGGTGAAGGCCACGCCGCTCAGTCGCTGCGCGATGAGGTGCGCCTGGCGCACGCCGCGCGCCGACAGCGGGCCGTCGTCGACGCCGTGCTCGGCATCCTGCTGCTCGCCGTGTCGGACGAGGTACAGATGGTGCGGCACGGCGGCCCCTTCCCTCATGGCGCGCGCGTCGTCGCGCGAGTGGCCGGGGCCACCCTACCGAGCGCACCTCGGGGTCGTCCGAGGGTTGTGCATGCATCCGCGAGGGAGCATGGGGCACGACCCCGGCGTCGACGCCGAGCGGCCGGAGGCTCGGCTCAGACCAGGCCGGAGAACGCCGCGGTGCGCACGGGCCCGACGGCCGCGATCGACCGGCGGCCGCCCGCGAGCTCGGCCGCGATCGCCTGCACGTCCTCGGCCGTGACGCGATCGACGGCCGCGAGCACCGTGTCGAGGTCGGAGAACTCGCCCATCGTGAGCTCGGAGCGCCCGAGCCGCGACATGCGGGAGTCGGAGTCCTCGAGCGCGAGGGCGCTCGCGCCGGCGATCTGCCCCTTGGCGCGCACGACCTCCTCGTCGGTGACGCCGTCGGCGGCGAGGCGGTCGAGCTCGCCGAGCATGATGCGCGCGACCTCGGCCGACTTCGCCGGCGTGCAGCCCGCGTACATGCCGAACGAGCCGGCGTCCGAGTACAGCGACGAGTACGAGTACACCGAGTACGCGAGGCCGCGGCGCTCGCGCACCTCCTGGAAGAGCCGCGACGACATGCCCGCGCCGAGGATCGTGTTCATGACCGACATGTGCGTGCGGCGCCGATCGGAGGCGAGCAGTCCCGGCATGCCGATCATGAGGTTGACCTGCTCGAGCGGGCGGTCGAGCGCCTCGACGGCGCCGCCGGCGATCGTCGCGGCCTCCGTCAGGCGTCGCGGCCTCGGCGCCGACGGCGCATCGTCCCAGCCGCAGTCGGCGAGGGCGCGCTGCACGAGCGCGACGAGCTCGTCGTGGTCGACCGCGCCCGCGACCGTCACGACGAGGTCGCGTGCGCGGTAGTGCGCCCGGTAGTGCGCGGCGACGTCGTCGCGCGAGACGGCGCGGATCGTCTCCTTCGTGCCGCCGATGGGCCGGCCGAGCGGGTGGTCGCCGTACACGAGCCGCGCGAGCAGCTCGCCCGCGACGTCGCCCGGGTCGTCGTCCGCCATCGCGAGCTCCTCGAGGATCACGCCTCGCTCGCTCTCGAACTCGTCGGCGTCGAGGAGCGACGACGTGACCATGTCGGCGATGACGTCGACCGCCATGGGCAGGTCGCGGTCGCGCACCTTCGCGTAGTAGCAGGTGTGCTCCTTCGCGGTGAGCGCGTTGTGCTCGCCCCCGACCGCGTCGAACGCGACCGCGATGTCGAAGGCCGTGCGACGTTGCGTGCCCTTGAAGAGCAGGTGCTCGAGGAAGTGCGTCGAGCCGAACGTCACGGGCTGCTCGTCGCGCGACCCGACCGGCACCCAGAAGCCCACGGTGACCGACGAGGCGCCCGGCACGTGCTCGCTCAGCACCCGCAGGCCCGTCGGCAGCACCGTGCGGCGCACGAGCGCGCCGCCGGAGGCGGCGATGGTGGTGTCCGGGGACTCGAGCGGCAACGGCACGGGCGCAGACATGCCTGCCAGCCTAGCCGCGCGACGTGCCCGGCCCGACCGCACGGCGCGTCAGGCGAGGAAGGCGTCGACCTCGTCGCGCGTGGGGATCGACGCGGTCGCGCCGATGCGCGTCACCGAGATCGCGGCCGCGGCCATCGCGCGCCGCGCGGCGTCGTCGAGCGAGGCGTCGTCGCCGAGTGCTGCCGCGAGGTAGCCGGAGAACGTGTCGCCCGCCGCCGTCGAGTCGATCGCGTCGACGACGTGGCCGGGCAGCGAGCGCGCGCCCGCGGCGTCGACGAGCACGGCGCCCGCCTTGCCGAGCGTGACGATCGCCGCCTCGACGCCGCGCTCGAGGAACCACGCGGCAGCGAGCTCGGCCGACGCGGCATCCGTGACCTCGACGCCCGTGAGGAGCGCCGCCTCGTGCTCGTTGGGCTTCACGAGCGACACCCACCGCCAGATCGACTCGGGCAGCGCGGCGGCGGGCGCGGGGTCGAGCACGACGCGCAGGCCGCGTGCATGCGCGCGCTCGGCGGCCGCGAGCACGACCTCCTGCGCGACCTCGAGCTGCAGCAGCAGCACCGACGCATCGGTCGCGTCGATCGCCGCGACGGCCTGCTCGACCGAGAGCGACGCGTTCGCGAGCGGCACGACGACGATCGAGTTGTCGCCGCCAGCCACGCGGATGTGCGCGATGCCCGTGCCGCCGTCGACCGCGCGCACGCCGTCGACGTCGACGCCCGCGTCGCGCAGCCCGGCCAGCGCGACGTCGGCGAACGCATCCGAGCCGACGCAGCCGACCATCGCGGTGCGCGCGCCCGCGCGCGCGGCCGCGGCGGCCTGGTTCGCGCCCTTGCCGCCCAACCCCGTCTCGAGGGCGGAGCCCGTGATGGTCTCCCCCGCGCCCGCCATGCGGTCGGCGACGACCGTGACGTCCACGTTGATGCTGCCGACGACGATGACGCTCATGCCTCGACCCTAGAGGCCCTTCGAGGCTCGCTCCGCTCGCACCTCAGGGAGCGGGGAGATCCGACGGCAGGATCCGGCGGAGCGGGTCGAGCGGGGAGATCTGGCGGAGCGGGTCGAGCGTGGAGATCCGGCGGAGCGGGTCGAGCGGGCGGAGCGGGCGGCAGGATCCGGCGGTGGGGGCGGATCCGACGGCAGGATCCGACGGAGCGCTCCGCGGGCGCTCCGGCGGTGCGGAGACGACGAAGGGGGTGCGCCGTGGCGCACCCCCTCCGTCTCGACCGGACTACTCCGCGGCGGGAGCGGCCTCGGCCGGTGCTGCCGACTCGTCCTCGACGAGCTCGAGCGAGAGCTTGCCGCGCTCGTCGACCTTCGTGATCGTGACCTGGAGCTTCTGCCCCACCGACACGACGTCCTCGACGGCCTCGATGCGCTTGCCGTCGTTCAGCGGGCGCATCGCGGTCACGTGGAGCAGGCCGTCGCGGCCCGGCATGAGCGAGACGAACGCGCCGAACGACGCGATCTTCACGACCGTGCCGAGGAAGCGCTCGCCGACCTCGGGGTTCGACGGGTTCGCGATCGCGTTGATCGCGGCGCGCGCGGCCTCCGCGCTCGGTCCGTCGACGGCGCCGATGTAGACGGTGCCGTTGTCCTCGATCGAGATCTGGGCGCCCGTGTCGTCCTGGATCTGGTTGATGACCTTGCCCTTGGGCCCGATCACCTCGCCGATCTTGTCGACCGGGATGTTCACGCTGATGACGCGCGGCGCGGTGGGCGCCATCTCGTCGGGCGAGTCGATGGCCTGGTCGAGCACGCCGAGGATCTTCGTGCGCGCCTCCTTCGCCTGCGTCAGCGCCGAGGCGAGGACGGAGGCGGGGATGCCGTCGAGCTTCGTGTCGAGCTGGATCGCCGTGATGAACTCCGGCGTGCCGGCGACCTTGAAGTCCATGTCGCCGAGCGCGTCCTCGGCACCGAGGATGTCGGTGAGGGCCGCGTAGCGCGTCTCGCCGTCGACGGTGTCGGAGATGAGGCCCATCGCGATGCCCGCGACGGGAGCGCGCAGCGGCACGCCCGCGTTGAGCAGCGAGAGCGTCGAGGCGCACACCGAGCCCATCGACGTCGAGCCGTTGGAGCCGAGCGCCTCGGACACCTGACGGATCGCGTAGGGGAACTCCTCGCGGCTCGGCAGCACGGGCACGAGCGCACGCTCGGCCAGGGCGCCGTGACCGATCTCGCGGCGCTTCGGGCTGCCGACGCGGCCCGTCTCGCCCGTCGAGTACGGCGGGAAGTTGTAGTTGTGCATGTAGCGCTTCGACGTCACCGGGCTCAGCGAGTCGATCTGCTGCTCGAGCTTCAGCATGTTCAGCGTCGTGATGCCCATGATCTGGGTCTCGCCGCGCTGGAAGATCGCCGAGCCGTGCACGCGCGGCACGACCGCGACCTCGGCGTCGAGCGCGCGGATGTCCGCGAGCCCACGACCGTCGATGCGCACGCCGTCCTTCAGGACGCGGGCACGCATGGCCCGCTTCGAGACGGCCTTGTACGCCGCGGAGACCTGCGAGGCGATGGAGGCGTCGACGGTGCCGGCCTCGATCTGCTCGTTGATCTGCTGCTTGACGCGCTCCTTGAGGGCGTCGTCGGCGTCCTGGCGCTCGATCTTGTCGGCGATCTGGTAGACCGCCGAGACCTCCGCCTCGGCGACGGCCGAGACGGCCTCGAGTGCCTCGGGGCTGTACGGCGGGAACAGCGGGTAGTCGCGCGTCGGCTTCGCGGCGGTCTTCGCGACCTCCTGCTGCGCCTCGACGAGCTGCTTGATGAACGGCTTCGAGGCGTCGAGGCCCGCGGCCACGACCTCCTCCGTGGGAGCCTGCTGGCCGCCCTGGATGAGGTGCCACGACTCGTCGGTCGCCTCGGCCTCGACCATCATGATCGCGACGTCGCCGTCGTCGGTCACGCGGCCTGCGACGACCATGTTGAACACGGCGGTCTCGAGCTGCGAGTGCTTCGGGAACGCGACCCACTGGCCGTCGATGAGCGCGACGCGCACGCCGCCGACCGGGCCCGAGAAGGGCAGGCCGGAGAGCTGCGTCGACAGCGACGCCGCATTGATCGCGAGCACGTCGTAGAGCTCGTCGGGCTCGATCGCGAGCACGGTGATGACGACCTGCACCTCGTTGCGGAGGCCCTCGACGAACGTCGGCCGCAGCGGACGGTCGATGAGGCGGCACGTGAGGATCGCGTCGGTCGACGGACGACCCTCGCGACGGAAGAACGAGCCGGGGATGCGGCCCGCGGCGTACATCCGCTCCTCGACGTCGATCGTGAGCGGGAAGAAGTCGAAGTTGTCCTTCGGGTGCTTGCTGACGCTCGTCGCGCTCAGCAGCATGGTCTCGCCGTCGATGTACGCGGCGGCCGATCCCTGCGCCTGCTGCGCGAGGCGGCCGGTCTCGAAGCGGATGGTGCGGGTGCCGAACCTGCCGTTGTCGATGACGGCTTCGGCGAATGTGATCTCAGGACCTTCCAAGGTCTCTCTCCTTCTGTGCCCGATGCGCGGGCACGACAGACATGCCGCACGGCGACGCCCGTCGGAGTGGTCATCAGTGGTGGAGGTCGAGGCCCATGCCTCGGCATCCGCCACCAACGACCAGCCTTCCGGCCGCGGCGCGCACGACGGCTGCAAGCCTGCAGCCGGACCTCAGCCTACCAGGCGGCCCCTCGCGGGCCCCGGAGACGACGCGAGGCCCCGCATCCGAACCGGATGCGGGGCCTCGCTGCAGATACGGTGTCCTGCCGTGGGTCGCTAGCGACGCAGGCCGAGGCGCTCGATCAGCGCACGGTAGCGCGCGATGTCGATGTCCTGGAGGTAGCCCAGGAGACGACGGCGCTGTCCGACGAGGAGCAGGAGGCCACGACGCGAGTGGTGGTCGTGCTTGTGCTCCTTGAGGTGCTCGGTCAGGTCCTTGATGCGGCGCGACATCAGCGCGACCTGCACCTCGGGGCTGCCCGTGTCGCCCTCATGGGTGGCGTACTCGGCGATGATCGCCTGCTTGACCTCAGAGGCAAGGCTCATTCGGTCTCCTCTCTCCTGTCGCAGCGCGGCGCCCAGCGCAGGATGCGCGAGCTCTCTGGTTCCGCGGCCGGTCGACGGCAACCTGTCGAGTGTAGCAGCGCGGCGTGCGTCGTGCCGCGCGTCACCAGCCCTGGCGGTCGCCCTGCTGCTGCGGGCGCTGCTGCGGCGCCGGCTGCTGCGGCGCGGCCTGCTGCGGTGCGCCCTGCTGCGGGCGCCCCTGCCCCTGGCTCGAGGCCATCGCGTACTGCCAGCCCTGCTGCCACGGCTGCGTGGGGGCGCCGGGTGCGGGCGCGAAGCGCTGCGACTGCGGCGTCGACCCCTGCGCGGGCTCGGGCAGCCGCTGGCCGGCTCCCACCTGGACGGGCGCGCCGGCACCCACCGACGCCATGTACGAGCGCAGGGTCGACACGTCGCCGAGCAGGCGCGCCTCGTCGGCGACCGGCCGCAGCTTCTCGCGGCCGATGATCGCCCGCTGACGGTTGGCCGCGAGGCGCGTCGTGATGCGGATGTACGCCTGCATGGCCCGACCGAGCCCGCGTGCGCGCGCCCACTGGGCGAGGCTCAGCCGACCGTCCGACGACGCGAGCAGTCGCGACTCGTCGTGGGAGAACCATCCGGCCTCCGCGTACTCGTCGAGCCGCAGGCGCGTCAGGCGCGCCTCGAAGCGGCGCAGCAGCACGACGAGCAGCAGCGCGCCGATGCAGATCGGCACCTGCACGACGCCGTAGTAGATGAAGAAGCCGAGCATGCCGTTCGGCACCCAGAACGACGCGCTGTTCCACAGCCCGTGCAGGAACATCGACAGCCCGAGGCCGACGGGCAGCGCGACGAGGATCCACAGGCGCGACGAGCGCCGCGCGGCGAAGCCCATCGCGAGGCCGACGCCGACCGCCGTGAAGATGACGTGCGCGAACGGGCTCATGATGCCGCGGAGGAAGAACACGAACGACGCGTCGCCCGCCGCCATGAGCTCGCGACCGAAGTAGAGGATGTTCTCGGTGTAGGCGAAGCCCGCCGCCGAGAAGCCGGCGATGACGAAGCCGTCGATCGGGCCGTCGAAGTGCCTGCGCACGAAGAGGAACATCACGACCACCGGGATCGACTTCCACAGCTCCTCGGTGAACGGCGCCTGGATGACGGGACCGTAGAACTGGAAGAGCGCCTCGCCCGTCGACGCGCCGTTCACGTCGACGAGGTCGCGCAGGGCGGGGAAGGCGGGCGCGAGCACGCCGTAGATGGCGTCGGCGATCACCGGCGTCGACAGGATCGGGATCGCGACGAGCGGCTGCAGCACGAACTCGTTGAGCAGCAGCGTCAGGAGCACCGCCATGATGCCGCCCCACAGCACCGACAGCCACAGCGCGATGCGCGGCTCCGGCTCCCAGCGGTCGAGGCCCAGCAGACCCCACACGACGAACGCGAGCGGGAACAGGCCGAGCAGGCCCGCGATCGGCACGATCGGCGACAGGCCGAACTGCAGCATGAAGAAGAGGAAGACGAACACGCTCGCGAGAGCGAGCAGCGCGATGCCGACGATGCCGAGCACGAGGCCCGACGACGACGGCTTCGACAGCTGCGGCATCGGGGGCACGGACCGCTGCTGGCCCGGATGGGGACCGGGCTGCTGGGGCATGTGCGGCGGCTGGGCGAGCGTCATGCGGCCCATGCTAGGGCCACGACGCCGCCCGTTCGCCGCACGTCGGTCGCGAGCGCGCCGAGGGTCAGCCGCGCTCGTGCTGCGCGAGCATCTCCGGCGTGATGATCGGCATCGCCTGCGTCGCGGGATGCAGCCCGGACAGGCGCGCGGGCTCGAGCAGCTTCGCGACGCGCTCGCGGTCCATGAGGCCCGCCTCGACCACGAGGTCGGCGATCGACTTGTGCGACACGAGCGCCTCGTGCGCGAGCGACGCCGACGCCGTGTAGCCGATGTACGGCGTGAGGGCGGTGACGACGCCGACCGACGAGCCGACCATGGCGTCGAGCCGCTCGCGGTTGGGCTCGATGCCGTCGATGCAGTTGATGCGCAGCGTGAGGCACGCCTGGGTCATCCAGTGCAGGCTCTGCAGGATCGAGTGCGCGATGACCGGCTCGAAGGCGTTCAGCTGCAGCTGCCCGGCCTCCGACGCCGCCGTGACGGTCGCGTCGGAGCCGATGACGGCGAACGCCACCTGGTTGACGACCTCGGGGATGACGGGGTTGACCTTGCCGGGCATGATCGACGAGCCCGCCTGCTTCGGCGGCAGCAGGATCTCGCCGAAGCCGGCCTGCGGACCCGACGACAGCAGGCGCAGGTCGTTGCAGATCTTCGAGAGCTTCACGGCGCAGCGCTTGAGCGCCGCCGAGACGGACATGAACACGCCCGTGTCGCTCGTGGCCTCGATGAGGTCGGGTGCCGTGACGATCGGGAGTCCGGTGAGATCGGCGAGATGGGCGCACGCGGCGGCGGCGTAGCTGGGGTCGGCCGTGATGCCCGTGCCGATCGCCGTCGCGCCGAGGTTGACCTCGGACAGGAAGCGGATGGTCTCCTCGAGGCGCTCGTGGTCCTCGCCGAGCGTCACGGCGAAGCCGCGGAACTCCTGGCCGAGCGTCATGGGCACGGCGTCCTGCAGCTGCGTCCTGCCCACCTTCAGCACGTCCTGGAACTCGACGCCCTTCGCGTCGAACGCGTCGATGAGCAGGCGGAGCTCGGCGAGCATGCGCCGGAGCGTGAACGACATCGCGACCTTGATCGACGTCGGGTACGTGTCGTTCGTCGACTGCGAGCGGTTGACGTCGTCAATCGGGTGGAGGTGCTGGTAGTCGCCCTTCGCGTGGCCCATCTCGACGAGGCACGCGTTCGCGATCACCTCGTTGGTGTTCATGTTCGTCGACGTGCCCGCGCCGCCCTGGATGACGCCGACCTTGAACTGGTCGTGCAGCTCGCCCGCGCGGATGCGGTCGCACACGCGGTCGATGAGGTCGGCCTTCTCGTGGCTGAGGACGCCGATCTCGCGATTGGCGCGCGCCGCCGCCTGCTTCACGACCGCGAGCGCGTCCACGAGGTCGGAGTAGACCGAGATCGACCTGCCCGTGATGGGGAAGTTCTCGAGCGCCCGCTCGGTGTGGATGCCCCAGTACGCGTCGATCGGCACGGCCTTCTCGCCGAGCGAGTCGCGCTCGATGCGGACGGGACCGTCGACGACGTGCTCTCCCTTCGGTGCGGGGTCGAGCTTGTAGGCGGGCGTGTCGGTCATCGTCTCCAGCGTTCCTCGATCGGCGCCGCGGAGCGCGCCATCGCGCCCGCGGGACGCCACGAGCCTACCCTCGGGCCCTGCGCCCGCCTCGTATGCTCGCTTCCATGCGTCACCCCCTCCTCGTCCCCCTCGCGCTCGTGGCCGCTGCCGTCCTCGCGGGCTGCGCCGACGACGGCGACGGTGCCGACGACCCGCAGGCGAGCACGTCGCCCGCCCCCTCGTCGACCACGGGTCCCGTGGGCCCGGACGCCTCCGCGGCACCCCTCGCCCCCGACGCAGGCGGCGTCCCCTCCCCCATCGCGCAGGACGACCTGCCCGGGTGCGAGGCGGTCGACGCGGTGCTGCTCGCGGCGCTGCCCGCGGGCGCGCTCGGCGACGCGGCGGGGCAGAGCTTCGACGACCCGTCGGTCGAGGTCGAGCGCTCGTGCGGCTACCGCGCCGGCGACGCGCTCGTGCAGGTCACCCTCTCGGCGATCCCCTTCACCGACGCGGAGATGGCCGCGCTGTCGCAGGGCCCGACGGTTCGCGCCAGCGCGTCCGCCGACGCCGCGGGCCTCGTCGTCATCACGAGCGACGAGATGGGCGAGGACGCCGAGTGGCTCAACGGCTCGGTCCTCGCGTTCGACGGCTCGCTGAGCGTCAGCATCACGGCGCGCGACTCGAGCGGCGAGCGCACGGACGTGCCCGAGGCGCTCGCGATCGGCTCCGCGACCGACGCGGCCGTGCAGGTCCACGAGCTGGTCGGCTGACATGACGCAGGCGGTGGCGGTCCTCCACGACCTCGGCCGCTTCTGCGCCGACCTGCTCGTCTCCGCGCGCCGCGTGCTCGCCCGCGGCCTCCCCGAGGTGCTCGCGATCGAGCTCGCCGCGCGCATCGCAGGAACGCTGCTCGTCGCGCTCGCCGGCGGCGTCGGGGCGACGAGCGCCGTCGGCGGCCTCGCCCTCACGGCGCTCACGGCGCTCACGCGCATGGTCGCGATGATCCTGCAGATCCTCGTGCTCGTGCGGGCGATGCGCTCGACGCCGCCGCCGCCGGCAGGCGCGGCTCGCGTGCAGTCGGCGCTGTCGGGGCTCGCCGCCTCGGTGCTGCCGGCGTTCCTGCTGCTCACGGCCTGGGGGCTCTTCGCCGACGACCTGCGCGAGTACGCGCTCACGGCCCTGTCGTCGATCGACTGGTTCGAGGCGGACGCGGGCGTCGGCACCGTCGTCGACGTGCCCGTCGACGTGCTGACGATCGGCCTGCTCGTCGCGTGTCTCGTGCTGCGCGGCGTGCTGCGACGCTTCGAGCGCCGCGGCAGCCGGCGCGGCGTCTCGGTCGCGACCCTCGTGCTCGAGGGGCTCTGGACCTTCCTCGCCGTCTCGGTGCTCGGCCGGCTCATCGGCATGGCGGGCGAGTGGTTCGCGACGACGCGGCTCGCGAGCGGCATCGACGGCGTGCGCGCGGCCCTCGACGGCGTCGTCGGCGGCTGGCTCCTCGCCGGATGGGAGGCGGCCGGATCGCTCTGGCACACGCTCTCGCTGCCGCTCGTGTGGCTCACGCTCGTCGGCATCGTCCTGCTGGGAGCGCGACCCGAGCTCGCCCCGGAGCCCGCAGCACCCTGGCGGGCCGCACGATGGTGGACGCGCGTGCTCGAGGCCCTGCCGTCGCCGCTCGACGACGTCCTGCAGGAGGCGACCGACGACCTCCACGACCGCTGGGTGCCCGTCGTCGCGACCATGCGCCAGGTGTGGGGCGCGGGCCTCGTGCCGCTCGTGGCCGCCGTCGTGGCCTGGTACGTCGTGCGCGTCGCCGCCGGCTGGCTCACCGTCGCCCTCACGCACGCGCTCGGTCCGCAGCCCATCGAGCTCGCGGAGGCCGTCGCGAACGTCGGCGGCGCGCTCGGCGACTCGATCGTCGCCGTGCTCGGCCTCGTCGCGTCGGTCGCCGCGCTCGACGCGCTGCGGCTCGGTGCCGCGCGCGACGGCGGCGCGCCCGCTCACAGCGGCAGCGGCACCCCGAGCCAGAGCGCCTCGCCGCCGACGAGCAGCCGCGCGTCGACGACCTCGCCCGCGGGCACGACGAAGCCGATCGGTCCCGCGAGCGACCCGGTCTCGTCGTAGCAGCCGACCACCTCGCTCGCCCCGCCGTCGGAGAGCCACTGCGCGCGCTCGCCGCCGACCGTCGCCTCCAGCCGGAACGTGCACCACGCCGAGACGTCCGTCGCGCCGTCGATCGCGACGTCGACGAGCACGACCTGCGTGCCGTCGGGCGCGTCGGCGTAGCCCGCGCCGCCGCTGCCCGCCGCCGCGATGCGCGCGCCCTCGACCGTGACGACGGGTCCGCCGACGGCGTGCGGCGTGCCGACGGCGCCCGTCACGACGACGACGGGCTCGCGCTCGAGCCACGACGTCAGCGACGACTGCGCCACGAGCACCGTCAGCACGAGGGCGAGCGGGCCGATCGCGAGGAGGGCGAGGATGCGGGCGCGGGTCATCGCGACAGCACCGCGATCTCGACGACGTCCTGCGCGTCGCCCGCGACGTCGGTGCGCACGACGACCTGCGGCTGCAGGTCGCCCGCCGCGTCGAACCCCGGCGCGAGGTGCAGCTCGACGCTCGTGCCGCCCGCGAGCAGCGCCGCGTCGACCTCGAACACCAGGTCGCCGCGCACGGGGAGCCCCGGCGCGGGATGGCTCTCCTGGTACAGCGAGGGACCCTTCGTCGACGACTCGTAGACGCGGCCGTCGACGACGAGGTCGCGGTCGATGAGGTCGAGCTCCTCGCTCGATGCGATCGTCACGTCGAGCACGACGAACGCGCCGGTGGTCTCGCGTCGCTCGCCGTCGACGACGACCGCGTCGGCGACCGTCGCGCCGTGCACCACGACCGACAGCGGCCCCGACGAGGCCTCCCCCGTGCCGACCCCCGCGAAGGGCGCCCATCGCAGCGTCGGCCCGGGCACGAGCGACTCGAGCCCGACGGCGACGATCGCGAGCGCGACGACGACGACCGCGACCCAGGCGCGTCGCAGCGCCCGCGTGCGCCGGGTGCCCGTCGCGACGCTCACGGCAGGGCCACGATCGCGACGGCGTGCTCGTCGTACATGTTGGCGCCCAGCCCGAAGGCCGTCTCGTCGCGCGGCGTCCACGTCGCGTCGACGAGCACGATGCGCACGTCGTCGGCTGCGGGACGGTCGGGCTCGTAGACGATCGTGAAGGTGTCGGCGACGCCCGGATGCGCGACGAACGCCGACACGTCGCCCGCGGAGACCTGGCCGAAGCGCGCGAGCTCGCCGTCGTCGTCGACGATCGACAGCAGGTCGTCGATCTGCAGCCCGACCGGCAGCGCGTTCGTGACCGTGAGCGTGACGACGAGCTCGCCCGCGCCCGTGCGCTCGAAGCCCTCGACCACGATGTCGGCACGCGAGGTCTCCAGCTGCTCGCCGATCGCGAGCGGACGCGCCCTGGCGTCCTCCCGCTCGCCCAGCGCCCCGGTCGCCACGAGCGCGACGGCGAGCGCCGCGGCCGCGCCGACCGTGACGATGCCGGTGCGCACGCGAGCGGTCATCACGGCGCCAGGGTAGCCGTCGCACCCGCATGCGCGCCGGAGGCGGACGAGACGACAGGTCGCAGCGCTATCGTCGCCGCATGCCCTCGACGACCGGCACCGCCGCCGACCGCCTCTCCCGCGTGCTCCAGGTGCCGACGGCCGCCGACGACGGCGTGCCCGACGCGGCGGGCCTCACCGCGCTGCGCGCGCTGCTCGCCGAGCTCTACCCGCACGCGTTGGCCGCGCTCGAGGTCGAGCTCGTCGCCGAGCACACGATCCTCGCCCGCTGGCCCGGCGCCTCCGCGCACGCGCCCGCGCTGCTCATGGCGCATCAGGACGTCGTGCCGCCGGGCGACGGCTGGACCCACGAGCCCTTCGCGGGCACCATCCGCGACGGCGTCGTCTGGGGCCGGGGCGCCATCGACGACAAGGGGTCCCTCGTGGCGATGCTCGAGGCGCTCGACGCCCTCGCGGCCGACGGGCACGCGCCCGCCCGCGACGTCTGGCTCGTGCTCGGCCATGACGAGGAGACCTTCGGGGATGGCGCGCAGACCGCGATCGCGATGCTCGCCGAGCGTGGCGTGCGTCCGGCCTTCGCGCTCGACGAGGGCGGAGCGGTCGTCGACCCGCCCGTGCCGGGCGTCGCGGTGCCCGCCGCCCTCGTGGGCGTGAGCGAGAAGGGCATGCTCGTGCTGCGCCTCGCGGTCGACGAGGCCGGCGGCCACTCCTCGACGCCTCCGCGCACGCCCGCGACGGCCGTGCTCGCCCGCGCGGTGCTCCGGACGACGGGAGCGCGCTTCCCCGAGCGCATCACGCCCACGACCGTGCGGATGCTCGAGACCCTCGGCGCGCACGCGCGCGAGCCCTACCGCGCCCTGCTCACCCGGGCGGGCGCGCTCTCCCCCGTGCTGCGCCGCGTGCTCGCCGCGGACGACGAGACGCGCGCGACCATCACGACGAGCGCGACCGTGACGGGCCTGCAGGCCGGCACCGCCGCGAACGCGATCGCCGAGCGCGCCGAGGCGATCGTGAGCGTCCGCCTCGCGCAGGGCACCTCGATCGCCGCCGCCGTCGACGTCCTGCGCCGCGCGATCCGCGACGACCGCGTCGCGATCGACGTCGTGCGCGGGCACGAGGCCTCCCCGACCTCGCCGACCGACGGCGCGGGCTGGGACGCCATCGCCGCCGCGACCGCCGCCGAGTTCCCGGATGCGGTGCTCTCGCCCTACGACATGCTCGGCGGCACCGACTCCCGCCACGCCTACCGCGTGACCGATCGCGTCTTCCGGTTCACGCCGTTCCTGCTCACGAGCGACCTGCGCGCCCGCCTGCACGCGCGCGACGAGCGGCTGCCCGTCGTCGAGCTCGAGCGGGGCGTCCGCTGGTACCGGCGGCTGCTCGAGTCCTGCTGACGGCGCCCGCGGCGAGCGCCGGCGGGGGTGCCGGTCAGTAGCCGCCCTGCGCCGCGTCGCCCTCGACGATCGCGCGCGTCGCCGACAGCCCGAGGCGCGATGCGCCGGCGCGGATCATGGCCTCCGCCGCCTCGCGCGTGCGGATGCCGCCCGACGCCTTGACGCCCAGGCGGTCGCCGACGGTCCGCCGCATGAGGGCGACGGCGTGCTCGGTCGCGCCACCGGCGGGGTGGAAGCCCGTCGAGGTCTTCACGAAGTCGGCGCCTGCGGCCTCCGCCGCCTCGCACGCCGCGACGATCTGCGCGTCGTCGAGCGCCGCCGACTCGATGATGACCTTGAGCACGACGCCCGGCGCGGCCTCGCGCACGGCGCGCACGTCGGCCTCGACCGCGTCGAAGCGGCCGTCGATCGCAGCCCCCACGTCGATGACCATGTCGAGCTCGTCGGCGCCCTGCGAGACGGCGAGGCGCGCCTCGGCGGCCTTGACCTCGGCGTGGTGCCTGCCGCTCGGGAACCCGACGACCACGGCGGTCGCGAGGCCCTCGGGCACCTCGACGGGCAGGACCGACGGCGACAGGCACACGCTGAACGCGCCGAGCTCTGCCGCCTCGGCGATGGCCGCCGCCACGTCGGCGGCGGTCGCCTCGGGCTTCAGCAGCGTGTGGTCGGCGATGGATGCGATGGACTCGGTCATGAGGTCTCCTCCTGGGGCGCTCCTGCGCGCCCGTCGTCGGCGCCCAGGATCTCGCGCACGCGGACGACGTCGGCGTGCATCTGGGCGATGAGCGGCTCGATGCCGTCGAAGCGCCACATGTCGCGGACGTGGTCGACGAGCTCGAGCTCGATGGGTCGGTGGTACAGGTCGAGGTCGACGTCGAGCAGGTACGCCTCGACCGTCGTGCGCAGGCCGTCGAACGTCGGGTTGTCGCCGATCGAGACGGCGGACGGGAAGCGGCCGGCGTCGACGGTGGCCCAGGCGGCGTAGACGCCGTGCGCGGGCACGAACCCCTCGATGTCGGGGCCGAGGTTCGCCGTCGGGAAGCCGAGCTCGCGGCCGCGCTGATGCCCACGGACGACGGTGCCGCGCAGCCGCGGGTGACGGCCGAGCTGCTCGCTCGCGGCGGCGACGTCGCCGGCGGCGAGCGCCGAGCGGATGTCGGTGGACGAGATGCGCGCGCCGTGGTCGTCGACGACGTCGTCGACGACGTGCACCTCGACGCCGCGCGCGGACGCGAGGCGCTGCAGCAGCGCGGGGTCGCCCGCGCCGCCGCGCCCGAAGCGGAAGTCGCTGCCGACGACGACGAAGCGTGCGCCGAGGCCGTCGAGCAGCACGCGCTCGACGAACTCGGAGGGATCCATCGAGGCGGTCTCGGCGTCGAACGGGATCGTCACGACCTCGCAGCCGAGCGCCTCGAGCGCCTCGCGCTGCTGCTGCGGCGACAGGATGAGGCGCGGCGCCCGGTCGGGGCGCAGCGTGGCGAGCGGATGCCGGTCGAACGTCACGACGATGGGCGTGAGCCCGCGCTCGCGCGCCATGCCGAGCGCGTCCTCGAGGATCTCGCGATGCCCGAGGTGGACGCCGTCGAACTTGCCGATCGTCACGGCGGAGGGACGGGCGACGAGGTCGTCGATCCAGCTCACGCCGTCACCGCCTGCCGCTCGGTGCGGCGGATCCACCACAGCCCCACGATCGGCAGCACCGCCGGGATGAACAGGTAGCCGGCGCCGAACCAGCTCCAGACGCTCGCGTGGGCGAAGAGCTCGGGATGCGTGAGCGACAGCACGCCGACGACGACGACGCCGACGAGCTCGAACGCGATCGTCGCGACCGCGACCCGCGTCCATCCCGCGCCCCGTGCCGCGAGCGCGATGGTCGCGACGACATAGACGACCGCGGCGACGGCGCTGAGCGAGTACGCGACAGGAGCCTCCTGGAAGTCGCTCAGGATCTGGTAGACCGACCGGCCCGTCGCGGCGATGGCGAGCACCGCGTACACCGCGATGAGCACGCGACCGAAGCCGGATCGACGGGGAGTGGGCACCGAACGATCCTACGCCCGGGGGCGTGCGGCCTCAGGCCACCTGCACGAACCAGATCTGGTGCATCCGGTAGACCATGACGGCGACGGCGAGGAGGCCGACGCCGACGACGAGCACGCCCCAGCGGCCCTTGTCGGCGAACGCCCACACCGTCGCGGCGGGCGGGATGAGCAGCGCGGACACCAGGTAGACCCAGTACTCGAGGAGGTCGCCCGTGGGGCCCGCGCCGGCGAGCGGCGCGACGATCGAGGCGACCACCTGCACCACGAGGGTCACGAGCGTCAGCGCCGACGCCGCGAGGACGAGGTCGTTCATGCGGACGCGCGCGAGGCCCGCGATCGAGACGGCACCGCCGAGCACCGCCACGACGATCGCCTGCGTGAGCATGAGCCACGAGATCATGCGCCCACCTCCCGCGCCGCGGCGTCGGCCGCGGCGACCCCGAGGTTCGCGACGGGATGCAGCCTGCCGCCCTCGCCCCGCGCGATGCCGACGAGCTCGCCCGCGTGGACGGCCGCGACGACGCCCTCGGCGTCCGTGCGCGGCCGGCGGCCGTGCGCGAGCAGCCGCGCGTCCTCGTCGTCGAGCTCGACGACCGGCAGCACGCGCGCGGCGACGTCGACGGGACGCAGGAGCACGCCGGGCGCGATGTCGTCGACGACCACCGCGTCCGCGAGGTCGAAGGGCCCGACGCGCGTGCGGCGCAGCGCCGAGAGGTGGCCGCCGACGCCGAGGTCGTCGCCCAGGTCGCGTGCGAGCGCTCGCACGTACGTGCCGGAGGTGCAGTCGACGACGTCGGCGACGATCGCGACGACGCCGGGGCGCAGCGGGCCGAGGTCGAAGCGCGACACCGTGACGGGACGCGCCGCGAGCGCGACGTCCTCCCCCGCGCGCACCCGCGCGTACGACCGCCTGCCGTCGACCTTGATGGCGGAGACGGCGCTCGGCACCTGCTCGATGTCGCCGGTGAGGCGCGCGGCGGCCGCGACGACCGCCTCGTGCGCGAGCGCCGACGCGTCGGCCGTCGCGAGGACGTCGCCCTCGGCGTCGTCGGTCACGGTCGTCGCGCCGAGCGCGATCGTCGCCTCGTACGTCTTGTCGAGGCCGACGAGGAACGTCAGCAGGCGCGTCGCCGGCCCGACGCCGAGCACGAGGAGGCCCGTCGCCATGGGGTCGAGGGTGCCGGCGTGGCCGATCTTGCGCGTGCCGAGCAGGCGCCGCGCCATGGCGACGACCGTGTGGCTCGTCACGCCCTGGGGCTTGTCGACGAGCAGCACGCCGTTGGGAGCAGTCATCGTGCATCGAGCGTAGTCGTAGCCTGGAGCCATGCGGATCGCGGTCGTCGGTGCGGGGGCCATCGGCGGCTGCCTCGCGGCGCTGCTCGACGCCGCCGGCCACGACGTCGTCGTCGTCGCCCGCTCGAGCGCCGCGGTGCTGCGCGCCGAGGGCATCCGGCTCGAGGGCGCCTTCGGTGCGCACAATGCGCGTCCGGACGTCGTCGACGCGCTCGCCTCGCCGCCCGACGTCGCGATCCTCGCCACGAAGACCATCGACTCCGCCGCCGCCCTCGCGCCGTCCGCCGCCGCGCTCGCCGACGTCCCCGTGCTCGCGATGCAGAACGGCCTCGACGCGCACGGACGCGTCGCCGGCATCCTCGGCCACCGCCGCGTCGCCGCCGCGCTCGGCACGTGGGCGGCGAACGCCCTCGAGCCGGGCGTCGTGCGCATCACCGCGGCGGGCGAGACCGTCGTCGGCGGCCCCGAGGGCGAGCGGTTCGCCGCGCTCCTCGCCGCGGCGCTGCCGACCGTGCGGCTCGCGCGCAGCATCGAGGGCGCGCAGTGGGCGAAGCTGTGCGTCAACGCCGCGAACGCCGTGCCCGCCGCGGTCGGCTGGAGCATGCAGGCGTGCGCCGCCGACCCCGGGCTGCTGCGCGTGACGGCCGCCGCCATGCACGAGGCCGCACGGGCGGCCCTCGCCTCCGGCGTGGCGCTCGAGGCCGTCGGCGCCGTGACGCCCGAGACGCTCGCGATCCTCGCGACCTCCGCCGAGGCCGCGCAGGTCGTCCCCGTCGCGATGGCCGCCGGCTTCGGCGACGTGCCGAACCTCGGCTCGACGCAGCAGAGCATCCGCAAGGGGCAGCGCACCGAGATCGACGACCTCGCGGGGGCGATCGTCGTCGCGTCGACGCGGCTCGGCCTCGCGGCGCCCGTCAACGCGGCGCTCGTCGATCTCGTGCACGAGGTCGAGCGCACGGGCGCGTTCGTCGCACGCGATCGCGTCGCGGCGCTCGCCTAGCCCGCGCTCAGCAGCGGTCCTGGAAGACCTGCCTCGGCGCGCGCCAGTCGGTCGTGTCGACGACCATGTCGGCGACCCGTGCGGGGTCGGCGAGCCGCTCGTAGTGCTCGTGCGCCAGCCGGTAGCGGTCGTGCGACGGGTCGGAGACGAGCGGATGCGCGCCGTCGCGCCGCTGCAGGCGGGCGCCGCGCTCGGCGTCCGACGCCTCGAGGCGCAGCACGAAGCTCCAGCGACCCCGCAGCGCGGGCCGCAGCAGGAAGACGCCGTCGACGATCAGCACGGCGTCGGGCCCCGCCGTGCGCCAGTCCATCTCGACCGTCCGGTCGGTCTCGAGGTCGAAGGCGCGCGTCATGAAGCCCGTCGACCCGCCCATGCGGAACGGCTGCAGCAGCACGCGATCGACGAGCTCGAGGTCGAAGGCGTCCTCGTAGTAGCCCTTCCACGAGTCGCGTCCCTGTCGGTACCTGCGCTCGCGTGGCTGGTGGAAGTCGTCGAGGCTCGCCCGGGACGACTGCACGCCCGCGCGCGCGAAGGCGACGTGGAGGGCGTCGGCCATGTGCGTCTTCCCCGCGACGTCGCGCCCGTCGACCGCGACGATGCGGCGCCCACGCGGGCTGCGCGCGACGACGACGCGCGCGACCTCCGTGTAGAGCGCCTTCTGCTCGGGCGTCCACGACGCCGCCTGCATGAGGAGCTGCTGATCGGCCATCCATCCAGGCTAGCCGCGTGCGGCCGGCGCGAGGCCGTCGCTCGCCGAGGGCGCAGCAGCCTCCTGTCGTGCCACGCCCATGGGCTGCGCGCGCGCGTCGCGCGGGTACGCGAGCCGGCGCAGCAGCGTCTCGGCGGGACCGCGCCTGCCCGCGGCGTCGAGCGCGAGCGCGACCGCGACCGTCACGAGCCACACGCCCACGGCGTAGAGGGCGCCCTGCCACTCGGTCAGCACGCCGCCGAGGCCGAGGCCCCACGCCGACAGCACCGGCGCGAAGAGCACCGACTGCAGCAGGTAGCTCGAGAGCGACCGCTTCCCGACCGCCGTGAACGCACGCGCGCCGAGGCGCAGCGGCCGGCGTGCCAGGCGCGCGGCGACGAGGCCGAAGAGCGCCGCGTAGCCGACGCCGGCGGGCAGGCCCGTCGCTGCGTGGAGGAGCGAGAACGTCCACGAGGGCAGCGGGTCGAACGCACCGAGGAGCTCGGCGTAGGCGAGCGCCCCGCCTGCCCAGCCGATCGCGATGCCCCACGCCGCGACCCGCACGAGCAGGGCGCGGTGGCGCTCGGGCTCCTCGAGGATGCCGCGACGCGCGGCGAGGATCGCGAGCAGGATGCCGATCGGCACGACGAGCCCGAGGATGCCCTGCCCCGGCGTGATGAGCAGCCACATGCCGAGACGGACGGCGATCGACTGCGGATACGACTCGACGGCGGCCATCGAGGGGATCGCGGCGGCGTCGCCGCCCTCGAGGTCGAACGGCGTCTCGAGCGCACCGAGCACCGCGCCCATCGCGGCCGTCGCGAGCGCCCCGAGCACGAGCAGGCCCGCGAGCACCGACGCCCAGGTCGCGATCGTGCGATCGCGTCGCTCCAGGAACCACCACGCCACGAGGAGGCCGACGAGGCCGTAGGCGCCGACGATGTCGCCCGCCCACAGCAGCGCCGCGTGCACGGCGCCGAACGCGAGCATCCACCAGTGCCGCCTGCGCAGCAGGCGCCGAGCCTCGCGCGACGTCGCACCCGCCGCGAGCTGCCTGCGGTACAGCTGCCACATGCCGTAGCCGAACAGCAGCGCGAAGAGCGGGTAGCTGCGGCCGTCGATCGCCACGACGGCGATCGCCTGCCAGATGCGGTCGCCGAGCGATGCGTCGACGTGATGCATCGAGGTCGTCGCCGTCTCGCGTCCGAACAGGTGCCACGGCATGTTCGCGAGCGCGATGAGCAGGAGCATGAGGCCGCGGGCGAGGTCGGGGGCGATGGCGCGGACGCGGGAGGCGTGCACGCCGGGGTCGGGGGCGGGCGAGGGTCCGGTGGCGGCTGGGATCGTCACGTGCTCGACGCTACGGACGGCCCGGATCGCGCGCATCCGTCGAAGGACGGAGCCGGATGTCGATGCATCCCTCGCCGGGCATCCGCGGCGCCTGCGCGGTCGTAGCCTGGTGCGATGGACGCGGACCTGCTGCACGCGCGGCTCGCGCCCTGGTACGCCGAGCATCGACGCGACCTGCCGTGGCGCGAGCCGGGCTTCACGGCATGGGGCACGCTCGTGAGCGAGATCATGCTGCAGCAGACGCAGGTGGCCCGCGTGCGCACGGCGATCGTCGAGTGGCTGGGCCGATGGCCGACGCCGGCCGCGCTCGCCGACGCGCCGACGCACGAGGTGCTGCGCGCGTGGGGCACGCTCGGCTACCCCCGCCGCGCGCTGCGGCTGCAGGACGCCGCGCGCGCGATCGTCGAGCGCCACGACGGCGTCGTCCCGAGCGACGTGCCGACGCTCCTCGCCCTCCCCGGCATCGGCGACTACACCGCGCGCGCCGTCGCGGTCTTCCACTTCCGCCAGCGCCACCCCGTCGTCGACACGAACGTGCGACGCGTCGTCGCGCGCGCCGTCGTCGGCCAGGGCGACGCGGGTCCGGCCGCGCGCGCCGACCTCGCGCGCGTCGAGGCGCTGCTGCCCGCGGACGACGACGAGGCGGGCACCGTCTCCATCGCCCTCATGGAGCTCGGTGCGCTCGTGTGCACCGCGCGCACGCCCCGCTGCGACGCATGCCCGCTGCTGGCGGACTGCGCGTGGGTCGCCGCCGGGCGACCCGCGTACGAGGGTAGGCGGGCGCCGCGCCAGGCGGCCTTCGCCGGCAGCGACCGGCAGGTTCGCGGCACGGTGCTGCGCGCGCTGCGCGCCGTCGACGTGCCCCTGCCGCGCGCCGAGCTCGCCGGGCTGTGGCCGGATGCCGGGCAGCTCGATCGCGCCGTGGCGTCGCTGGCGGCCGACGGCCTCGTCGTCGTCGAGGGCGACGCCGTGCGCCTCCCCCACTGATCCCTCGCTCGCATCGCTAGGGTCGTCCCGTGCCCTTGCGACAGCAGCGCCTCCGCGCCGATGCACCCGAGCTCACCGCCGCGCTCGCCGCCATCCGCGACGACCTGGGCGCCGACGCCGCCTTCCCGGCCTCGGTCGAGGCCGAGGCGGCCCGCTCGGCGACGCGCCCGCTCGAGGGCGTCGACCGCACGGACGTGCCGTTCGTCACGATCGATCCCGAGGGGTCGACCGACCTCGACCAGGCTCTCGCGATCGAGGCCGACGGCGACGGCCACGTCGTGCGCTATGCCATCGCCGACGTGCCCGCCTTCGTCGAGCCCGGCGGCGCCGTCGACGCCGAGGCCCGGCTGCGCGGCCAGACGCTCTACGCCCCCGACGCCCGCGTGCCGCTGCACCCGCCGGTCCTCAGCGAGGACGCCGCGAGCCTGCTGCCGGACGTCGAGCGCCAGGCGCTCGTGTGGACGTTCGCGCTCGACGCGACGGGGGCCGTGCGGTCGACGACGCTCGAGCGCGCGCGGATCCGCAGCCGCGAGCAGCTCGCCTACCCCGAGGCGCAGCGCCGCATCGACGCGGGCGACGCCGCGCTCGGCCTCCTGCGCATCGTCGGCGAGCGTCGCATCGCGCTCGAGGTCGCCCGCGAGGGCGCGAGCCTCGACGCGCCCGACGAGGAGGTCGTGCACGACGAGGACGGCTGGCGCATCGAGCGCCGTGCGCCGCTGCCCGTCGAGCAGTGGAACGCGCAGCTGTCGCTCATGACGGGCATGGAGGCCGCGCGCCTGCAGCTCGAGGCGGGCGCCGGCATCCTGCGCACCATGCCGCGCCCCACCTCGGCGGCCATCGAGGAGTTCCGGGCCGCGACCGCCGCGCTCGACGTGCCCTGGCTCCCCGGCGAGCACTACGGCGCGTTCCTCCGCAGGCTCGATCGCGAGGAGCCGACGACCGTCGCCATCCTCGCGGCGGCCCGCCGCCTGTTCCGCGGCGCCGACTACCGGGTGCTCGACGGCCCCGTCGCGGCCGACGACGTCGTGCAGGCCGCGATCGGCGCCCCGTACGCGCACGCCACGGCGCCCCTGCGGCGCCTCGTCGACCGCATCGTGCTCGCGCACTGCGAGGCCATCGCGAACGGGCGCGAGGTGCCGGCATGGGCGCGGGAGGCCGCGCCCGGCGTGCCGGAGGCCATGCGCGCGTCGGCGTCGCGCGCCTCGCAGCTCGAGCGCGAGTCGCTGCAGGCCGTCGCCGCCTGGGTCCTCGCGGCGCGCATCGGCGACGAGCTCGACGCGCTCGTCGTCGAGCGACGCGACGACGAGGCGGTCGTGCAGCTCGTCGATCCGCCCGTCGAGGCGCGGGTCGTCACGGCGGCAGCGCCCGCGACGCGCATCCGCGTGCGGGTGCGGGCGGCGAGCGTCGCCGATCGGACGATCGAGCTCGACGAGGTCTGAGCCCTCGTCGAGCCCGGGAGGGTCAGTCCTCCTCGTCGTCCTCGCGCGGCTTGCGGTACGGGTCGGCGTCGCCGGCGTACGAGGCCGACGACTGCTCCTGCTGCATCGCCGCGTCGCGCGAGCGCGCCTCGTCGAGCAGGTGGTCGATCGACGCCGCGTTGTCGGGCAGCGCGTCGAGGAAGAACTCGACCGACGGCGTGAGGCGCAGCGAGAGGCCCTTGCCGATCTCGCGCCGCACGACGCCCTTCGCCGACTGCAGGGCGGCCGCGGAGTCCGCGCGCTCCTCGTCGGTGCCGTACACGGTGTAGAAGATCGACGCGTGCTGCAGGTCGCCCGTCACCCGGACGTCGGTGATGGTCACGAATCCGAGCCGAGGATCGCGGATCTCGCGCTCGATCGTCTTCGCGGTGATCTCCTGGATGCGGTCCGCGATCTTGCGGGCCCTGGGGTTCTCGCCCACGACTGCTCCCTCTCTCGGCACGGTGCCCTGACGGCACCGAGGCTAGGTGATCGGGGCCGCACCGCGTACGCGGGCGACCCCGGATGCGCGGATGGGGCGGCCGCAGCCACCCCATCCGCACGTGTCTCGACTCAGACGCGAGGCTTCTCGACCATCTCGATGGTCTCGATCTCGTCGCCCTCCTGGAGGTCGTTGAACCGGCCGAGGCCGATGCCGCACTCGAAGTCGGTCTTGACCTCGGTCACGTCGTCCTTGAAGCGGCGCAGCGACTCGATGGTCAGACCATCGGCCAGCACGACGCCGTCGCGGATGACGCGAGCCTTCGCGTTGCGGGTGATCGTCCCCGAGCGCACGATGACGCCGGCGATGTTGCCCCACTTCGACGAGCGGAACACCTCCCGGATCTCCGCGACGCCCGACTGGACCTCCTCGTACTCCGGCTTGAGCATGCCCTTGAGCGAGCTCTCGATGTCGTCGATCGCACCGTAGATGACGTTGTAGAAGCGCACGTCCACGCCCTCGCGGGCTGCACGCTCGCGCGCCTTCGTGTCGGGGCGGACGTTGAAGCCCACGATGACGGCCGAGTCGACCGTCGCGAGGTTCACGTCCGACTCGGTGATGGCGCCCACGCCGCGGTGGATGATCCGCAGGTCGACGGAGTCGTCGATCTCGATCTTGAGCAGCGACTCCTCGAGCGCCTCGACGGCACCCGAGACGTCGCCCTTGATGATGAGGTTGAGCGTCTCGACCTTGCCCTGGTCGAGGGCGGCCTTGAAGTCCTCGAGCGAGATGCGCTTGCGGCTCTTGGCCAGCAGCGCGTTGCGCTCGACGGCCTCGCGCTTCTCGGCGATCTGACGCGCGGTGCGGTCCTCCTCGGTGACGAGGAAGGTGTCGCCTGCGCGCGGGACCGACGAGAGGCCCTGCACCTGGACGGGCATGGAGGGCCATGCCTCCTCGACGGGGGTGCCGTCGTCCATCGTCATCGCACGCACGCGGCCGTAGGCCGTGCCCGCGACGATCGCGTCGCCGACGCGCAGCGTGCCCGACTGGATGAGGACGGTCGTGACCGCGCCGCGACCCTTGTCGAGGCGAGCCTCGATCGCGACGCCGCGTGCCTCCTTGTTGGGGTTGGCACGAAGGTCGAGCCCCGCGTCCGCCGTGAGCAGCACGGCCTCGAGCAGCGCCTCGACGCCCACGCCCGAGAGCGCGGAGACGTCGACGAACATGACGTCGCCGCCGTACTCCTCGGCCACGAGGTTGTACTCGGTGAGCTGCTGACGCACCTTGGCGGGGTTCGCGCCCTCCTTGTCGATCTTGTTGACCGCGACCACGATCGGCACGCCTGCGGCCTGCGCGTGGTTCAGCGCCTCGACCGTCTGGGGCATGATGCCGTCGTCGGCCGCGACCACGAGGATCGCGAGGTCGGTGACGCGCGCACCACGGGCACGCATGGCCGTGAAGGCCTCGTGACCGGGGGTGTCGATGAACGTGATCGCCCGGTCGATGCCCTCGTGCTCGCGGTACACCTGGTACGCGCCGATGTGCTGCGTGATGCCGCCGGCCTCGCCTGCGATGACGTTGGCGCTGCGGATCGCGTCGAGCAGACGCGTCTTGCCGTGGTCGACGTGACCCATGACCGTCACGACGGGCGCGCGGAACTCCAGGTCGTCCTCGTCCTCGTCCTCGAGCTCCTGCGCGAGGTCGAGGCCGAAGCCCTCGAGGAGCTCCTTGTCCTCGTCCTCGGGGCTGACGATCTGGATGCGGTAGCCGAGCTCCTCGCCGAGGATCTCGAACGTCGACTCGTCGAGCGACTCGGTCGCCGTGGCCATCTCGCCGAGGTGGAACAGCACCTGCACGAGGTCGCCGGGGCTGACGTCGATCTTCTCGGCGAAGTCGGAGATCGAGGCGCCACGACGCATGCGGACGATCGCACCGTCGCCGCGACGGACGCGCACGCCGCCGAGCGACGGCGCCTCGCGCATCTCGAACTCGAGCCGCTTCGTGCGCTTCGACTTGCGCGACTTGGCCTTGCCGCCGCCCTTGCCGAACGCACCGGCGGTGCCACCGGGGCCGCGACCGCGACGACCGGCGAACGCGGGACCGCCACGACCGGGAGCGCCACGACCGGGCTGGCCGGCGCCGGGGCGCTGGAAGCCGAGGCCGCCGCCGCCACCGGCACCGCCCTGGCCGCCGCGCGGCGCGCCCGGACGGGGCGAGCCGGGACGCGGGGCGCCGGGGCGGGGTGCGCCCGGACGCGGAGCGCCGGGACGCGGGCTGTCGCGCGTGGGACGCGCGGTGAAGGGGTTGTTGCCGCCGCGCGGACGACCCATGCCCTGCGACGAGGCGAAGGGGTTGTTGCCGGGTCGGGGCGCGCCGGGACGCGCCATCGGGCGCGGGATGGCGTTCGGGGTCGGCGCGTCGGACGCGGGCGCGGCCGGAGCCGCGGGCGTCGCGGACGACTCCGTGGACTCGGCTGCGGGCTTCGCCTCCTGCGGGGCTGCGGGCTGCGCAGCAGCCGCCTGCGGCGCCGCGGGAGCGGCTGCGGGCTTCGCGGCGGGCGCGGGCGCCTCGACGGGAGCGGCTGCGGGCTTCGCAGCGGCGGGCTTCGCAGCCGTCGGGCGACCGGCGGGCTTCGCCGCCGCGGGCTTCGTCTCGGCCGCGGCCGCGGGCGCGGCCTCGGTCTTCGCGACGCCGGCCTCGGCGAGGGCGGCCTTGAGCTTGCGGGCGACCGGCGGGGCGACGGCGGATGCGGGGCCCTTGACGAACTCCCCCATCTCCTTCAGCTTCGCGAGCGCGACCTTGCTCTCGACGCCGAGCTCGGCGGCGATCTCATGCACACGTGGGTTTGCCACTTGTTCTCCTGTTCGGGGTCCGACCCCCAAGCAGGGACGGACGATCTAGCTGACGGGTCTCATCTCGAGCCGCTCATCAGTTGTCCATGGTGGTTTCTGTCTTCCTGTCGTGACCGTCGCCGGCCAGTCGTGCCGCCCAGTCCTCGACGGGCGTGGCGTCGAGGTGCCTCGAGCGCAGCGCGTGGGAGAGCGATCTGGTCGCCCGCTCGACGCATGCGGCATCCCGATGCACCCATGCGCCCCTGCCAGGCAGGCGCCGACTCTCGTCGACGACCACCGCGCCGTCCGCCGCAGCGAGACGCACCAGGGCGTCCTGCTCGCAGCGCACGCGGCAGCCGAGGCACATGCGGATGGGCATCAGTCTATCGCAACGTCGACGTCGGGGTTCCGATTCCCTAGTCGTCCATGACGGAGTCGGGCTGGATGTCGATCTTCGAGCCCGTGAGCTTCGCGGCGAGGCGGGCGTTCTGGCCCTCCTTGCCGATCGCGAGCGAGAGCTGGAAGTCGGGCACGAGCGCGCGCACGGCCTTGAGCTTCGCGTCGAGGACGAAGGCCTCCGTGACCCGCGCGGGGCTCAGGGCGTTCGCGACGAACGTCGCGAGGTCGTCGGAGTAGTCGACGATGTCGATCTTCTCGTCGCCGAGCTCGGCCTGGACGGCGCGGACGCGCGAGCCCATCTCGCCGATCGCGGCGCCCTTGGCGTTGATGCCCGGCGTCTTCGCGATCACGGCGATCTTCGAGCGGTGTCCCGCCTCGCGCGCGATCGCGACGATCTCGACCTGCCCGCTGGCGATCTCCGGCACCTCGTGCGCGAAGAGCCTGCGGACGAGCGCGGGGTGCGTGCGCGACACGGTGACCTGCGGGCCCGTGCGGCCGCGCTCGACCTTCGTGATGAGGACGCGCAGGCGCTGGCCGTGCTTGTAGTCGGCGCCGGGGACGCGCTCCTCGGGCGGGAGGATCGCCTCGACCTCGCCGAGCTGGACGTAGACCATGCGCGGGTTCGGGCCCTGCTGCACGACGCCGGCGACGATCTCGCCCTCGCGCGACTTGAAGTCGCCGAGGATCGACTCGTCGGAGTGCGCGCGGAGGCGCTCGAAGATGACCTGCTTCGCGGCCGAGGCGGCGATGCGACCGAAGTCCTCCTGCGCGACCGGCGACTCGCCGATGACGTTGCCGTCCTCGTCGGTCTCGGTCTCGAAGAGCTGCACGAGCCCCGACCGGCGGTCGATCGTCGCACGGACGCGGGGCGCGTCGGCACCGCGCTGCTCCTGCGATCGCATGTACGCCTGCAGGATCGCCTGCTCGGTGATGCGGACGAGCTCGTCGAACGGGACCTCGCGCTCCCGCTCGAGCGTGCGCAGCACGCTGAGATCGATCTCCATGGCGCCTCCTGGTATGCAGTTGTGGGTCGGGCAGACCTTCGACCCTACCGGAACTCGCGGGCCTCAGTCGGCCTGCAGGCGCGCGACGACCTCGTCGAGGCGCACCTCGGCGCGCTCCCCCGTCGCCCGATCCCACAGCTCGCCGAGGCCGTCGGCGGCGCCGCGACCGACGACGACGACGCGCGGCACGCCGATGAGCTCGGCGTCGCCGAACTTCACGCCCGGGCTCACCTTCGGGCGGTCGTCGAAGAGCACCTCGAGGCCCGTCGCCTCGATGTCGGCCACGACGCGCTCGGCGACCTCGAAGATCGCCGCGTCGCGACCGGTCGCGACGACGTGGACGTCGAACGGCGCGATCTCCCGCGGCCACACGATGCCCTTCTCGTCGTGGTGCGCCTCGACGATCGCGGCGAGGTTGCGGGTGACGCCGATGCCGTAGGAGCCCATCGTGACCGTCTGGAGGCGACCGGACTCGTCGAGCACCTTGAGGTCGAGCGCCTCGGCGTACTTCCGGCCGAGCTGGAAGACGTGGCCGATCTCCATGCCGCGCTCGATCGTCACGGGGCCCGAGCCGTCGGGGGCGGGGTCGCCGTCGCGCACCGACGCGACCTCGACGAGGCCGTCGCCGACGAAGTCGCGACCGGCGACGAGGCCGAAGACGTGCCTGCCCTCCTCGTTCGCGCCCGTGAGCCACGCGGTGCCGTCGACGACCCGCGGGTCGAGGAGGTAGCGGATGCCCGTCGTGGACGTCTCGCCGAGGACGGGACCGGCGGGCGACCACGGGCCGATGTAGCCCTTCACCAGCCCGGGGTTCGCGGCGAGGTCGGCCTCCGTGGCGGCCTCGACCGTCGCGGGCTGGAACGCGACCTCGGCGCGCTTCTCGTCGACCTCGCGGTCGCCGGGCAGCCCGACGACGACGAGCTCGCGCGAGCCGTCGAGGTGCGTCAGGCGCAGCACGACGTTCTTGAGCGTGTCCGCCGCCGTCCAGGGCGTCGCACGGGCGACGTGCGCGTTGGCGTGGTCGACGAGCGTCTGGATCGTGGGCGTCGCGGGGGTGTCGCGGACCTCGGCGGCCGGGGCGTCGTCGAACGGCACCGCCTCGGGCACGAGCGTCGTGAACGCCTCGACGTTCGCGGCGTAGCCGCCCGCCGAGCGCACGAACGCGTCCTCGCCGATGGGCGTGGGGTTCAGGAACTCCTCGGAGCGCGAGCCGCCCATCGCGCCGGCGTCGGCGGCGACGATCACGTACTCGAGGCCCAGACGGGCGAAGATGCGCTCGTACGCGTCGCGCTGCGCCTGGTAGCTCGCTGCGAGGCCCGCGTCGTCGACGTCGAACGAGTACGCGTCCTTCATCGAGAACTCGCGTGCGCGCAGCAGCCCCGCGCGCGGCCGCGTCTCGTCGCGGTACTTGTCCTGGATCTGGTAGATCGTCAGCGGCAGCTGCTTGTACGACGACACGACGTCCTGCACGAGCAGCGTGAAGACCTCCTCGTGCGTCGGCGCGAGCAGGTGGTCGGCGCCCTTGCGGTCCTGCAGGCGGAAGATGCCGTCGCCGTACTCGGTCCACCTGCCGGTGCGCTCGTACGGCTCACGGGGCAGCAGGCCCGGGAAGAGCACCTCCTGCGCGCCCGCGCGCGTCATCTCCTGGCGGATGATCTCCTCGATGCGCCGCCGGACCCGCAGGCCGAGCGGCAGCCACGAGAACAGGCCCGAGCCCGCGCGACGGATGTAGCCCGCACGCAGGAGGAGCCGGTGGCTGGCGGCATCCGCCTCGGCCGGGTCGTCGCGGAGGGTCGTGAGGAAGAGCTGGGAGAGCCGGATCACCCCCCGATCCTACGAGCCGCCGGACCCCGCGGCGCACGCGGCTCGGCCGCGCCGCCCGCACGCGCGGGTCACCAGGGCTGCTCGACCCCGCCGCCGCCGCCGGGCTCCTCGCCGCCCTGCTGGTTGTACTCGTCCTGCTGCTGCTGCTGCTCCTGGGCGTCCTGGTTCTGCTCCTCGAGCTGCTCCTGCTGCGTCGGCGGCTGCTCGGGATCCTCCTCCGGCTCGCCCTCGGACTCCTCGGGCTCGCCCTCGCCGCCCCCGCCGGACTCGTCCTCGATCTTCTCCTCGATGCGGGGCACCGACTGCTCGAGCTGCTCGCCGGTGTCGGCCTGGATGGGCGTCGGATCGGCGTAGCAGCCCTCCGGGGCGGCCTCGATGATGCCGAGCGCCTCCTGGTAGAGGCCGTTGGCCGTCTGCGTGTCGTCGGCCTCGCGGGCGACGTCGCCCTGCTTCTCGACCACGTAGACGATCGACGTGAGGATGATGCAGTGCTCGTTCGAGCCGTCCTCGCCGTGCAGGGCGAGCGACTCCTCGAGCAGCGTGCGCGCCTCCTCCAGCTCGCCGCGCATGCCGAGGGCGACGCCGACGTCGTACGGGGCCTTCCACGGCTCGAGGACGTTCCACCACTGCAGGCCGCGCGCCTGCACCTCCGCCTCCTGGTACGCACGCCGCTCGTAGGCGTTCTGCGACGCGTCGGCGAAGGCGTTGACGCTCACGAGCTTGCCGGCGAGGACGAGCCCCGCGATCGTGATGGGCGCGAGGACGAGCATGAGGATGAGCCGCATCCTGCGGCGCGCGTCGTCGGTCATGCGGGACCTGGCCATCATCGCCTCCCGGCGCCGGAGCGCAGCCGCAGCGCCGACGCGAACACGAACAGCTCCCACGCGAGGAGCAGGAACAGCGGCACGGCGAGCACCCAGTACAGGTCGAGCCGCGCCTCCTCGTACTCGGACAGGTCGACCTCGCCCTGCTGCGACGTCATCGCCTCGAGCGACGGCGCGAGCGCGACGTCGGCCGAGCGGTGCAGGTAGCTGACGCCCAGCTGCGACGCGATGTCCTCCAGGGCGCCCTCGTCGATCCGGCTGACGGCGTCGCCGCCCGCGGGATCCTGCACGTAGACCGGCTCGGTCGGCTGCTCGAAGGACGACTCCTGCATGCGGCCTCCCTGCTCGGTGCCGTAGCCGAGCACGAACCCGGCGTCGACGAGCGGCGCGACGGTGTCGAACGACTGCGGCGGCGCCTCGGCCGTCTGCTCGCCGTCGCCCATGTAGAACACCAGGGTCGGCGAGCCGGGGTTCGCAGCCTCGGCGCGCTCGATCTCCTGCTGCAGCGTGTCGCGCGCGGCCGAGATCGACGAGCCCTGCGAGAAGAAGCCGATCTCGGGGCGCAGCGCGTTCACGAGCTCGATGACGGCCGAGCCGTCGTCGGTGAGCGGCACGCGCAGCTCGGGCTCCGAGTCGAACGTGATGACGGAGATGTTCGAGCCGGCGAACGCGTACGCGACGTCGCGCACGTCGTCGCGGATGCCCTCGATGCGCGGCTCGCCCTGGCCCCAGTCCTCCGCGGCGATCGACTGCGACGTGTCGATGACGAGGAAGATGTCGACGTCGATGGAGCCGGTGGGCACCTCGCCGCCGGGCACGCCCGGCCGCGCGACCATCGCGACGATCAGCACGGCCATGAGGGTGCGGCGGATCCAGTGGATGCGCCTGCCGCGCTCGGCGACGAGCCGCCAGGCGCACAGGCCGACGAGGGCGATGCCGACGATCGCGAGGACGGCGACGGGGATGTCGGGCAGGAAGGTCACAGTCGCACCCTCCACGCCACGACGCACACGCCGATGACGAGCATCATGAGCAACGGCAGCAGCGGCCCGGGCCGATCGACGATCTGCACCTCCGGCGGCGTCTCGATGTAGCCGGCCTCGATCGCGCCGATGCGATCGACGATGCTCGAGACGGTGTCGGCGAAGTCGAGCGCGAAGTACGCCCCGCCCGTCGTCTCGGAGACGGTCTGCAGCTGCGCCGACACGGGGTCGCCGCCCCAGTCGAACGGGTTGATCGCGTAGACGCGCACCTCGTTGTCGATCGCGAGCTGCCCCGCCTGCTCGAGCGAGAAGATCTGCTGGCCGTTCACCTGGTTGTCGGTCGCGAGGATGATCGACCGCGGCCGGTCGTTGTCGTCCGTGTCGGCGAAGTCGAGCGCGCACGAGGCGAGGCCGTCGCCCACGAGCGAGGCGCCGTTGCCGTTCGACGTGCCCGCGGCGTAGCTGAACTGCTCGTCGGGGCCGAGCGTGCCGAGGAAGGCCCGCTGGTATCGCCCCAGCTGGTCGATGATGTAGTCGTAGTCGCTCGTGAGCGGGAAGGCCATGACGCTCGAGGCGTCGAAGATGCGCATGCCGATGCGCTCGCCGTCGAGGCCGGCGGCGATCTCCTGGAAGACGCCGAGGATGTCGGCGTCGACGTCGATCATCGAGCCCGACACGTCGAGGCACAGCAGGATGTCGCGCTTGTAGTCGTCGTTCTGGTTCGCGTTCACCGCCGCGGGTCGTGCGGCGACGAACGCCGTGCCGACGCTGGTGAGGACGAGCAGCACGAGGCCGAGCGCCGTCCAGGCGCGGTAGCGCGCGATGGCCCTTCGGTACCGCGGGAGGGCCGTGAGGCGATCCATGTGCGCGACGGGCTTGCCGCGATCCGCCCTGCGCCTGCGCACGACGGCGAGGACGACGGCGGCGGCGCCGACGAGCAGCAGGAGCGGCAGCATCCACCACCACAGCAGCAGGCCTACATCCATGTCGACACGACCTTCCTGGCGATGTCGATCGCGGCGTCGGGGTCGTGCCTCGCCGTGCGGCGGAACGACGACGGGTAGTACTCGGCGACGGCGCCGTGCACCGTCGGCAGGTCGGCGTCGGCGAGGTCCTCGAGGGTCATGACCTCGGCGACGACGCCGGTCGACTCGTGCGCGAAGAAGCGCAGCACGAGGCTCAGGCGCTGCGAGAGCCTGCGCGCGTCGAGCTCGCCGTCCGCGTGCTCCGCGGCCACCTCGTCGATCATCGCGAGGTACTTCTGCTTGAGCGAGCGCACGTCGACCTTGCGCGGCGGCGGAGGCGGCGGCACGAGGATGCCGCGCGGACGCGTGAGCAGCCACACGACGTAGTACGCCATGCCGAGCGCGACGACGAGCAGCACGCCGAGCACCCACCACGGCTGGTACTGGAACGGGCCGTAGAGGTCGGGCGCGTCAACGGCGTGCACGGCGATGCCTCTCGAGCAGGCGGAAGAGCGCCGGGATGACCTCGGTCGACGACGGGATGCGCTCGGCGGCGACGCCGAGCGACAGCAGCTCCTGCTGCAGCGTGCGCCTGCGCGTCGCGACGCCCTCGTCGAACGCCTTCGCGAGCGCGCGGTCGCGGCGGATGTAGTCGGGCAGGGGCGCGTCGCCCGCGACGCCGAAGATCGCCGGCGCCTTCGCGTCGCGCGCCATGAGGTCGGCGTCGCCGATCGAGATCCACAGCACCTCGTGCCGCACGTGCAGACGCCCGAGCACCTGGTCGAGCTCGCGCGTGTAGGCGAGGTCGTCGGCGACGATGACGACGAGCGAGCGCCTCCGCACGCGCCGGGCGACCTGCTCGAGCACGTGCTGCAGGTCGCTGCCGGGCGCGTCGAGCGAGATCTGCTCGTCGAGCATGCGCAGCATCCGCTCGAGGTGCGCCTCCGAGCCGCCCTCGGGCGTGAACCCGACGTGCTCCGCGTTGCCCGCGTACATCGCGACGCGATCGCCGTGCTTGATCGCGAGGTACGAGAGGACGCCGATCGTCTGGATCGCGACGTCCTCCTTCGACTCGCCGCTCTCGGCCGTCGCCGCCATGTTGCGACCCGTGTCGACCACGACGATGACGTTGTGCTGCCGCGAGGCGATGTAGCGCTTCACGAGCGGCGTCGTCGACCTGGCCGTCGCCTTCCAGTCGATGTCCTTGACCTCGTCGCCCGGCGCGTACTCGCGCAGGTCGTCGAAGTCGTGGCTGCGGCCGTGATGGATCGACTGGTAGTTGCCGTCGAGCAGCTCGAAGGTCCGACGATGGGCGTGGATCGCCATCTTCGTCTTCACCTTCTGGAGCCTGCGCTGCATGGTGCGCCTACGGGGTGCGGACGGCGTCGAAGATGGCGTCGACGACCTGCTCGCTCGTCACGCCGTCCGCCTCCGCCTCGTACCCGAGGATGAGGCGGTGGCGCAGGATCGAGTGCCTCAGGGTCTTGATGTCCTCGGGGATCACGTAGTCGCGGCCCCGCACGAGCGCGAGGGCGCGCGACGCCTGCGTGAAGGCGATCGAGCCGCGCGGGCTCGCGCCGTACTCGATGTAGCCGGCGAGCTGCGCGCCGATGTAGTCGCTCGCGTGCCGCGTGACGTACATGAGCTGCACGACGTAGTTCACGATCGCCTGGTCGACGTAGACGCGCTTCGTGAGCTCCTGGAGCATGAGGACGTCCTCGACCGAGGCGACGGGCGTCGCATCCGTCTCGAACACGCCCGACTCGATGCGGCGCACGATCTCCGCCTCCTCCGTCGGGGTCGGGTACGTGAGGATCTCCTTGAGCAGGAAGCGGTCGAGCTGCGCCTCGGGCAGCGTGTACGTGCCCTCCTGCTCGATCGGGTTCTGCGTCGCGAGCACGAGGAACGGCTTCGGCAGCGGGTGCGACTCGCCGCCGATCGACGTCTGGCGCTCCTGCATGGCCTCGAGCATCGCCGACTGCGTCTTCGCGCTCGAGCGGTTGATCTCGTCGAGCAGCACGAAGTTCGCGTGCACCGGACCGAGCTGCGTGCGGAACGAGCCGTCGTGCTGGTCGTAGATCTGCGTGCCGACGATGTCGGACGGCAGCAGGTCGGGCGTGCACTGGATGCGGTGGAACGTCGCGTCCATGCCGCGGGCGAGCGTCGCCGCCGCCGTCGTCTTCGCGAGGCCCGGCACCGACTCCATGAGCACGTGGCCGTTGGCGAGCACCGCCACGAGCAGCGACTGCAGGAGGTCGGCCTGGCCGACGACCTTCGACGCGAACGACTGCTGCACGGCCCGGATCACCTGGCTGCCTCTGGCGAGCTCGTCCTTCGTGATGGGCGCGCGGCCCGGCACTGCGTTCACGTCTGGTCCTTCCGCGGTGGGCGTGGTGCGTCATCGACGGTAGTGGCAACGTGCAGCGGTCCGCTGGGCGGACCCTGCACGCCGCCTGACCTCGCCCGGGGCTCGTCGAGGTGGGGGCGGGCGCGCGCCGCGCGCGTCGCGGCGATCGCGGCGACGCAGCCGGCGACGACGAACGCGGCCATGGCGAGCGACAGGCCCGCGTAGCCGGCCAGTCCCAGGATCGGGCCGGCGACGGCACCCGCCGTCGCGCCCGAGAGCCCCTGCACGAGGTCCGAGCGGCCCTGGATGCGCGGACGCACCGACTCCGGCGCCGACTCGGTCACGAGCGCCGATCCCGCGACCGTCGCGGCGCTCCAGCCGAGGCCGAGCAGCGCGAGCGCGAGCGGCGCGAAGGGGGTCGGCAGCACGACGTTCACGGCGATCGCGGCGACGAGCAGCGCCTGCCCGAGCAGCACCGTCGGCAGCCGGCCGACGCGATCGGACAGGATGCCGAAGACCGGCGACAGGGCGTACATGCCCGCCGTGTGCGCGCTCATGACGATCGCGATGCCGGACAGCCCCTGGCCGGCGTGCTCGAGATGCACCGGCGTGAGCGCCATGATGCCCACCATCGTCGCGTGGGCGCTCGCCACCACGACGATCGCGAGCAGCGCGCGCGGGTGGTCGAGCAGGCGCGCGGACGCCGCGACGGGTGCGGACGTCGGCGACCCGTGCGCGCGCATCGCCTGCGCCTCGAGCAGCGGATCCGGTCGCAGGCCGATCGCGAGCGCGAGGCCCGTCGCGGCCTGCATCGCCCCGACGATCACGTAGGCGCCGACGAGGTGGGGCAGCCCGAGCGCGAGGCCGATCGCATCCCCGGGCGGCACGAGCTGCGGGCCGACGACGACGCCGATCGTCGTCATCCACACGACGAGCGACAGGTCGCGGCCGCGATGCGCGCGGCTCGACAGGTCGGTCGCGGCGAAGCGCGACTGCAGGTTGACGGCCATCGACGCGCCGAGGGCGAGGAAGCCGGCGAGCGCGACGGGCCACGCGGGCAGCGTGCCGCCGACGACGATCGTCGCCGTGCCTGCGAGGCCGATGAGCGAACCCGTCGTGAGGGCGGCGCGGCGGCCGCGGGCGGCGGCGAGGCGTGCGAGGGGCACGGCGAGGATCGCGCCGCCGAGCGTCAGCAGCGTCGCGGCGAGCCCGGCGAAGGCCGCGTCGCCCGTCACCTGCTCGACGAGCAGGCTGCCGACGCCGACGGCGACGCCGTTGCCGACCCCGCCGAGCGCCTGCGCGATCGAGAGCACCGCGAGCGTTCGCCGCTGCGCGGGATGCTCGACGACGCGGATGCGCGTCACGCCGTCACGCCGTCGACCCGGAGGTGACGACGGTCGGCGATCCCGACGGCAGGTCGGGGCGCTCGTCGGCGATGCGGCGCGCCTCCTCGATGAGGGTCGCGACGATCTCCTCCTCGGGCACGCTCTTGATGACCTCGCCCTGCACGAAGATCTGCCCCTTGCCGTTGCCGGACGCGACGCCGAGGTCGGCCTCGCGCGCCTCCCCCGGGCCGTTCACGACGCAGCCCATCACGGCGACCCGCAGCGGCACCGTGACGTCCTTGAGCCCCTCCGTCACGGCGTCGGCGAGCGCGTACACGTCGACCTGCGCCCGCCCGCACGACGGGCACGACACGATCTCGAGCCGACGCTCGCGCAGGCCGAGCGACTGCAGGATCTGCATCCCGACCTTGATCTCCTCGACCGGCGGGGCCGACAGCGAGACGCGGATGGTGTCGCCGATGCCCTCGGCGAGCAGGATGCCGAAGGCCGTCGCCGACTTGATCGTGCCCTGGAAGGCGGGACCCGCCTCCGTGACGCCCAGGTGCAGCGGCCAGTCGCCGCGCTCGGCGAGCAGGCGGTACGCCTGCACCATCGTCACGGGGTCGTTGTGCTTGACCGAGATCTTGAAGTCGTGGAAGTCGTGCTCCTCGAAGAGGCTCGCCTCCCACACGGCCGACTCGACGAGCGCCTCGGGCGTCGCACGTCCGTGCTTCTGCAGCAGGCTCGGCTCGAGGCTGCCGGCGTTGACGCCGATGCGCAGGCTCACGCCCGCCGCCTGAGCGGCCTTGGCGATCGCGCCGACCTGGTCGTCGAAGCGGCGGATGTTGCCCGGGTTGACGCGGACGGCGGCGCAGCCGGCGTCGATGGCCTGGAAGACGTACCGCGGCTGGAAGTGGATGTCGGCGATCACGGGGATCTGCGACTTGCGCGCGATGACGTGCAGCACGTCGGCGTCGTCCTGCGTCGGCACCGCGACGCGCACGATCTCGCAGCCCGACGCCGTGAGCTCGGCGATCTGCTGCAGCGTCGCGTCGATGCTCGTCGTCGGCGTCGTCGTCATCGACTGCACCGACACCGGGGCGTCGCCGCCGACGAGGACCTTGCCGACGCGGATCTGCCTGCTCCTGCGGCGCGGGGCGAGCGTGCGCGGGCCCGGCGTGCCGAGGTTGATGGCTGCCATGGCCCCAGCCTACGTGCGCCCCCGGGTCCCGGCCGGTCACGCTCGCACCACGACTGGTCACCGTCGCACCCCGACTGGTCACGCTCGCACCCGGACTGGTCACGTTTATACCTCGACTGGTCACCGTCGCACCCCGACTGGTCACGCTTGCACCTCGACTGGTCACCGTCGCACCCCGACTGGTCGCCGTTGCACCTCGGAAGGCCGCTTCGAGGTGCAACCCTGACCAGTCATGCGCTCGCGGGCGGCCGCGACGTCCCGAACCGCACGGCCGCATCCACAGCCGCCGATCCGAGCCGTCGCGCGAGCGCCGTCCTCGCGATCCTCCGCGGATGAGCCATCTCCTCCCTCCCGCCCCCGAGGTCCGTGCGTTCGCCGTCGCGGACGCCCTCGCCGAGGGGCGCACCCGGCGCCAGCTCGCCGGCGATGCGTACCTCGCCCCGCTCGTCGGCACCCGCGTCCCGCGTGCCGGTGGCGAGACCGTGACGCGAGCGCAGTTCCTCGACGCCGTCCGCTCGGTCGCGCGCGACGACCAGTTCCTCTCCCACATCACGGCAGCGCTCGCGCACGGGATGCCGATCCCGCTCGCGCTGCAACGCGGCCCCGTGCACCTCGCGTCGCCGACGATCGGGCATCGGATGCGTCGGCCGGGCGTCGTCGGGCATCGTCTCAAGGCGGAGGTCGTCGAGGTCGACGGCATCCGCGTCGAGCATCCGCACGACGCGTTCGTGCATCTCGCGACGCTCCTGCCGCTGCATCCGCTCGTGGCGGTCGCCGATTGGCTGCTGCAGGCGCGGAACCCCTGCTCGACCTCGAAGCAGGCGCTCGTCGAGCGCCTCGACGGCTTCCGCGGCGCCCGCGGCCTCCCGCTGCTGCGCATGGCGATCGCGATGGCGCGCGTGGGCGTCGAGTCGCCGCGGGAGACGGAGCTGCGGCTGCTCGTCATGGCTGCTGGCCATCCCGAGCCGGTGTGCAACGTCGACGTGCGCGACTCGGTCGGACGGTTCCTCGCGCGCGTCGACCTCGCGTGGCCGTCGCTGCGGGTCGCGCTCGAGTACGACGGCGAGCAGCACCGGCTCGACGATCGTCAGTTCGCGCGCGACATCGAGCGGGGCGAGGCCCTCGAGCGTGCGGGGTGGATCGTCGTGCGCGTGACGAAGGAGCACATGGCCGACCCGCGGGCACGGGTGCTGCCGCGGCTCGCGGCCGCGTTCGCCCGTCGCCGCGCCGCATGACTGGTCACGGTTGCACCCGATTCGGGCCCTCCAAGGTGCAACGGTGACCAGTCAGGGTGCGACGGTGACCCGTCGAGGTGCAACGGTGACCAGTCAGGGTGCGACGGTGACCGGTCGGGGTGCGATCGTGACCAGTGGGGGCGCAGGGGCGACCTGGCCTCGGGTCAGGGCAGGATCGAGATCGGGTTGATGATGTCGGCGTAGATGAGCAGGGCGCTCATGAGGCCGAGGACGACCGTGACGGCGAGGGTGACGGGCACCCAGCGCGCGGTGTCGATCGGGCCGGGATCGGGCTTGCCCCGCATCCGGGCGATGCCGCGGCGGATGGCCTCGAGCACGGCGCCGAGCACGTGCCCGCCGTCGAGCGGCATGAGCGGCACGAGGTTGAAGACGAAGAGCGCGACGTTGAGGCTCGCGAGGATGCCGAGCATCGACGACGCGCGCTCGGCGATCGGCACCTGGTCGAGCGAGGCGATCTCGCCGGCGATGCGGCCCACGCCCACGACCGAGATGGGGCCCTCCGGGTCGCGCTCGCCACCGCCGAACGCCGCCTGCGCCACCTCGACGAGCCGCACGGGCAGCGTCGCGATCACCTGCACGACGCGCACGACGTTTTCGGCGACCGCGACGGGGACCTCGGCGATCGACTGCTGCACGACCTCGTACTGCGGCCCGATGCCGATGAAGCCGACGGTCTCGACCTGCGGCTCGCCGTCGACCTCGACGATCTGGCCGTCGTCGTCCGTGACGTAGCGCTCGGAGGCGAGGGGCGTGACGGCGAGGTCGCGGCGCTCGCCGTCGCGCTCGACCGTGAAGGTGAGCTCCTGCCCGGCGTCGTCGCGGATGCCGGCCTGCACGTCCGCCCAGCCGTCGACCGGGGCGCCGTCGATCGCGACGATGACGTCGCCCGGCTCGATGCCCGCCGCCACCGCGGGCGCCGCGGGGTCGTCGGCGGTGCAGTCGGTGCGCTCCTGGCTCGCCGGGATCACGCACTCCGACAGCGACGCGATCGTCGTGCCCGGCTGCGCGACGCCGAAGCCGCACAGCACGATGCCGTAGAGGACGACGGCGAGCAGGAGGTTCATCGCCGGCCCGCCGAGCATGATGACGATGCGCTTCCACACCGGCAGGCGGTAGAAGGTGCGCTCCTCCCCCGCGTCGCCAATCGACTCGGCCGACACGTCGCGCGCATCCTGCACGAGCGTGTCGAAGAAGCCCGTGGATGCCGCGCGCGACGCCTCGCCCGGACGGCGGGGCGGGAACATGCCCGCCATCGAGATGTAGCCGCCGAGCGGGATGGCCTTCAGGCCGTACTCCGTCTCGCCGCGACGACGCGACAGCAGCGTCGGGCCGAAGCCGATCATGTACTGGCCGACCCGCACGCCGAACCGCTTGGCGGGCACGAGATGCCCCACCTCGTGGAGCGCGATGGAGACCGCGAGGCCGATCACGAGGATGACGACGCCGAGGACGTAGAGCAGGACCGAATCCATCGTCTGCAGATGCTACGCGTGGATGCTGTGGGTCTCGGCACGCTCGGGACATGGCCCGCCCATGGGCGACCCGCCTACCCTGGGCCGGTGCCCACCACCGCCACGTCCCGCCGCGCGCCCGCGCGACGACGTCCGGGCGCCGCGCGCTCGGCCGCGGCCCGGGCGCGACGGGCGGCGCACGACCGCAGGCGCGTCGCCGTCGCC